>NZ_JACHIH010000005.1 GCF_014203125.1 Rhodopseudomonas rhenobacensis
GTCTTCGAAGCACTCCGCAAATCGATCCATCGGCTGCTCCATCCGAATCGGGAGCCTCCTTCAGAATCAATTTCCCTCCGCTTCGCAACAGCTTACAAATTCCCACATGCGATTCCCCTGGGCGGCCATCGGTTGGTCCATCTGCGCTTCGTGCTCGCCGACATCCGCCGCGAGGCCGATGGCCGCAGCTATCACGCCTTGGTGCGGTTTCGCGCCGTCACCGAACCCACCACCTGATCGGAGAGAGTTTCATGGGCGCGCAAAAGGGCAAGGACCTGCTGTTGAAGATTCATGACGGCGCGGGCTTCGTCGCCGTCGCCGGACTACGCAGCCGCAAGATCGCGTTCAACGCCGAATTGGTCGACATCACCCATGCGGAATCGGTCGACCGTTGGCGCGAATTGCTGGCCGGCGCCGGGGTGCGCCGCGCCGCGATCTCCGGCCGCGGGCTGTTCAAGGACGCCGCCTCCGACGCTTTGGTGCGGCAGGCGTTCTTCGACGGCGCGATCAAGCCGTGCCAGGTGGTGGTGCCGGATTTCGGCATCATCGAAGGCGCGTTTCAGATCGCCAGCCTGGAATTCGCCGGCGAGCACAACGGCGAGGTGACGTTCGATGTGGCGCTGGAATCGGCCGGCGCGTTGACGTTCGCGGCGGTGTGAGGCTGGACCTCTCTGGAGGGGAAAGAAAGGAATTTCCATGCCCAACAAATATCGCGGCGAGATCGAGGCCGAGCTCGGCGGCCGGCGCCGCACGCTGGTGCTGACGCTGGGCGCGCTGGCCGAACTCGAAGCCGCGTTCGGCGCCGCCGATCTGGTTGCGCTGGCGGAACGGTTCGGCGCAGGCCGCCTCAGCGCGCGCGACCTGGTGCGGATCATCGGCGCGGGTCTGCGCGGCGCCGGCGAGCCGATCAGCGATGACGAGGTCGCGGCGATGACGGCAGAGCGCGGCGCCGCCGGCTTCGTGCGGATCGCCGCCGAACTGATCGCCGCGACCTTCGACGATACGGGCGTCGCCGACGCGGGCACCGCGCGATGACGGCGTTTGCACCAAAGCCGTTTCCCTGGGCCGAGGCGATGCGGTTCGGCTTCGGCGTGCTGCGTCTGGCGCCGCGGGAGTTCTGGGCGATGACGCCGCGCGAATTGGCCCACGCCATCGTCGCGGTGCGCGGCGTGGCGGCCGCGCCGCTCGACCGCGCAACGCTCGACGCGTTGCTGCGGCGATTTCCGGATCGCGTCGATGCTTCGGGAGAGCGAGCATGACCGACACCACCGACACCACTCTGCTCGACACCGCGACCGAGCTCGACAGTCTGGACCTGAAGACCCGCGAGCTCTCGAGCTCCGCCAACGGCTTCGCGCGGGCGATGACGGCCGCGTTTTCGAGTTCGATCACCGGCGGCAAGCAGTTCGACGAGGTCTTGAAATCGCTGACCTTGCGGATCTCGGATCTCGCGGTGCGGATGGCGTTCAAGCCGCTGGAAGGCGCGCTGTCGAGCGGGTTGCAGAGCCTGATATCCGGATTGACGAGCAGCGGCGCAACCTTGCTGCAAGGCAACGCGCTCGGCGCCGTGAAACCGTTCGCTGCCGGCGGGGTGATCGGGACGCCGAGCTACTTCCCGATGCTGGGCGGCGGCGTCGGGCTCGCCGGCGAGGCCGGCCCCGAAGCGATCATGCCGCTCCAGCGCGGCGCGGACGGCCGGCTCGGCGTCGCCGCCCAGGGCGGCGGCAACAGCATCAATGTGCAGATCGCCACGCCCGACGTCGACAGCTTCCGCCGCTCCGAGAGCTACATCACCGGGCAGATCGCGCGTGCGGTGTCGCGCGGCCAACGCGGGCTGTGAGCGGCGGTCACCCATCATCGCGTGCCCCGGACACGCTGCCCCGCGCCGCGCCAGCGGCGTGACGCAGTGTGAGCCGGGGCCGTCTCGAACACAGCCTCCGTAACGGTCCCGGCTCACGACGCAGCGCCAAGGCGCCACGTCGCGTCCGGGACACGGCGCATGAATTTCCGCGACTGAAGCAGAGCGATCCATGACCGGCTTTCACGAGATCCTGTTTCCGCTCGACGTCGCGCTGAACAGCGCCGGCGGGCCGGAGCGGCGCACCGACATCGTGTCGTTCGGCTCCGGCCGCGAACAGCGCAACGCGCGCTGGGCGCAGTCGCGGCGGCGTTACGACGCCGGCTACGGCGTCAAGACGCTGCAGGCGTTGCAGGCGGTGGTGGCGTTCTTCGAGGAGCGCCGCGGCCAGCTCTACGGCTTTCGCTGGCGCGACCGGCTCGATCATGCCTCAAACGCGCAGGGCGGGGCGCCGTCCCCGCTCGACCAGGGCATCGGCATCGGCGACGGCACCACCGCGGCGTTTCAATTGGTGAAGACTTATGGGGCGGGCTTTGCGCCGTATGCGCGGCCGATCGCAAAGCCGGTGGCGGGCTCGGTGCGGGTGGCGGTCGGCGGCAGCGAACTCGCCGCCGGCGCGTTCAGTTGCGATTCCACCACCGGCCAGGTGCGGTTTCTCGCCGGCCACATTCCGCCGCCGGGCGCTGCTATCACCGCGGGGTTTACGTTCGACGTGCCGGTGCGGTTCGACACCGATTATCTCGAGGTCGATCTGTCGGCGTTCGCCGCCGGCGCGATTCCGAAGATCCCGCTGGTCGAGATCAGGGTGTGAGCTGAAAAACCGTAGGGTGGGCAAAGCGCAGCGTGCCCACCTGACACTGCCGGGCGCTCGTGGTGGGCACGGCGCAAGAGCGCCTTTGCCCACCCTACGAGTTGGCCTTCCAGGGAAGGGTGAAGGAGATCCATATGCGTAGCATCCCCGCGGCCCTGCAGGCCAAGCTCGATAGCGGCGCCACCACGCTGGCGCAGTGCTGGATCGTGACGCGGCGCGACGGCGGCGTGCTCGGCTTCACCGATCACGACCAGGATCTTGTGATCGATGGCGTGGCGTGCCTCGCCGGCACCGGCTTCACCGCCTCGGAAGCCTCGCAGCGCTTCGATCTGTCGGTCGACGGCAGCGAGATTTCCGGCGCGCTCAGCGACGACAGTTTGCGCGAAGCTGACCTCGCCGCCGGGCGCTACGACGCCGCCTCGGTCGCGAGCTACCTGGTCGACTGGTCGGAGCCGGCGCTGCGCGTGCTCACCGCACGCGGCACGCTCGGCGAGGTCAAGCGCGAGGGCGAAGCCTTCACCGCGGAATTGCGCGGGCTGGCCGATCTGTTGTCGCAAGAGAGCGGCCGGCTCTACACCGCGAGTTGCGGCGCCGATCTCGGCGACGCGCGCTGCCGCGTCGATCTGGCGAATCCCGCGTGGCGCGGCGGCGGCGTCGTCACCGCGATCCTCGGCGTGTCGCTGATCGCGGTGTCGGGGCTCGACGGCTTCGCCGATGCGCTGTTCAGCGCCGGGCGATTGAATTGGACCAGCGGCGGCAATGCTGGCACCGGCGTCGAGATCAAGCTGCATCGCAGGCTTGCCGGCGCGGTGCAGCTCAGCCTGTGGCAGGCAGCCGCCGAGCCGATCGCGCTCGGCGACGGCTTCACCGTCACCGCGGGTTGCGACAAGCGTTTCGCGACCTGCCGCGATCGCTTCGGCAACGCGGATAATTTCCGCGGCTTCCCGCAGATCCCCGGCAACGACTTCGTCATCAGCTATCCGGTGGCGGGCTCCGGCGGCAGCACCGACGATATGCCACCACTCATCGGATGACGCTCATGACCTCGACAGCATTGACCCGCGCCGCGATCGTCGCCGAGGCGCGCAGCTGGATCGGCACGCGCTATCGGCATCAGGCCTCCTGCAAGGGCGTCGGCTGCGATTGCTTAGGGCTGGTGCGCGGGGTGTGGCGCGGCTGCCTCGGCGCGGAGCCGGAGACGCCTCCGGCCTACGCACCGGACTGGGCCGAGGCCGGCGGCGAGGACACGCTTGCCGCGGCGGCGCTACGGCATCTCGTGCCGATTCCGCCCGAAGCATTCAGCACCGGCGACGTGCTGCTGTTCCGCTGGCGCGACGACTGCGTCGCCAAGCATCTGGCGATCGCCGGCTCCGCGCACAGCATGATCCACGCCCATGACGGCGCCGCAGTCTGCGAGGTCGCGATCGCGCCGTGGTGGCGGCGGCGACTGGCCTTCGCGTTTTCGTTTCCCGGAGTGAAGTGATGGCCGCACTGGTGCTCTCGATTGCCGGCGGCGCCGTCGGCGCGCTGTTCGGCCCGGTCGGCGCCATCGCCGGGCGGCTCGCCGGCGCGCTGGTCGGCAACGCCGTCGATCGCTCGCTGTTCGGCAGCGACCGCAAGGTCGAAGGGCCGCGGCTCGCCGATCTCGAGGTGATGGCCTCGACCGAAGGCGCGCCGATCCCGCGGGTCTACGGCCGCGCGCGGCTGTCCGGCCAGGTGATCTGGGCCACCGACCTCGAAGAGGTGATCTCCAGCGAAACCAGCTCCGGCGGCAAGGGATCGGGCGGTCAGAGCACGACCACGACCACCTACGCTTACTTCGCCAATTTCGCGGTCGGGCTGTGCGAGGGCGTGATCGGCCGGGTGGGGCGGATCTGGGCCGACGGCAAGCCGCTCGACCTGGCCCAGCTCAGCATCCGGGTGCATCGCGGCACCGAACAGCAGAGCGCCGACGAACTGATCGTCGCCAAGGAAGGCGCCGCCGACGCGCCGGCCTATCGCGGGCTGGCCTATGTGGTGTTCGAGCGGCTGCCGCTGAAGGATTTCGGCAACCGGATTCCGCAATTGTCGTTTGAGATCATCCGGCCGATCGGCGCGCTCGAACAGATGGTGCGCGCGGTGACGCTGATCCCCGGCACCACCGAGTTCGGTTACGAGCCCTCCGCGGTGGTGCGCAGCGTCGGCTTCGGCGCCTCGGCGCAGGAGAATCGCCACGTCAGCCACGCGGTCAGCGACGTCGACGCCGCGCTCGACGATCTGCAGGGCGTCTGCCCCAACCTCGAACGCGTCGCGCTGGTGGTGGCCTGGTTCGGCTCCGACCTGCGCGCCGGACAATGTCTGGTGCGTCCGGCGATCGAGAACGCCAGCAAGGTGACCACCCCGATGCGATGGTCGGTGGACGGCGTAAGCCGCGCCACCGCGCCGGTGGTGTCGCAGGTCAACGGCCGGCCGGCCTATGGCGGCACGCCGTCCGACGACAGCGTGGTGCATCTGATCCGCGAGCTGAAGGCGCGCGGCTTGAAGGTGACGTTCTATCCCTTCGTGATGATGGATATTCCGGCCGGCAATGGCCGGCCCGATCCGTGGAGCGGGGCGGCGTCGCAGCCGCCGTATCCCTGGCGCGGCCGCATCAGCTGCGATCCGGCGCCGGGCCGGCCGGGTTCGCCGCAGGGCACCGCGGCGGCGGCGGCCCAGGTGCAGCAGTTCTTCACCGGCGGGAGCTGGAATTATCGCCGCATGGTGCTGCACTACGCGCAGCTCGCGGTCGCGGCCGGCGGTGTCGATGCGTTCCTGATCGGCTCGGAATTGAAGGCGCTGACCCGGGTGCGCTCCGGCGTCGGCGTCTATCCGGCGGTGCAGGCGCTGGCCTCGCTCGCCGCCGAGGTCAAGGCGATCGTCGGCGGCGCGCTGGTGACCTACGGCGCCGACTGGACCGAATACGGCGCCGACGCGGTGACGGCGGACGCATCCGAGCTGCGGTTTCCGCTCGATCCGTTGTGGGCGCATCCGGCGATCGGCGCGGTCGGCATCGATTACTACGCGCCGCTCTCGGACTGGCGTGACGGCGGCGCGCATCGCGACGCGGCGATCGCGCCGTCGATCTACGATCGCGGCTATCTCGCCGGCAATGTCCGGGCCGGCGAGGGCTACGACTGGTACTACGCCGATGACGCCGCGCGCGCTGCGCAAGCGCGGGCGCCGATCACCGACGGCCGCGGCAAGCCATGGACGTTTCGCGTCAAGGATCTGTGGGCGTGGTGGAGCAATCCGCATTACGAGCGCAGCGGCGGCAGCGAACTCGCGGCGCCGACGGCGTGGGTGCCGCGCAGCAAGCCGATCTGGATCACCGAGGTCGGCTGCCCCGCGGTCGACAAGGGCGCCAACCAGCCGAGCGTGTTTCCCGATCCGAAATCCAGCGAGAATTTCATTCCGTATTTTTCAAGCGGCGAGCGCGACGACCTGATGCAGCGCCGCTATCTGGAAGCGCTGATCTCGGCGTTCGATCCGGCGTTCGGCGCCAGCGACGCGCAAAATCCGCTGTCGCCGGTCTATGGCGGGCGGATGATCGAGGTCTCGGCGATCCATCTGTGGACCTGGGACGCGCGGCCCTATCCGGTGTTTCCGGCGGCCGATGATGTGTGGGGCGATGCCCCGAACTGGTCGACCGGGCACTGGCTGAACGGCCGGCTCGGCGGCGCGCCGCTCGACGCGCTGGTGGCGGCGCAGCTGCGCGACGCCGGGGTTTCCGGCGTCGATAGTTCAGCGTTGCGCGAAATCTGCGACGGCTATGTGGTCGACCGGCCGATGTCGCCGCGGGCGATGATCGAGCCGCTCGCCGCGGCTTATGCGTTCGATGCCCATGCGGCCGCGGGCTTGTTGCGATTTGTGCCGCGCGGCGGGCTGCCGGTGGCCGAATTCGGCGAAGACGATCTGGTGCTGCCGGACAAAGGCGCGCCGAGCCGGCTGACGCGGGCGCAGGAGACCGAGCTGCCGCGCGAAGTGGCGCTCGGCTTCAGCGACGCGCTGGCGGATTATCGGCGCTCCGCGGTGACCTCGCGGCGGCTGGTCGGCGGCGCCAACCGCATTGTGCAATCCGACCTCGCGGTGATCAGCAACGCCGCCGCCGCCAGGCGCCGCGCCGAGATCTTCCTGCAGGATCTGTGGGCCGGGCGGGAGACCGCGCTGTTTGGGCTGGGGCTCGACCGGCTGGCATTGGCACCGGGCGACGTGGTGGCGCTGACGCTCAGCGGCCGCCGCCGGCTGTTCGAGATCGAGGAATTGGTCGATACCATGGCGCGGCAGATCAAGGCGCGCAGCATCGATCCCGAGGTGTTCGCCGCACCGCTGCCGGCGATCTCGCCGCCGCGGCCGAGCATTCCGCCGGCGCTGGGCCCGGTGCTGGCGTTGCCGCTCGAACTGCCGTCGCTCGATAATAAGACTCCGCCGACGCTGATGCGGCTTGCGGTCGCCGCCAATCCGTGGCCGGGATCGGTGACCATCTGGTCGTCGTCCGACGGCACCAGCTTCACGCCAAGTGCAATTGCGGCGGCGCCGTCGACCATCGGCCAGACGCTCGACCCGCTGCCGGCCGCGGCACCGGCGCGCTGGGATCGCGCCGGCCGCTTCCGGGTGCAGCTGGCGCGCGGAACGCTGAGCTCGCTGAGCGACGCCCGCGTGCTGGAAGGCGGCAACGCCGCGGCGCTGCAGACGCCCACCGGCGCGTGGGAGATCGTGCAATTCGCCAACGCCGAATTGGTCGGCGGCAACACCTATCTGCTGTCGCGGCTGTTGCGCGGCCAGCTCGGCAGCGAGCACGCGATCGCCGAGACGCTGCCGGCGGGCGCGGCTTTCGTACTGCTCAACCAGCATCTGGTGCCGATCGCGCGCGGGCTCGATGCGCTCGGCCGGCCGCTGCAGCTGCGGTTGGCGGCGAGCGGCCGCAGCCATGACGACGCGATGGCGGTGGCGCTGACGGCGACGCCGGGCGCCACCGCGTTGCGGCCGCTGGCGCCGGTGCAGCTTCGCGCGGCACGGCAGGCCGATGGCATCCACATCAGCTGGATCCGCCGCACTCGCCTTGACGGCGACGGCTGGAACGACGAGGTGCCGCTCGGCGAGGAGATCGAGGCCTATCGGCTGCAGATTGTGTCCGGCGCGGTGGTGGTGCGCAGCATCGCCTGCAACGCCCCGCAGGCACTCTATGCCAACGCCGACGAGCTCGCCGATTTCGGCGCGGCGCAGACCGCGCTGCACATTCGCGTCGCGCAGCTGTCCAGCACCGTCGGCGCCGGCTTTCCCGCCGAGCGCACGCTCGCCGTGTAAGGGGCCGTGTCCCGGGCGCGATGCGGCACGCAGGGCCGCTTCGCAGAACCGGGACCGTTACATATGCCGAGTTCCGTAACGGCCCCGGCTCTGCAGCGCACCACGCCGCAAACGCGGCGTCGTGCGCTGCGTCCGGGGCACGCCGGATGAACGACCAGCAGTCAGCAGCGAGCGCGAGGAAAAGGCCATGACCGAGACCGCCCATCTGCATCTGCCGCTGATCGAAGCCAGCCAGGCGCAGAAGCACGTCACCCACAACGAGGCGCTGCAGATCCTCGACGCGGTGATCCAGATCGCGGTGCAGGACCGCAATCGCACCACGCCGCCGTCGAGCCCGGCGGAAGGAGTGCGCCACGTCGTTGCGGCCGGCGCCGGCGGCGCCTGGGCCGGGCAGGACCAGGCGATCGCGACCTGGCAGGGCGGCGCCTGGCTGTTCCTCGCGCCGAATGCCGGCTGGTGCGTGTGGTCGGCGGCCGACGCCGCGCTGCTGGCGTTCGACGGCGCCGTCTGGCGCAGCCTGCAGAGCCTCGACAACCTGCCGCATCTCGGCGTCAACACCACCGCCGACGCCAGCAACCGGCTCAGCGTCAAGACCAACACCGCGCTGCTGGCGGCGATCGCCGCCGCCGAGGCCGGCAGCGGCGACGTCCGGCTGCAGCTCTCCAAGGAGAGCGCGGCGCGCACCGCCTCGGTGGTGTTCTCAGACAATTACTCCGGCCGCGCCGAGTTCGGCCTGGTCGGCTCGGATGCATTCAAGCTCAAGGTCTCCGCCGATGGCGCGGCCTGGGTCGAGGCCTTCACCATCGATCCGGCCAGCGGCAATCTGGCGCTGCCGCGCGGCTTGACGCTGTCCGGCGTCGTCGCGCCGCCGCAGCTCGCCGCCAACCAGAACGACTACGCGCCGGCCGGGCTCGCCTCGGCCGCGGTGCTGCAGCTTGCCTCGGACGCCGCGCGCAGCCTCAGCGGCCTCAGCGGCGGCGCCGAGGGCCGCGTCATCGTGCTGATCAATGTCGGCGGCCAGCCGATCACGCTGCTCGACGACGGCGCAGCGTCGGCGGCGGCCAATCGATTTGCGCTCGGCGCGGCGATCGCGATGCTGCCGCGGCAGGCGGTGACGCTGCGCTACGACGGCACCGCGGCGCGCTGGCAGGCGCTGGCCGGCGGCGCGTCCTACGCGCTGTCCTATGGCGCGGCGCAAGCGCTGAGCGCGACGCAGCAGGCACGGGCCCGGGCCAATGCCGGCGTGCCGAACCGCAACTACCTGATCAACCCGAGCGGCGAGATCGCGCAAAGCGCGATCGGCAGCCAAGCCGACGCCAGCTACGATTTCGATCAATGGCTGACGCTGACCCAGGCCGCCGCGGTGAGCGTCAGCAGCGTGGCCGACGCGGAGAACGGCACGCCGTTCATGATGCGGTCGCTGCAGGCCGGCGCCGCGGCGCAGCGGTTCGGACGGCTGCAGTGGCTGGAACGGCTGTTCTGCCGCGAGCTGCGCGGCCAGCCCGTGGTGCTGTCGGCGCGGGTGCGCAGTTCGGTGGCGGCGACGCTGCGCTACGCCATCGTCGAGTGGACCGGCACCCCCGACGCGATCGCCAAGGACGTGGTCAACGATTGGAGCAGCGCCAGCCTGACCGCGGGCGGCTTCTTCACCGCGGCCTATACGACGGTGGTCGGCACCGGCGCCACCGCGCTCGCCGCCAACGTGCTGAGCGACATCGCGCCGCTGACCGGCACGGTGTCGTCGGCGATGAACAATCTCGCGGTGCTGTTCTGGACCGACGCGGCACAGCCGCAGAACGTCACGCTGGATATCGCCAAGGTCAAGCTGGAACGCGGCGGCGTGCCGACGCCGTTCGTGGCGCCGCGCTGGAACGCGGTGCTCGCGGACTGCCTGCGCTACTACGCCAAGACCTATGCGACCGGAGTCGCGCCCGGCACCCCCTATGCGGGCGGCGGGTTGCAGCACGTCGTCGAAGCCGCCAGCAACTACGCCTCGCTGCCGACCTGGCACTTCCCGGTCGAAATGCGCGCCGCGCCGTCGGTGACGCTGTATTCGCAGGCCACCGGCGCCACCGGCCAGATCTTCAATATGACCGCCGTCGCCGACGTCAGCGGCGTGGTGAACGGGATCAGCTCGAAGAGCTGCTCACCCAATGTGAACAATGTGTTGGTGGGAGGGACTAGTGGGTTAATCGCTCATTTAACCGTGAGCGCGAGACTTTGAGACAGGGACGCCCGAAAAGCCATCACTATATGTCGGGTCGGCCGGATCCTCGACAGCCTCGCGACCAGCCGCAGCATTCGGCGGATTTACTACCTTGGAGGATGCGGAGGGGAAGACCCGTCTCAGTAGTCCCGCAAGACTCCGGACGAAGAAGAGGCCCGCCGCCTGCCAATCCAGCGGTCTCATAAAATATCGCTTGAGGGCGAGGCTGGGCTTTTCGATCAAAGTCCAAGACAGCCACGCAATGGAGGCGGCAATCGCGAGAGTTATGAAGACATGGGTCCAAGGCCCAATGCCTTTCACGTGATAGCTGACGAGCAATTGAATGGGCCAGGCATAAATATACAGTCCGTAAGACAGGTCGCCAATTCGTTGCGCCAACGGCAGTGGCGGCGTCAGGTAAGCCAAGCATAGAACGAAGTAACACCACGGAATCGGAGCGATCACATCGAAATAGGGCGCGCCCTGGAACCAAATGAACCAAGCGCCGCACAATGCTGCGACTTTCCAATCCAGAATGATCGAGCTTCTGTAGATCCAAAAGAGGACGCCGACCGCGAAATAAATGCTCACCGACTTCCAAAGCGGCAAATTCAATTGGGTGGGAAGATCGCCAAAATTGAAGTAGCCGACCAACATGACCAATACGACGGACGTCGTCGCCAAGACTTTGTTGGACATCACGTTGAAAGCGGCGACCAAGCCCAACAGGAAATAGGCCCGTACTTCGGAGTTCAGGGTCCACAGAGCCCCGTTCATCACATTAGGAATGCCGTCGACAATGCCGGGCAGGGTCACGGTCTGCTTGTAGAAAATGACGTTGCAGACAAAATACCAGACGGTTTCTGGATGAGTGAGAAAGGCGCGGGCTGGTAATGAAGAATAATTCATCATCAGGAGGATCGTCAGAAGCAGGCTGACGATCAAGGCCGGGAATATCCGAAGAACTCGGGCTGCGGTGAATCCGATCGTGGTGTGGCGGGCCGCGCTGTCTGCAACCAGAAAGCCGCTAATAGCGAAGAACCCAAGTACCCCCAGGCTGCCGAGCCAAGTGGACTTCAAGATTGAGTGGAAGGGGACAGGATAACTTGGAGGATCCAAAACGAAGCTATGGCCGACCAGTACAAAGAGCGAAAAGGTCAATCGCAGAATGTCGAAATTGTTATTTCGGCCCCCGAGACAGTCTGCCAAAATTCTCTGTTTCATAAAGCGGCACCGCACACCCACAAGCCGATTCATCTTGATACGAAAGTGGTGGGTTGTGAAGAGGGCGTGGACGGTAACTACAGATTGTAGTTCGCGTTGTGGCAGGATTGCAACGTATCGCGATCATGTCGCATGTTTGCAGCGGGCTTAAGCTAGATCAAAATCTAGAGGCGGCCACAGACGAACAACAATATCTGGATTTAGGGTGTCAATTTCAGTGAGCTGGTGAACGGAATACGGTCCGTGCCCGTGCGAGAGCGGTATCTGAATGAAGGTCGCCGCCGGCCTTGCTTTCAGACTCACGACGCTGGGAGGCGCTCGCGCAGTAGTTAATCGGAAAGTACCATTGGCCAAGGATGCCGCCTGACTGCCACCACATCCTGCCCCCAGCCGCCTTCCTCGAAGGCGATAATGGAAATGTCCGGAATGGTTTGCAGCTTTTGCATCACCCAGCCGGGTGACGATAGCGACAATCCGAATGTGGGATAATCCTGCGCGTAAGGCAGAAACGCAAAGCCGGTCTTTTTGTACGCATTGTATAGTTGTTTGGTGTCAACCGCGTTGTGGTAAATCGGGTGTTCAGCCTCCGCTAGCAGGGCGGCAATTCTGCCATGAGTGGTGAACACAAGAACCCCTTCCGGCGCCAGCGCGTCGATCGCGATACGCAAGAACCGATCCCATTGCCACTCATCGAAATGCGTGAGGAGTGATCCGCTGAAGATCAGGTCGGCGCCGGGATCGAGTTTGAACGTCAGGTGCGAGTCGGCGGTGACGGGAATGGCCGCGAAAGTTGATTGGACGAAATTCAGGGCAGCTGCATCGAGCTCAACCGCGGTTATCTCGGCTGACGGCCATTCGTGCCGAAACCAACGCGTGACTCGGCCGTATCCGCTGGGGAAATCAACTACTTTCTCAGGGGTTGCGCCTCGCAAAGCGCGCTTGCAGATTTCCAGAGCCGCTCGGCCGACCGAGAAGTATTCGTCCTCCTTGCCCGCTTCGCACATCGTATCGTTCGGCGAGATCGCTTTTGACGGCAAGATTTTCGCCGGTGACGGCTGCTCCATGGGTTCGCTCCCGACTCCGTATCATTAATCGCTATTTCGCAGCTTCGTCGTTGATTGGTTCGCCCCCGCACGTCGGCGGGGGAAGTTCAGATGGTCGGCGGTGTGGTCGCGCCATGCTAGGTGGCGCGGTGGCAACACAGTCGTTTCATGTGACAAGGGAACTCCGAACGCCTCTTTGCAGCTTGGTGGCGTTCGGAGGCAACAGGGATGGTTGCGGATAGCAATTGCGACTGTTACTGGTAGTCAAAAGGCTCTCTGACAGCAAGGTGGATTATGTCATCCGACGATCCGCGTCTGGCCGCGTTCGAGACTTTCTGCAAGACCCTCGGTCAAGACTATCTCACCGACTACCAGTTCATGCTCAAGGCCTACGACCTTGCCGAGCGCCATGGGCTCAGCCTTCTGCCGGTCTCCTATTACAGCCCGGTGGCAACCGTCGCCGAGATCGACGCGGTGGGCGACCAGGAATTGTTCGGCGGCGACTTCGGAATCGGTCTCGATCGGGCGGCGCAATATCGGACGCTGGCGGAACAGGTTCTGCCGTTCGCCACGGAACTGCGCGGCATCCCGGAAAAGGACGCGCGGCAGGGTTCGTTCAGTTGGAAGAACGGCATGTTCCCGGTGCAGGACGCCTGCACCTATTACGGCATCGTTCGGTTCTATAAGCCGCGGCAGGTGTTGGAAGTGGGGTCTGGTTTTTCAACCCTTATCGCGGCGCGGGCCGCGGCGGCGAACGGCCATACTACAGTACGGTGCATTGAGCCGTACCCGACCGATTTTCACAACCGGCATCTGCGCGATCAAGTCGGCTTTTCATTGATCGAGAAAAAGGTGCAGGACGTGCCGCTGGAGGTGTTCTCCGGTCTGGACGCAGGCGACGTGCTGTTCATCGACAGTTCGCATATCGTGCGGCCGGGCAGCGATCTCGAATACCTGGTCTTCCGGGTGCTGCCGGTCTTGAAGGCCGGGGTGATCGTGCACATCCACGACATGTTCATTCCCAAGGGCTACAGCAGGCCATATTATACGGCCTGCAAATGGCACTTTAACGAAAATTACCTGATCGCGGCGCTGCTGGCGGACAATCCTAAATGGGAGGTCCTGATTGCCAACGCGTACTTGGGCGAGGTCGGGCTGATGCTCGATGCCTTGACCCGCGGCGTCTCGCGGGATGAAGACGAGTTCAACTTGCTGCGAGGCTCGGCCGGCGGCTCGAGCTTGTGGCTTCGGAAGCGGCATTGAGCGCGCTTACCCGCTGCCATCGCCGGTCGGAGCCGCCGGCGCCGGACCGGCCAAAGCAGCCCTCGACGTAACTGCGGACAGGCGGCGCCTGCTTGGGCACGGCTTTTCGGCGTGGGCGTCATAGCCTCACCTATCCATGGAGATCACCATGAAGCAATCGTCGTTCGGCGAGGCGTTGACGCGTCTGTGGCCCGACGCGGATCGGCGCGTCGCGGGCCTGCGCGCCGGGATGATCGAGACCGCGCCGCAGGTGTTTGCCAGATACCAGATCGATTCGCCGCTTCTCCTCGCCCATGTGATGGCGCAGATCTCGCACGAGTGCGGCGCCGGCCATGAGGTGGTGGAAAACCTCAACTACACCGCCGGCCGGATGATGCAGGTGTGGCCGTCGCGGTTTCCCTCGATGGCGAGCGCGCAGCCCTACGCGCACCATCCGAAGGCGCTCGCCAACAAGGTCTACAACGGCCGGATGGGCAATGCGGCCGGCTCCGACGACGGCTGGATTTTCCGCGGCCGCGGCGCCGCGCAAACCACCGGGCGCGAGGGCTATGCGCGGCTCGCCAAGCTGACCGGGCTCGACCTCGTCAACCAGCCCGAACTGGTGTTGTCGCCAAGACATTTCCTGGCCTGCGGCGTCGCCGATTTCATCGCTTGCGGCTGTCTGCCGTTCGCCAAGGCCGACGATATCGTCGGCGTCACCAGGCGGCTGAACGGCGGCAGCATCGGCTTGGCGCAGCGCAAGGCCTGGCTGTCGAAATGGAAGGCGGCGCTTGGCAGCGCGCCCCGCGCCGCGGCGAGCATTGCGGTGATCGACGCTCCGCCGCTGGCGCCCGAGCCGCCGCCGCAACCGCGGTCGCCGTCGGCGCCGCAATTGCCGCCGTCGCGCGATCCGGTGCCGGCGGTCACCGCAGCGCCCGCGCAGGAGACCTCCGCCGTCGCACGTCTGGTTGCCGCGCTGGCCGCGGCTTTCAAGAGGAGTTGAGCATGGACTGGAACGATCTCGCCAAACAGGTGATCGCGGCGGGCGCGCCGCTGCTCGGCACTGCGCTCGGCGGCCCGCTCGGCGGCGCCGCGGGAAGCATTCTGGCGCAGGTGCTGGGCTCGGCGGCGCCGACGCCGTCGGCGGTGCAGGCGGCGCTGCCGGCGGCGGATCCGCAAAAGCTCGCCGAGGCCGAAGCGCAATGGGTCGAGATGATCCGCGCCGAGGCCGAAACCCAGCGCACCGCGATCAGTGAGACCCAGGCGACGATCCGCGCCGAGATCGGCAGCGACGACGTCGTGCAGCGCTGGTGGCGGCCGGCCTATGCCTGGGAGCTGACGCTGGAATGCGCCGCGCTGTGGGCGGTGCTGATCCACGAGTTCTGGACCGGCGACGTCGCCACCATCAATGCGCTGGTCGGCGCCACCGCGCTCTTGGTGACCTATTGGGGCTTTCGATTCGGCGTGCTAGGCGTCTATATCGGCGGACGCACCCGCGAAAAGGTCTCGGCCGCCACCGGCCAGGACGTGCCCGGCGTGATCGAGCGGCTGGCGAAGGCGGTGGTGAAGAAAAAGTAATCTTTTCTTCACGGCGTGTTCATCGGACATTCACGCCGCGGCGCCTCATCTGCAGGGCGGCGATGTCGCCCGAAACTAACACATTGCGGAGACGGTCTTGCGCCTGCTCGTCGTTGAAGATGATCCCGATCTCAATCGTCAGCTCACCACCGCGTTGACCGACGCCGGCTATGTGGTCGATCGCGCCTTCGACGGCGAGGAGGGGCATTTCCTCGGCGACACCGAACCCTACGACGCGGTGGTGCTCGACATCGGGCTGCCGAAGATGGACGGCATCTCGGTGCTGGAAGCCTGGCGGCGCAACCACCGCGCCATGCCGGTCTTGATCCTCACCGCGCGCGATCGCTGGAGCGACAAGGTGCAGGGCTTCGACGCCGGCGCCGACGATTACGTGGCGAAGCCGTTTCATCTCGAGGAAGTGCTGGCGCGGCTGCGCGCGCTGCTGCGCCGCTCCGCCGGTCACGCGCAGTCCGAATTGACCTGCGGCCCGGTGGTGCTCGATACCCGCACCGGACGGGTCAGTGTCAACGGCAACCCGGTGAAGATGACCTCGCACGAATATCGGCTGTTGGCCTATCTGATGCACCATTCCGGACGCGTGGTGTCGCGCACCGAACTGGTCGAGCATCTCTACGACCAGGACTTCGACCGCGACAGCAACACCATCGAGGTGTTCGTCGGCCGCATCCGCAAGAAGCTCGACGTCGACATCATCCAGACCGTGCGCGGGCTCGGCTATCTGTTGACGCCGCCGGCGCCGGCGGCCGATCAACGGCCTTGATCCGGGCGGCGGCTTGGTCTGTGGTGAGGGCATGACGCGCCACCCCCTCATGTGCCTCTGGATCGTGCGCTGATGCGCGGCAGTTCGCTCGCCACAAGGCTGTTCCTGTCGGCGACCGCCTGGGTGGTGGTGATCCTGGCGATCACCGGCATCGTGCTGTCGTCGGTGTATCGGCAGGCCTCCGAGCGCGCCTTCGACCGCAGGCTCAACCTCTATCTGCGCACGCTGGTGGCCGAAGTGGCGACCCCGGACGAGCCGCCGGAGCGCCAGTTCCAATCGCTCGGCGAGCCGTTGTTCGATCTGCCGCTGTCCGGCTGGTACTGGCAGATCGCGCGTACCGACACCGACAAGCTCGAATTGCGCGCCTCGCGCTCGCTGTGGGACCGCAAGCTGTCGCGGCTGGAGGAGCAGGGCGTCGAACTCACCGCCGCCGGCGTTCGCCAGGGCTATGTCGACGGCCCGGAAGGCCAGAACCTGCGCATGGTGGAGCGGCCGGTCGATCTCGGCGCCGACGGCAAATTCCTGGTCACGGTGGCCGGCGACGCCACCGAAATTTTCGAAGAAACCCGCACCTTCGACTACTACCTCGCCGGCACCTTCCTGGCGCTGTCGATCGGGCTGGTGCTGACCACGATCTTCCAGGTCCGCTTCGGCCTGGCGCCGCTGAAACGCATCTCGGATTCCATCGCCGACATCCGCTCCGGCCGCGCCGAGCGGCTGGAGGGCGAATTCCCGGTCGAGATCGCGCCGTTGGCGCGCGAGACCAACGCGCTGATCGACGCCAACCGCAAGATCGTCGAGCGCGCCCGCACCCATGTCGGCAATCTGGCGCACGCGATCAAGACGCCGTTGTCGGTGATCATCAACGAGGCCGCGGCGCACCCCGGCGACGCCTTCGCCGCCAAGGTGCTGGAGCAGGCCGATGTGATGCGCGACCAGGTCACGCATCATCTGCAGCGGGCGCGGATCGCGGCGCGGCTGACCGTGGTCGGCACCGTCACCGAGGTCGCGCCGGTGATCGAGGCGCTGCGCCGGACCATGGAGAAGATCCACCGCGAGCGCTGCATCGCCATCGACGTCGAGGCCGCCGCCGCGGCGAAATTCCGCGGCGAGCGGCAGGATTTGGAGGAAATGGTCGGCAACCTGGTCGACAACGCCTGCAAATGGGCGGAGGCGCGGGTGTTCATTGAGGTCGCGCTGGAGCCGGCCGGTGCCGCCGATCCGGGGGCCGTGCTGCGCATCATGGTCGACGACGACGGCCGCGGGCTATCCGCCGCCGAACGCGCCCAGGTGCTGCGCCGGGGCCAAAGGCTCGACGAGTCCAAGCCCGGCTCCGGACTCGGGCTGTCGATCGTCACCGACCTCGCCGCACTCTACGGCGGCAGCCTCAAGCTCGGCGAAGCCCCGATCGGCGGGCTGCGGGCGGAGCTGTTGTTGCCGGGGGTGTGAGGGGATGCCGCAGGAAGCTGCAATACTGGCCAGGCTATTGCCATAGCACAAGAATTAACGATATCTTGGCCAATCCGCGACACATTCGTCGGGCGGCCTGGTTGCGTTCCGATCGGTCCTGTGTATCGTTCCGCTGAACGAATTCGCGATCTTTGGGTTTAGGGTGACGGGAGAGGGACATGCTTGTCACCATGAGAAATTCCGAGCTGATCGATCAGCTGGTCATTGTCGCCGAGGGCGACATCGATTTGGTCAGCGAAGCCATCCGCGAATGCGCGGGCGGGCCTGACGGTAAGGCCGACCTGGAAAAAGTCGTCGCCTATGTCGTCCGACACCGCCGCGTTCCGGCGGCAGCCTAGCCGAGACCGACCCCGTTGTCCGTCATATGGACAACGGTAGCGATTATCGCGTTCCTCTTCCCCGGCGTATTCTTTTTCATCGGCCTCTCCACCTATGAGCGGCTATCGCGGGAGATCATTCGCAGCGGGGTGATCAGCGAGATTGCGCTGGCCACCGCCGTCGCAGTCATTCTGCACGTTGTTTGCCTGTCATTGCTTAGCGCCACGGGCTTCAGGCTCAGTCAGTTTGTCATGCCGTTCGCCCAATATGATGCCCACATCCGTCCCGAACAGGTGGTGCTAGTGTCGCAACGGCTGATGCCGGCGGCGCTTTATCTGTTGGCGACGGCAGCCCTGGGCTTCGGATTGGGGGCGATCACTTCGCGTGGCATCGTCAGCGGTTGGCTACGGTTTCTGGCCCGACACAAATGGATTTACGACGTCGTCGATCGCGATCGACAGGGAGGCATCGTTACCGTCTTTGTCATGACAACGACGATCGAAGACGGAAAGGCTTTGATGTATCGTGGACGTCTGCACGACGTCTTTCTTAGACCAGATGGGAAGATTGCCTACGTCACGCTGAAGAACTGTTCCAGGTACTTTATGAGCTTCGCCGGCGCGGTGCCGGAAACGGGAGATCCTGTCGATCTGTTTGCCGGACAAAACCCGTTGCGGCGTATTTGGGACTACCTCTTGATCGACGGCGACAATATTGCCAACATTCTCTTCGACCCGAGTTCGGAAACCATTCAAGCGACGGCGCCGGGGTTCAAGGCCCTTGAGCAGGCATTGCAGGATATTCGACAGCGGCCAAGGACGGGGGCGCAAGTCCCAGATGGGTCTTCTGTTCGGTGTCCGGGGCCCCCGACCAATACCAGGCCGACCGGGCTACCGGAATGATGGTGGCGACCGTGCCGCTTCTGCTGTTACCTTGAGCGCCGAGTTCGGGCCCACCGATTTAGGTTCCCCGCCGCTTTCCCGCCTAGATTTTCGGCTGGATATGGCTGCTTCCCAGTGCCCGGCTGGCCAAGAGTGATCAGGACCCGCCATGATCCGCCACTTCGCCTCCACCTTGGTCTTGCTCGCCGCGCTGTTGCTCGGCGGCTGCGACGTGACCACTGGCGAGCTTGGCAGCGGCAGCCTCAGCCGGGCGTTCAGCGCCGCGCCGCCGGCCAATGGCCGGGCGGCCGAACGGGACGCCGCCGCGGCGGTGACCGAGGCCGCGCTCGGCGGCATGATCGGGTCCAAGATCGGCAGCAGGCTCGATGACGACGACCGGCGGCTGGCCTATCAGGCGCAGCTCAAGGCGCTGGACGATGGTGCGCCCGGGGCGCCGGTGCCATGGCGCAATCCGGCGTCCGGGCGTTACGGCAATATCGTGCCGGGGCCGGCCTATGCCCGCCAGGGCGCGACCTGCCGCGGCTATTCCCACACCGTGACCATCGCCGGCCAGATCGAGATCGCGCGCGGCACCGCCTGCCATGGTCCGGACGCCGCCTGGACGGTCGCCACCAGCTAACGCCATCGTTCGTATCCCTGCTTCCGCGGTATGGAGATCGCCCGACCGGGCCGCCGCCGCATGGCGATTCCGCCTCCGCGTCGTTGACTCCGCCGCAGTTATGCGCTCCTCAAGAGCTTCTTAACGACGATCCTGCTAGAACAAGCGGTGACGCCGTGGGGGCGTCGATCACAATGGAAACGTGCGGACCGGCGCGCGCCGATGGGCGTGCGGAGCCTGAGCCTGCAGATTTGGGCGCATGAGCCAGACATCGACCGAGCGTCTCAGAGACTATCTCGCGCAGCTGCCGCCGCAGTCGCAGGCGCTGTTGATCCGGGAATTCGAGCGCGCCCTCGAGCGCGGCGAGGACGTCACCGTCGCCAATTTCGTGCTCGGCCAGTTGCGGCAGATCGTCCGCGGCACCAACGAAGAGGCGCCGCCGCGCACCGACGATCCGGCCCGGCTGCTGTTCCGCCCGTTGGAGCCGTTCCTGCTCGAACATTCCGGCGCAGTGCGGCCCGGGCAGATCCGTCGCGCCTCGCTGCTGCCGATCTGGCAATGGCTCGGTCGCGACGGCGCGCCCGCAGCCGCGGCGGAGTTCGAGGCGACGCTGGCCAATCTCCGCGGCGCCGGCACGCGCTCCGAAATCGCCCACGCGGTGCGCAAGCTGCAGATGGCGGCCGCCGACGCCATCGCCGAGGCCACCACGGCCAGCCCCGGCACCGACAATCAGCGCATCCTGGCCCGGATCGGCTCGGCGGCGGTGGTGGAGGATTTGCGCGGGGTCGGCGCCGTGCTGAAGAACCGCGACGCGCTCGACGCCTTGTCCGACAAATTGCCCGGCAGCCTCGGCGCGTTCGGCGACGGCCAGGTCAATTCGGTGATCGGTACCCTCAACGTGCCGTCGCTGCAGACCCCGCAGGTGCTGCCATTCGCGCTGTCGCTGGTGATGCAGCGGCTGTCGGCACCCTGGCAGGTGATCCGGATCGCGGTGCGGATCGCCGCCTCCGACGACGAGGTCAGGGTTGCGGCGATCCCGCTCGGCGTCGCCGTCACCATGGCGCTGCACGATCTGGCGCAGCTCGCCGCCGAGCTGCGCGCCCAGATCAAGCGCGGCCAGTTCGACAATTTCGCCGAACGGCTGAAGCTCGTGCATGACGGCATGCGCGGCGTCCGCACCGAGCTCGATCTGCGCAACGACTCGGTGTGGGGCCGGCAGATGGCCGCGATCCGGGTCGACATCTCCAATTCACTGCAGTCCGAGATCGAGAGCGTTCCCGGCCGGGTCCGCCGTCTGCTGCGGCAGCGTCCCGACAAGGACATCTCCGCCACCACCAAGATCGACCCGGACGAGGTCGACGAGGTGCTGGCGCTGATCGCCTTCGTCGCGGTGTGCCGCACCTATGCCAGCGAACTGGCGATCAACGAGGTGACGCTGCGGACCTATTCCGACCTGCAGCAATATGTCGAGAAATCCACCGAAGCGCTGGTGCAGGCGTTGCGCGGCGGCGATCCGCGGGTGCGCGGCTTCCGCCAGATGCAGGTCAAGGCGGCGATCCGGTTCTGCGAGGCGCTGTTCGGCCAGGACTATGCCTCGCTGATGAGCCGGGCGGCCGACAATGCGATGGTCGTGGTGGAACGCAAGCCGAACCGGGCCGGCTGATCTAACGCCTTCATTCACAAGTATTTTCACCCGGTTCAGCGACGTAAAAGCCAATTGCGCCGCAGGCCTCGGCATGGTGTAACCCGGGTCCGGCGCCCAAGCGGGGCGTACCCTCGACTGGAACTCGTAGCATGACGCTGTGGTTCGTATTCGCGATGATGACGGCGGCGGCGATCTTCGCGGTGGTGTGGCCGCTCGGCCGCAAGCCGCGGGCCGAACGCGAGGGCAGCGAGGCCAATGTCTACAAGGATCAACTCGCCGAGGTCGAACGCGACGCATCGGTCGGGCTGATCGGCGCGCCTGAGGCGGATGCCGCGCGGGTCGAGATCAGCCGCCGGCTGCTGGGCGCCGCCGATGCCGAACGGGCGCCGCCGGCCGCGGCCCGCACCGGCGCGCGACGCGCGGTCTCGGTGGTCGCGCTCCTCGGATTGCCGCTCTTGGCGGTGGCGTTCTATCTGCCGCTCGGCTCGCCGCGACTGCCCGATTTCCCGCTGGCGGAGCGGGCGCGCACGCCGAGCGCTACCGAGCCGCTCGACAATCTGGTGACCAAGGTCGAGGCGCATCTGGAGAAGAACCCGACCGACGCCCGCGGCTGGACCGTGCTGGCGCCGGTGCTGGCGCGGCTCGGTCGCTTCGACGACGCCGTGCAGGCCTACCGCAATGCGCTGACCTATGGGCCGGAGAGCGCCGAGCGCCGCGCCGATCTCGGCGAAACTATCGCCTCCGCCGCGGGCGGGGTGATCACCGCCGAAGCCAAGGTGGAGTTCGAGCGCGCGGTGGCGCTCGATGCCAACGAGGTCAAGGCGCGCTACTTCCTCGGCCTGTCCGCCGAACAGGACGGCCGCCCGAACGACGCCGCTACAATCTGGCGCGCGATGCTCGACAAGGCGCCGGCAGATGCTCCGTGGCGGCCTCTGGTGCAGAGCGCACTGGCGCGGGTGACCGGCGCCAAGATGCCGGCGCCGCCCGACGAAGCGGTTGCCGCAGCGCAAGGCATGAGCGAAGCCGACCGCGGCGCCATGATCCAGGTCATGGTGGACCGCCTCGCGACGCGCTTGAAACAAAACGGTGATGACGTCGAGGGATGGTTGCGGCTGATGCGCGCCTATATGGTGATGGGCGATCGCGACAAGGCCAAGGGCGCTCTCGCCGAAGCACGACAGGCGCTGGCCGGCAAGACCGAACAGCTGAAGCAGCTCGACGCGGGCCTGAAGAACCTCGGACTGGACGGATAGACATGACGCGCAAGCAGCGGCGGTTGACGATGATCGGCGGAGCGGCGGCGGTGCTGGTGGTCGCCGCGGCGCTGGTATTGAACGCGCTGCGCGATTCCATCGTGTTCTTCTCGACGCCGCAGATGGTCACCGAACAGCACATCGCCCCCGGCAAGCGGTTCCGGCTCGGCGGGCTGGTGGAACCCGGCACGCTGGTGCGCGGCGACAATCTGGCGGTGACGTTCAAGATTTCCGACGGCAGCGCCATGGTGCCGGTGGCCTTCAAGGGCATCCTGCCGGATCTGTTCCGCGAAGGGCAGGGCGTGGTGACCGAAGGCGCGCTGGATTCCGCCGGCGTGTTCAAGGCCGACACCGTGCTCGCCAAGCACGACGAAAACTACATGCCGAAGGAAGTCGCCGACGCGTTGAAGAAGCAGGGCCGCTGGCAGGAGCAGTCCGGCGCCAAGTCCGACGCCAAGCCGGAACTCAAGCCCGACGTTCGGTCCGACGCGACACCGACCAACGCCCAGGGGGCCGTGCGATGATCGCCGAAGCCGGCCACTACGCGCTGGTGCTGGCGCTCGGCCTCGCGCTGATTCAGGCGACTGTGCCGGTGCTCGGCGCGCGGCTGCGCGATCCCGCGCTGATGAATGTCGCGCGCTCGGCCGCGCTGGCGCAATTGCTGTTTGTCGGCCTCTCGTTCACCGCGTTGGTGTTCCTGCACGTGACGTCGGATTTCTCCGTCGCCAACGTGTTCGAGAACTCGCATTCGATGAAGCCGCTGCTCTACAAGATCACCGGCGTGTGGGGCAATCACGAAGGCTCGATGCTGTTGTGGGTGTCGATCCTGGCGCTGTTCGGCGGCCTGGTCGCAGCGTTCGGCAACAACCTGCCGCTCAGCCTGCGCGCCCACGTGCTGGCGGTGCAGGCCTGGGTCGCCACCGCGTTCTATCTGTTCATCCTGATCACTTCGAATCCGTTCCTGCGGCTCGACGATCCGCCGATCGAGGGCCGCGATCTCAACCCGGTGCTGCAGGACATCGGCCTCGCGGTGCATCCGCCGATGCTCTATCTCGGCTATGTCGGGTTCTCGATCTCGTTCTCCTTCGCCATCGCCGCCTTGATCGAAGGCCGCGTCGACGCCGCCTGGGCGCGCTGGGTGCGGCCGTGGACGCTGGTGGCCTGGATCTTCCTCACGCTGGGCATCGCGATGGGCTCGTATTGGGCCTATTACGAACTCGGCTGGGGCGGCTGGTGGTTCTGGGACCCGGTCGAGAACGCCTCGCTGATGCCGTGGCTGGCCGGCACCGCGCTGCTGCATTCGGCGGTGGTGATGGAGAAGCGCAACGCGCTGAAGGTCTGGACCATCCTCTTATCGATCCTGACCTTCTCGCTGTCGCTGCTCGGCACCTTCCTGGTGCGCTCCGGCGTGTTGACCTCGGTGCACGCCTTCGCCACCGATCCGACCCGCGGCGTGTTCATCCTGCTGATCCTGTGCATCTTCATCGGCGGCAGCCTGTCGCTCTATGCCTCGCGCGCCTCCAGCCTGAAGCAGGGCGGGCTGTTCGCGCCGATCTCGCGCGAAGGCGCGCTGGTGCTGAACAACCTGTTCCTCACCACCGCCTGTGCCACGGTGTTCATCGGCACGCTGTATCCGCTGGCGCTGGAAGTGCTGACCGGCGACAAGATCTCGGTCGGCGCGCCGTTCTTCAATCTCACCTTCGGGCCGTTGTTCGTGCCGCTTTTGCTGGCGGTGCCGTTCGGCCCCTTGCTGGCGTGGAAACGCGGCGACCTCGCCGGCGCGGCGCAACGGCTGATCGCCGCCGGCGTCGCCGCCTTGATCGCGATGGCGCTGCTGTGGTCGTTCGTACATGGCGGCAGCACGCTGGCGCCGCTGGCGATCGGTCTTGCGGTGTTCGTGATCGCCGGAGCCGGCGTTGATCTCGTGGAGCGCATCGGCCTGTTCCGCAATCCGCTCGGTATCGTCTGGCGCCGCGCCCGAGGCCTGCCGCGCTCGACCTGGGGCACCGCCTTTGCGCATGCCGGCGTCGGCGTGGCGCTGATCGGGATCGTCTGCGAGACCACCTGGAACAGCGAATATATCGGCACCATGAGTGCGGGGCAGAGCGCCAAGCTCGCCGGCTACGAGTTGAAGCTCGACGGCCTGCAGTCGCGGCAGGGACCGAATTTCCGCGAGTTGCTGGCGCAGTTCACCGTCACCGAGGCGGGCCGGCCGATCGGGGTGATGAACCCGTCGAAGCGCAGTTTTGCCGCGCGCGGCTCTTCCACCTCGGAGGCGGCGTTGCTGACCCGCGGCGTCAGCCAGCTCTACGTCTCGCTCGGCGAGCCCGCCGCCGACGGCGGCATCGCGGTGCGGATCTATCACAAGCCGATGGTGCTGCTGATCTGGTTCGGGCCGCTGTTGATGGCGTTCGGCGGGCTATTGTCGTTGTCGGACCGGCGGCTGCGGGTCGGTGCGCCGAAGCCGGCGCGGCAGGCGCGCGGCCTGCAGGCGGCGGAGTAATAATTGATCCGATGTAAATAGTTGACGGTAATAGGGTACTGTTTTTTCCGCTCTCGGCAAGGTTGTAATCGCAATGTCAGTGTGTCAGACCATTAACGAATTGCGATCAAAGTGTGGCGGGATGGATTTTCGTGGCGTTGCCGAGTGCCAGAGCCTATGAGACGATTGTAAACTACCTAGGTCCCCACGGCCCAGACGCCCTGCTGGCTTTTGTTATATTCGCTGGAGTTATTGGCGCCGGACTTGCTGGATTAGATCTTTGGTTTTCCGGTCTTGTGGGCATTGGGATATATCTCATATATGCCGTCCGACGCTCCCTTGCGGAGAAGCACCAGGAACGAAGTGCGGAACAAGAGGTTGCCAAGAGAGAACTGGAACTGAAGATCTACCGTGATCGTCAGCTTATGAAGGTTGAACGGGAAAAACTGAAGGCGCTTCCGCCCGCAAGATCGAGAGAGGGCAAAAAATGATCCAGATACTAGATATTGATCTAGCGCCCCTTGTGACCGTAGCCGCGCTTTTGGGATTGATTGCCGTTATTTCCGGGCGCTTGTGCGTCCGGTTCAGGCGCCGCGCGGCACAGCTTAGGACGTCCGCAGGGTTATTGCGCGACCATCTGACGGCTTTGCAGACGTTCATTGATCATCCGCAATCGCCTTCGAAGATGAAGGAGAAGCTCCTTATTTTCAGTAAGGTGGTTTCTGACCGTGGAGCCTTCATGAAGGTGCTTGAAATGGTTTGTAATGAACCAGGTCGAATGGGCAATTCGTCCGAGGCCAAAACATACGAACGGCAGGTAGCTCAGCTTCGAGCACAAAACGAAGAGTTGTCCCGGTGCTTTGAAATTGCTGTCAGTACGATCGTCGTGGCAATGATGCTGCGTCATCAAGACGCAAGCGAATTAGTAGAGGCGCGGATGGCAAAAATGATTGCAGACCCGCGAAAAGAGTTCGCTTTCTTCGCCGGCGCGATCAAAGCCGATCGCGCTGGCAATCACGGTTCGAAAAATTCAAATGGCTTCGGCGCTGAGGCTGCATTGGCCTAGAAGGGCCTCTGCTTAAGCCACGCGTGCATCTGTAACTTGCTCGCTGGCCTCTCAAATTTCTTATCAAGGAAGATCTAGGATTACGTCGAAGATGGATTTAGTACGCGCGTTTCTGGTGATCATGGCGTGTGTATTGATTAATACGCCCGTCCATGCGGTGCAGCCCGACGAGATCATGGCCGATCCGGTCAAGGAGAGCCGGGCGCGCGATTTGTCGCGCGAATTGCGCTGCATGGTGTGCCAGAACCAGTCGATCGACGATTCCGACGCGCCGCTCGCCAAGGATCTGCGCGTGCTGGTGCGCGAGCGGATCGGCGCCGGCGACAGCAATTCCCAGGTGATCGATTTCCTGGTGGCGCGCTACGGCGAGTTCGTGCTGCTGAAGCCGCGGTTCGAGCTGCACACGCTGCTGCTGTGGCTGCTGCCGCCGCTCTTGCTCGGCGGCGGCGTGCTGGCGTTGTGGCTCAACAGCCGGCGCAAATCGCCGGCCGCTGCCGGTGACAGCGACACGCTGATGAAGCTCACGCCGGACGAGCAGGCGCGGGTGGAGCGGCTGATCGACGAGCCGCCACAGCCGCGCGAGCCGGCTTAAGTTCGGCCCGCGCCGGCTTGCAACCCCCCATCAACGCGACGCGCTGAGAACGGCGCGTTCGTAGCACCCGCTACTTCACCCGCTGCGCGGCCTTGCTGTGATGGCGGCCGTAGACCGCGTAGATCGCCAGCCCGATCGCGAGCCAGCCGCCCAGCCGCAGCCAGGTGTCGAGCGGAAGCCCGAGCATCAGGACGAACGACACCGCGGCGCCCGCCGGCGCCACCAGCCAGATCGCCGCCACCCTGAACGGGCGATGATACTCGGGATGCCGGATCCGCATCACCAGCACGGCGACGCAGACCACCGCGAACGCGAACAGCGTGCCGATGCTGACCAGCTCGCCGACCAGGCCGATCGGCAGCACGCCCGCCAAGCCTGCGACGAGAATGCCGATGACGATGGTGGCGACGTGAGGGGTGCGAAACCGCGGATGCGTCGCCGCGGCGCGCTTCGGCATCAGGCCGTCATGCGCCATCGCGCGCAGCACGCGGGTCTGCCCCAACAGCAGCACCAGGATCACCGAGGTCAGTCCGGTCACGATCCCGAGCTTGACGATCGGCGACAGCCAGCCGATGCCGGCCGCGTCGATCCCGACCGCAATCGGATCGGGGACGTTGAGCTGGTCGTAGGGCACGATGCCGGTCAGCACGAAGGCGACCGCGACGTAGAGCAGGGTGCAGATCGCCAGCGAGCCCAGGATGCCAATTGGCAAATCGCGCTGCGGATTCTTGGCCTCCTGCGCGGTGGTCGAAATGGCGTCGAAACCGATGTAGGCGAAGAACACCACGGCGGCGCCGCGCAGCACCCCGGACCATCCGAAGATGCCGGTGCCGGCGTTCGGCGGAATGAACGCGCCGTCGGGGTTGCCCGCCGTCACCCAGTTCGCCGTGCTGACCATCGGCGCGGCGCAGACCAGGAAAATTGCGATCACCGCGAGCTTGATCGCCACGATCACGGTGTTGAACCGCGCCGATTCCTGAATGCCGACGACCAACAGCGCGGAGATCGCAGCGACGATCGCCATCGCTGGCAGGTTGACGATCGCGCCGGTGGACGACCAGGTCCGCAACGCGGAGTCGTAGGCCAGCGGCGCCGCCGTCAGTTGCGGCGGTAGATGGATGCCGAAATCGGCGAGCAGGCTGACGAAATAACCCGACCAGCCGATCGCGACCGTGACCGCGCCGACGGCGTATTCGAGGATCAGATCCCAGCCGATGATCCAAGCGGGCAGTTCGCCGATCGTGGCGTAGGCGTAGGTGTAGGCGCTGCCGGAGATCGGGACGGTGGAGGCCATCTCCGCATAGCACAGCCCGGCGAAGGCGCAGGCGAACGCGCCGAGCACGAAAGACAGCAACACCGCGGGACCCGCATTGGCGGCGGCGGCGTGCCCGGTCAGCACGAAAATGCCCGCCCCGACGATGCCGCCGACCCCGAGCGCCACCAGATTGAGCGCCGAGAGCGACCGCTTCAGGTGGCCGCCGCCGTGCTCCTCCGACTCGGCGACAGCCGCTTCCTCGCGAAGGTCGCTCAGTGACTTCCGAACCCAAATATCCGCCATCGACGCCTGCTTGCCTGGAAACCGAGTTGCCGGACGTCAAGCGCCGCGACGATAGCTCAGTTCCATAGACCAGCGGCAGTCGATTCGTCAGGGCGGGGCGCGACGATCCACCAAACGATGGCGCAGCGAGGCTGCGCGTCCCAGCGTCAGCGCGCCGGGCCGCCCCTCAGAACCGCGCCGGCCCGCCCCTCAGAACGGCACGATTTCCTTCGGCAGTTCCTCGCCGGCCTTGTGGATCGCGATCCAGCGGTGCAGCTCGGCGACGTGGCCGGCTTCCTCGGCCACAAATTCCTTGGCCAACGCCTTGATCTCGGGGTTGGTCGTGGTGTCGAGGACGTTCTTGTACCAGTCGAACGCGCTGGTCTCGGCTTCCAGCGCGATCTCGAGGCCGAGGTCGCGGCTGATGAACGGGTCGGTGCCCCAGATCGCCGCGGTCTCCGGGCTTTCCAATCCCGGCCACTCGAATTCGTCGAGCTTGATCTGGGGAATGTTGCGGAAGCCGGCGCGGGCCTGGGCGTCGGCCTGATGCATCCGCGAGTAGTCCGACAACTGCCGGAACAGCTTCGAGACCTCGCGGTTGCCGCAGGACTCCATCGCGTCGGCGAGCTGTCCGAACCGAAGGGCTGCTTCCTGTTCGAGCTTGATCGAATGGGCCAGAAATTCTTCAACGGTATCCATAGTAGTCCCTCCGCGGTTCAGTCCCTCTTAGCTCAGGTTCCGCCAAAAGGGGTAGCGGTTAGCACAGGCATCCTGCACAAAAATTAGCGCGAGCGCGAAAAGCACGTCGGCGTGCTAATCGCGCTCAGGCTTTGCTAGCAGCTCGCCGCGCCGCAACGGCGCCACGAGCCTCGCATCAGGCGTTCTCGCTCACCTTGCTGTTCTTGATCGCCCATTCTTCTTGGGTGATCCAGGCTTCGAGAATCTTGACGTGATCGGCCTCTTCGGCGACGAATTGCTTCGCCGCCGCGGCAACCTCGGGATTTTTCGTCGTCGCTTCGACGGCGCGATAGAATTCGTAGCCGCGCCGCTCGCCCTGCAGCGCGACCTTGAGGCCGCCGAGCCGCGACATCGACAGATCGGCCGCCCACGCGGCGGTGCTTTCCGGGGTGGCGTGGTTCGGCCAGACGTAGTCCGGCGGCACGTTCTTGGCGAGATCGATCGAACCGGCGCGCGACTTCACTTCCGCCAGATGCAGCCGCGAGAAGTCGGCGAGCTGCTTGAACAGCTTGGCGACCTCGATGTTGCCGACGCCGTCCATCGCCGCGGCGAGCTGATCGTAGTTCAGCGCGGCGTCTTCCTCGACCTTGGCGGCGTAGCCGAAGAACTCATCCAGCGTGTTGATCTCGGTGCCGCCCTTGAACGTCTTGGCGGCGCTGGTGACGTGCATCCGCTGCGGCGGCAGCGTCTTATCGCCCTCGAAGCTGACCAGGATGTCCTCGTTGCGGACGAAGCACTGGCACGCCAGCCGGTAGCGCGGCGGCATGTCGTTGACTTCGGCGTTCTGGATTTCGTCCTTGGTGATCTTGCCGAGCTGCTTCAGCACCTCTTTTTCTTTTTCGGTCAGCGCGACCGCGTATTTGGCCTGCGGATTGAAATGTTCGACCTGCACCAGGCAGGAGCCGCATTCGCCGTCCTGGCAATCGAACGGGATCGGAATCTTGTGCGACTTGGCGACCGCCAGAATGGTGCCGCGGTCGCCTGCGACCGCATAGACGGTGACGTCTCTCGCCATGACAGGCGACGAGAAGGTAATATTGGCCACAACGCTCTCCGTTTCTTGGTGACGATGACGCGGACCGCCTGGGGGCGTGCCTCGATCACTGCTAGGCAAGAACCAGGCCAATGGGAAACTAAGCGGTATCAGTAACTTAGTGCATTGTCGGAAATCGATGACTCCGACAATCTCGCTGCGATTCCCGACATCCTTGTACGAAGGCGAACAAACCGCGGCCTTCTGCCGCGGCGCGCAGCAAAATTACAAAACTTTAATTCCCCCGCCAGCGCGCGGTAAGGCGCGAGCCCCCATCTTCAGAGCCACAAGGTGCGCTGCCCCTCGCACCATCGAATTCTAGGTTCTGGAGAGATATCGAATGACCGACCGTCCCACCGATTTGTCCTCGCCCCCCACGCCCCAGCCGGTCCGCCGCTCGCTGCTGTCGGCGCGCAAATTCGCGCTGATGGCCTCGGTGGTCGCAGGCCTCGGCGCCGGGCTTTACGGCTTCAGCCCCGCGCCCGACCATTTCAACGTGCTCAGCACCGCCGCCCACGCCCAGGTCAACAACGAGGTGCGCAAGGTCGCGCAGCCGGTCGGCTTTGCCGACATCGTCGAGCGGGTGAAGCCGTGGGTGATCTCGGTGAAGGTCAACATCAACGAGAAGGTCGCCAAGAACGACGACAGCGCCGAGGATTCGCCGTTCCAGCCGGGTTCGCCGATGGAGCGCTTCTTCCGTCGCTTCGGCGGCCCGGATGGCATGCCCCCCGGACTGCGCGGCGGTCGTGGCGGCCGCGGCGCGGTGACCGGGCAGGGCTCCGGCTTCTTCATCTCCGACGACGGCTATGCGGTGACCAACAACCACGTGGTCGACGGCGCCGATAAGGTCGAGGTTACCACTGACGACGGCCGCACCTTCAAGGCCAAGGTGATCGGCACCGATCCGCGCACAGATCTGGCGCTGATCAAGGTCGAGGGCGGCAACAATTTCCCGTTCGCCAAGCTGGCCGAAGGCAAGCCGCGGATCGGCGACTGGGTGCTGGCGGTAGGTAACCCGTTCGGGCTCGGCGGCACCGTGACCGCCGGCATCGTCTCGGCCTCCGGCCGCGACATCGGCAACGGCCCCTATGACGATTTCATCCAGATCGACGCCCCGGTGAACAAGGGCAATTCGGGCGGACCGGCGTTCGACACCGCCGGCGAGGTGATGGGCGTCAACACCGCGATCTATTCGCCGTCCGGCGGCAGCGTCGGCATCGCGTTCTCGATCCCGGCGTCGACCGTGAAGACGGTGGTCGCGCAGCTCAAGGACAAGGGCTCGGTCAGCCGCGGCTGGATCGGCGTACAGATTCAGCCTGTGACCCAGGAAATCGCCGACAGCCTCGGACTGAAGAAGGCCGACGGCGCGCTGGTCGCCGAACCGCAGGCCGACGGACCGGCCGCCAAGGCCGGCATCCAGTCCGGCGACGTCATTACCGGCGTCAACGATCAGCCGGTGAAGGACGCGCGTGAACTGGCCCGTACCATCGGCGGCTTTGCGCCGGGCAATTCGGTGAAGCTCACCGTGATCCACAAGGGCCAGGACAAGGTGGTCAACCTCACGCTCGGGCAGTTGCCGAATACAATCGAAGCCAAGGCCGACGTCGACCGCGGCGATCGTGGCGACGCGACGCGCGGCTCCGACATTCCGCGGCTCGGCCTGACGCTGGCGCCCGCGGGCTCCGTGGCCGGCGCCGGCAAGGATGGTGTGGTGGTCACCGAGGTCGATCCGAAGAGCCCCGCCGCCGAGCGTGGCTTCAAGGAAGGCGACGTCATTCTCGAGGTTGCCGGCAAGAGCGTCGCCAGCCCCTCCGAGGTGCGCGAAGTGCTGGCTGCGGCCAAGACCGAGAACAAGAACAGCGTGCTGATCCGGGTGCGCAGCGGCGGCTCCTCGCGCTTCGTCGCGGTGCCGTTGGCCAAGGGCTGATCGGCCCGGCTTTTCGAATGGGGCGTGTCGTGGGTCCCCCCGCCGACGATTCGCCCCCCGGGGACGGGTTTCGATCCGTCCCCACTGATCCCTTCCGGTGGAAAACGCCCCCCTCCGTCGGAAGGCGCGGCGGGCGGTGAGGTTCCCCCCAACCTCGCCGCCCGTTTCTTTCGCCGCCCCTGGCTTGCAAGGGGCGCCCGGCCGCGCCATGGTGACAGAAAGCAACACCGCCTTGCCCCAATCCGAAACCGAGATGCGCCTGCTGATCATCGAGGATGACCGCGAGTCCGCCGACTATCTGGTCAAGGCGTTTCGCGAGGTCGGCCACGTCGCGGACCACGCCGGCGATGGCGAGGAAGGTCTGGCGATGGCGGATTCCGGCGACTACGACGTGCTGGTGATCGATCGGATGCTGCCGAAGCGCGACGGATTGTCGGTGATCGGCACGCTGCGCGACAAGGGCAACCGCACCCCGGCGCTGATCCTCTCCGCGCTCGGCCAGGTCGACGATCGCATCAAGGGCCTGCGCGCCGGCGGCGACGACTACCTGCCGAAGCCTTATGCCTTCGCCGAACTACTGGCCCGGGTCGAGGTGCTGTCGCGCCGCCGTGGCGGTCCGGCCGAAGAGACCAGCTACAAGGTCGGCGATCTCGAACTCGACCGGCTGTCGCACCGCGTCGCCCGCGGCGACGGCGAACTGACGCTGCAGCCGCGCGAATTCCGACTGCTCGAATATCTGATGAAGCATGCCGGGCAGGTGGTGACGCGCACCATGCTGTTGGAAAACGTCTGGGATTATCACTTCGATCCGCAGACCAACGTGATCGACGTCCATATCTCGCGGCTGCGCGCCAAGATCGACAAGGGTTTCGAGCGGCCGCTGCTGCATACCATTCGCGGCGCGGGATATATGATCAGGGACGGCGGCTAGACTGGCGTCCGCTCGGCGCTGTCCGGGCGCTCGCGATCACCGCTTGCGTGCTCCTCGCAATTGCAGTTCGCAACCTGTTAGTAGGACATCGGTGCTGCTGCATCGCCTCTTTGCATGTCCGTATTCCGACATAGCCGATGCAATTCCGCGCCGGCTCGCGCGCGATGACGCGGCCATCAATTCTTTCGAAAGAATTGCGGCGCATTGAGGCGTCCGAAAAGCGCGTCCCCCGGACCAGCGAAGTGATCCCCATCCTCCATCGATGCATTCCAACGGCCTTGGCGAAAAGACTCCCCGTCGAGTCTGACACGACCCACTGACCGCGTTCTCGTCGATTTGGATTTTCCAGAGGCTTGATATGACATCGACCGCTCCCCGTCGCCGCATCTCGGTGACCACCTCGATCGTACTGTTCGGGCTGGTGACGGCCGTCGGACTCGCCGCCATCCTCGCCGTCAGCGAGGTCGGCAACAAGCAGGTCCGCGTCGGCGGTCCGCTGTACTCCCAGATCAAGCTCGGCAACGACCTGGTCGCCGACATTCTGCCGCCGCCGGAATACGTCATCGAATCCTTCCTCGAAGCGACGCTGGCGCTGCACGACCCCGCCAACTTGACGGCGCATCGGCAGCGCTTGATCAAACTGCATCACGAATACGACGAGCGCCACGCGGTCTGGCTCGGCTCCGCCCTCGAGCCCACGCTGAAGCGGAAACTGACGCAGAGCTCCGACGCCGAGGTGCGCAAGTTCTGGGCGGCGCTGGAAAACGATCTGTTGCCGGCGCTGCAGAAGCAGGATCGCGCCGCCGCCGACAAGGCCTACGGGCAGGTGGCCGCGGCCTACACCGCGCATCGCGCGATCGTCGACGACATCGTCACGGCGGCCAACGACGGCAATGCGGCGCTGGAAGCCGTGGCGGCCGATCAGGTCGCGACGGTGAAGGCATGGGTCTGGAGCGTCTCAGCCATCGTGGTGCTGATCATCGCGCTGGGAATCTTCGGCATTGCGCTGGGCGTGATCCGGCCGGTGGTGCGGATGACCGCGGCGATGCAGAAGATCGCCGGCGGCGCGTGTGACATCGTCATTCCGGGCCTCGCACGAGGCGACGAGATCGGCAGCATGGCCAATGCCATCGGCATGATCCGCGACAACGCCGAGCGCAAGGCGCGCGCCGAGGTCGAAGCGCGGGCGCAACTCGACCAGGAAGCTGCGGCGCGGCGCAAGCAGGACCTCGACCGGCTCGCCGATCATTTCGAAGGCGCCATCGGCAACATCATCGAGACGGTGTCGGCGGCCTCGACGCAGCTCGAAGCCGAAGCCAGGCGGCTGACGCAGACCGCCGACAGCACCCAGCAGCTGTCGGTGTCGGTCGCGGCGGCGTCGGGCGAAGCTTCAGCCAATGTGCAGTCGGTCGCCTCCGCGACCAATCAGATGGCGTCGTCGGTCAACGAGATCAGCCGCGAGGTGCAGGAGTCCGCACGGATCGCCAATGACGCGGTGGACCAGGCGCGCAAGACCAACGACCGGGTCGGCGAATTGGCCAATGCCGCCGCCCGGATCGGCGATGTCGTCGAGCTGATCAACACCATCGCCGGGCAGACCAATCTGCTGGCATTGAATGCGACGATCGAAGCCGCCCGCGCGGGCGACGCCGGGCGCGGCTTCGCGGTGGTGGCCTCCGAGGTCAAGGCCCTGGCGGAGCAGACCGCGAAAGCCACCGGCGAGATCGGCCAGCAGGTCACCGGGATCCAGGCCGCGACCCAGGAGTCGGTGCACGCCATCAACGAGATAAGCGACACCATCGGGCGGATGTCGGAAATCTCCTCGACCATCGCCTCGGCAGTGGAGCAGCAGGGCGCCGCGACCGAGGAAATCTCCCGCAACGTGCAGCACGCCGCCGACGGCACCAGCAAGGTGAGTGCGAACATCTACGACATGCAGCGCGGCGCCGCCGAAACCGGCTCGGTGTCCTCGCAGGTGCTGGCGGCGGCGCAGTCGCTGTCGCGCGACAGCGGCCAGCTCAAGGCCGAGGTGAGCAGGTTCCTGGAGACGGTGCGGGCCGCGTGAGCGGCGACCGGCGGCGGTTGCGGAAGATCTGCGACCGCCGAAGCCGCCGGCCGCGCGCGAGGCCCGCTTCGTTCAGGCCGCGCTCGACAGGTCGGTGTCAGGCCCGCAGGGCAACGCCAGCTCCACCCGGTTGCGGCCGTTCAGCTTGGCCTGGTAGAGCGCGGCGTCGGCGCGGGCGACCAGGACTTCCGGCGTGTCGCCGTCGCGATATTCGGTGACGCCGAAACTGCAGGTGACGCTTCCGACCTGATCGAACACGATCTGTGCGACCGCCGTGCGCAGCTTCTCCGCGACCACACAGGCATCGTGGCAGTCCGAGCCGGTGAGCAGGATCGCGAATTCCTCGCCGCCCCAGCGCGCCAGCATGTCGGTCTCCCGAAGATGGCTGGAAATCGCATCCGACAATCCGACCAGGACGCGATCCCCGGCCGGGTGGCCGTGGACGTCGTTGACATCCTTGAACCGGTCGACGTCGTACATCACCAGCGAGAACGGCATTTCATAGCGTTTCGCCCGCGCGATTTCGCTGACCAGCGCCTGGTCGAATTTCAGTCTGTTGTAGAGCCCGGTCAGCCGATCGGTGGTGGCCAACACCGCCAGGCGCGTCGCCCGCTCGCGCATTTCCGCCGCGGCGTCGTCATCGACGGCCTTCTTGGCGATCAGTGTCAGTTTGAAGAACTGCAGCGCGTCCGCCATCGTGCCGATTTCATTGTTTTCACCGCGGTGCGGCACCACGACGTCGAGGTGCCCGGCAGCCAGCTCACGCATCGGAGTGACGATCGAGGTGATCGAGCGGCTGACATCCCGGACGATGTAGACGCCGACGGCGGTGCCGATCAGAACCGTGATTCCCAGAATGATCGCCAGCGATCTCACCGCCGATCGATAGGTCTCGGCAGCCTCTTTTCCGGCGGCGTCGCCCTGCCGGTTGTTGAGCTCGATGCTCTTTTTCAGGATCTCATCGACCCGCGTTCCGATGGGACTGACGGTGTTGATGTTGAGATCGCGCGCCTCCTGAGAGGCAATGCCGCGGCTGTTGCGGGACAAAGCCAGCACCTGCCGCACGCCTTGGAGATAAGCTTCCCAGACTTGCCCCCACTCGGCATAAAGCGCGCGCTCTGCTGGGAGGGTGACCAGTTTTTCATAGCGCCTGCGGATCTCGTCGTTGCTCCTGAGATTGTCCTCCAGCAGCATTTCCATGACCTGCTTGGCTTCCGCGGTGTCCGAGAGCAGATGCTGTCGGACGATGGTACGGCGGGCGATCACGTTGGCACGCAGTTCGCCCAGCGCATCCACGCTTGGCAGCCATTCGCTTTGAATGGCCGCAGCATCGGCGTTGATCGCCTTCATCTTCACCACGCCGAGCACGCCGAGGCCGGTCATGGCAATGATCAGGAACGCGATCACCGCGGTGATCTTGTTGCGGATGGAGAGCTGGCTGAGAGGCATCGCGGTTGTTCTCGGCGGTCGGCCCGGGTCGCGGGGGAAGGGAGAGCAATCTGCAGCGCGACAGCGGGTGGTGCTGCGCCAATCCGTGTCTGCCGGCGGCTGCGCTCAACGGGCGCTGCAAGCCTGCGCCTGCAGGCGCCATCGGCGTTTACACAGTTACTTGCGAACTACCAGACGGCGGCCTTACAAGCCGTTAATTTCCCGCCCGGTTGTAATACTAGGAATCACCCGGGGCCGCGCTGCGCCGATGGCCTCGCCATGAACAATTTGTCACTGTAGGCGGTGAAGCAAACCGCGTACAACCGGGCGTTCAATTGTGTTCGAGATCTTTGCCTGTGACCGCATTCAGTAAACTGATCCGCACCACCGCGTTTCGGCTGACGCTGGTCTATCTGTTTCTGTTCGCGCTGTTCGCGGCCTCGCTGCTGGCCTATTTCGCCTGGAACACGCACCGGCTGATCACCGACCAGATCACCACCACGGTGAACGGCGAGATGGAGGAGATCAGCGACATCTTCTCCCGCCGCGGCTTGCGCGGGCTGGTGTTCACCATCGAGAACCGCGCGCTGCGGCCGGGCGCCAATCTCTATCTCATCACCACGCCGAACGGGCAGGCGGTGGCCGGCAATGTCGGTCAATTGGCGCCCGGCGTGATGGCAACCACCGGCTGGTCGGAAACCTTCTATCGCAGGCTCGACGATTCCGACGCGCCGCATCATCGCGCGCTGGTCCGGGTCGCGGAACTGAGCGGCGGCTTCCGGCTGTTGATCGGCCGCGATCTCGAGGAACGCCGCCGGCTGTTCGGCGTGGTCGCCAATGCGGCGCAATGGTCGGTGCTGATCGTGATCGTGCTCGGGCTCGGCGGCGGGGTGTTCGTGGCGCGCCGGGTGCTGCGCCGGATCGACGCGATGACCGGCACCACCCAGCGCATCATGGCCGGCGATCTCTCCGGCCGGTTGCCGGTCGGCCGCAGCGGCGACGAACTCGACCGGCTGGCGGAGAACCTCAACGCCATGCTGGAGCGGATCGAGGCTTTGATGATGGGGCTGAAGGAAGTCTCCGACAACATCGCCCACGACCTGAAGACGCCGCTGACCCGGCTGCGCAACCGCGCCGAGGAGGCGCTGGCGAAATCGCATAACGAGGCCGAATACCGCGCCGCGTTGGAACGCACCATCGAGGAGTCCGATGGGCTGATCCGCACCTTCAACGCGCTGTTGATGATCGCGCGCGCGGAATCCGGCCAGGCGCGCGGCGACATGGCGGATTTCGACGCCGCCGAAATCGCCAAAGGTATCCATGAATTGTACGAGCCCTTGGCCGAGGACAACGGTCTCACCCTCAAGGTCGATGCGGCCCCGGCTCCTCTGCACGGCAACCGTGAGTTGATCAGTCGGGCGCTCGCCAACCTGGTGGAGAACGCCATCAAATATGGCCGGCCGCCACCCGAGCCGCAGCCGCTTGGCGCCGATACGGTGCCACCCAGCGGCGAGATTGTGATCGAGGCCCGCCGCGACGGCGATCAGGTGCTGCTCGGCGTCACCGACCGCGGCCCGGGCATTCCGGAGTCGGACCGCAAGCACGCGGTGCAGCGCTTCGTCCGGCTGGAGGCCAGCCGCACCCAGCCGGGGTCGGGATTGGGGCTGAGCCTGGCCTCTGCGGTCGCCACGCTGCATGGCGGCGAGCTGCGGCTCGGCGATGCCGACCCGGGATTGCGCGCAACGCTTGCAATTCCCGCGCGCGCGGGTGATGGACTTGCCGTTCCAACCCACACTCCAGAACAGACAACGGCATGACCCTTTCCGCGACCGACGCGGACCATATCGAGCTGGCGGGCCGTTTTGCAGCAGGGCCGCGTCTGTTCGCGCCCGAAGAGGCATCGCGGCGGTTCGCCGGCTGGCTCGGCGATCTCGACGCCGCGCAGGCCGAGGCGATCGCGGCGATCACCGCGCGCTGTCCCAAAGCCGAGGTGCTGCTGCAATCGATCGCCGAGGCCTCGCCCTATCTGTTCGATCTGATCCGCTTCGACCCGGCGCGGCTGATCCGGCTGCTGCGCTGCGATCCGGACCGCAGGCTCGCCGAGCTGATCGAGACAAGCAGCCGCGACGTTGCCGCCGCCGCCAGCGAGGCCGAGGCGATGCGGACGCTGCGCCGCATGAAAGCCGAGGCGGCGCTGTTGATCGCGCTGTGCGACATCGGCGACGTCTGGCCGGTGATGCGGGTCACCCAGGCGCTGACCGATCTGGCGGTGGCCTCGGTGCAATGCGCGCTGCGGTTTCTGCTGCGCCAGGAGGCCGGCCGCGGCCGCTTGCTGCCGCCCTGCGACGATCGCCCCGAAGAGGGCAGCGGGTTGGTGGTGCTGGCGATGGGCAAGATGGGCGCCGGCGAGCTGAACTATTCCAGCGACATCGATCTGATCGTGTTCTTCGACCTCGCGGCGCCGACGCTCGCGCCCGACGTCGCGCCGCAGCCGTTCTTCGTGCGCGTCACCCAGGGGCTGTCGCGGATGCTGAACAGCCGCACCGCCGACGGCTATGTGTTCCGCGTCGACCTGCGGCTGCGTCCCGATCCGGCGTCGACGGCGGTGGCGATTTCCACCGCCTCGGCGCTCGACTATTACGAGCGCGAGGGCCGCACCTGGGAGCGCGCCGCGATGATCAAGGCGCGGCCCTGCGCTGGCGACGCCGCGGCCGGCGAGGCGCTGCTCGGCGAGATCGCGCCGTTCGTCTGGCGCAAACATCTCGACTTCGCGGCACTCGCCGACGTCCACGACATGAAGCGGCAGATGCAGACCTTCCGCGGCCAGACCGACATCGCGGTCGAAGGCCACAACGTCAAGGTCGGCCGCGGCGGCATTCGCGAGATCGAATTCTTCGCCCAGACCCAGCAACTGATCGCCGGCGGCCGGCACCGCGAATTGCGGGTGCGGCCGACGCTGCAAGCCCTCGAGATCCTGGCGACCTCCAACTGGATCACCTATCAGGCGCGCGACGAACTCACCGTTGCTTACCAGTTCCTGCGCCGCGTCGAGCATCGGCTGCAGATGATCGCCGACGAACAGACCCACGCGCTGCCCGAGGACGTCGCGGCGGTGGAGCGTTTCGCGCGGTTTCTCGGCTTCGACAGCCGTGCCGCCTTCGCCGAGCAACTGCTCGGCTATCTGAATTGCGTGCAGGGCCATTACAGCAAGCTGTTCGAAGCCGGCGACCCCACCGACGAAGCGACGCTGCCGCCGGTCGACTACGGCGCCGGCCCCGACGATCAGCGGCTCGCCGAACATCTGGTGGCGCTCGGCTTCAAGAAGCCGGCGATGATCGCCGAGACGCTGCGGCAATGGATGGCGGCGGAGTACCGCGTGCTGCGGGTGGACTCGACGCGGCGCGCTTTCCTCGAATTCGTGCCGACCCTCATCGTCGGACTTTCCCGCGCCGAAGAGCCCGACAACGCCGTGACCGCGTTCGACCGCTTGCTGCAGGCGCTGCACCGCGGCGGCCGGCTGGTGTCGCTGCTCAGCCAGAACAAGGAATTAGTAGCGCTGGTGGCGCTGGTGCTCGGCGCCGCGCCCCGGCTCGGCGACATGGTGGCGCGGCAGCCGCAGATCATGGACGGGCTGATCGATCCGCGGTTCTTCGGCGCGATGCCGGACCAGCGCGAATTGTCGATGCGGCTGCAGGCGACGCTGGCGGACGCCGGCTCCTATGAAGAGTTTCTCGATCGCTTAAGGATGTTCGGCCAGGAGAGCCTGTTCCTGATCGGCACGCGGATTCTCTCCGGCACGGTGTCGACGCAGCAGGCTAGCATCGCCTTTGCAGCGGTCGCCGAGGGCATCGTCGCCACGGTGCATGGATTGGTCAGCGATCAGTTCGCCACGCAATACGGCCGCGTCAAGGGCCAGGAAACCGCGATCCTGGCGATGGGCCGGCTCGGCAGCCGGGAGATGACGGCGTCGTCGGATCTTGACCTGATCCTGATCTATGATTTCGATGCCGAGGAGCCGGATTCCGACGGCGCGCGCTCACTGCACGGCTCGCAATATTTCGCCCGTTTCACCCAGCGGCTGATCAGCGCCTTCACCACGCGGACCAATTACGGCGTGCTGTACGACGTCGACATGCGGCTGCGGCCGTCGGGCCGCGCCGGCCCGGTGGCGTCGCGGCTCGACGCCTTCGCCGACTATCAGCAGAACGAAGCCTGGACCTGGGAGCACATGGCGCTGACCCGGGCGCGGGTGATCTCGGCCTCGCCGGCGTTTCGTGAGAAAATCGAAGGCATCATCCGCGAAGTGTTGACGCGTCCGCGCGACGCCACCGAGATCGCCAACGACGTCGCCGAGATGCGCCGCGCCATCGCCCAGGAGAAGGGCGAGGACGACATCTGGGATCTGAAATACGCATCCGGCGGCCTGGTCGATATCGACTTCATCGCGCAATATCTACAGCTGGTGCACGCCGCGCAGCATCCGGACATTCTCAACGTCGGCACGCTGCAGGTGCTGGACAATGCGGCGCGGCTCGGCCTGCTGCCGCAGTCCGAGGCTGAGATCCTGCGCAGCGCGGCGCGGCTCTACCACGACCTCACCCAGATCGTGCGGCTGTGCGTCAGCGAGAAATTCGCACCCGCCACCGCCGGCGAAGATTTGCTGCGCGTGCTGGTCCGCGCCGGCGACGCGCCGGATTTCTCGTCGCTGGAGGCGCGGGTGAAAGAGACTCAGGCCGAGGTGCGGGCGGTGTTTGTGAAGCTGCTGCAGGGGCAAGGTTAGCAGATTTTCTTGTTGGACGCGTCCAACAAACAGCGAGATGTCATTCCGGGGCGCGAGCACTTGCCAGCGAACCCGGAATCTGCAGCTCGCTGATGAGTCCGCCGCGTGTTGCGAGATTCCGGGTTCGCTCGAGCTATCGCTCTCGCGCCCCGGAATGACGGCCCGGTCTTGCGATGAACTCAATCAGAAATTGGAGAGGCGTCAGGCGGCGGCGGAGATCTTTTCGGCGGCCTTGCTGGCGTCGCGCGGCAGCGCGACGCGGACCACGGTGCCGACGCCGAGCTGCGAGCGCAGCCGCATCGATCCGCCATGCAGATTGGTCAGCGATTTGGCGATCGCCAGCCCCAGGCCTGAGCCGTGATAGGTCTTGGTCAGCTGGCTCTCGACCTGTTCGAACGGTTGGCCCAACCGATGCAGCGATTGCTGCGCGATGCCGATGCCGGTGTCGGCGATCAACAGCACGATGGAGTCCTCGAACACCCGGCCGCGCACCGTGACCCGGCCGCCGTCCGGCGTGAACTTCACCGCGTTGGACAACAGGTTGACCAGGATCTGCTTGATGGCGCGGCGGTCGGCCAGCACCGGGATGTCGCTGTCGATATCGGCCCGCAGCATCAGCTGCTTGTTGTCGGCGCGGCCCGACACCACCCGCAGCGATTCCGACAGCGTCGCGGCGAGATCGAACGCCTCGAGATCGAGCTTCATGCGGCCGGCTTCGATCTTCGACATGTCGAGGATGTCGTTGATGACCTCGAGCAGATAGTGCCCGCTGGTCAGGATGTCGTGGCAGTATTCCTGATACTTCTCCGAACCGAGCGAGCCGAACATGCCGCTGCCCATGATTTCGGAGAAGCCGATGATGGCGTTGAGCGGCGTGCGCAATTCGTGGCTCATATTGGCCAGGAACTTGGACTTGGTCTGGTTGGCGTCCTCGGCGCGGTTCTTTTCTTCGGAATATTTCTGCGCCAGGTCGACCAGCTCGACGGCCTGTTTCTCCAGCATCGCCTGCGAACGCTTGAGGTCGACCACGGTGGCGCGCAGCCGCAGATCGTTCTCGACCAGCTTCTGCTCGTGTTCCTTGATCCGCGTGATGTCGGTGCCGACCGCGACGTAGCCGCCGTCCTTGGTGCGGCGCTCGCTGATGTGCAGCCAACTGCCGTTGTCGAGCTGCGCCTCGAAGGTGCGGGCGCCGGGCGGGCAGTGGCCGGCTTCGGGCAGCCGAGTGCGGGCTTCCGGCATGGTGCCGACCTCGACCACGGTCTCGTAGGAGGTGCCGGGCGTCACCGCGGAATCCGGCAGTTTATGCAGGCGCTGGAAGTGCGAATTGCACAGCACCAGCCGGTTCTCCGCGTCCCACAGCACGAAGGCTTCGGGAATGGTCTCGATGGCGTCGCGCAGCCGCAGATCGGCTTCCACGGTGCGTTCGGCGAGGCTCTTGTGTTCGGTGATGTCGACCGCGATGCCGATCAAATGCAGCCCGGCGTCGCTGCCGTCGCGGCTCAGTTCGCAGCGCACCCGCAGCCAGATCCAATGGCCGTTGGCGTGCTGCATCCGGAAGGTGTGATCGATCTGGGTGATGGTGCCGGTGATCAGCTGATTGGCGATCGCGAACAAATCGATGTCGTCGGACTTCACCAGCGCGTTGACCTCGCCGAAGGTCAACAGGTCGCTGCGGCTTTCCAGCCCGAGCATGGTGAACATCGATTGCGACCAGAAGATTCTGCCGCGCGACAGATCCCAGTCCCACAGCCCGCAGCGGCCGCGGTTCAGCGCGGTGTCGATCCGGCCGCGCACCGCGTCGTTGATCAGGTCGCCCTCGCGCGCCCTGGTCGACTGCCAGTGAAAGGCGAAGCCGAGGATCAGCACCACGAAGCCGGTGGTGGCGGACAGCGTCATCGACAGCGCGGTGTCCGAGCGCCAGATCGGCTCGATGTTTTCCTGAATGATCACCACCTGTCCCGGCAGTGAGCGGATGATGCGCTGGGTCGCGGTCGCAGTACGGCCATCGGGCAGGGTGATGTCGGTGACGCCGGCCTGCGACGTCGATGCGGCGAGCGGTTGCGCCGCGCTCAGCACGTCGAGGATCCGGGTGGAGTCGCGGACCGCGGCATCGGCCGGCAGCCGCGCCAGAATGCCCTGATCGGTGCCGACCACGATGATGTGGCGGCCGGCAGAGATTCCCCAGGCCGGGACCAGGCCGGGCAGCAGGTTCTGCAGTCGGGTCAGGGCGGGCGCGCGGTCCTGCCGATTGGCGGCGATGCGGTCGATGCGCTCGGCGAGCAGATCGGCCAGCGCCGCGAGGTCGCGGTTCATCGCCGTGCGCTTCTGCCGGGTCTGATCGATGATCTGCACCGAGGCGCCGAAGCAGATGGTGATCAGGAAGGCGATGATCAGGGTGGGGACGGCACGGCGGAGCGCGGGCTCCGCGGTCAGCAGCCGGTGATAGGCCGGTTTTGCGATCGACTGCGCCAATCCCTTGATGGAATCGGATTGCGCGCAGGCGCTCGCCGCTTGTGCGCGCGCCATTCTTTTGGCCCCCAACATATGCTTGAACTTGACCCCGTTCGAGTGGCTGCGGCCGCTTCGAATCGAGGCGATTTGAATCCAGTTTTGGGGGGCTGTCGAGAGTCAACGAATCGTTAATCGAAATAAATCTTCTCCAGCGTAGATTTGTCGCTGGTGATGCTACGCGGTGTGAGTCCGAAACGGGAACGTGTCGCGACGTTATGACGTCAATCGACGTTCGGCGGTTCGGCGTGGCTGATCACGCGCTTCACGCTGGGGAATTCGCGGCGCAGGCTGCGCTCGATTTCGTCGACGTGCTCGTGCACTGCGATCACGCTCATCGCCGCGGCGGCGTGGCAATGGAAATTCACCACTTCGCCGGCCTCGGTGTCGCGCACCCGCACATTGTGGATGTCGTTGATCGCGCCGTCGCCGGCAAACCCAATCAGCGCCTGGCGAATTTCTTCGACCCGGGCGGCGGGGGCGTCGGCGCCGTGCGGCAGTTCCGGCTCCAGCGGCTCGATATGGGTGTCGACCTCGACGTCGCTACCGAATTCGTCGACGATGTGACGTTCCAGCTGGTGGGCGATGTCGTGAGCCTCGACCAGCGGCATGTTGCCGTCGACCTCGAGGTCGATCGACACCGTCAGCTTTTCGCCGAGGTCGTGCACCGTGACGTGGTGGATCGCGAGGCCGGAATTGCGCGCGATCACCATGATGCGTTCGCGCACGCTCTCATTGTCGCGCGCCACCGGAACCGCGGTGAAGGTGAGGTCGGCGTCGTCGAGCGCGCCGGTGACCGCGGCCTGCGCCTTGCGCTTGATCTGTTCGATGCGGTCGATCGGAAAGGTGCGCGGCACCTGGACGATGGCGTCGATGAAATAGGTCGGCCCCACCATCCGCGCGCGCAGCCGCTCGATGCCGACCACGCCGGCAACGCCGCTGATCGCCTCGCTCGCTTTTTCGGACACCCCGTCCGGCGCGCGGTCGAGCAGGGTCTGGATGGTGGAGCGCCCGAGCCGCAACCCCAGCACCGAAATCATCACCGCGACGCCGATGGCGGCCCCGGCATCGCCCCAGGCGAAGCCAAGCCCCGACAGCGCCAGCCCGACGATCACCGCGAACGAGCCGAGCACGTCGGACGCGAAATGCAGCGCGTCGGCGGCCAGCGCCTGGCTCTTGGTCGCGACCGCGGTCTGATGCAGCGCGCGGGCGCGCCACAGATTGACCACGATATCCAACGCCAGCACCACGAACGGGATCGCCGACAGCACCGGCGGCGGCGCGCCCTCGCTTAAACGGCTGTACGCTTCGACCAGGATGCCGCCGGCCAGCACGTAAAGCATCGCGATGACGCCGAGCGCCGACAGGCTCTCGATCTTGCCGTGGCCGTAATGATGGCCTTCGTCGGCGGGGCGGTCCGACACCCGCACCACCACCCAGGTGATCAGCGTCGCCACCAGATCGACCGAGCTGTGCAACGCTTCGGAAATCAACGCCAAACTGCCGATCGCGATTCCGACCACGAATTTGGCCGCAGCCATCGAGGCGCTGGCTAACACCGAGATGGCGGCGACGCGGGCTTTGATGCTGGCGACGGACTGGCTCATGCGGCGGGGTTTAGCAGGACGCACCCGACTATTAAAGCCGCGCGGAGATCTCCGGCGCGGGCCTCGGCGGCAGACTGAGAACCGTTCCGAGTTGAAACGCGCGACGTGACATCAGCGTGTCACGAGCCTGCGGCTCTCGCCGTCGGAGCGTCACCACGATCTTGCCGCGGTGCGCGCATTGCAGACATAGGCTTGCATGGACCGTCGCAGGATTCAGAGTGCGGCGTCTAGCGATGGAATTCGTTGCCGAGTTCGCCGATCCCTTCGATCGCGATGATCACGCTGTTGACCGGCTCCTTCATCACCCCGACGCCCACCGAGGTGCCGCAGCAGATCAGGTCGCCGGGCAATAACGTCATGTCGTGCGAGATCAGGCTGACCAGTTGCTGCGGGCTGAAGATCATGTCGGACACCGGATAGTTCTGCCGCTCGGCGCCGTTCAGGATGGTGCGCACGCTGAGCCCGGCGGGGTCGAGGCCGGTCTTGATCGCAGGCCCGAACGGACCGAAGCCGTCGAAGCTTTTGGCGCGCGACCATTGCGGAAAGGTCGGATCGCGGTTGAGGATGTCGGCGGCGGTGATGTCGTTGACGCAGGTGTAGCCGAAAATGTGCTCGTCGGCCTCGGCCACGGAAATGGCGCTGCAGCGCTTGCCGATCACGATTCCGAGTTCGCCCTCATACACCACCTTGCCGGCATAGCATTTTGGCTGTGCCACCCGCGCGCCCGGCGCGATGACGCTCGACGGGGCTTTGAGAAAATACAGCGGCTCGGCCGGCTCCGGCTGGTTCAGCTTGGCGGCGAGCGCATGGAAGTTGTTCCACAGCCCGATGATCTTCGACGGCTCGCACGGCGCCAGCAGTTCGACCTCGGCGTGCGGCAGCGTCTGGCCGGTCGGCACCGCCTCGCCGAACATCTCGCCGCTGTGCACGCTGATGACGGAGTGCTCGATGGTGCCGAAGCCGATCGTGTCGTTGTGGCGATAGCGAACCCATTTGGTCACGGTGGCGCTCCGTTCTCGTTTTCTATTCTATGACGCAGCACCTCTGCATGAGGGCTCGTCATTCCGGGGCGCGAGCACTTGCGAGCGAACCCGGAATCTTGCTGCAAGGTCCGGCGCGAGATTCTGGGTTCGTTCGCAGCTGTCGCTGCTCATGCCCCGGAATGACGGCCGAGAACGCCTAATACAGCCCCGCCACCTTGGCGCGCTGGATCACCAGGCCGAGCACGGCGTCGATCGCCGGGGTCGGGAGCTGCGTCAGCCGCCCCATCTCCTGCACCACGGTGACCAACGGGTCGATCTCCATCGGCCGGCCGCGCTCCAGATCCTGCAGCATCGAAGTCTTGTGGGCGCCGACCTTGCGGGCGCCTTCGATGCGGCGTTCGACGTCGACGCGGAACTTGACGCCGAAGGTCTCGGCGATCGTCTGGGTCTCCAGCATCATCGCTTTTGCCAAAGCCCGCGTCGCGGGATCGGTGCAGATCACGTCGAGCGTGGCGTGGGTGAGCGCGCTGATCGGATTGAAGCAGACATTGCCCCACAGCTTCAGCCAGATCTCGTCGCGGATGCGGTCGAGTACAGGGGCCTTCAGCCCGGCGGCTTCGAACAGCTTGGACAGCCGCTCGCAATCCGCGGAGATTTCGCCGCTCGGCTCGCCGATCGGAAACTTGTCGCCATAGACGTGCTTGATCACGCCCGGCGCCTCGATCTCGGTCGCCGGATAGACGATGCAGCCGATCGCGCGCTCAGGCCCGAGCTCGCGCCACTGCCGGCCGCCGGGATCGATGCTCTCCAGCGTTGAGCCCTCGAGCTTGTCGCCGTGCTTGTAGAAGTACCAATACGGCACGCCGTTCACCGCGGTGACGATCCGGGTGCTGGGCCCGAGCAGCGGCTTCATCTGCTCGAGCACCCCGGTGATCGAATGCGCCTTCAGACAAATGATGACGAAATCCTGCACACCCAACTCGGCGGGATTGTCGGTGCAGCGCGGATGCGCGACGCGCTCCTCGCCGCCGATCAAGAGCTTGAGGCCGTTGGCCTTCATCGCCGCCAGATGGGCGCCGCGCGCCACCAGGCTGACGTCGGCGCCGGACAGCGCCAGTTGCACGCCGAGATAGCCGCCGATCGCGCCAGCGCCGTAGATGCAGACTTTCATGGAAATTCCTCGAGCGAAACGCCGCGGCACCGCGGCGGCGTCCGGAATGGATCTTCGACAAAGCGACTGTGGTATACAGTATGCCAATTGTCAACGCGGCGGCCGGGCCGCCCCGGGCCTGGAGCGCGTCGACCATCCCTGATCGGATTACCTCACGGCTGCGATGCCGCGATCACCGCGCGGCGCCATGGCTTCAGCACCAACAGAGCCAAGAGCGACGCCAGGATGTTGGCGCCGGCGGCGATCAGGAACACCCGGTCCCAGCTGCCTGAAGTTTGCTGCATGATATTGGCGAAGGGAACCAGCAGCGCCGCGGTGCCCTTGGCGGTGTAGAGCAGGCCGGCATTGGTGGTGGCGAACTTGCTGCCGAAGGTGTCGGTGCAGGTCGAGGGAAACAGCGAATAGATTTCGCCCCAGGCGAAGAACACCAGGCCGGACAAGAGCACGAACCAGACCGGGTCCTGTCCATACATGTACAGCGCGTAGATGCCGAGCCCCTCGATGCCGAAGGCGATGAACATGGTGTTCTCGCGGCCGATCTTGTCGGAGATGAAGCCGAAGAACGGCCGGGTCAGGCCGTTGAGGATGCGGTCGATGGTGGCGGCGAAGGTCACCGCGGTCATCGTCATCGCCATCAAGGTCACCGGCACGTTGTCGATCTTCCAGTCCGCGGCGATCGGTTTCAGATTGGCGGTGATCATCAAGCCGCCGGCGCCGACGATGACGAACATGAAGTACATCAGCCAGAAGATCGGATTGCGCATAACCTCGGAGGGCTTGTAGTCGCGCCGGGTCTGGATCACTTGCGCATTGCGCACCACTGCCGGCACCTGGCCGGGCTTCGGGGAAAACAGGAAGAACGCCAGGATCACGATGATCACGCCCTGGCCGAGTCCGAAATACAGGAACGTGGTTTGGAAACCGGAGTCCCGGATCATCGCCTGGATCGGCGCCACGGTGAGCGCCGAGCCTGCTCCGAAGCCCGCAGCGGTGATGCCGGCGGCGAGCCCGCGTTTGTCGGGAAACCATTTCAGCGCGTTGCCGACGCAGGTGCCGTAGACGCCGCCGGCGCCGATCCCGGCGACGATCATGCCGAGATAGTAACCGTTCAGCGTGGTGGCCTCGGCGTTGATCGCCCAGCCGACCGCGCACAACACGCCGCCGATCAGCACCACCAGGCGGGGGCCGTATTTGTCGACGAACCAGCCTTCGATCGGCACCAGCCAGGTTTCGAACAGCACGAACAGCGTGAAGGCCCACTGGATCGAGGCGCGATCCCAGCCGAATTTTTTCTGGATGTCGGGGACGAAGAAGGTCCAGCCGTACTGATAATTGGCGATCATCACCATGGCGCCGACGCCGATGGCAAGCTGCGTCCAACGATAGGCGTCGCTGACGCGCCCCACAGCCGGCCCGGCTGCTCGAACCGTGTCCGTCATCGTTTCTCCCCTGGCCGCCTCCATCTGTCGGGAGGTCGTGCCTGCGGCATTCTGGAATGCGTTATGCCAGAGCGCAAGCTCTTTGAGAGATCGATGCTGCGTTAGCTGATAGGGACATTGGATTCGGTTGGGATCGAAGCATCCAACCAAAAAGCCGTCGTCATTCCGGATTGCGAGTTCGTTAGAACGAGCAAGTCCGGAATCCATAACCCCTGCAGCGGTTATGGATTCCGGGCTCACTCGCAGCTGTCGCTGCTCGCGCCCCGGAATGACGGTCTCGGACTCTTGAAGCGCGTCGACCCAACTCCAAAAATCTGTAGCTGCGCGGCGCGGAACGCTGCGCACCGTAGTGAGAGCATTCCGCCGTACGAACTTTGACTATTCGGCGGCGGCTTTGCGCGGCGGTTCCAGCGCGCCGGACTCGTGGATCTCGGCGACCTGCTGATCGCTGAAGCCGAGGACCTGACGCAGGATTTCGTCGGTGTGTTCGCCGAGCAGCGGCGAGCGCGTCACCTCGGTCGGACTATCCGACATCTTGATTGGGTTGCCGACCGACAGATACTTGCCGCGGGTCGGATGATCGACTTCGACCACCGTGCCGGTAGCGCGCAGCGAGGGATCTTCGGCGAGTTCCTTCATCGACAGGATCGGCCCGCAGGGAATGTCATCCTTGTTGAGGATTTCCATGGCCTCGAACTTGGTCTTGGTCATGGTCCATTCTTCGATCCGCGCGAAGATCGAGTTGAGATGCTTCAGCCGCGCCGCCGGCTTGGCGTAGTCGGCGTTTGTCTTCCAATCCGGCTCGTTGATGACGTCGCAGATCTTCTCCCACACCGGGGCCTGGGCGATGAAATAGATGTAGGCGTTGGGGTCGGTCTGCCAGCCTTTGCACTTCAGGATGCGGCCCGGCTGGCCGCCGCCGGAATCATTGCCGGCGCGGGGAACGGCATCGCCGAACGGAATGCCTTCGCCGAACTGGCTGTATTCCTTCAGCGGACCGTGCGCGAGCCGCTGCTGATCGCGCAGCTTGACCCGCGACAGGTTGAGTACGCCGTCCTGCATCGCCGCGGTGACCTTCTGGCCGCGGCCGGTGACCGTGCGCTGATACAGAGCGGTGACGATGCCGAGCGCGAGATGCAGGCCGGTGCCGCTATCGCCGATCTGCGCGCCGGTGACCAGCGGCAGGCCATCGCGGAAGCCGGTGGTGGACGCCGCGCCGCCGGTGCATTGCGCGACGTTCTCGTAGACCTTGCAATCTTCGTACGGCCCGGGGCCAAAGCCCTTGATCGAGGCGACGATCATCTTCGGGTTGAGGCTCTGGATCTTCTCCCAGGAAAATCCCATGCGGTCGAGCACGCCGGGGCCGAAATTCTCCACCAGCACGTCGCAGCTCTTGATCAGCGCGGTCAGCACCTCCTTGCCCTTGGGGTTCTTGGTGTCGAGCGTGATCGAGCGCTTGTTGTGGTTCAGCATGGTGAAGTACAGGCTGTCGACGTTCGGCACGTCCTGCAATTGCCCCCGCGTGATGTCGCCGACGCCGGGGCGCTCGACCTTGATCACGTCGGCGCCGAACCAGGCCAGCAATTGCGTGCAGGTCGGGCCGGACTGCACGTGGGTGAAGTCCAGAATGCGAACGCCGTTCAGCGCCTTGGTCATCGTCGTGCTCCGTGGTCGGTCGAGCCCAGCGGGTGGGCGGAAGCGGGGCGGCGCAGCGGCCCCATCAGCGAAACAGCTCCTGCCCCTGTGTCTCGACATAGGTGGCCAGTCGCAGCGTATGATCGCGCGAGAGGTTCTCGGCGCGTTCGGTGTCGCGCTCCTCGAGCGCCTCGATAATGCCGAGATGCTCGGGCAATGAGGCGGCGATGCGATCGGCGCGGCCGATCGTGAGTTGCCGATAGCCGCGGACGTGCAGCAGGATGTCGGTGGTCATGTCGACCAGCGTAGGCGACTCGCTGAGCGAGATCAGCGCCTGGTGAAAGGCGATATTGGCGCGGGAATACTCCTCGATGTGATCCTGCGGAAGCCGGTCGGCGTCGAAATCCTTGAAGTAATCGCGCAGCGCCGAGATGTCCTTCTTGCGCGCCATGCTGGTGATCAGCCGCGCCGCCATGCTCTCCAGCGCCGCCCAGGCGCGGATCATGTCGACGATCTCGCTCTTGGTCCGGCGCACCACGACGATGCCGCGGCGCGGCACGATCTTGACGAAGCCATCCTGCTCCAGCATCGCGATGGCTTCGCGGATCGGCGTGCGGCTGACGCCGAGCCGTTCCGATAGCGCCCGCTCGTCGAGCATGATCGGCTCCGGCGTCGCGTAGATATCCATCTTGAGGATGGCTTCTTTCAAGGCGTCATAGGCCTTGGCCTTGAAGCTGGTCTCCGGCGCGATCCGCACGATCGCAAGCTCTGCCTCCGCCATTTCGTCCCCTCGCGTGCTCGCTTCATTCTGTGGCATACCAGATGCCACGGCGTCAAGGCGGCCGGGCGGGGTGTGGGCGAAGGTCGCGTTGGCAGTCGCGCGGCCGTGATCTAAATCAGGCGCGCTACGGAATGGCCGTGGCAACTCTGCGGGACCTATTGCCGAGATATGAGAATGGCGCCTCAGCGAAACCAAGGCTTCGACTTTCCGATGTAGAGCGTGTCGGCACATTGGATTTTCAGAACCGACCGATTTCAGAATCAGCCCTCCACGCCACGAAGATTTCAGCCGGGGACACGCGATGAGCCAGAACACCAAGGGCGCCGGACTGCTGATCAGCGCGATCGGCGTCGTCTATGGCGACATCGGCACCAGTCCGCTTTACGCGTTGAAGGAAACCTTCGCCGGCCACCATCCGATCCCGGTGACGCCGGACAATGTGTTCGGCGTGCTGTCGCTGGTGTTCTGGACGGTGATGCTGCTGGTCACGGTGAAATACGTCATCGTCATCATGCGCGCCGACAACCACGGCGAGGGCGGCAGCCTGGCGTTGTTGGCGCTGGTCACCGAACTGACGCGGGGCTATCGCGTCTACTATCCGTTGATGCTGCTCGGCGTGATCGCGGCGGCGCTGTTCTACGGCGACAGCATGATCACGCCGGCGATCTCGGTGCTCAGCGCGGTCGAGGGCCTCGAAGTGGTGACGCCGAGGCTGACGCCCTATGTGGTGCCGATCACCGCGGTGGTGCTCACCGGCCTGTTCATGATCCAGAAGCGCGGCACTGGCCTCGTGGGCAAGCTGTTCGGCCCGGTGATGTGCCTGTGGTTCTTGGTGCTCGCGGTGCTCGGCATCGTCAATATCGTCGCTGCGCCGCACGTGCTGGGCGCGATCAATCCGATTTACGCGGCAGACTTCATCGTCAAGCATCCGCTGATGAGCTTTTTTGCGCTGGGCTCGATCGTGCTGGCGGTCACCGGTGGCGAAGCGCTGTACACCGACATGGGGCATTTCGGCCGCTTCCCGATCCGGGTGGCGTGGTTCGTGTTGGTGCTGCCGGCGTTGCTGTTGAACTATTTCGGCCAGGGCGCGCTGTTGCTCAGCGATCCCGGCGCGATCCAGAATCCGTTCTTCCGGCAGGTTCCGGAATGGATGGTGATGCCGATGGTCGGGCTGGCCACTTGCGCCACGGTGATCGCCTCGCAGGCGGTGATCTCCGGGGCCTATTCGGTGGCGCGCCAGGCGATCCAACTCGGGCTGCTGCCGCGGATGACCATCGTCCATACCTCCGGCGAGGAGGAGGGTCAGATCTACATCCCCTTCACCAACTGGACGCTGTACATCGCGGTGATGGCGCTGGTGATCGGCTTTCAGTCGTCGAGCAATCTCGCCGCCGCCTACGGCATCGCCGTCACCGGCACGATGATGATCGATACCATCCTGGTCGCCTTCGTGATGGCGTTGATGTGGCGCTGGCATTGGATCGCCGTGGCGGCGGTGGTGGGCACGCTGCTGCTGGTCGATCTCGCGTTTTTCACCGCCAACATCATCAAGGTGGCGCAGGGCGGCTGGTTTCCGCTGTTCATCGGCGTGCTGTCGTTCACGGTGTTGACCACCTGGCGGCGCGGCCGCGAACTGGTGCGCGAGCAGGTCAAGAAATTGGCGGTGCCGCTCGACGTGGTGATGCGCGCGCTCGGCCCCGGGGTGTCGCGGGCGCGCGGCACCGCGGTGTTTCTCACCGCCGCCACCGACGGCGTGCCGCCGGCGCTGTTGCACAATCTGAAGCACAACCAGACCGTTCACCAGCGCGTCGTGCTGGCGACGGTGATGACCGCGGACACGCCTTACGTGCCCGACAGCGAGCGCGTCACCATGACCGATCTCGGCGACGGCTTCCATCGGCTGATCATCCGCTACGGCTTCATGCAGACCCCCGACGTGCCGGCGGCGCTGGAATTGTGCAAGGCGTTCGGTCAGGAGTTCAACATGATGGCGACGTCGTTCTTCCTCAGCCGGGAGACCTACGTGCCGAGCCTGAAGCCCGGCATGGCGCAGTGGCGGGAACGGCTGTTCACCTTCATGACGCTGAACGCCACGCGGGCCACCATCTTCTTCAAGATCCCGACCGACCGGGTGGTCGAACTCGGCACCCAGCTGGAAATCTGACGCGGCACACGAAACGACCGGCGCTGGCGCGCCGCTTGACTAAGCCGACTGCAGCGCCATCACCGGCACAACGTTGTCCGGCGCCGGCTTGATCAGCGACGCTTCTGCGATGCAGATCGCGGTGGCGTCGTGCAACGTCGCCGCGGCGAAATCCGCGTCCGCGGCGTCGCGCAGCGCTTCGAGCTGGCCGGCGTCGCCGTCGATGTTCCAGCACCCCAGCATGATCTTCACTCCGGGCATCTTGCGCCGCAGCCGTCGCACCGCGTAGCGCAGATGCGCGGAGCTGCTGCTGTCCAGATAGGACAGGCAGACCAGCGCGACCCCGGCCGGATCGAGCCGGAAGATGTTCTTGGTCGACAGCGCATCGGCGCTTTCCACCCGCGCGCCGAGCCCATGCGCGCTACACAGCTGCGCCAGCAGCGTTGCGGCCGATTCATCCAGCGCGGTGCGGCCGGCGATGCATAAGAGCGGTTGTTCGCCGCGCCAAGCCGGCGCGCGATCGGCTTCGCCCAACACCGGCAGATCCTCGTCGCGCGTCCCTTTCGCCTCCTCGACGGCGGCGATGGCTTCGGCGTCCTCGGTGGCGCCGGCGGTCGGTTCGCGGTCTTTTTGATCCGACAGATCGTTGGCCAGCTCGATGACGGCATCGCGGATCTTCAGCATCCGGGTCTGATCCAGGGCTTCGCGGTCCAGATCGATCTGCGCGAGCTTCAGGCCCTTGATGGCCACCTCGTCGAAATACGACGCCAGCGATCGCTCCTTGAGAAACTCTTCCGCCTTCTCGGTGGCCTCGGTCGGGTCGCCCGCCAGCATCCGCTGGTAGAAGATTTCCGGTGGGGACAGCGCCGGCCGGTCACCGAACATGATGTCGAGGAAGGCCAGGCTCTCGACGTGGCGGCCGAGCACGACCAGGCACACGGTGAGCGGCGTCGCCAGCACCAAGCCGATCGGCCCCCACAGCGCGGTCCAGAACGTCGCCGCGACCACCACGGCGACCGCGGACAATCCGGTGCTGCGTCCATACAACAACGGCTCGATGACCTGGGCGATCACCGGCTCGATCACGAAGAACAGTGCGGCGGTCCACGCCAACATGCTCCAGCCCGGATCGACCGCGGCGGCGAGCGCCAGCGGAAACGCCGCGGCGATCACCGAGCCGATATACGGCACGAAGCGCAGCACCGCCGCGAGTATGCCCCATAGGATCGCTGAGGGGATTCCGATCAGCCACAGCCCGCAGCCGATCAGCACGCCGAAGCCGGCGTTGACCAAGAGCTGATTGAGAAACAGCCGGCTGAGCCGCCCGGCGGCGTCGTCCAGCGCCGCCGTGGTGCGCTGTAGATCGTGCGAGCCCGCGAGACGGATCAGCCGGTTTCGCAGATCCTCGCGCTGGATCAAAATGAAGATCACGAAAATCACGATGATGCCGGTGGTCGCCAGCGGCGACACCAGCGGCGCAATCAAGGAGCGGATGCTCTCCAGCGCGCCGGGATCGGGCTGCCGCACTTCGACCGGCACCGGCGCCACCGCGGGCCGCGACGGCGAAGCACCGAGTTTCGTCGCCGGGGCGGAGCGCGCGCCGTTCGGCTTGTCGAGCTCCTTGCTGAGATCCTGCAGCATGTCGGCGGCGCGCTCCAGCGTGCCGCCGCCCACGGTCGCGCCGCGCAGCGACTGGATCTTGGACTGAATGGTGGTTTCGTAACGCGGCAATTCGTCGGCGAGGTGCGTGAGCTGGCTGGCGACCAGGCTGCCGATGCCGAAAATGATCGCGAACGCCAACAGCACCACGCCGACCACCGCGCCGCCGCGCGGCACATGCGCTCGCTGCAGCATCGCGACCGGGGGCGCCAGCACGAAGCTCAACAGGATCGCCAGCGCGACGGGTACGAAGATTTCGCGCCCCAGATACAGCGCCATGACGATGATCACCGCCAGAATCGCCAGCGCCACCGCGCCGACCAACGGCACCACGTCTTCCAGCGTCTTCGCCGTCGGCAATTTTGCGACCATTTTTTAGACTCGTCTCGCGTGGCCGCTCGGATCGACGGACGCCGGGCCACAGCGCGTCGGGAGCGTCGCCGGGGATCTCCCGCAGCGTCTCCTTACGTGGCTGCTGCCGCGGATCAAACGTCTCATGCAAAGCGCTCAGATGGGCTACGGCAGACAATCGAAGCTGCGGCTGATTGTTCCCCGCGGTTGCGAAATTGCGCTGCCACAGGCGACGGGCCTCCGGGACCGCCCTAGCCTTGTGACGAACGCCGCGTCGCTGCTAAACTTGCCGAAGGCAGCCGACAAGGCCGCGGACCGACGCAAGGCGATCTTTGCGGTTGCGTCGCCGCGGGCCGACTCAATCGCCGCGCTCGTGATCGTGGCGCGAAACCTCATCCCAGACGATCGCGCCACTGTTGCCGGCGCGCCTGGCGCGCGGGCGGAAGGGATCTGCGTGTTCAAGCACTCGCTGGCGAAACTGGTTCTGGTGCTGCACTGGACGTCGATCCTCGCCTTGGTCACCATCACCTCGCTGCTGGCCGCGCAGGAATGGTTCGCCTTCGTCGACGCCGACCGCATCGTGGTCTTGACCCGGGCCGACCGCGTGCTGTTCACATCGATGACCGGGATTCGTTTCGAAGTCGGCGTCGCCGGCGTCGCGGTGCTGTCGCAGGATCAGCCCGATGCGATGGTGGAGGCCTCGAACCGCAAGGTCGACGGGCTCTTCACATCGGCGATCGCCGCGATCGAAGCGAGCCAGCTCGAAAGCCGCGGCCAGTTGCTGGCGGCGGCGCGGGACGCCTATGCCGACCTCGAGCGCAGCCGGCCGTTGTTGTCGGCGATGACGGCGCAGCCGGTGGCCGCGCGTGACATGGCGACCGCCGATCCTTGGCTGATGGCGATGTACGACGTCGCCGAGCGGCTGCAGCAGGCGTCGATCGCAGTCGGCAACAGCGCCCGCATGCTCGATCCCGAGATCGCCGAGCTGGTGCAGCTGCGGCAAGCCTCCTACGTGATCCGCGAGCGCTATGGGCGGCCGTGTTCGGCGTTGCGCGCCAACGTCCAGCGCAGCCTGCCGCTCGACCGCGAGAAGCTCGCCAGCTGGCGCGAAGGCGTCGGGGAATACACCGCGCGCTGGCGCTATCTGGAATCCTATCTCAACCGGCCCGGCGCCTCGCCGCAATTGGTCGCCGACGTCACCAACGGCCGCATCGCCACCGAGACCGTGCAGAAGCAGATGGATGACGTGCTGTATGGCCTCGACGGCTCCGGCGAGCCGGCGATGCCCGCCGCCGAATGGTCGCAGCTGTGCATCTCCGCCTATGGACCGATCCTGAAGCTCGGCAACGACGCGCTCGATCAGGCGATCGCCCACGCCGAACAGCGCAAGACCCAAGCCTCGCTGATGCTGGCGGCGATGGCGGTGGTCGTGACGGCGGGCATCCTGCTGGTCGGCTTCTGGATTCTGACGGTGCGGCGCCGGCTCTCGGCGCCGATGAAGATGCTGGTCGACACCATCGGCCGGCTGTCGCGTCGTGAATTCGCCGTGCCGGTGCCCGCCACCGGCTATCCGGACGAGATGGGGGCGATGGCCGGCGCCCTGGAAGACCTCCGCGTCGGCGCGTTGAAGGCGCAGCACCTGCAGCGGCTGTTGGAAAAAGCCCAGGAGGTCGAAATCGAGCGCGCCAACGAGGTGAGCCGCGCCAAGACCGACTTCCTCGCCACCATGAGCCACGAGATCCGCACCCCGTTGAACGGCATTCTCGGCATGGCGCAGCTGCTCGACGACAGCCCGCTGTCGGCGCAGCAGCGGCAATGGCTCGACGCGGTGGCGCAATCCGGTTCGTTGCTGCTGTCGATTCTCAACGACATTCTCGACCTCTCCAAGATCGAAGCCGGCCGCATGGAGCTGGAGTCGATCGCGTTCAGCCCCGACGAGCTGCTACACACCATCGCCGCGGCGATGACGCCGCAGGCCGCCGGAAAGGGGCTGGCGTTCCTCACCGACTATCCGGCGTTGCCGGCGCGGCTGATCGGCGATCCGGCGAAGATCAGCCAGGTGCTGCTCAACCTGGTCGGCAACGCGGTGAAGTTCACCCATTCCGGAGAGGTGGTGCTGAGCGTCAACTGGCAGCCGGACGTCGAGCATCCGGATCGCGGGCGGATGGAATTCAAGGTCACCGACACCGGCATCGGCATTTCCAGGCAGGCGGTTCGCCACGTGTTCGACCCGTTCTCGCAAAGCGATTCCTCGATCACGCGCCGGTTCGGCGGCAGTGGTCTGGGGCTCGCGATCTGCAAGCGCATCATCGACGCGATGGGCGGCAGGATTTCGGTGGAGAGCACGCTCGGTTGCGGCAGCGTGTTCACCGTGGCGCTGGATTTCGTGGTGGCGCCGCCTGTGCTGCAAGGCGCCGAAGCGACCGCGTTCGAGGCGATGCCGCAATTGTCGATCCTGCTCGCGGAAGACAACGAGGTGAACGCCGCGGTGGCGCGCGCGATGCTGCAGAAGATGGGCCACACCGTCGATCACGCGGCGCACGGCTTGACCGCGGCGGCGCTCGCCGGCGAGCACGACTACGACGTGGTGCTGACCGATCTGGCGATGCCCGGGCTCGACGGCATCGGCTTGGCGAAGGTGATCCGCGCGCTGCCCCACGCCACCCGCCGCGAGGTGCCGATCATCGCGCTGACCGCCAACGTCGCCGCCGGCCGTATCGAGCAGTGCTTCGCCGCCGGCATGACCGGCTACATCGAGAAGCCGTTCCGCCAGGAAACCTTGCGTCATGCGCTGGCCGACGCCGTCGGGGCGCTGGAGGACGAGGGGCTGCCGCACGCCACCCGCACCGGATCGCTGCTGGAGCAGCGCTGCGACGATCTCGGCGAGGAGAAGACCAACTACATCATCGACCTGTTCGTCTCCACCGCGCCGTCGCTGATCGCCGAAGCCAACCACGCGCTGCAGTCGGGCGATGCCAAGGCATTCGGCGACGCCGCGCACCGGCTGAAAAGCGCGGCGGGCAATGTCGGGCTCAACCATCTGGCGCGACTTGCGCAACTCGCCGAGCGCGCCGCCGCGGCGAACGATCACGGCGCGATGCGGCGCTGCGCGCAGGCGATGACCGCAAAGGCGCCGGGCAAGATCGAAGCGCTGCAGCGCTCTTGGGCCAGCGTGCTCAGTGCACGGGGCCTACGAAGCGATAGCCAAAGCCGTGCTCGGTGATAATCAGCCGCGGGTCGGCCGGGTCGGCCTCGATCTTCCGGCGCAACCGCGCGATCAGCACGTCGACGGTGCGATCGTTCGGCGCGCCGTCGCGATGGCTGCTTTCGTCCAGCAGCGCGTCGCGTGACAACACCTGGCCGGGCCGCCGCACCAGCGCCGAGAGAATCTCGAATTCGCCGCGGGTGAGCCGCACTTCCTCGCCTTGCGCGTCGGTCAGGCAGCGCCGCGACAGATCCAGCGTCCAGCCGGCGAAGTGCCGCGCCAGGTTGTTGTATTCCAGTCGATAGCTGTCCGAGGTGCGGCGGAGCAGGGTGCGCACCCGCGCCAGCAATTCGCGATGCGCGAACGGCTTGGTGACGTAATCGTCGGCGCCTAGTTCTAACCCGAGGACGCGATCGATTTCGTCGACCCGCCCGGTGACGAAGATCACCGGCAGATTGGAGCGCGACCGCAATTCGCGCAGAAAGCTCAAGCCGTCCTGGCCGGGCAGCCGGATGTCGAGCAGCAACAGGTCGACTTTCTCGTGCTCGAGCACCGCGCGCAAGCCGCGGATATCTTCCGCCATGGTGACGCGAAAGCCCTCGCGCTCCAGATAGGCGGCGAGCGATTCACGAGCGACCGGCTCATCATCGACGACGACGAGATGTGTTTGACTGACCATACGTAACTTTACTTAGGGGACCGAGCGGAGGCCCTGTTAATATCTCATTCGCAAGTTAACGAAAGCGCATTTACATCGCCGCCGTATCCCCTGCGCAGCCTTCCTCCTCGTGAGGGCGGCGCAGGAGAATGACAATGGGTTTACGTTTTACGCGGCTAAAAAACTGGCTGAAGCGGCCGGTTGGAATGGGCACCGTGGCTCTGGTAGCCGTGATCGCCGCCGGCGGCTCGCTGGCGGGCTGGGGCGCTTTTTCGGTTCTGCTCGACAAGACCAATTCACTCGAGTTCTGCGTCTCCTGCCATTCGATGAAAGGCAATTACGAAGAATATCAGAAGTCGCCGCATTTTAAAAATGCCTCCGGCGTCCGCGCGGTGTGTTCCGACTGCCACGTGCCAAAGGCGCTCGGCCACAAGCTGATGGCCAAGGTGATGGCGGCGAAGGATGTCTGGCACACCGTGCTCGGCACCATCGACACCCCGGAAAAATTCGAGGCCCATCGCTTGGATATGGCCAAGCGGGTGTGGGCCAAGATGGAAGCCACCGACTCGCGCGAATGTCGCAGCTGCCACTCGCAGGACGCGATGGACATCCACAAGCAGCGTCCGAAAGCGCAGACCCTGATGCAGAAGGGCCTCCAGAAGGGTGAAACCTGCATCGGCTGCCACAAGGGCATCGCCCACAAGATGCCCGACATGTCGAGCGGCTACAAATCGCTGTTCGAAGACCTGAAATCCCAGGCGGCCGCCAAGAGCGGCAGCGCCGACACGCTGTACTCGCTGGAATCGACGCCGTTCTACGCCGAACGCCCCGACGGCGACGCCGGCAAGGGTGACGGCAACGTCTATCCGATGACCAAGGTCAAGGTGCTGGAGCGCAAGGGCGACTTCGTCAAGGTCGAGATCAGCGGCTGGGTGCAGGAAGGCGTCAAGCGCCTGATGGTGGCCGCCAAGGCGCGGCGCATCTTCGAACTCAGCATGACCGACGCGGTGGCCAACACCATGACGCTCGGCGAGGCCGAGGTCGATCCCGACACCACGCTGTCGTGGCAGACCGCCAGCATCACCGGCTGGGCGAAGACCGCGGCGTTCACCGCCGACCAGGCCGGCCTCGGTCACTACGGCGCCGAGATGGCCAGCGCCGCCTGCGGCGCCTGCCACAGCCAGCCGCAGCCCGGTCATCTGCCGGCCAATCAGTGGATCGGCGTGATCAAGGAAATGAAGGACGGCACCGCGCTCGGCACCGAAGACGTCCGCCTGCTGCAGTCCTACTTCCAGCTCCACGCCAAGGACATGCCGAACGCCGGACACTGATCCCCAGTCGTCTGGACCCAATGAGGCTCGATCATCATGACTGTACTCACCACTGAATCGTTGCCCGTCACGGCTTTCGCCGAAGCGATCAACACCGTCGCCGCGCTGTTCGGCGCGCCGCTGGAGCAACCGGTCCTCGCCGAGATCCGGCTGCCGGTTGCACTCGGCCCGCTCGCACCGTTGGCGCAGATCGCGGGGTTGCGGCCAGGGATCGAGACCGCCGTCGCGGTCGCCAGCGAACGCGATGCGGCGCACACCGAAACGCTGTTCAACGTCGCGTTCTGCCGGCTGTTCATGGGCGCCGGCGGGCCGATGTCGGCGCCGCCTTATGAATCCGCCTATCAGGGCAGCGGCCGGCTCTATCAGGAGCCCGCCGGCGAAATGGCGTTGCTGCTGCGCCGGCGCGGACGAACTGCGGCCGACGACTTTCCCGAAGCCCCCGATCATCTGGTGATCGAGCTCGCTTTGCTGTCCGAGGCGCTGGAATTCGCCGCAGCCTCCGGCAACGCCGACGACATCGAGACGGTCGACGTGTTGCTGGCGCGGCTGCGCGGCTGGGTGCCGGAATTCGTCGCCGCCTGCCAGACCCACGACACCAGCGGCTTCTACGCGGCGATCGCCGGCGTGCTCGAGCTGCTGCTGAAGCTGCCGATCCCCGCAATGGCGCGCGCGGCCTGACCGCGCGGCTCAACGCATTCGAACGATGTGGAGATGGACGCTCGCTTGAGCCCGCCATGCTCCAGAACCTGAAGGAGAAGAAGATGTCGGAAACCCATTCGTTGTCGAGGCGGCGCTTTCTCAGCGCGACGTCGTCGCTCACCGCGCTCGCCGCGGCGGACATGATGTTGCCGGGCGTGGTCGGGCGTGCGTTCGCGGCGGAGGCTCCGAAGGAGATTCTCACCGGTTCGCACTGGGGCGCGTTCTACGCCAAGGTCGACAACGGCCGCTTCACCAGCCTGCGTCCCTGGGAGAAGGACTTCCATCCGAACGCAGCGCTCGATGGCGTGCAGGACGTCGTCTATTCGTCGAGCCGGATCCGCTATCCGATGGTGCGGCGCGCCTATCTCGAGAAGGGCATCAAGGCCGACCGCGACAGCCGCGGCGATGGCGACTTCGTTCGCGTCAGCTGGGACAAGGCGCTCGACCTGGTCGCCGGCGAATTGAAGCGGCTGGAGGAGCAGGAGGGGCCGTGGGCGGTGTATGCCGGCAGCTACGGCTGGCGCAGCTCGGGTGAAATCGGCAACCCGCAGATCATGCTGACCCGGCTGATGAACCTCAACGGCGGCGCGGTCTACTCGTCGAGCAACTATTCGAAGGCGGCGCTCGAAGGCATCATGCCCTACGTCGTCGGTTCGATTGACGCGGCTGGCCCGCAGACCACCTATCAATCGGTGATCGAGAATACCAAGACCATCGTGTTCTGGGGCGCCGACCCGTTCAAGACCAATCAGATCGCCTTCGCGCTGCCCGACCACGAGGAGTACAAGTGGTTCGAGGACATGAAGAAGGCCGGCATCAAGGCGATCTTCATCAACCCGATCAATGTCGAGGCGAGCAAATACCTCAACGCCGAATGGCTGGCGATCCGCCCGCATTCCGACGTCGCGCTGGCGATCGCGATCTGCCACGTGCTGTTGACCGAGAAGCTTTACGACAAGGAGTTCATCGCCAACTGCACCTTCGGCTTCGACAAGTTCTCCGATTACTTGCTCGGCAAGGGTTGGGACAAGGTCGAGAAGACCCCGGAATGGGCCGCGGCGCTCACCGAGATCCCGGCCGACGTGATCCGCCGGCTGGCGCATCAGTTCGTCGAAAACCGCACCATGCTGGTCAGCGGCTGGAGCTGCCAGCGGCAGCATCACGGCGAGCAGTGGCCGTGGGCGTTCGTCACCTTGGCCTCGATGATCGGTCAGGTCGGGCTTCCCGGCGGTGGCTTCTGCCAGAACTATCATCTCTACAGCCTGGGATCGCCGGCGACGATGGCGCCAGCGCTGGCGCCCGGCATGTCGGGCGGCACCCGCAAGGCGAACAAGCCCTGGCCGAAGGAGAAGGGCGCGCAGTCGATCCCGGTCGCCCGCGTCGTCGATATGCTGGAGAAGCCCGGCCAGACCTATGAGCACAACGGCGAGAAGAAGATCTATCCCGACGTCAAGCTGACGTACTGGGTCGGCGGCAATCCGTTCCACCACCACCAGGACCGCAACCGGATGCGCAAGGCCTGGCGGAAGTTCGAAACGGTGATCGTGCAGGACTTCCAGTGGACCGCATCGGCCCGCTTCGCCGACATCGTGCTGCCCGCCACCACGACGACGGAGCGCGACGACATCGAGATGGTCGGCGCCAATTCCAAGCGCGCCTACATCGCGATGAAGAAGGTGGTCGAACCGCTGTTCGAATCCAAGTCCGACTACGCGATCTTCACCGCGCTCGCGGAGCGGCTCGGCCTCGGCCAGGAGTTCACCGAGGGCAAGAGCGAACTCGACATGGTTCGTGACGTCTATGCGGCGGCGAAGAAGACCGCCGACGCCAAGAAGACGGTGACGCTGCCCGCCTTCGAGGAGTTCTGGGAAAAGGGCATCATCGAGTTCGAGACGCCTGCCAAGAACCAGCGCTGGGTGAAGTACGCGGATTTCCGCGAGGATCCGATCGAGAACATGCTGCCGACCGGCACCGGCAAGATCGAACTGTATTCGAAACCGATCGAGAAGATGGGTTACGACGACTGCCCGCCGCATGCCTCGTGGCTGGAACCGTTGGAGTGGCTGGGTCAGAAGGACAAGGCCTATCCGCTGCACATGAACTCCAACCATCCGCTGCACCGCATGCATTCGCAGCTCAACGGCACCCGCGTCCGCAAGATCTACGAGGTCGCCGATCGCGAACCTTGCATGATCAACACCAAGGACGCCGCAGCCCGCGGCATCAAGAATGGTGACGTGGTGCGGGTGTTCAACGGCCGCGGCCAATGTCTGGCCGGCGCGGTGGTCTCCGACGACATCCGCCCGAGCGTGGTGCAGCTGCAGGAAGGCGCCTGGTACGATCCGGTCGACATCAAAGATGCCAACACGCTCTGCAAGCATGGCGACGTCAACGTGCTGACGCCGGACATCGGCAGCTCGCGGCTGGCGCAGGCGACCTCGGCGCACACCTGTCTGGTCGACGTCGAGAAGTACACCGGCCCGCTGCCGAAGGTGACGGTGTTCGACGCCCCGGCCAACGCCTGATCGCGGTGACCACATGACGACCGCCGCCGGGAGCAAACTCCCGGCGGCGCCCCTTCCTGATGTGACGCAATCTTAAGGAGCCGAACCATGCTTCGTATTGCCATCACGGCCGTGCTGCTCAGCTTCGCGCTGGCCGGCCCGACCTCCGCTCAGACCGTGGACCCCGCTGCCGCCACGGTAGATCTCAGCGGTCCCCCGAAAATCAACGGCGGTCCGTTGGTCACCGGAACCAATACTCTCACCGAAAAACAGGTACTACGGCGGCTGATGCGCGCCGGCCTCTCCAATGCCAGCGATCTCGTGCTGGACGACAGCGGCATCTGGCGCGGCAAGGCCGAGCGCTCCGGGATCAACCTGCGGGTCGGCGTTGATCGGCTCGGCGACATTTCGACCCAATGACCTGCTCATCACCCTTCCTGGACCAGATCGGCCAGGCGCCGCGGCCGCTGTTGCTTGAGCGGGCCGCGGCGCGGGTGGTCGAACCGCTGGTCGATCCGTTCGGCCGCGCGGTGTCCTATCTGCGCGTGTCGCTGACCGACCGCTGCAATCTGCGCTGCCATTACTGCATGGCGGAGGACATGACCTTCCTGCCGAAGGCGGAAGTGTTGACGCTGGAAGAGATCGACCGGCTGTGCGCGAGCTTCGTCGCGCTCGGCACCCGCAAGCTGCGGCTCACCGGCGGCGAGCCGTTGGTGCGCTCCGGCGTGATGGATCTGGTCCGCGCGCTCGGCCGGCACCTGAAGAGCGGCGCGCTCGATGAACTGACGCTGACCACCAACGGCACGCTGCTGGTGCGATACGCCAAGGAGCTGGTCGCCGCCGGTGTGCGCCGCGTCAACGTCTCGCTCGACACGCTCGACCCGGACAAATTCCGTGCGGTGACGCGGTTCGGCCAACTGGGGAAGGTGCTTGACGGCATTCAGGCCGCCGCCGACGCTGGGCTTGAGATCAAGATCAACGCCGTGGCGATGAAGGGCATCAATGACGGTGAGTTTCACCGCCTGGTGAGCTGGTGCGGCGAGCGCGGCTATGATCTCACCTTCATCGAGATCATGCCGCTCGGCGGCATCGAGCGCAGCGACCAATACATCCCGATGAGCGAGGTGCGCGCCGCACTGGAAGCACGCTGGACGCTGCAGCCCAGCTCGCATCGTTCCGGAGGACCGGCGCGTTACATGACCGTGAAGGAAACTGGGCAGCGCCTCGGCTTCATCACGCCGCTGACCCACAGCTTCTGCGAAAGCTGCAACCGGGTTCGGCTCACTTGCACCGGCCAACTCTGTATGTGTCTCGGCCAGGACGACGCCGTCGACCTGCGCGCGCCGTTGCGCCGCAGCAGCGACGACGGGCAACTGATCGACGTGATCCGCGAAGCGATCCGCCACAAACCGAAGGGCCACGATTTCTCGATCGCGCGTCCCGGCGCGGTCAGCCGTTTCATCAATGTGACCGGCGGCTGAAGGCCGGCTGTCTTCGCAATGACGGGTTGAACGCCCGATTTCAGTAGTTGTTTTTGGAGTCAGCCTCACAGGCTCACGCAATTTCGCGTCCGACGCCCGCCAGCGCCGCGCCGTAGAGGATCATGCACGGCCCCTGCGGTTTTGCCGCCGCGAGCCGCGCGGCGATCTCGCTCAGTGAGCCGGCGATCACTTGCGTCGCCGGCGTGCCGAGGCTTTCCACCACCACGGTCGGTGTCTCCGCCGATAGCCCCTTCGCGATCAGCTTCTGCGCCAGCGCCGGGAAGGTGGCCTTGCCCATGAATACGCAGGTGGTGGCGCCGGGATCGGCCAGCGCCGCAAGATCGAGGTCCGACGGCAACGCGCCGTCGACATCGTGGCCGGTGACCATCTGCACCCGGCGCGCCACCAGGCGCTTGGTCAGCGAGGTGCCGAGAAACGCCGCTGCGGCGGTCGCGGTGGTGATGCCGGGCACGATCTCGATCGGCACGCCGGCGGCGCGCGCCGCGCAAATCTCTTCATCGGCGCGGGCGAAGATCGCCGGATCGCCGGCCTTGACCCGCACGACGCGCTTGCCGAGCTTGGCATAGCTGATCATCAGCCGATTGACTTCGTCCTGCTTCGGCGACGGATGCCCGGCGCGTTTGCCGACCGCGATCAGTTCGGCGTCCTCCCGCGCATACGACAGCAGCGCGTCGCCGGCGAGGTCGTCGTACAGGATCACGTCGGCGGCGCGCAGCCGCTCCACCGCGCGCAGCGTCAACAGATCGACGTCGCCGGGGCCGGCGCCGACCAGCGCGATGTGGCCTGTGCCATCGGAAGAGGGAGCGGAGTTCATGGTGTGTCCTCGGCCACATCGACGATGTGGAAAAAGCTGCCGGTGACGTGGCCGCGGCGGCTGCCGGTCTCGGCCGTCGCCACACCGGAGGCATCGCAGATCGCAGCGAGCGGCGGGTCGGGTTGCGCGATCACCCGCGCATAGTGGAATTCGTGGCCGCGCAGCGTGCTGCCCGCGGCGTGCCCGGGGATCGGCGCCAGCAGCGTCGCCGAGCGATAGCCGAGATGCAGCCTGCGCTGTGCGAAATCGGTTTCGAGACCGAGCAGCCCGAGCATGGCGTGTCGGTGGCCTGCGGCGTCGATCAGTCCGGCTCCCAGCGTCATGTAGCCGCCGCACTCGCCATGCACCGGCTTGGTCTGCGCGAAGTCGCGAAGACCCTCGGCGAAGCGCGTCGCCGCGGCGAGTTTGCCGGCGTGTAGTTCCGGATAGCCGCCCGGCAGCCAGGCGACGTCGCAGGACGGATCGGGCGCGTCATCTGCGAGCGGCGAGAACGGCACGACCTCGGCGCCCGCCGCGCGCCAGCCGGCCAACAGATGCGGATAGACGAAGGAGAACGCGTCGTCGCGCGCCAGCGCGATGCGTTGACCGGGTGGGGCGGTGGGCGATGCGGGCTGTGGCAAGCGCAGCGTTGGGCGCGCCGCCGCTTCCAGCGAGTCGAGATCGACGTCACGCTCGACCAGATCGGCCAGCGCGGTGAGCCGTGCGGCGAGCGCGACATCTTCTTGCGCCTGCACCAGGCCGAGATGCCGCTCCGGCATGGTCAGCGAGGCATCGCGCGCGACCGCGCCGAACACCGTGATGTCGTGCTTGGCGAAGCCGTCGCGTACCAGCGCAGCGTGCCGTTCGCTCGCCACCTTGTTGAGGATCACGCCGGCGATGGTGACGTCGTGGCGATAGCGCGCAAAGCCGAGCGCCACGGCGGCGGCGGATTGCGCTTGGCCCGAGACGTCGAGCACCAGCACCACCGGCCAGCCGGTGGCAGCCGCGATATCGGCGCTGGAGCCGTTGCCCCAGGCGCCATGCGTGGCGACGCCGTCGAACAATCCCATCACGCCTTCGGCGAGGCACAGATCGGCGTCGGCGGCTTGATCGAGCAGTTCGTCGAAGCGGCCGCGGCCGAGCGCCCAGGAATCCAAATTATACGATGCGCGCCCGGCGGCCGCGGCGTGAAACGCCGGATCGATATAGTCCGGACCGCATTTGTAGGGTTGCACCACGCGGCCGCGCCTACGCAATGCGGCGAGCAGCGCCAGCGTCAGCGTGGTCTTGCCGCTGCGCGTCGCCGGCGCGGCAATCAGCAGGCCAGGGGGATTACTCACGGATCAGCCCGGTCTGCGAATTGGGACGAAACCTGCGATCGTAATCCGTCGAATACAAAGCGCTGTCGGAAAAATCCTCCGCCGCAAGCGCCGGCCCGACCAGGATCAGCGCGGTGCGCTCGATCGCTGCATCGCGCACTTTATCGGCGATGGTCGACAGCGTCCCGCGCAGCACGATCTGTTCCGGCCAGCTGGCGCGCACCACCACGGCGATCGCGCCGTCCGCGCCGTAATGTGGCAGCAGCGTTGCTACGACTTCATCAAGGACATGGATCGACAGATGGATCGCGAGCGTAGCACCAGTTGCCGCATAGGCGGCGAGGTTTTCACGCGACGGCATCGCCGAGGCGCGGCCTGAGGTTCGCGTCAGCACCACGGTCTGCGCCACGCCGGGCAGCGTCAGTTCGCGGCCGAGCACGGCGGCGGCGGCGGCAAACGACGGCACGCCGGGCGTCACGCTGTAGGGAATGCCGAGCGCGTCGAGCCGCCGGATCTGCTCGCCCATCGCGCTCCACACCGACAGATCGCCGGAGTGCAGTCGCGCCACGTCGAGGCTGGCGTCGTGCGCGGCGACGAATTCGGCGACGATGGCGTCGAGGTCGAGCGGCGCGGTGTCGATCACCCGCGCGTCCGGCGGGCAGAGTGCCACGATCTCGCGCGGCACCAGGGAGCCCGCGAACAGACACACCGGACAGCGCGCGACCAGATTCTGTCCGCGCACCGTGATCAGGTCCGGCGCGCCGGGGCCGGCGCCGATGAAATGCACGGTCATGTGGACTCCTTGCTGAGTGCCGCGGCGGCGGTGGCGCTGCGATCGGCCGAGACGATGCGGCTGACCACGAGGCGGGCGCCGGGGCCTGCGGCGGCCAATGCCGCAGCCTCGCAGACGCTGCCGACGCCGCGATGTTTTGCGATGGTTGCGGAGCGCGTTGCGATGTTCGCATCGGCGCAACGCATAGCCTCGGCGCTGATAGTTTCGATCGGCAAGCGCGCCGCGTCCGCTGCCGCCCGCAGCGCCGCATGGCTCGCCTTGTCGTCCGGCACGGCGATGGCGCAGGCGTCGCCGCCCTGCGCCCGCGCGGCTGCGACTACCTCGCCGATCGACGCCGCGGGGGCGGCGTCGCGAAATCCCAGCCCGATCACCAGCCGGCTCATTTCACCACGCTCCATTGCACCACCGGCATCGCCGCGCGCCAGCCGGTCATGCCGCCGACGGGGCCTGCGCGCTCCACCGAAAGTCGCAGCAAGCTGCCGCCGTGCCGCGCCTGCCGGGCGATCAGCTCGGCCTCGGTCTCCAGTGTCACCGCATTCACCACTAAGCGTCCACCCGCCGGCAATGCCTGCCACACCGCGTCGAGCACGCCGTCGCGGCTGGCGCCGCCGCCGATGAAGATTGCATCGGGCGTCGGCAGATCCTGCAACGCCTCGGGCGCCGATCCCAGCCGCAGATCAAGATGCGGCACGCCGAGCGAAGCGGCGTTGAAGCGGGCGTTGGCGAGGCGGTCCTCGCGCGGCTCGATGCCGATCGCCCAATTGGTTGGGTGGGCCAGCAGCCATTCGATGCCGATCGAGCCGGAGCCCGCGCCGATATCCCACAACAATTCGCCGCCGCGCGGCGCCAACGTCGACAGCGTTATCGCGCGGATCTCGCGTTTGGTGAGTTGGCCGTCGTGCTGGAATAAGTCATCGGGCAGCCCGGCTGTGCGCGGCAGGATCAGCGCGCTGGGCGTGGCAATCGCTTCGATCGCAACGGCGACGGGTGACTGAATATCATCGAGCGCAAAGTCGTCGGCGATGGTCTCGCGGATCCGCTCGCGGGGGCCGCCGAGCGCTTCCAGCACGGTCAGCCGCGACGGCCCAAATCCCAAGCCGGTTAGATACGCCGCGATCTTTGCCGGCGCGGCGCCGTCGCGCGCCAGCACGATCACGCGCGCGCCGCCCCGCAAATGCGGGCGCAGCCAGTCGAGCGGCCGGGCATGCAGCCCGAGCGTTGTTGTTTCTTCGAGCCGCCAGCGCAGCCGCGCTGCGGCGAAGCCGAAAGTCGACGGCGCCGGCACCGCATAAGTCTCCGCGGCCGGCACGGCGTCGGCGATCACCGAGCCCGCGCCGTACCAGTACGGATCGCCGGAACACAGCGCGACCACGCGCTGGCCGCGATGCGCGAGCAGTTTCGGCATCGAGCCAGCAAATGGAATTTCCCACGCCTGCGTCGGCTTGCCGAGCGATGCCACCAGTGCCAGATGCCGCGGCCCGCCGACGATCAGCTCGGCATTCACCAGCAGCGCGCGCGCCGCTGTCGAGAGCCCGTCGAGCCCGTCCTCGCCAATTCCGACAATGGACAGCCAGGGCGTCGCCGTGTCATCGCTTGCGGTCATGAACGCCTCCACGACCAAATCGCGCGTGCTGATTCTCGGCGGCACCGTCGACGCCAACCGTCTGGCGCGGGCGCTGGCCAATGCTGCCGAGATCGACGCGGTGCTGTCCTATGCGGGCCGCACCGACAATCCGACGCCGCCGCCGATTCCCTGGCGCGTCGGCGGCTTCGGCGGCGTCGACGGATTGGTGGATTATTTGCGCAGTGAGGCCATCGACCGCGTGGTCGATGCCACGCATCCGTTCGCTGCGCAAATGAGCGTGCACGCGGTCGCGGCCTGCGAGCGGGCGGCCGTGCCGCTGCTCGCGCTTGAGCGCGCGCCGTGGCAGCGGCAAAGCGGCGATCACTGGATCGAAGTCGATGATCTCGGTGCCGCCGCCGTTGCCTTGGGCAACGCGCCGCGCCGCGTGTTTCTCGGCATCGGCCGCATGCATCTCAATATATTCGCCGCCTATCCGCAGCACGCATATCTGGTGCGGCTGGTCGATCCGCCGCGCCAACCACTGCCTTTGCCGAAAGCGCAAGTGATCGTGGCGCGCGGACCGTTCGATCGCGCCGCCGACCGCGCCATGCTGACGGCGTTTCGCGCCGACATCGTGGTGGCGAAGAACGCTGGCGGCGACGCCGCCTCGGCCAAGATCGAGGCGGCGCGCGATCTGGCGCTGCCGGTGCTGATGGTGCGGCGGCCGTTGGTGCCGGCGCGGGCCTGCGTCGAATCCGTTGCTGAAGTGATGCGCTGGCTCGGTCACGAGGATACTCCGACCGACCGCGGCGTATAGACGAACGGCTTGGCGTTGACGCGTTCGATCAGCCTGGTCTGCGTCGAGCCGATCATCACCAGCGTGCGCATATCGGCGCGCTCGGCCACAGCCTCTGCGAGCGGTACGGTGTCGATCGCTTCGCGCGCATCGCTGATGGCGCTGGCGAAGATCACCGGCACATGGCCCGGCAGTTCTTCGCGCAGCAGGTCGAGCGCGCGGCCGAGTTGCCAGGGCCGCGCCTTCGATAGCGGGTTGTACAGCGCGATGACGAAACCGGCCTGCGCGGCGAGCCGCAGCCGGCGCTCGACCAGCTCCCAGGGTTTGAGATTGTCCGACAGATTGATCGCGCAGAAATCATGTCCGAGCGGCGCGCCGATCCGTGCAGCAGCGGCAAACATCGCGCTGATGCCGGGCAGCACTTTGATATCAAGCTCGCGCCACGACGAATCGCCGGCATCGACCGCCTCGAACACCGCCGCCGCCATCGCGAACACCCCGGGATCGCCCGACGACACCACCACGACGCGCTTGCCCGCTGCGGCGAGCCGCAGTGCGTGGCCGGCGCGGTCGAGCTCTTCGCGATTGTCGGAGCCGTGGCGGGTGAGACCTTCTCGTTCAGTCACCCGCGCGACATAAGGCGCGTAGCCGATCAGATCGGTGGCCTCGTTCAGCGCCGCGGTGACTTCCGGGGTGATCAGTTCCGCAGCACCCGGGCCGAGGCCGGCGATGATCAGCGAACCGCTCATGGCCGTCGTCCTTGGCCGTGCACCAGGATCACCGAGAAGTAGGGCGCCTCGTCGTCGGTCTTGTCAGCGAGCCGCATCACCTTCTGCGCCGCCATGGTGCCGCGCTCGACATAGACCGCGCGCTCGATCAGCCCGGCGGCCTTAAGCGCGCGGCGCACCTTGGGCAGATTGCGGCCGAGCTTCATCACCACCAGCGCGTCGATATCGCGAAATCGCTCGCGCAAGGAAGGCTCGTCCAGTGTCGCCGGCACCACCGACAAAACGTCGTCGCCGAAGGTGATCGGTCGGTCGCTGGCGGTCCAACAGCCGGACATCCCGGAAATTCCCGGCACCACCACGACGTTGGCTTTGCCGGCCAGCCGGCTGTGCAGATGCATGAACGAACCGTAGAGGAACGGGTCGCCCTCGCACAGCACGGCAACATCGCGGCCTTGCGCGGCATGAACTAACAGTCGCTGCACGCAGTCGTCGTAGAACTCGCGCAGGCTGTCGTTATAGGCGGGATCGTCGAGCGCGATCTCGGTCGTCACCGGATATTCCATCGCGACTTCGATCACGCCGGGCGCCAAAAGTCCCTCGACCAGCGTGCGCGCGTTGCCGGCACGGCCGGGCTTGCGGAAATGCGCGATCACCCGCGCATTGCCGATCAGCCGCGCCGCCTTGACGCTCATGAGATCCGGATCGCCGGGGCCAAGTCCCACGCCATAGATGGTGACTGCGCTGTTCATTCGACCTCACTCGCCAGCGCGTTGACTGCGGCCGCCGCCATCGCGCTGCCGCCGCGCCGGCCACGCACGATCAGGCTCGGTGCGACGTTGCTCTCCATCAGCGCTTCCTTGGATTCCGCGGCGCCGACGAAGCCGACCGGAATGCCGATAATCGCGGCGGGCGGTGCTAGGCCCGGCTCCTGCAACATCTCCAGCAGGCGAAACAGCGCGGTCGGCGCGTTGCCGATCACCACCAGCGAGCCCGCGAGCCGTTCTCGCCACAACTCCATCGCTGCGGCGCTGCGGGTCGTGCCGAGCTGCGCAGCCAGCGCCGACACCCGCGGATCGGCCAGCGTGCAGATCACCTCGTTGTCGGCCGGCAGCCGCGCCCGGGTGATGCCGTTGGCGACCATCTGGGCGTCGCAGAAGATCGGCGCGCCCACGCGTAACGCCGCACGCCCCGCATCGCTGAAGCCTTCCGTGAACACGATATCGTCGGCCACCTCGACCATGCCGCTGGCGTGGATGATCCGCACCGCGACCTTTTCGTCGGCGGGGTCGAAGCGCGCGAGCCTGGCTTCGGCGCGGATGATCGCGAAGGATCGCGCATAGATCGCCGCACCATTCTTCTCGTAGGCGTAGTTCATGAGGCAGCCTCGGTCTGAGAGGGTGTCGCGATGGTCTCGATCGCCGAGTTGCGCCGCGTCGTCCAGTAGCCGGCGTCGAGCACTTGCTGGAAGCGCTGCCGCATCGCCGCCGCGGCTTCCGGATTGGCCTGCTCGATGAAATCGCGCACCGCGTCGCAGCCGAGCGTGGCGTCGTAGTAGAGGTCGAAATGCGCGCTTGGCACCGCGCCGGCGAGATGTGCGAACAGCGCCATCTGGTCCAGCGTCGAGGCGATCTCCGCCGCGCCACGAAAACCGTGGCGCATCTGGCCTTCGATCCAGCGCGGATTGGCGGCCCGGCCGCGCACCACGCGGGCGATCTCCTCGTTCAGCGTGCGCATCTTCGGCGCATCCAGCCTTGCGGAGTCGGCGTGATACATCGTCGGCGCAGCGCCGCCGAGCTTGCGCGCCGCGGCGGCGAAGCCGGCCTCGTGCGCGGCGTAGTCGGGTGCGGCGAGCAGATCGGTCTCCGGCAGGTCCTGGGTGTGGACGAAGGCGTCGGCGGCGCGCGTGCGATGCTCCAGCGCCGCGCGCGCCACGGCGCCGTCCTGCGCCCCGCCATAGGCGAAGCCGCTCGCCGCCAGCCAGGCCTCTCCGGCATCAATGATCGTCTGCGGTGTCAGCTCGGTCACTGTCTCGACCACGCCGGCGCCGTAAGCGCCCGGCGCCGGACCGAACACCCGCGGGCCTTCGTTGCGGCGATAAGGGTTTTCCTCGTCGGGCTCGTCGCGCAGCGCCAATGCCGCCACCGCTTGCTCGAACAACAGCGGCAGGTTCTGGAACACGTCGCGGAACAGCCCCGAGATGCGTAGCGTGACGTCGATGCGCGGTCGCCCCAGCATCGGCAGCGGGATGATGTCGAAGCCGGTGACGCGGGTCGAGGTTTGGTCCCATTCCGGCGCCACGCCGATCAGCCGCAGCGCCATGGCGAATTCCTCGCCGGCGGTGCGCATCGTCGCCGAGCCCCAGAGGTCGAGCATGACGTTGCGCGGGTAGTCGCCGTGGTCCTGCAGATGCCGCGTCAGCAGCGCTTCGGCGAGAAGTGTGCCCTGGTCGGCGGCGTTGCGGCTCGGCACCGCGCGCGGATCGACGGTGAACAGGTTGCGCCCGGTGGGCAGCACGTCGCGTCGGCCGCGCCACGGCGAACCGGAGGGGCCCGGCGGCACGCGGCGGCCGTCCAGCGCGGCGAGGAGTGCGGCGCGTTCGCCGGCGGCGCAATGCGCGAACGGCATGGTTAGCTCATCGCCGGCTTCGGGCGCGCGGCCGAACACGTGCAGGCCGTCGGCGACCAGCGTGGTCTTGACGTCGCAGACGAAGGAATCGAGCCGCACCACCGCCTCGCGCGGCGTCATCTCGCTGGTCAAGCCGCTGTCGCGGTCGAGCCCAGTTTCGCGCGCGCTGTCGATGATACTCGAGGCCAGCCGCTCGCGACGGCGCGGGTCGAGGCCTTCGGCCAGCGAATATTCGTCGAGCAGCCGCTCGATCGCGTGCAGCCCCGGTGGCAATTTGCCGGCGCTGATCGGCGGCGTCATATGGCCGATGGTGACGGCGCCGAGCCGGCGCTTGGCAGCCGCGGCTTCGCCGGGATCGTTGACGATGAACGGATAGATCAGCGGCGTCGCGCCGAGCAGCGCATCCGACCAGCAGGCCTGCGACAGCGCCACCGATTTGCCGGGCAGCCATTCCAGCGTGCCATGCGCGCCCATATGGATCAGCGCGTCGCAACGCGCGGCGTGGCGCAGCCACAGATAGAACGCGACGTAGGAATGCCGCGGCGCGCGGCGCGGATCGTGATACTCGGCGGCGCGATCGCGCTTCTGGCCGCGGTCGGGCTGCACCGCGACCACCGCATGGCCGCAGCGCGCGATCCTGAACACGAAATCGCCGTCGACGATGGCCGGATCGGATTCGGCGTCGCCCCATTGCGCGGCGAGGTCGGCAATTAGCGCCGGCTCAAATCCGGCCAGCGCATCGCGATAGGCCTGCAGCGGCCAGCGCACCGTCTCGGTTTTCAGCCGCGCGATCAGCTTGGCGGAATCCTCTGGCTCGTCCGCGATGGCAAAACCCTGCCGGCGCAACAGCCGCAGCACTTCGACCGCGCTCGCCAAAGCGTCAAGGCCGACGGCGTGGGCGACCTGATCGTCGCGGCCGGGATACGACGACAGCACCAGCGCCAGGCGCTTGTTGGCGTCGGCGGTGCGGCGCAGGTTGATCCAGCCGCAGGCCCGCGCGACGATGGCTTTGATCCGCTCGTCGTCGCCGCAATGCACGATGCGGGCGTAGCCGAGTTCGGGATCGGGCGCCTCGGCTTCCTTGAACGAGGCGACGCCGGCGAACACCCGGCCGTCGATTTCCGGCAGCACGACATGGATCGCCAGATCCGGCGGCGATAGCCCCCGATCGGACTCCGCCCACACCGCGCGCGTCGAGCCGGCGAGTGCGACTTGCAGCACCGGCGCGTCGACCACGTCGAACGGCGCGCCGTGCTCGCCGCGCGCCGAGAACGCGGTGGCGTTGATAATGACGTCAGGCGCGAACTGCGCGAGCGAGGCGCGCAGCCAGGGATCGCTGTCCGGATCCTTCAGACTGGCTGCAAACAGTCCGACGGCGCGGACGCCGCGCCGCGACAATTCGTTGATCAGCCGATCGACCGGATCAGTGTCGGCGGCGGCGAGGAAGGCGCGATAGAACACCACAAGCGCGATCGGCGTGCCATCTTGCGCGAGATCGAGCGCATCGTCGGCGACAACGCCGACGCCTGGCGCGTAGTAACCGTGCTTCGGCAATGCTGCGCCGTCGAGCAGCGGCGGGGCGGGCAGGCCGGAGGCCAACGCCAGTTGCGCCAGCGCGGAGCGTGCCGCATCCGGGCCGCCCTTGTCGCACAACGTGGCGAGCCGGCGCAGCGTCGAGGGCGGCAGGTTCGACGCCGCGTCGAGCCGCGGGTCGGGCCGGCCGTCGCCGGGAATGATTGCCAGCGCGATGCCTTTTGCGGCCGCGAGCGCCGAGACCTGCTCGATGCCGTAGCGCCAGTAAGCGATGCCGCCGAGCAGCCGGACCAAAATCCCGCGCGCGCCGCTCAAGGTCTTTTCGATGTAGAGATCGACCGACAGCGGATGGATCAGCCGGCGCAGATTGGCCAGCCGCAGGCTCGGCAACGTACTCTGCGCGCCGCGCCAGGCCGCGGCGAAGCCGCCGAGATCGCTGTCGGAGAACGACAGCACCACGAGGTCGGCCGGCGGCTGGCCGAGATCTTCGGCGGTCGCGGTCTCCTCCAGGCCATGGCGTTCGCGCAGCAGAATATGCATTGCATCACCCGGTCAGCACGGCGGTGATCGCATCACGGTCGAGACCGCGCTCGCCGATCACCACCAGGTGCGAGGTGCGCGGTTCGTCGGCGCGCCACGGCCGATCGAACTGCGCGCGCACCCGCGAGCCGACACCCTGCACCAGCAGCCGCATCGGCTTGCCGGCGATCGCGACGTATCCCTTGGCGCGCAGCACGCCGTGGCTGCGGGCGATGATCTCGACCCCGGAAATGATGGTCTCGGCGCTGACGCCGCCCGGTAGCGTCACCACGATGGTTTCGAAATCGTCGTGGTCGTGGGCGTCGTGGCTGTCGTGGTGAGTCGGCCGCGCCGCAAGATCGTCTTCGGCCGCCGCATTGATGCCGAGCACGATGCGCGGATCGACCCGGCCCTCGATGGCTTCAACAATCGGGATGTTGCGCGGCGATTCCGCCTGTACGGCTTCGCGGGCTGCGGCCAGCCGCGCCGGATCGACCAGGTCGGCCTTGTTGAGGATCACGATGTCGGCGCAGGCGACCTGATCCTCGAACACTTCGCCGAGCGGGGTGTCGTGGCCGACGCTGCTGTCCTGCTCGCGCTGCCGTGCGATCGCCGCGAGGTCCGGCGCGAAGCGGCCGTCGGCAACGGCCTCCGCATCGGTGACCGCGATCACGCCGTCGACGGTGATGCGTGCGCGCAGGTCCGGCCATTCGAACGCCTTCAGCAGCGGCTTCGGCAGCGCCAGACCGGAGGTTTCGATCAGGATGTGATCGGGCGGATTTTTGCGCGCCAGCAGCGCGGAAATCGTCGGCACGAAATCGTCGGCGACGGTGCAGCACAGGCAGCCATTGGTCAGTTCGACGATGGCGTCTTCCGGGCAATTGGCGTCGGCGCAGCCCTTCAGGATGTCGCCGTCGACGCCAAGGTCGCCGAATTCGTTGACCAGGATGGCGAGCCGGCGGCCTTGCGGGTTCCGCATCAGGTGCCGCACCAGCGTGGTCTTTCCGGAGCCGAGAAAGCCGGTGATGATGGTGACGGGAATCTTTTCGATCGACATCGGCTGCTCCTAGGCGGGCTGCGGCGCGGGCGGAATTCGCGCGATCACGCCCTTGCGGAAGATCGTCGGCCGCTCGCGCCACGGCACCAGGCCGTCGGCGGTCGCGGCGTAGCGTCCGGCGCCGGCCAAGAGGTCGTCGACCGCGGCCTCGGTGAGATCGCCATAGACATAGCTCCAGCGCCCGGCGCCGCAGAGTGCTGCGCTGCAGCCGCGGTTGCAGTTCGACAGGCATTCGGCGGCGGCGATGCGGACGTGGGGCGGCTGGTCCTGCCGCTGCTGGGTGTCGATCAGCGCCTGATAGAGCCTTGCGCCGGCGCGCGGGCTGGCGTCGCGGTCCTCGCCGGCGAGGCAGCTGACGCAGACGTGCAGCGTCACCGGCGGTTCGACGGAGTCGCGGCTTGGTCCCGGGGAGGGGGCGGTTCGGAGGGAATCGTCCATACGCAAGGCCCGTCGCTGTGGGCCGGCGCGCTACGCGCGGGGCCCAGACATGCGGCGAGCGGACCTGCACTCCGATCGACCAACGTCTTCACTCCGGAAATCCCCGCCCGGAATGGCGAAACGCGCAGGCGACGGCAGGTTTCCTGGCTCGCGGGTCATGGCCGGCACCACCTTCCCAGGTCGAAACCCAGTGGTTTTCGGTGCAGGCTGTCCGCTCACAGTTGCGGGGGCAGCTCCGGCTTCACTGGCCCAAGGGAACGTCCCTTAACCCAGCGCCCGGTATTCCCTCTTCGCCCTGTCCGAGAACAGGGCACCGTCGGCTGTGGATTCAATCAGACGGAAACGCCGCGGAGTCAATCCTCCACCTGGGCGAGAGTGGGGTGGGCGAGAGCGTGGCCAGCCCGAATCATTCCTCGCCGCCGCGGCGTGGACGCGGCACCGCGCGGTCGATCGCGGCGCGCAGCAGGGCCATCGATCGATACACCCCGTGCACCGCCTTGCTGACCGGCAGCACCACGAAACTGCCGATCACCAGGCCGAGATGCAGGCTCAGCGTCAGCCCCATCGCCGGTGTGTCGCGCAGCGCCAGCACCGCGAGGCCGCTTGCCGCCACCAGCGCCAGCAGCACCAGGAACACGAGGTTGAGCCGGACCTCGGCGGCCGCGGACGGCGCGCGGTCGGCGCGGCGCTCCAGCCGCAACAGCCCGCCGATGCCGATCAGCATCGCCACCCCGCCGATGCCGCCCGACAGCACCGGCAGGCTGGTCAGCGGGTAGGGCGCTTCGATCGCAAGGGCGTGGTGATACAGCGCCGCGATCAGCGTCGAAGCGACGCTGGCGAGAAAGCCCGCCACCATGATGTGGTGGCACCAGCGGCGTTGCTGCGAGAACTTCTCGCTGGCGTCATTGCAGCCCGGGCCGCCGCCGCCGAGATTGCGCAGCGTGACGATATCGCGCAACGCCGGAACGAGCGCGCGCAGCGTCGCGCCGAGCGAGGCCCGCGGCGCGATCGACCGCCAATAGCTGATCGCGCTGACGCCGATCGAGATGACGGCCCAGAGCAACGCTGCGGCGGCGGCGCCGGCCATGATCGGCCACGGCACCACCTGGTAGAACGCGCCTGCGCCGCGATGCGCCGCGAACAGCACCTCGGCCGGCACCAGCAGCGCCGTCGCCAGCAGCGTCAGCGTGGTGACGCCGCCGACGATCGCCGTGACCACACCGGCATTGGCGGCAAAGCCGGCGCCGAGCCAACGCGGCCAGGCGTAGTCCGCGTAGGAGCGCTGGCGCAATTCGGCCAGCGCATTCGGCAAATTGACCGCGAAGGGATGCGGCGGCGCATATTGGCAGGCGTACCAGCAGCCGCGGCAGTTGTGGCAGAGGTTGGCGAGATAGTCCAAATCGTTCGGGGTGAAATCGTGCTTGCCGGCGATCGCCGGAAACACCGCGCACAGCCCGTCGCAATACATGCAGGCGGTGCAGATCCGCAGCACGCGATCGGCCTCGTCGGTGAGGTCATCTGGCGGCATGGCGCGCGGCCTCCTCGCCGGCAAGCCGTCCGAACACCGCCGACAGCGTGACGCCAAGGCCGGCGAGATAACCGCGGCCGAGCACGTTGGCGGCCATGATCATGCCGCCGGCGAAGATATTTTCGAGGTGGCCGTCGGTGGTCAGCACGCGCATCTGCGGATCGACCGCGACGCCGAAATGCGTGAAGGTCAGTCCCGGCCGCATCGGGTAGGCGGCGAACGGCGGCGTCGTGAGCGCGGCCGCGCCGTGCGATTTTGGCGGCACCAATGCTTCGGTGCCGCTTTCGCGTACCGCGTCGTTGAAACCGGCCACCGTGGCGGATAGCGCCTGCGGATCGAGTTCGAGTTTAGCGGCAAGCGCTGCGACGCTGTCCGCCTCGATCGGCGGCAGCGCGGTCGGTAGCGCCCGCGCGCGGCCGGCGGCGTCCATGATCAGATAGGCGATCTGGCCCGGACACTGCGCGATCCGTGCGCCCCAGCGGGCATAATGCGTCTTGCGGGCGTCCTCGCCTTCGTCGTGGAAGCGCTTCGCGTTGCGATCGACCACGATGCCATAGGGGATTGCGGTGATCCGGGTGACGATGCCGCCGTCGACTTCCGGTCCGCGGGCGTCGACCGCCACGATGTGGGCTTGCGCCGGATCGCCGACCGGCTTGGCGCCGGCGTCGAGCAGCATCCGCAGCACCCTCCCGGTGACGTAAGGCGTGCCGCGAATCACCAGCCCGTCGGCGATGTCGCCAAAGCTCTCGCGCAACCAGGCGCGATCGGCCTGATGGCCGCCGCAAGCCAACACCACGGCCTTCGCGACGATTGGTCCGGCGATCCCGCCGCGCGCGATCACCACCTCGCCGCAATGCGCATCGTCGAGTTGCAGCGCCACCACTTCGCTGTCGTAACCGATTTCGACGCCGATCGACGCCGCGGTGGCGTAGAGCGCGTTGATCATCGCCTTGCCGCCGCCGAGAAAGAACGCGGTGCGCTTGGAATGCGGCATCACCCCTGAGCGCGGATCCTGCAGCGCCACGCCGTTGGCTTGCAGCCACGGCGCGATGTCGGCGGAGCCGCGAATCAGCAACCGTGCCAAAACCTCGTCGGTGGCGCCCGCGGTGACGCGGTGCAGGTCGCGCAGAAACGCGTCTTCGCCGTAGCTGTCCGGCACATACCAATGCGCCTCGTCATGCAGCAGGCGGAAGTTGCGGGCGTGGCGGCTGTTGCCGCCGCGCAGATGCACCGGCGCCTGCTCGACCAGCCGCACCGTGGCGCCGTGGCGTCGCGCCGCGATCGCCGCACACAGCGCGGCGCTGCCGCCGCCGACCACCAGCACGTCGATCGTTGGCATGGGCGAGGCGCCGGTCATGATCGTGGTCCGTCGATCATGTCAGCACCGCGGTCCAGTGGCACTTGGGGGGATGATGGGGCACTCATAGGAACGCCGGGCTTGCCTTGTCAACCGTTCCCACCTCGCACAACGACCGCTTTGCTCAAGCCGTCGAGAAAGTGCTATCGGCTGGCGCACGACTCTGCGGATGCGGCGGCTTGCGTTGGCGCGATCGGCCGCGGCGCAACGCAATTGTGAGACGGCACCATGGCGAATGATGATCCGAAGTCCGGTCAACTCGGCGAGTGGCTCGACGATCTGCGCATCGCGACGGCGCTCTTGACGCGGGTGCCGATGCCGCATCCGGAAGGCGCGGTGCCGCCCGACATCGCGCGCGCGCAACGGCTGTTCCCGATCGTCGGCGCGCTGATCGGCATCGTCGTCGGCATGGTCGACGTCGCCTTGCTGGGCATGGGCGTGCCGGCGTTGGGCGCGGCCGCGCTCGCGCTCGGCGCCAGTGCGGCGCTGACCGGCGCGTTGCACGAAGACGGACTCGCCGACGTCGGCGACGGCTTCGGCGGCGGCCGCGACCGCGCCGCCAAGCTCTCGATCATGCGCGACAGCCGGCTCGGCACCTATGGCACGCTGGTGCTGCTGGTCGGCTTCGCGACGCGGCTCGCGGCACTGGCGGCGCTGCCGGCGGCGATGGTGGTTCCGGCGCTGGTCGCGGCGCACGCGCTGGGCCGCGCGGCAATTCCGGTGCTGGCGGCGAACATGCCGTTCGCCCGCGCCGACGGCCTCGGCAAGATGGCGGGCCGACCGGCCGCGGCCGGCGCGCTGGTGGCGGTCGGGCTTGCGGTGGTGATCGCGCTGCTCTGCCTGCCGCTGAAAGCTGCGATTCTGGCGCTGCTGCTCACTGCGGCCGGCGCCGCCGCGGTCGCCTTGCTGGCGTGGCGGCAGATCGGCGGCGTCACCGGCGACGTGTTCGGCGCCGCCGAGCAGGTGGCGGAAACCGCGGTACTGGTGATGCTCGCGGCGCGGTTCGGGTGAGGGCGTGATGACAGAGACGCGGCTGTGGCTGGTGCGGCACGCGCCGGTGGCGGGGCCCCGCGGCGTCATTCACGACGGCGACGCTTCGGCCGACACCAGTAATGCCGAGGCCATCGCGGCGTTGCGTTCGCGGCTGCCGGCGGACGCGGCCTGCTATGCCAGTTCCAGTCGCCGCACGCTGCAGACCGCGGCGGCGCTGGCGTTGCAGCCGATAGCCGAGCCAAAATTTCGCGAGCAGCATTTCGGCGCTTGGACCGGCCGCCGTCACGAGGACCTCGCCCGAGAACTCGGCGACGCCTACACCGCGTTCTGGCGGGCGCCCGCCGTCAATCGCCCGCCCGGCGGCGAAAGCTTTGCCGACCAGATTGTTCGCGTGCGCGAGGGGGTCGATGGTTTGCCGCCCGGCGACGTGGTGCTGGTGGTGCATTCCGGCACGGTGCGCGCCGCCTTGGCGATCGCACTCGACATCGCGCCGGATCCGGCGCTGCGCTTCGTCATCGATCCGCTGTCGCTGACCAGGATCGATCGGCTGCAGGGCGGCTGGCGCGTGGTCTATGTCAATCGGTGAGCGTTGAGGGGAAGATGCGAAAAATTCTGGTGATCGGCATCGGCGCCGGCGATCCGGACTATCTGACGCAGCAGGCGATCAAGGCGCTGAACCGCGTCGACGTGTTCTTCGTGCCCGACAAGGGCACCGAGAAGGCGGCGTTGAAACAGCTGCGCACCACGATTCTGCAGCGCTTCGTCGCGCGCAAGGACGTCGACATGGTCGCCATCGAGGTGCCGCAACGCGCCGCCGCCGGCTGCTATCAGGACAATGTCGATCACTGGCACGCCGAGCTCGCCGATCGGTACGGCCGTCAGTTCCAACAGCATCTCGCCGACGGCCAGATCGGCGGGCTGTTGGTGTGGGGCGATCCGGCACTGTACGACAGCACGCTGCGGATCATCGAACGGCTGCGCGCCAAGGGGCTCGCGCTCGACTACGAGGTGATTCCCGGCATCAGCAGCGTGCAGGTGCTGGCGGCGAAGCACCGCATCGCGTTGAACCAGATCGGCGAGCCGGTCACGTTGACCACCGGGCGCAAGCTTGCGGACGGCTTTCCCAGCGAGGCCGGCAGCGTCGTGGTGATGCTCGACGGCACGCAAGCCTTTGCGCAACTGACCGAGCCGGATCTGGAGATATTCTGGGGTGCTTATCTCGGCACGCCCGACGAGATTCTGATCGCTGGGCCGCTCGCGGAGGTCAAGGACCAGATCGCCACGGTGCGGGCCGAGGCGCGCGCGCGGCACGGCTGGATCATGGACATCTACCTGCTACGCCGTTCCGCGCCGGCATGATGCGCGCTCGCCGGAACCTGCCGTAGGTGAATGCGTTCGTCCGCCATGGCAGAAAAAGATATCGACAGCAAACGAACCGGCAATGAGCCCGCGCCGTTGCTGCTCATCGCAATCGCAGTGGTGCCGGTCCTGGCCGTCGCAGGCTGGTTCTTCGGCCTGTTCGGCTGAGCTGCTGCTCCTGCGCCGGGAACAAGTCGATCTCCTCCGGGTTCGTGGCTGACACGAACACTGCATTGGAGCAACGATGGCGATCGACGATTTCAAGGGCACCACTCCGGTCTTCCTGCCGGAGGAATTCTTCGACGGCCGGCTGGAGGGCTGGGGCGTGATCGAAAGCCTGATCGGGGGCTTGCAGATGCGCGCCACCATCGCCGCCGAAGGCCGATGGAGCGCGGCGGAGCAGGCGGTGCATTTCACCGAGACCTATCACTTCGACGATGGCCACGAAGACACGCTGCGCTGGACCATCCGCAAGCTCGGTCCCGGCAAATACAACGGCTCGGAAACGCGGCTCGACGGCGAGGCCACGGGCGAGGCCGAGGGCTGCGCCTTCAATTGGCGCTACACGCGCGAGACCCCTCAGAAGGACGGCAGCACCACCAAGCTGAATTTCGACGATTGGTTCTACCGGATCGACGACCGCGCCTGCATCGTCCGCGGCAGCGCCGGCCGCGCCGGCGTGCCGTTCGGCACGGCGCACGTCACCTATCGCAAGCTCTGAGCGACGCAAAGGTCGGCCGTCGGGAGGAATACATGCGGATTGTGCCGACCTCACTCCATGGAGCGATCGATTATCTCGTGTCGGCGTTGGTGATCGCGCTGCCGTTCCTGGTCGACTGGCAAGGAGCAGCGCGGTGGAGCTGAGTCGTGTTGGGCTGCCTCGGCATCGCCTACAGCCTGCTCACCGATTACCAGTGGGGCGTGGTCAAGCTGATCAGCGTTCCGGTCCACCTCGGCCTCGACGCCGTGTTCGGTGTCGTCATGCTGCTGCTGCCGGCGCTGCTCGACCCGCGCTATGGCTGGATCAGCGCGACGATCGGCGTGCTCGCGCTGGCTTTGGTGACGGTTTCGGCCTGCTGCTCGAAGGCTTTTAACGACAGGCGGGCGACCTCGCGGAGTTCCTCGCGGCCGGCGCCGGACGACGCCATCACGCTCATCCCCACGATCACCGCAGAGAGATAGCGCGCCAGCGCCGCCGGATCCGCGGTGGCGGTCAGATCGCCCTCGGCCTTGGCGCGTTCGAACCGCTGCCGTAACCGATGCTCGGTCTCGGCGCGGCGCGAGGCGAGCTCAAACGGGACATTTTCCGAGCCGCTACCGCAGGCCAGTCCGCCTTGCACCAACAGGCAGCCCGGCGGATGGGACGGGTCGGTCTGCGCCTCCGCGATCCCCATCAGTAGCCGCTCGGCCACCACACGAGCAGTCGGCGCGCAGAGCGTTTCGGTCAAAAACGCCCCTCGCTTGGCGGTGTAACGGTCCAGCGCGGCCCGCAACAGACCTTCCTTGCTGCCGAACGCCGCGTACAGGCTTGGCGGATTTATGCCCATGGCTTCAGTGAGTTGCGCAATCGTTGCGCCCTCATAACCGTGCCGCCAGAAGACTTCCATCGCTTCGTCCAGCGCCTTTTCGGCGTCGAAACAGCGGGGACGACCCATCGCCATATTCAGGTACCTCGACTTTTCTTAGTGTCCGATACATAATCCTCTTGACGGCGAGCGTCTACCTCTACATCTGTAGTGAGCACTACAGTTATGGAGCGCCACATGACGTCGACCGCCATTGTCCCGCCGTCCCCTCGTTTTCGTCGAACCATCGGCCTGGCCGTCGCCGGGGCCGTCCTCCTCGGCGGATCGGTTGTTGCCGACCGCTATTTCCATGTTGAGCAGGCCACCGCGAGCTCACCGCCCCCCGAGCAAGCCGTCCCCGTGACGGTCGCGGTGGTGCAGCCTCGCCAGGCCACGCTGTGGGACGATTTCTCCGGGCGGCTCGAAGCCGTGAATCGCGTCGAGCTGCGGCCGCGGGTCGCCGGCGCGATCCAGACCACGCGCTTCACCGAAGGCGCGCTGGTCAAGGCCGGCGACGTGCTGTTCGAGATCGACCCCGCGCCTTATGCGGCGGAGGTCGACAAGGCGCAGGCGCAGCTCGAGGCGGCGAAAGCCCGCGCGCTGTTCGCCGCCGGCGAACTCGAGCGCGGCCGCCAGCTGGTCAGCAACAACGTGGTCACCCGGCGCGACTTCGATCAGCGCGAGAACGCAAATCGCGAAGCCATCGCCAATGTGGCGGCGGCGGAAGCCACGCTGCAATCGGCCAGGCTCAATCTCGACTACACCAAGGTCCGTGCCCCGGTTGCCGGCCGGGTCGGCAAGATCGAAGTCACCGTCGGCAATCTGGTCGCGGCCGGGACGCAGTCGCCGGTGCTGACCTCGTTGGTTTCGGTCAACCCGATCTATGCGAGCTTCGATGCCGATGAGGACGTGGTGATCCGCGCGCTCGGCTCGATCGGCGGCGCCTCCGGCAAGCTCGACCGCATCCCGGTCGAGATGTCGACCTCGTCGTCGGGCGGCGATGCGGCCAAGGGCCACATCCAGCTGATCGACAATCAGGTCAACGGCCAGAGCGGCACCATCCGGGTCCGCGCGGCGTTCGACAACGCCGACGGCAAGCTGATCCCCGGCCAGTTCGCGCGGCTGCGGATGGGCCAGCCGCAGCAGCAGACGCTGGTGATGCTGGAAGAGCGCGCGATCGGCACCGACCAGGACAAGAAGTTCGTCATGGTGGTCGGCAACGACAGCCGCGCGATGTACCGCGCGATCACGCTCGGCGGCAATGTCGAGGGGCTGCGCATCGTGACCTCCGGGCTGCAGTCCGGCGACCGCGTCGTGGTCAACGGCCTGCAGCGGGTGCGCCCCGGCGCGCTGGTGAAGTCCGAACTGGCCGACGCCGGCGGCGCTCGCCAGCTTGCGCAGCGCTAACCACAAACCTCGCAGCGGAGCGCGGCCATGAATCTTTCGAAATTCTTCATCGATCGTCCGATCTTCGCCGGCGTCTTGTCGGTGCTGATCTTCCTGGCCGGGCTGATCTCGCTGTTGTCGATGCCGATCTCGGAATATCCCGACGTGGTGCCGCCGTCGGTGGTGGTGCGCGCCACCTATCCGGGCGCCAACCCGAAAGTGATCGCCGAGACGGTGGCGACCCCGATCGAGGAGCAGATCAACGGCGTCGAAGGCATGCTCTATATGGCGAGCCAGGCCACCACCGACGGTGCGATGACGCTGACGGTGACGTTCCGGCTCGGCACCGACCCCGACAAGGCGCAGCAACTGGTGCAGAACCGCGTGGCGCAGGCCGAGCCGCGGCTGCCCGCGGTGGTCCGCCAGCTCGGCATCATCACCAAGAAGAGTTCGCCCGACCTCACCATGGTGGTGCATCTGCTGTCGCCGAACAACCGCTACGACATGACGTATTTGCGCAACTACGCGGTGCTCAACGTCAAGGATCGGCTGGCGCGGCTCGACGGCGTCGGCGACGTGCAGCTGTACGGCGCCGGCGACTATTCGATGCGGATCTGGGTCGATCCGCAGAAGGCGGCGGAACACGGGCTGACCGCCAGCGACATCGTCAAGGCGATCCAGGCGCAGAACGTCGAAGCCGCCGCCGGCGTGGTCGGCGCCTCGCCGAGCGTCAAGGGGCTCGACCTGCAGCTCTCCGTCAATGCCGAGGGCCGGCTTTCCACCGAAGAGCAATTCCGCGACATCGTGGTCAAGAGCGGGGCGCAGGGCGAGGTGACGCGGCTGCGCGACGTCGCGCGTGTTGAGCTCGGCGCTTCGGAATACGGCCTGCGCTCGCTGCTCGACAACAAGCAGGCGGTGGCGATTCCGATCTTCCAGGCGCCCGGCTCGAACGCGCTGCAGATCTCCGACAGCGTCCGCGCCACCATGGCGGAGATCCAGAAGACCATGCCGGAAGGCGTGGCGTACCAGATCGTCTACGACCCGACGCAATTCGTCCGCTTTTCCATCGAAGCCGTGATCCACACTTTGCTGGAAGCCATCGCGCTAGTGGTGGTGGTGGTGATCCTGTTCCTGCAGACCTGGCGGGCGTCGATCATTCCGTTGCTCGCGGTGCCGGTGTCGATCGTCGGCACCTTTGCGGTGATGCACTTGTTCGGATTTTCGATCAACGCGCTCAGCCTGTTCGGCTTGGTGCTGGCAATCGGCATCGTGGTCGACGACGCCATCGTGGTGGTGGAGAACGTCGAGCGCAACATCGAGGGCGGCCGCTCGCCGCGCGACGCCACCTACCAGGCGATGAAGGAAGTGTCGGGGCCGATCATCGCCATCGCCTTGGTGCTGATCGCGGTGTTCGTGCCGCTGGCCTTCATCAGCGGCCTGACCGGGCAATTCTACAAGCAGTTCGCGCTGACCATTGCGATCTCCACGGTGATCTCGGCGATCAATTCGCTGACGCTGTCGCCGGCGCTGGCGGCGCTGCTGCTGAAGGGGCACAACGATCCGAAGGACCGGCTGACCCGGATCCTCGACCGCGCGCTGGGCTGGTTCTTCCGCGGCTTCAACCGTGTGTTCGCGCGCTCGGCGCAGGGCTACAGCCGCGGCGTCGGCGGCGTGATCTCCAACAAGGCGCTGGTGATGGGCGTCTATGTGGTGCTGGTCGGCGCCACCGTCTGGCTGTTCAACCTGGTGCCGGGCGGCTTCGTGCCGGGCCAGGACAAGCAGTATCTGGTCGGCTTCGCGCGGCTACCCGACGGCGCCACGCTCGACCGCACCGAGCAGGTGATCCGCACCATGAGCGACGTCGCGGCGACCCAGCCCGGCGTCGAAAGCTCGGTGGCGTTTCCCGGGCTGTCGATCAGCGGATTCACCAACTCGTCGAACGCCGGCATCGTGTTCTCGACGCTGAAGCCGTTCGAGGAGCGCAAGGACGCCTCGCTCAGCGGCGCCGCGGTCGCCATGGAGCTGAACAAGAAATATGCCGGCATCCAGGAGGCGTTCATCGCGATGTTTCCGCCGCCGCCGGTCAACGGGCTCGGCACCATCGGCGGCTTCAAGCTGCAGATCGAGGACCGCGCCGGGCTCGGCTACGACGCGCTGAACGAGGCCACCAAGGCGTTCCTCGCGGCGATGGCGAAGGCGCCGGAGATCGCCGGGACGTTCTCCAGCTTCCAGGTCAACGTGCCGCAATTGTTCGCCGACATCGACCGCACCAAGGCGTTGCAGCTCGGCGTGCCGGTGACCGAGGTGTTCAACACCCTGCAGATCTATCTCGGCTCGTACTACGTCAACGACTTCAACAAATTCGGCCGCACCTATTCGGTCTATGTGCAGGCCGACGCGCCGTTCCGGGCGCGGGCCGACGACATCCGCCAGCTCAAGGTGCGCTCGGCCTCGGGCGACATGGTGCCGCTCGCCGCGCTGTTGAAGATTCTCCAGAGCGCCGGCCCCGAGCGCGCGATCCGCTACAACGGGTTTCTGTCGTCGGACGTCAACGCCGCGGCGGCGCCGGGCTATTCCTCAGGCCAGGCGCAGGACGCGGCGACCCGGATCGCGGCGGAGACGCTGCCGCCGGGCTTCGCCTTCGAATGGACCGATCTCACCTATCAGCAGTTCATCGCCGGCAATTCCGGGCTGTGGGTGTTTCCGCTGGCGATCCTGTTGGTGTTCCTGGTGCTGGCCGCGCTGTACGAGAGCCTGGCGCTGCCATTGTCGATCATCATGATCGTGCCGATGGGGCTTCTGGCCGCGATGTTCGGCGTCTGGCTGTCGAAGGGCGACAACAACGTGTTCACCCAGATCGGGCTGATCGTGCTGGTCGGGCTGTCGGCGAAGAACGCCATCCTGATCGTCGAATTCGCCCGCGAATTGGAGTTCGCCGGCCGCTCGCCGATCAAGGCGGCGATCGAGGCCAGCCGGTTGCGATTGCGGCCGATCCTGATGACGTCGATGGCGTTCATCATGGGCGTGCTGCCGCTGGTGCTGTCGACCGGCGCCGGCGCGGAGATGCGCCGCGCCATGGGCGTCGCGGTGTTCTCCGGGATGATCGGGGTGACGCTGTTCGGGCTGTTCCTGACTCCGGTGTTCTATGTGCTGCTGCGCACCGTCAGCGGCTCCAAGCCGCTGGTCCAGCACGGCAGCGGCGGGACGCTCGCCGCCGAGGACGAGCCCGTCACCGTCGAGCCCGCGGCCGGATGACCGCGGTTGCCTGCGGTCGCGTCGTGCGATCTGCGGCGCCGACGCATCAAAAAGCCGGAAAACCCGGCGGCCTCGCGCAGATTGCAGATCGGATGCAGCTCTCACCAGATGAACGCCTCGAAGGATGCCGACCGATCGAGCCAATAGGTCTTCCGTCGCGCCGATGATGGATCGGACCGGGACATCGCAAAAGCGAAGTACAATCGGCTCTTGAGCGCGGGCTCGATCGGCTGCGCAATACCAGATGCAGCAGCGATCTGGTTTGCGGCGTGCGCAGCGAGTGATATCGCAACTTGCTATGCATTGGGTCGCTCGCGCGTAGCGCAGCGTACGACGCCAATCTGCGCGATCGTGCGTTCGGTCGCCCTTGATGGCCGCCAACGCAACCTTTGAAAGCCGACGTGTGGTTCCGGCACGGTCGTCTGCTCATGGTCTCTCCTGGTCGCGGCGGTCATCGCCGCCGTCAGGCGGAGATTCCACTCATCGTCGATGCAGATTTCCGGGACCACCTCTCTTACCCCTGGTTGCATTGGTCACGTTTGCAGTCCGGGTATGCCGAAGCGCCGCAGCAGCCCAACGTCAGAATTCGAGACAGGCGGCTGTCAACAATCGGCGCACCGCGTTGGCTGCAGATTCTGCGATATCGGCGCCGCGCGGCGACACCACTGTGCGGGATCGCGGACACCGATGCCGCTCCGGCGTCGCCGTGGCCGACTAATCCATTGTTATACATCGATTAGTTCGTCTGGCACGGCGCTTGCTGATCTGTCCGCAGGAACGGCTGTGCGCAATCCCTGAGCGGTTGCGCTCACCACTGGAAGACGTTGCTAGGACAAATCATGAAGAACAGAAATGCACTTGTCACCGGCTCCACGAGTGGAATCGGTTTGGCGACCGCTCGCGAACTGGCCAATCGCGGCTGCCACGTCATGCTCAACGGCTTCGGTGACGCCGCCGAGATCGATCGGCTGTGCGCCGAGATCGCCGCGCGCAGCGGGACCAAGGTGATCCATTCCGGAGCCGACCTCAGTCGGCCGGAACAGATCCCCGCCATGCTGGCGCAGGCGGTCGAAGCTTTCGGCCCGCTCGACATCGTGGTGAACAACGCCGGCACGCAGCATGTCTCGCCGGTGCAGAACTTTCCCGACGAGAAATGGGATCTGTTGCTCGCGGTGAATCTGAGCGCTGCGTTCCACATCATCAAGGCCGTGGTGCCCGGGATGATGGAGCGGGGCTGGGGACGGATCGTCAACACCTCGTCGGTGCTCGGGATGGTGGGCGCGCCGCACAAGCCGGCCTACGTCGCCTCGAAGCACGGCCTGATCGGCCTGACCAAATCGATCGCGATCGAAGTCGCCGAGCATGGCGTCACCTGCAACGCGGTGTGTCCGGGCACGGTGCTGACCGCGATCATCGAAAAGCAGATCGCTCAGCAGGCGGTGGCCACCGGGCTGCGTGAGGATCAGGTGATGAAGGAAGTCTTCCTCCGGGAAATCCCCACCAAAAAGATGATCCCGCCCGAACACCTCGCCGCCACCATCGCCTTCCTGTGCTCGGAGGAGGCCGGCTCCATCACCGGCGCCGCCATCGCCGTGGACGGCGGCTACACCGCCCACTGACGCGCAGCCAACGGCAGGTCGAGGGATCTGCCCGAGTGCACTTTGCCTGCGGAAGTGGAGCGCGCTTTGCCGTTGATCTGGCCACCGTCGCGCTCCCGCTCAAATACTTGCACTTTAGGAACGACTATCATGGACACTCTCCTCAATGACACCATCACGCCGACGCTGATCGAGAACGTCACGTATGACGAGTTGCAAATTGGTAGTTCGGCGGGCTTCATCCGCACGGTGACTCGAAAAGACATCGCCATTTTCGCGGCGCTCTCCGGTGACGTGAACCCGGCGCATCTCGACGACGAATTCGCCGCCGCCTCGATGTTCAACGGCGTCGTAGCCCACGGCATGATCACCGCGGGGTTCATCTCGACGATCCTCGGAACCATGCTGCCTGGGCCTGGCGCGATCTATTTGAGCCAGAGCCTGCGGTTCTGTTGCCCGGTCAAGCCCGGCGACCGGATCACCGTCACGGTGACGGTGACCGCCAAGGACGACGAGAAGAAGCGGGTTACGCTGGACTGCCGCTGCTTGAACCAGGACGGCACGGATGTGGTTGTCGGAACCGCTCTTGTGATCGCGCCGGTCGAACGGATTGTGCGGCAGCGCCCCGATTTGCCGGAACTGCAGGTGCTCCACCAAGAGAGACACCAGGCGCTGCCTCGGCAGTCGCACACCGTTCCGGCCTGACTGCCGTCGCGTTGCTACGCAGCGTCAGACCCAAAACGACCGCTCGCCCGACAACCTTTGATCGGTGCGATCGCGATCCTTCCACCTAATGGACCTCAGTTGAGAACCGGAGCTACCACAATGGACGACAATTCTTTTTCCACCCTGTCCCCTGACCAGGGGCTGTTTAGCCTGTCCGGCAAGAAAATCCTTGTCGTCGGCATCGCCAACGAAAACTCGATCGCATGGGGATGTGCCAAGGCTTACCGCGCCATGGGTGCTGACCTTGCGATCACGTATTTGAACGACAAATCCGAGCGGTTCGTCCGTCCATTGGCCGAGCAGCTCGATGCCTCGATCATTGTGAAGGCCGACGTGACGCGGGAAGGTGAACTCGAGGCCGTCTTCGACACGATCAACAGCAAATGGGGTCGGCTGGATGGCCTGCTGCATTCGATTGCCTTTGCGCCGATGGCGGATCTGCACGGGCGCGTCGTCGATTGCTCCCGCGAAGGCTTCATGACGGCAATGGACGTGTCGTGCCATTCCTTCATCCGCATGAGCAAGCTGGCCGAACCGCTGATGCCCGAAGGAGGATCGATCCAAACCCTGAGTTATCTCGGCGCCGACAAGGTGGTCGATCACTACAACATCATGGGGCCGGTGAAGGCCGCGCTGGAAAGCGTGACGCGATATTTGGCGTCTGAACTTGGTCTGAAGGGCATTCGGGTCAACACGCTCTCGCCGGGCCCGCTGAAGACCCGCGCCGCCAGCGGCATCGGTCACTTCGACGAGTTGATCGCCAAAGCGACGGAACGCGCGCTGACGCATCAGCTCACCACGATCGAGGAGGTCGGCGCGTATTCCGGCTTTCTCATGACAGAGCAGGCGCGCTCGGTCACCGGCGAACTTCACTACATTGATGGCGGCTACAACACCGTCGGCTGAACCGAGCAAGGAGCGGGTTGGAAGGCGCGATAACTCCAGCCCAAACCATACCATTAGAAGTTGAACACCGTTTGATCGGCCGCGATAACCGCGGCCGGTCAAGCGGGTTTTTCCGTGGCTGGTTTTTCGCGCGGGAGCCCGGCTCCCGTCGACGAAGCGCAGCGCGTTTCTGGCCGCACAGGCCGGCGAATTGTGGCCGGTGCCGGCTACGTGGCCCGAGTTGCATTCACGCAGCAGGGCCGGCCGTGCCCGCCTTCCTCCGAACTGACTTCTTGACCGGGCGCGACAGCCGTCGGTCCGCCTCGCAGCGATGCGTTGCCGCCGGCGGCATGCTGATCGTCGGTCGTTGCGGCTCCGGTGCCGGCTTTAGTTAGTCGAGGCCGCCGCTCGTTCCGAGTCAGAATTCAGGACAAAGCCGCGTCAAGAATTACTGCACGGCGATGCCGCCGGGATCGTTGGAATCCGCAATTTGCGCAGAAATCCGCTCTGCCGGATCGAGTTACATGACGATTCATCGTTGGCATGACGCTTGCTGAGTAGTTGGCAGCAAGAAACGTGCGGAATGCAGAGCGGACCTCAACGTCGGCCTTCGGGACTATCGCGGAGATAGCAGTCGAAGACAGGTCGGTCGGGCTGACGGACAGCACAAGGCGCGGCTTGCCAAGCACCGGCATCATCGACGCATCCCCTGCGTCTTGGCGCGGTTGCGCTCACCACTGGAAGACGTTGCTAGGACAAATCATGAAGAACAGAAATGCACTTGTCACCGGCTCCACGAGTGGAATCGGTTTGGCGACCGCTCGCGAACTGGCCAATCGCGGCTGCCACGTCATGCTCAACGGCTTCGGTGACGCCGCCGAGATCGATCGGCTGTGCGCCGAGATCGCCGCGCGCAGCGGGACCAAGGTGATCCATTCCGGAGCCGACCTCAGTCGGCCGGAACAGATCCCCGCCATGCTGGCGCAGGCGGTCGAAGCTTTCGGTCCGCTCGACATCGTGGTGAACAATGCCGGCACGCAGCATGTCTCGCCGGTGCAGAACTTTCCCGACGAGAAATGGGATCTGTTGCTCGCGGTGAATCTGAGCGCTGCGTTCCACATCATCAAGGCCGTGGTGCCCGGCATGATGGAGCGCGGCTGGGGACGGATCGTCAACACCTCGTCGGTGCTCGGGATGGTGGGCGCGCCGCACAAGCCGGCCTACGTCGCCTCGAAGCACGGCCTGATCGGCCTGACCAAATCGATCGCGATCGAAGTCGCCGAGCACGGCGTCACCTGCAACGCGGTGTGTCCGGGCACGGTGCTGACCGCGATCATCGAAAAGCAGATCGCGCAGCAGGCGGTGGCCACCGGGCTGCGTGAGGATCAGGTGATGAAGGAAGTCTTCCTCCGCGAAATCCCGACGAAGAAGATGATCCCGCCCGAACACCTCGCCGCCACCATCGCCTTCCTGTGCTCGGAGGAGGCCGGCTCCATCACCGGCGCCGCCATCGCCGTGGACGGCGGCTACACCGCCCACTGACGCGCAGCCAACGGCAGGTCGAGGGATCTGCCGTCCCCCCCTTTCATGGAGGAAGTCATGGACTTTCTAATCTGCCTCCTTTCACTCGCCTTCCTGATGTTCGTGGCTTATCGGGGCTTCAGCGTCATCCTATTCGCACCGATCGCCGCCATCGGCGCCGTCATGCTGACCGACCCCGGCAACATTCTGCCGGTCTACAGCGGCCTGTTCATGAGCAAGATGGTGACGTTCATCGAGAACTACTTCCCGCTGTTCTTGCTGGGCGCCTTGTTCGGCAAGCTCATCGAGATGTCGGGCTTTGCGCAGTCGATCGTGACCACGGTGCTGCGCATGATCGGCCGCAATCAAACCCTTCTGGCGATCTGCATCGTATCGGCCGTGCTGACCTACGGCGGAGTATCGCTGTTCGTCGTCGCGTTCGCCGTCTATCCGTTCGCAGCGGAAATGTGCCGATCCACTGACGTTCCCAAGAATCTGATTCCCGCCACCATCATTTTCGGTGGCGCGACCTTCACGATGGACTGCCTGCCGGGGACGCCGGCGATCGTCAACATCATTCCGACGTCGTTCTTCCACACCAGCATCTACGCAGCGCCGGTGCTTGGGATGATCGGTGCGACTTTGATCTTCTGCAGCGGCTACGCTTACCTCGAGTGGTCTCGCCGCCGCATGATGGCGAAGGGCGGCGGCTATGCGGCGACCTGCGAACTGCGCTCGGAACCCGAAATCCTCGCTGACGCAAGCCTGCCGAATCCCTGGGTGGCGATCAGCCCCTTGGTCATGGTCGGCGTGCTCAACCTGTTTTTCACCAAGATGCTGCCGGTTTGGTACCCGGCCAAGATCGTGGTGGAGATGAACGCGATTACCAAGCCGATCACGGTCAATCTGCCCGCACTTCAGGGCATCTGGGCGGTCGAGATCTCGCTGGCGATCGCCTGTCTGTTCGTGGTCTGCACCTCCTTCAAGACATTGAAGGCGAAGTTTGCAGGGGCCAGTCAAACCGCTGTGGGTGGCGCCATGCTGGCGACCATGAACACCGCGACCGAGTACGGCTACGGTTCGGTGATCGCCGCGCTGCCGGGTTTCCTCGTCATTCGCGACGCTTTGACATCGATCCCCAATCCCTTGCTGAACGAGGCCATCACCATCAATGCGCTGGCCGGAATCGTCGGCTCGGCGTCGGGCGGCATGAGCATTGCGCTCGCGGCGATGGCCGACAGCTTCGTGGCCAGCGCCAACGCCGCCGGCATCCCGCTCGAGGTGTTGCACCGTGTCGCCGCCATGGCGAGCGGCGGCATGGACTCGCTTCCGCACAACGGCGCGGTCATCACCATCATGGCGGTCTGCGGCCTCAACCACCGGGAAGCCTACCCCTACATTTTCGGAATCGTCATCTGCAAGACGTTCGCCGCTTTCGCGGTGATCGGGATCTACTACCTGACCGGATGGGTCTGAGCCTTCATCTGCAAATCAACCATTGGAGAAAGACTATGAGTAAGCTGGTCATCACGGCAGCGATCACGGGCGGCGTCCACGTCCCCAGCCTGTCGCCTTATTTCCCCCACACCCCGGACATGGTCGTCGAGCAGGCGGTCGGCGCCGCCGCCGCCGGAGCCGCGGTCGTCCACATCCACGCCCGCGATCCCAAGGACAGTCGTCCCAGCAGCGACGTCAATGTGTTCGAGGACATCGTCAGCGCCATCGATCAGCAATGCGATGCTGCGATCTGCATCACCACCGGCGGCGGCCTCGGCATGACGTCCGAGGAAAGGCTCAAGCCGGTCAATATCCTGAAACCGGAATTGGCCTCGCTCAATGCGGGCTCGATGAACTTCGCGATCCACCCGCTCGCCGACAAGGTCAAGCAGCCGAAATTCGACTGGGAGATTCCGTACCTGAAATCCACGGAAGACCTGGTGTTTCCGAACACGTTCAAGAGCCTCAAGGTGTTCTCTGCCGGCATGCAGGCAGTCGGCACCAAACCGGAGCTCGAAGTCTATGACGTCGGCATGATCAACAACATTAAGTACCTGATCGACACCGGCGCGCTGAAGACTCCGGTCTATCTGCAGTTCGTGATGGGCATCCTGGGCGGCATGCCGGCGACGCCTGCGAATCTGCTGTTCCTGGTCGATACCGCGCAGAAGCTGATCGGTGCGGAAAACTTCGTCTGGTCGTGCTGCGCCGCCGGCAGGACTCAAATGCCGCTGCTCACTTTGGCCATGACCCTGGGCGGCAACGTCCGTGTCGGGCTGGAGGACAATCTCTACATCGGACCCGGCCAACTGGCGAAGAGCAGCGCCGAGCAGGTCGAGAAGATCATCCGCATCGCCAAGGAATTGAACTTCGAGATCGCCAGCCCCGCGGAAGCCCGTCAGATCCTTGGTCTGAAGGGGCAGGCGGAAGTGGGCTGGGCGGCCCGCTCCAACGCGGGGCGCAAGGTCGCCGGCGGCAAAGGGGGGCAGCTATGAAAAAGGTGATCGCGCTATCCGACGCGGTCGAGCTCATTCCGGAAGGCGCCGTTCTGATGATCGGCGGCTTCACCGGAATCGGCGCACCACTGCGGCTGATCGACGAGTTGGTGCGACAGCGCAAGAGTGAGCTGACCATCATCACCAACGACACCGGACGCCCCAATGTCGGTCTCGGCAGGCTGATCAGCGAGCGATTGGTCTACCGTGTCATCACCAGCCACATCGGCCTCAACGCCGACACTCAGAAGCAGATGATCGCCGGCGAGATCCAGGTCGAGCTGGTGCCGCAGGGAACGCTGGCCGAACGGATTCGCGCTGGGGGCTTCGGCCTCGGCGGCATCCTCACCCTCACCGGCCTCGGCACCTTGGTCGAGGAGGGCAAGGCGACCGTCGATGTCGACGGCCAGACCTTCCTGCTGGAGAAGCCGCTGCGGGCCGACTTCGCCCTGGTGGCGGCCAAGCGCGCGGACTACGGCGGCAACCTCGAATACGCCTTCACCGCGCGCAACTTCAACCCGCTGATGGCGATGGCGGCCACGACCGTCATTGCCGAGGCCGATGAGATCGTGCCGGTCGGGGTCATCCCGCCCGACGCGGTCGTCACGCCCAACGTCGTCGTGGATCACCTGGTAGCCAAGGAGCGTCGTCATGGATGAGAAAACCATCATCGCCAAGCGTGTGGCGCTCGAACTACACGACGGCGAACTCGTTAATCTGGGGATCGGCCTGCCCACGCTCGTGACGCGCTATCTGCCGGACGGCATCGAGGTGTTCCTGCAGTCGGAGAATGGCCTGATCGGCGTCCAGGCATTGCCGGAGGAAGGACTGGAGGACGATGACTTGACCGACGCCGGCGGCGGCCCGATCGGCGCGGTGCCGGGGGCTGCGGCCTTCGACAGCGCGATGTCGTTCGGGCTGGTCCGCGGCGGGCATCTGGATGTCACCGTCCTCGGCGGCCTGCAGGTGGATCAGCAGGGCCAACTCGCCAACTGGATGGTGCCGGGCAAGATGGTGCCGGGCATGGGCGGCGCGATGGATCTGGTGTCGGGAGCCAAGCGGGTGATCGTCGCCATGCAGCATTCCGCCAAGGGTCAGTCGAAGATCCTGAAGCGCTGCACGCTGCCGGTCACGTCGGTGCGTCGGGTCGACCTGATCGTCACCGACCTCGCCGTCATCGAGCCGACGGCCGACGGCCTGCTGCTGCGCGAGGTCGCCCCCGGCGTCACCGTCGAACAGGTGATCGTTGCCACCGAGGCCGAGCTGATCATTCCGGTCTATGTCCCAACGATGCCGATCGATGTGGAGACCGGCGGCAAGGTTGCCGACGTCGTGCCATCGAGCCCACTGCCAGAGCAAGTCCGTTGACCGTTGATATCATTGTTGCCGGTGCCGACCGGACGGCCGGCGCGGGTGGCAATGGCGGCCGGGCACGGCCGCGACGTTGCCGGTTGTCTTCATCGGCCACTGCTTCTTCTGAATCGCCCTCAAGGACCACATCATGAGTAACATCGTCATCGCCGCTGCCGCTCGCACCGCGGTCGGATCCTTCAATGGCAGCCTCGCCAGCATTCCCGCTCATGATCTCGGCGCCGCCGTGATCCGCGAGGTGCTGCTTCGCGCCAACACCGAACCGGCCGACGTGAGCGAGGTCATCCTCGGCCACGTGCTCACCGCGGGGCAGGGTCAGAACCCGGCGCGACAGGCGGCGATCGCCGCCGGGATTCCCGCCGAATCCAGCGCGTTCTGCATCAACCAGGTCTGCGGCTCCGGGTTGCGCAGCGTCGCGCTCGGCGCCCAGGCGATCCAGGCCGGCGACGCCGAGATCATGGTGGTCGGCGGCCAGGAAAGCATGAGCCTGTCGCCGCACTTCGTACACCTGCGCGGCGGCATCAAGATGGGCAATGCCGAACTGCAGGACACCATGATCAAGGACGGATTGTGGGAAGCCTTCAACAACTACCATATGGGAACCACCGCAGAGAACGTCGCGCGGGCCTTTGGCATCACCCGCGAGGCGCAGGACGCGTTCGCCTTGAAGTCGCAGCAGAAGGCGGCAGCCGCCCAGCAGAGCGGTCGTTTCCGCGATGAACTCGTTGCCATCACCGTCAAGACCCGCAAGGGCGACGTGGTGGTCGAGTGCGACGAACATCCGAAGCCTGGTACCACGGCGGAGACCCTGGCCAAACTGCGCCCGGCTTTCGCCAAGGACGGCACGGTGACCGCCGGCAACGCCTCCGGTCTCAATGATGGCGCCGCCGCACTGGTGCTGATGCGTGAAGAGGATGCGGTCCGCCGCGGTCTGGTGCCGCTGGCGCGGATCGCGTCCTGGGCCACCGCCGGCGTCGATCCCACCATCATGGGCACCGGCCCGATCCCGGCCAGCCGCCTCGCGCTGCGCAAAGCCGGCTGGAGCGTCGATGCGCTCGATCTCATCGAAGCCAACGAGGCCTTCGCCGCTCAGGCGTTGGCGGTGAACAAGGAGATGGGCTGGGATCCGGAGCGGGTCAACGTCAATGGCGGCGCGATCGCGCTCGGCCATCCGATCGGCGCATCCGGCGCGCGCATCCTCGTCACGCTGCTGCACGAAATGCAGAAGCGCGAGGCCAAGAAGGGTCTCGCCACGCTTTGCATCGGCGGCGGCATGGGCGTCGCGCTCTGCGTCGAACGCTAGCGCGGCCGCAACTCCTCGGGAGGCCGTGGTCTCTCGAGGAGTTGCTCCGCCCGGGCCGGTAACAGACCGGCTCCGCGTCGCCGCCTGCGGACGCTCAAATCGCGGGAGTCTGGATCGAGTCGTTACGCGGAACGGACCACGAGTCCGCGATCGCTTTGTCGCGCCTTGTTTCGGCCGTCGGCCGACGTCGTTTGTCGCTATCAGCAACATGGAATCCACATGTCCTATACATCGCAACTCGTCCTGGTGATCAATTGCGGGTCGTCGTCGATCAAATTCGCGGTGATTCCCGCGCTCGGCGGCGCGCCGCTGGCGAGCGGTCTGGCGGAATGTCTCGGGCTTGCCGAGGCGAGGCTGGTGATCAAGTCCGGCGAGACCAAGACCACGAATGCGCTGCACGCCGGCGCCCATGACGCGGCGATGGCGGCGATCCTGCGCTATCTCGACGAGCAGAGCCTGCTCGATCGCATCGTCGTCGTCGGGCACCGCGTCGTGCACGGCGGCGAGCGCTTCACCGCCTCTGCCTTGGTGACGCCGGAAGTTCTCGCCGACATCGAGGCGGTGTCGGCGCTGGCGCCGCTGCACGGCCCGGCCAATCTGCTCGGCATCCAGGCCTGCTCGCAAGGCCTGCCGTCGGTGCCCCAGGTCGTGGTGTTCGACACCGCGTTCCACCAGACCATGCCGTGCGCGGCCTATACTTACGCGATCCCGCAGCACCTCTATCGCGATTACGGCGTGCGGCGTTACGGCTTCCACGGCACCTCGCATCGCTACGTCGCGCGCCAGACGGTCGAGCTACTACGGCTCGATCCGCAGGATCATGGCATCGTCATCGCGCATCTCGGCAACGGCGCCTCCGCCACCGCGGTCAGCAACGGCGAGAGCGTCGACACCACGATGGGCATGACGCCGATCGAGGGTCTGGTGATGGGCACCCGCTCCGGCGACATCGACTTCGGCGCGGTGGCGCATATCGCCCGCACCGCGCGGCTGAACCTCGACGAGGTCGACGCCATGCTGAACAAAGAGAGCGGTCTGCTCGGCGTTTCCGAACTGTCCAGCGACTGCCGCACGCTGGAGCAGGCCGCCAAATCCGGCCACGCCGGCGCCATCCTGGCGCTCGACGTGTTCGTGCATCGGCTGGCGCGCCACATCGGCGGGCTCGCCGCCTCGCTGGATAATTTCGACGCCTTGGTGTTCACCGGCGGCATCGGCGAGAACTCGGCGCTGATCCGCGCCAAGACCATCGAGAGCCTGCGGGTGTTCGGCTTCACCCTGAACCGCGAGGCCAATGAGCGGATGGTCGGCGGTCGTTCCGGCCGGATCAGCCGCAGCCGGCGGCCGACCGCGGTCGTCATCCCCACCGATGAAGAGGGACTGATCGCCAATGACGCGGCGACCGTGGTCGGGATTTTTCCCGCGACCGGAGTTCCGGCGCAGCCCCGCGACCTTCACTTCGCCTGATCGCTCAGGCGCCCAGTTACTTGTGACTCGTCGATCGATCGGATGACTGCCATGAACACGCTCCCCCGCCATCGCACCTTCTACCTCGTTCCGGTGTCCCGCGACGCGGGGCTCACCTCCGTGACGCTCGGTCTCGTCAGGGCCCTGCACCTCACCGGCCTACGGGTCGGCTTCGTCAAGCCGATCGTGCAACCCGAAGTCCGCGCCGGTGATCTGGACCTTGCGGCGCATTTTGCCCGCACCTTGTGCGGGGCCTCCGCGCCCGATCCGATTTCGATCGATCACGCCGCCGAGATGGTGCGCTCCGGTCAGCTCGGCGGGCTGATGGAAGAAGTCGTGTCGATGGTCGACACGGTGCAGGCCGATTGCGACGTGGTGATCGTCGAGGGCCTGATCCCCAACGTCGAATTCCAGATCGCCACACGGCTCAACATCGAGATCGTCCGCTCGCTCGGCGCCGACCTCATCCCGGTGCTGGCCGGCGGCGCGCATAGTCCGGCCACGTTAGCTGCGAAAGCTGCCGCGGCCGCGGAGCAATATGGCGACGACGGCCGCCGGCCGATCGCGGGCCTCTTGATCAACCGCTGCGCCGATGCCGCGGCGGCGTCGGCGTTGTCCGCGCTCGGCGCGCTGACGCTGAAGGGCTCGGCGACGCCGGTGCCGATCCTCGCCGCGGTGCCGAATGCGCCGCATCTGCTGGCGCCGCGGATGATCGACATCGCCGATGATCTCGGCATGAGCATCCTCAACCGCGGCGACATCGAGAGCTCGCGGGTGCAGACCGTGGTGGTCGCCGCGCGCTCGGCGGAGAAGCTGCTCGGCGATCTGCGGCCCGGAACCCTGGTGGTGACGCCGGCCGATCGCAGCGACGCGATTCTCGCCACCGCGCTGGTGGCGCAACGCGGCATGCCGCTGGCCGGCTTCGTCTTCACCTGCGGCGGGCGTCCGGCGCCCGAGGTCGCGGCGGCGCTGGCGGCGGCGCCGCTCGATCGCCTGGCGCTGCTCTGCACCGAGGACGATACGTTCGTCACCGCCTCGAAGCTCGCCAACCTGTCCGCGCACGTCAACCGCGCCGACGCCGACCGCATGGAGCGGGTGATCTCGTTCATCGCCGAGCGGGTGGACACTGCGCCGCTGGTGCATCGTCTCAACCTGCCGGTCGACGGATTGATGCCGCCGCCGGTGTTCCGGCATCGCCTGGTCGCGCGCGCGCGCGCGGCGAGCCGCCGCATCGTGCTGCCCGAGGGCGAAGAGCCGCGCACCATCCGCGCCGCTGCGATCTGCGCCGAGAAGCGCATCGCCCGTTGCATCCTGCTTGGCGCGCCGGACCGCATCCGCGAAGTGGCCGCGGCCCACGGCATCGACCTGCCGGACGACGTCGAGATCGTCGATGCCGAGCAGCAACGCGCCCGCTACGTCGACCCGCTGGTCGAGCTGCGCAAGTCGAAGGGCCTCACCAAGCTGCAGGCGGAAATTGCCCTGGAAGACTCCGTCGTACTCGGCACCATGATGTTGGCGCAGAACGAGGTCGACGGGTTGGTGTCCGGCGCCATTCACACCACCGCCTCCACGGTGCGTCCGGCGCTGCAGCTGATCAAGACCGCGCCGGGCTCGAGCATCGTCTCCAGCGTGTTCTTCATGCTGATGCCGGATCAGGTGCTGGTCTATGGCGACTGCGCCATCAATCCGGATCCGACCGCCGATGAACTCGCCGAGATCGCGATCCAGTCCGCCGACTCCGCAGCTGCCTTCGGCATCGAGCCGCGGGTGGCGATGATCTCCTACTCGACCGGCGCGTCCGGCGCCGGCGAGGACGTCGACAAGGTGCGCCGCGCCACCGACAAGGTGCGCGCGTTGCGCCCCGACCTGATCGTCGACGGCCCGATCCAATACGACGCCGCCACCGTGGAAAGCGTCGGCCGGCAGAAGGCGCCGGGCGGCCCGCTCGACGGCCGCGCCAACGTCTTCATCTTCCCCGACCTCAACACCGGCAACACCACCTACAAGGCGGTGCAGCGCTCGGCCAACGTGGTCTCGGTCGGCCCGATGCTGCAGGGGCTGCGCAAACCCGTCAACGACCTGTCGCGCGGCGCCCTGGTCGACGACATCGTCTACACCATCGCGCTCACCGCGATCCAGGCGGCGGCCGGGGATGCCGGCGGCGGCAAGTTGGCCGCGGCGGCGGAGTGAGGAGCGAGCCGATGCGCGGCGGTGCTGAAACGCGACGAGGTCAAGGCAAGCTCGGCTCGTTGATGGACGCAGATGCCAAGCTCCATCGCAGCGCGCGCGATCCGCACTTGCCCGATAGCGACATGGACGAGCGCTCGAAATGGCGCTGCACGTCCAAAGGTGATCCGCGCCCGCGGTTGCGGCGCTGCATGGAGTGACGAAGATGCTTGCTCGCGATGTTATGACGACCGGAGTTTCCGTCGTGGGACTAAGTTCATCCTCAGCCGATGTTGCGCGCGTACTGCTCGCGTCGCGCGTCAGTGCCGTGGCCGTCGTCGACGGCGACGGCGCCCCGATCGGCGTCGTCAGCGAATGGGATCTCGTCGGCCAGCGCACCGGCGACCGCATCGCCAAACGCGATCAATGGCTGTCGCAACTGGCGGAAGGACAACCTCTCGCGGCCGAGTACTTGCAATCGGTCGATCCGGTCAACCGAAGCGCCGCCGAGATCATGCATCGGCCGCTGATCGCCGTCCCGGAGGCGGCGCCCATCGCCGAAGTCGCGCGCCTGATTACCGAACATCGCGTCAAACGGGTCTTCGTCACCCGTGACGATCGCCTGGTCGGCGTGGTGTCGCGGAGCGACCTGGTGCGGGCGTATTTCGCCGCGACCGTTCCGTCCGCGCCGCCGCCGCGCGTGCCGTCCGAACGGACATCCTCGATCGCCCCGCCGGCCCGCGCCGCCGCGCTGCCGCCCGCGCCAAATCCTTCGGCCTCCGAAGTTGCAGAGCGGGCCAGTGCCCACGAATTCGCGCTTCTGGTCGCAGCCGCGGAGGACACCGAACGCGCGCAACGCGCCGCCGCCGAGCGACAGGCGGGCGAAACGCGGCGCGCGCTGGTCTCGGCGCTGCAGCAGAAGACGCTCAGCGAGGCAGCCTGGCAGTCCGCGATCGAGGGCGCGCGGCGTGCAGCCAAGCTCGGGCTGCGCGAATTCCTGCTGATCCGGTTTCCGTCCGAGCTGTGCAGCGACCGCGGGCGCGCCATCAACGCGATGGATCCGAGCTGGCCCGAGACCTTGATCGGGGAGGCGGCCGACGTGTTCGAACGCTGGCAGAAGGACTTGAAGCCACAGGGATTCGGGCTCACCGCCCAGATCCTCGACTTCCCCAACGGCTTTCCCGGCGATGCGGGTCTCACCCTGCGATGGGGAAGCTGATCGGGATCGCCCGCCGTCCTATCGCTGCTTCCGGCTTGAAGACGCGGCGAGAGGTCGGCACCAGGGCGTTTTCGGTTAGGATTGCTGCGGTTCAAGAGTCCCGGTCCCGGGCCGTCATTCCGGGGCTCGAACAGCGTCAGCTGCGAGCGAGCCCGGAATCCATAACCACCGCAGGGGATATGGATTCCGGACTTGCTCGTTCTTGCGAACTCGCAATCCGGAATGACGACGACGTCTTGGTTGAATGATTCAATCCTAACCGAAAATGCTCTCGTCTAGTTCTGACTAAGCAGGTGAAGTCAGGCGCCCAGCTCCGGCTGTTCAGCTTCCGCGGCAACACCATATTGCGTATCGAGCGAGATGTTGTGCCTGCTCATCTTCGCATACAGATTGGTGCGTGCCAGTCCGAGCTTGCGCGCAGTTTCCAGCTTGTTGCCTTTCGCCTCGGTGAGCGCGGTCAGGATGAGCGAGCGCTCGTACTCATCGACCGCCTCGGCCAGCGGGCGTTTCCGGCTCGGCGCAGTGAGACGGGGCGCGATTTGCGGAAGGATCTCGGCGAAGTCGTCGGCCGTAATCTGATCGCCATCGGTGCGCGCATAGACCTGCTCGATGACATTGGCCAATTCGCGAACGTTTCCGGGCCAGTCGTGGGCGTGCAGCACCTCCAACGCTTGCGGCGTGACATTGCGCATCGGCTGGTCGAAAGTGGCGGCGGTCCGTTCTGAAAACAGCGAGGCGAGGATCTCCAGATCCTCCTTACGGTCGCGCAGCGGAGGCAGCTGAACCGGGAAGACGTTGAGACGGTAGAACAGATCGGCGCGGAATTTGCCTTCCTTGATCATTTCCGGGAGCGCCCGACTTGTCGCCGCGATAATACGGACGTCGACCTTCACCACCTGATTGGACCCGAGCGGCTCGACCTCGCGCTCCTGCAGCACGCGCAGCAGCTTGACCTGCAAGGACAACGGCATGTCGCCGATCTCGTCGAGGAACAGCGTGCCGCCATGGGCCAATTGGAATTTGCCGGGACGCGGCTGATGGCTGGCACCCGTATAGGCTCCGGGCGCGACGCCGAAGCATTCCGCCTCGAGCAGGTTCTCGGGAATGGCAGCAACATTGAGGCCGACGAAGGGGCCGTTCACCCGATCCGAAGCCGCATGGATGGCATGGGCCACCAGCTCCTTGCCGCTCCCGGTTTCGCCCAATAGAAGCGCGGACGAGTTGATCTGGCCGCCTTTCCGGATCAGCCGTTTCAGCCGCAGCATGGGGGGACTGAAGCCCACCAGGTTCTCCACCGTGTATTTCGATGTGCGGACGGCCGCGAGCTTTTTCTCCATATGCACCAGACGCGAATGCAGCTTGTTGAAGCGATCCGCGATCGGCCGGAGCAGCGTGACGCTGTTCTTGAGAGAAAAAGAGATCGCGCCGATGACGGCCCCGGTTTGATCCCGTAACGGCAGCCGGCTCACCAACAGCGTGTGCTCGCCGTACTTTATAACGTCGAGTGGAATAGAGCGCCCGGTTTCCACAACCTCGCGCATCCGGCTGTGCGGGATGAGGCTCTCCACAGGCTTGCCGACCGCCTTGGCGCAGGCGTCGGGTCCGAGCCCCAGCAAGGTCATCTGCTTTGGGCTGAACCAGACATGCTTCTCGTTGAGCCAGACGATGCGGGAGTCCTGGTCTATGAGGAGGGCCCCATCGATCATTTCGTCGATCATCCCCAACAGATCGCGTGCCGCAGCGAATTGTTCGTTCCGTGCGCCTAGCATGCCTGAATCCTCTTCAAAGCCCGCTGCAGTTCTGTCCTGAATTGGTCTCGACGCCTTGCGGTGGATCAACGCCGCGCGCGCGCGGCAGAACTCATATCGTAGGCACTGAGGCTCCGCCACGGCTGGCCGAGACCGCGGCAGCGCAAATCGCCCGCGTTTCTTGGGGCAGACGCAGGGCTCTCTGCCTTCATCCTCTGCCTTCATCCAATGACGCATCGCTGCGGGCCGCGTTCCTGCGCCGCATTGACCCGGTCGGTCGCCTTAATGCCTGCGGGCATGGTAAAAGCGGTGGGCGCGATGCGGGCCACGATAGACGTGCGCGGCGCGCTCCGAGGACGCCGGCGCCTATGCCGACGTGCCCGGCTTCTGCGAGGCGGCCAAGCTCCACGACATCAAGACGCACGGCCCCTTGTCGATTTCCTTTCCCGACATCACATGGACGGTGTCCATGATGATCAGGAGCCAGGAAAGTCTGAGCGTCAACGGCACGAACAGGAAATGACAGAGCGCCGTCGCGGCGAATTGCCAACGCGACAGCTCCACAAATGTCCGGTCGATCATTCGCGGCGGCGCGCTCTGGCGGGGCGAGCGGAGCGAGGAGGCGGCTACGAACCCAAGTGACACTGCGTGCGCGAGTACCCGCGTACGGCCAGTCAGATCGACCTGCGATGAGGATGCAGATCAAATCGTGTCAATGCGGCCCCTCGTGCAGAGGAGTTGTCACCAAACTGCGATCGTAAATCCGAGCCTTTAAGTCAACACCGACATTCCGATGACAAAACCACCGTAACTTGTCGCCGCGACTTCAGTGACATAGTCACAGACAAACCGTCTCGTTACGCGCATGAGTTGAAGGATCGCACCGCATCGTTGTGGTCAGATCGGAGAAGGGCATCAGCCATGGACAATACGCTTCCCGCAGAGCCCACGCGGCGCGACTTTCTGTTCGTTGCCACCGGAGCGGTTGCCGCCTTCGGCGCCGCGGCCGCCACCTGGCCGCTGATCTCCCAGCTCAATCCGGACTCCTCCACGGTCGCCGGCGGCGCCCCGATCGAGGTTGATCTCGCCCCGATTGTGCAGGGACAATCCATCAAGGTGTTTTGGCGCGGCGCTCCGATCTTCATCAATCATCGCTCGCCGGAAGAGATCGCGTCGGCGCGTAGCGTCGATTGGAGGACCTTGGCCGATCCGCAGTCCGACGAAGACCGCACCAAAGCCGGCCATGAGCAGTGGCTGGTCGTGAACGGCATCTGCACCCATCTCGGCTGCATTCCGAACTATCACGAGGGCCAATACGACGGTTGGCTGTGTCATTGCCACGGCTCGCAATATGACTCCTCCGGTCGGGTCCGGAAGGGACCGGCGCCGGCGAACCTCGCGCTGGTGCCTTACGAGTTCCTGTCCGACACCCAGCTGCGCATCGGATAACACCGGACGCCGAGCGACATTTCAGCCTGATGCAGTCAGAGCAGGATGACGTCTCTTCGGATGTCAACTTGCTCTGGCTTTTCTCTTGCGCACGAGCTTTCAGAAAACCGCGATGCGGCTTTCGCGATCAGGCTTTCAGCCTCGCTCCGATCAGAACGGCCGTCCGCCGGCGGCTGAGATCGCGCCGAACACCAATGCAGCGGCAACACCGAGACAGATCGCCGCCTGGCCCCAAGAGCCCGGTGTTGCGACCGGCATGTCGGTGTACTGATCAGCAGGCTTGCGCCCGGTGATCATGGCTTCGATCAGCGGTTCGCGGTGAGCGACCGCATAAATGACGTTTGCCGCGACGTGCACTGCGACGAAGACTTCGATCGTCGTGAAGATATAGCGATGCCATCGGGCGGCAACATCGACCATGGCGTCCGAGATTGTCTTGGCGAGCGGGCCTTCGATGATCAGGCGATCTTCGTCGGCGGAGAACAGGCCGGTCGTCGCCATCGCCGCGACCAGCACGAGCAAAGCGACAACCATCCAGCCGCCGAGCGGGTTGTGGCCGAGGAATTTCGTCTTGGCCTGCAGATAGACGAATACCTTGCCGGGCGCGGCGAAGAAATTGGCAAAGCGCGCGGTCGAGCCGCCGACGAAGCCCCACAGAACACGGAAAGTGATCAGCACCAGCGCCGCGTAGCCGTTGAATTTGTGCCAGTTCGGCACGCTGCCGCCGTATCTGTTACTGATCCAGCCATCGAGAACGACGAAGACGAGCGCCCACTTGAAGACGCGCGTTGGTCCATCCCAGGCGATGACGCTCGCTTCGTTCATGCGTCAGCTCTTCTTGGCGCGATAATCGTCGTGACACGATTTGCAATTGCCAAATACGCCTCCGATGTTGGCCTTCAGCGTGGCTTCGTCCTTGATGGTGCCCTGCGCGGCCGAGGCGGCAGCGGTAAGCTTGACGAAAAGGTCGTCGAATTTTGTCTTCTCGTCCCAGATCTTCGGCAGCGCTGCGGTGTCGCCGCCGGTCTTGGAGTTGGCGGGGAACAGATCCGGCAGCTTCTTCGAGCCGTCGGCGATGGTCGCGAGCGATTTCTGCACCACCGCGCTGTCGTAACGAGCCTCGCCTTTGGCCATGGCCGCGATCGGCTTGGTGGCCTCACCAATGTCCTTCAAGATCGCCTTGCGCTGGGCAATCGGATCGCTCTGCGCAATAGCGGCGCCGGTTGCCAGCACGGCAAGGGCGATGACAATTCCGAGTCTCTTCTTCATCGATTCACTTTCTGATTTCATTCTGTTGGAGTTTGACAGCTCGCGATGTCAAACGCGTCGGAGTCGGCGCAAGCGACATATACCCGAGCTCTCTCCATCTCCGTCAAGCGGTGGACGGGTTACAGTTTGGTAAGACATCGACCAGCGATTTTTCAATCGTGTTGATAGTCGACCGGGCGAACATCGACACCGCGCGTCTGTCACTCCTGGAAGATAGTCGGAATTTGCTGTCGAAGTATCGACAACGGCAGCGCTCGATTGCCCGCCAGAAAGTTAGAGCATTCGAATCGACCCGGCTGTGACATCGTCACAGACAGAGCAAACCAATCGGCGCATCGGTCGTTTTGCCGCAGGCAGGACTGTTGTTGGGAGGGCCCGCGAGTCTCCAGAAATACCTTTTGAAAGATTTTAGACATGACTGACCGCAGCGATGTTCAATTCTGGGATCGGGTCGCAGACAAATATGCGGCAAGGCCGATCAAGGATGTTGCGGCTTACGAGGCCATGCTTGCGGATGTCGCGTCCCGGCTTTCGGAGGCGGACCGGGTGTTGGAGATCGGCTGCGGCACGGGCGTCACCGCGATTCGCCTCGCGCCCGGCGTCCTGCAATGGAAGGCGACCGACCTGTCACCTGAGATGCTGCGGATTGCACGCGGCAAACCCGCGCCGGCCAATCTCAGCTTCGCCATGGCCGACGCAGAGTTGGCGGCTGACGGCGATTCTTATGACGCGATTTGCGCCTTTTTGATTCTGCATCTGGTCAGGGATCTTCGCACATCGCTGGCCGCGATACGCGATCGGCTGAAACCCGGCGGTCTCTTGCTGAGCAAGACGTACTGCTTCGGTGACATGAATATCGTGATGCGTCGTGCCGTGCTTCCCGCCCTTCAGACCCTCGGCATGGTGCCGCCGGTCACCGTTCTGACATTGCAGCAGCTTCGCCAAGCCATCGTTGACGCCGGCTTTGCAATCGACACGGTGCGCAGCTTCGGGCGCAATCGTCACAGCCATTATATCGTCGCACGCCGATCATCCTAGGCGTGACGGCGTCCGCTAGATTGGGGATGGCCGACCCCACATCGCATAGCCTGAACGATACAGCACGTAACCGGCCACGGTGAAGACGACGATCGCGAAGATGCGGCTGAGCGTGTTCTTGCGGGCGCCGAGCCGGGTTGCCAGCAACGTGCCGGCCAGCCCGCCGACCAGGCCGCCGGCAAGAAATTCGCCGGCGATGCGCCAATCGATCAGGCCCGACAGCGAATAATTGAGTGCGGTGGCCAGTCCAAATGTCCCCACCGCCAGCAGCGAAGTGCCGACCGCGTTGAGCGTTGTCATGCCGGTGGAAGCGCGGGTGTGGGCGCACGAGACCGCGATCACCAGGATCAAGATCAACCTGTTCGACCCCGGCCCGACCCGCACCAAACTGCGCGCCAGCGTGATGCCCGGAGAAGACCCGCAGACCTTGCCGACGCCGCAGCAGGTTGCCGAGCAGATCGTGCCGCTGTGTGCCGCCGACTTTGCCGAAAGCGGCAAGCTGTATGATTACACGAGCCGCACGGTGAAGGATTTTGCCGTGCTGTGAATCGCAGCGCGATAGGTTTATCTGGATCGATGCAGACCTCGGACAAGCAATCGATCAGGGAACGGCTCGGCGCGCTGCGGAACCTGAAGCCGTTTATCGCGATGGTCTGGCGCACCAGCCCGTCGCTGACCCTGACCTCGCTGCTGCTGCGGCTGTTGCGCGCCGTGCTTCCGGTGGCGACGCTGTTCGTCGGCAAATTGATCATCGACGACGTCGTGCTGCTGGTGCAGCTGCCGGACAAGCCGTCGACCTTCGCGCAATGGCTGGACAGCGGCCGGTTGAATTGGCTTGGCCTGTTGCTCGCCGCCGAGCTGGCGCTGGCGATCGTGGCGGATCTGCTCGGGCGCGTGGTGGCTTTGGTCGATAGCCTGTTGTCGGAGCGCGTGACCAACGCCTCCAGCGTGCGGCTGATGCAGCATGCCGCGACGCTGGATCTGGAGGATTTCGAGGACGCCGATTTTCAGGATCAGCTGGAGCGGGCGCGCCGGCAGACCAGCGGCCGGATGACGCTGATGGCGCAATTGTTCGGTCAGGCGCAGGACATCGTGACCGTGGTCAGCTTCGCCGGCGGGCTGATCTTCTATGCGCCGTGGCTGATCGCGCTGTTGCTGCTGGCGCTGGTGCCGTCGTTTCTCGGCGAGGCGCATTTCAGCGCCAAGAGCTATTCGCTGGATTTCGTGCGCACGCCGGAACGGCGCGGGTTGGACTATGTCCGGCAGACCGCCGCCAGCGTCGAGACCGCCAAGGAAGTAAAGATCTTCGGGCTCAGCGGCTTTCTGATCGACCGCTATGTGCGCCTCGCCACCGAGTTCTACGCCGCCAATCGCAACCTGGCGCTGCGCCGCGCCGGCTGGGGGAGCCTGTTCACCGCGCTCGGCACCACCGGCTATTATCTGGCCTATGGCTATATCGTCTGGCGCACGCTGGCCGGCGAATTTTCGGTCGGCGATCTCACCTTCCTGGCGGGCTCGTTCCGCCGGCTCAGCACGCTGCTCGAAGGGCTCTTGACCAGCTTTTCGAGCACCGCAAGCCAGGCGCTGTATCTCAACGACCTGTTTGCGTTCTTCGAGGTCGAGCCGGAGATCCTGTCGCCGTCCGATCCGCGGCCGTTCCCGCAGCCGATCCGCGAGGGCTTTGTGTTCGAGGATGTCGGGTTCATCTATCCGGGCGCCGAACGCTGGGCGGTGCGTCATCTCAGCTTCGCGCTACGCGCCGGCGAGATGCTCGCCCTGGTCGGCGAGAACGGCGCCGGCAAGACCACCTTGGTCAAACTGCTGGCGCGGCTCTATGACCCGGACGAAGGCCGCGTGCTGCTCGATGGCCACGATCTGCGGGACTATGACCTCGACTCGTTGCGCGGCAATATGGGGGTGATCTTTCAGGACTTCTTCCGCTACAACCTCACCGCCGCCGACAATATCGCGGTCGGCAAGATCGACGCGCGCGACGATCACGACCGCATCGAACGGGCCGCCCGCAGCAGCCAGGCCGACGAGGTGATTGCGCGATTGCCGGACCGCTACGAGCAGATGATCGGCAAGCGGTTTCGCAACGGCGTCGAATTGTCCGGCGGGGAGTGGCAGAAGATCGCGATCGCGCGGGCCTATATGCGCGAGGCGCCGGTGCTGATCCTGGACGAGCCGACCGCGGCGCTGGACGCGCGATCCGAATTCGAGGTGTTTCAGCGCTTCAAGGCGCTCAGCGCCGGCAAGACCGGCATTCTGATCTCGCACCGCTTTTCCAGCGTCCGGATGGCCGATCGAATTCTCGTTCTCGCCGATGGCAAGGTGGAATCCGCCGGCACGCACGACGAACTGATGACGCAGGGCGGCCGTTATTCCGATCTGTTCGAGCTGCAGGCCGCAGGCTATCGCTAGCGGCTGGCCCGCGCTCCGTCTGCGCCTGGTGTGAGAACCGCAAATTTCAGCATGAGAGCCGGTTTCTGGAAACCGGCTACCGCAACTCCAGCTTGTTGCCGCGCCACACCTGGCATAGCCTCTGCAACAGCCCCGCGAGTTGGATGATCTCCATGATGATCGTCGTCAAACGCAAGATGCGCAGAACTCAGATCGGGCTGCTGGGCGCGCTCGCCTTGCTGGGCGGAGTAGTTGGCGCGGAAGCGGCGGGGCCGTGGCGAGCCGGTGAAGGCAATACGCGGGGCTGGCAATTGATGAGCCCGCAAGAGCGCATCGAGCATCAGGCGCGAGTGCGTGGTTTCACCGATTATGAAACCTGCCAGGCCTACCGGACCCGACATCACGACCTGATGGTGCAGCGTGCCCAACAACGCGGCTTGGAGTTGCCGGACTCCCACTGGGATTTCTGCGACCGTCTCAAGTCGATGCCGTCCTCGCCGCCGGCTTCGGAGTGAGCCGATGACCGGCTTGGCATCGACGCTGCGGTTGCTGTCGATCCCGCTGCTCTCCGTCGCCGTGCCGTTCGGCTTTGTGCTGTGGGCTTTTCCCGAGGACCTGGCGCCGGCGCGGATGATCGGGATCGTCTTCGGCTGGATCGGCTGCGGGTTGCTGCTGGTCAGCCTGCTGTTGATGCTGCGCGAACCCCGGCTGGCGCGCTGGCTCGGCGGGTTGGAGCGCATGTATCGTTGGCACCACGTCACCGGCATCCTGGCCTATGTGGCGCTGCTGCTGCATCCGCTGGCGCTGGCGGCGAATGGACTCTCGACGTCGCCGGCATTCGCCTGGGAGACGTTATCGGCGTTCGACGAGGGATGGGCGGTCTGGTCTGGCTGGCTTGGGCTGCTGGTGCTGATGCTGGGATTGATCGTCACGTTCAGTCCGACGTTGAACAGACGGCTGTCATACGGCACCTGGCGCTGGCTGCACGCTGCGCTTGCCCTCGGGGTATTGCTCGGACTGGCTCATCTTGTGCTGCTCGGCATCGACGAACCAGTGCTGCCGATCATCGCCGTGGTGGCGCTGATCCTGGCTTGGCGCGCGCTGCGCGGCGATCTCGGGTTGGCGGCGCATCCCTACATCGTGAGCGCGGTGCGGCCGATTGCAGCAGGCGCCGTTGAGATCGGCTTACGCCCGCTCGGCGATCCGCTCGCCATCGCCGCGGGACAGTTCGTATTGGTGGCGTTTTTTGCCGGCCCGACCTACCGCGGTTGTGGCGAATTTCATCCCTTCACGGTCAGTTCGATCGATCCTGACCGGGTGCTACATGTCGGCGTGAAGGCCCTCGGCGACTGCACCCGGCGGATGCTGTCGATTGAGCAGGGCGTGGCGGCGCGGGTGATGGGCGGGTTCGGCAATTTTCTCGCTGACCGTAAAGCCGCTCCGCAATTTTGGGTGGCGGGTGGCATTGGCGTGGCGCCGTTCGTCGCTCTGCTGCGGGCCGGTCATCTCAGCGACGCAACGACGCTGCTGTACCTGTATCGCAGCGAAGCCGACGCGGTGTTTCTGTCGGAATTGCGCACGATCGCGGCATCCGACCCGCGGCTGTCGCTGCAGGCGGTAGCGACCGGCGACACGTTGCCGGACCTGACGCCGATGCTCCCCGATGCCTCGCAGTTATCCGGCTGCGATTGCTATTTCTGCGGGCCGCCGGGACTGATCGCGGCGCTGGAGCCGTTGCTGCGCGCCAAGGGCGTCACCGCCCGCCATATCCATTACGAAAACTTCGAGTTCAGATGATGCGCAAACTGTTCATCGCAACGACTGCGACGTTCTGGGCCATGGTGTTCGCATTCTGGGGCGGCAGCCTGTGGTCGCCCGACGCCGAGCCGCCGCTCGCCGCAGCGCCTGACCGCGCGATCGCCGCCGCCGAACTGGCCAAGCACGCCACGCCCGAAACCTGCTGGATGGCGATCCGCGGCGACGTCTACGATCTCGCCGCCTATCTGCCGGACCATCCGTCACGGCCGCAGATCATCGAACCATGGTGCGGCAAAGACGCCACCGAGGCCTATACCACCAAGACCAAGAACCGGCCGCATTCCAAGGAAGCCGACGCGCTGCTGCCGAAATACCGGATCGGCCGGCTGTCGCCCGAGCGTTAGTCCCGCAGCGATTATGCCGTGAGCCATTTGGCGATGTCGTCGGCCTTGGGCCGCCGATGCCCTGCAGCCTGGCGGCGAGCTTTGCGGCATACAGCCTGGTTCGGCCGCCGGAATGGCAGAAGAAGATCACCTTGCGGCCGCGGAACGGTTCGAGGTTGGCCTCGGCGAAGCGCGACAGCGGCACCGCGACCGCGCCCTCGATCTGCTCGCGGTCGATCTCGTGACGCTCGCGAACATCGAGTAGCGTAGCGCCGCAGGCGACCAGACGATCGGCTTCGCGGGCATCGATAGTTTTCAATTTCATCCTGCTCTCCTCTGATCCGGCATCCTGCTGGTCGATCCGCGCCAAGTCAGCGGAACGTGGTCAGGTCGTGGCGTTCGAAGATCCGCTTCAGCCAGTGGAAGATCTTCAGCTTCGGTCCGACGAAGTTGAAGCGCTCGTTGCGGAACACCAGCATTCCCGCGTCCAGCGTATCGACGATGCACACCAGTTCGGGTTTGAAGCGGTAGGACGGCTCGCGTCCGGCTTCGATCGCGGCGATGTTGGCGGCCACCGCGATGGCCTGAAGATCCGCCTGATGCGCCTGTTTGGGCATCCAGTCATCGCTCGTCGATATCATTGCCAGCCGCCTTTCGCCGTCATCCTCAACTCGCGGCTGGAAAGTCGGTGGTGGCGCTGACTGCGGTCCACTCGTCGATCTCCCGGCGCTGTGCGTTGACTTCGTCGCCGACGATCTTGACGGCGTCGCTGCCGAGCAAAAGCCGCACCGGCAGCTTGTTGCCTCCGATCAGCTCGACGAGCACGCGGGCCGCCCGCGCCGGGTCGCCTGGCTGGGTTCCGCCGGTCTTGTCATTCTCCTTGCGACGCGGTCCGACGGTCTTGGCGTAGTCGTCGATCGCGGTCGCGGTGCCTTGCAAGGAGCGCCCGGCAAATTCCGTGCGGAACGCACCCGGCTCGACGATCAGCACCCGAATCCCGAGCGGCTCGACCTCGCGCCGCAGCGCGTCCGACAGGCCCTCCATGGCGAACTTGGTCGCCGAGTAGAAGCCCGAGCCCGGCATCGCCAGGCGCGCGGCGATCGAGGTGATGTTGACGATGGTGCCGCTGCGGCGCGACCGCATGCCCGGCAGCACCGCCTTGATCATCGCAAGCGGCCCGAACACGTTGGTGGCGAACAGCTGCGCGATCCGCGCGTCTTCTCCCTCCTCGACGGCGGCGCGATAGCCATAGCCTGCATTGTTGACGAGCACATCGACCCCGCCGGCCTGCTCGACCTGAGCCACAGCGGCCGCGACGTCCTCGGCCGACGTGACGTCGAGCTTCAACGCGGTGGCGTTGTCGTGACCATCCACCAGTTCGGCGAGCTGCGCGGGGTCGCGGGCGGTCACGAACACACGCTGTCCCTGGGCGATCAACTCCTTGGCGAGGGCGTGGCCAAGGCCGCTGGAGCAGCCGGTGACCAGCCAAGTGCGGGCTTTGTCGGACATGATGATTTCCTATGCGCTGAAACGGGGCATCAAAGTCGCGTCATCTTCTGCATCGCCTCGGGCAGCCGTTCGCCCGCGACGGCGAAGTCGGCGGTTCCGGCGTCGATCTCAGCCAGATCGCCCGGTGTGAGCGTGAGTTCGACCGCGCCGAGATTCTCTTCCATGCGGGACAGCTTGCTGGTGCCGGGGATCGGTACGATCCACGGCCGCTGGGCAAGCAGCCACGCCAGCGCGACCTGGGCGGGCGTGGCGGCCCGTCGCTGGGCCACACGCTTGACGACATCCAGCAACGCCATGTTGGCCTTGCGGGCCTCGCGCGAGAAGCGCGGTACATGATTGCGGAAGTCGCCGGGTGCAAAGACGGTGTTCTCGTCGATCTGCCCGGTGAGGAAGCCGGCTCCGAGCGGGCTGAACGGCACGAAGCCAATGCCGAGCTCCTCGACGAGCGGCAGCAGCTCCTGCTCGGGCTCGCGCCAGAACAGCGAATATTCGCTTTGCAGCGCGGTGACGGGCTGCACCGCATGGGCGCGGCGGATCGTCGTCGGGCCCGCTTCGGACAGCCCAAAATGGCCGACCTTGCCGGCGGCTATAAGCTCCTTCACCGCGCCGGCGACATCCTCGATCGGCACGGCCGGATCGACGCGATGCTGATAGAACAGGTCGATGCGGTCGGTGCGCAGCCGCTTCAGAGCGGCCTCGGCGACAGCCTTGATGTGATCCGGCCGGCTATTGGTGCCGCCGTTGCGCTCGCCGGTTTCGAGATTGATGTCAAATCCGAACTTGGTCGCGATCACCACCCGGTCGCGGACCTGCACCAGCGCTTCGCCGACCAGATCCTCGTTGGTGAACGGCCCGTAGGCCTCGGCGGTGTCGAACAGCGTGACGCCCTTGTCGACCGCGGTGCGGATCAGCGCGATGGCGTCCTTCCGGTCGCCGGCCGGGCCGTAGGTGGAGGCAAAGCTCATGCAGCCGAGCCCCAATGCGGACACCTTCAGTCCGTTCTTGCCTAGCGTTCGCTGTTGCATCGTCTTACTCCAATTGGCTTCGTGCATTGCGTATGTTGTCTTCAGCGTCGGTTGTTCGGCGGTGCTTCGATATCCGAAAGAACCTGCACCGCATCCGGAAGCCGAGCGCCCTGAATATGGATCGCCGCGACGGCACGGTTCAGCTCGGTAGCTTCCGCCGACGTCAATCGCACCGCCGCCGCTCCGACGTTCTCAATCATGTGCGCCATCTGCGTGGTGCCGGGAATTGGAACGATCCACGGCTTCTGCGCCAGCAGCCAGGCCAGCGCGATCTGCGCGGCCGTGGCCCGCTTGCGTTCGGCCCAGCGTTTCAGGAGTTCGACAAGCGCCAGATTGGCGACGATGTTTTCGGGCGAGAAGCGGGTCTCTCCGCCGCGAATGTCACCGGCCGCGAAGCGCGTCTGCGCGTCGATCGCGCCGGTGAGAAAGCCGACGCCGAGCGGGCTCCACGGCACGAAGCCGATGCCGAGTTGCTCGCACAGCGGAATGATTTGCTGCTCCGGCCCGCGCCACAGCATCGAATACTCGTTCTCGACCGCGGTGACGGGCAGTTCGGCATGCGCGCGCAGCAGCGTGTTCGGGCCCATTTCGCTCAATCCCCAGTGCAACACTTTGCCCTGCGCCCTGAGGTCCTTGATCGCGCCGGCGACGTCCTCGATCGGCACCTGAGGATCGACCCGGTGCTGATAGAGCAGCTCGATGCGGTCCGTCCGAAGCCGCTGCAGCGAACCCTCAACGGCCTTCTTGATGTGATCAGGGCGGCTATTGAGACCCGGAAGTCGCCGGCCCGTCTCGGGATCGATGTTCCAGCCGAACTTGGTCGCAATCACCACCTTGTCGCGGAACGGCGCCACCGCTTCGCCAAGGATCCGCTCATCTTCGAGGGGACCGTAGGCTTCCGCCGTGTCGAAAAAGATGACGTCCCGGTCGAAGGCGGACCGGATGATGTTGATCATCTCCGGCCGGCTTGGGATCGTCGTCTGATAGGTGCGGTGCATGTTCTGCACGCCGAGGCCGATGCTCGAGACCTCGAGCGAGCCCAGTTTGCGGCGGCCGACGGTTGCGGCCGCCGCTGCGCCACCGCCCTCGCTACGCGACGTCTGTGCAGACGCAGGCGCGGTGCTCGCAAGCATCGGCCCCACCGCCATGCCTCCCGCGGCCATGAGGAGGCCGCGGCGGTTCATAGCCAGCTTAGTGTTGATGGTCATTGAAAAGTTCCTTGATAATTAGCGGTTGACGAAGCTCTGGTGCGACGCCGGATAGCGGTCGCCCTGCAGCTTGACCGAAGCCAGTACCTGTTCGATCCGGACCAGATCGTCCGGGGTCAGTTCGACGCTGGCGCCGCCGATGTTCTCCTCAAGCCGGTGCAGCTTGGTGGTGCCGGGTATCGGCGTGATCCAGGGCTTCTGTGCGAGCAGCCAGGCCAGCGCGATCTGCGCGGGCGTCACGCTCTTGGTCTTGGCCAGATCGCCTACGAGGTCGACCAGTACGTGGTTTGCCTTCAGCGCCTCAGGCGAGAAGCGCGGCACCGTGCTGCGGAAATCACCGTCGCCGAAGGTGGTGTTGGCGTCGATCTTGCCGGTCAGGAAGCCTTTGCCGAGCGGCGCGAAGGGCACGAAGCCGATGCCGAGTTCTTCCAGCACGGGAAGAATCTCCGCCTCCGGCTCGCGCCACCACATCGAATACTCGCTCTGCAGCGCCGTCACCGGCTGCACGGCATGCGCGCGCCGGATCGATTGGGCGCCGGCCTCCGAGAGGCCGAAATGAGCGACCTTGCCGGCAGCTATCAAGTCCTTCACGGTGCCGGCGACGTCTTCGATCGGCACATTCGGGTCGACGCGATGCTGATAGAGCAGGTCGATCCGGCCGGTGCGGAGCCGCTTCAGCGACTCGTCAACGACCAGGCGGATCCGCTCGGGCCGGCTGTCGAGGCCATCTGCGGGCACGCCGTTGCGAAAGCCGAATTTGGTCGCAATGACGACCTGATCGCGGACCGGCGCGAGGGCTTCGCCGACGACCTCTTCATTGAGCCCGGGCCCATAGGCCTCGGCGGTGTCGAAGAAGGTGACGCCGCGCTGATGCGCCGCGCGGATCAGCGCAATCGCCTCCTTGCGATCGGTGGCCGGTCCATAGCCGTAGCTCAGGCCCATGCAGCCGAGACCGATGGCTGAAACTTCGAGCTTGCCGCTTCCGAGCGTGCGCTTTTGCATGGTGTTACTCCTGAAGGTTGCGCGGCGGCTGTCTCGGCCGCTGTGGGCGCCGTATCTGATCCTGAAGATAGAACTCGCCTCACCGCGCGATTAGGCGCTATAATCGGCAATCCCTCATAAGGTGGCCTAATGAATGTCGAACGAGAATTTCAACACGCTCGCGGCCTTCGCGGTCGTCGCCCAGGAGCGTAGCTTCACCCGCGCCGCCGCCAAATTGGCGGTTTCGCAGTCGGCGCTCAGCCAGACCATCAAGAGTCTGGAAGAGCGGCTTGGCATTCGACTGCTCACCCGCACCACCCGCAGCGTGTCCCCGACTGAAGCAGGGGAACGGCTTCTTCGAACGGTCGCACCTCGGTTCGAGGAGATCGAGCAGGAGCTGGCGGCGATGAACGCCTTGCGCGAAAAGCCCGCCGGCACGATCCGCATCACGGCAGGGGAGCATCCTGCCATCACCGTCCTGCAGGCAGGACTCGCCCGGTTCCTGCCGGACTATCCTGGCATCAATGTCGAGATCATCGTCGATTACGGCCTTTCCGATATCGTCGCCGACGGCGTCGATGCAGGAGTCCGGCTCGGGGAACAGGTCGCCAAGGACATGATCGCAGCGCGGATCGGGCCGGACATGCGGATGGCGGTGGTCGGTTCGCCCGCTTACTTCGCGAAGCACGCGAAGCCGGGAACGCCGCAGGAACTCACCGCGCATAATTGCATCAACATCCGGCTGCCGACCTATGGCGGTTTGTTCGCCTGGGAGTTCGAGAAGGGCGGCCACGAAGTCAAGGTCCGGGTCGAAGGCCAGTTGGTCTTCAACAATATCGCGCTGCGGCTGGAATCCGCCCTCCAGGGGCTGGGCCTTGCCTATATGCCCGAGGACCACGCGCTCGATCATATCCGCGAGGGACGGCTGATCCGGGTGCTCGAGGACTGGTGCGAGCCATTTCCGGGCTACCATCTCTATTATCCGAGCCGCCGCCACGCGTCACCGGCGTTCGCGATCATGGTCGATGCCTTGCGCTATCGCGGACCATGACACCGAGCCGAAACTAACCGTTCCGGAGTTGGTGAGCTGGCTTCAACAAAGTTGCAACGACCGGGCCCGAAGCTAGAGGGTCCGAGCGAAAAACGGTGTCAGCTTGCCCATTGCCGCATCCACATATTTGGGGACCCAATAGGTTTCGATATGGGTTGCGCCGTCGATCCTGAACAACGCCTTGTCGGTCGTGCCGGTGGCCTTCGCAAATGCATCCTCGGTCATGTACAGGCTGTCAGCCTTGCTGCCGGCGAGCATCAGCAGCGGCTTGTCGATCAGTTCGATCTGGTCGGTGGCATCCCAACGCATCAGGTCAAGCAAGCTGCTCATCGTGTATTTGAATGTCGAGCCGGCGTGCGCGTGCGTCTTCCAGTAATACTCATAACCTTGCCGGTACAGATCAAACGGCAGTGCGGCGATCTGCGCGTCTGTCAGATTGGCGTCACCGGCGTAGAGGATTTCTCCGCCGCCGGCTTCCTGGGCGCGGGCATCTGAGGCCTGCTGCAGGCGTTGCTGGATGGTCTGCAGTTGTGAATCGACATAGCCGTTGCGACGGACCCGCCCGGAATTGAACATGCTCAGCGTCGCGATCGACTTGAAGCGCTTGTCGGTTTTGGCTGCCGCCAACGAGTAGCCGCCACCGCCGCAGATGCCGAACAGCCCCAGACGCGCAGCGTCAACACCGGGATAGCGGGTGATGAAGTCCGCCATACCGTGGATGTCCTCGATGCGGAACGTAGGTTTGTCCACGCTCCGCGGCGCACCACCACTCCCACCCTGATATGCGGCATCCGCCGTGATCGTGACGTAGCCCTGTTCCGCGAGGTGCTGGGCATACAAGCCCGCGACCTGCTCCTTCACTCCGCCGTTCGGGTGTGCCACGACGATCGCAGGATATTTCTTGGTTGGATCATAGTTGGCCGGAGTGTAGACGTTGGCGGCGATATCCAGACCATTAAGCTTGTAATTGACCGGGTGGATATTGACCTTGCCTGGCTCATTATTCGTGATGGCGCCGCCATAGACCAAGGTGAACGGATTTTGGTTGTGATCGGCCGCGACGGCGGTGGCATTGCTCATTGTTGAAGCTCCTAACACTGCACCTGAGAGAATGAGCGCCGAGGCTCTGAGGAATTCCCGCCTCTTCTTGTTGATCACGTCATCGGTCACTTCGAACTCCAGTGTTTGATCCACGGGGAACGTGTGGCGCCAGCTTCAGCGCAGGCACGTCATTCAAGTATCTTCTCTGCCGACAGCTGCGAGGTCTGATCTGTGATCTGGACATTGTTCACGTCGGATATTCGTAACCGTAAGAGATAATGAGGATTAGTCTCTCTTATCGGCATTCTCTCATAAGACGGCCTAATGAATGTGGAGGCGTGCCGCGAAGCTCAGCCCTTGGGTGGGCAAGACAGCAACGAATCTTGGTCCGGCGATTCGGAGCGTGGCCGAGCGATATGGCACAGCATCGCCGCGGCATTACCAGCGCTCATCCAGCAGTTCGTCGCCGAACGGCCCTCCGGCGATAAGCGAGGCCGAACACGATCGCCCGCTATCGCGATGGTTACAGCGATCCGCCAGCCAACGGACGGCGGTCTCCGCAGCTATGGTGCGGTCCCGGGCGGCACGGGGCCTGAGCAGCTCAGCAGGCGCTAGAAACGCGCGTCGATATCGACGACGTCGATGAGCTTGTGGTTGACGAATTCCTTGAGCCCAAGCCCGATCAGTTCACGGCCGTAACCGGAACGACGGATGCCGCCGAACGGCAGGTCGGCCTCGACCTTGGTCGGGTGGTTGACGAAGACCATGCCGCTCGAAATCCGTTTCGCCACGTCCGCCCCGTGCGCAGGGTCGGAGGTGAACACCGAGCCGCCGAGACCGAATGGTGAATCGTTGGCGATGCGGACGGCATCGTCCTCGTCCTTGGCGCGGAATAGCATCGAGATCGGTCCAAAGAATTCCCAGTATCGGGCAGGATTATCCTGCGCGAGATCGGTCAGGATGGTCGGCTGCACGAAGGCCCCTTGATTGGGAACCGGCGGTCCGACTTGCTCGGCCTTAGCACCGAGCTTCACCGCCTCGCGGATCTTGTCCTTCACTTCGTCGGCAGCGCTCTGCGAGGAGAGCGGTGCGAGCGTGGTCGTCGGATCGAACGGATCACCGGCGACAAGACCCGCGACGCCCTTGCGATAGCGGCCGAGAAAATCGTCATAGACCGCGTCGACGACGATCATGCGCTTGGACGAAACGCAGACCTGTCCGCCGTTCCAATGCCGCCCCACCACCGCCCATTTGGTGGTCTTCTCCAGATCGGCGTCCGCCAGCACGACGAAGGCGTCGGCACCACCGAGTTCCAGGGTGGATTTCTTCAACGCCTTGCCGGCCTGCGCGGCGACCATCGAGCCGGCTGCTTCAGAGCCGGTGAGGGCCACGCCCTGGACGCGGTCATCGTTGATGATGAGCTCGATCTGCGCGCGCGTAGCATAGAGATTGCGGAAGGCGCCGTCGGGCAATCCCGCCTGCTTCATCAGATCCTGGAAGGCGGCCGCGCTTTGCGGCACGTTCGAAGCGTGCTTCAAGAGCAGGGTGTTGCCGGCCGCGAGCTGCGGCGCGAGGATCCGGGCGATCTGGTAATAAGGAAAATTCCACGGCTCGATCGCGAGCAGCACGCCGAGCGGATCGTGAACGACGATTGCATCGCCTTCGGCCGGATCGAACACCGGTAGCGTCTGCGGCTTGAGCAACGCCTCTGCGTTGCGGACGTAATATTCGAAGATCTTGGCCGACAGCTCGACCTCGGCCTTCGCCTCGGAGAACAGCTTACCCATTTCAAGTGTCAGTAACTTGGCATAGCCGTCGCTGTTCTTGCGCAAGATGTCTGCGGCGTTTTGCAGGATGCGCCCGCGTTCGGCAAAGGGTGTCTCCTTCCAGGCGAGGAAGGCGTCGTGCGCCTTGCTGATCGCATCGCGGACCTCGGCGTCGCTGGCGTCGGCAAAGGATTTCAACGTTTCGCCGGTGTAGGGATTGATCGTAGTATAGGCCATGATGGTTCTTTCCGTGAGCGTCGCTCAACGAGGTCAACGATCAGAGCCGAAAAACCGGCTCTGTCTTCGGTGAAGGGAAGTGTGTTTGGGCTGCAGCTAGCGCTCTGCGGGGGCAGATTTCCGAGTCTACGACTTCAGAGCGGTCGCGACCGCAACCGAGAGCGGCGTGGTTGGCCGGCCGATCAGCGTGGAGAGCTGCTGCCCGTCGTCGAACAGCGCGCCCTTGGCGGCCCCGACATCCCACGAGGCGATGGCGGCTGCGAAGCCGTCCGGCACGCCATGGCTTTTCAAGGCGGCTGCGTAGTCCGCTTCGGCAAGGTTCTTGTAAGGAATGTCCTTGCCGGTTTGCCTCGAGATTTCGGCAGCAAGCTCGGAGAGCGTCCAGGCGGTGTCGCCTGCCAGTTCGTAGGTCTTCCCTGCATCGCCATCACGAGTGAGGACAGCCACGGCCGCCTCGGCATAGTCGGCACGCGGCGCGGCAGCGATCTTGCCGTCGCCGGCGCTGCCGATGAAGGCGCCGCCCGCAAGCGCTGCCCCGATCGAGCCGGTGTAATTCTCGCTGTACCAGCCGTTGCGCAGGATGGTGAAGGGAACGCCGGAAGACGTCAGGTCGGCTTCGGTCTGGCGATGTTCGTCGGCCAGGCTGAGCGGCGACGTGTCGGCATGCAGCAGGCTGGTGTAGACGATATGCGTCACGCCTGCCATCTTCGCGGCCTCGATCACGTTGTTGTGCTGCACGGCGCGTTTGCCGATTTCGTTGGAGGAGATCAGCAGCAGGGTATCGACGCCGGCCAATGCCGCGTCGAGCGTGGAAGGCTTGCCATAGTCGGCGGCGCGGGCCGGCACGCCCAGGTCAGCCGCCTTTTCCGGGCTGCGCACCAGCGCAATAATGGCGGAGGCCGGCAGCTTCTGCTTGAGTTTCTCGACGACCAGCCTTCCGAGCTGGCCGGTGGCTCCTGTCACGGCAATGGTCACGAGGCGAACTCCTTGTTTCAGTGGATGCTGAATGCCATATGGGCCGCATGGTGATGTTTCGTCAGTACGAACACAAAGGTAAGTATGGAATGGATATCGCTGCCCCCGCGGAAGGCGATGCGCGCGGCGCGGCCGCGACATTGTCGGAGAAACTCGCGCGTGGTGACCTGATGGCGGCCGCTTGTCCCTCGCGCGATGTGCTCAAGCATCTGACCAGCCGCTGGGGCGTGCTGGTTCTGATCGCGCTGCGGCCTGGCACCGAGCGCTTCAGCGACCTGCGCCGAAAGATCGGCGGGGTCAGCGAGCGGATGCTGGCGCAGACGCTGCAATTGCTGGAGGCCGACGGCATGGTCGCGCGCAAAGCCTACAAGATCGTGCCGCCGCATGTGGAGTACACGCTCACCCCATTGGGGCAAGAAGCGGCGACCAAGGTTCAGGAACTCGCCGACTGGATCGAGATCAGCCTCCCGCGCATCGCCAAGCATTGGGATACGAGACGCGATCGCACCCGGATCGCGCAGCTTTGATGCGCCGACATCGCGCGACCGCATGGATCAGGGACGCTGGCTTCGATCCGGTGAACGCCGGCGCGCTGTGCAACGCTCGTTGCATTGAGCCGTCCGCGCTGCTCATCAGGGAGCGTGCGGATGGCGGAGGCGGGGTGCCCGCGTCGGCGTACCAGTTCGAACGATTTTGAAAGTTTAGCGGGACGCCACGTTATCACATGACGCGACGGCCTAACCGTCCCGCATGATCCGCATGGGAGGCTTCAGCACTTGGGTTGGTTTGGCTTCACCGCGTAGAGCAGATGAATGGCGCCATGTTCCAGCTTGTCGCAGGATGTCAGCGACAGTTCGACCTTGCCGGCCAGCCCGACCTCGCCTGAGTCAACGATGGATTTGCCGCCGGATCGTCCATCGAGCGCGGGCGCCACGATCACGCTGAGCTCGTCGACCAGTCCGGCTGCGAAGAACGAGCCGTTGATGCCGCCGCCACCTTCCAGCAGCAGGCGTCGGATGCCGAGCTCGCCGCGGAGTACGTCGAGCATGGCCGGAAGCTCCACCTGTGTCGACTGCGAAACGATGTAGGAGATCCCGTCGGCTTTCAGCTCGGCGAGATGGCTGTCCGAAACATCGCGGCCAAGCAGAACCACGATGTGATCGCCGTCGATGTCAGCGCGGTCGAAATGAAGTTTGCCGGAGGCGTCCAGCGCGATCGCGTAAGGGGCGTGGCCATGGGGCGCCAAGTAAAGCGGCCGCTCGATCTCGCCATTGACGGCGGGCGCGTGCGGCACGCCTTTCGCCATCTCGGCCATGGTCACTCGGCCGACGATCCAGGCTTCGCCCTTCAGTTTTTCGTGAATTGCAGCATAGGCCGCCGACCAGTCGTTGCGATTGCCGTCCGGGCTTGCGGTCCAATTGCTCGGCGAAAGGCGTCCGTCGAGCGAGGAAACCATGTGGCAGACGATGTGGGGTTTCGTCATGTCGACTCCTGAAGCGCCGCGGGCTTCATCGTAGGGCAGGACGCGGCGGTGCCACCACCCCTTGCACAGGTAAAATTAGCCCTGACACGGGTCAGCTATTAGGAGTTATAATCCGGATGAAGTCATATCCGGAGTTCATGAATGCGGCGCGAAGAACTGGCCGATCTGTACGCCTTCTTGACGGTGGCGAAGGAGGGCAGCTTCACCCGTGCGGCGGTGCAGCTTGGCACCTCGCAATCGGCGCTGAGCCATACGATCCGCAGGTTGGAGACCAGCCTCGGGGTCCGGTTGTTGACCCGAACGACGCGCAGCGTGGCGCCCACCGCCGCCGGAGAACGGCTGCTGAAGACGCTGGGTCCGGCGCTCGACGACATCGCGCTCGAGCTCGCCTCGGTCCGAGAACTACGCGAGAAGCCAGCGGGAACGATCCGCATCACGACGTCGGAACACGCCGCGAGGACCCTGTTATGGCCTGCCCTGGAGACCTTCCTGCCGAGCCATCCCGATATCCATGTCGAGCTAAACCTCGACCCTGGTCTGACCGATATTGTCGCCGAGCGCTTCGACGCCGGCGTCAGGCTCGGCGAGTCGATCGCCAAGGACATGGTCGCGGTCAGGATCGGGCCCGATCTGCGCATGGTGGTGGTAGGGGCGCCTTCCTATCTTGCCCGTCACGATGCTCCGCGCGACCCGCTCGACCTTGCCAACCACAAATGCATCAATCTTCGCCTGCCGACATCGGGCGGGTTGTATCCGTGGGAGCTGCAGAAGGGCGGACGTGAGTTGAACGTGCGCGTCGAAGGGCAATTGGCCTTCAACAACTCCGCGATGATCGTCCGCGCCACGGCGGCCGGGTTCGGCCTTGGCTTTGTGATGGAGGACCTGGTCGCGGGTCATCTCGCCGCTGGCACGCTGGTGACCGTGCTCGACGACTGGTGTCCGCCGTTTGGCGGTTACCATCTATATTATCCGAACCGCCGCCAGCCGTTGGCCGCTTTCACGCTGCTGGTTGAGGCGCTACGTTACCGGGCCAGATCATAGCGGTGACGAACGAGCGAGCCGCATGACGGACAGCCGCATGACGTAGCGGAAGTCGCGAACGCGCGGCCAGTTTCGAGACGACGCCCAGTTCCCAGCTTTCCGATAATCGCGAATAGCTTCGACTCGGTTCGCCGGCAACCCGCGACATTCGCACGCGGAATTCATGAGCCCTGATCATAGGTTCATGCCATCCGGCGCAGGTAATCAGCTCGAACCATTGAACGACGGTCGGCGTTGGTGGGGGCGATTCGGCGGACTTTGCTGCCGTGCGTGAGAAAGGGTGTGCACCCATGCCGAAATCAGACGACCTTTCGCTATCGCGTCGCGATCTTTTGATCGTCGCGGGCGCATCCTTGGCGGCGACCACCGCGGCGGGCTCGGCCGAAGCACAGATCACGAGTTCCGCGGCATCTGTTCCGACGGCTCCCGCTTCGAAAGTCTCGCTTAAGGTCAACGGCGCGCTGCGCAACCTCGAGCTCGACACGCGGACCACGTTGCTCGACGCGCTGCGCGAGCATCTGCAACTGACGGGCACCAAGAAGGGCTGCGACCACGGTCAGTGCGGGGCCTGCACGGTGATCGTCGACGGGCAACTGCACCGGCGCGGCCGCGAATGCGCCTGCGAAATCGCCGACGGCCGTGTCGGACTGGTCGTCGCCGCGACCGGGCGGCTTGGCAGCACCGTCCCGTCCGGTTGCCAGATCGAACGCCCCTTTGGTTTCGCTATACGCGACTCGGATCAGGTTCGCGGCGGCGCGCGCCTGCTCGAACGTCTCGGCAACCACCACCGCTACGGCCTGGTGATAGTGCTCAATCTCCGGCCCGCCGAGCAGCTTCGCCGTATTGTAACTGCCCTTGCCGATTTGCCGGCGTTGTCGGCCGTTACGATCGCCAGCACGCCCGGGGCGGCCTGCGCCTGGGCCAGATCCATCGACGTGTCGCCAGGGAGCCGATGGAAATCGGCGATCGCGATCGCGCGCGTCCTGGCGTCCGGACCGACGGTTTCCACCGTCGCATCGAGCGCGCGCATCGCGACCGCCATGTCGCTTGGATGGGTGGCGATGCAGGCTTCGCTGGCGCCGATCACCGCGAGCGAACGCGCGACGCCGCCGATCGCCGAGCAGCCGCTGCCCGGCGTGCGCTTGTTGCACGGCTGATTGGTGTCGTAGAAATAAGGGCACCGCGTCCGCTGCAGCAGGTTGCCGGCGGTGGTGGCTTTGTTGCGCAACTGGCCGGATGCGCCCGCCAGCAGCGCACGCGACAACAACCCGTAATCGCGACGCACCCGCTCATCTGCTGCCAGCGCGGTGTTGCGTACCAGTGCGCCGATCCGCAAACCGCCCTCGGCGGTCGGTTCGATCTTGTCGAGGCCGAGGCCGTTGACGTCGATCAGATGCGCCGACGTCTCGATCTCCAGCTTCGTCAGGTCGAGCAAGTTGGTTCCGCCGGCGATGAATTTCGCGCTACCCGTCGTGCTGCCGGCGGTCGCCGCCGCGGCGGGCGAATTCACTTTTTCGTAGGTGAAGGATTTCATGCCGGCCTCCCTGCGACTTCGGTGACCGCTTCGACGATGTTCGAGTAGGCCCCGCGGCGACAGATATTGCCGCTCATACGCTCGCGCAGTTCGGCCGCGCTGAATTCCGGCGCCGTCGTCAGGCTGCCGCTGACGTGACTCGGCACGCCGGACTTGATTTCATCGAGCACCGCGACCGCGGAGCAGATCTGGCCAGGCGTGCAGTAGCCGCATTGGTAGCCGTCGTGCTTGATGAAGGCGGCCTGCATCGGGTGCAGGTTCTCCGGGGTCCCGAGGCCCTCGATCGTGGTAACGCTGCTGCCTTCGTGCATCACCGCAAGCGTCAGGCAGGAATTGATCCGCTACGCATCGGCCCGCGACGATTCAACGGATTCGCATGGGCGCGACCCGTGACGGCAAGATCACCGCGATCGGCCACGAAAGCTGGTCGGGCAATCTGCCGGACGGCAAGCCCGAGACGGCGGTTCAGCAGACTCGTCTGCTCTATGCCGGCGAGCATCGCATGACGGCGCTTCGCCTCGCCGTGCTGGATTTGCCGGAAGGCAACGCCATGCGGGCGCCCGGCGAAGCGCCGGGCATGATGGCGCTGGAGATCGCGATGGACGAGATGGCGGAGCGTTTGGGGCTCGATCCGATCGAATTCCGCGCCCGCAACGACACGCAGGTGGACCCGGAAAAGCCGAATCGGCCGTTCTCCCAGCGACAATTGGTCGAGTGCATGCGGGTCGGCGCCGAGCGCTTCGGATGGCGTGCGCGCAACCCGCAGCCCGGCCAGCAGCGCGACGGCCGATGGCTGGTCGGCGTCGGCATGGCGGCGGCATTTCGAAATAACATCTTGATGAAATCAGGCGCGCGGGTTCGGCTGGATAGTCGCGGAATCGTGACGGTCGAGACCGACATGACCGATATCGGGACCGGCAGCTACACCATCATCGCACAGACGGCCGCCGAGATGATGGGATTGCCGCTCGAGAGCGTCGTCGTGCGTCTCGGAGACTCGACGTTTCCGGTCTCGGCCGGCTCGGGCGGGCAGTTCGGCGCCAACAATTCGACGTCGGGGGTCTACGCGGCCTGCGTCAAGCTGCGCGAGACGGTTGCCCAGAAGCTCGGCTTCAACTCGGCCGATGTCGCGTTCTCCGACGGTCGGGTGTCGTCGGGCAACCGCAGCGTTCCGCTGCGGCAGGCCGCGTCGGACGGCGAACTCGTCGCCGAGGATGCGATCGAATACGGCGAACTGGCGAAGACTCATCAGCAATCGACCTTCGGCGCGCATTTCGTCGAACTCGGCGTCGATGTTGCAACCGCCGAGACCCGCGTTCGTCGAATGCTCGCCGTCTGCGCCGCCGGGCGTATCCTGAATCCGAAGACGGCACGCAGCCAAGTGATCGGCGCCATGACCATGGGCGTTGGTGCCGCCTTGATGGAGGAACTTGCCGTGGACAAACGCGCAGGCTTCTTCGTCAATCACGATCCAGCCGGCTACGAAGTGCCGGTCCATGCCGACATTCCGCATCAGGACACGATCTTCCTGGATGAGACCGATCCGATGTCCTCGCCGATGAAGGCGAAGGGCATCGGCGAACTCGGCCTCTGCGGTGTCGCCGCGGCGTTGGCCAATGCGATCTACAACGCCACTGGCATTCGGGTGCGAGACTATCCGGTCACGCTGGATAAGCTGCTCGACCGCATGCCGGAGGTGGGGTGAACCTGCGACAGTTCGCTACGCCGCTCGACCGCCGCGCTTCGCGAGTTTCGCATGCGAAGCCGGCGGAGGGGCGGGGCAGCCATGAGCGATTGATGAATGCTCGACATAAGTTCATGCAATGGAACGGGCCTAGTCGATTGACGCCCACCACCCTAGCTAATTTTGATCGAGTTCCTGCGCAGAGATTTCATGAACCAGTTGTCCCGTTTCGCTTTCACAGTCGTCCTGATCGCGGCCGCAACCTCATCAAATGCCCAGCAGTCCCCACCGCCATCGCCCCCTGCCGTTGGCGTTGCGCGGGCGGAGCGCAAGCCGATCACCGAGAGTTCGGAATTCCTGGGGCGCGTCCAGGCGGTCAGTCGCGTCGAGATCCAGCCTCGCGTGACCGCGTTCCTGACCAAGCGGGCATTTACGGAAGGCGCCGAGGTGAAGCAGGGCGACTTGCTTTACTTGCTCGAGCAGGATCCGTTCAAAGCCGATGTGCAGGCCCGGCAGGCTTCGGTCGCGCAGTTCGAGGCGCAGTTGAAGAATGCCGAGCTTGCGCTTAACCGCGCCGAGCAGCTGCTGAAGACATCCGCGGGCACGGTCGCGACCGCCGACAACGCCCAGGCCGCCCAGCTGTCGACGCAGGCCCAGGTGGCCGCCGCCCAGGCGCAGCTTCGGCAGTCCGAGATCAACCTTGCCTATACGGAAATTCGCTCGCCGATCGACGGCAAGATCGGCCGGACCTCGGTGACCGAAGGCAACGTCGTCAGCCCCAGTTCTGGAACGCTGACCACGGTCGTCAGTCAGGACCCGATGTATGTGCTGTTTCCCGTCCCGACGCGCACCGCTCTGGAGGTGCGCGAGAAGCTCGCGCAGAGCGAGGGCTTCGACGCCCTGAAGGTGCGGATCAGACTTCCCAACGGCGATATCTATCAGCAGACCGGCAAGCTCGACTTCATCAACAACAGCGTCACCGGCAACACCGACACGCTGCAATTACGCGCCGTCATTCCGAATCCGGCCATGGCGCCCGAACAGGCCAATCGAGAAGCGCATCGTGCGCTGGTCGACGCCGAGCTCGTCACCGTGCTGCTCGAAGGCGCGGAGCCGATCAGCCGGCTCACCATCCCGCGCGCGGCACTGTTGACGGACCAGGGCGGCGACTACGTCTTCGTGGTCGATAAAGACAACAAGGCGACCCGACGGGGCATCACGCTGGATCCGTCGGCGACGCCGGCGCTCGCCGTGGTCGCCGATGGCCTGCAGGACGGCGAGCAGGTGATCGTCGAGGGCCTGCAGCGCGTGCGCAACGGCGCGGTGGTCTCGCCGGCGGCGATGACGCCAAGTCCCACCACCGTCGGACAGAAATAATCCATGATCTCATCCGTCTTCGTTGATCGGCCGAGGCTAGCCGTCGTCATCGCCATCGTCATGACCATCGCCGGCGCGCTGGCCATGATGCAGATGCCGGTCGCCCAGTTTCCCAACATCGTGCCGCCTCAGGTCCAGGTCTCGGCGAATTTTCCCGGCGCCTCGGCGGCGGTGGTCGAAAGCGCCGTCGCGCAGCCTCTGGAGGCGCAGATTGTCGGCGTCGACAAGATGCTGTACATGAAGTCGACCAGCGCCAACGACGGCAGCTACCGGCTGACGATCAGCTTTGCGCTCGGAACCAATGCCGACGTCAATACGGTCAACGTCAACAACCGGGTGCAGACCGCACTGCCGCAGCTGCCGCAGGAAATCCAGCGCCAGGGCATCACGGTCCGCAAGCAATCCTCGGCCATCCTGCAATTCATCGGCTTCTCCAGCGAGAAGCACGATTCGCTGTTCATCGCCAACTACATCACCATCAACGTCCTCGACGAGATTTCGCGGATTCCGGGCGTCGGACAGGCGCAGCTGTTTGCCCGGCTGCGCTATTCGATGCGGATCTGGTACGACGTGCAGCGTCTGATCAGTCTCAACGTGTCGCCGTCGGACGTCGCCGCCGCCGTGGAGGCGCAGAACGTCCAGGCGCCGACCGGACGGATCGGCGCGCCGCCGGTCGAGGACGATCAGCAGTTCCAGATGAACGTGCAGACGCAAGGCCGCCTGACCACGCCCGAGCAATTTGGCGAGATCGTGCTGCGCGCCAATCCCGACGGATCGATGTTGCGGGTGCGCGATGTCGCCCGCGTCGAGCTCGGCGCGCAGAACAACGACATCGACAGCCGCCTCAACGGCAAGCCGACGGTGGCGGCGGCGATCTATCTGGCGCCCGACGCCAACGCCGTCACGACCGCGGCCCTGGTCAACGCCAAGCTGGAGCAGCTCAGCAAGCGCTTTCCCGAGGGCATGACGTCCAAGGTCGTCAACGACACCACGACGTTCGTGACCGATACGATGACCGAGGTTGCGTACACCTTGGCCGAAGCCTTCGTCCTGGTGGTGATCGTGGTTTTCCTGTTCCTGGGCAATCTGCGCGCCACCATCATTCCGACCATCGCCGTGCCGGTCAGCCTGATCGGCACCTTCGTCATCCTGCTGTCGATGGGTTATTCGGCCAACACCGTCTCGTTGCTGGCCATGGTGCTGGCGATCGGCGTGGTAGTCGACGATGCGATCGTCGTCGTCGAGAATGTCGAGCGCGTGATGGAGGCGGAGCCGGATCTCAGCCCCGCGGACGCGACCAAGAAGGCGATGGCGCAGATCACCGCGCCGATCATCGCGATCACGCTGGTACTGCTGTCGGTGTTCGTGCCGATCGCCTTCATCCCGGGGCTGTCCGGTCAACTGTTCCGGCAGTTCGCGGTCACGATCAGTGCCGCGATGCTGATTTCGGCAGTCAACGCGCTGACGCTGTCGCCGGCGCTGTGCGCGATCTTCCTGCGCCACGAAGGACAGCGCCACGGCATCATGGCCAGCCTGCACAACGGCATCGAGAAGACCCAGAACGGCTACGCTTCGATCGTTCGGCGCCTCGTTCGGGTGTCGAGCGTGTCGCTGGTCATCATTGCCGGCTGCGGCGTCGGCATTTTCGGCCTCGCCAGGATCACCCCGACCAGCTTCCTGCCCGAGGAGGATCAAGGCGCGTTCTTCGTCTCGGTGCAACTGCCGGACGGCGCGTCGCTGGCGCGCACCAGCGAGGCGGTCCGAAGCGTCGAGAAAATCGTCGGCGACATGCCGCAGGTCCGCGACGTGTTCACCGTGCTCGGCTATTCGCTGCTGGATTCGGCGTCGGAGTCCAACGCCGCGTTCGTCTTCGCCAAGCTGAAACCGTTTGCCGATCGGCGCGCAGCGTCGGACTCGGTGCAGGCGCTGATCGCAAAGACCGCGCGGGAGGGCTCGCAGATCAGAACCGCCATGGTGCAGCCGTTCAACCTGCCGCCGATCATCGGCCTGTCCACCAGCGGCGGCTTTGAGTATCAGCTGGAGGCGCTCGAAGGACAAGGCGCGGTCGCGCTCGGCAGCACGATGCAGGGACTGGTCGCGGCGGCCAATGGCGACGACCGGATGGCGCGGGTGTTCTCGACCTACACCACCACCAACCCGTCGCTCTACCTGAACATCTACCGCGCCAAGGCCCAGGCACTCGGCCTCGGCATGAACGACATCTTCTCGGCGCTGCAGGCCACGCTCGGTGGCTTGTACACCAACGACTTCAATCTCTACGGCCGCACCTGGCAGGTCAACATCCAGGGCGAGGCGAGCAATCGGCGCGACATCGAAGCGCTGTGGCAGATCCAGATCCGCAACCGCGACGGCGAGATGGTGCCGCTGCGATCGATTGCCGAGGTATCGACCGTGTTGGGTCCGCAGGTGATCACGCGCTACAACAACTACCGGTCGGTCACCGTCAATGGCAGTCCGGCCGCGGGAGCGTCGTCCGGCGCCGCGCTGGCGGCGATGCAGGACGTATCGAGCAAGACGCTGCCGCAATCCTATTCCTTCGAATGGACCGGCTCGGCCTATCAGGAGCAGCAGGCCTCGGGACAGACCGGAATCATTCTCGCGCTGGCGGTGCTGTTCGCGTTCCTGTTCCTGGTCGGGCTCTATGAAAGCTGGATCATCCCGATCCCGGTGCTGCTGTCGGTGGCGGTCGGCGTGTTGACGGCTTTCGTCGGCATTCTGGTCGCCGGGCTGACGCTCGATCTCTACGCCCAGATCGGTCTCGTCGTTCTGATTGCGCTCGCGGCGAAGAATGGCATCCTGATCGTCGAATTCGCCAAGGAGCAGCGCGAGGCCGGCAGCAGCATCGAGGAAGCCGCCATCGCCGGCGCGCGGATGAGATTCCGCGCGGTGATGATGACCTCGATCGCCTTCATCCTCGGGCTGGCGCCGTTGGTGGTGGCGCATGGTGCGGCGCAGATCAGCCGCCGCGGGGTCGGCACCTCGGTGTTCGCCGGCATGATCGGCGCCAGCTTGCTCGGCATCTTCGTGATCCCGATGCTCTACGTCGTGTTCCAACGGCTGCGCGAGAGGAAATGGCGGCGCAACACCGCGCAGCTGGCGCCGGCCGAACCTGGACAGGATCGATCGTGACCGCGTCCGACGTTGATGTCTGCAAGCGACGCATTGTATGATTGAGCGCCAAGTGCGAGATGCGAAGCTTCGCGTCTCTTGCGTGATGGGCAACGTCCGGCGGACGGACGGCTTTGCGGTCGTCGAAGATTTCCCGGCAGGATACGGTTGCTAGAAAGGCCGCTGCCGAGAGGCTATCATTCGGTTTCTGGCTGTTCGAGATCGCCCGTAATAAACCCGGTATGCCCGAAGCGCCGCACCACCTGGCGACGGCCCGTCATGGCGCTAGCGATATCGGCCGAGCGGCCGAGCGTCGCGTCGGCGTTTCTGACGCGTTGTTCCGGTTGGCGATCGAGTGCTGGCGCTCCATCACGCTGGTCCGCCGAAGTGGACAAAGCGGTGGTGGCCGACCTCGGCGCTGAACAACTTGGCGTTCCTTTCGCTCAGCAACTGCGCGATGCCGGCGCCGTGCACCTGGATCTGCCAATCCAGCCGATTTGAGGCCGGCTCTGCCATGGTGTCGATGACGTGAATAGCGGCCTCAAACTCGGCGATCTCGGGCGTATGGATGGCGTAGCCGTTGCCACGCCAAGCCGTCACGGAGAGGCCAAGCCGTTCGCAGATGGCGATTTTGGCCGCTGCATCGACCACGTTTGCGGTCCTGGCCGCCTCTATCAGTTGCGCGAGCGTGTTGTCCGATCGGTGGCCCGCAGCAGCCTCCTCGGGGGCAACCCAGGCTTCAGGCGGGCAATCCTTCTGCTCCGTTCGAAATGCGACGAACGGGTTCATCTCAAACGGATAGATTCGACAGACGGCCGGCCTCTGCTCGTAGATGTTGCAGAAGTGGTTCTCTCCCAGTTGCGGGCATGTCGGGATCGCATCGGCGGCGAACGCCGCGATGAGATAAATGTCGAGATCGCCGGACCGTGCCTGCGCGCCGCGATTCGCGTCGTAGATGTATTGGCGCGGATCCGAAGCGTGCTGCTGCCGTGCGAAGGCCTCGAGCAGGATTGCGACGCGATGGCCGCGGTGGAGCCATGCTCGGGTCTCGCCGAGGGAGAGAGGGACGTAGCGCCCCTTGCAGCAACCGCCGCAAATGGAGCACCTGAAGTCGATCTGTTGCTGGTCCAGCATTGGCATGGCCGATCTCGATCGGGCCGGACGCGGAGATGATGTCGCTGCGGCCGCATGCCTACGATAGCTTCCTTCCGCCATCCTGATTAGCCGTGTGAAACAACTTGGGCCTATGAATCGCTGTCATGAATCGAGCGTCAGGGTATCTGGTGTGTCAATCGGCATCGGATCGGGCCCCGAATCGGCGCCCAGAACTTAACCCCTCCGTTCAACGGGACGTGCCCAATCTGAGCGGCGACCTGTCCGCCCGGACACGACCGGGGTCCAGATCATATAATGACGACATCTCCAAGCTATTTGAATGACACTGGGGTTGCACGACGGGGCAGCCCTCGACTCGCGCCGCGGCGACGTCATGGCGATCGCGCCGCGCGGCGACAGCGTTGGTGCTTCCCCGCTGACTATCGCCGATCTACGCGGACCGATCCGAAGGTCGGCATCCGTCAAGAAACAAGTCGACTGCAGCTCTCACTTGCTCGCGGAGCTCTTGTTCCGGCTTAGCGGTCTTGCCCGTGAGGATCAGTGCACGGGTCGGACCATCCACCACCGAAAACAGGAACTGCTGCGCCAGAAAGCGAGAATCTGCCGTTGTTATCTGGCCTTCGCGCATAGCATTGGAGAATATCCCGGCGATCAGACCCCGAGCGTGGGTCGCGCTCTCCTGGTAGGCGAGGGCAAGTTGCCGAAATTGATACGCCTCTGACGAGATGAGCCGATCGATCGCAATGGCCGCCGGCGATAGCGCGCGCTTTGAAAGCTCGACGCCGATCCTCACCAGCGTCGGCTCGATCGGGCCGGCTCTATCAGGTTGGCCGGGGCTCGCCAAGAAGAGGTCGTTCATCCGCTTCCGGATCACGGCGGCAAACAATGCCTCTTTGGAGTCGAAGCGCGCGTAAAAGGTCTGCTTCGATATGCCGGCCTTTGCAGCGATAAGGTCGACAGTCGTCGCTTCAAAACTTGTCTCAGAGAACAGGCGCGTCGCCACGACCACGATGTGGTCGGTGATCTGCCCGGCCTGCTCTTTGGTCGGCCGCCCGCTGCGTCGTCTAACAACCTTGTTCGGCTTGGCCTTGGTGACATTCATTCAGATCTTCTCCAGATCGTCCACGACTGTGGGGCGATCGGTCCTGCACTCACTCTGCGGATACTTTGCATATCGGCTTGCCGACGGCCACGAAAGAGTGTAATAGTACGACGTAGTCTGATTAATGGCCTGCAAAAACCTCGCTGCCGAGCATGGGCGCGGCAAGAGAAGAATGAGGCGAAGATGTTGATGTTCCGAAGGATTATGTGCGCGGCTCTTGCCGCCGGCTGGGTAGCTGCTGCAAGTCCCGGCATTGCCGCGACTCCCGTCGATCCGAGCGGGACTTGGCTTACGGAAGACGGTCGCGCGCGGATTCGAATCGAGCGCTGCGGACCGAAGCTGGAGCATATTTGTGGCTACATCGTCTGGATGAGGGCGCCCGTCGGCGCCAAACGTGAACAACTTTTGGATCAGCAGAATCCTGATGTCACAAAACGATCCCGGCCTCTTCTTGGTCACCAACTGATCATGGGTCTTGCACCAAGCCCGGACGGCGTTTTCATCGGACAGATCTACAACGCGGAAAATGGCAAGTCTTACGAGATCTCGCTCTGGCGAGAGACGAGGGATTTGAAAGTGAAGGGCTGTCTGCTCTCGGTCCTCTGCTCCACTCAGACGTGGAGTCAAACCGTGGATGCTCTTCCGGGTCAGTTGGTTGGGATGACGGGGGATTTCAACGGCCCCAAGCCCGATGCAGAATGGACGCGGCCGGTCGCGAAGCCACCATCGTCCGCAAAGATCGTCAAAGTGGTCAAGTAGCGCTGCACGGCGCCTTACGTTTTCGTGTCGGCTGGCTGGTCGCTTCAACACGTTTGCACTTACCAGAACAGGAGATCGAAATGGATGCCCGTGCGTCGATGAATCGCCTGTCAATTCTGGTGCAGAGCTTGACTTTGGCGGGATGGGCAAGCATTGGGCCGGTTCCATATTCAGCGATGGCTTCGTCGTCGTATTTGGCGCCGAATCCGTCCGATTCGTCTGGGCACATACCGTATCTCTATTCCACCCCAGTGGACTGGCGCTCCTACAACAAGGCCATCATTGAACCTGTCGTAATATACCGCGGTCCGGATCAGCAGTTCGCCGATATGTCCGAGGAGGACAAGATTTCGCTCGCGAGTTATATGCAGACTCGGTTTGTGGAAAAACTGGGACGGCGTTTCACGCTTGTGAACCAGCGAGGATCCAACACAGTTCGCGTGAGACTGACGTTGACAGGAGCGGTCACCAACACCCCCGTGCTCGGCACGCTGTCGCGGTTCGATGTTGCCGGCGGAGTTTACAACGGTGCGCAAGCCGCACGCGACGAAGAGGGATCGATGACCGGATCGGTGTACGCCGTAGAGGTCTTCGATGCCGCAACCTCCCGCCTGCTCAGTGCCTTCGTGAGTAAGCAATATCCCAACCCGCTCAACATCAAGGCAAGCGTGGGCGCATTGCCTGCGGCCGAGGCCGGGCTTGACAAGGGGGCTGAGACGCTTGTGGCACAGCTCAGGTGATCCCGGGCAGCAAATTTGGGTCGTTGCTGCGTTGGTACGGACAGCTGTTAACCTGGGTCCAGCGCCTATCGGCTTACAGGACGCTGTCGGCTGGTTCGGAAAAAGATCCGCAAAAAATCAATGAGAGTCAGGTGGCCAGGGAGCTGCATCTCCGGCAAATCGTGCGGTGGATCGCCGAAAGGGCGACGGCGCTGGACAATGGATCCGGCTTCCTTGATGAGCTCTGCACGAAATTGCGCGCCGAGGGGCTGCCGCTCTGGCGAGTAAGTGTCGTCGTCCCCGCAATCGACCCCTCCGTGCGCGGCTTCAGCATCGACTGGCAACGCGAGCGCGGCACCTCGCTGCTTTCTGTTGCATATGGCGATGGGATTATCGACGCCTTCGAGCGTAGTCCCGTTTATGCCCTTCTCGCGGAGGGGCGGACTTTTGCCCGGTGGCGTCTTAATGACAAGCTGTGCCCGACACGCCCGATTCCCGCGCTCGTCGATCTGCACGCAGAGGGCGGCACGGACTATGTCCTGCATCTCATTTGGTTTGCGCCGGGAACCGCGCTAAAGGGCGTCGCGGTCTCGTTTGCGACCGATGCCCCTTCGGGTTTCAATGACCAGGACGTTGCCATGGTGGCTGAAGTGCTTCCATCGCTCGGGCTCGCCATGTGCAAATTTAGCTTGTCACGTACTTTGCATGAAACTCTCGGAATCTATCTCGGTTCCGAAACGAGTTCACGCGTGCTCAATGGGAATATCCGGAGAGGCGAGGGCGAGACGGTCGCCGCCGCAATCCTGTTGGCCGATTTCCGCGCGTTTACGGCGCTGGCAGATCGCGATGATCCGGTAAAGGTTGTTGGTTGGCTCGACGAGCATTTCGATGCCGTCGGCGAGCCAATCGCCAGATGCGGTGGCGAGATCCTAAAATTCACCGGCGACGGATTCCTGGGCATTTTTCGCGTGCAGGAACCCGAAAACCAATCATCCACGATTTGTGGAATGGCGCTGGATGCGGCAGTGCAGGCTCTGTCGCTTAATCATGCGTTGAACGATCGGCGTCGGTCGACGGGCTTACCGGAATTGGAAGTCGACCTTGTCCTGCACTTTGGCGACGTAGTCTATGGTAATGTCGGAGCAAGTCGTCGGCTTGACTTCACAGTCATCGGTCGGGCCGTGAATGAGGCAAGCCGCATTGAGGAGTTGTGCGATCGTGTGTGTCGTTCGATCTTGGTGTCCGACACTTTCGCCGAACGCTGTGGACGTCCACTCGAACTCATTGGTTCGTTTGTCCTGCGAGGATTGGAGCGAAAGCAACAGATCTGGGCGCCATTGGGCTAGATAACGCAGGTCCAGATCAACTGAAGTGTCAAGATCGTTTTGCCCAGAAATCGGCAGCCGCAGTCGGTTCTAAAGGGCTCCGCTCACTTCACTGGATTGAATTCCGCAATGATCCAGCGGCACGGCTTCGGCAACGGTGAATCGCCCACAGCTTTGCGTCGATAATCAAAGCAAGGTGTCAATCGGCATCGGATCGGGACCCCGGATCGGCGCCCAATCCACGCCGCAACACACCGGAGTGGACGGTTCAGGTCAAGCACCTCGGCTGACTGGATGATGTCGAGGCCGGACCTGTGTTGCAAGCGCGATCCACGGGACGGATGAAGCAGCTCTGACCACAACGGATTGGTCTGAGCCTGCGGCAGAGTATGCTCGTTCTTGTCGCTGTTTATTTGAAAGTCAGATAACTACCAGCAGTGAGTGTCGGTTTCGGTGGTTGCGCCTCCCCGCAACCAGTCCCCCCCTAGCCTCTAGAGGCTAGGCCGCCTCTCAGAAATCCTGAGAAGGGCGGCTAATTGGTCGTAAAGTTCTATCTCCGCGGGTTTGTAGGGTCCGTGCAGATGAATGACGACCTTTTCAACAATCTCCCGAATCGCTTCGTTCGCCGCCACCGGCCTGTCCCGTCTGATGCGGCGAGGCGCTTTTGAGGTTTCGCATCTTCTCTCGGTTAGCTTTCGCTGCATTGGGGTGAAATTCGACGACCGCAGGGGCGACGTCGGCGATGGCCGCCTCGATCTGGTCGCGTTCGGCCTCCGGCGCGGCCAGGCGGTCTCGCAAAGCCCGGCTCGGAGTGTCGGCCAGAAGCACGTCAACCGCCCTGGAAATCGCGCCGTTGACGTCGCTTCGACTTGTAGACGTAAAGTGCGCGATCAATCCGGAGTGTCGAACAGGCCGTCTGATCGAGATCTTCCATTCGCCCCGCACCTTATCGACAAGCTCACGCTTGCGGCCAGGCCTCAGAGCTATTTTGAGAGCACATCCTGCAGCATGGCTTTGTCCAGTGACAGGTCGGCGACAATCTGCTTCAGCTTGCTGATCTCTTCCTCGAGTTGACGCAGTCGCTTCATCTCCGATGGCATCAGCCCCGCATACTTCTTCCGCCAGTTATAGAACGTCGCCTCGCTGATCCCGGCCTTGCGGCAAACCTCTGTGACTGCCGAGCCATCTTCCGCCTGCTTCAAAACGAATGCGATGCGGCCATGGCTGGTTGTTCCATCATGGCGTAGCAGCGTTGCTCGGCTTCCGGCGGCGGCATGTTGCCGATAGGTTCGAGGAGCCTTCGGCTGTTTAACCAGTCGCCCCATTCCAAGGTGGCGAAATCGACGGCTTCGAAGCTGCGCTATGGCCCGCGCCGATGGATCACCTCGGCTTTGTTGAGGCCCTTGATGGTCTCGGCGAGAGCATTGTCGTAGGAATCTCCAGCGCTGCCGACAGAAAGTTCGATGCCCGCTTCGGCCAGGCGCTCGGTGTACTTGATCGAGTGGTATTGGCTGCCCCGATCACTCTTCAGGTTGCAGCGCCAGGGCGGCGGTGTACCCATTGGTCGGCTCGAAGCACATCAATGAGAGTCGAGAGGATCCAGGGGCGCGTCGCACTGTCGGTGCGGCTAGATCCATGATGCCGATTTCCACGGCTCGCGGGTCCAGTTGGAAGCCGGTCCCGATTGCTTTGAGGCACGCTTCCTTGCATGTCCAAATTCGGTAGAACGCTTCGCTTGAGAGATCATATCGCCTCAATTCTCTCCGCTCCTGCGTGGTGAATGCGACCTCTGCAATCTGCTCTTGATCCGGTATCGGCAGCACCGCCTCCACGTCCACGCCGATCCGCCCACAGCCGCTCGTGACGGTAATCAGCGCGACGTCGCGCGAATGGCTCATGCTGAAGTCAACTTCCGCTCCTGCGACGAACGGACGGCCCATGGAAGAAGACCGCAGGTCGACCTCGTCGGGTCGACAGCCGAGACGGGCGGCAATTACCGTTCTCAGAAGAACCCGTCGCCACACGAAACGAGAGCGCAGGAACGGGAGCTCGAATACTCCCGCACGTGTCCGTTCCTCGATGCTCAGAATGCTCATTTCAGCGAGCGACGGCGCGGGAGGCCCGATCTGCGCGAGGTACACCTGCGTATCGCCGGGGAAAATGGCAGTCACCTCGACGACACGTTCCCACATCGCAGTTGTGCCCCACACCGGAAGTTGTTGCGGCTTAGTCGTTCAGTGATGTGATCACTGCGACATCCTGCAGTCGGTAATACCTTCGACGGAAGTCTACAATTAGTAGTTGCCAAAACGATACGATATGTTATTTTTTGATCAGGTCGTCGTTCAAGACGCGAGACGTTCATGGCATCGCATTCGTAGCAGCCTGGGTCGTTCTATTTCCCGGAAGCTGTCTTCCAGCGGTGCTCAACGGAAACGTCGACATTATCAAGCTTTCGGGCGGTATTTTTCGTCCGCAACAACAAAGACCACATACGGATCGACATTCAAAGGCGCGCAAAGCGCGTAGGTAATCTGTTCCGCGAAAGAGCTCGCGGGTGCCTGCGCTGCGTTAGGCTCGTCAGTACGCTCTCCGCTTCTGTCGCTCCGACAAACAACTCCCCTATCAGGCGCCCGATGTTTTGGGGCGGGGCGCTTACGACGCTTGGGTCCGCAACGAGAGGTCACTCAGAGGAGCGCAAAATGACCGTCGATCACTTGGCAGCCGCACTTCAGTCAGCAGCAGGGCCGGCGTCGACAACCGACACCAAGGCAGGCGCGGCACCAGCCGATGTTCTGATCGTCGCGACGGTGTTGACGAGCAGCGAGGCCATTCACCTCGTCGATCTCAACGGGGCGCAGTACGAGATTGCCGCCGGGGATGTAATCGACATTGAGTATCCGGCGCTCGGTCCGGTCGCCGCGGAGGCGCCGCCTCCCGAGAGCGAGCAGCCGCCTGCGAAAGAACAGGTCGACACCGAGCCGACGGAGGAACGCGCTGACAAGCCGGCGTCGACGCAGGAGCCTCGATTGGCGTTCATCAAGATCAATCCGAATGCGGTTCTCACGCGGCGGATCGAGGTCCCGGCCGTTCTGGTCGCGGCGGCCGGCACTTGGCTCACCGTCGTTCCCAGCACGGATCAGGCGGCCTGAGCGGCCCGGACGTGCACTAAACCTATCCCCTGATTCAACGCGCGCAGGCGGACCGATCTGGTCACGCCTGCTGCTGAGAACGGCTGCGCCTGCGAATGATGCGCCGGGCCTGTCGCCATTGCGCGGCGTTCCGGCGGCAGGTCGAGAGAGATTGGGTCGAGAGAGACGAGAGAGACGAGAGAGACTGTCGTGAGCAAAATAGTCGAGAGTCGAAAATTCGTCAGTAGTTGAAGTCTCGCGAGCGAAAGTGTCGAAAGTTGAACTGCCCAGAGTAACCGAGCAAGCGCCAGCGCCCGAGGAAATGCCGATGAGCATTCGCGATTCGATCGTCGTCTATATCGAAGAGATTTCATCCGAACGCGGATTCGACCATGCCAGCAACCTGTTTGAAAGCGGCGTGCTGACGTCGCTCGACGTGCTGTCGTTGGTGGCGTTTATCGAAGAGACGTTCGGCTTGGAAATCACCGGCGATGAGATCGACATGGCCAGTTTCGGCACCGTCGATGGTCTGGTGAACCTGGTCCTCACTCTTCAGGCGAACACCGCTCACGCCGCCGCCGCGCGTTCACATGGGTAGCCCACCTGGAATGATCCCGGTTCATGACATGTTGCGCCGGACTGCGCGCGACCGCCCCGACAAGGAGGCGATTGCCTGGCATGGCGGGCGCATCAACTATGCGACGCTCGACGAGATGTCGAGCCAAATCGCGACATTCCTTAAAGACGCCGGCGTTGAGCGCGGTATGCGCGTCGCGATCTACTCCGCGAAATGCGTCGAGGAGGTCGCGGTGATCTTCGCCATCATGAAGCTCGGCGCGGTCCTGGTCCATGTCAACCCGGCGTTCCGCGACGACAAGCTCCGTCACGTGCTGGCGGAGTGCGAGCCCGCTGCGTTGTTTTTTCATCCGCGCAAGCGCGGAGCGGTCGCGCGCGCCGCCCGGGCCTCGGCACTGCCGCCGCTGCTGATCCGGCTGGGCGCCGACGGCCCGGTGGTCGCCGCCGACCCGGATGCGGGTTGCGTCGCGGCGATCGAACTCTCGACAATCCTGCACGATCTCGCTGCGGCCGGCGAGACCTTCGCCGACGTTTCCAGCGCCGCTGACGATCTTGCGGCGATCATCTACACCTCCGGCACCACGGCGTCCGCAAAGGGCATCATGGTCACCCACGGGATCCTGTCGCAGGCGACGCTGGTCTCTGCGCAACTGCTCGGCAACGTCGCCGACGACCGCCTGATCAGCTTGACGCCGTTCTCGTTCGACGGCGCGTTGAGCCAGCTCTTTACCATGACGTTGGTCGGCGGGACGCTGGTTCTACAGGACTCGCTGTTTCCGAAGGATGTGCTGGCGACGCTCACCGCCGAGCGGATCACCGGCGTTCATGCGGTTCCCTCGTTCTGGCGCATGATGCAAGACCGCTACCCCGCCTTCGCCGACGCGGCGCTGCCTTGCCTGCGCTACCTGTCATTGATCGGGGAGAGTTTTCCCGAGGCCGACCTGCTTCGGCTCAAGCGCACGCTGGCGTCGACGGATTTCTACATGATGTACGGAACCACCGAGGCGTTCCGATCGACCTGTCTTGCTCCGGCGGAGTTCTTTACCAAGCTCGGCTCGGCCGGCCGGCCGCTGTCCGGCGTGACCATCAGCATCGTCGACGAGCACGGACAGCCCTGTCCCCCAGGCACCGTCGGAGAAATCGTGCATGCGGGCGCGTTCGTGTCGCCCGGGTATTGGAAGCGTGCGACATCCACGACGTTCCGGGACGGTCGCGTCTACACCGGCGACCTCGGCACGCTCGATGCGGACGGCTATCTGCGCTTCGTCGGCCGCAAGGACACCATGGTGAAGCGGCTCGGCTATCAGCTCTATCCCGAGGACGTCGAGGCCTGCCTGCAAGCGCTCGACGGGGTCGCGCTGGCCGCGGTGACCTGCCGTCCCGACCCCAGCGGCGCGCAGGCGTTGCGCGCCTTCATCGTGTGCCGACGCGGCGCGACACTCGGCGAGACCGCGGTGGCGCAACACTGCCGGCGGCATTTGCCTTACTACATGGTCCCGGACGACGTCGTCTTTGTCGACAGCCTGCCGACGACGGGCAACAGCAAGATCGACCGCGGCCGCCTGAGGATGGAGCAGGTGTGATGCGTCGGTGCAACGTATGCGTGCTTCCCGAGACCTTCCCTGGCATCACCATCGACCAGGACGGCGTCTGCTCGCTGTGCCGCGATTTCTCCGCCGCAGAGCCGCCGGGGCCGTCCGCCCGCCTCACCGAGGCGCTATCGAACATCATCGCGGACGCCAAGCGACAGAACCATCGCTACGACGCCGTGGTGGCGTTCAGCGGCGGCAAGGACAGCTCCTATCTTCTGCATCTGCTGGCATCGCGGTTCGGTCTCAGGCTGCTGGCGGTGACGTTCGACAACGGTTTTATCTCGGCGGCCTGCCTCACCAACATGCGCAACGTGGTCTCCGCGCTGGCGATCGACCACATCATCGTGCGGCACCGCCAGGATCATATGAATGCGCTGTTCCTGGAGAGCGCGCTGGCGCGGGTCTATCCGGACCACCTGACCAAGTTCGGCAGCAGCGTCTGCATCTCGTGCATCCGCGTCGTCATCACCACGATGCTGCGCGTCGCGATCGAGAAGAATGTCCCGTTGGTGATGCTCGGCAACACGCCAGGTCAGGTGCTCGCCTCGGATCAGGAACTGATCTTCAAGGACAACGTCATTCCCCATCCGCTGCGGCGGCAGCTGTTCGCGCGGCTGGCGGAGCGCACCGGATCGTGGGCGTATGATTATCTGATGCTGTCCGCCGACGAGTACAAAACCCGCCCGTTTCCGACGATCGTCAGTCCGCTGCCGATCGTCGGCTACGACGAGGACGAGATCTACCGCGTTCTCGCCGAGCTCGGCTGGTCGAAGCCCACCGACGTCGATCCAAGCTCGACCAATTGCCGGCTGAACGCGTTCGGCATCGTCCGGCACAAGAACCTGTATCAATTCCATCCCTATGATTACGAGATGAGCCGGCTGGTCAGGCTCGGCATCCTGTCCCGCGAGGCGGCGCTCAACAAGCTGAACGATCCGAGCGGCACCGTCATCGATCTGGCTTCGGAAATCGAAAGGGATCTGCTGTGCCGCTCCTGCGATAATTGCCGGCCGAGGGCTTAGCGATGTGCGGGATCTGCGGCGTCCTCGACTTGCGCGACGGGGCGGTTTCGCCGGAGGCGCTGGCATCGATGACGGCGCAGCTTTCGCACCGCGGTCCTGACGATTCCGGCGTCCACATCGACGGCGCCGTCGGCTTCGGCCATCGGCGGCTTTCGGTGATCGATCTCGCCGGCGGACGTCAACCGCTCGGCAACGAGGACGGCACCGTCTGGGTCACCTACAACGGTGAAATTTACAATTACCGCGAATTGCGGCCGGCGCTGCAGCGTCGCGGCCATCGCTTCGCCACCGATTCCGACACCGAGATCATCGTCCACGCCTACGAGGAAGACGGGATCGACTGCGTTGCGCAATTCAACGGCATGTTCGCGTTCGCGCTCTGGGACCGCACCAAGCGGCTGCTGGTGCTGGCGCGCGACCGGCTCGGCATCAAGCCGCTGTACTATGGCGTGTTCGGCAACATCTTCCTGTTCGCTTCCGAGATCAAGGCGATCCTGGCGCACCCGGCGGCCCACAGCGAGGTCGATCATGACGGTGTCGCGGACTATCTGCTCTGCACGTCGCTGCTCGACGGCCGAACGATGTTCCGGGGCATTCGTTCGCTGCCTGCCGGCGGGATCCTTGCACTGCAGGACGGCGAACTGCGGCTGCACATCTATTGGTCGATGCCGCGCGCGGCCGTGCGCCACGCCGGCACCTCGCTGGAGGACAGCCGGGACGTGGTGCGCGGAATGCTCGACGCGGCGGTCGGGGCGCAAGTGGTGAGTGACGTTCCGCTCGGCACGCTTCTGAGCGGCGGCCTCGATTCCAGCCTGGTCTCGGCGCTCGCCGCCGGACATGTCGGCGGGCGGCTCAAGACCTTCGCGATGGGCTACGACCACGGCGACACGCTTCGGCACGACGACATCGACGGCCCCTACGCCGAGCTGGTGGCGCGCGCCTATCACACCGACCACACCGAATTTCTGTTTCGGTCGGACGAGTATCGCGACGTCATGAGCCGCGTCACCTGGCACGTCGAGAAGCCGGTCGATCTGACCGCGCCGTCATTGTTTCTGCTCTATCGCGAGGTCAAGCCGAACGTGACCGTGGTGATGTCGGGGGAGGGCGCCGACGAGCTGTTCGCCGGCTACCATTTCTTTCTCGAGGGATGCGGCGCGGGCACGCCGATCGAATTCCCCTGGGCGCCCTATCTCGACGAGGTCGCAGCACTTCTCGATCCCGCCTTGGTGGCGAGAACGCGGTGCCGCGACCGGATCCGGACCACCTTGTCGGCCGAGATGGCGAGCTTCGAGAGCGACGATCCGCTCAACAAGCTGCTCTACCTGTTCCTGAAGTACTATCTGGTCGAGATGCTCGAACGTCTCGACAAGACCAGCATGGCCTGGGGCGTGGAATCGCGGGTGCCGTTCCTGGATCACCGCCTGGTGGAGTATGTCCTCGACCTGCCGGCGGCGTACAAGGCAAAGCCGGACAGCAACAAGGTGGTGCTGCGGACCCTCGCTGCCGATCTGCTGCCCGCCGCCGTGGTGACGCGGCGGAAGCGGCCTGTTCCCATCCCGGTCGATCCGAAATCGATCTGGACCGAGCGCAATCGCGCCAACGCGCTGGTGCAGGCACCGGAGTCCCGCATCGCCGGCTATTTCGACAGGAAAAAGGTCGACGACTTCTTCCACAAGAAGAACCAGTTCGCCCGCACCGACAACCTTGCGATCTTCAGGACCGCGCACGCCTTGGTCGCACTCGATGCGTGGCACCGGGCATTCGGGGTGGCGGCATGACAAGCGCAGAGACCGAGATCCTGAGCAATGCAAGATCCTTCGTCCAGCGCGTGGTGGCGCCGGGCGCGGCGACCGCCGACGAGCGCGAAGAGTTTCCGATCGATGTGTTTCGGGCGGTCGGGCGATTCGGCGTGTTCGGCGCGGGCTTTCCGAGCGACTATAACGGCCTCGCGCTCGGCTTCGCCGTCTATGCCGGGCTGATCCGGGAGATCGCGCAGGCCTGCGCCTCGACCGCGATGAGCGCCGTGGCGCACGCCACGCTGGCGGCGCTGCCGATTTTCCTCGGCGGCTCCGAGCGGCTCAAGCGACGGTTGCTCCCGGCTTTGATCGGCGGCGACGCCATCGGTGCTTTCGCCATGACCGAAGCCGGTAGTGGCTCCGACATCGCTGCGACCGCGACCACGGCGACGGAGGCCGGCGACCATTATCTTCTCAATGGCGCGAAGGTTTTCATCACCAACGCCAATGTCGCCGACGTGGCCGTGGTGGTGGCCAAGACGTCACCGGCCGCCGGCATCCTCGGATTGAGCCTGTTCGCGGTCGAGAAAGGGATGCCGGGATTCCAGGCGACGGGGCGGCGCGAGCGAAAGCTCGGCATGCGGGCCTCCGACACCGGCGAACTCACGTTTACCGATGTCCGGGTTCCCAAGGACAATTTGATCGGACGCCGGAACGGCGGCTTCGCGATCCTGCAGCAGACATTGCCGGCGGCCCGGCTCGACATGGCTGCGATCGCCATCGGAATTTCCGAGCGCGCCCGCGATCTATGCGTCGACCATGCGGTCGGCCGGCGGCAATTCGGCAAGCCGATCGGCCGCTTCCAGCTGGTGCAGCGGATGCTCGCCGACATGGAGACCAGTATCGACGCCGCCACTCTGCTGCTGGCGCACGGCCTCGAACTACGCGATCGCGGGCTGCCGCTGGCCAAGGTGGCGTCGGAGGCGAAGCTGTTCGCCTCCGAGATGGCGGTCGAGATCACCCGCAACGCGATCCAGATTCACGGCGCCGCCGGCTATTCCAGGGACCTGCCGCTGGAGCGGCTGTATCGCGACGCCAAGCTGACCGAGATCGGCGACGGCACATCGGAAATCCAGCGTCTGATCATCGCCGACGAGATGATCAAGGCGCGTTCGCCCCGGATTCCGGGTCGGTGAAGGGAGACGGGGATGCCCACCATCAACATCGCGAACCGGAATCTCGCGCAGGCTTCGGACACGGCGCTGTATCCGCTGTCGTTCCAGCAGGAACGCATCTTCTACCTGGACGAGATCTCGCCGCAGAAATCGATCTGGACCCGGGCATCGTGCCGCCGGCTGTCCGGCGTGCTCGACATCGATGCCCTGAAAGATGCGGTCGCGGCGCTGATCGATCGTCACGCCGCGCTTCGCACCCGGATCACCCTCGTCGACGGCACCCTGTTCCAGTCACGGCTCGACGGCGCCGACGGCAGCTTCGCGTTCGTCGATCGCTCTGCCGGCCCGGACCGCGGCGGCGCAGACAGCGCCGCGGCCTTTGAGGCCGAAGCGCAGAGCCTGCTGAACCAGGAGTACGGGCTCTCCTTCACGCTCGACGGCGGCCGGCTGTTCAAGGTTGTCCTGGTGCGCTGGTCGGAGCAGGAGTGGCAACTCATCCTGAAGCTGCATCACATCATTTCAGACGCGATCACGATTCGCATCCTGTGGAACGACCTCAAGCGTCTCTACAATGCGCGGCGCGCCGGCACCGGCGACCCGGCGCCGCTCGACCTCGATTATGTCGATTACGCGAGTTGGCTGAGAGACCGCTTCTCCGAGCGCAACACCCACGAATTGGAGGCCTATTGGCTGTCACAGTTCGCCGACAAGCCGCCGGAGCTCGATCTTCCCACCGACCTTCCGACGCCGCCGCAGCTGTCATTTCGCGGCGCCGTGGAATCGCGCCCGCTGTCGCCCGATTTCGTCGCCCGGCTGCAGTCGTTCAGCCTGAAGCATCGCGTCGTCCCGTTCTCGACGATGCTCGGCGCGCAGGCTCTGCTGCTGTGCAAATATTGCCGGCAGGACGACATCATCATCGGGACGGTGTTCTCCGGGCGGCACCATGATCCCAGGCTGAAGGCGCTCGCCGGCTTCTTCGCCAACAGCGTCGCGCTGCGGCTGCGGGTCGACCCGCAGGCCTGCGTCAGCGACTTCGTGCGCCAGGTCCACGACCGCGTGACCGGCGCCCATCGCATGCAGGATTATCCGCTCGAACGTCTCGTCGACCGCCTCGCGCTGGATCGCGAACATCGCCGCAATCCGCTGTTCCGGGCGATGTTCAACATGGTCACCGACTTCGAGCCGACCCACGCGTTCAGCGGCATTCGCAGCGAGCGCGTTCTGGAGCCTGAGATCACCGCGACGCAGGTCGACCTGCTGCTCGATTTTCACACGGGTCCGGATGCCGCCGAGCTGCGCCTCGAATACAATACCGAGCTGTTCGAGCCGCGCAGCATCCGGCGCATTCTCCACCACTACGAGGTGCTGCTCACCGCGATGATCGAGCGCCCGGACGCAATCCTGCGCGATCTGTCCATGCTGGACGCGGACGAGCGGCAACTGGTCCGTTCGTTCGCCGAAGGCAATGTGGTCCCGGCGGCGCCCGGCCGCGGCATTGTCGGCCTGTTGGAACACCGCGCGGCGCTCACCCCCGACCAGCCGGCGCTGCTCTCGTCCGCCGGCACGCTCAGCTGCGGTGAGGTCAATCGCAAGGCCAACCAGCTGGCCGCCACGCTGGTCGAGGCCGGTGTCGCCGAAGGCGACATCGTTGCGGTCTTGCTCGAACGCTCGCCCGAGATGGTCGTGGCGATCTTGGCGGTGCTGAAGGCCGGCGCGGCCTACCTGCCGATCGATCCGAGCTTTCCGCCGCAGCGGATCGACTTCATCCTGAAGGACGGCGGCGTCCGCTGCCTGCTGGCGGCGGGCGAGTCGCCATCCGATCGGCAGGGGCGGCGAGGCCCGCTGCCGGTGATCCGCGTCGACGATGCGGCGTCCTACGCCGGACCCGGCATCGACCCGGACCACCGCTTCGACCCTCAGCGGCCGGCCTATGTGATCTACACCTCGGGCTCGACCGGCCATCCGAAGGGGGTGGTGGTCAGCCATCGCGCCTTGATGAATACGCTCGAATTCCTGGAGGCGAGCTATCCGCTGGCCGGCAAGACCATCCTGTTCAAGACCAACTTCACATTCGACGTGTCGGCCGCCGAACTGTTCGGCTGGCTGTTCGACGACGGCCGGCTCGCGGTGCTCGACCTCGGCGCCGAGCGCGACAGCCGCGCTCTGCTCGAGGCCATCGAAAAATTTGCGGTGACGCACGTCAATTTCGTGCCTTCGATGCTGGACGTGCTGTTGGAGAGCCAGCCGGCGGGCGCCGCGTCGCCGTTGGATCGGCTTCGCTACGTCTTCGCCGCGGGCGAGGCGCTGAAGCCCGATCTGGTGAATCGCTTCCATCGCCTGATTCCCAAGGTCCGGCTCGAAAACCTGTACGGTCCGACCGAGGCCGCGATCTACGCGACCTATCATTCGCTGCCGCGCGGCACGGAGGCGGCGCGGGTGCCGATCGGCAGGCCGGTTTCCAACACCGGCGCGCATATCCTTGACGAGGCGCTGCGTCCGGTTCCGGTCGGTGTGATCGGCGAATTGTGCCTGTCCGGCGTCGGGCTTGCGACGGAATACCTGAACCGGCCCGACCTGACGGCGGAGCGATTCTGCCCGAGCCCCGATTTGGCGGGGCGCCGCCTGTACCGCACCGGCGACCTCGCGAAATGGGGCGACGACGGGCTGATCTACTACCTCGGCCGCGCCGACACCCAGGTCAAGATCCGCGGTTTCCGCGTCGAGGTCGCGGAGGTCGAGCAGAAATTGCGCGCCTGCGACGGCGTAGCCGAGGCCGCCGTGACCGTCAGGAGCGACGCGTTCGGCCAGAACAGCCTGGTCGCCTATCTCACCTTCGACAAGGATCGTCCGACCTCGATCGAGCGGATTTCGAGCGACCTGGTCGCATGGCTGCCAGGTTTCATGATTCCCGAAGCGTTTGTGCCGCTCGACCGCCTGCCACGGCTGCCGAGCGGCAAGATCGACGTCCAACGCCTGCCGGCCCCGACCCTGACCGGCGCGCCGGCGGCCGCGGCGCAACGTCCGGCGACCGAGCTCGAACGCAAGATCATCGCGATCGCCGAAGACCTGCTCGACCTCCGCGATCTGACCCCGGCCAGCAATTTCTTCCACCTCGGCGGCAACTCGCTGCTGACGCTGCGTTTCATCGCCGCCCTCGACAAGGCGCTGGGGACCCGGCTGAGGGCGATGGACTTTCTCCGGCTGCCGACCATCGCCGAGATCGCTGTGCTGATCGAACCGATGCTTCAGCAGCCATCGTCGATCAAGGATCGCATCGTCATCGTGCAGATTCCGGCCCGACCGGCGCCGCCCGCCGACATGTCTTGCCGAGACGGCTCGCCATGACAGCGATCGGGATTCGCAGATATCCGCCGATCCCAGCCGGCGACCGGACCATTCCTTGTCCGCTGACCTTTCAGCAGGAGCGGGTTCTGCATTTCTGCGAGCTAGATCCCGCCAGCTCGATCTGGGACATCAACACCTGCAAGCGGCTGGTCGGCCAGCTCGACCTGCGGCGGCTGCACCGGGCGGTCGAGCTGTTGGCCGCCGCACATGCCGTGCTGCGTACCCGGGTGTCACGGCGCGGCGAGCGCCCGGTGCAGAGCTTCGATCAGGATCTCAAACGCGGTGTCCGGCACATCGACGCGGCGGCGGCGGCCGGCCCCGACCGCGATGCCGCACTGGCAAGTGAGATAGCGGCGATCTGCCGAAATCCGATCACGCGATGGAGACCCGACGATGCATTGTTCGAGGTGGTGCTGCTGCGGCTCGGCCCGGACGATCAGGCGTTGCTGCTGCGGGTCCACCACATCATCGCGGACGCCGCCTCGGTGCTGATCCTGTGGCGGGATCTGACGTCGATCTACAACGAGCTCAGCCGCGATGCGCCGGTCGCGGCATCGCCGACGACGCTGACTTATTCGGATTACGCGCATTGGCAGCGCCGTCATTTCGATGCGGAGCGGACCCGCGAGCAGGAGGCCTATTGGCTGGCACGGTTCGAAAGCGAACCGCCGGCGCTCGATCTGCCCACCGATGCGGCGCCGTCGCCGGCGATGTCCTTGAACGGCGGGTTGGAGATCGTTGCGATTCCACTCCACCTGATCGAGTCGTTCCAGCGGCAGAGCTGGGAACAGCGCGTTCTGTTGTTTTCCAGCCTGTTCGCCGCCTACCTCGTGCTCTTGCAGAAGATCTGTCAGCAGCAGGACATCACCTCCGGGGTGCTGTTCTCGGGCCGGCACTACAGCGCGGAACTCGCCAACACCGTCGGATTCTTCGTCAACATGGTGGCGGTGCGCGCCGACGTCCGCTTCGACGACAGCTTCGAACGGTTGGTGCAGGCGGTGCACGAACAGGTCGAAGAAGCCTATTTCATGCAGGACTATCCGTTCGAGCGGCTGATTCAGAAGCTGGCTCCGGCCCGCGGCAATGGCCGCATTCCGTTGGTCCGAACCATGTTCAACCTGGTGCCGGACCCCGAGGATGCCACGGAATTCGATGGCGTTGCGCAGGCCCGCTGGGTCGATGTCGCCACCCAGACCCAAGCGGTTCAGGTCGATCTGATCTTCGACATCCATTGGGGATCGGCGGGGGCGGAGATCCGGATCGAGCACAACACCGATATTTTCGAACGCGGCACGGTCGCCCGGTTGGGGCGCCACTACGTCACCTTGCTCGATCGGCTGGCGGGTGGCTGGGACATTGCTCTCGATCGTCTCGCCGTGGTCGGCGACGCCGAGGCGCGTCAGTTGCTCGAAGGATGCAACCCGCCGCCGTCGCCGTTCGCTGCGCAGAGCTGCATCCACGAGCTGTTCGAGCAGCAGGCTCGCCGCCGGCCGGCGGCGCTCGCGCTGGCCGATGGCATCGACCGGATCAGCTATGGCGAAGCCGACCGCACATCCAATCGGCTCGCCCGGCTGTTGCGGGACCGCGGGGTCGGGCCGGACAGCATCGTCGCGGTCATCGGCCGCCGCTCGGTGGAGATGGTGCTCGGCGAACTCGCCGTTCTCAAAGCGGGCGGCGCTTACCTGCCGCTCGGCCGGGACAGCCCGAGCCGGCTTTTGGACGACATTCTGCGCGATGCGCGGCCGCAGGTCGTGATCATGCCGAATGACGATCGGCGCGACCTCGATCTCGACGTCCCGGTGCTGCGTCTGCGCGACGCCGAGGCTCCAGGCCTCGACGACGGGCCGCTGCCGAATGTGACCGGGCCGTCCAATCTGGCTTACGTCGTCTACACGTCGGGTTCGACCGGGAAACCCAAAGGCGTCATGGTCGAGCACCGCAGCGTCGTCAATCTCGTGACCAATGTCGATTATCTCGAATTCCGCCCGGACGACCGGATGCTTCAGACCGGGGCGCCCGCCTTCGATGCGACAACATTCGAGATATGGGGCGCCTTGCTCAATGGATTGCCGCTCTACCAGATCGACGACGACACCCTGCTGGACTACACCGCACTTGGCGAGCAACTCGCCCGGCACAACATCACGATCCTGTTTCTCGTCCCGGCACTGCTCAACCAGTTCGCGGATGCCGACCCCGCGGTGTTCCGTCCGCTGCGCTATCTCATCACCGGCGGCGACGTGGCGTCGACCCGGCACGTCGAACGGATTCGGAAAGCCAACCCCCGGCTGACGCTGATCAACGCCTACGGCCCAAGTGAGAACACCACCTATTCGACTTGTCACGTGGTCACCGGGGTCGAGCCGCGGACGATACCGATCGGCAGGCCGATCCCGAACGCGACGGCCTATGTCTTCGACCGCGACATGCTGCTGACCCCGATCGGCGTGGTCGGCGAGCTTTACGTCGGGGGCGTCGGCCTTGCGCGGGGCTATCTTCATCGTCCCGCACTCACCGCCGAGCGCTTCGTCATGAATCCCCACGTGGCGGGGGAGCGGCTCTACCGCACCGGCGACCTGGTCCGCCGCCGCGCCGACGGGGTGCTGGAGTTCGTGGGCCGGGCCGACCGGCAGATCAAGATCCGGGGCTTCCGCATCGAGCCCGGCGAGATCGAGAACCGGCTTCTCGAGGACGGCCGCCTTCGCGAGGCCTGCGTCGTCCCGGCCAAGGCCGACGACGGCGGCGTGTTCCTGTGCGCCTATTACATTGCCGCCACCGATGTCGGCGCGCAGGAGTTGCGGCAGCGACTGGCGGCTCGGCTTCCGGCCTATATGCTGCCGTCCGCCTTTTGCCGCATCGATTTCATGCCGCTGACCGAGAACGGCAAGATCGATTACAGCGCGCTGCCGGAGCCACGGCGGTGGATGGCCGAACCGCGGTCCGTCCGCGCCCCCGAGAGCGCGGCGGAAATCGCCATCGCCAGGGTCTGGGAAGAGCTGCTTGAGACCCGGAATGTCGGCGCGACCGCAAATTTCTTCGAGATCGGAGGCCATTCCCTGAAAGCCAGCGCCCTGGCTTCGCGCCTGAGCAAGATGTTCGGACTGAAGATCACGCTCAGGAACGTGTTCGATGCGCCGACCGTGGCGGAATTGGCGCGGCTGGTCGGCTCACTGGCGCAAATGGAGCACCGAGATGGCGTCGCCGGTTGAGCAGGGCAACTTTCCCGCGTCCGCGAACCAGAGGCGGATGTATGTCCTCAACCGGCTGTCGCCGGACAGTATCGCCTACAACGTGCCGGTCGCGATCCGGCTGAACGGCAAGCTCGACACGGCCCGGCTGCAGGACGCGCTGTCGGCGCTGGTGACGCGCCATGACAGCTTGAGGACGTCGTTCGGGATCGCTGACGAGACGATCATCCAGACGCGTCAGGCGCCGCTCCGCGTCCCGCTCGATGTCGAGAGGGCGCGCAGCAAGAGCGAGGTCGAAGCGATCAAGCGGCGTTTCGTCCGGCCGTTCGATCTCAATCGCCCGCCGCTGCTGCGGGCCTGTCTGATCAGGCTGGGCTCGCTCGAGCACGTGCTTTTGCTCGATCTGCACCACATCATCTGCGACGGCGTGTCGATCGACATCCTGAGCGACGAACTCGGCCGGCTCTACGACGGCCAGACGCTGCCTCCGCTGCCGGCCGACTACAAGGATTTCGCGCTCTGGCAGCGCGACTTCGCCGGCAGCGAGGCGGCCGGGCAGCAGCAGAACTATTGGCTCGGCCTGCTCGCGGGCGAGCGGCCGGCGCTGAATCTGCCGACCGACTTCCCGCGGCCGAGCACGCAATCGTTTGACGGCGACCGGGTGAGGCTTCGTCCCAATCCGCGGCTCAGCGCCGCGTTGCGCGAACTCGCGGCGCGCCACCGCGTGTCGATGTACATGTTGCTGCTCGCCGCCTACTACGTCGTGCTCTCGAAATATACCGGCCAGGACGACCTGGTGGTCGGCACGCTCGCAGCGGGCCGCAACGCCGAGCGGTTCCAGGGCGTGGTCGGCTTGTTCGTCAATACCCTGGCGCTGCGCAGCCGGCCTCGCGGCGAGCTCGCTTTCGGCGACTACCTGCAGCAGGTTCGCGACGAGTGCCTCGACGCATTCGAGAACCAGGACAGTCAGTTCGAAGATCTCGTCGATCGCATCGCACCGCCGCGCGATCTCGGCCGCGGCCCGCTGTTCGACACGATGTTCACCGCGCTGTCCTCGAATGCAACGCCGACGGCCTATGGCGGCATCGAATTCAGCCCCTACGAGCTCGATTATGCGATCGCCAAGTTCGACCTCACCTTGACCGTGATCGAGCAACAGCACGGCGAGCTGGAATTCGACTTCGAGTATTGCACCGACCTGTTCCGTCGCGACACGATCGAACGCCTGTCCGCCCATTACGTCACGGCGCTCGAGGCCGTTGTGGCCGACCCCGCAATTTCGCTGCGTGACATCGACGTGTCGAGCGTCGAGGAAAGGCGTGCCGTTGTCACGGGTTTGCCGCAGCCGACGGAGGCGGCGCGGAGCGTGGTGGAACTGTTCGAGATCCAGGCTCGCACAAATCCGGCGGCACCCGCGATTGCCTGCGACGGCAAGACGATCGACTACGCGACGCTCGACCGCCTCGCGAACGCGGTCGCGGTGCGGCTGCAGGCGGCCGGAGCGGGACGGGGGGCGATCGTCGGCCTCGTCGCCGCGCCGTCGATCGAGGCGGTTGCGGCGATCCTCGGCATCCTCAAACTCGGCGCCGCATTCCTTCCGCTCGACCCCAGCACGCCGGCGGACCGCTTCCGGGCGATCGCGGCGGGGTCGGGGATGGCGGTGGCGCTGCTGCCGAGCGACGCCCATCCGCTCGCGGGCCTCGGTCCGGTGGATCTCATCCTCGACCTCGCCGCCAGCGACGTGGGGAGCGAGCTGCCGGACCCCGCCGCGGTGACCGGCGGCGACCTTGCTTACGTGATCTACACCTCGGGCTCGACCGGCGTGCCGAAGGGCGTGATGATCTCGCACCGCGCGCTCGCCAATTACGTCGGCTGGGCGGTGCGGGCCTATATCGGCGATGCGCCCGCCGCCTTCGCGCTGCATTCGCCGCTTTCGGTCGATCTCACCATTACATCTGTTTTCGCGCCGCTGGTCTCGGGAAACCGGATCGTCGTTTACCGGAACGAAGACGCCATGGGATTGATGCGGGATATTCTTCGCGACGATCAGATCGAGGTGCTCAAGCTCACTCCGACGCATCTGGCGTTGCTCGCCGAGGCAATGCGCGATGGTGCTCCCGCCAACCGCCGGCTGCGCACGCTGATCGTCGGCGGTGAGGATTTCAAGACCGGCCTGGCGAGGAAAGTCGACAGCGGCTTCGACGGCCGTGTCGAGCTTTACAACGAGTACGGACCGACCGAGGCGGCAGTCGGCTGCATGATCTACAAATTCGACCCGGCGGTCGACAAGGCGGCGTCGGTACCGATAGGAACGGCGATCGACAATGTCGCGGTCCTGGTGCTCGACCGCTACGGGCTGCCGGTGCCGAGGGGAGCGATCGGCGAATTGCATATCGCTGGGGCCTGCCTGGCCGACGGCTACCTGAACAATCCCGAGATGACGGCCGAACGGTTTGTCATGCAGCGCCTCGGTGGCCGCGAGATCCGTCTCTACAAGACAGGTGATCTCGCGCGCGCTCTGCCAAGCGGTGCGCTGGAATTCCTCGGGCGCAACGACGACCAGGTCAAGCTGCGCGGCTTCCGGATCGAACTCGGAGAGATCGAGACGGCGTTGCTGCGTTGCGCCGGGGTGATCGATGCCGTGGTGGCGGCGCGGACCGACGCCGCCGGCGATCGCTATCTGTGCGCCTATGTCGTCGCGACCGGCGCGATCGAGACCGCCGTCCTCCGTCGCCATCTGGCGCAGTGCCTGCCGGCGCACATGGTCCCGGCGCGCGTGGTTCTCGTCGATCGCCTTCCGATCGGGCGCAGCGGCAAGGTCGACCGGACAGCGCTGCCCGATCCGGGCGAGCCGACCGGAAGCCGCGGCTCAGCCGCGCCCGGCACCGCCGCGGAACGCGCGATCGCCGGCATTTGGGAGCAGGTGCTGGGCGTTCAGCGGATTGGGCTTGACGATGACTTCTTCGATCTCGGCGGGCAGTCGCTGAAGGCGACCCTGATGATTGCCCGCGTCAACCGCGAGCTGCACGCCGGCGTCACGTTGCGCGACGCCTTCGTGCGCCGGACCATCCGCGGCCTCGCCGGCCTGGTCGATGAAACCAGGGAGGACCCGTGCGCAGAGATAGCAGCCGTCGCTCCGCGGGAATATTACCCGGTCTCGGCGGCGCAGAAGCGGCTGTTCATCATCCATCAACTGGCGCCACAGGATGTTCAGTACAACGTCCCGTTCGCATTGAACGTGACCGGGCCGTTCGATCGTGCGCGCTGGCTCGGCGCCTTCCGCGCGCTGCTGGCGCGGCACGAGTCGCTGCGGACCTCATTCCTGCTGATCGACGACCAGATCGTCCAGAAGGTGCATGCTAAGGTCGATTTCGCCTTCGAAGGCCAGCCTTCCAGCGCCTCTGCATCGCTTGCGCAGGCGATCGAGGGGTTTGTCCGCCCGTTCGACCTCGAGCGGGCGCCGTTGCTCCGAGCGACCATCCTGGAGGCCGGCCCGGTCGAGCACACGATTCTCGTCGATCTCCACCACAGCGTCGCCGACGGGCTTTCGATCGACATCATCATCGACGATCTGCGCGCGCTCTACGAAGGCCAGACGCTGGAGGGCGTGGCTGTCCGGTACAGGGACTACGCCGCCTGGCAGCATGCCCGTTCCGCGAGCGCGGAGGTTCGGGACCAGGAGGCGTATTGGCGAGCGGTGTTCGAGGGAGGAGCGCCGGTCCTTGCGCTTCCCACCGATTTTCCGCGCGGGGCCATCCGCTCGTTCGATGGGGACCTCGTGCGCTTCACGATCGATGCGGCGCTCGCCGAACGGCTGCGCGCGATCGGACGGGCGGCCGGCGCGACCCCGTTCATGACGCTGCTGGCCGCCTACACGGTGCTGCTGTCGAAGTACACCGGCCAGGAGGATATCGTCGTCGGCATCCCGGTGGCGGGGCGGAGGATGGCCTCGCTGCAGCGGGTGGTCGGGATGTTCGTCAACACGTTGGCGACGCGCAACCGGCCGCGCGGCGAGCTTCGCTTCGTCGACTATCTCGACACCGTGAAGGCGCACGCGCTGGATGCCTACAGCAACCAGGACTACCAGTTCGAAGAGTTGGTGGACAGGCTCGAGATCGAACGCGATCTCGGTCGGAATCCGCTGTTCGACACGGTGTTTGCGACGCTCGAGGGCGGACGCAGGGCGTTCCAGGCCGATGGCGTCACCCTTCGCCTTGAGGACGTGCCCTGGAAGATCTCGAAGTTCGACCTGACCCTGCTGGCCGAAGAGCGCGACGACTCCATCGTCTTCGAACTGGAATACTGCACCGGCCTGTTCCGGCGCGACACCATCGAGCGCATGGCGGACCACTTCGTGCATCTGCTGGAGCAGATTGCGTCTGACCCAGCGCGGATGCTCCGCGATCTCGATCCGCTGACCGAGCAGGAGCGCCGGCAAGTCCTGGTGGAGTTCAACCGCTCCGAGGCCAGCTATCCGGCAGACCGTACCGTTCACGAACTCATCGAGGAGCAGGCGGACCGGACGCCGGACGCAGCGGCCGTCGTGTCCGGCATGCAGACGCTCTCTTACGGGGAATTGAACCGACGCGCCAACCAGCTCGCGCGCCTGCTGGTTAGCACCGGCATCGCCGTCGAGGATGTGGTCGGCATCGTGGCAGAGCCGTCGCCCGAAATGATGATCGGCATCCTGGCGATCCTCAAGGCCGGGGCGGCCTATCTGCCGATCGATGCCGACTGCCCCGCCGATCGCGCCGCGATGATGCTGGAGGATAGCAAGGCCAAGCTGGTTGTTTTCGCCGGCGTCGAGCCGTGGGGCGAGGCGGGCCGGCCGTCGCTCGACCTCAGCCAGCCGGCGCTCTACCAGGGCGACGACAGCAATCTCGGGGGCACCGCATCCAGCCGAAACCTCGCCTATGTCATCTACACCTCCGGCACCACCGGGGTGCCGAAAGGCGTCATGGTCGAGCATTCCGCGGTCAACAACCTTTGCGCCTGGCACATCCGCAGCTTCGCGCTGTCCAGCGCCGACCGCACCACCAAATACGCCCGCTTCAGTTTCGATGCCTCGGTGTGGGAGATCCTTCCCTCGCTGCAGGCCGGCGCCGCGCTGCACATTGTCCCGCATGAGATCCGGCTCGACCTCGCCCGGCTGGCGCGCTATTTCGACGACGCTGGCATCACCGTCAGCTTCCTGCCGACGCAGATTTGCGAACTCTTTTTGCCGTTCGACAATCGGTCGCTGCGGCTGTTGCTGACCGGCGGCGACCGGCTGCGCCGCGGCGGCCGCGGCCGCTACCAGCTCGTCAACAATTACGGGCCGACCGAGAGCACCGTGGTGGCGACCAGCGGCTTTGTCGTCGCGGCAGACGGACCGATCTCGATCGGCAAGCCGATCGGCAATATCCGCGTCTACTTGCTCGACAAGGCCGACAAGCTGGTTCCGATCGGCGTTCCGGGCGAACTGTGCATCGCCGGAGCAGGGCTCGCGCGCGGCTATCTCGGCGATCCGGTGCGGACGGCCGAGAAATTCGTCGCCAACCCGTTCGAACCGGGCGAACGGATGTACCGGACCGGGGATGTGGCGCGGTGGCGGCCGGATGGATCGATCGACTATCTCGGACGCAGCGACGGCCAGGTGAAGATTCGCGGCTGCCGCATCGAGCCGCGCGAGGTCGAAACCGCGATCCTCGGCCATGAGGCGGTGCAGGATGCCGTCGTCGTCGCCCGCGAAGATCGCAACGGCGACAAGCAGCTCTGCGCCTATATCGCCTGGCGCGACGCCGCGCGCCTCGCCGATCTGCGCGGCTCTCTCGGCCAGCGGCTTCCTAACTACATGCTGCCGGCGTTTTTCGTGACGCTGGACGAAATCCCGCTGAATGCGCGCGGCAAGGTCGATCTGGCGGCGCTGCCGCCCGCGGACAGCGACGCCCCGGACACCGGCGAGGCTCCCCGCACCTCCACCGAAGCTCGGCTGGCCGCGATCTGGCAGCAGGTTCTGGACCGGCAGCATGTCGGCATTCACGACAATTTTTTCGCGATCGGCGGCGATTCGCTGCGCGCCACCATCATGATCGCCAAGGCCAACAAGGCGTTCGGCTCCGCCGTCGCGCTCGGCGCGGTATTCGACCGGCCGACCGTCGCCAGGTTGGCGGAGGACTTCGCGGCGGGGTCGGAGAGCGCGACGCCGCAATTGGTGCCGGTGGAGAACCGCCTGCACTACGCCACAACGCCGACCCAGGCGCTGCTCTATGCGGTCTGCACGGCCCGCGGCGGCGTCGAATACAATCTTCCGATGGCGTTCGAGATCGGCGGCAACCTCGACATTGCCCGGCTCGAAGCCGCGTTCCGCGAGGTCATCGACCGGAATGAAGCGCTGCGCACCGGCTTCATCAGCGTGGACGGCGGTGTTGTCCAATACGTCGTTCCGAAGGTGGGTTTCTCGATCGCCCGTCTGCCCGGCTGCGGCGATGCGGAGATCGGGGAGGTGACGCGCGACTTCATCCGGCCGTTCCAGCTGTCGGCGCCGCCGCTGATCCGCGCGGCGGTGGTGCCGCGCGGCCCCGGCCGCCATGTTCTCCTCATCGACATGCACCACCTGGTCAGCGACGGCACCTCGATGGGGTTGCTGTTCAAGGAGATCGCGGCGCTCTATGCCGGTTCGCATCCGCCGTGTCCCGCCATCACCTACAAGGATTTTGCGGAGTGGCTTCAAGGCCATCTGCGCAGCGATCGGATGCGCGCCCATGAAGCCTATTGGCGCCGGGTCCTGGATTCGCCTCCCGCCACGATCCGGCTTGAGTCGGATTTTCCGCGCAAAGAGGCCTTCGCATTCGCCGGAAGCCGGATCAATTGCACCGCGGAGACGGCGCTGCACGACGGCCTCAAGGCGCTTTGCGCGCGCGAGGGCGTCACGCTCTACGTGCTGCTGCTCGCCGCCTACAACGTACTGCTCTCCAAATACAGCGGCAGCGAGGACATCATCGTCGGCGTCCCGACGGTCGGCCGCTATCTCGCCGACGTTCACGACGTGGTCGGGATGTTCGTCAGCACCCACGTCATCCGCAGCCGGCCGCGCGCCGAGCGGCGTTTCGACGAATTCCTTCAGGAGGTCAAGGCCGGGGTGCGCGGCGCCGTCGAGCACCAGGAGTATCAGCTCTGGGACATCATGGTGCAGCACAACGCCGCCACCGGGAAATTGTTGTTCAGCGCGGTGTTCGTCGTTCAGGATCAAGCCTTCACCAGTATCGAGATTCCAGGGCTCGAGATCGAAGAGATCGACCCGCATTACAACGTGGCGAAGTTCGACCTGACGATGGGGGCGGTCGAGCGTCCGGGGCGCCTCGATATCGAAATCGAATACAACACGGATCTGTTCCGCCGCAGTACGGCGGCGCGGATTGTCGGCCAATATCTGCACATTCTCGGCCAGGTCGTTGCGGATCCCAGCCGGACGCTGCGGCAAATCGAGATCGTGACGCCGGCCGAAAAGGCGGCCTTGCTAACCGGCATCGGGGACGCCGCTCCGGCCGGCGACGACGACGCTTGGGCGGCGGCAACCGTGGCCACCCCGTTCGAGCGGCGGGCCCGCGCCGCTCCGGATCGCGTCGCCGTGGCCTTTGACGGCGGCACCGTAACCTACCGCGCCCTCCACCAATGCACGCAGCGGCTCGGAAGGCGGTTGGCGGCGGAAGGTGTCGGGCCGGGAATGATTGTGGCGCTCCTCGCTCGTCCCTCGGTAGAGATGGTCGCCGCGGTCCTTGCAATCTGGGCGACCGGCGCAGTCTGCATTCCGCTCGCAGCCGACGATCCGCCGCGGCGGGTCGCGGCCCGGCTCGCCGAGACCGGCGCGGCGCTGCTGGTCTGCGACCACGACGCCAAGCTGGCCGAACTCGGCATCCCGGCGCTGCTGCTCGACGACGCGAGCGAAGCGGAAACGGTCGCGGCTCTCCCCGATGGTCCGGCTGATCCGAATGCGCTTGCCGTCGTCGGCGTGGCGACGGACCGCAGCGGCATTCGCAAGCACGTCATGATCGAGCACCGATCACTGCTCGACCGCGCCCGATGGTTCATCGCCAGGTTCGCGATCGTCGAGGCTGATCGCACTGTGATGTACGGCGACCTGAGCTCGGGCGCCGCCTTGCTCACGCTGATCGCGACGCTGTGCGCCGGCGCCTCGGTCTGGATCGCACCGGAGGAGGCGCGGCGGTCTGCCACGACGCTGGCGAAGGGCGTGAGCGACCACGGCGTCACGGTCGGCTGGCTGCCGGCGATGCTATGTGATCGGCTCGCCGGGACCGCGGATCTGCCGTTGCGGACGCTGATCACAACCGGCGGCGCCATCACCCCGCTGCGGCGCGGCAATTACGAACTCGTCAGTTGCTTCGGCCTGCCGGAGCACAGCGAGGTGACGACGTGCAAGCCGGTGACGTCCGAGACCGCCGGAAGCCTCGTCGGCGCGCCTATTGTCGGTTCGCAGACCTATATCCTCGGTCACGACGACAGCCTTCTCCCGATCGGGGTAACCGGCGAACTCTGCCTCGGCGGGGCCGGCCTGGCGCGCGGATATCTCGGCGAGGAGCCTTCGACCTCGCGGCGTTTCACGGCAAACCCGCACGTCCCCGACGGTCGCATCTTTCGCTCCGGTCTTCGCGCAAAACGGCTCGCGGACGGCGGCATCGAACTGATGGACCGCGGCGGCGTTGTAGAGATCGACGGCCATCGCGTCTATCTGGCCGAGATCGAACATTGCTTGCGCGGGCATGCAAACGTTGCGGACGCGGCCATCGTGCAGGGCGAGGCGGATCAGCTCCAGCCGACGCTGTGCGCGCTCATCGTCACCACCGGCGTGCTGCCGGAATCGGCCTCGGCCTTGGTCCGCGACCTGAAGCGACATCTCGCCGAGTGGCTGCCGCGGTACATGATCCCGGAGGCCTATGTCCAGGTCGCCGCCATCCAGCGCGACGAGACGGATCGGGTCGAAGTCGAGGCTCTGCCGATACCGGAGCAGCCATCGCCGCCGATGCCGGCGGAAGATGCCGCGGAGCCGAGCCTCGTTCCCGAGATCCGGACCATCGTCGAGGAGCTTGTCGGGGCGTCCGCAGTCGACCCCGCGGCCGACCTGCGCAGTGTCGGCCTGACCTCGCTTGCGGCGATGACGTTGCAGGCGCGCCTCGCGGCCCGGTTCGGCGTCGCCCCGGACCTGTGCCGATGGCTGCAGGCGCCGTCGATCGCGAACCTTTCCCGCCATCTCTCGGAGGCTTTGCGCGGCGAACGCCAGGCCATCACGCCAACAGGGGAAACGACGCCGCCATGACGCGACCGGATTCCATCGCCGCCGCGGTTGAAGATGTGCTCGAGCTGCACCGCGATCGCCTTGCGCTCCTCGCCGGCATCGACCGGCCGAAGATCGGTTACCTGTCGATCCAGACCCCTGAGGAAATCCTGTTGGCCGCGGGCGCGATCCCGTTCCGGCTGACCGGCGAGTTCAGCACCGAAACCGACGGGGCGAGCGTGCATCTTGGCAGCAACTACTGCTCCTACGTGCTGAGCTGTTTCGGCGAGGGGCTCGCCGGCGTCTATGGCTTCGCGGACGCGGTCGTGTTCGTCGATGCCTGCGATATGCGCAAGCGGCTGTGGGAGACCTGGGCCCGGACCGTTCCCGGTTGTGAAAGCTGGTTCCTCGAACTTCCCAACGACGCGAGTCCATTGTCGAAATCGTTCTTCGCCGGTCAGCTTCGCAAGCTGATCCGCCGGCTGGAGCAGCGCTACGGCCGGCCGATCGGCGAGGGTGCGCTGCGCGACGGCATCGCGCGGTGCAACCGCACGCGCGAGCTGATGCAGCGGCTCTACGACGGCAACAAGCGCGGCAGCCCGCTGCTGACGGGCCAGCAGTCGATCGACCTCGTGAAGGCGGCAACAACGGGGCTGAAGGACGAATTCAACGATCGCCTGGCGGCGCTGCTCGACGCCGCGGCGTCGCAGCAACCCCGGGCCGGCCGGCCGCGGCACCGGGTGTTGATCTGCGGCAGCTATTTCGACCAGCCGGCGATCGTGGAGGTCATCGAGGCCACCGGCGCCGACATCGTCTGCGGGGATATCAGCAACGGGGTGAAGTATTTCGAGGGGCGGATCGATGCCGACGCGGAGCCGGTCGCGGCCATCGCGGACTACTATCTCGAAAAGCACACCAGCGCGCGCTGCATCGACACCGACATTCGGCTGCGGCACCTGTTCGACCTGGTGCGGGACTATCGCGTGGAATCGGTGATCTACTTCGCCCTGAAATTCTGCGACACCAATCTGCACGACTACCCCTACATCAAGGAAAAATTGCGCGAGCAGCAGATCCCCGTTCTGTTCATCGAAGGCGAGCACAACGGCAGCAATATCGCCAGCATCAAGACGCGCATCGAGACGTTCCTGGAGCCGCGATTTTTCTGAGGAGGCGAGATGGACTTTGACAGCATCGCGCAGCAGCGCGCCACTCAATACGAGAACATGCTACGTCTCATCGGACGCCAGCGGGCGCCATCGGAGGATGCCGCGCCGGCGCTCGCCGCGACCCGGATGCGCTCGGTCGTGAACTGCGACCGGATCGCCGAGGCCTACAGGGCCGATGCGAAGGTCGCTTATGTTTCCGAGCAGTTCCCGACCGAGATCGTCTTCGCCGCCGGTGTTCTGCCGTGGAACATCGAGTCGATGTCGAACATGCTGGCGCAGTCGCTTGACATCGACCAGGTGTTCCGGCTCACCCAGGAGCGCGAGCTGTCCCGCGACATCTGTTCGTTCCTTCGCGGGCCGTTCGGGATGATGCTCGCCGAATGCTATCCGCGGCCCGACTTCGTGCTCACCAACGACCAGCCCTGCGAGGGGCTTCTCAAGACCATCTTCATGTCCGGCAAGCGCTACGGGGTGCCGACCTTCGCGCTGCACACGCCGAACCTGCTGGATCAGGATGCGCTCGACTATCTCGTCCAGCAGATCGAGATCATGCTGACCCGGATCGCCGGGGTGTTTCAGTCCGATCCGGATCCGGAGTTCCTGCGCAGCAGCATCGTGAATTCGAATCGCGCCCGTGAGTACTACCGGAAAGCGGCTCTGCTGCTCGAACGCCACGCCTTGCCCGGCGTGGCGCGCGAGCTTCTGGAGATCTTCGGGATGAATTATTTTGGCGCCGCGGAGAACATCGATCTCTGCAAGACCTTGTATGAGGAGGCGGTGGTACTGGCCAAGGCTGAGGCGCCGACGCGCCCGCGGGTGATGTGGATCGGCCAGACCCCGGGCGAATCCGACGAACTGCTTCGTCATCTCGGCCGATCCGTCGACGTGCTGTACTGGGCGCCGCTGTGGGAAGCGAACCTGATGGCGCTCGACGAAGAGCAACCGCTGCGAAGCATTGCCGAGCGCGCGATCCGCTATCACTGGAACGCGGAACGAATGGAACGCGACCTCGATCACATCAGCGACGCGTACCAGGTCGAGGGATATATCATCGCCAACACCTGGGGATGCCGCAACATGATGGCGATCGGTCCGACGTTCCGATCTCTGGCGGCTCGCAAGCGAATCAAGAACCTGACGATCAGCATCGATCCCGTCGATCGCAACAATTACGCCTTCCCCCATATCAAGAACCGCGTCGACGCGTTTCTGGAAACATTGCAGTGAATGAGAGGATGCGATGATTACGCTCGGCATTGATATCGGTTCGCTGTCGACCAAGTCGGTCCTGATGGAGAACGACGAGGTGGTGGCTTTCGACGTGGTCCTGACCGGCGGCACCAACCGCAAAGCCGCCGAAACGACGTTTGAAAACGTGCTCGCGGCGTCCGGGTTGACGCGGGGCGACGTCAAATTCGTGGTTTCGACGGGGTACGGGCGGGAGAACCTGCCGTTCGCCGACAAGCACGTTTCGGAGATCACCTGCCACGGCATCGGCATGCATCTCAGGAACCCGGACATCCGGACCATTCTTGAGATCGGCGGCCAGGACAGCAAGGCCATCCGGATCGACGACGGCGGGCGCGTCGAACAGTTCGTCATGAACGACAAATGCGCCGCCGGCTGCGGACGCTTTCTCGAGGTGACGGCGCGTGCGATGGGCATCGGGCTCTCCGAGCTCGGCGAAGCCTCGGCGCTGGCGCGCAACCCGCTGCGGATCAGCAGCACCTGCGCGGTCTTTGCCGAGACCGAGATCGTTTCCCTGGTCGCCGTCGGAACGCCGGTGCCCGACATCGTCCGCGCCGTTCACGACTCGATCGCCCAGCGCGCGGTGGTGCTGCTGCGCCAGGTCGGAATCAGCGGGCCGGTCGGGATGAGCGGCGGCGTGGCGCTCAACAGCGGCGTGGTCCGCGCGCTCGAAGATAAACTGCAGACCAGCATCTACATCGTCGACAATCCGCAGGTGCGAGGCGCGATCGGTGCCGCCTACATCGCCCAGCGACTGGCCTGAGGCGGTCCGGAATATCACAGCCGACCGTCCGATCGAAGATCGAGATGAAATGGAAACTCACAGCATGATGCGGCGAACCAAGCAGCGATCCTCGAACAAGGCCAGGCTGCAGCGGCAGGGGCGGAGCGGGACGACTCCGAGAAGCCTGATCATGCATTGTGTCGCGCGATGGCGAAACAACGGCCTGTTCGGGGGGCGAGCATGACGACCGTGACGATGCCCGGCTCGACAGAGCCGACCCACTATCACGCGATCGGCCGCAGCAACCTTTCCGAGCTGCCGGAGTGGCAGAAGCTCGACGCGCAGCTTCGCCACGAGATCGACATCGTGGCGCGGGTGCTGCCGTTCCGCACCAACCGCTACGTGGTAGAGAACCTGATCGATTGGTCGCGGGTGCCGGACGATCCGATCTTTCAGCTGGTATTCCCACAGCGTGGCATGCTGTCGGAGGCTGATTTCGACGACGTTCGAACCCTGGTGGAGAGCGCCGACGATAGCGAGGCGCTGGCGCGTGCGGTCGATCGGATTCGCCGCCGCCTCAACCCGCATCCCGGCGGCCAGCTCACCCACAACACGGCGACGCTCGCCGGTCGTCCGCTCCCGGGCGTGCAGCACAAATATCGTGAGACGGTGGTGTTCTTTCCGGCCCAGGGCCAGACCTGCCACGCCTATTGCACCTATTGTTTCCGCTGGGCGCAGTTTGTCGGCATGCAAGGCATGCGGATCGAAACGCGGAGCACCTCCGACCTCGTCGCCTATCTCCGTGCGCACCCGGAAGTCACCGACGTTCTGATCACCGGAGGCGATCCGATGATCATGGCAACCCGAACGCTTCGGCGCTACATCGAGCCGCTGTTGGCACCCGAACTGGCGCACATCCAGAACATTCGGATCGGTACCAAATCGGTCGCCTACTGGCCGCACAGGTTCGTGTCCGATGCCGACGCCGACGATTGCCTCAGGCTGTTCGAGGAGGTTGCTGCGGCAAACCGCCATCTCGCGATCATGGGGCACTACACTCATCCGGTCGAACTTAAGCCCGCGCTCGCCCGCGAGGCGATCCGGCGCATCCGCGACACCGGCGCCCAGATCAGAATGCAGGCGCCGCTGATCCGTCACGTCAACGATGCCCCCGAGCTGTGGTCGGAGCTATGGCGCAGCGGCGTGCGGCTCGGACTGATCCCGTATTACATGTTCATCGAGCGAGACACCGGCCCCCGCGACTATTTCTCGGTGCCGCTGGTCCGCGCCCACGAGATTTTCCGGCGTGCCGCCGCGAACGTCTCCGGCCTGGCGCGCGCGGCGCAAGGGCCGACGATGTCCGTGCTTCCCGGAAAGATCAGAATCCTCGGGGTCGTCGCGCGCAGCGAATTGCTGGATCGCCAACTGCCCGCGGTGTTGCACAACGGCGGCGGCGCCATGCCATCGGCCGATCCGCGGGAGCAGATTCTGGTCTGCGATTTCCTTCAGGCACGGGACGCGAGACTGAACCAGACGGTGTTCTTCGCCGCCTTCGATCCCGGCGCAACCTGGCTCGATCAGATGCGGCCGGCATTCGGGGGCGAGCGGTTTGCCTTCGAGCAGGCCGGCGACCGCGATCGAACAGCTCCGCTACATGCGCTTACAGAATGCCTGCTGGACTGATGCCCTGCGGAGGAAGGCGAGCCGTAGTCCGGGATGGTGTTGACCTGACGACGGTCGGACCCGGCCTTCCGAAGGATGGATGTTGATGGCGATCGATTTCCCCGAGATCGGCGGGACCCAGGATGTGTTCTACGCCCGGCCGCAGGCGGTGCCGCTCCCGATGATGGCACGGGCCGAGGGGATTCGTTTCTGGGACGAGGACGGCAAGGAATACATCGACGCATCGTCCGGCCCCATGGTGAGCGCGCTCGGGCACGGCAATCGCAACGTCGTCGCCGCAATGACGCGCCAGACTTTGCAACTCGATTACGCCTACACCCAGGTCGCCCGAAGCCGGACCAACCTCGATTACGCCGCGCGGCTGTGCGGGATGGCCGGCGCCGGGTTCGAACGTGTCAGTTTCGCGTCGGGGGGTAGCGAAGCGATCGACAATGCGCTGAAGTTTGCGCGCCAATATGCGCTTGCGACCAATCAGGCATCGCGCTGCCGGATCATTTCACTCAATCCCTCCTATCATGGGGCGACGATCGCGTCGCTGGCAGCTGGCGGAAACGATCTGCTGCAGCCTTTCTTCGAAGGATTCGCCGAAGCGGCGCACGCGGTGCCGGCGCCGTTCACCTATCGCCTGAATCCGGGCGAGACGCCGGAGTCGAGTGCCGCGGCCTGCGCCCAGGCCATTGAGCAAACGATCGTTGCGCTCGGCCCCGAGACCGTTCTGGCGCTCCTGGTCGAGCCGATCGGCGGGGTCTCCACCGGCGCGGTGGTGCCGCCGGCGGGTTTCTTCAAGGCCATTCGCGCCACCTGCAGCCGTCACGGCGTATTCCTGATATTCGACGAGGCGGTGTGCGGCACCGGCCGAACCGGCAAGTTCTTCGCAGCGCATCATTGGCCCGACAGCCGGCCCGACATCATCGTGCAGGCCAAGGGTCTGGGCGCCGGTTACGCGCCGCTCGGAGCGATGTTCGTGTCAGCAACTCATGCCGATACGCTGGCGCGCCTGAGTGGGTTCAATTTCAGCTATTCCTACAATGCGAACCCGGTGTCGTGCGCAGCGGGGCTTGCGGTACTCGACGAATTCGACAGGCTCGATCTTTGCGCCAACGCCACAAGGCGGGGAACAGAGCTGCGGATCGGTCTTGAGGCGCTGAAGGAATCGTGTCCGCTGGTCGGCGACGTTCGTGGATTGGGCTTGCTGCTCGCGGTTGAACTGGTCGCGGACAAATCGACCAAAGCACCCTTGCCGCGCGAGTTTCAGGCCCTCAACCGGCTGCGTCGTCACGCGCTCGACCTCGGCCTCCTGGTTTACGCCCGCGAGACGGCGGGCGGGCGGTTCGGACAATGGTTCATCGTCGCGCCGCCCCTGGTGGTGACGCGCGCGGATATCGACCTCATCCTGGAGCGGATCGCCCGTTCGCTCAACAAGTTGGCAGCGGATGCAGCGGCCGCTCGGCTCTTTTAGACAGACTCTTTTGGGGGGATCTCAGAGATGAGCGATCCTGCGCAGGAGAATGGTGAAGCAAACAATCGGAGAACATATCGCAGAGTTGGGTGGTGTGAGGAAAAGCTGTAGCGCTCTACCGACTCGCCTCCCAAACTCTTTGGCAGCGAGACTCATTAGTAGCGATACGACGTCATCACCGATGATTGACTGAATCACGCCATCCGCGTCGCGCGTATTTGATGCAGGGTCTCGGGCTTAAGGTGAGTGTAACGGCGCAACATTGTCCAATCCTTGTGCCCAGTCACCAACGCCACTTGTTCTATCGAAAAACCTGCTTCAAATAGGCGGCTGGTGGCTTCGTGGCGTAGATCGTGGAAATGAAGGTCTGCGATTTTCAGTTCTCGACACTGGCGACGGAATGCTGTGCCAACAGATCGTCCCTTGTAGGGAAAGATCCGGCCTTCGCGAATGTTTGAGAAGCAGCCCTGTTCTTCGATAATCTTGCACGCATCATAGCCTGACACGTCCAGAGTCGTCCGTGAACAATTCGGAAGCGCCTGATTTTTCGGGTTAATCGAGTTCGTGCAAGTCTTCGATTTTGCAGGAAAGCGGTGGGTTGACCGC
>NZ_JACHIH010000006.1 GCF_014203125.1 Rhodopseudomonas rhenobacensis
GGCGTGGCAAAAACTCGTCGCACAACCCCACACAATCACATCAATCGGGATGCGAGACTGGGCACATGTCGGTCAATCTCAATGACCGTTGGTATGAGGTGCCCGGCGAAGCGCAGCGAAGTCGGGCGTCTCGAAGGATGGGCGGCAAGCGCGCCGGCCGCAGATTTCCAGCTTCAACCGATGCGGCGGCTCACACCCGTTCGACCTGGCCGTAGCCGAGATTGGCGGAGATTTCCGTCGCGGTGGCGCAGACCTTTTCGGCGAGCTCCGGGAAGCGATCCTGCTCGATATCCAGCACGGTGCCGACCGCGCTGATCGCCGCGATGATGCGGCCCTTCATGTCGAACACCGGGGCGGCGACGCAGCGAATGCTCGGCGCGTCCTCCTCGTCGTCGAACGCCCAGCCGCGGGCGCGCACCGATTTCAGCAGCGTCCGGAATTTCACCGGGTCGGTGATGGTCGACGGCGTCCGCGCCTCCCAGGTGGCGGTGCGCAGCTTGTCGTCGATCTCGGCGTCCGATAGCCAGGCCAGCAGCACCTTGCCGAGCGACGAGGAATGCATCGACAGCCGCTTGCCGATCCAGGTGTTGACCCGGATTTCGCGCTGACCCTCGACTTTCATCAGATAGATCGCCTCGGTGCCTTCCATGACGCCGAGGTGGCAGGTCAGTTCGACCTCCTGGGCCAGCCGCTTCAACGCCGGCAGTGCCGACTGTTCGATCTTGCGCTGGCTGGCGGCGATGGTGCCGAGTTCGAACAGCCGCAGCCCGAGCACGTAGCCGCGGTCGGCCTGCAATTGCAGCGCGCCGACCTTGCACAGCGTGCTGACCAGGTGATGGCAACTGCTGTTGGGAAGGCCAAGCCGGGTTCGGATCGCCGCGAAGCCGAGGCCCGGCTGCTCGGCGATCAGATCGAGGATCGCAAAGCCCTTGGTCAGCGCCGGCGCCGCTGATCGCTCCTCGGGCGCCTCGTTTGTCCGGCAATTCTCACTTTCCACGATCACCCTCCGTCGTCATCGGCCGTCGATCTTCGTTCGACCGCCGTCGTAGCTGTGTCCGCGGCCCGCTGCACGCAGCGGGAAACTCGACCAACTGCGTAGTTGTACGGAACTTGACGGTTCCAGCACACCGGCATAATAGCTATTCCACACACGGAAATCAAGTTCCATATACGGAATTATCTCGGAGACCCTCAAATGACCCTTTCCCTTCACGGCGTGATCCCGCCAGTCCCCACCATTCTGCATGACGACGGCACGTTCGATTCGGTTGGCATGGGGCGGGTGATCGATCGGCTGCTCGAGAGCGACGTCAACGGCTTCCTGTTCCTCGGCTCGGCCGGCGAGTTCGCCCATCTGACCACGGTGCAGCGCAAGGAGATCGCCGAGTTCTGCATCGCGCGGGTCGCCGGTCGCAAGCCGGTGATCGTCGGCACCGCCGCCTGCGGCACCCTCGAGGCGATCGAGCTCGGCCAGCACGCCGCCGCCGCCGGCGCCGATGCGGTGATCGTGGTCAATCCCTATTACGCGCGGCTGACCGAGGAGCGGATCTATCTGCACTACCGGCAGATCGCCGAGGCGGTGCCGGTGCCGGTGCTGTTGTACAATTTCCCGGGGCTGACCGGCGAGGATCTGTCGATCGAACTGGTCGGCCGGCTGGCGCGCGACTGCCCCAACATCGTCGGCATCAAGGACACCGTCGACTGCCTCAGCCACATCCGCCGGCTGATCATCGAGGTCAAGGGCGCGCGCCCGGACTTCCTGGTGTTCTGCGGCTTCGACGAATACGTGCTCGACACGCTGATGCTCGGCGGCGACGGCGTGATCCCGGCGACCTCGAACTTCGCGCCGGAACTGACCTGCGGCATCTACGCCGCCTTCAACCGCGGCGACTTTGCCGCGCTCGGCCCGCTGATGCGCCGCCTCGCGGTGCTGTGCCAGATCTACATCACCGACGTGCCCTTCACCGGCCTGGTCAAGGAGGCCCTCGTCAAGACCGGGCTGGACATCTCGACCGCGGTCGCGGCCCCCGCGACCCGCCCCGATGCTGCCACCTGCGCGCGCCTGGACGAGATCCTGATCTCGGCCGGCGTCATCGCCGCCTGACCCCCGGGGACGGCTCTCGGGCCGTCCCCGCCAAGATCCAAAACCAAGCCTCAAGCCAATATCCAAAACAATGCCGGCGCTTTGGTCCCGGCACGGTGAACCACAGCGGACCCGGGCGCCAACCGGGCCGGACCCTTCCAAGACAACTCAATGGGAGCCACAGTTATGACCGCCATAGCCATCGACAATGCACGTCCCATTCCCTCCGCACGCTGGTGGCGGATCATCCCGCCGGCGATCCTGGTCTACATCTTCTCCTTCATGGACCGCACCAATATCGGCTTCGCGATGGCCGGCGGCATGAACGAATCGCTGCAGATGACCGCCTCGCTGTCGGGCCTCGCCGCCGGCATCTTCTTCATCGGCTACGTCATGCTGCAGGCTCCGGCCGGGCACTGGGCCGAGCACCGCAGCGCCAAGAATTTCATCGGCTGGTCGATCCTGGTCTGGGGCGGGCTGTCGATCCTGTGCGGCTTTGTTCAGAACTCGACGCAGCTTTTGGTGATCCGCTTCCTGATCGGTGTCGCCGAGGGCGGCGTCTGGCCGGCGATGCTGGTGATCCTCAGTCACTGGTTCCCGAACGAAGAGCGTGGCCGCGCCAACGCTTACTTCATCATGAACATCGCCATCGCCTCGATCATCACCGGGCCGTTGTCCGGCTGGATCATCTCGTCGTTCGGCTGGCGCTGGGTGTTCATCGGTGAAGGCGTGTTGTCGCTGCTGCTGATCCTGGTGTGGTTTCCGCTGATTTCCGACAGTCCGGCGACCGCGAAGTGGATCTCGAAGGAAGAGCGCGACTACCTCACCACGCGTCTTGCCGCCGAACAGCTGGCGATGAAGAGCAAGGATCATGCGCCGATCTCCTACGGTGCGGTGATGCGCGATCCCAATATGTGGAAGCTGATCCTGCTGTATCTGTTCTATCAGATGGGCATCTACGGTTTCGCGATGTGGCTGCCGACGCTGCTCAAGGAACTGACCAACACCGGCATGACCGGCATCGGCTTCCTGTCGATGTTCCCCTACATCGCGATGATCTTCGGCCTGTACGGCTTCGCCCAGCTGTCCGACCGCTCCGGCAACCGCCGCCGCTACACCGCGCTGCCGATCCTCGGCTTCGCCATCTGCTTCCTGCTGTCGACGCTGCTCAAGGAGCACATCTGGGTGTCGTTCGGCTTCCTGGTCGCCTGCGGCCTGTTCATGCAGTCGGCGTCGTCGATCTTCTGGACCATCCCGCCGCTGTTGTTCCCGTCCGAAGTCGCCGGTGGCGTCCGCGGCATCATCAATGCGCTCGGCAATCTCGGCGGTTTCGTCGGCCCGTTCGCGGTCGGCTGGCTGCGCACCTCGTTCGATAGCTACGACGTCGGCGTGTACTTCCTGGTCGCCATGCTGGTGATCGGCTTCTTCATCGCCCTCAGCCTGCCCGCCAAGACCACCGGCCGCACCGCCTGACAGCACACGCACAAAGGAGCAATTCCAATGTCTGACCAGAAATGCGGCCATGTTCGCGATCTGTGGGCCCAGGTCGACGCCCTGATGATGGGGATGAACTGGACCGAGGAGGATCTCGAAAAGAAACAGATCCTGATCGACGACGTCCAGGGCGACAGCCACCCCGGCAGCTTCCACCTCGACGTGCTCGCCGACGAAGCCTCGATCGGCGTCTATGAGACCGGCGGCAAACCCGCCAAATTCCACGTCACCGACATCTGCGACGGCTGGGCGCAGGGTCACGAGGGCATGAACTACATTCTCGCCTCGCGCGGCATCATCGCCGACATGGTCGAGATCCATGCCTCGGTGATCCCCTGGGACGGCATGATCCTGTTATCGGGCTGCGACAAGTCGACCCCGGCGCATCTGATGGCGGCGGCGCGGATGGACATTCCGACCATCCACATCCCGTCCGGAGCGATGCGCTCGGGGCCCGGCAACTCGACCTCGGGCCTCGCCGGCCCGTTGTCGGCGCGCAACAAGAAGGGCGACGTCGGCAAGGCGGAGATGACCAACTACAAGCTGACCGGCTGTCCGTCCTGCGGCGCCTGCCAGTTCATGGGCACCGCCAGCACCATGCAGTGCATGTCGGAAGCGCTTGGTCTGGCGCTGCCCGGCACCGCCCTGATGCCGGCCACCATGACCGAGATCCGCCGCGCCTCGCGCGCGGCGGGCAAGCAGATCATGCGTCTCGCCGCGGCCGGGCTGACCGCGCGCAAGATCATGACCGAAGCCGCCTTCCGCAACGCGCTGATGGTTCATGCCGCGATCGGCGGTTCGACCAACGCCTTCATCCACATGCCGGCGATCGCCCATGAACTCGGGATCTCGGTCGATCCCCGTGAAATGGACGCCATCGGCCAGAAGGTGCGCTACCTGACCTCGATCCAGCCCAGCGGCAAATACACCGCCGAACTGTTCTGGTTCGCCGGCGGCGTGCCGATGGTGCAGTGGCTGATGCGCGAGCAGCTCGATCTCGACGTCATGACGGTGACCGGCCGCTCGCTCGGCGACAACCTCGAACTGCTGCAGAACGATGGCTTCTTCGAGCGCGGCCGCGGCCATCTGCGCAGCTACTCGATCCCCGCCGACGAGGTGATCCGGCCGTTGGCCAAGTCCGACAAGTTCGGCTCGATCGCCGTGCTCGAGGGCAACATCGCCCCCGACGGGGCGGTGGTGAAATACGCTGCGATCAAGCCGGCGATGCACAGCCACACCGGCCCGGCCGCGGTGTTCGACAGCGAGGACGAGGCCCAGGTCGCGATCGTCGCCGGCAAGATCGATCCCGGCGCCGTGGTGGTGATCCGCTATGAGGGGCCGAAAGGCTCCGGCATGCCGGAGATGTTCATGACCACCGACGCCATCGTCTACGACGCGCGGCTGAACGGCACGGTCGCGATCGTCACCGACGGGCGTTTCTCAGGCGCCACCAGCGGTCCGTGCATCGGTCACGTGTCGCCGGAAGCGGTCGATGGCGGCCCGATCGCGCTGATCGAGAATGGCGATCTGATCGAGATCGACATTCCCAGCCGCGCGTTGCGGGTGGTCGGCGTCGCCGGCGAGCCGCGCACGCCGGACGAGGTCGCGGCGATCCTGACCGCACGCCGCGCGGCCTGGACCCTGCCGGCGCGTCCGGCCAAGAAGGGCGTGCTGGCGCGCTATTCGAAGTCGGCGGTGTCGGCGATGGCCGGGGCGTATATGGCATAAGCACCAAAGCCATTGCGGCCGATAATGGCCGAACTGCAACAAGCCCTCGCGGTCACGCGGGGGCTTATTGCCGACAGCCCCCGATCCAACCGCGGCCGTCATTCCGGATTGCGAGTTCGAAGAACGAGCAAGTCCGGAATCTAGTATTCCAGGGCGGTGAGTACTGGATCCCGGGTTCACTCGCGGCTCACGCCGCTCCTGCCCCGGGATGACAGCCTGGGATGTTGAAGCGCTTCAAACCCAATTCGAAACGTCTCTCCTACCGCTGCCTCACCAGTTCGAGGTCGCGGAAGCTGAAATAGTTCTTCCGGATCCACTGGTGCAGCTCGGTCGAGGAATCCTTCTCGGTGCGCAGATAGCCGGTGAAGGAGAAATTCAGCCGGTCGATATAGGTCTTGAGAAACGTCGGCAGCGCGTCGATCGGCAGCACCCGGCCGCGCGCGTACACCTCAGGCAGTTCGCCGCGCAGCGCGTAGTCGTTGGCGACGGTGACCAGCGCCCGCGGCGGGATCTGCGCCTGCAGCATGTCGTAGCCGCGCAGCGAGCCGCGGTCGGTGTCGGCGACGAACAGGATCTGCGGCGACACCTGGCGGCGCGCCGCCTCCTTGAGATAGCCGATCTCCTCCGACATCTTGAAGAACTCGTCGAAGGCGTGAAAGCCGAGGTCCACCACCTTGGCGACGCCGTCCTCCATGATCAGCCGGTCCATCAGCGCCATCTTGCCGAAGGTGTCGTCGACATTGGCGGTTTCGGTCAGCCGCGGCAGGTAGTCGAGCAGCGACGGCTCTTTCAGGTTGACGTCGAATGCCGCCACGTCGCCGCGTTGCAGCGCCAGAAATTCGGTCAACAGCCGCGCGATCAGCGTCTTGCCGACGAACGGCCGCGGCGAGCAGATGATGTAAACCGGGGTGCGGGCCATGGCGGGATATCTGGCGACGGTGTCGCCTGATTCCACCAAATTCCGCGGCTTTGCAACTATTTCTCGCCGTCCTGCGCGCCGCTCGCCACGCCGTTGCCCGACGACCGCCCGGTCGGCTTCTCTTTGCCGACGATGTCGGTCAATTTGATGCGGTCGAACTCGCTCCAGACATTGGCGAGCCAGTGCCGGACATAGCCGCGCAGCACGAAGGAGTAATTCGCCGCCTCGTCCTGCGGGCCCTTGTTGGCGACGAATTTCAGGAACGGCACCTTGGAGACCTCGACCTGCTCGTAGGCCATTTCGTTGAGCTTCGGAATCGTCAGCTCGGTGGCGTCCTTGATGCGGTGGAAATACGAATTGTAGGTCGCCTGGTCCCACTCGAAGAAGCTGGTGTTGTTGATGAAGTTCTTCACCAGGAAATATTTGGCGCCCTGCATGAAGCCGGCGGTTTCGGCGATCTCGTCCAAGGAGGCGATCGAGGGTCCCAGTATATGGAACACCGCGAAGGTGATCTGGCCGGATTTCGCGGCGTCGAGAAAGCCGATGTCGCGCAGATTGGCCAGCGCGTTGGACATCAGCCCGGCGCGGACGTCGATCACCGTCACCGACGGCGACGCCGAATTCAGCGTATCGAAGATCTTCATCTGGTCCGAGGTCGTCGTCATGTCGACGATCTCGGTGATGTCGGGGTGGAAGCGCTTCAAGGTGCCGCGCGGCGATTCGGTGTCGAACGCCCGCGTCGGAATGTTGTTGGCGCTGAAATAGTCGAGCAGGGTGCGCGAAACGGTGGTCTTTCCGACGCCGCCCTTGTCGGCACCCACAACAATCACTGCTGGCTTCGCCATGAGAATCCCTAACTGAGGGCCGCCGGATTGCCGCCTGCACCTGAGCGAGACTCACGCGCGCGGATGGCCCCTGTCTGCTTTGGGCGCGAACATGGCAGAAACGAGGGATATTTCAATTGCCGAGGTGCGGGCACTCCGAATAGCTCACAAATTCCTGGCCGATCCGCGCCTTTCCCGCCGGATTCGGGAACGCCCCGGCGCAATCCCGGTCCCACCGGCCGGCGCTGTGCGCGGCAGAGGCGGGCCCGGGCGGGTGGCCGAGCCGATTCGCCGCCGAAGTGGGACCGCTCGCTGCGCCGATGACGTCTCGACCATCGGCCCAAGCCGTCGCTTGCCGCAGCTTTCCACCTCGGCGGGGGCGCGCCTGCGGGCGATGCGTTTCCGACTTGCATCACTCATCCGCGCTCTGTCGCAACGCGGCGCGGCCGTTGCGGATAACACCGCACCGTCATTTCGCCGTCATCTCGAAAACCTAAGTAATCGAGGCTTTAACGATAACTTGGGGGCTATCTCGATGTTGGAATGGCGTGGCGGCGTCAGCCGCTTGTCGATGCTTGTGGGTCTGGCGGCGTTGTCGGCCCCGCTGTCCGCCGCCGCTCAAACCTTCAGCGTCGCCGGCGGCAGTACCGACACCGTGGCCAAGACGCTGACCGGCACCCAGACCGGCACGGTGGCTGCGGGTGGCACCCTGTCGGCGACGACCGCCATTACCTGGACCGTCAACGGCTCAAATCCGTCGCCGGCGCCCGGCGTCAGCATCGACAATGCCGGCAGCATCAGCGGAACCACCCGCGGCATCGATACCTCGGGCTCCAGCGTGCCGCGCAACATCACCGTGATCAACCGCGCCGGGGCCACCATCTTCGGTTCCGCCAACGATGCCTTTCGCATCAACGGCGATATCGGCAGCGGCACGGTCAACGTCTACAATTACGGCACCATCCTGTCGAACGGCGGCCAGGCGCTGGATTTCGATGCGATCACCTCGACCACCGGCACCGTGAACATCGTCAATTACGCCACCGGCGTCGTCAAATCCACCGCGGCCGACGCCGTCCGCCCTGGCGAGGGCGGCGTGGTGACCAATTACGGCCTGATCTATTCCGACGGCGCGGTCGGCGCCAGCAATGACGGCGTCGACTTCCAGGCGCATTCCGGCACGGTGATCAACAAGACCGGCGGCATCATCTCCGGCTTTCGCCATGGCATCACCAGCGACGGCAATGTCAACGTCAGCAACGAAGCCGGCGCCACCATCATCGGCCGTAACGGCTCAGGGGTCGGCTCCGACGGCACCGGCACCGTGGTCAATTACGGGCGGATCACCGGCGCCGCCAACGGCAGCGGCACCAGCGATGGCGACGGCGTCGATATCGATTTCGCCGCGACCATCACCAATTACGGCATCATCGAAGGCATCGGCGCCGCCGGCTACAAGGACCATCTCGCCAATGCCAGCGAAGGCATCTCGATCGGCGGCGGCAGCATCCTGAATTACGGCACGATCTCCGGCGCCGACGCCGGCATCGTCGTCAACAACGACAGCAATCTCGATCGCAGCGGCACCGCCGCCACCACTGTCACCAACTACGGCAGCATCGTCGGGCTGAACGGCTACGCGATCCGGATGGAGAACAAGACCGGCTCCGCGGCCGACAACGACAGTATCACCAATTACGGCACCATCATCGGCAACGGGACGATTCCAGATCCGAACGCCACGGTGCTGACCGACACCGGCACCGCGGATCCGGCCAACGGCACGTTGAACGGCGTGACCTATGCCGCCGGCTCGGTGCGGTTCATCAAGGGCGACGGCTCGGCGATCCAGATGGGCGAGGGCGCCGACGTGCTGACCAACTACGGCATCATCATCGGCAACAACGGCCGCGCGGTGAATCTGGAAGGCGGCGATGACACCGCCAACATCATGGCCGGCTCGCGCATCACCGGGCTGGTCGACGGCGGTGCGGGCAGCGATACGCTGAACTACAACAAGGTCGGCCTCACCGAAGCCAAGCGCGCCGCGCTGCAGGCCGGGCAGAGCGTCAACATCGGCGGCACGCTCTATACCTCGTTCGAAGTGATCACCGGCACGGCGCTGCCGTTTGCGTCCTTCGCAAGCGCCGACAAGCCGGGCAGCGCCGCCGTCGGCGTCTTGTACGACAATCTCTCGGCCTCGGTGGCGGGCAGCAACGCGGTGGTCGGGCTGATCGACAACGTGGCGGGCGCCGCCGACGTCGGCGCCGCCTTGGCACAGTTGTCGCCGGCGGCCTATCAGGGTGCCAGCCGGATGACGCTGGAATCGGCGCAGCAGACCGCGGCGTTGGTCGGCCAGCACCTCACCCAGAGCCGGTTCGGCGCAACCGGCATCGACCTCAGCGGCGCCGGCGGCGCGCTGGCGATGGCCGACAGCGGGCTGTTCGACAGGCGCGCGGCAATGTTCGATCGTTCGCTGAGTTCGATCGTCGAGGCGCCGGGGCTCGGCCGCAATGCGCTGAGCGAGCTCGCCTCCTGGGGCGGCGGCAGCGACGCGCTGGCCTATGCGGCGCCGACCAAGGCGCCGATCCGGGCCATCGTCCCCGACGCCGATCGCGGTCTGTTCGTCAGTTCGAGCCTGAACTATTCGCGCGAAGGCGCGCGCGCCGATGCCCCGGCGATCAAGGCCACCACCGGAACGATCGTCGCCGGCGCCGACTGGCGGGTGTCGGATCGGGCGCTGGCCGGCGTGTTCGGCGGTTTCGCCCAGACCAAGGGCGACCTCGACACGCTAGGCAGTACCACCGACATCTCGACCAAGACGGTGGGCGGCTATGGCGCCTATCAGGCACCGAGCTGGTTCGCCACCGCGATCGGGCTGTATGGCTGGAGCGACTACGACAGTTCGCGTGTCGCGCTGGGCGCCGCCAACCGGGCCGATTACAGCGGCACGCATTACGCGCTGCGCGGCAGCCTCGGCACCGACCTGCGGTTCGGCGCGGTGACGGTCACGCCGGAAGCCGGGCTGCAATACACCAAGGTGAAGGTCGACGGCTTCGCCGAGACCGGCGGCGTCACCGCCCTGAACGTGGCTGCCGACGAGTCCGACTCGCTGCGCAGCAGCCTCGGCGCGCGCTTCGCCCAAGACTATCGCTGGGAGCAGAACGTGCTGACGCCGGAACTGCGGCTGGCCTGGCTGCATGAATTCCGCGACGGCGTTCGCGGCATCAGCGCCAGCTTCGCCGACGTGACCTTGCCCGGCAGCTTCGCCACCAGCACCGCGCAGGGCATCCGCGATCGCGGCGTGGTCGGCGTCGGCGTCTCCGGCAAACTCGGCGCGCTGACCACGCTGTCGGTCGGCTACGACGCCATTGTCGGCAGTGACGACGCCGTCGCGCATCAGGTCACCGGCCGGTTCCGGCATCTGTTCTAGGCAGGCTCGGGCCGTCGCACGGCGTCATTCCGGTTTCCCGGAGTGACGCCGGCTGTCGATCACACCGTATCGCCCCAGTCGAGCTTGCGAAACCGCGCGTAGTCCGGCTTGTTGCGCCGGGGCGCCACCGCGATGTCGAGGCCGGCCGCGGTGCAGAGCTTGGCGGTGACGGCGATCTTGGTGGTCACCGGCTGCGCCAATACGCGGGCCGGGCGCGGCGCAACGGCCGCGCGGGTCAGCGCCACGTAGCTGAATTTCTCGTCCTCGTAAGCAAGCTCCGCGCCCTTGAGATGCTGATGCGCGCGCGAGCGCGGCAGCCGCTGCGTGAAGTGGCACCAGTCGGGTGCCGACAGCGGACAGCCGTTGTCGTGCGGGCAGGGCGCTGCAACCTGCGCGCCCTGCGTGATCAGCCGCGCCCGCAGCGCCAGGATGCGCGCATAGCCCGCCGGCGTGCCGGGCTCGACGATCAGCAGCGTATCGGTGGTCTTCGCCCACGCCAGATCGGCAAACACATTGCGCTGCGTCTCGGAGAGTTCGTTGATCATGTAGCTGGCGATCACCAGCTCGGCGGGGTCGGCCTTGGCCAGCAGCGCGAGCGCGTCGCCGTGGCCGTAGGCGGGCGCGGCCAGCCGGGCGCTGCCCTGCATCAGATCCAGCGCCAGCGCGCGCAACGCGGCGTTGGCGTCGAGCAGCGCGAAGGAGAGGAGCGTGTCGAAGCGTTCCGCCGCCGCCCAGCTCGCGGTGCCGGGGCCGGCGCCGCAATCCAGCAGGGTTTGCGGCGCGAAGCCCGGGCGTTGCGCAGCGAGCGCGTCGAGGCAGGCGGCAACCGCCGCATAGGTCGCCGGCATCCGCGCCAGCGCATAGGCGAGCGCGTCGGCCTCGCTGCGGATCGCGGTCGAGCCGCCGCCTGAGCGATAGGTCTGCGACATCGCGCCGGCGCGGGACGCAGCGTCGGAGAGCGACAGCCCGTGCGATTTGCGGGTCAGCGCGGCGGCGAGTTCGGCGGGCAGCGCGGCGCAGGTCATGGCAAAGCTCTCGCGAGGCGCATTCTTCCCTCTCCCACAAGGGGAGAGGGAAGAAAGCGCTGCTACGCCACGTTCTGATCGAGGATCTTCACTGCGGCCTCGAGCCCGACCGAGACCAGCTGCGAGACGCCGCGCTCCGCCATGGTGACGCCGAACAGCCGGTTCATCCGCGCCATGGTGATCGGGTTATGGGTGATGACGATGAAGCGGGTCTCGGTGGTCGCGGTCATTTCGTTCAACAGGTCGCAGAACCGTTCGACGTTGTGGTCGTCGAGCGGCGCGTCGACTTCGTCGAGCACGCAGATCGGCGACGGGTTGGTCAGGAACACCGCGAAGATCAGCGACAGCGCGGTCAAGGCCTGCTCGCCGCCGGACAACAGCGACAGCGTCTGCGGCTTCTTGCCGGGCGGCTTGGCGACGATCTCGAGCCCGGCTTCCAAGGGATCGTCGCTCTCGACCAGCTTCAATTCGGCCTCGCCGCCGCCGAACAGCACCACGAACAATCGCTTGAAATGGCTGTTGACGGTCTCGAACGAGGCCAGCAGCCGCTCGCGGGCCTCCTTGTTGAGGCTCTGGATGCCGGTGCGCAATTTCTTGATCGCTTCGACCAGGTCGTCGCGCTCGGTGGCGAGCGAGCCGTGCTGGGTCTCGACCTCGCGCAATTCCTCGTCGGCGCGCAGGTTGACCGCGCCGAGCCGCTCGCGGTCGCGGCGCAGCTTGTCGAGTTCGGCCTCGACCTCGTGCTGCGGCGGCAGCTGGGTGTCCGGCGTGATCTCGGCGAGGCCGCCGACGGCGTGGGGCTCGACCTCCAGCATGTCGCGGATTTCGCGCTCGATGTCGTCGAGCCTTCGCCGCGCGCCCTCCATGCGCTCCTCGGCGCGCGCCACCGCTTCGCGGGCGCTGGACAGCGCTTCGAGCGACGACTTCGCGTCGCGGTCGGTCTCGGCCATCGCGCTCTCGGCGGTGGCGAGCGCGTCGGCGGCGACGCGGCGGTCGGTCTCGGCGAATTCGATCTCGCTGATCAGCGCGCTGCGCTGCTGCGCGAACGCCGCCGGCGCGTCGTCGAGCTGGGCGCGCTCCTCGGTGAGTTCGGTGAGCCGGGATTCGATGGTGGCGATCTGCGAGGCGGCGCCTTCGGCGCGGCGCTGCCATTCGGCGCGCTCGGCGACGATCGCCTGCAGCCGCTTGTCGGCGAGTTCGGCTTCGCGCGCCAGCGCCTGCGCCTCGGCGCGGACTTGCGCGGCCAAGCGGCGATGGCCCTCGATCTCGGTGCGCACCGCGGCGAGCCGTTCCTCGGCCTCCTGGCTCGGCGGCAGTTCGGCGAGCGTCTCCTCCGCGGTGTACATCGCGGCTTCGGCCTCGCTGCGGTCGGCGGCGAGCCGCGACTGCGCCTCGGTCAAGGCCGAGCGCCGCGCGGCGTGGCGGTTGATCTCGCGTTCGGTGGCGGCATGGCGCTCGCGCGCGCCGTCGACCTCGCGCCTTGTGGCGCGCAGCGCCTCGCGGGATTCGCTTTCCATTGCGGCCGCGGCCTTCAGCGTCGCCTCGGCGATCTCCAGCGCCTCGCGCTTGGCGGCGGCCTCAACCCGCGCCTGTTCGAGGTCGGCTTCGATCTCGGTCAGCCGCGCCCGCTCGGCGAGCCGCCGCGCCGCGCCGGTCGGCGCGTGGGCTGCTGCGACGAAGCCGTCCCAGCGCCAAACGTCGCCGTCGCGCGACACCAGCCGCTGCCCGGTCTTCAGCTGCGATACCAGCTCGGCGCCGCGCTCCTTGCTGACGACGCCGATCTGCTTCAGCCGGCGCGCCAGTTCGGGCGGCGCGGTGACCAAGGCGGCCAGCGATTCGACGCCTTCCGGCAATTCCGGATCGCCGTCCTGCACGCCGATATCGCTCCAGCGCATCGGCGCCGAGGCATCGACCGGCGCGTCGAGATCGTCGCCGAGCACAGCGCCCAGCGCCTTCTCATAGCCCTTGGCGACGTGGACGCCGTCGATGATCGGCGGCCACAGATTCTTGGATTCGCCGTTGAGGATCTTGGAAATGGTGCGGGCTTCGGTCTCCAGCCGCTGCACCTTCTTCTCGGCCTCACTGAGCGGGCCGCGCGAAGCCTCCAGCGCCTGCCGGGCGGCGACATGGCCGGATTCCGAGGCCTGCGCCAGCGCTTCGGACTCCGCCAGCGCCTCCAGCGTCGCCTCGACCGCGCCCTGCAGCGCTTCCAGATCGCCGAGGCTGCCGGTCAACTGCGTCAGCTTGGAAATCTCGGCCTCGACATTGCCGATTTCATTGTCGAGCCGGGCGAGGCGCTCGCGATGGGTGCGCACGCCGGATTCGAACTGCCGGCGCCGCGCGGTGAGATCCGCCAGCGCGGTGGTGAGTTCGGCGAACACCCGCTCGGCCGCAGCCAGCGTCGCTTCGGCCTCGGCGACGCGCTCGTCGACGCCGCTGCGCTGTTCGACCCGCGACTTGATCTCGTCTTTCAGCTCGACGTCTTCGGTGGCGAGCCGCTCCAGCGCCACCACGGCGTCGGAGGCCTGCTGCTGCTCGCGGGCGACGTCGGAGGAAAACTGCGACAGCCGGCGGTCGAGTTCGGCGGCGCGCTCCTTGGCGCGGACCTCTTCGCGGTCGAGCTGTTCGCGGGCATTGGTCAGCCGCTGCAGCCCGGCGGCGGCGCGCGCCTCGGCGTCGCGCAGTGCCGGCAATTCAGAGGCGCGGATCGCCTGGATGCGCGCCGATTCGGCCTGCTCGCGGGTGCGCTCGGCGTGCTCGCGGACGTTGAGATCGTGGGTATGCGCCGCGGCGGCGACTTCCGCATGGGCGTCGAGCCAGCGCAGATGAAACAGCGTCGCCTCGGCCTTGCGGACTTTCGCCGCGACGTCCTTGAAGCGGATCGCCTGCCGGGCCTGCTTCTTCAGGCCTTCGACCTGCGAGGACAATTGCCCGATCACGTCCTCGACGCGGGTGAGGTTGGTTTCCGCCGCCTTCAAGCGCAACTCGGCCTCGTGGCGGCGGGCGTGCAGGCCCGCGACGCCGGCGGCGTCTTCCAGCACGCGACGGCGCTGCTCCGGCTTGGCCTGGATGATTTCGCCGATTTTTCCTTGGTGGACCAGGGCCGGCGAACGCGCGCCGGTGGCGGCATCGGCAAACAGGATCTGCACGTCGCGGGCGCGGACATCGCGGCCGTTGATACGATACACCGAGCCGGCCTCGCGCTCGATGCGGCGCGACACTTCGAGGATTTCCTGATCGTTCATCGCCGCCGGCGCGGTGCGGTCGGTGTTGTCGATCGTCATCACCACTTCGGCGTGGTTGCGCGACGGCCGGTTGCCGCTGCCTGCGAAGATCACCGCGTCCATGTCGGCCGCGCGCAGCGACTTGTGAGACGTTTCGCCCATCGCCCAGCGCAGCGCTTCGACCAGGTTCGACTTGCCGCAGCCGTTCGGGCCGACCACGCCGGTCAATCCCGGCTCGATCAGGAAATCGGTGGGCTCGACGAACGACTTGAAACCGTGAAGGCGAAGGCGCGTGAGTTTCATGGACACGTTGCTCTGTTGACGAAAGCGGCTGCCGCGAATCTCTGTGGCCGAACAATACCATAGAAGGGTACCGCCGTGATGCCACCGACTCGCAATCCACAGCTCTCAAGCGGCCGACAATGGCGAGCCGAAGGGGGCAGGGCAACCGCGGAACCCGGCTTTTCCAGAGGTGATTTTGCGGCATATCGCGGAAAAAACAGGGGATTTCGTGGTTTTACGGGGCGGTCATGCTGTAGCCCGGATGAAGCGAAGCGAAATCCGGGATCAAACGTTTGGTTCGCCGAAGATCCGTAGCCTGGATGCAGCGAAGCGAAATCCAGGTCAGTCGTTGGGTTCGCCGAAACCCTCAGGGTCGATCTTGCCGTCGCCGCCCCAGTTGCGAGGGAGGATGCCGGCTTGGATGTATCGGTGCAGCGAGGAATATGGCCAGGCGTTTGGAGCAGCGACCAACCCGTGTTTAACCGGATTGATGTGAATGTAGTCGGCACAGCGTTCGAAGTCGCGATCGTCGCGGATCGTGTGCTCCCAGTATCGTCGCTGCCACAGCGCATATTCGCCACGGTGATCGCAGGGGATCGATACTCCGGCGGCGACCACGCCGCGCGTGAAGGCGGCCTTCACTGCCTTCCAACGTCCCGGAAAATCGGAATCGTCGGGTGGTAGCGTGAAGATGGCGTGCAAGTGATCGGGAAGGATCACGATGGCGTCGATGGCAAAAGGTTTTTGATGCCTGGCTTTGCGAAAGGCATTCCGCAGCAGGTCGATATGGGTGACGAGTGCGGACGAGCGACGGTCGGCCAGCGTCACCGTGAAAAAGAACGTCCCGCCGGGAACGAAATTACGCCGATAGAGGACCATCGCGGAAAGCCTGTCGCCAGCGATCCATGACTGATTGTGATCAGCAGCCTATCTCTGTAGCCCGGATGAAGCGAAGCGAAATCCGGGAGCAAATAGCGCTCACCTCTCGACAAGATATCACGCCGGCGACCCCGGCGTGGAGATGCTGTCCCGGATTTCGCTTCGCTTCATCCGGGCTACAGCGCTCCGGCGGAGAGACGCTGCCCCGGATTTCGCTGCGCTTCATCCGGGCTACAGGGCTAGGTCGTGGACTCCTAAGCTCTGAGCGAGCGTAGCCCGGATGAAGCGAAGCGAAATCCGGGAAAAGTATCGTGCGTCCTCTCGGCAAGATATCACCCCGATATAACTCCGCCGGAGAGAGCCTGCTCCCGGATTTCGCTACGCTTCATCCGGGCTACAGCGTCGACCTCATTGACAATTCTCGCGACTTGATTATATTCCTATCGTCCTGTCCGTGAGGGGCGCTTCTCGAGGGCGCTTTTGAAGCGGGACAGAGCGAGCGGCGGGGCAACCCACTGCTCGCTGCCGAGGTGGAAGCAATTCCTACTCGGTCGATGCGGCGTCCCGCGCTGGTGCCTCGCAAGCATCACCCGGGAGGCCCCAGGCCACCGTCCGGGCCCACTACGAGGCTCTGCCACTTGCTGGTTGGCTGGACGCGGGACAGGTGAAGGCGGGGAAAGCCCGCTGGATCGGCGGTGCGGAGTGCATCGCGCCTGTCCCCGGAAGCACGGTCCCGGGGCCCATAATCGCCGCAGGTGGCGCGCCGCAAGGCGACGCGGTTGGCTTCTCGCCGTTCGCAGCGGCCGGGAAACAACCGCGAAAACGCTACCCCCGCGCCGTGCGGCGCGCCATCCCCCTCATCTTCGAGGGGGCACATTGCAAAGCTCGGGCGCTGCGCGTCGCGAGATCGCTGGCGGCTATCCGGAATTCGGAATAGCGCCGCTGTGGTGATGACGTCCCGCTCAGCTCTTCAACAGCGCCTTGATGCGCTTGTCGAACTCTTCGAACGAGGTTTCGCCCTTCACCATCTCGCCGTTGATGAAGAAGGTCGGAGTCGAGTTGACCTTCAACACCTCGTTGGCGAATTTCTGGTCGGCGGCGATCTTGTCCAACAGCGCCTGGTCCTTCAGGCAGGCTTCCACGGCCTCGCCGCTCATGCCGGCCTGTTTTCCGATCCGCTTCAAGGTCTCGGTGGTGTTCTTCAGCACCCAGTCGGTCTGCTGCTTGAACAGCATGTCGTTGACGGCGAAGTATTTGCCGGCGTCGTCCTTGGCGATGCAGCGCGCCAGCATCGAGCCCGCGGCGGCCTTGATGTCGAGCGGGAATTCGCGGAACACGTATTTGATCTTGTTGGTGTCGATGTATTCCGACTTCAGTTTCGGAAACACCGTCTCGTTGAAATTGGCGCAGTGCGAGCAGGTCATCGAGGCGTATTCGATGATGGTGACGCTGGCGTCGGGCTTGCCGAGCGCCATGTCGGGCAGCGAGCCCGGCTTGGCGACGTCGGCGGGAGACGGCGCGTCCTGCGCGAAGGCGTCGCCGATCAGGCGCAGCGGCGAAAAACCGGCGACGGCGGCAAGCCCGGTCAGCGACAGGGCGGCGGTGAAGGCGCGGCGGGTGATGATCACGTCAAAACACTCCCAATTCGGCGGGGCACGCCGCAACAGAACCGATGTTGGCTAGCTTGAAACGGCAATTGTGGCAATGGTGGGCTGGGCGGCGATCCCCAGGCCGAACTCACCTTCGCTTGATCGAGGCGCCGAGCCGGGCCAGCGCGCTGCGCAGCTCGTCGTCCTCCACGGAGGTCAAGGTCTGCGCCACCGCGGCGACCGCTTCGGGATCGGGGCCGGGCGGCGGCTTCGGCTTGCGCCGCCGCGACAACGGCGCCTGCCGCAGCGCCAGTTTGGCGACCGCATTCCAGCCGAAGAAGCGGTTGACCCGCTGCAGGATGACGTCGGAGGCGTGCTGGATTTCCAGCGCCATCGGGCCCTCGACCCGCAGGATCAGCGTCGCCGGCTGGGTCTGTTGGCCCTCGACCGGGCGCGGCCATTGGATCCGGATCGGCTCGGCGAACTCGGCGACCTCAGGCCCGGCGATCTCGGCCCAGCGCGCCACCAATTCGCGCGAGGCAAAACCCTGCCGCGCGAAGGCGTCGGAAAACACCCCGCCGAGCAGGACGGACAACGGCTTGGCGGAACTTCGGCCGGGCTTGAACATGGCGCGTTATAGCATTTGTCGGGGCAGAGCGGCAGCGGCGATCACGCCGCGCGCGGCTGGATCGCTTTCAGGTCGCGGCCGATCTGGCGGCGGCGCTGCATCAGGTCGTAATCCGTTTGCAGGCCGAGAAAAAACCCCTCGGACAGCCCGAAATAGCGCGCCAGCCGCAGATCGGTATCGGCGGTGATGTCGCGCTTGCCGAGCACGATCTCGTTGATTCGGCGGGGCGCCACATGGACCGCACGGGCCAGCGCGTTCTGGCTCAGCGCCATCGGTTTGAGAAACTCTTCCAGCAAGATCTCGCCGGGGTGGGGATTTGGCAGAAGCCCGCGCCTAGTCGTGGTAGTCGACGATTTCGACATCGCTCGGCCCCCTTTCGTCCCAGACGAAACAAATCCGCCATTGGTCGTTGATGCGGATCGAATGCTGACCTTGCCGGTCGGCCCGCAGCGCCTCGAGCCGATTGCCCGGCGGCACACGCAGATCGCCCAACACGCGGGCCTGATTGAGAAGACGGAGTTTTCTCAAGGCAACGCTCTGGATCTCCGACGGCAGCTTGCGGCTGCGTTGGCCTGACCAGATCAGTTCGGTTTCCGGATCGGCGAAACTTACAATCATATATAACGCGTCGCGTTACGGCCGGCAATCTGGCACTGGCGCCGGCGTAATTCCGATCCTAGATTGCGGTGTGCCCGCATCGCCAGCCAGACAAAAAGCCCGCCGCCAGGCCGTCCCGGACTCAGCTTATCCCCGGCTGCTGCTGGCCTGGTATGATCGGCATCGCCGCGCGCTGCCGTGGCGGGCGCTACCGGGGCAGGCCGCCGACCCCTACCGGGTCTGGCTCAGCGAAATCATGCTGCAGCAGACCACGGTGAAAGCGGTCGGGCCGTATTTCGAGAAATTTTTGGCGCGTTGGCCGAGCGTCGCGGCGCTCGGCCGCGCCAGCCAGGACGACGTGCTGCGGATGTGGGCCGGGCTCGGCTATTATTCGCGGGCGCGCAATCTTTTCGCCTGCGCGGTGGCGGTTTCGCGCGACCATGGCGGCGCCTTCCCCGACACCGAGGTGGGCTTGCGGGCGCTGCCGGGGATCGGGCCCTATACCGCGGCGGCGATCGCGGCGATCGCGTTCGGCCGTCATTGCATGCCGGTCGACGGCAATATCGAACGCGTGGTGTCGCGGCTGTTTGCGACCGAAGACGCGCTGCCGCAGGCCAAGCCGAAGATTTCGCAGTTAGCGCTGACGCTGGCCGGCGAGGCCCGCGCCGGCGATTCAGCACAGGCCTTGATGGATCTCGGCGCCACCATCTGCACGCCGAAAAAGCCGGCCTGTGCGCTGTGCCCATTGAATGAGGACTGCGCAGCACGCGCGCGCGGCGATCAGGAGACGTTTCCGCGCAAAGCGCCGAAGGTCACCGGAAAGCTACGCCGCGGCGCCGCCTTCGTGGTGACGCGTGGCGATGAACTTTTGGTACGAACCCGCGCGGAAAAAGGCCTGCTCGGCGGCATGACCGAAGTGCCGGGCTCGGACTGGATCGCCGGACAAGACGACACGATCGCGCGACAACAGGCGCCGGCGTTGCCGGGCGTGGCGCGTTGGCAGCGCAAGCCGGGCTTAGTCAATCACGTGTTCACGCATTTCCCGCTCGAACTCGTGGTCTACACCGCGGCCGTGCCGGCGCGGAGCCGGGCGCCCGACGGCATGCGCTTCGTCAAGATCGCGACCTTGCAGCACGAGGCATTGCCGAACCTGATGCGCAAGGTGATCGCGCACGGGCTCGGCGACGGCAAACCGATCAGGCGCTGATGTCGGTGATGAAGCCGGTCTTCTTGTCGGTCTGGTTCTCGGCGGCTTCCTTGATCTTTTCTTTGATCTTGTTCTCGATCGCCTCGCGCTCCTTCGGCGACATGTTCTTCAGCTCTTCTTCGGTGACGCCGATGCTCTTCAGGATCGCATCCCGCAGCTTCTCCGCCGGCGTCATCTTGGCGTAGGCGAGGAATTTTTCTTCCGGGGTTTGCGGGGTGGGTTTCGATTTGGTGAGGCTGCCGTCGTCCTTGGTGAGCCGTGTGCTCGCCGGCGACGACGCGGTCATGAAGCTGGTAGGACTGATGAAGCCGGACATCGGACTGTTCTCGTGACAAGTTGCGTCACGAAGGCCCCGCAAGAAACGGACCAATTCAAAATGTCATAGATAGCAATGATTTGAAACGCTGCGCCGGCACCCAACGCAAAACTGCCGGCAAAACTTGCCGGCAGTTTTGACCCTCTGCTAACAGATTTGCCGCTCAGCTCGCGGCCATCTCGCTGCGGATTTCGGCGCGCAATTCGTCGATCAGCCGTAGCCCGTTATGGGTCTCGACGTGCCAGAAGGTCCAGCCGTTGCAGGCTTCGGAGCCTTGCGCCACCGCGCCGATGCGGTGGATCGATCCGACCTTGTCGCCGAGCATGATGGCGCCGTCGGCGCGTACCAAGGCGCCGTGGCGCTTCTTGGAATCCACCAGCTTGGTGCCCGGCGAAATGATGCCGCGTTCGATCAGTTCGGAGAACGCTACGCGGGGCGCGCTGCGTGCGGTCATGAACGGCGCCAGCGTGGCGTCGGGCAACGGCTCGATCGCGTCGATCCGCGCGCGGGCGGCTGCGGCATAGTCGTGATCGCGTTCGAAGCCGATATAGTGGCGGCCCAATCGCTTGGCGACAGCACCTGTGGTGCCGGTGCCGTTGAACGGATCGAGCACCAGGTCGCCCGGCTTCGACGACGACAGCAGCACGCGGGCGAGCAGGCCTTCCGGCTTCTGCGTCGGGTGAATCTTCTTGCCGTCGGCGCCCTTCAGCCGCTCGTCGCCGGTGCACAGCGGGATCAGCCAATCGGAGCGCGCCTGGACGTCCTCATTGGCGGCCTTCAGCGCTTCGTAGTTGAAGGTGTAGCCCTTGGAATTTTCGTCGCGCGCGGCCCAGATCATGGTCTCGTGCGCGTTGGTGAACCGGCGGCCGCGGAAATTCGGCATCGGATTGGTCTTGCGCCAGACGATGTCGTTGAGCACCCAGAAGCCTAAGTCCTGCATGATGGTGCCGACGCGGAAGATGTTGTGGTAGGAGCCGATCACCCACAGCGTCGCCGTCGGCTTCATGATCCGGCGGCAGGCCAGCAGCCAGGCGCGGGTGAAGTTGTCGTAGGCGGCGAAGGAATCGAATTTGTCCCAGTCGTCGGTAACGGCGTCGACATGGGATTCGTCGGGGCGCTTGAGATCGCCCTTCAATTGCAGATTGTACGGCGGATCGGCGAACACCAGATCGACCGAACCGGCTGCCATCTTCGACATCTCGGCGACGCAATCGCCGATGACGATTTGCGAACTCGGATGCGATTCGAATTTAGTGCGGGGCGCCCTTGCAGACGCCCCGCGACGCGACTCAACCATGACTCAATTACTCTGACTCAGGCGACGCTGTCGGCGACGCGGGACTAAACAACCGACTGACCGTACATTGCCGCGACGAGGTAAACACGGGGTTAGCGAACTGCCGAAGATGATCGCTTCTTGCTAGGCAATATTTGCCCGGCGGGTTATTGCTAATGGAATGGAAATATTGCCGGCGCGGCGCGTTACGCTTGCGCGCCAAAGCCTAGCGAAGACACACCCGACCACACCGACTGCCATGAGGGAAAAGCCAGATGCGTTACGATGATTTCCGTCGCAGCGACAATATCGACGACCGCCGCGACGACGAGGGCGGTGGTGGCGGCGGCGGTGGTTTTCCGATGGGCGGCGGCGGCCTCGGCATCGGCGCCGTCGTGGTGCTCGGCCTGATCGGCTGGGCCACCGGGATTGACCCGCGCATCCTGATCGGCGGCGCCGAGGTCTTGACCGGCGGGCGCGACCAGGGCGGCTATGAAAGCGACCGTCGTCCGGGGCCGAAAAAGGAGGGGGCGCCGACCGACGAGATGGGCAGCATGATTTCCGGCGTGCTCGGCGAGATCGACGACCGCTGGACCGAAATCTTTAAGGACAGCAACCAGAAATATGTCGGCCCGCGCATCGTGCTGTTCAGGGGCCGCACCAATGGCGGGCGCTGCGGCATGGCGCAGGCGGCGATGGGACCGTTCTATTGTCCGCCGGACAAGCAGATCTATCTCGACACCAGCTTCTTCAAGCAGGTCGAGACCCGATTCCGCGGCTGCTCCGGCAGCGCCTGCAAATTCACCGCGGCCTACATCATCGCCCACGAGGCCGGCCATCACGTGCAGAACCTGCTCGGCATCCTGCCGCGGGTGACGCGGCTGCAGCAGCAGTCCGGCGACAGGGCCGAGTCGAATGCGCTGCAGGTCAAGGTCGAGTTGCAGGCGGATTGCCTGTCCGGCGTCTGGGTCAATCGCGAGGTCAAGAAGCGACCGAATTTCTTGGAGGACGGCGACATCGACGCCGCGCTGAAGACCGCCACCGCGATCGGCGACGACACGTTGCAACGCAATGCCGGCCGCGAAGTGGTGCCGGATTCTTTCACCCACGGCTCGGCCGAGCAGCGCAAGCGCTGGTTCATGACCGGCTATCAGCAGGGCACGGTCGCGGCCTGCAACACGTTCGGCGCGGAGCGGCTGTAAGGCCGCGCGCGCTGCCGTCATCCTGAGCGGCAAGTCTTGTCATCGTCCCGACGATGCACGAAGCCGAGTGCCCCGATCATTAGGCACCGCGCCCAACACGTCATGGCCGGGCTTGTCCAGGCTTGTCCAGGCTTGTCCCGGCCATCCACGGAAACCGGCGCGGCGTCGCTTGTGGGCGTGAATGGCCGGGCCGAGCCGGCCATGACGCGGAGAGGGCGACGATTGCCGATACCTGCGGGCGTGGAGCCCGATCCAGTCAGGCTCTCAGCATGGCGCGGTCCTCGCTGAGCAGCTTCGCGCCGCAGAAATATTCCGACACACAGCGAAATCTTTACCCGCTATTAACCATCGCCTGAAAAAGTCGCCCCTGCTAACGGTTTGTTAACCGCTGCGCTTTCGGAGGCGGCGACCATGACGTCGGTCTATACCGGCTACAACAATCCCTATTCCGCCGGCTCGGCCTATTCGCGGGCGGTGGCGACCCAGCCGTCGCTGGCCAATGTGCTGGCGACCATCGACGACTCCTCGACGGCCGGCGGCGGCTCGGCCACCAATCTGACGCTGTCGGATGCCGCCCGCGCGCAGCTCGCCAACACCGCGTCGCAGCCGGATTTCGCCACCGTCACCACCGCGGCGCGCGCCGCGCTCGACAAGCTCTACGCCGCTGCGAAAGCCACCGGGCCGCTCGATGCCGACGGCAAGCTGACCATCGATCTCACCACGCTGGATCGCCGCGCGCTGTTTGCGGTCGCCACCAACAATGGCGGCAAATTCACCCCCGACGAACAGAGCGTCGCCGCGGCCGCGCTCGACAGCCGCTTCAACGCCGCGCTGGCACCGGCGGCGCAGACCAGCAAGCTCACCGGCGACTACGGCGCGATCTACAAGGCGGCGCTGGATTATCTCGACGCCGCGAGCCCGGAGGAAAAGGCCACCACCATCTGGGCGGCGCAGCGCAACGCCGTCGCCAAGGGCGTGCAGGCGACGCAAACCGATCCGTCGAAGCCGCCGTCCGGCATCAGCAACGATCCGGTCGCAGCGTATCTGACGCAATATCCCGGCGGCAGCCCGACCGCGACGCAGGATTTCTCCAGCGTGGCGAAGACCGTGCGCGCCACGCTCGATGCCCAGGCCAAAGCCGCAGCCGCGCTCGGTCGCGAATTGGTGTTCGATCCCGGCCGCAAGACCGGGCAGCTCGCCGACCTGTCGTCGATCGATAATCGCTCGCTGTCGGCGATCGCGCTCAACAAGGATCAGCTGTTCTCCAGTCAGGAAAGTTTCGCCGCCAAGAAGGAGCTGGATTCGCGCGGCCGCGCCAGCATCCTCACGGCGCTGAAGCAGAGCCAGAAGTCCGGCGATCCGACCCAGCTCAGCCTCGGCATCCTCAACGCCTATTCGGCGATGAGCAGCGAAGAGCGGCAGGCCACGCATTGGACCACCAGCCTGCGCGACACCGCGGTGCAGAACTACAAATCGACCCACACGCTGCTGTCGATGCTGAAGGGCGGCTAAGCTCGGTTTGGGATCGACGTATCCAACCAAATGCCATGTCATTCCGGATTGCGAGTTCGAAGAACGAGCAAGTCCGGAATCCATACTCCCGGAATAATCCGCGATCTCGGGGCCAGTTCCCGGGTCATCGCGGCGCCTCGGGCCGCACAGCCAATCCATGCGACCGCGCGCCGCCGCCGGGTTGCTAGGCGGGCGCCGCGGGTCCGGATAAGTTTGCTGCCGACCGATTCGACATCACGGTTTGAAGGAGACCATCATGGTGATTACCAGCGCCCACATCCCGGCCATCGTCGCGCTCATCGCTGGCGTGCTGATTCTGGTGATGCCCCGCCTGCTCAATCTGGTGGTCGCGATCTATTTGATTTGCATAGGTCTTATCGGCCTGGGCGTGCTGCGCTGGTTTCATCTTTAGTCTGGAGCCGCGGCGGTCCGGCTTGCGCGGACTCGCCAAAACGTGGTGTATGGCGCCACCCATTCCCCTTATTGCGGACTGTTGAACGCTATGGCCAAAGCAGCTTCCAAGACCAAAAAAGTCGCCGCGAAATCAAAACCTTCCGCTAGCGCCCGGGGCAAGGCCCCGGTTCGCAAGGGGGTGGCCAAAGCGGCGCCGAAAGCCGCCGCCAAGACGGTCGCAAAGGCGGTCGCAAAGCCTGCCAAGAAGTTCGCCGTCAAGCCGGTGAAAACAGCGGCGAAGGCAGCTGCGAAAGCGCCGGCGAAAAAGCCTGCCGCCGACGCCTTCGCCAACAAGTGGGTGTTCAGCTTCGGCGACGGCAAGGCCGAAGGCAACGCCAGCCTGCGCAACCTGCTCGGCGGCAAGGGCGCCAATCTGGCGGAAATGGCCAATCTCGGCCTGCCGGTGCCCCCGGGCTTCACCATTCCGACCACGGTCTGCACCTATTTCTACGCCCACGACAAATCCTACCCGAAGGAGCTCGAGGGCCTGGTCGACAAGGCGCTCGCCACCGTCGGCAAGATCACCGGCAAGGGTTTTGGCGACGCCAAAAATCCGCTGTTGGTGTCGGTGCGCTCCGGCGGCCGCGCCTCGATGCCCGGCATGATGGACACCGTGCTCAATCTCGGGCTCAACGACGTCACCGTGGAAGCGCTCGCCACCCTGTCGGGCGATCGTCGCTTCGCCTATGACAGCTATCGCCGCTTCATCACCATGTATTCAGACGTGGTGCTCGGCTTCGACCATCATCACTTCGAGGAAATCCTCGACACCTACAAGGACGGCAAGGGCTACACGCTCGACACCGACCTCGACGGCGACGACTGGATCGAGCTGGTCGGCCGCTACAAGGAAGCCGTCGCGCGCGAGACCGGCAACGATTTCCCGCAGGACCCGCACGCGCAATTGTGGGGCGCGATCGGCGCGGTGTTCTCCTCCTGGATGAACGCCCGCGCGGTGACATACCGCAAGCTGCACGACATTCCGGAATCCTGGGGCACCGCGGTCAACGTCCAGGCGATGGTGTTCGGCAATATGGGCGAGACCTCGGCGACCGGCGTGGCGTTCACCCGCAACCCGTCGACCGGCGAAAGCAGCCTGTACGGCGAATTCCTGATCAACGCCCAGGGCGAAGACGTGGTGGCGGGCATCCGCACCCCGCAGGACATCACCGAATATGCGCGCAAGGCCTCGGGCTCCGACAAGCCGTCGATGGAAGTCGCGATGCCGGACGCGTTCAACGAGCTGACGCGGATCTATACCCTGCTGGAAAAGCACTACCGCGACATGCAGGACATGGAGTTCACGGTCGAGCAGGGCAAGCTGTGGATGCTGCAGACCCGCGGCGGCAAGCGCACCGCCAAGGCCGCGCTGCGGATCGCCGTCGAGCTCGCCAGCGAAGGCGTGATCAGCCAGACCGAAGCGGTGTCGCGGATCGAGCCCGCCTCGCTCGATCAGCTGCTGCATCCGACCATCGATCCCAACGCCAAGCGCGACGTGATCGCCACCGGGCTGCCGGCGTCGCCCGGTGCCGCCTCCGGCGAGATCGTGTTCTCCTCGGATGAAGCCGCCAAGCTGCAGGCCGACGGCCGCAAGGTCATTCTGGTCCGCATCGAGACCAGCCCGGAGGACATCCACGGCATGCACGCCGCGGAAGGCATCCTCACCACCCGCGGCGGCATGACCTCGCACGCCGCCGTGGTGGCGCGCGGCATGGGCAAGCCCTGCGTGTCCGGCTGCGGCGCGATCCGCGTCGATTACGGCCGCGGCACCATGAGCATCGGCACGCGCACCTTCAAGACCGGCGACGTCATCACCATCGACGGCGCGGTCGGCCAGGTCTTGGCCGGGCGGATGCCGATGATCGAGCCGGAACTGTCCGGCGAGTTCAACACGCTGATGGGCTGGGCCGATCAGGTGCGCAAGCTCGGCGTCCGCGTCAACGCCGACACCCCGGTCGACGCCCGCACCGCGATCAAGTTCGGCGCCGAAGGCATCGGCCTGTGCCGCACCGAGCACATGTTCTTCGAGGAAACGAGAATCCGCACCGTGCGCGAGATGATCCTCTCCGAGGACGAACAGTCCCGCCGTCAGGCGCTCGCCAAGCTGCTGCCGATGCAGCGCGCGGATTTCGTCGAATTGTTCGAGATCATGAAGGGCCTGCCGGTGACGGTGCGGCTGCTCGATCCGCCGCTGCACGAGTTCCTGCCGCACAGCCAGGCCGAGATCGAGGAAGTCGCGCGTGCGATGAACACCGATCCGCGCCGGCTCGCCGATCGCGCCCGCGAGTTGGCCGAGTTCAACCCGATGCTCGGCTTCCGCGGTTGCCGCCTTGCCATTGCGTATCCGGAAATCGCCGAGATGCAGGCCCGCGCCATCTTCGAGGCCGCGGTCGAGGCGCAGAAGCGCACCGGGGTCGCGGTCGGGCTCGAAGTGATGGTGCCGCTGATCGCCACCAAGATGGAGTTCGATCTGGTCAAGGCCCGGATCGACGCCACCGCGCATTCGGTGTTCCGCGAGACCGGCGGCAAGATCGCCTACACGGTCGGCACCATGATCGAACTGCCGCGCGCCTGCCTGAAGGCCGGGCAGATCGCCGAGACCGCCGAGTTCTTCTCGTTCGGCACCAACGACCTGACCCAGACCACCTTCGGCATCAGCCGCGACGATGCCGCGAGCTTCCTCGGCACCTACATCGCGCGCGGCATCCTGGAGATCGATCCGTTCGTCAGCCTGGATCGCGCCGGCGTCGGCGAACTGGTCAAGATCGGCGTCGAGCGCGGCCGCAACACCCGGCCCGACCTCAAGGTCGGGATCTGCGGCGAACACGGCGGCGATCCGGCGTCGGTGGCGTTCTGCCACGAGATCGGGCTCAACTACGTGTCGTGCTCGCCGTATCGCGTGCCGATCGCGCGGCTCGCCGCCGCGCAAGCCGCGCTCGGCAAGGTGGCCGCCGGCCAGGCCTGAGACCGCTGCGATCACGACGATCGCGGGAAACAATCATCATTCGTCGAAACGGCCGGGATCATCCCGGCCGTTTCTCGTTGTGCCGTATTGTTACATCGACCAGCTCAAACGCTCTCGTCTATTTCATCCCTATCGATGTTGCGCAGGCCTCGCATTCGTTGACGCGTTGTTTACCACCTTGCTGAAGCCGCGGTTTACCAAGGCTTTTGAAAGCTTCGTCGCGTTCCAGCTGGTACTTGCCTGTGGCCGCGGCGCATCGCCGATTAACTCCCCGGCAACTTTAATTGGCTAACAACGAAATAGATCGAATTCGACGTAAATGTGCTTTCGATCAGTGTAAGCGTTGCGTGAGCGTATCGATGTCAGTCATGCGTAACCGGCCGAAGGGCGTGAAATTTGCGTCCTTCGGTCTTGGTCTTTGCGTCTTCGCATTGATCCCCACAGAGGTCGGCTATCAGGATATCGCCTCGCTGCTGGCGCGGCAGCCCGGCGTCGCCGAGCGCTGGCAGAAGCGCGTGTTCGCGTCCTCCGTCGCCACCATCCAGCTCGCCACGTTTTCGTTCGGCCGCCCGATCGGCACCTCGCTGCCGCAGAGCGCCAACATCCGGCTCGCCAGCCTCGACAATCAGACCGGCGACGTCACCGGCTCGCTGAGCCGCAATCCGCTGGCGCAGCCGCCGAGCCGCTTCGAGGCGTCGGACTTTCCCAAGGTCGATCGCACCCTGAAGGGCGACCGCCTCGCCACGGTGAATCCAGAGACGCCGTCACAGGACGCGTCGCCGTCGTCGCAGAACGATTCCACGGCACCCAACGTCGCCGGCGCCAAGACCGCGGAGCAATTGCCCGCCGGCCCGGCTGCACCACTCGATCCGGAACTCGCCGAAGCGCTGCAGGCGCCGCCGCTATCGCAATACGACGCGTCGCTGTCGCTCGACGCGCAGCCGCTCGGCGACGCCAGCATCGGCGCGCCGACGGTGCCGGCACATGACGGCTTCGCGGTGAAGACCTCCAGCCTGTTCTTCGGCAGTTCGTCGCTCGGCGCGCCCGGTGAGAGCATGGAGCAATGGCAGCCCGGCGAGGAGCCGATGATCGTGCTGCCGGTCGGCATCGATCCCGACATGAAGGTCACCGCGTCGCTGCCGGAGACGGTGGCGCCAAGCGAGCCCGCCAAGGCCGGCGAGAGCATCGCCACCAAGGGCGAGGTCAACGCCGACAATCAGCGGGTTAAGACCCCGGCCGAACGGCTCGGTCTGTTCGACGAGAAGCTGCGCGCCAAGCACGAGAAGTGCCTGACCGACGCGATCTATTTCGAGTCCCGCGGCGAAGCGGTGCGCGGCCAGATCGCGGTGGCGCAGGTGGTTTTGAACCGCGCCTTCTCGGGCTTCTATCCGAACAACGTCTGCGGCGTGGTGTACCAGAACAAGCATCGCCATCTGGCCTGCCAGTTCACTTTCGCCTGCGACAAGGTCGCGGACGTGGTGAGAGAGCCCGAGATGTGGGACCGCGCCAAGAAGATCGCCAAGGCCTCGCTCGACGGCCAGCTGTGGCTGCCGGAAGTCGGCAAGTCGACGCACTATCACGCCTATTGGGTGCGGCCGTCCTGGGTGCACGAGATGAAGAAGATGTACAAATTCGGCGTGCACACCTTCTATCGGCCGCGCAATTGGGGCGACGGCAGCGATGCGCCGAGCTGGGGCACGCCGGGCGAAACCGCGGCGATCTCCGCGAAACTCGCCGAAGCCGGCAAGAGCTCGGCGGAAATTTCGGGCACCTCGGTGCGGCGCTGAGGCTCGGCCGAATCTCGCTGCTACGCAGGGGCGGCCTGATCGTTCGCTGTCCCCTCCGCGTCATGGCCGGGACAAGCGCGGCATGACGCGGACGGGGCGGCGCTCGCCGAAACACCCCGTGCGCAGCAGCCTGAAGAACTCCACCGAGTGAGGGCGCGCGCCTGAGGCGGCGGTCCGGCGGGACGCTGCGCGCGCACCGCGCCTAAAGCCGCAGCTCCCAGGTCTCGCCGATCAGATCCTGGCCGAAGCTGCGGTGCGGCTTGCTCTCGATCAATCCGAAGCCGGCGCGCTGATAGATTTGTCGCGCGGCGGTGAGATTGCTCTGGGTCCACAGCGTGATCGTGCGATAGCCGCACGAGCGCGCAAAGCCGATCGCCTCGTCGACCAGCCGCTGGCCGAGACCTTGGCCGCGGCCTTGCGGGGTCACCAGCAGCAATCGAAGCTTGGCGACCGCGTCGCTGGCGCGCACCAGGAACACCGAGCCGACCGGCTCGCCGTCGATCTCGGCAATCCAGCAGCGCTCGCGTGCTTCATCGTTCGATGCCAGAAATTTTCCGGCGATCTCGGCGACCAGCGCTTCGAACGAGGCGTCGAAGCCGTAGTCGGCGGCATACAGCGCGGCGTGGCTCTGCACCACGAAGCCGATGTCGCCGGGCCGCGGGCCGCGCAACGTTGCGGGCGAGGCCGCGGCGTCGGGCGTCGGTAACCGTTCGCTGGTTTGCATCGCACGCCTCCCTCGTGCCTATCGTCAAAGCGGCATTCGACTTTGGCAAATCATTTTGGCGGGAGGTTTTAGACCAGCACGATGCGGCTGCGCAGCTGGGTGCGCGAGGAGCGGCCGAGCTGGCGTAACAACTTGGCCTCGGAGCGGCGGACGTCGTAGCCGCCGAGCCGGTCGTAATGGTCGCGGGCAATCAGCAGTCCCTGATCGGCGAGCGGGCCGCGGATTGCGCGGACCAGCCCGTCGAGCGCGTCGCGCCAGCTCGGTTCGGCATAGGGCGAGCGGGCGTAGCGGAAGATCCCGGCGCGCGGCCGGCCGCTGTCCGAGACGCGTTGAATGAATTGCGCGGTTTCGTCGATCCAGCCGGCGTCGAGCACCGCGCCGGCGTGCAGGAACATCAGCCAGGGTGAGCGCGTTTGTCGGGCGCCGGCGGCGAGCGCCGCGGCGCGCGAGCCTTCGAACGCCAGGAAATGACAGCCGGCGACGTCGGCGACCCGTTCGATGACGTCGGTGCCGCCGCGGTCGACCAGCGTCACCTCACTCACCACGCCGGCGGCGGCGCCCGGCACCAGCGCGGCCAGCGTCGCGACCGCGGTGCGCTCGATGCCCTCGGTGGGAATGATGACGCTCAGCATGTGGGCGGGTGTGACCTTTCGATGAAACGCCGCATCGTTAGCACCTCGCCCCGGCGAAATCAGCCGGAATCCCTGCCCATTTTGCCAGCACAAGGTCGGATGCAGCAGCCCCGGGCGGTCGATGCGAATATGTTCTTGATTTGTTCTTATCAGATGCTATCTTGAACGCATGAGAAGCACAGCAACTGCCCTCAAGCACCCGCCGGTCACGGCGCCCTCCGAGCCGGTGGGTGCGACCTCTCCGTTTCCGCCAATCGAGGCCGCGATCGACCGGCAGCGGCGGCGCGGCCGCGGCGCGCAATCCAACGACAGCGGCCGCTTCGAGGCCGAGGCCCGGGTGGCGTTCGACGACGGCTGGCAGTCGCTCGACGAACTGCCGCCGTTCAAGACCACGGTCGGGCTCGACACCGCCCGCAAGGTGATCACCCGCAACGATTCGCCGGATATCGGCTTCGACCGCTCGATCAATCCGTATCGCGGCTGCGAGCACGGCTGCGTCTATTGCTTCGCGCGGCCGACCCACGCTTTTCTCGGGCTGTCGCCGGGGCTGGATTTCGAATCCAAGCTGTTCGCCAAGCCGGACGCCCCGGCGCTGCTGGAGAAGGAATTGGCGGCTTCGGACTACGAGCCGAAGATGATCGCGATCGGCACCAACACCGATCCGTATCAACCGATCGAGCGCGACAGCAAGATCATGCGCGGTATTCTGGAAGTGCTGGAGCGCGCCTCGCATCCGGTCGGCATCGTCACCAAATCCGCGCTGGTCACCCGCGACATCGATATTCTTTCGCGGATGGCCAAGCGCAACCTCGCCAAGGTGGCGCTGTCGGTGACCACGCTCGACCCCAAGCTCGCGCGCTCGATGGAGCCGCGCGCCTCGACGCCGGCGAAACGGCTGGAGGCGCTGCGGCAATTGTCCGACGCCGGCATCCCCACCACCGTGATGGTGGCGCCGGTGATCCCGGCCTTGAACGACATGGAAATCGAGCGGATTCTCGACGCCGCCGCGCATGCCGGCGTCAAGGAGGCGAGCTACGTGCTGCTGCGGCTGCCGCTGGAAGTGCGCGACCTGTTCCGGGAATGGCTGATGGCGAATTACCCCGACCGCTATCGCCACGTTTTCACCCTGATCCGCGACATGCGCGGCGGTCGCGACTACGATTCGCAATGGGGCACACGGATGAAGGGCACCGGCCCGATCGCCTGGATGATCGGCCGCAGATTCGAGATCACCTGCGCCAAGCTCGGGCTCAACAAGAAGCGGGTGAAACTGACGACGGACCACTTCGCCCGACCGAACCGCGCCGGCCAGCAGCTGAGTTTGTTTTGAGATGACTGCGTGCCCCGGACGCAGCGCAATACGGCGCACTTGCGGCGTGGTGCGCTGCAGATCCGGGGCCGTGACGACGTCTGCGTTTGAGACGGTCCCGGCTCGGGGTGCAGCGCCAAGAGCGCTGCACCACGTCCGGGACACGTGCTTCGCACGACGGGGCGAGCGGCTGGCCGACGGCTGACTCGACGCCTGAATCTAAACGGATCAATGGCCGGCCCCCTTGAATCTCGGGCACGGCCGCGAGTTCCGGGTTGCGCGCGCCGCGCTCAGCCCGCAGCATCCCGGCATGATTCGGGACAAGGACAAGACTGCGCCGAGCAAGCCCAAGCTCGGCAAGGGCGTCATCGCCATTGCGCCGCCGAGCTTCCGGCGCGAGCGCGCGCTGTTGAAGCGCGGCGTCTGGCCGGTCGCCGGCTGCGACGAGGCTGGCCGCGGTCCGCTGGCCGGGCCGGTGGTGGCGGCCGCGGTGGTGCTCGACCCCAAGCGGATCCCCAAAGGCCTCGACGATTCCAAGCGGCTGACGGCGCAGAAACGCGAGGAACTGTTCGAGGAAATTTGCGCCACCGCCGCCTTCGCGGTGGCCTATGCGTCGCCGGCGCGGATCGATCGCGACAACATCCTGCGCGCCTCGCTGTGGGCGCTGGCCAAGGCGGTGCATGCCTTGCCGGTGATGCCGCAGCACGTCCTGGTCGACGGCCGCGACAAGATCGCCGCGCGCTGCGACTGCGACGCGGTGATCGGCGGCGACGGCCTGGTGCTGTCGATCGCCGCCGCCTCGATCATCGCCAAGGTGTCGCGCGACCGGCTGATGCGCCGGCTGGCGGAGGATTGCCCGGGCTACGGCTTCGAGAACCACAAGGGCTACGGCGTGCCGGAGCATCTGGCGGCGCTCGACCGGCTCGGTCCGAGCCGGCACCATCGTCGTTTCTTCGCGCCGGTGGTGGCGGCGCGGGAAAAACATCATCCGGAAACCGCGACGCTGCCCGCCGCGGCACCGGACCTGTTCGACGGCGCTTCGCCGGGCTGAGCCCGCCGGCTTCCCAAATCTGCGCATAAGCCGCGGTCCCCGCGGCGCTTTCCGCTGGTCCTTGCCGGCCGACCTTCGCTATGGGTAGAACTGAAGTGGAATTCGACCAAGGGACGTCAGCCGGTCCATGCGTTTCACCTCCCTGATCGTCGAATTGATCCGCGCCCGGCCCGGACTGGTGTTCTGGCTGGTGGTGACGATCCAGGCCACGATGTGGTTCGTGGTGCCGCTGCTGCTGTATTCGGCGCCGCCGTCCGGCCTCGCGCTCACGCTGGCCTATGGCCGGGAATATCAGGTCGGCACCGAGCTCGGCCCGCCGCTGGCATTCTGGCTCGCCGATCTCGCCTACCGGCTCGCCGGCAATCACATCTTCGGCGTCTATCTGTTGGCGCAGCTCTGCGCCGTGGTGACGTTCTGGGCGCTTTATGCGCTGGGACGCGCCGTGGTCGGGCCGCAGCACGCCGTGATCGCGGTGCTGCTGACGCTGACCGTCACGGCGTTTGCCGGGCAGGGCGTGGACTTCGGGCCATTGGTTTTGGCGCGGCCGCTGTGGGCGCTGGTGCTGCTGCACACTTGGCGACTGATCGGCCAGCGCCGCCGCAACGCCTGGTTCGCGCTGTCGATCGAGGTCGGGCTGCTGCTGCTGACCACCACTTCGGCGCCGCTGTTGTTGCTGCTGCCGATCGGCTTCGCGCTGGCCAATCCGCGCAGCCGCAGCGTGCTGGCCTCGTTCGATCCGCTGTACGCGCTCGTGGTGATCGTGGTGCTGGCGCTGCCCTATCTGGTCTGGCTGGCGCGCGCCGAGCTGTTCGCGCTGCCGCCGCTGCCGACCGCCGATGACGCCATCCCGCGGCTGCTGCTCGGCGGCGAATTGGCCCTCGACCTGGTGGTGGCGCTGGCCGGCGTGGCGCTGTTGATCGTGCTCAATCTGCGCCGCCTCCATCGCCGGCCGGAAGATCCGCCGGTGATCGTGCGGCCGCCGGTGGCACCGCTGGCGCGGCAGTTCGTGTATTTCTTCGCGCTGGCGTCGGCGCTGGTCGGGGTGCTGCTGGGGGCGGTGTTCGGGCTTCCGCACGTGGTCGGCGGCGCCGGCATCGCGCTGTTGATGCCCGGCCTGGCGGTCGTGGTCTTGACCGGCGACGCCATCGCGCTGCGCCGGCAACGCATCCTGCGCGCCGCCTGGGCGGCGGCGGTGGTGGCGCCGGCCTTTGCGCTGCTGGCTGCGACGCTGCTGCAGCCCTGGATCGGCGGCGCCGAGCGCGCCACCTCGCTGCCGGCTGGTGACATTGCGAAATTCTTCGGCGACAGTTTCGAGCGCCGCACCAACCGGCCGCTGCAGGCGGTGGCGGGCGACCCGCAGCTCGCAGCATTGATCGGCATGGGCGCGTCGCGGCCGCATTTGTGGCTCGACGCCGCGCCACACAGGACGCCGTGGATCAATGCGGCGAAGTTCGGCGAGCAGGGCGGCGTGGTGGTGTGGCGCGCGGCCGACACCATCGGCCAGCCGCCGGCCGACATCGCCCACCGCTTCCCCGGCCTGGTGCCGGAAATCCCCCGCGCCTTCGCGCGGCTGATCGACGGACGGCAGCCGCTGTTGCGGATCGGCTGGGCGATCGTGCGGCCGAAACCGGCACCGTAGCCAAGGATCCGCTGTGTCCCGGGCGCGGTGCAGCGCGAGTGCGCCTGCCAAATTCTCAGCTGTCATTCCGGGTTCGCTCGGCCTGCGGCCTCGCGCCCCGGAATGACGGCTTGGTTGATCGAGCGCGCAGCACGGGCCGCCGCCGGCGCTTCGGCCTCAGTCCGATCGCGGCGGCAATTCCTCCAGCGCCTTGGCGATGGCGCGCAGGTCCTGCCAGGCCAGCCGCTTGTAGGACGGCGAGCGCAGCAGATAGGCCGGATGGAACGTCGGCAGCGCGTGGATGCGGCGCGAGCCGGTGTCGTAATCGATCCAGCGGCCGCGGGTTTTCATGATGCCCTCGCGGGTCGACAGCAGCGTCTGGGTCGACGGATTGCCGAGCGTCACCAGAATCTCCGGATCGACCAGTTCGATCTGGCGCTGGATGAACGGCAGGCAGGTCTGGGTCTCCTGCGGCGTTGGCGTGCGATTGCCCGGCGGCCGCCACGGAATCACATTGGCGATATAGACCTTGCTGCGGTCGAGCCCGATCGCCGCCAGCATGCGGTCGAGCAGCTTGCCGGAGCGGCCGACGAACGGCAGGCCTTCGATGTCCTCCTCGCGGCCGGGCGCTTCGCCGACCAGCATGATGCGGGCCTGCGGATTGCCGTCGGCGAACACCAATTGCGTCGCGGTCGACTTCAGCGCGCAGCCGTCGAACGCCGCCAACAGATCGCGCAAGGCCTGCAGCGACGGCGCGGTGCGCGCCGCCTCGCGCGCCGAGACGATCGCCGCATCCGGTGCGAGCGCAGGCGCGGGCGTTGACCGGGACGGCGGCGCGTCGCGCTGCGGCGCCGGTGCAAGCTGTGACACTGCCGTCCGTGGTTCTGCGGCGCGCGCCGGTTGCGGCGCCGGCGCCGGCTCGTCGACCAGACGGTTGACCGGCTCGTCCATCATCGCGCAGTCGACGCCGGCTTCGAGATAAAACGCCAACAGCTCGCGCGCGCTGAGATGTGGCTCAGGCATCATCGCGACGGCTCGCAGGTTGGCGCGGCAAATTGGGTCATGGTCTCTCGTAACACGCCGCTTGGCGCCAGCGTAGTTTGGATTCGCCGCCGCGCTGTGGCGAGCGGTTCCGAGCGCCGCGTGCGGCCGCTGTTCGGGGGGCGGAATATTGCGCAGGCTAGCGCGAATGGCCTCACCGCGAAACCTTGAAGGTAGATTCGGGAGGGTTGTTCTTCCCCGAAAAATCGGAAACAACACCCGTAGGAAACGTCCCAAGTGTGTCTGTGAGATCACGCATGAATGCTGAACCGCTGCCGCCCCGCGAGGCGATGGAATTCGATGTGGTTATCGTCGGCGCGGGGCCGTCGGGTCTGGCCGCAGCGATCCGGCTCAAGGAACTCAACGCCGAACTCTCGGTCGTGGTCGTTGAGAAGGGGTCCGAGGTCGGCGCCCACATCCTGTCCGGCGCGGTGATCGATCCGACCCCGCTCGATCAATTGATTCCGGGCTGGCGCGACGATCCGGACTGTCCGCTGAAAACCCATGTCAGCGACGACCATTTCTTCGTCATGACCGGCAAGACGTCGTTCAAGGTACCGAGCTTTCTGGTGCCGCCGATGCTCAACAATCACAAGAACTTCATCGGCTCGCTCGGCGATCTGTGCCGCTGGCTGGCGCCGAAGGCCGAGGCACTCGGCGTCGAGATCTATCCGGGTTTCGCCGCCACCGAAGTGCTGTACGGCGACAACGGCGAGGTCCGCGGCATCGCCACCGGCGACATGGGCATTGGCCGCGACGGCGAGCCGAAAGCCTCGTTCACCCGCGGCATGGACCTGCACGGCAAGTACACGCTGTTCGCCGAAGGCGCCCGCGGCAGCCTGGCGAAGCAGCTGATCGCCAAATACCAGCTCGACAAGTCCTCCGAGCCGCCGAAATTCGGCCTCGGCCTCAAGGAGGTCTGGCAGATCGATCCCAAGAAGCACAAAAAGGGCCTGGTCGCGCATTCGTTCGGCTGGCCGCTCAGCGACAATATCGGCGGCGGTTCGTTCCTGTATCACTACGACGACAACCTGGTGGCGGTCGGCTTCGTGGTGCATCTGAACTACGAAGATCCCTATCTGTCGCCGTTCGACAGCTTCCAGCGCTTCAAGACCCACCCCTCGATCAGCAAGATCTTCGAAGGCGGCAAGCGGCTGTCCTACGGCGCGCGCGCCATCACCGAAGGCGGCTATCAGTCGGTACCGCGGTTGAGTTTCCCGGGCGGCGCGCTGATCGGCTGCGCGGCGGGCTTCGTCAACGTGCCGCGCATCAAGGGCGTGCACAATGCGATCGGCTCCGGCATGATCGCCGCCGAACACGTCGCGACCGCGCTCGGCGCCGGCCGCAGCAACGACGAACTGGCCAGCTACGAGGATGCCTGGCGGGCATCGCCGGTCGGCAAGGATCTGTTCCGGGTCCGCAACATCAAGCCGTTGTGGTCGAAATTCGGCACCCGGGTCGGCGTGGTGCTGGCCGGTTTCGAAATGTGGTGCTCGACGCTCGGCTTCTCGCTGTTCGGCACGCTGTCGCATTCCAAGCCGGATCGCGCCACGCTCAATCCGGCGAAGGACCATGCGCCGCTGCCGCTCGCCAAGCCCGACGGCAAGCTGACCTTCGACCGGCTGTCCTCGGTGTTCCTGTCGAATACCAACCACGAGGAGGACCAGCCGGTTCACCTCAAGGTCGCCGACATGGCGCTGCAGAAGTCCTCCGAGCACGACGTCTATGGCGGCCCGTCGGGGCGCTATTGCCCGGCGGCGGTGTACGAATGGGTCGAAGGACCGGACGGCCCGCGCTTCGTCATCAACGCGCAGAACTGCGTGCACTGTAAGACCTGCGACATCAAGGACCCCAACGGCAACATCACCTGGGTGCCTCCGGAGGGCGGCGGCGGGCCGAATTATCAGGGCATGTGACCACGATTGCGTGTGGCCGCGTGCGCGGTCACGATCCCGCCATACTGCGGGCGCTTTCAATTTGCTGCGTGGAACGGGCGTACGGTGCCGGCTGGCCGCCGCCCGGGGTCCATCCTTGCGGTGGAACGCCAAACGCGGCATGTTGTGTGGCTTGATGCTGCCGGTTCGGTTGCGCATCCGATCTCATCCGTAAATCTGGAGCTGGGCAACCTTGATGCTTGCAAATCGATTTCGTCGCTCGATGATCGCTGCCGTCGCGCTGGCTGCGCTGCCGCTGTCCAGCCCGGTGCTGGCGCAGACGCCGGATCACCAGAACGACAGCTCGGTGCCGTTTCCATCCAGCCGCGATTTGAAATCGCTGACCACCGCGGGCAGCTACCTGGCGGCGCGCCACGCCAGCGTGCAGCGCGACGCCAATGCCGCCGCAACTTTCTATCGCTCCGCGTTGCGCTCCGATCCGAAGAACAACGAACTGTTGGACCGCGCCTTCATCTCGTCGCTGGCCGACGGCGACATCGACGAGGCGGTGAAGCTCGCCGATCGCATCCTGTCGATCGACAAGACCAACCGCGTGGCGCGGCTGGTGGTCGGCGTGCGCGACCTCAAGCAGAAGAAATACGCCGCTGCCCAGCAGAACATCAATCAGTCGGTGCGCGGCCCGATCACCGATCTGGTCGCGACGCTGATTTCCGGATGGGCCAGCTTTGGTGCCGGCGACGTCAAGACCGCGGTGGCCAATATCGACAAGCTCGCCGGTCCGGAATGGTATCCGATCTTCAAGGACCTGCATTCGGGCATGATGCTGGATCTCGCGGGCAAGCAGAAGGACGCCGGCGTCCGGCTGGAGCGCGCCTACAAGCTCGACGACTCCGCGCTGCGGGTGGTCGACGCCTATGGCCGCTGGCTGTCGCGCAACAAGGACGACGCCGCAGCGACCGCGGTCTACGAGACGTTCGACAAGAAGCTGGCGCGCCATCCGTTGGTGCTGGAAGGCATCCGCGAGACCAAGGCCGGCAAGAAGCTGCCGCCGCTGGTCGATTCCGCGCAGGCCGGCGCCGCCGAAGCGCTGTACGGCATCGGCGCCTCGCTGACCCGGCGCGGCGGCGAGGATCTGGCGCTGGTCTATCTGCAGCTCGCGCTGTATCTGCAGCCGCAGCATTCGCTGGCGCTGTTGTCGCTCGGCGATCTCTACGAGTCGGTGAAGAAGCCGCAGATGGCGATCCAGGCCTATGAGCGGGTGCCGGCGAGTTCGCCGTTGAAGCGCAACGCCCAGATCCAGCTCGCCACCGATCTCGACGCCGCCGACCGCAGCGAAGAGGCGATCAAGATTCTCAAGGAAGTCACCGCCGAAGATCCGAAGGATCTCGAGGCGATCATGGCGCTCGGCAATATCGAGCGCGGCCGCAAGAAATTCGCCGATTGCGCGGTGACCTATTCGCAGGGCATCGACGTGTTGTCCGGCGCCGAGAAGAACAACTGGGTGTATTACTACTTCCGCGGCATCTGCGAGGAGCGCTCCAAGCAATGGAGCAAGGCCGAGACCGACATGAAGAAGGCGCTCGAGCTGCAGCCCGAGCAACCGCACGTCTTGAACTATCTCGGCTATTCCTGGATCGACCAGGGCATCAATCTCGACGACGCCATGAAGATGATCAAGCGCGCGGTCGATCAGCGCCCGGATGACGGCTACATCGTCGATTCGCTCGGCTGGGCGTATTTCCGCATCGGCAATTACGAAGAGGCGGTGAAGAACCTCGAGCGCGCCATCGACCTGAAGCCGGAAGATCCGACCATCAACGACCATCTCGGCGACGCCTATTGGCGGGTGGGTCGGACCTTGGAGGCTAAGTTCCAGTGGGTGCATGCCCGCGACCTGAAGCCCGAGGCCGACGAACTGCCGAAGATCGAGGCGAAGATCGAGAACGGCTTGCCGGAGGACGCCGGCGCGGCCGCGGCCTCTGCGGACAAGAAGAAAGAAGATGGCAAGGGCGGCTGAGGTGAGTGACGTGGTGTCAGTGCCGGTGCTGCAGGATCAAGCGCGCGCCAAGGTCAATCTCACGCTGCGCGTGGTGAGCCGCCGCGTCGACGGCTATCACGAGCTGGAAAGCGTGGTGGCGTTCGCCGACTGCGCCGACCGCCTGACGCTGCAGCCCGGAGTGCCGCTCGGCCTCAGCGCCACCGGGCCGCGCGTGGCCGAATGCGGCGCGACCTCGGACAACCTGGTGATCAAGGCGGCGCGGCTGCTCGGCGAACGCGTGCCCGATCTGCGCGGCGGCGAGTTTGCGCTCGACAAGCAATTGCCGATCGCGGCCGGCATCGGCGGCGGCTCGGCTGATGCCGCAGCCGCGTTGCGGCTGCTCGCGCAGACCAACGATCTGGCGCTGGACGATCCCCGCTTGATTGACGCCGCGCGAAAAACCGGCGCCGACGTGCCGGTGTGCCTGGCGTCGCAATCCTGCATCATGACCGGGATCGGCGAAAATCTGCTGCCGCTGGCGCTGCCGGCGATGCCGGTGGTGATGGTCAATCCGCGCGTCGCGGTCGCCACCAAGGACGTGTTTGCGGCGCTCGGGCTGCGCAACGGTCAATTGCGGGTCGGCGTCACCGACGTGGTCACCGCGCCGAAATGGCCGGACAAATCCGCGCCGCTCGACGCCTGGATCGCGGTGCTCCGCGCGGGCACCAACGATCTGGAAGCGCCGGCGAAGAAGCTGCAGCCGGTGATCGGCGAGGTGCTGGCGCTGCTCGGCAAGGCAGCGGGCGTGCGTCTGGCCCGGATGTCGGGCTCCGGCGCCACCTGCTTTGCGATCTTTGCCGACGCCGCCGCAGCCAAGGCCGCAGCGCAAGCCATCGCCGCCGCGCATCCCGACTGGTGGGTGCACGCCGGGACGCTGGGCTGACCGCAGTTTTTCATTGAGGAGAGGCGCATTCCTTCGGGTTGATGCGCTCGCTACCAATCACGCCGTCAATCCGGGGCGCGAGGGCATCAGCCCGAGTGAACCCGGAATCTCGCGGCTGGTGCGAGGGCCGACCCTGCCGCAAGATTCCGGGTTCACTCGCAGCTTCGCTGCTCGTGCCCCGGAATGACGCTGTTCGGTTTGCAGCCGGCACAAGGCCGATCGGCACGCCGGCTGATCTTCGCACCCGCGCAATGCAACCATCATTGGAAACGCTTTAGTCATATTTGCTCGCCAAGGTGAGGCAGAGGAAACTGCGGCGCATTTGCAAGGCCTGCCCCACAAGGCGGCTGCGCGCCGACGACAGGCACCCGGACACTTCGCAACGTCAGCATCCCAAGATCTGGGATGGCGCGCGTGGATCTCCGATCTGAGCTGAGACCAGGCGACTGCGGGCGCCGCTTAAGACATCCGCAGCATACCCCGCTCAACCCCATGGAAGGCTTGTCATGACCTATCGCATTCTCTCTCCGCGCGTTGCTGTCGCTGCCCTGGCGCTGTCGCTGCTCGGCCTCGTCGCCGTCGATAGCCGGCCGGCCGAAGCCGTGGTCTGCGGCCCGCGCGGCTGTGTCGCTGGCGCACCGCTTGCCCGCGCTGCCGTTGCCGGGCCGGTCGGTGTCGGTCGCGTCGGTGTCGGTCGTCCGGGCTACGGCGTCGGTCGTCCCGGCGTCGGCGTCGGTGGCGTCGGCCGCAACATGGGCGGCCCGGTCAATCGCGTCGGCCGCCGCTGAGGCGTTTGACGCGTCCCCTGCGATCCGCAACATTGTTGAGCGCCGGGCTGCCGGCGCTCGACACGCTAAGTCATCAGTTCAGTGCGACCGCGCCAGGCAGAACGCCACCACCTGCTCCAGCGCCGTCTTCATCGGCGAGGGCGGGAACAGCGCCAGCGCGTCGACCGCCATCGCGCCGTAATGATGCGCGCGCTGGATGGTGTCTTCGAGCGCGCGATGCTTGGTCATCAGCCCGATCGCCTGGTCGAGGTCGGCGTCGGCGATCTCGCCGCGCTCCAGCGCCTTGATCCAGAACGAGCGCTCGGCGTCGTTGCCGCGGCGGAACGCCAGCACCACCGGCAGCGTGATCTTGCCCTCGCGGAAATCGTCGCCGACATTCTTGCCGAGCTTGGCGGCCTTGCCGCCGTAGTCCAGCACGTCGTCGACCAGCTGGAAGGCGATGCCGAGATTCATGCCGAACGAGCGGCAGGCCGATTGCTCGGCCTTCGGCCGGCCGGCGATCGCGGGGCCCACTTCGCAGGCGGCGGCGAACAGTTCGGCGGTCTTGCCGCGGATCACCGCGAGATACTCGTCTTCCGTCGTGGCGGTATTCTTGGCCGCCGCGAGTTGCATCACCTCGCCCTCGGCAATCGTCGCCGCGGCGGAGGACAGGATGTCGAGCGCGCGCAGCGAACCGACCTCGACCATCATCCGGAACGCCTGGCCGAGCAGGAAGTCGCCGACCAGCACGCTGGCCTCGTTGCCCCACAGCATCCGCGCCGACTTCTTGCCGCGGCGCATTTCGCTCTCGTCGACCACGTCGTCGTGCAGCAAGGTCGCGGTGTGCATGAACTCGACCGCGGCGGCGAGCTTGATATGGCCTTCGCCCGAATAGCCGGTGAGCTGCGCCATCGCCAGCGTCAGGTTCGGCCGCAGCCGCTTGCCGCCCGAGGAAATCAGGTGGTTGGCGACCTCGGGAATCATCGTCACTTCGGAGCCGGTGCGCGACAGGATGACGGCGTTGACGCGCTCCATATCGGCGGCGACAAGCGCGACGAGTTGATCTATCGAAGCGGTCGAGGGGCCCTCGAAAGGTACGATAACGGCCACGCTGGTCTCCAAAGTCCGAGGAGCGTCTCGTGTCCACCGAGCCGGCGGGCACGAAAGGCTCTGATTCCAAAGCTTGGTGCGCTATCGCCCCAAGGTCGAAGGTCACACTATAACATTTGGTTTGCCGTGCAACGCGGCAACGCGGCAGGCGCCGCGCGGCTGGCCGGCAGCTATAATGCAGGGATCACGGGAGACGCAAGCGTGCGGGAACTGGTGCGAACCAATGACGTGGTGCTGGTATCGGCGATCGGGGCGCTGCTCGACGGCGCCGGGATCCACCATCTGGTGCTGGACCAGAACATGAGCGTGATCGAGGGCTCGGTCGGCGTGATCCCGCGCCGTATCCTGGTGCATGAGGACGACAATCGCGAGGCCCGGCAGGTGCTGACCGATGCCGGGCTGGCGCACGAGCTGCGCTCCGATGCCTGAGCCAACGGATCTGACCGAGGATGGCTTTCTCGGCGGCCGGCTGCGCTTGCGGCAGCCGAAATCCGGCCATCGCGCCGGTCACGACGCCATGCTGCTGGCGGCGGCGACCGCGGCGCGACCGGGCGACCGGGTGGTCGACTTCGGTGCCGGCGTCGGCGCCGCGGGGCTGGCGCTGGCGCGTCGCGTTCGCGGCCTCGAATTGATGCTCGTCGAAATCGATCCCGCGCTGGCCGAGCTCGCGCGCGGCAATGCGGCGTTGAATGCGCTCTCAGCCGAAGTGTTGAGGCTCGACGTCACCGCCGGCGCCAATGCCTTCGCGGAGGCCGGGCTGTTTCCCGACAGCGTTGACGCCGTGCTGATGAACCCGCCGTTCAACGACGCCGCGCGGCACCGCGGCTCGCCCGACGCCGCCCGGCAGCGCGCTCATGTCGCGGCGCCGACCACGCTCGAGAGCTGGGTGCATGCGGCGCGGCGGGTTTTGAAATCCGGCGGCGACTTGACGCTGATCTGGCGCGCCGACGCGCTCGCCGAGGTGCTGGCCACACTCGATCGCGGCTTCGGCAGCCTGCTGATCCTGCCGGTACATGCCGAGCCCGAACGCCCGGCGATCCGGGTCTTGGTGCGGGCCACCAAAGGCGGACGCGCGCCGTTGGCGCTGCTGCAAGGCTTGATGCTGAAAGACGAGGAGGGGGCGGAAACTCTCAGGGCCGCGGCGGTCCTGCGAGGAGAGGCGCTCCCTCTAGGGGCGGCTTGATGCCGCAATGGTCTGCGCGGTTTTTGAGCAACCGGATTATTGCCGCAGCGTTTTGGACTCCGGCTCGGCGGTCGCGGTGAAACGCACCGCGGTCAGAAGTGCGCCGAACAACGTCACCAGCAGATAGATTTTCATGTTCTTCTCCACCGCCAATTGCCGCTTATATAACGATTGCAATGCAAAATGCGTTCCAGGGATGTTGGTAAGTGCAAAGTAAACGGCATTGATTAATTTTGAGGTAACTTATGAGCGATCCGACGGCACAACAGGCGGCACCGGGCACTTTGGAGAAACTACTTGGCTGGCTGCCGGAGCGCTGGCGGCCGGGGAAAGTGGTGGTGCCGGTGGTGCGGCTGTCCGGCGTGATCGGCGCGGTAACGCCGTTGCGGCCGGGGCTTTCGCTCGCCGGCACCGCGAAAATGCTGGACCGTGCGTTCGCCACCCGAGGCGCCAAGGCGGTGGCGCTGGTGATCAATTCGCCCGGCGGCTCGCCGGTGCAGTCACGACAGATTTACCTGCGGATCCGCCAGCTCGCCTTGGAGAAGAAACTGCCGGTGCTGGCCTTCGTCGAGGACGTCGCGGCGTCCGGCGGCTACATGCTGGCCTGCGCGGCGGATGAGATCTACGTCGACCCGTCGTCGATCGTCGGCTCGATCGGCGTGGTCGGCGGCACCTTCGGTTTTCCGGAGCTGTTGAAGAAGATCGGCGTCGAGCGACGGCTGTACACCGCCGGCGAACACAAGGCGCAGCTCGATCCGTTCCTGCCCGAGGACCCCGACGACGTCGCCCGCGTCAAGGCGCTGCAGCGGGAGATCCACGCGCTGTTCATCTCATTGGTCAAGGACAGCCGCGGCGCTAAGCTGAAAGGCGCCGAGGACGTGCTGTTCTCCGGCGAATATTGGGCCGGCGGCACCTCGGTGACGCTGGGCTTGACCGACGGCATCGGCGATCTGCGCAGCGCGTTGCGGGCGCGGTACGGCGACAAGGTCCGCATGCCGGTGATCGCGCCGCCGTCCGGCATGCTGTCCGGACTGTTCGGCCGCCGTTCGGCGTCGACGCTCGGGTCGTTCGACGCGGTGGCCGACTTGCCGGATCAGCTGATTTCGGCATTGGAAACCCGCGCCATATGGGCAAAATATGGCTTTTGAGGGTCGCCGCGCCGCGCCATTTGGTCCCGCCGCCGCCGATTGAAGGCGGCGGGCGGTTGCGCAATGATGCGGTGGTGAATCGCAAATTGAGGATCGACCGATGCCGCCGCTGATCGCCGTCGCTGCCGCCCTGGGCGGCCTTGCCGTGGTGCGCTGGGCTTACCGGACCGCGCAGCGCATCAACCAGGAGCTCGAAGAGGTGCGCCATGCGGTGCTGAACGAGCAGCAGCCGCAGCCCGCCAAGATTCCGACGCTGCGCCGCGATCCCGTCACCGGCGCCTATCGGCCCGGCTAGAGACTCTTCGAGTTAGATTGATGCGCTAAGATTCCCCGGCTGTCATTCCGAGGCGCGAGCAGCGTCAGCTGCGAGCGAGCCCGGAATCCATAACCCCTGCAGGGAGTATGGATTGCGGACCTGCTCGTTCTTCGAACTCGCAATCCGGAATGACGGCTGTCATGGGTCAGATGCTGCCATCTCAACCGAAAATGCTCGGGTGGCCGTTGCGGCCACACTTGCGCCGGCCTCCGGGCGAGGCACCACCCTGGAGACCGGCTAGCAAGCTTGGAGGTTTTCGAAATGCCTCAGCAGGCTGAGGCGTTTCCGCACGGCTGGCTTGGCCTTGCGCCGGCCGATCGCTGTAGGCACGCAGCGTCGAACGGACCCAAGATTTGGGCCGGATTCCCTAACAATCGGAAAATGCCCGATCTGCCCGCTCCGGCATGGTGAATGCCGGGTTAATGCGGCCGGCATCGGGGGCCATCGGCGGGGCACATTGCCTTGATTCCGCAGGGCTGCGCCGATACGGTCCGCGCGCTTTCCATCCCTCGCGAATCCAAAGCCGATCATGGACATTCTTCCCCCGCATATGCGCCCGGAACGCTCGTTCCAGGGACTGATCCTGGCGTTGCAGCGCTATTGGGCGGACTACGGCTGCGTCATCCTGCAGCCCTACGACATGGAGGTCGGCGCCGGCACCTTCCATCCCGCCACCACGCTGCGCGCGCTCGGCCCGAAGCCGTGGCGCGCCGCCTATGTGCAGCCGTCGCGGCGGCCGAAGGACGGCCGCTACGGCGAGAACCCGAACCGGCTGCAGCATTACTACCAGTTTCAGGCGATCCTGAAGCCGTCGCCGCCGGACATCCAGGAGCTTTATCTGAAGTCGCTGGCCGCCATCGGCGTCGACTCGCATCTGCACGACATCCGCTTCGTCGAGGACGATTGGGAGAGCCCGACGCTGGGCGCCTGGGGGCTCGGCTGGGAGTGCTGGTGCGACGGCATGGAAGTCTCGCAGTTCACCTATTTCCAGCAGGTTGCGGGCGTCGAATGCGCGCCGGTGGCCGGCGAACTGACCTACGGCCTCGAGCGCCTCGCCATGTATGTGCAGGGCGTCGACCGGGTCTATGACCTCAACTTCAACGGTCGCGACGGCGCCGACAAGGTGACCTATGGCGACGTGTTCCTGCAGGCCGAGAAGGAATATTCCCGGCACAATTTCGAGCACTCCGACGCCGCCATGCTGTTCGAGCAGTTCAAGATGGCGGAGACCGCCTGCCAGAACTATCTCGCCGCCGGCTGGGAGAACGACAAGCACGAGGCGCATCTGATGGCGCTGCCGGCCTACGACCAGTGCATCAAGGCCAGCCACGCTTTCAATTTGCTCGACGCCCGCGGCGTGATCTCGGTGACCGAGCGGCAGAGCTACATTTTGCGCGTCCGCGAACTGGCGAAAGCCTGCGGCCAAGCCTGGCTGCACACCGAGGCGGGTGGGGCGGGGGTGGGGGCGGCTGCTCCAAGTGGCGCCTGTTAGATCATACTTGCTTCCTACAGTCGGCTGGCAGATTATACAAAATGCCAATTTGGTATAATCTGTCCTGGTGGGTGCTACCAAATGAAAAAGGCGGATTTTGACGGTTCCCCCAGCGGGCGACTGGTCCCGACGGAACGGAGCCAATGGGCATTCGTGCCCAATCCGTTGCCTCCGACCGACATTGATCTGGCTGCATTAGCCGACCCTATCGCCCGCGCAGCACAGGCCCTTGGCGAACTCAATGGCATAGGTCGCACCTTGCCTGATCCATATCTTCTTATTCGGCCTCTCCAGGCCCAAGAGGCGCTGACCTCGTCGAGCATGGAGGGGACATACACGACCCTCAGTGACTTGCTTCTGGTGGAAGCGGGCGCGGGTGAACAAAACCGCGCTCCAGATACCCGAGAAGTCCTCAATTATCGGCGGGCCCTTGCTGCGGCGATCGAAAGCCTCGGTGAATTTCCGCTGTCTCTACGAACGTTATGCGAAGCCCATCGGCAATTGCTTGGCGGAGTCGTCAGGCAACGTGGCGCAACCGTCCGTGCGGGCGAGTTCAAGCAGCATCAGAATTTCATAGGCGCATATGAAATTGAGAACGCACGCTTTGTGCCCCCGCCTCGCGATCAAACTATCATTTGCATGAGCGATCTTGAAAAATTCATTCACCGCGACGATCGAAACGGATTGCCGCTGCTCGTGGATGCCGCATTGATCCACTATCAATTCGAGACAATTCACCCTTTTGCGGATGGCAATGGGCGAGTTGGCCGTATGCTGATCACCTTGCACTTGTTTGCAGCCAAGATCATCAGGCAACCGATCCTATATCTCAGCCCTATGCTCGAGCGAAGAAAAGATGAGTACATCGATCGGATGTACGAAGTATCCAGGAACGGAAATTGGCTTGGGTGGATTCGCTTCTTTTTGGAAATGGTGACATTGTCTTGCCACGCGGCGATTTCAACGGCAGACAGATTGCTTTCCGTTCAGCGCGGCTATCGCGAGCGACTGCAGAGGGCGGGGCGTTCGGCCAACTTGCTGGGCATCGTTGATCTGCTTTTTCGTTCGCCAGTCTTGAGCATCCCGCAAATTGCGGAACATCTGGGAGTGACGTATCGAGCCGCGCAACTCAACGTCGACACGCTCCTTTCTGCTAATGTTCTTCAGGAGTTCGTAGGGACGAGCAATCCGAAGTTCTTTGCAGCTCGCGAAATTCTTAACGTTATATCCGGTGTAGACAACAACGATGCCTGATCTTCTGCTCGAACTGTTCTCCGAAGAAATCCCCGCCCGGATGCAGGCGAAGGCCGCCGAGGATTTGCGCCGCATGGTGACCGACAAGCTGGTCGCCGAGGGGCTGGTCTATGACGGCGCCAAGGCGTTTGCGACGCCGCGCAGGCTCGCGCTCACCGTGCAGGGCATTCCGGCGCGGCAGTCGGATCTCAAAGAAGAGCGCAAGGGGCCGCGGGTCGGCGGCCCGGACGCCGCGATCCAGGGCTTTCTGAAGGCGACGGGGCTGGCCTCGCTCGACGAAGCCAAGATCCAGCGCGATCCGAAGAAGGGCGATTTCTACATCGCGCTGATCGAGAAGCCCGGCCGCGCCACGCTCGACGTGCTCGCCGATATCCTGCCGGTGATCGTCCGCACCTTCCCGTGGCCGAAGGCGATGCGCTGGGGCGAACGCTCGGCGAAACCCGGCGCGCTGCAATGGGTGCGGCCGCTGCATTCGATCGTCGCCACCTTCGGCATCGATACCGAAGATCCCGACGTGGTCGCGTTCGACGTCAGCGGCATCCAGGCCGGGCAGGTCACGCGCGGCCATCGCTTCATGGCGCCGGACGAGATCGGCGTGCGCCGCTTCGAGGATTACGACGCGAAACTGTTCGACGCCCGGGTGGTGCTCGATCCGGCGCGCCGCAAAGACATCATTCTGCACGACGCCCGCACGCTGGCGCAGGCGCAGAATTTCGAGCTGGTCGAGGATCAGGTGTTGCTCGACGAAGTGTCGGGTCTGGTCGAATGGCCGGTGGCGCTGATGGGCTCGTTCGACCCGGCGTTCCTGGCGATCCCCGGCGAAGTGATCCGCGCCACCATCCGCAACAACCAGAAGTGCTTTGTGGTCGCCGACCCCGCGACCGGCAAGCTGACCAACAAATTCATCCTCACCGCCAACATCGAAGCCAGCGACGGCGGTGCGGCGATCGTCGCCGGCAACGAGCGGGTGATCCGCGCGCGCTTGAGCGACGCGAAATTCTTCTACGAGACGGACCTCAAGACCAAGCTGGAAGACCGGCTGCCGAAATTTTCGCAGATCGTGTTTCACGAAAAGCTCGGCACGCAAGCCGAGCGCATCGCGCGGATCGAACGGCTGGCCGCCGAGATCGCGCCGCTGGTGGGCGCCGATGTCGAGAAGGCGCGCCGCGCCGCGCATCTGTGCAAGGCGGATCTGCTGACCGAAGTGGTCGGCGAATTCCCCGAGCTGCAAGGCCTGATGGGCAAGTACTACGCACAGGCCGCGGGCGAGGACGCCTCCGTCGCCGCCGCCTGCGAGGAGCACTACAAGCCGCAGGGCCCCGCCGATCGCGTGCCGAGCGATCCGGTGAGTATCGCCGTGGCGCTGGCGGACAAGATCGATACGCTGGTTGGCTTCTGGGCGATCGACGAGAAGCCGACGGGCTCGAAGGACCCCTACGCGCTGCGACGCGCGGCGCTGGGGGTGATTAGGTTGATTTTGGCCTCTGATAGCCGGATTGGCATTCGTCGCCTTCTTGCATCGTCAATCGCACTGTTCATGGTCAAGGGATTTAAACCCGAACCCAGATACATATCGCTGGCCGCAACTCGTGGTCCTGAAGAGTCCTCGCCCAATGTGTCCTGGATGGATCAGCCGTATCGGAACCTCCTCGATGGCGACGATTTCATAAAGCTGCGTGCTGGTGACGCAAGTATGCACCAGATGAGTGATCCAGATCTGAGTAGGCACGATCCGGACGATCAAGAAGAAATGCTTGGACGGGTTCAGGCGTATGGAGAGTTGACGAAAAGGCTCGGAGCGTTAGATGAATTTTATACCCATTGGATGTTCGATAATCTTGACAACATCAAAGTAAAGTATGTTGACGCCGCTCTCGACCGCATTGAGAGATCGGATTGGCTGTCCGCGGCTATTGATAAGCTGTCAGATTCTCTCCTCTCCTTCTTCGCCGATCGCCTAAAAGTGCAGCTGCGCGAGCAGGGCGCGCGGCACGATCTGGTTGACGCTGTGTTCGCGCTCGGCGCGCTCCCCTCCCCCTTGCGGGGAGGGGGCGGGGGTGGGGGGCCGCAAGGCACGGACTCGCTGACCCCCACCCCGGCGCTACGCGGCGACCCTCCCCGCAAGGGGGAGGGTGAAGACAGTGCGCGCGGCGAAGGCCTGCAGGACGATCTGTTACTTGTCGTCCGCCGCGTCGAGGCGCTGGCGGCTTTCCTCGCGACCGACGACGGCAAGAATTTGCTGGCCGGCGTCAAGCGCGCCGCCAACATCCTGCGCATCGAGGAGAAGAAAGACGCCCGCGCCTTCGACGGCGCGCCGGATGCATCGCTCTACGTTGCTGATGAAGAAAAGTCGCTCGCCACCGCGATCGATCAGGTGAAGGGCGAGGCGTCGAGCGCCGTCGCCCGGGAAGACTTCGCCGCTGCGATGAGCGCGATGGCCAAGCTGCGCCCGGCGGTCGATGCGTTCTTTGACAAAGTGAAGGTCAACGACGACGACGCCAAGGTTCGCGAGAATCGCCTGAAGCTGTTGAACGAGATCCGCGAAGCCACCCGCGCGGTGGCGGATTTCTCCAAGATTCAGGATTGATCTTCACCCTCTCCTGGGGGGCAGGGCCGTCGCATATGGCATTGGGGAGCGTGCAGAACGCGCCTCAGCGATCACTTCTACGGCACTCGTCGCCCGGCACTACGCGTCGATATCCAGCGCGACGTCGAAGTTCGGCGCCGAATGGGTCAGCGCGCCGGCGGAAGCGTAGTCGACGCCGGTCGCGGCGATCGCCGCGATGGTGTCCTGGGTGACGCCGCCGGAAGCCTCCAGCACGACCCGGCCCTCCGCCAGCCGCACCGCCTCTTTCAGCGTCGCGATGTCCATGTTGTCGAGCAGCACCACGTCGGCGAGCCCGGTGGCGAGCACCTCTTTCAACTGATCGAGCGTATCGACCTCGATCTCGACCTTGACCAGATGGCCGATCCGTTCCCGCGCCCGCTCCAGCACCGGGCGCACGCCGCCGGCCACCGCGATGTGGTTGTCCTTGATCAGGATCGCGTCGTCGAGCCCGAAGCGGTGGTTGAAGCCGCCGCCGCAGCGAACCGCGTATTTCTCCAGCGCGCGCAAGCCAGGCGTGGTCTTGCGGGTGCAGCAGATCCGCAGCTTGCTGCCGGCGGTGTGGCGGACATAATCGGCGGTCAGCGTGGCGATGCCGCTCAAGCGACCAACGAAATTCAGCGCGGTGCGCTCGCCCGCCAGCACCGCGCGGGCCGGGCCGGAGATCGTCAGCACCGGAACGCCGCGCGCCACCGCGGCGCCGTCATGGGCGTGCGGATGGATGATGATGTCGGTGGACAGCGCCTGGAATGCGGCGACCGCCAGCGGCAGTCCGGCGATGGTGCCGGCCTGCCGCGCCACCAGCACCGCATGGGCCTGCGCCTCGGCCGGAATGGTGGCGATCGAGGTGACGTCGCCGGCGCGGCCGAGGTCCTCGTCGAGCGCGCGGCGCACCGCCTCCTCGATCGCGAACGGCGAGAGAAATGCATCGGGATGCAGCAGCGACGTCGGTGCGGTCATGGCAGTTCCGGATTTTTCAGACCAGCGCCTGGCGCGCGGTCGGGGCAGGGGCGGCGTCGGCGAGCGACGCAGCGATGGCGCGGGCGTCGGCCAGCGTGGTCATGGTGCGTTCGGCTGAGGTCGGATTTTCCGACGGATAGTCCGAACGATAATGCGCGCCGCGGCTTTCCAGCCGGGCCCAGGCCGCGGTCGACACCAGCAACGCGGTGGTCGCCATGTTGAGCATCGCCGTGCTGGTGGCGGAGGCTTCCATCGCGGCGAAGCGGCGCACCGCGGCGGCAAGCCCGTCGCCGTTGCGGATCACCCCGACATTGCCGCTCATCAGCTGCCGCAGCTCGGCTTCCTGCGCGGCGCCGAGGGCGGCGTTGCGCGCCATCGGCAGCGCATCGATCTTGCCGCTGGGGGCGGCAAATTCCCGCCCGCCGATGTCTTCGGCGATCCGCCCGGCATAGACCACGGCTTCGAGCAGCGAGTTCGAAGCGAGGCGATTGGCGCCGTGCGCGCCGGTGCAGGACACTTCGCCGGCGGCCCACAGCCCGCGGAGCGAACTGCGGCCGTGCATGTCCACCGCGATGCCGCCCATGTGGTAGTGCGCCGCCGGCGCGATCGGGATCGGCTGAGTCGCCGGATCGACGCCCTCGGCGATGCAGCTTTCATAGACGGTTGGAAATTCGGCGGCGAAATGCGCGCCGAGCGCGGTGCGCGCGTCGAGGAAGGCGCCGCGGCCGGCGGCGATTTCGGCGAACACGCCGCGGGCGACGATGTCGCGCGGCGCCAGTTCGGCCAAGGGATGCCGCGCCAGCATGAAGCGTTCGCCGTCGCCATTGATCAGCGTGGCGCCTTCGCCGCGCAGCGCTTCGGTTGCGAGCGGCGCCGGGTCGCGGCCGACCATGATGGCGGTCGGATGAAACTGCACGAATTCCGGATCGGCGATCAGCGCGCCCGCGCGGGCCGCAATGGCGAGGCCGAGCCCCGAGGCTTCCACCGGATTGGTGGTCACCGCATAGAGATGGCCGATGCCGCCGGTCGCCAGCACCACCGCGCGCGCCGGCATGGTCACCGGCCGGGTGATCGCCAGGCCTGCCTTGCGCAACTGCAGGCCGACCACGGTGTCGCCGTCGGTGAGCAGCGCTTCGGCGAAATAGCCTTCGATCACCTTGATCGACGGCGTGTTACGCACTGCTTCGATCAGCGCGGTGATGATCGCCTTGCCGGCCATGTCGCCGCGCACATGCACGATGCGGCGCGCCGAATGCGCGGCCTCGCGCGACACCGCGAGCCGGCCTTCGAGGTCGCGGTCGAACGGCACGCCATATTGCAACAGGTCGTGGATCCGCGGCCCGGCTTCCCGCGCCAGCTCCAGCGCCACAGCTTCGTCGACGAGACCGGCGCCGACCGCGATGGTGTCGGCGGCATGCGACTCCGCGCTGTCGCCCTCGGCCACCGCCGCGGCGATGCCGCCCTGCGCCCAGGCGGTCGATGCGCCTTCGCCGAGCGGGGCTGCGGTGATCACGGTGACCGGCCGCGGCGCCAGCTTCAGCGCGCAGAACAGTCCGGCCAATCCGCCGCCGACGATCACCACGTCGGTGCCATTATGGGCGAAATCGAGGTCCGACGGCGTACTCATGACTTGGTCCAACTCTGCCGCGTGGCGGCGCTGCGCGCCGATGTGGCCGGCGCGCGGTCGATCGGGGACGATACGACAAAGCGACAAAGCGACGGCGCAAGGTCCCGATTGCGCCGTCGCTTACGATTAGTTCTTCAGGTTGATCATCCGCTCCACCGAGCGGCGGGCGCGGTCGATGATCATCGGGTCGACGATCACTTCCTCACGCAGATAGATCAGGCTGTCGAGAATCTTCGGCAGCGTGATCCGCTTCATGTGCGGGCACAGGTTGCACGGCCGCACGATCTCCAGATCGGGCAGTTCGGCCTGCACGTTGTCGGCCATCGAGCATTCGGTGACCATCACCACGCGCGCCGGATTGTTGTTGCGCACCCAGTTGATCATATGCGCGGTCGAGCCGGTGAAGTCGGCTTCGGCGAGCACGTCGGGCGGGCATTCCGGATGCGCGATGATGCTGACCGAGGGGTCAGCCTCGCGATAGCTGCGCAATTCGTCGCCGGTGAAGCGCTCGTGCACCTCGCAGGCGCCCTTCCAGGCGATGATCTTGACGTCGGTCTTGGAGGCGACGTAGCGCGCCAGATACTGATCCGGCAGCAAGATCACGGTGTCGGCGTTGAGGCTCTCGACCACGTTGACCGCGTTCGACGAGGTGCAGCAGATGTCGACCTCGGCCTTCACCTCGGCCGAGGTGTTGACATAGGCGACCACCGGCACGCCGGGGAAACGCTCGCGCAACAGCCGCACGTCGGCGCCGGTGATGCTGGACGCCAGCGAGCAGCCGGCGCGGGAGTCCGGGATCAGCACGGTCTTCTCCGGGCTCAAGATCTTCGAGGTCTCGGCCATGAAATGCACGCCGCACTGTACGATGACGTCGGCCTTCACCTTGGTGGCCTCGATCGCAAGCTGCAGCGAGTCGCCGACGATGTCGGAGACGCAATGGAAGATCTCGGGCGTCTGGTAGTTGTGCGCCAGGATCACGGCGTTGCGCTCCCGCTTGGCCTCATTGATCGCCTTGATGTAGGGCGCCATGAACGGCCACTCGACCGGCGAGATCACCTTCTTGACGCGCTCGTAGAGGTGCGCGGTGGCGCGCTCGACCTCGGGCGTCCATTGAAGATCCGGCATCGGCAGCGCGCGGCTGCGCTCCAACGCGCTGAGCGGCGCGCGGGGGCGCGACTCGGGCCGGCCATGCAGCGGGTGGCCGAAATTGTCCGGGCCGTAAATGCCAGCAAGCGCCATGGTACTCTCTCCGTCTCGGCCTATATGCTCAACATGAGCATATTCTGGTTTTGAGAAATCCGGCCACGACGGGCCGGCAGTCAAAACGCTGCAAATCGATCTGAACTTTCGCGCAGCGCCGCGGTGACTTCAGAGCCCCGCGAGGAAGTTATCCTCATTAGGAGCAAATCAAATATAGCATGTCACACTCGGTTCCGCCAGAGCCGCGTACGGTTAAATCGTCACAGCAGCCGCCAGGATTTGCATTGCTGCAAAGCGGCACGCGGGCGCCTCAACATCGCGGTTGGGATTTTGCCGCCGACGCTTTACGTTGCCGCGCATTCAACGAGCCGTCAGGGAGCAGATTGTGGGAACGTTCAAGGCGATCAGGATCGACAAGGCGGAAAAGGGCACCGTCGCGGCGCTCACCCAGTTCGACGAAGCCGAGCTGATGGACGGCGACGTCACCGTCGGCGTCGAATGGTCGACGGTGAACTACAAGGACGGTCTCGCGGTCACCGGCAAGGCGCCGGTGGTGCGGCGGTTTCCGATGATTGCCGGGATCGATCTCGCCGGCACGGTGCTGAAGTCGGAGAACCCGGACTGGCAGGTCGGCGACAAGGTGATCTGCAACGGCTGGGGCATGGGCGAGACCCATCTCGGCGCCTATGCGGAAAAGGCCCGGGTCAAGGGCGACTGGCTGGTGCGGCTGCCCGACGGGCTGTCGACCCGCGACGCGATGGCGATCGGCACCGCCGGCTACACCGCGATGCTCAGCGTGCTGGCGCTGGAAAATCATGGCCTCACGCCGGCCGCGGGCCCGGTCGTGGTCACCGGCGCCGCCGGCGGCGTCGGCTCGGTGGCGATCGCGGTGCTGTCGAAGCTCGGCTACCACGTCATCGCCTCGACCGGCCGGATCGCCGAGGTGCCGTATCTGCGCGAGCTCGGCGCCGCCGAAGTGATCGAGCGCAGCGAGTTGTCAGGCCCGGGCAAGCCGCTCGCCAAGGAGCGCTGGGCCGGCGGCATCGACAGCGTCGGCTCCACCACGCTGGCCAATGTGCTGTCGATGACCAAGTATCGCGGCGCCATCGCGGCCTGCGGACTCGCCGCCGGCATGGACCTGCCGACCTCGGTAGCGCCGTTCATTTTGCGCGGTGTGTGTCTTCTCGGCATCGATTCGGTGATGTGCCCGATCGAATTGCGGCAGCTCGCCTGGCTGCGTCTGGCGAGCGATCTCGACAAGGGAAAACTTGCTGAAATCACTCACGAAATCAACCTGGACGAGGTGATCGCCGCGGGCGCCAAAGTGCTGGCTGGCGAGGTGCGCGGTCGAATCGTGGTAAAAATATGCTGACTCGTTCAGACTTTACCAACCAACCTGCTCCAATGTTGCCACGGTGATATGGTGAGTGCCGAGTTAAAGACCTAACCATTGGCGGCAGCCGCGCCCAGTCAGTCGGAGTTCATGATGTACGTGCGTTTTGTGGTGGGGGCCCTCGCAGCCGGCGCGATGGTTGCGCCGGCTCTGGCCGGCTCGATGAATGCCGATGAGGCCCGCAAATTCGTCGCGGGCAAGGTATTCGCCTTCACATGCTTCGACGGCACGCGCGGCGCCGGCCGGGTGTTCGACGACGGCGGCGCGGCGGGGGCGGTGCAGTTCTCCGGCTCCGGGCCGAGCCGCAACATGCGGCTGCCGGGCAATACGCTGCAGGTCCGCGGCCAGGCGATCTGCGCCTCGATCAAGGGCATTCCGTTCGAGCCCTGCTTCAACCTGACCAAGATGGACGACCGCAGCTTTCGCGGCGCGGTGTCCGGCATGGGCTTCGCCTATTGCGATTTCCGCCACCAGGGCGCCGGCCAGATGCTGATGGCGCGGGCGACGATGCCGCGGGCGCACGGACCGCGGACCACGGGGTCGACCCGCTCCGCCGACGCCTCGCGCGTCGAGGTGTCATCGCGCGTCGAAACCCCGCGCGTCGAGTCCGCCAAGATCGAGCCGGTGAAAGCCGCGCCCGCCGCCGAAGGCGCCTCCGACCTGCGCCGCTCGACCGAGTAGCCGAAATCACCACATCAATTTCACCGCCGTCCGCGCACCCGCAATCCGGGCGCCGGGCGTTCCTGCAGCACCTCGCGGCGGAAACGGAACAGCGCCGCCGGCCGCCCGCCGGTGTGGGTGGACATCTCGCCGGTCGGCTCGACCAGCGCGCCAGCCTCGACCAACCTGCGAAAATTCTGCTTGTGCAGATGCCGGCCGGAAATCGCCTCCACGGTGCGCTGCAATTCGGTCAGGGTGAATTCCGGCGGCAGCAGTTCGAACACCACCGGGCGATATTTCAATTTGGCGCGCAGCCGCGCGATCGCGGTGGCGAGAATCCGGCGGTGGTCGAACCGCATCGGCACGCCGAGCGACGGGATCGTCTTGCGCGCCAACGCCGCCGGGCGGCCGTCGCGGCGGGCCTCCTCGATTAATCCGGCTTCGTACAACAGCTCGTAGCGGTCGAGCACGCGCTCCTCGTCCCACTGTGCGCCGTCGACGCCGAAGAACAGCCGCACCCGGTCTTTGCGGCCGAGCGCGCGCGCGGTGTCGGGGGTTTCGGCCTGCGCCGCCCAGGCGGTGAGTTCGGGGATGATGGCGCGGGCGATGATGTCGGGCTGCGCGGCGCGCCAGTCCTCCCAGGGAAAATAGCGGTACCACGGCTCGAAGCTGGCGCCCGGCGCGCGCGACACGTTGTCGGCGGCCCGCGTCAGCGCCAGATAGCCGATCGAGGCGACATGGACGTCGGTATCGCCGATCCGGGCGTGGCGGCCGCGGTCGCCGAAAGTGTAGAGCTGCTCGACATAGCCGAGCCGCAGCCCGGTCTGTTCTTCGACCCAGGCGCGCAGCCCGATCTCGAAGGTGCGGTGGGTCACCGCCTCGAACGGCCCGTAGGGCAGCCCGGCGAGATTTTCGCCGTCGCCGCCCGACGCGGTGAGGATCAGCGGCTCGTTGTCCTCGATCGCGACGATCGCGGCGGTGAGGCCAATTTCGATCGGCGTCGGCAGCTTATCGCTCATCGGGCGATCATCGGCGTCATTCGAGGTCGACGCGAAACGGCCGTCCCTCGACCACCAGGCTGCCCGGTCCGATGGCGTCGAGCGCGCGCAGCATCCGCCCCTCGCGGCGGAGCGCCTGATCGGCCAAAGCCACGATCAGCCGGTTCGGCGAGGCGCTCGGCGACGCCTTGCGGATCTGCTGGGCGATCGAGGCTTCGTCGCGATGCGGATTGAGCGCGCAGGCCGCCGCAAAAGCGCTGGCGGTGGAGCGGCTGATCCCGGCGTAACAATGCACCACCAGCGGCGCGCTGCGGTCCCAGCCGCGGACAAAATCCAGCACCCGCTCGATATGCGCCACCGACGGCGCGGTGAAGCCGTCGAGCTCCTCGGTGATGTCGTCCATCGCAATCCGCAGGTGATTGGCTTCGCTCACCGAGGGCGGACGCTGCACCTGGGCGACATTGGCCATCACGGTGAGGATATGGCTCGCCCCCGTCGCCTCGACGGTCGGATGCAATGCAGCGAGCGAGCAGACGTGAATCATCGCGGTCCTTGGGTTGCGGCGATTATAGGTCCGCCGCCCCGGAGGGGAAAGCACGATCGCGGTCGCGGATCAGTCCTGCAGCATTTCGAAGCGGGCGAGGAAACGCTTCGCCGCCTTGCCGGCCGACCATGGCGTCAGATAGTCGAGCCTGGTCGCCTCCGGCAGCCCGGGATCGTTGCCGAACAGCCGCTTGGCCTCGGCCTTGGTGAAGCCGGCAAGCGCGGTCGCCTCCAGATAGGCGGCGCCCATGTCGGCGGCCTTGATCTGCCGCTCCAGCGCGTCGTCGAGCTGGGGAGGCAGGCCGAAGCGGATGTGGATCGCCGCCAACAGGCGATGTTCGACCGCCTTGTAGGAGCCGCCGATCACCGCCTTGAACGGCGAGATCATGTCGCCGACGACATATTCCGGCGCGTCGTGCAGCAGCGCCGCCAGTCGGACGCGACGATCGATCCGCGGCGCGTGCGCCCGCATCACCGCTTCGACCAAGAGCGTGTGCTGCGCCACTGAGAAGATGTGGGTGCCGTGGGTCTGCCCGTTCCAGCGCGCCACCCGCGCCAGACCATGGGCGATGTCGGCGATTTCGATGTCGAGCGGCGAGGGGTCGAGCAGATCGAGCCGGCGGCCGGACAGCATGCGCTGCCAGACCCGCGGCGAGACGTCGGAGGTTTTTGGTTTGGCCGTCGTCATGTCGCGTGAGCCGATTCCAATTCTGATTCACAGCGGGATATCACGGCGGGCAAACCCCGGTCACGGTCTGTGTGACACTGGCGTGGCGGCGGCGGTGGCGGATGCGGCGGAGATCAGCAGGATTTCGGTTGGGTTCGATGCGCGCCCAGAAAATCAGCTGTCATCCCGGGGCACGAGCGGCGTGAGCCGCGAGTGAACCCGGGACCCAGTACTCACCGCCCTGCAATACTGGATTCCGGGTTCACTCGGCCTGCGGCCTCGCGCCCCGGAATGACGGTCGTTTTTTGGTTCGGGCGCAGCAACCCACCGGCGAACGGGCTGTTGCCGCTCGTTACTTCCGCATAGCCTTCGCCGCCGTCCGTTTCATCGCGCCGCAGCGCTCGTGACAGAAACAACTCACCAGATGATCGTTGACCATGCCGGTGGCTTGCATAAAGGCGTAGACGATGGTCGGGCCGACAAATTTGAAGCCGCGCGAAAGTAGCTCCTTCGACATCGCGGTGGACAGCGGCGTCGCCGCCGGCACGCTGGCGGTGGATTTGAAATTGTTGACCAGGGGCTTGCCGTCGACGAAGTCCCACAGCAGCTTGGAGAAGCCGGGGCCTTTCTCCATGATCTCCAGATAGGACTTGGCGCTGTTGATGGTGCCTTCGATCTTGGCGCGGTTGCGCACGATGCCGGCGTCGTTCATCAACGCGTGGATCTTGTTCGCATCGTAGCGCGCGATTGTTTCCGGCTCGAAGTTGTCGAAGGCTTTGCGGAAATTGTCGCGCTTGCGCAGGATGGTGACCCACGACAGCCCGGCCTGGAAGCCGTCGAGGATCAGCTTCTCGAACAAAGCGCGGTCGTCGTATTCCGGCACGCCCCATTCTGTGTCGTGATAGGCGACATAGAGCGGGTCTTCGCCCGGCCACGGGCAGCGCGTCAGCCCGTCCGAGTGCTTCACCGAGCGCGTCATGGCGAAACTCTCAAGCCAGCGTCCGGGTCGGCGCCTTCGGCACCTCAACCGGATCGAGCAGCCGCACCGCGACGCCGCCGGCGCTCAACGGCGCCGAAGCCTCGACCGCTTCGGCCAGCCGATCGATCCGCACCAGCGCCAGGCCGATGCCGTCGGCGAGCGAGCCGAGATGGCCGACCGGCTTGTCGGCGGCGAGCAACTCGGCTCCCGGCTCAGGCCGCGCGCCGTCGAACGCCAATCGCACCGTGCGGGTTCGCGCGGTGCCGCGATGCTGCATCCGCGACACCACTTCCTGGCCGACATAGCAGCCCTTGTCGAAATCCACGCCGTGCAGCCGGTCCATATTGGCTTCGTGCGGAAACGCGTCGCCGTAGCGGAAATCGATGCCGCCGGCCGGCGCGCCGCAGCGGATCCGATGCGCGTCGTACAGCGCGGCATCGACCAGCTCGGCGCCGATCGCAACCGCGGTCTTGTTGGCGAGCTCCACCGGCACCAGGCTGCGCCAGCCGAGCCGCGGATCGCGCGGATCGGCGAAGCTTGCCTCCGGCGGCGTCGCGAGATCGCCATCCCAGATCGCCAGCACGCCGAGCCGGTCGGAGAGGTTTTCCACCAGAACTTTCGCGCGCAATTTGTAGAACTTCAGCTTGTCGGCGAGCGGCTGCGCCAGTTCGCGCGCACAGTCGATCAGGAAGCCGCCGTCGTCGGCTGCCGGCAGTTCGGTGACGAAGAAGTCCGCGACGATCTTGCCCTGCGGCGTCAACAGCGCGCCGAACCGGCCCTCTCCCGGCACCACCTTGGTCATGTCGGTGGTGACGAGGCCGTTGAGGAAATGCCGGGCGTCCTCGCCGCTGAGTTTCACCACGCCGCGATCGGCGAGAAACGCTGCCTTCATGTCGGTTCTTTCGCTCGATGGCCGGGAGCAAGGCCGCGGCCGGATAGTCCATTTCAAGTTAAGTCGCTAAGGTGGCTGCAACAAGCCCGCATGATCAGCGGCGCTGCCTGCCAAACGGGCGAACGAGGACCCATGACACAACGTTTCGACACGATTTTGAAATCCGGCACCATCGTCAATCAGGACGGCGAGGGCATCGGCGATATCGGCATCACCGCCGGCAAGATCGCTGCGCTCGGCGACCTCGGCCAGGCCTCGGCCGGCGAGGTGATCGACTGCCGCGGCCTGCACGTGCTGCCCGGGGTGATCGACACCCAGGTGCATTTCCGCGAGCCGGGATTGACCCACAAGGAAGATCTGGAATCCGGCTCGCTGAGCGCGGTGATGGGCGGCGTCACCGCGGTGTTCGAAATGCCCAACACCAATCCGTTGACCGTCACCGCCGACGCCTTCGCCGACAAGATCAAGCGCGCCGAGCATCGCATGCATTGCGACTTCGCGTTCTACATCGGCGGCACCCGCGACAATGTCGCCGAGCTGCCGGAGTTGGAGCGCGCCCGCGGCTGCGCCGGCGTCAAGGTGTTCATCGGCTCCTCCACCGGCAGCCTGCTGGTCGAGGACGACGACAGTTTGCGGAAAATCTTGCAGGTGATCCAGCGCCGCGCCGCATTTCACGCCGAGGACGAATATCGCCTCAATGATCGCAAGGGCCTGCGCATCGAGGGCGACCCGCGCTCGCATCCGGTGTGGCGCGACGAGATCGCGGCGCTCACGGCGACGCAGCGGCTGGTGGCGCTGGCGCGCGAGACCGGCAAGCGCATCCACGTGCTGCACGTCTCGACCAAGCAGGAGATCGAATTTTTGCGCGAGCATAAGGATGTGGCGTCCGTCGAGGTGACGCCGCATCACCTGACGCTGGCCGCCCCGGAGTGCTACGAGCGGCTCGGCACGCTGGCGCAGATGAATCCGCCGGTGCGCGACGCCTCGCATCGCGACGGCATCTGGCAGGGCGTGGCACAAGGCATCGTCGACGTGCTCGGCTCCGACCACGCCCCGCATACGCTGGAAGAAAAAGCCAAGACCTATCCGGCGTCGCCCTCCGGCATGACCGGGGTGCAGACGCTGGTGCCCTTGATGCTGGATCACGTGAACGCCGGCAAGTTATCGCTGGCGCGGTTCGTTGACCTCAGCAGCGCCGGCCCGGCGCGGCTGTTCAACATCGCCTGCAAGGGCCGCATCGCGGCGGGCTACGACGCCGATTTCACGATCGTCGATCTCAAGCGTAGCGAGACCATCAGCAACGCCTGGACCGCCTCGCGCGCCGGCTGGACGCCGTATGATGGGGTGACGGTGAAAGGCTGGCCGGTCGGCACTTTCGTGCGCGGTGCCCGGGTGATGTGGCAGGGTGAATTGACGACGCCGGCAACCGGCGAGCCGGTGCGGTTTCTGGAAACGCTGGGCGCATAGCCCACGCGGTTTGAGTCATGCGCCTGGGTGTCCCGGGCGCGGTGCAGCGCCTTTGGCGCTGCTCCGCAGAACCGGGACCGTCACGAGTGCCGCGTTCTGGTACGGCCCCGGCTCTGCAGCGCACGCCGCCGCAAGTGCGGCGTGGTGCGCTTTGTCCGGGGCGCGCTTCTGTGAAAAGTCGATAATGGAGGCGAGCCGCTAATTACTGCCGCGCCAGGGACAGCGAAAATTCGCCGTTGCGGACTCGGCCGGGCAGGCCTTCCACGAATTTTGCCACCGCGTCCTCGCCATAGGTGCTGACCAGTTCGGCGAAGGCGGCGAACAGGCTGGCCTGCGCCAGGCAATCGCCATCGACTCCATCATGCCGGGCTTCGGCCCAGGCTTCGTTCAAATAACTGAGCGCGGCCTGCTTCTGTTCTTGATCGGGCAGCGGGTCGCGAGCGGCGGAAAAGGACGATTGCTGGCTCATGAAACTCAACAGGCTGGAGCGCGACCCACAGCGGACCGCGGCGAATGCTTGAGCATTAGCATGCGGATTAACCGGCGAAAGGGCAGTTCTTTAGGAAAGGTTAATGGCGCCATTGGGGTTCCCGGCGAGCGGGAACTGCGCGTATCGTTGCGCGAGACTCGTGTCCCGGACGCGTTGCCGCGCTTGCGCGGCGACGCGAGCCGGGACCGTTTCAAGCGCTCTGTCTCACCATGCCGTCATTCCGGGGCGCGAGGCCGCTGCAGCGGCCGGTCCAACCAGGCAGTCATTCCGGGGCGGGAGGCCGAAGGCCGAGCGAACCCGGAATCTCGCTGCGAGCAAGGAAGCGCTTGTTGCAAGATTCCGGGTTCATTCGCAGCTTCGCTGTTCGTGCCCCGGAATGACGTCGTTGTTGATGAGGCGCTAATTCGCGTAGCGCGCGGTGAGGTCGCGGGAGATCTTCGAGCCTTCTTCGAGATAGCGGCGGATCGCGATGTCGGCGGCCGGGGTGCAGGTCCGGTAGGTCTGCTGGAAGCCGTTATAGCCGCGGTTGAAGCCGGCGATCATCTTGGTGCGGCGCTCGCCGGACGGCGTCTCGGCGTCGACCAGGGCCTGCATCTCGTTGCGCCATTTGGTGCCCTCGTTGGCGCCGCAGATGCCGCGCAGGTAATGCAGCGCGCCGAGAATTTCCGCCAGCCGCTGCAGGTCGCCGTCGAACGGCGCGGCGGCGTCCTGCGCCCGGGCCGGGGCGAGGCCGCAGCTGGCGACGATCATCAGGATGGCGAAAAGGCGGCTGAGCATGAACGGGTCCAAGCGTGGCCTGATATGCCTTCTCGGGCCGGGCGGCGCAAGGCGCGGCAATGGCGGGGTCAGCCGCGGATCAGCGCGGAGGCGAGGGCGGCGATCGCCGGCAGCCCCTCGGTATGGCGCAATTCGGCGATTGCGTCGGGCGCAATCCAGCGGAAATCGTCGAGTTCCTCGTTGAGCTTCGGCTCGCCGCCGATCCAGCGCGCTGCGAAACTCATGATCAGATAATGCCCGGCGTGCTGCGGCCCCGGCAGCACTTCGTGCCAGCCGGCGAGGCTGGCGATCTCGATCGACAGCGCGGTTTCCTCGGCGACCTCGCGCGTGAGCGCGGCGCTGAGCGATTCGCCGTATTCGACCCGGCCGCCCGGCAGCGAATAGAACCCCTTGGCCGGTGACCTGGCGCGGCGCACCACCAAGAGCCGGCCGTCGCGAAAGATCGCGGCGCTGACCGCGAGCTGCGGCCGCAGCGGCGGGGTGTCGAGATCGGAGGGCGCGGTCACGGCGCTCAATGCGCCATGATGTAGTCGACGTCGGCCTCGGCGCCCTGGCCGTTGATGATGCCGCCGGCGCGGGCGACCAGCGGCTTGACCCAGCCGACCGCCTGTTCGGCCAGCGCGGCGCGGGTTTTGTCCTGTTTGGCCTCGCGCATTGCCGCACCGACCGCGTTGAGGATCGCGGTCATGTTGCGTGCGATATCGTCGAAATCGGCGCGTATCGACGGATCGGCGTTGTCATAGGCCTCGATCGCGAGGTCGCGGGCCTTGAAATTGGAGGCGTGGAAATGCTCCGCATAGGACAACGGCTGCCATTCGAGAAAATCCTCGAAACATTCCGGCAGGTCCGGAATCATCTCCAACAGCATGATCGCTTCGTTGAAATGGTTGAGATAATCGGTGGCCAGGCCGGTGTTCGGATTGATGTTGGCGGCTGCCAGCTGGGCGGCGCGCGCGGCGGCATCGGCGCCGGGCGGCGCCTGGCGAGCAGTCTGCGCCGATTGCATGGTCATCGATGACATCGCGGCAGTGTTGGGGGTTTTCGGTTAAAGGGTGCTGAAGATGACAGTTTTTTGGCCAGGTCTTTGGTCAGGCCGATGTGCGGCCGGTTCGTAATCACCTCGCCGCCGGCCGCGGTGCGGCTGGCATTCGGCTATAGCGACCAGCCGAATTTCCCGGCGCGCTACAATATTGCCCCGACCCAGCCGATCCCGGTGGTGATCCTGGACAATGGCGCCCGCAGGTTCCGGCTGATGCGCTGGGGGCTGATCCCGTCCTGGGTCAAGGACCCGCGGCAATTCAGCCTGTTGATCAATGCCCGCTCAGAAACGGTGCTGGACAAGCCGGCGTTCCGCAACGCCATGAAGCGGCGGCGCTGCCTGGTGCCGGCCGACGGCTATTACGAGTGGCAAAGCGGTGGCAAGCCGAAACAGCCGTATTTCATCCATCCCGCCGACGGCGCGCCGCTCGGCCTCGCCGGCGTGGCGGAAACCTGGGTCGGCCCGAACGGCGAGGAGCTCGACACCGTGGCGATCGTCACCACGGCGGCGTCGCAGCCGATGGCGGTGCTGCACGACCGGGTGCCGGTGACGATTGCGCCCGGCGATTATGCGCGCTGGCTGGATTGCGCCGAGGTCTCGGCCGAGGAAGCGGCGACGCTGCTGCATCCGCCGGCGGAGGGCGCGTTGCGCTGGCATCCGGTGTCGACCGCGGTCAACCGCGTCGCCAATGATGACGCGCAATTGATCCTGCCGATCGCGGTCGGCGAGCCGGCGCCGGTCGAGCCGCCGAAGCCCGCCAAGGCCGCGGCGGCGTCGCGCCGCGCCGCCAAGGCGGTGTCCGGCGACGACGGGCAGGGCTCGCTGTTCTAGCAGCCGCGGTTCGCCGCCCGGGTCGAAGGGCGCAAAAACGCCCTTATTCTGTCGGAAGCCGCAATCCGCTCCATTCCGATCATCTCATCCTCAAACCGCGGTTTCCATTCCATGAAAGCCACTATTTGCCTTGCCTTCGTTGCCACGGCTGCGACGGCGGGGGTCGGCGTCGGTCCCGTGCAGGCGAGACAGTCGCAGGATCAGCAGATGATGAAGCTGTCGCCGGAAACCCGGCTCGAGCAGCGCTGCAACGCCAAGGCGATGGGAACGGTGAACCGCGAGCACAAGAACTTCAAGACCGACGAATTCGTCGCCTATGCGTTCGCCGACACCATCATCCAGGGCGAGTTGGTGAAGGCGCCTGGCGGTGCGATCCGCAACGGCAATACCTGGTATCACCTGGCTTACACCTGCCTGACCGCCGACCAGGGACTCACCGTCAAGTCGTTCAGCTATCAGCTCGGCGCCGCCGTCCCGCGCGGCGATTGGGACAAGCATTTTTTGGTGCCGAAGTAGCCGCGCGGCGGCGCTCAGAACATTTACGTTTGGATTGAAGCATCCAACTTAAACACAGCCGTCATTCCGGATTGCGAGTTCGCAAGAACGAGCAAGTCCGGAATCCATACTCCCTGCAGGGGTTATGGATTCCGGGCTCGCTCGCAGCTTGCGCTGCTCGCGCCCCGGAATGACGGCCAGCGCATCGATCCACTCGAAAGGTCTCTGACGCGCGAGCCGCAATCTTTGTTTCGTCATTGCGAGCCGAGGCCGGCGCGTAGCGCCGGTCGACAGCGAAGCAATCCAGGGGCTGCACGCGGAGCCCTGGATTGCTTCGTCGCAAGAGCTCCTCGCAATGACGAACTTGAATGCCTGATTTCTTCAGTGGCGCTTTAATCGCGCTTGAAGTTACAGCTACGGCGTCGGCTCGCGGCCGTCGAGCCATTTGGCGAATACCACGCGGTCCTGCTCGGCAAAGCCGAGCTGCTGATAAAACGCCTTCACCGGAAGATTGTCGCCGCGCACCAGCAGCATCAGTTTCTCGATGCCGCGCCCGCGCAGCCAGGCTTCCGCGGCATCCATGATGCTGCGGCCAAATCGCTTGCCGCGGTGGTCGGGATCGACCGCGACGTAATACACCCAGCCGCGATGGCCATCATGGCCGACCAGCGCCGTCGCGACGATTACGTCGCCGATGCGGCCCGCCAGCACCTCGGCGTTGGCGCCGCGGCGCGCCAGCGCGATGTCGGCGCCGGGATCGTTCCACGGCCGCGTCAGCCCGCAGCGCTGCCACAGCGCGATCACTTCGGGACTGTCGGCGTCGGCGATCGGCGCGATCGCCAGCGTGTCGGTGCTAGTCATTCGGGATTTGCCGTTGTTGCTTATGGGTGGGGATGCGCCAGCAGAACCTTGCCGGGATTCATGATGCCGAGCGGATCCAGCATGGTCTTCAGCGAGCGCATCAGTTGCATGGCCACCGGGTCCTTGACGCCGGGAAGCTCCGCGGCTTTCAGGAGGCCGATGCCGTGCTCGGCGGAGATCGAGCCGCCCATCTTCATCACGATCGCGAACACCACCGCGTTGACCTCGTGCCAGCGCGCCAGGAACGCCGCCGTATCGGCGCCGACCGGCTGGCTGATGTTGTAGTGGATGTTGCCGTCGCCGAGATGGCCGAACGGCACCGGCCGCGCGCCGGGGATCAGTTTCACCACCGCCTCATTGGCATCGGCAATGAACGCCGGTACCGCGGCGACCGGCACCGAGACGTCGTGCTTGATCGAGCCGCCTTCCGGCTTCTGCGCCGGCGAGATTTCTTCGCGCAATTTCCACAACGCCGCGCGCTGGCTGAGATTTTCCGCCATCACCGCGTCGTCGATCAGCGCTTCTTCGAGGCCGCGGGAAAGAATCGCCTCCAGCGTGTCGCGGCAATCCGCGCGCGACGACGACAATTCGATCAGCACGTACCAATCGTGCTTGCTCTGCAGCGGATCGCGATTGCCGAGCGCGACGCTGAAGCGCACCGCGATGTCGGCGATCAGTTCGAAGCTGGTCAGCGCGCCCGCCGCCTCGCTGCGCGCGATGTCGAGCAGCTTCAGCGCATCCTCCGGCGATTTCAGCCCGACGAAGCCGGTCTCCACCGCGCGCGGCTTCGGAAACAGCTTCAGCGTCGCCGCGGTGATGATGCCGAGCGTGCCCTCGGCGCCGATGAACAGGTCGCGCAGATCGTAGCCGGTGTTGTCCTTCTTCAGCTTCGACAGGCCGTTGAGAATCCGGCCGTCGGCCAGCACCACTTCGAGCCCGAGCGCCATGTCGCGCGCCAAGCCATAGGCCAGCGCGGCGGTGCCGCCGGCGTTGGTCGACAGGTTGCCGCCGATGGTGCAGGAGCCCTGCGCGCCGAGCGACAGCGGGAACAGCCGGTCGGCGTCGGCGGCGTGGCCTTGCGCGTTCTGCAGGATCATGCCGGCCTCCACCGTCATGGTGTTGGAGGCGAGGTCGATGTCGCGGAGCTTGTCCATCCGCTGCAGCGACACCACCACCTCGCCGTTCAACGGCGTCTGGCCGCCGACCAGGCCCGTGTTGCCGCCTTGCGGAACCAGCGCGATCCGCGCGGCGGTGGCGAGCTGGCAGATCGCCGCCACTTCGGCGGTCGAGCCCGGCCGCAGCACCAGCGGCGAGCGGCCGTGGAACAGGTTGCGGTCCTCGGTGACGTAAGGCGCCACGTCGGTCGGGTCGGTGACGGCGTATTTGTCGCCGACGATGGTCTTGAACCGGGCGATCATATCGGCGGAGAGCGGCGGCATGGCGGGTCCTGAAGGCTTGTCTTCGGGCGGGACGGCGAGGGCGGCAAGGTAGCAGATCCTCTAGCAGATCCTTTGACGCTGCGGTGATGGTCCACCGCTGCAGTGCGGCGAGAGGGCGCGCGGCAGATTTGCCGGAACAGGGCCACGAATTCTTTTGTGTAAATTGCCCGGAAGCGGCCTTAAAAGACCGCCAACCCTTTCATCTGCCAAGGAACTCGCCATGCCCGCCTATCGCTCCCGGACCTCAACCCATGGCCGCAACATGGCGGGGGCTCGCGGTTTGTGGCGTGCCACCGGCATGAAGAATGAGGATTTCGGCAAGCCGATCATCGCGGTGGTGAATTCCTTCACCCAGTTCGTGCCCGGTCACGTGCATCTGAAGGACCTCGGCCAATTGGTCGCCCGCGAAATCGAGAACGCCGGCGGCGTCGCCAAGGAGTTCAACACCATCGCGATCGACGACGGCATCGCGATGGGCCATGACGGCATGCTGTATTCGCTGCCGTCGCGCGAATTGATCGCCGACAGCGTCGAATACATGGTCAACGGCCATTGCGCCGACGCCATGGTGTGCATCTCGAATTGCGACAAGATCACCCCCGGCATGCTGATGGCCTCGCTGCGGCTCAACATTCCGACCATCTTCGTCTCCGGCGGGCCGATGGAAGCCGGCAAGGTCACGGTCGGCGGCAAGAAGCGCGCGGTCGACCTGATCGACGCCATGGTGGCGGCGGCCGACGACCGCGTCAGCGACGCCGACGTCGAAGCGATCGAGCGCTCGGCCTGCCCGACCTGCGGCTCCTGCTCCGGCATGTTCACCGCCAATTCGATGAACTGCCTGACCGAGGCGCTCGGTCTCGCGCTGCCCGGCAACGGCTCGGTGCTCGCCACCCACGCCGACCGCAAGGCGCTGTTCGTCGAGGCCGGCCATCTGATCGTCGATCTGGCCCGGCGCTATTACGAGCAAGACGACGAGACGGCGCTGCCGCGCAACATCGCCAGCTTCAAGGCGTTCGAGAACGCCATGACGCTCGACATCGCGATGGGCGGCTCGACCAACACCGTGCTGCATCTGTTGGCCGCGGCGCATGAGGGCGAGATCCCCTTCACCATGCAGGACATCGACCGGCTGTCGCGCCGCGTGCCGGTGCTGTGCAAGGTGGCGCCGTCGGTGCCCGACGTGCATCTGGAAGACGTGCATCGCGCCGGCGGCGTGATGGCGATCTTGGGCGAGCTCGACCGCGCCAAGCTGATCAACGCCGAACTGCCGACCGTGCACTCGGCCTCGCTCAGCGAAGCGCTGAACCGCTGGGACGTGATGCGCACCCAGAGCGACAGCGTGCGCAAGTTCTATAAGGCCGCACCCGGCGGCGTGCCGACGCAGGTCGCGTTCAGCCAGGACCAACGCTATGACGAGGTCGACACCGACCGCGCCACCGGCTGCATCCGCAACGCCGAACACGCGTTCTCCAAGGACGGCGGCCTCGCGGTGCTGTCCGGCAACCTCGCGATCGACGGCTGCATCGTCAAGACCGCCGGCGTCGACGCCAGCATCCTGACCTTCCAGGGCCCGGCGCGGGTGTTCGAGAGCCAGGACGCCGCGGTCGACGGCATTCTCGGCGGCAAGATCGTCCCCGGCGACATCGTGGTGATCCGCTATGAGGGACCGCGCGGCGGCCCCGGCATGCAGGAAATGCTGTATCCGACCAGCTATCTGAAATCGAAGGGGCTGGGCAAAGCCTGCGCGCTGATCACCGACGGCCGGTTCTCCGGCGGATCCTCGGGGCTGTCGATCGGCCACGTCTCGCCGGAAGCCGCCGAGGGCGGGCTGATCGGCCTCGTCGAAGAGGGCGACCGCATCGAGATCGACATTCCGCAGCGCTCGATCCGGCTCGCGGTCGACGACGCCGTGCTGGCGGAGCGCCGCGCCGCCATGCTGGCGCGCAAGGACGCCTGGAAGCCCGGGAAACGCGCCCGCAAGGTCACGTCGGCGCTGAAGGCCTACGCCGCAATGACCACCAGCGCCGCCCGCGGCGCGGTGCGGGTGGTGAAGGATTAGGGCGTTTCGACTGGGATTGAAGCGTCCAATCCAAATGCAGCCGTCATTCCGGATTGCGAGTTCGTTAGAACGAGCAAGTCCGGAATCCATATCCCCTGCAGGGGTTATGGATTCCGGGCTCGCTCGCAGCTGAAGCTGCTCGCGCCCCGGAATGACAGCGGTGGGAATCTTAGCGGCCAAGGCGGCGACCGTAACGGTCCCGGGTCTGCGGAGCAGCGCTCCGCGCTGCACCGCGCCCGGGACACAGGGAGTCCGGGAACTGGTCAGTAGCCGTAGGATGGGTTGAGCTCTTGCGAAACCCATGTCTTGCGAAACCCATGTCTTGCGAAACCCATGCCGTCGTCAGCGGCGAGCGCCGACGGCGCTACCTACTTCAGCGCCTCGCACACCGAGACGTGCTCGCTCTGCAGTAGCCCGGGGCTGCGGGTCGAGACCGCGCTCCACCACGCTTCCAGCGCGACGCGGCTGCATTTCAGCCGCACGCTCATGCCGTCGGCGAATTTGATCCAGTCGTCGAAGCGATAGTCCGGCACCGCGATCAGCACCGGAATGTCGGCGCTGAGCGCGCGATCGATCAGGTAGCACAGCCCCTGGCCTTCGCATTCCAGCTTGCCGAAGCGGTTGATGATGACGAGATCGGCGCCGCGCTCGATCGCAGCTTCAATCTGCGCGCCGGCCTCGAGCAATTGCCCGACGTCGAGCCGGCAGCCGGAGGCGAGCGCGCCGAGATTCTGGAACAGCTGAAGCTGTTCGCCGGAATGCACCAGCATCGCGGTCAGTTGCCGCTGATCCAGTTCGTGATGGCCGATCTGCACCAGCCCGACCGGGCGTGAGCCTCGCACCGAAAGATCCGCGGCGAAGTCGCGCAGGATCGCGTCGGGGTCCTGGTCCTTGTCATAGACCAGGGCTGCGAGGTCGCATTGCGAATCGAACATGACGTATCCTTCGCGGCGCGCGGAACTTTTATCATTGGCGTTATAGCTCGCTGTATATCACGATGGCGCGGCGCCACCAACAACGTGAACGACAGAGGCTGCGGCGGCTGCGCAACCCAGCCCGCCGTCAGGCGCCGGCCTTCTCGGCCTTCTTGCGGCCCTTGGCGATGTCGGCGCGTAGCGCAGTCAATTGGGTGCGCGCGGCGGTTGCGGCGGCCTTTTCGATCGCGCGATAGCGCTCGACCAGCGACTGGCCGAACGGCGTCAGCATCGCGCCGCCGCCGTTCTTGCCGCCGGTCTGGCGGTCCACCGCGGCATGGCCGCAGATCCGGTTCAATTCGTCGACCAGATCCCAGGCCCGCTTGTAGGACATGTCCATGGCGCGGCCGGCGGCGGAGATCGAGCCGCAGGCGGCGATGTTTTCCAGCAACTGGATCTTGCCCGGGCCGATCCGGCCCTCGGGATCGAGATCGATGCGGACGCTGAGCTGCGGCAAGGCGCGGGCAGGGGCTTTGGGCATGGGACGACCGTTCACAAGGATGTCGGAGAAGAGAATAGCCTGCGCGGCAAAACGGTCCAATCGATCATCGCCGCAATGGCGCGATGCGCACCTGGACGTCGCGCGGCTTCGCCAGATAGGGCGACGAGGTGACCAGGAGATCGGCGCCGGCCTGCGCATAGGCCGCGGCATTGCCGGCGTTGACGCCGCCGGCCGCGGCGATCACTGGGCGCCGCGGCATTGCGGCCAGCCGCGCCATCAGCGCCGCGATGTCGGCCGGCACGAATTTCTCTGCCTGGATCACGTCGAAGCCGGCTTCGGCCGCCGCCACGCCGGCCTCCACCGAGCTGACCTCGATCACCAGTTTCTTTTCCGGCGCACCGCGCCGCAGCCGCGACGCGGTGTCCGTCAATGTCTCGTCGCCGAGAAAGCCGCGATGCTCGGCGAACACCAAGAGCGTCTCCGACAGCCCCAGCCGATGCATCACGGCGCCGCCGGCCTTCACCGCCGCCACCGCGAAGCGCTTGGTGCCGGGGGTGTTCTTGCGGGTGCAGGCGACTACGGGGCCGGGCGAAACCGCGGTGGCGGCATCGACGATGTCGCGCGCGGCGCTGGCGACGCCCGACCAGATCTCGATCAGGGTCTGCGCCACCTTCCAGCTTTTCAACAGCGCCGCGGCGGCGCCTTCCGCGGTGAGGATCGCCGCGCCCGGCGCCAGCCTTGTCCCGGAAGTGGCGTGCAGCTCGACGCGGCCGCCGGCCAGTTCGATGATCGCGGCGGCGTCTTCGGCGAGCGCCAGCAGCATCGGATCGCGTGCGAAAAACTGCATCTGGCCCCATGCGGCGCCGATGCCGAGCGCCTCGGTGGTGAGGTCGCCATAAGGCACGTCATCGGCGAGCAGGCGCTCGAGTTCGGCGCGGCTCGCCGCGGTCGACAGGGTTTGGCTCAAGGGTCCGTCCTCTTCTTGCAGGCCAGCTTTACGGCCAAGCCGCCGCCGCTGGCAATCCGGCCGCCGCGGTTGCGCGGCGCCGTTCCGTTATGTCCGTTTGGATACACCGATGTCGGACATCCGACGGCGCGGCGGCGGTATGGTCCGATTCCCGGCGAAATCGCCTGGTTTCCTCCGCATTCCCAGCAATTCACGGACCAGTCCGGCGCGGCACGAAGCTTGCTCTTAGGTTGGACACTTGTCGGGCAGTGGCTCATTGTCGGAGGGCTTCGGCGCGCAACGCGCGAAATCTTCCGCCCACCCAGGACGCTTCGTCATGACGCTAGACCTTCCGGACCCCGATCCGACCCTCGTCGCCGCCATCGCCTACCGCGCCGAGGACGACGTCGACACCCTGCTGGCGGATTTCGGCGAGGCCTTGGTGCGCGCCGGCACCAAAGTCGGCGGCATCGTCCAGCGCAACAGCAAGGACGGCAACGGCAAGCTCTGCGGCATGCAGGCGATCGACCTGATGACCGGCCGCGCCATCGGCATTTCGCAGTCGCTCGGCTCCGGCTCCAGCGCCTGCAAGCTGGATAGCGCCGGGCTCGCCGAGGCCTCGCGCGCGGTGCAGGCCGCGGTCGGTGCCGACCTTGACCTCATCATCGTCAACAAATTCTCCAAGCAGGAGGCCGGCGGCCACGGCCTGCGCAGCGAGATCGCCGACGCGATCCAGAGCGGCCGGCCGCTGCTCACCGCGGTGCCGGCGTCGTGCCTGGAAGCCTGGAGCGAGTTCACCGGCGATCGCGGCACCACGCTGTTGTGCTCGCGCGCCGTGGTCGAAGACTGGTGGCGCGAAGTGTCCACCCGGCAGGCGCTGCTCCGCGGCGCCGCCCCGTCCCAGCCCGACGCGCGGAGAGCGACGTGACCCATAGCCGATTGAATTCGCGGATCCGCGCCAGCCAGTTGCCGATCGCGGTGCTGCTCGGCACCAACGAGATCGCCTCCGCGGTCGCAGTCAGCCTGACCGGGCTCGGCTACGCGGTGATCCTGTGCCACGATCCGTTTCCGCCGGTGATGCGCCGGGCGATGTCGTTTCACGACGCGCTGTTCGACGACCGCGCGGTGGTCGATGGCGTCGCCGGCAAGCACGCCGAGACCCCGAGCGAGATCGCCGCGGTGTTCTCCACGCCCGGCCAGGTGGTCGTCACTTCGCTGCATCTCACCGACATCATCGCGCTGCACCCGATCAAGATCCTGGTGGACGCGCGGATGCAGAAGCATCGCGTCACCCCGGATTTCCGCGGCATCGCCGACGTCACCATCGGGCTCGGCCCGCAATTCACCGTCGACATCAATTGCGACATCGCGGTGGAAACCCGCCCGGCCAAGAACGGCACCGTGGTGCGCTCCGGCCGCACCGATGCGCCGGACGGCGTCGCCCGCGCGCTCGGCGGCGTCGGCGCCGAACGCTTCGTCTATTCCGACCGCGACGGCCGCTGGCATACCGCGCTGGAAATCGGCACCCGGATTTTCAAAGGCGTGGTGCTCGGCCATCTCGACGGCCAGCCGGTGCCGGCGTCGCTCGACGGCGTGCTGCGCGGCCTGGTGCGCGATTCCACGCTGGTGCCGGCCGGCGTCAAATTGCTGGAGATCGATCCGCGCGGCGCCAATGCCAAATGGACCGGCACCGACGAGCGCGGCCGCGACATCGCCAAGGCCACGCTGACGGCGATCCGGTTGCGTGCGCTGCGCCCGGCGATCAAGGATGTCGGCGCCGGCGTGTACTACATCTGAGCGCAATTCAGGCGGGGCGACCAGCGATGGCCAAAGTGACGTTCTACGAAAAGCCCGGCTGCGGCGGCAACGCCCGGCAGAAGGCGCTGCTGATGTCCTCGGGCCACGACGTCGAGGTGCGCAACCTGCTGACCCAGCCGTGGGACGCCGCATCGCTGCGGCCGTTCTTCGGCGACAAGCCGGTCGCCGACTGGTTCAACGCCTCCTCGCCGCGGGTGAAATCCGGCGAGGTCAAGCCGGCCGAACTGTCCGCCGAGGCGGCGCTTTCGCTTATGCTCGAAGATCCGCTGCTGATCCGCCGTCCCTTGATACAGGTCGGCGAACGCCGCGAAGCCGGCTTCGATCAGGCCGCGGTCGATGCCTGGATCGGGCTGCGGCCGACCGACGTTGTCGTTACCGACCGCTGCCTGAAGGAAGGCGACGCCGCGCACGCCGCGGCCTGCCGCGCCGCCGCGGAGCCGTAGCCGCTGCGTCATTGCCAGCCGCGCCCGCCGCTGGTGCCGTCGAGCGCCGCGCGGCAGGCCCGCGACACTTGCGGCCGATGGCTGTTCAGGCAGTTGCGCACGCCGCGATTGCCGTGCCGGATGCCGGCGCAATAGGCGTCGATATCACGCGCGCAGACCTGGCCGACCGGGCCGCGGCCGTCGCCATAGCCGCGGCCCTGCGCCTGCGCGGCGTCGATCGTCGACAACGCCAATGCTGCGAACAGCGCGGTGAGAATGAGGCTCTTGGTCATCTGTGGTCTCCATGGTTGCGGATGAGAAAGCGCGGGCTATTGCGGCGCGTAGCTGCGCCGCTGCCCCCAGCCGGTGTTGTCGAGCGCCATGCGGCAGCCTTCGCTGAGCTTGTCGCGGGTGGTGTCGAGGCAGCGCCGCACCAGCCCGCTGCCGTGCTCGATGCCGGCGCAGTGCTCGGCGATTTCGCTCATGCACAGCCGCGCCACCGGCCCCATGCCGGGGGCCATGTCGGGGCCGGTGCCCTCGATCGCGGCAAGGCAGTTTTCGCCGAGCTGCTTCTGGTGATCGTTGAGGCAGACCCAGGCCGCCGGACCGCGCGGTGTGGTCGGGCAATGCGCCTCGATCTCCTTGGCGCACAGCGCGGTGATCACCTGCATGCGGCCCATGCCGCCGCCCATGCCCATCCCCATGCCAGGGCCAGGGCCGCCGGGGCCCGGGCTCTGGGCGAGGGCGGGCGTGGAGAGCAGCGCGGCCAATGCGCCGAGCGCGACGATGCCGATTGGTTTGCGGGTCATGATGTGCCTCCTTGATTGCAGGTTCGCAGCGACCTTGCGCCGCGCGCTCTGTCGCCAGACTGAAACCCGGCTTCAGCGTCCTGTAAGGTTGCGGCCGCTAGATCACGGGGCGACCCATGCTCGCGGAGGACGCCGCAGTGACCACGCGCTCGATTCACGCTCTGCCGGCGGCACTGCTGCTGGCGCTGTCGGTCCCGGCGCTGGCGCAACCGACGCCGAGCCCGCGCGAATGCGCGCTGCGCGACGACGCGCCGCCCGAGACCACCGCGGCATTCGCGGCGATATTGGCCAAGATCAAGGCGCGTTTCCCCGATGCGCATATCCTGAAGATCGAGCGCACCGCGCTCGATCTCGAAGGCCGCCGGCTGGCCTACGAGGTCAAGCTGCTGCCGCAGGACGGCCGCATCGCCTGGCTGCGGTTCGATGCGCGCACGCTGGAGCCGCTACAAGGCGCCGCGCCGGAGCGCGATTGCGCGCCGTCATAGCCGCGCGGCGATCGCGGGCAGGAGCCACCATGCGCGTTCTGCTGATCGAGGACGACACCCGGCTGGCGCGGCAGATCGCCGAGGTGCTCGAGCGCGCCGGCTACACCGTCGATCGCAGCGCCGACGGCGAGGACGGCTGGTTCATGGGCGACAGCGGCGTCTATGACGCCGCGATCCTCGACCTCGGCCTGCCGGGGCTCGACGGGCTGTCGGTGCTGCGGCGCTGGCGCGACGCCAAGCGCGCGACGCCGGTGCTGATCCTGACCGCGCGGGCGTCGTGGCGCGAAAAGGTCACCGGGCTGCGCGAAGGCGCCGACGACTATCTGACCAAGCCGTTCGAGATCGAAGAACTGCTGGCGCGGATCGAGGCGCTGATCCGCCGCGCCTCCGGCCACGCCACCGCGGAGATCAGCGTCGCCGGGCTCAGGCTCGATCCCTCGACGCAACGCATCAGCCGCGACGGCGCGCCGCTCGATCTCACCGCGCTGGAATATCGCGCGCTGGCCTATCTGATGATGCATCCCGCCAAGGTGGTGTCGAAAACCGAACTCACCGAACACATCTACGGCCAGGACGACGACCGCGATTCCAACGTCATCGAGGTTCTGGTCAACCGGCTGCGCAAGAAGATCGGCGCCGATGCGATCCGCACCCGGCGCGGTCACGGTTACCAACTGACGGACGTGGCGCCATGACGCGGGCGCCGTCGCTGAAGCTGCGGCTGGTCAGCGCCTCGCTGGCCTGGGTGGTGGTCTCGCTCGCGGTCACCGGCGTGCTGCTGGTTTGGCTGTTCCGCTCGCATATCGAACGCCGCTTCGATCTGACGCTGCACGATCATCTCGAGGAACTCGCCGCCGCCGCCGAACTCGACGACCGCGGCGGGCCGACGCTGTCGTGGGAGCCGGCCGATCCGCGCTTCAAGCCGGCGCTGTCCGGCTGGTACTGGGAAATCCGCGCCGACGGCGGAATACTGCGCGCTTCGGCCTCGCTCGGCGGCGCGCCGCTCGCCGGGCAAAGCCCCGGCGTCGGCCGGCCGGCGTCCTATCAGTACGTCACGGGACCGGCCGGCGAGAGCCTGCGCGTCATCGTGCAGGACATCGTGCTGCCGAACCGCGCGGCGCCGCTCACCGTGCTGGTCGCCGGCCCCTGCCTCGACATCCATGCCGACGTGCGCAGCTTCGCCGGCAACCTTGCGCTGTCGCTCGGCCTGCTCGGGCTGACGCTCGGCGCGCTGGTGCTGCTGCAGGTCGGCTACGGGCTGCGGCCGCTGCGCGCGGTGCAGAGCGCGCTCAACGCGATGCGGTTCGGCACGCGCGACCAACTCGACGAAACCGCCGGCCCGGTCGAGGTGCTGCCGCTGATCCAGGAGGTCAACGCGCTGTTGCGGCAACGCCAGGCCACCATCGATCTGGCGCGCGCCGAAGCCGGCGATCTCGCCCATGCGCTGAAGACCCCGATCGCGGTGATCAGCAACGAGGCCGCGCTGATCGCCGGCGCCGCCGGCACGGTGTTGAAAGCCGAGATCGACCGCATGCGGCGCGCCGTCGAGCATCATCTGGTGCGCTCGCGCGCCGCCGCCGGTTTCCGCGCGCCGCACGCCCGCGCTGCGCTCGCCGAGGTGCTGGCCGATGTCCGCTTCAGCCTGCAGCGGCTCTATCCCGAGCGCGCTCTGAGCATCGACGCGCCCGCAGACGCGTGGTTCGCCGGGCAGGCCGACGATCTCGGCGAGATGATCGGCAACCTCGCCGACAATGCCGGGAAGTGGGCGCGGCAGCGGGTCGCGATCGGCGTCGCGCTGGCCGGGCCGCGGCTGATCGTCACCGTCGACGATGACGGGCCGGGGCTCGGCGCCGAGGATCGCGCGGCCGCGATGCAGCGCGGCGGCCGGCTCGACAGCGAAAAGCCCGGCCATGGGCTCGGGCTCTCGATCGTCGCGCATCTGGCGGAACTGTATGGCGGGGGATTGACGCTGGCGCCGTCGCCGCAAGGCGGGCTGCGCGCCGAACTGGATCTGCCGGCGGCGGTGTAAGCCGCGCCGCGCGATCGTGTAACGCGCAAGATCACATGGCACAGGGCTGTTGAGGCGGGATTACCCGGGAAAATCCGGGATATTGTGAGACGCCGCAATGGCTTGGGCGGCTCTTGAGTAGTCCCGCTGGCGGTGGGCACCGCGCAAGATCAAATGGCAGTTCTGGCGCCATAGGCTACGGGCGCGCTGCCGAAAAACATCGAGAAATCAGTGATCGCCAGCGCCGAACTCCGAAACGAGTTCGGAGTTCGGCGATTAGCACCGGAAATGCGGGTTATGCCCGTCTCACGCCGCTTTCTCTAGCTTCGCGGCTTCAGGCGCCGCGGCCGAACTCCGAAAACCGCGTGCCACACTTAACGCCGCACGCGGCGCTCGGCGGTGCGCAAGGCGCGCTCACAGCTCGCCAGGTTCTGCCGGTACGACTCGTCGAGCCGATTGACGGCGACCAGCGTCCGGGCCGGCTCCTCGTCGCGGACGATCGCCGCCACCGCAGCCGACAGATCCCCGGCCGCCATCCAGCACGACGCCCGGGCATCGCCCGGCTTGGTGCCTTGCAACAGCCGCGACTCGATCTGAAACAGCCGGCCCTTCTGCGTCCTCAACTCACGCGCGTCGCCGGTCTGTAATGCTGCCGTTATCAGCTTTTCGGCATCGCGAATCTCGCGAACGGCCGCCTCGAAGTCGGGATTCGCCTCGGCGTACGCGTTGAGCACCGCATCGACCTGCTGCATGGCCCGCTCGGCGCTGACCGGAACCGGCGCAGATGGCTCGGCCGAAGCCGTGCCGATGGCAAAAATGCAGGCCGAAAAGGCCGTCGAAAAGGTCTTAGAACCGGCCATTTTCAGCCCCAATCGTCAAACTGGTAATTGCAATTCGCTGCCATTGACCCGAGAAACGGATCTATCAGGGCCAGCAGCCGCACCACCATCAAGCCGAGGCTTTGCCGGTGCCGGGCGCGGCCTGTGCGGCTCTGATTTCTGCACGTAACTGCGCGACGATCAACTTGATCATAGCACCGCACTCCTCGGGGTCCCCGGTTGCGTCGATGATCTCGCTGTATTTACGGAAGGCGAGCCGGCCGAGGTCTATCGGCGGTAGCGCCACCCTCTCTTCCTTGTAGAGCCGATGGACCGCGTCAAAAACGCGGCCGAACAGCTCGTCATTGCCAGATGTCTCCCTTACGCGCCCGAAATTGGCGTCGCCAAATTTGGCATTTTGCGACGGTGTGAACCGGTCGTCCCCATCTCCCTTCAGCAGCCAATCGACTGACACGTCGCAAGCCTCTGCAATTTTCATCAGCGACGTGGCTGAAGGCTCGTTCGTCGCTGCGATGTAATGACCGAGAGTGCGCGGCGGAATTCCCGCCATTCTCGCAACGTCCTTTTGAAGTCCGCGTCTCTCGACGGCGAATTTAATCCGGCCTGCGAGGCCCATCAGATGCGGCTTTCGATCCAATTTCCAGTTCCAAACTGCGACATTTGGCTTGCGAATCAGATGCCAAATATGGCATTCAGAAATTCACAAAAGCGATCACGTTACGGACCCGAGAAAAGCCGGCCCCTGCCAGGGCCGGCTCAGCCGGAGGACATCAATGCAGCGTTGGGACAGGTTTTCGATCAAGGCCGAGGTGCAGCGGCGCGGAGAAACCCTAACCGGCCTGGCGATCGATGCCGGCCTTGAGGAATCCGCCTGTCGTGTCGCGCTGGTCCGCCGCAACACCCGCGGGGAACAGGCGATCGCCGCGTATCTCGGTATCCCGGTCGAGGACCTGTGGCCCGATCGTCACAAGATGCCCAAGCGCAAGACTATCGCGGAACGTCGGCGACTCGCCAGTCAAAAGCGGGACGCCTGCACGGACATCGGAGAGGCCGCATGACCCCCGATCTGTCCAAGGTCCGGCCGCTCGTTGACTTCCCGCGCGTGCGCCCGGCGCCGCTGCCACAGGCCGAGCGCGATGCCGGCCTGCTGGCGATGTGGCAGGCGAACCGCGGCCTTCCGGCGAGCGCGCGCGATGCGCTGCTGGCGCGCTACGCGGCGCCGTCACTGATCGGGGGTGCGCGATGACGTGGCTCCAGCTCGCTGCGGCCGCCCCGCAATCCTTCACTGCCGTGTCGACGGTGCCGGAGCAACAATACCAAGCCCTGCTGGCGGAAATTCATCGCGCCATGGCGGAAGGGGCTTCCTTTCAAACATTCCGAACACGAGTAGCAGCGCTGCAGTTGCGCGTTCTTGGTCCGGCCCTGATCGGGGGCAGGCAATGAACACCTCACCACATACCCCGGGGCCTCCGGTCGAAGATCACCGCGTCACCGTCATCCACCGTTTTGCGCACACGGCTACCGCATACGTGGCACGCCAGAATGTGCGCGTGCAGCTCCGCCTTCTCGAACTGCAGGAGCGACTTCTTCTTGTCGCCAAAGCAGCGAGCGCAGTAGCAGGGCGCTGGCTGTTGCGGTTGTCCCGCCGCGTTACTGACGTAGGCAAAGGCGTCAGGCCCGAGCTGCTGAAGAGAGTAGTTTTTCGCGTCGGCTTCGAATGCTCGCAGCTCGGCATTCTCGCGATCGAGCTCCGCATTGCGCTTTTCGATCGCGGAATAGCGATCAAGCAGCGCGCTATATGCCTCACGCATCGCCTGCATCCGATCGAGAAGATCGCCGATCTGCCCATTCAATTCGTTTCGGGCCTCCTGGTCGATTTTCCCGCCGATCTTCAGGGCCGTGTCCCGGAGTGTCTTCGCCGCCGTGGCGGCGGCGTTGAAGATGCCGAACGGGTCAATTGTCACTCGAATTCCTCCGACTCGGTTGGTCACGCGTCCGAGTGTGAGGAGACGCGCCACCTGCGGCAAGTGGTGGGGCGGCGGGGCTACCCGCATCCCTCCCGAATGACTGCGGCGGACGAACAGCCTTTGGCTGAGCGTTCGCCGCCTCTTTCCCACCCCTTCAAAGCCGGCTGAAATGATCCGAAAAAGCATCAAAATCGAAGATATCGACGCCTCCGAGCGTCTGCGCGAGCTGCGGCCCGATTGGGTCGAGACCTTCGCCGAACAGATTGCCGCCGGGGAGCCTCTTCCGGCGATCGAAGTTGCCGCCAAGCCGGACGGCAAGTGGCTGCTGCTACTCGGTGCGCATCGTCTCGCCGCCCACGCCAAGGCCGGCCGGACGATCATTGACGCCGACGTCTCCGATATTTCGGCGCTGGATGCCGACGCCTGCCGGCTCCGGGAAGTCAAGGGGAATCTGGTTTGCGCCGAGCTGTCGGTGCTCGATCGCGCGGTCTCGCTGGCCGAGTGGAAGCGGATTTACGAGGCCAAGAACCCGCTGCCGAAGCGCGGGCGCCCCGCCGCAGGGGAAAATGGCGAAAAGATTTCGAACATTTTCGTCGAGCGGTTTTCCGCGGCTGCGGCGCGCGCGCTCGGCATCACCGAGCGGTCGGTTCAGCTCGCTCTTGAAGTCGCTTCGATCGACGCCGAGGTGCGCCGTAAGCTCGCGCTGCACGAGGTCTCCGACAGTCAAAGCGAACTGCTGGCACTGGCGCGGCAGAGCGTCGCCCGTCAGCGCGAGATCGCCAAGCTGCTGCTCGATCCAGAGAGCGGCATCGCCTACGTCGACGACGCCATCGCGGCGATCGACAAGACCCCGGCTCCGGCGCGCGCCTCGGCCTGGGAGGCGATTTCCAACAAATTCTCCAAGCTGAAGGAAGCGCAGCAATACGCGTTCTTCGACGCGCACCAAGACGCCATCGCGATCTGGCAGAAGTCCCGAAAGGCGTAGAGCGATGGCCCCCCGGCGACGCGACACCTCAACCTTGGATCTGTTTCGGGACGTCGAGCCCACGCAAGTGGTGCGTCGGTTCGATGCCGAAGAGATCAAGGCGTGGAGTGCCGCGCGCCGTCTGTCGCGCGCCATCGCGGCGGCGCTCGACGGTTTCAAACGGGAAGAGGTCGCGATCCAGCTGTCCGAACAACTCGGCGAAGCCGTCTCCAAGGCGACGCTCGACGCCTACGCGTCGCCGGAAAAGCCCCACGCGATCCCGGCGCACCGGCTCGCGGCGCTCTACGCCGTTACTGCCGACGAGCGGCTGCTGAATGCGCTGCTCAATGAGGTCGGGCTGATCGCGGTTCCTGCCAAATACGAGGCGTTGCTGAAACGCGAGCGTGCTCGCGAGCTGAAGGAGCGCGCCGAGCGCGACGAACAGGCCGCCGATGCCGAGTGGAGGGCGCGCCGATGAAGGAATGGTGCACAGCGCGCGAACTTGCGGACGCATCTCTCGCCAGCCTTCCGGATACCGAGCGCGGAATCCAGCTCTTCGCGCAGCGTGAGGGCTGGAACGATAGTGTCGCCTATGTGCGACGCCGCTCCGGTCGCGGCGGCGGCCTCGAATACAACGTCAGCCTTTTGCCGCCGTCGGCACGTGTCGAGTTTGAGCGTCGCCACCGCGTGGTCCAGGCGCCGGAGCCGGCCGCTGTCAACGTTGCACCGACCCTCGGCTCCGGATTGAGCGACCGCGCCGCACGGGAACGCGACGCGCGGCTCGCAGTGGTCGCAGCCTTCCAGGCTTTCGAGCGGGGCCAGCGGCTCGGCAACGCGTCCCGCTCCAAGATCTTCGTCGACGCCTACAACGGCGGCACGTTGATCATTGATGCGTGGATCCGCGACCTCATTCCGCAACTTTCGCCGCGATCTCTCGCGCGCTGGTGTGCGGCGCGGCGCGCCGGGCGGGCCGATCGCCTCGCAGTCGATCGCGCCGCCGCCCGAAAGGGCAAGGGCGTGCTCGATGTCGCCTGCAACGGCCGGGTCCGCGCCTATTTGCTGGCGTTGATCGCGCACAATCCGCATTTGTCCGCGCAGCACCTGCGCACGCTCCTCCGCTCCGAGTTCGGCGACCAGCTCACGCTCGCCGATGGACAGCTGGTCGAGGTGCCGCCGGTGCGGACGATCCAGCATGCCGTGGCGAAGCTCAAAAAGGACGAAGAGGTCGCGCTCACCAAGCTGTCGCACCCGGATCGCTATCGCTCGACCATGGCACCGTCCGGTGTCGGCACCTATCGCTGGGTCAGCGAGCCGAACACGCTGTGGATGATCGACGCATCTCCTGTCGATGCGCTCTGTGTCGACGGCCGTCACTCGATCTACGCCGCGATCGACATCGCGACGCGCCGGCAGAAGCTCTATGTGTCGCGCACCCCGCGCGCCTCCGCCGTCGCGCTGCTGATCCGCAAAGCAATCATGGCCTGGGGTGCTCCGGACAAGATCAAAACCGATAACGGCAGCGATTTCGTCGCCAATGACACCAAGCGTCTGTTCGCCGCGCTCGATATCGAGATGGAGCTTTCAGACGCCTATTCGCCGCAACAAAAAGGCCATGTCGAACGCGTCATCAAGACTTTCCAGCACGATTGCGCCACGCTGCTGCCCGGCTTCGTCGGCCACAACGTCGCCGATCGCAAGCGGATCGAGGATCGCAAGAGTTTTGCCGCCCGGCTCGGCGAGGAAACCGCCGAAACCTTCGGCGTTTCGCTGACTGGCGCCGAGCTGCAGGCGGTTGTCGATCGTTGGGTCGATACGGTTTACGAGCAGCGCACTCACAGCGCGCTCGGCATGTCGCCGATGCTGGCCGCCGCCGGCTCGAAGCGACCGATCCGCACCGTCGATCCACGGGCGCTCGATCTGCTGCTGATGCCGGTTACCGGCATGCGGACCGTCACCAAGTTCGGCATCCGGGTCGATAATTTCCACTACGTGATCAACGCGGCGTTCCCGGGCGACCGGGTGATGGTCCGTCAGGATCCGATCGACGCCGGCCGCATCATCGCGTTCGACGCCGATAGCGGCGCCTATGTCGGTGACGGCATCTGCCCGGAGCTTGCCGGTGTCGATCCTGCCGAGTTGCTCCGCGCCAAGCGCGAGATCACCACCGAAAAGTTGGCGGAGAAGACCCGCGAGGCGCGCAAGGAAATCAAGAAGCTCACCAGCGGCCGGTCGCTGATCGAGCGCGTGCTCGAGGTCGCCCAGCGCGACATGCCGAACGTCATCGCGCTGCCGAAGCGCGAGGAGAAGCACGAGACGCCCGCGATCAGCGCAGCGCTCGACGCGATGGTGCCGCGCGAAGCGCCGCAGGCCTCCGCCGAGGTGCTGGCGATGCAGGCCAAACTGATCGCCGAAGAAACCGTCGTGCCGCTGCGCACAGCAGAAACCCCGCATCAGCTCTGGCAGCGCGCGCTTAATGTGATCGCTCGCATGCGCGCCGGCGAGCCCGTCAGCGCCGACGAGGCGATGTGGTTGGGCGGCTACCGCGAAGGCCCCGACTTCAAGGCGCGTGCGTTGATGCACGGCGACCCGATAGAAACGAAAAACCCCGCCGCGTCCTGGACCGACGCGGCGGGGCAGCAATCACTGTGAAGGAGATCAAGATGACTGCAACTAACAACGGCGTCAAGGGTGGGCAGGTGCCCCTGAAGAACGTCGCGTCGTTTCTGACGCTGACGATGCGGCTGATCGACAGATCTTCCCATCTGCCCGGCTTCGGCGTGTTCCACGGCCCCTCCGGCTTCGGCAAGACCGAGGCCAGTATCTACACGCAGAACAAGACCAACGCCGTGCGCGTCGAGGTCGGCGAATCGTGGACGCAGAAGAAGTTCCTCCAGGAAGTGCTGTTCGAGCTGCGCATGCAGGCCAAGGGGACGATCGCCGATCTCGCCGACCAGGTGAAGGCCGCGCTCGGCGATGATCCGCGGCGGCCGCTGATCATCGACGAGGCCGACAAGCTAATCCGCAAGAACGGCCTCCTCGAAATCGTGCGCGAGATCGGCGACGTCGCCGGCTGCCCGGTAATTCTGATTGGCGAAGAGATGCTGCCGGAAAAGCTGGCGGTGCACGAGCGATTCCACAATCGCGTGCTCGACTGGACCGGCGCCGAGCCATGCGATGCCGACGACGTCGCCGCGCTCGCGGCGGCGCTCTGCCGCGGCGTCACCATCGCGCCGGACCTGCAGGCGGAGATTTGCCGCCAGTCGGCCGGTCGAGCTCGCCGCATCTGCACCAACCTCGACGAAGCTCTGAAGATCGCCCGGAACAAGGGTCTGAAAACCGTCGACCTCGCGGCCTGGGGCGGAACGAAGTACTACACTAACAAGCCGCCGGGAGCGCGCTTCGTCTCCTCCAGCTCGCGTCGGGGTGCGTAGCATGCCGACGGCATCCACACTGATCGCCGCGAAGCTGACTGTGCCGGTTTCGACCGGCCAAGACGCGATCTGGCAAATCATCCGCGACCTCGACAAGAAGGGACCGTGGTCGATCCCGGACATCGATGGCGAGACCAACAAGGCGCACTTCGACACGCTGGTTGACTACGTCCACCGCCTGCGCGCGGGCGGCTATGTCGAGATCGTCGGCACCCTTCCCAAGATCGGCGAGATGACGCCGACCAACCTCTATCGGGTCAAGATCAAGACGAGCGCAACCCCGCGGCTTCGGCGCGACGGCAGCAAGGCGCCGCCGTCCGGCCAATTGCAGATGTGGCGGGCGATGCGCTCGCTGCGCCAGTTCGACTACCGCGATCTGGCGCGCGTGGCATCGACCGACGAGCTGGTGATCGCCGAAGTCACCGCGAAGACCTATCTGCACCGGCTGTCTGATGTCGGCTTCCTGCAATTGCTGAAGCCGGCCACGCCAGGCCGCGCCGATCCCAGCCCGGCGGTGTGGCGGCTGAAGCCGAGCATGAACAGCGGCCCGCTCGCGCCGAAGGTCATGCGAACGCATTTCGTGTTCGACCCGAACCGCAGGATCGTTGTCGGCGATCCTTCCGCGGCCGAAAACGAGGAACAGTTCCGATGAATCAGGTCGCGAAGAAAGACCCACTCGACACCGCGCGCGCGGCCTGGGGCGACGCGATGCCGGCATGGGTCGAGGCTCTCGCGCAGGAAGCCGGTCGCACCAGCGGCGTCGCAGCCGGCGACCGCATTGGTTACTCCGGCTCGCTGGTCTCTTCGGTGCTCGCCAACAAGTACAAGGGCCGCCTCGATATCGTGGAGGCCCGCGTGTCCGGCGCGCTGATGGGCGCCACTGTCGACTGCGAGGTGCTCGGCGAGATCGCCCGCGACCGTTGCCTGGACGAGCAGATGTGCGGCTTTTCGTCGTCGTCGTCGGTGCGCGCGCGGCTGTACCGTGCCTGCCGCAGCGGCAGGTGCGAGCACTCCCGCCTCTCCAGCGAGAAATGAGCCGATCATGCAGCCCCGCGTTTCCGTCAACATGATCTTGCAGGCCACATCGGTGGTGTTCGGTGTCAGCGTGATCGAGATGCGCTCGCACCGCCACCATGAAGTGGTGGTACGTGCCCGCTTTGCCGCCTGCCTGCTGTGCCGCGAATTGACCGACCACAGCTTCCCCATGCTGGGCCGCTCGATCGGCCTTCGCGACCACACCACGATCCTGCGCGCCGTGCGGCGCGCGGAACAGATGCGCGCCTCCGATGCCGAATTTGCGCAGTGCTACGAGGAAGCCAAGGCGGCGATCCTGTTCGTGTCCGGGACCAAGCTCGCCGACCTCCTGCGCGACGATGACGCGGTCGAGGTCGCGGTCCGCATCCTCGACGCACCTAACTCAGCACCGGTGCGGGTCTCGACCCGTGAGATCATTGCCATGGCGGTGCGCCTCATCACGCTGGAAGAGCTCGCGATCAGCAATCTTGAGCTGCTCACAACGCTCGATGTTTTGGCCGAGACGCAATCCGAAACCGAAGCGCAAGCGCTGCGCGCCGAAGCCGCATTGCTGATCGACGGCATCGCCACCTCGCTGGGTTCGCTCGGCCTCGCTAACGCATCGATCCCGTCAGCCCCCAAAGGAGACCTCCATGCCTGAAGCCGCCACCATGCAAGCCCCGATCGCCGATGGAACGATCGAGATCTCCGGCAAGATGTTCATGCACGACTCGTCGGGGCGGCTCGTGCCGACCGAGCTGATCAAGCCGCAGTACCTGCTGGAAGATCAGACCGTGCGGAAAATCATCGGCTTCGCGCAGGAGCTTTCTGACCAGATCACCCGCTTTCGTGGCCACACCTTCGACGACGTCGCCGCCTTCGGCGAGCTGCTCGCCGAGCAGTACCAGGCCAAGCGCGGCGGCAAGAAGGGCAACGTGACGCTGTCGACCTTTGACGGCCTGTTTAAGGTCGTTGTCCAGGTCGCCGATCAGCTGTCGTTCGGCCCCGAGCTGCAGGTGGCGAAGACGCTGGTCGACGGATGCATCACCGCCTGGTCGGACGGCGCCCGCAGCGAGATCCGCGCGCTGGTCGACTACGCCTTCCAGGTCGACAAGGAAGGCCGCATCAACCGCGCCGCGCTGTTTCAGCTGCGCCGGTTGGAGATCGACGACGAACAGTGGCGCCATGCGATGGCCGCCCTCGGCGACGCCATCCGCGTCGTCGGCAGCAAAGAGTACGTGCGGTTCTATCGCCGCCCAAACCTCTCCGCGGCGTGGCAGCCGATCACTATCGATCTCGCAGCGGCGTGAAGTCCACCATCCATCAACCCAACTGAGGAGAACACGATGACTGATAAAAACGGCAAGGGACCCTTCAATGTGCATCCCTTTCTCAAAATCATCGCTGCATTCCGGGGGCCCTGGGCGCGCAACTATTCGAGTAGTTCGGACGAACTGCAGAAGCAGATTTCGGACCTTGGCGCTGCCAACCTCTTAGAAGCCATGGCTATCTCCGACAAGCTTGAGAAGGTCTTTTCGACGAAAATCGAGCCGAGCATCAGGATCGCTTGTGGCGAGGAAACGAAGACCGATCATCCGTTCTTGAAGCCGGCCCCGCCGCCGAAGCCGCAGCCGCACTACGAGAACGTCGAGGAGATGTTGGGGCTGCTAGACGGCGAGTGGAAGTGTCAGGTGCATCCCGTCGACCGCACTACAGACATCGAGCACTTCGTATCCCTCAAGATCGAGACCGGGCACACCTGGGCTTTTAAGGTGGTCCTATGGTCATTGGTTGACCGGCGCGTGCGTATCGCGATCCTGGTGAGCCCATTCCAGTTGCTGCAGACAGCTCATTTCGAGTGCGACAGCGAGAAGTTCGGCTTCAAGCCAGAAATCACAACCTGCAGCGACGATCCCTTCCTCGATCTGTGCAAGGTCGTCATCGCTGGAAAGCTCGACCGCTACAATCATGCGGCGGGCGAAGATCTGGACTGACGCTGTGCCCTGGGCGGATCGATCGCTGCCACCCGAGCGCGACGATGACCCGCCGGCCGAACTGCCGGCGCCGATCGAGGCCCTCGCGGCCGAGCGCGGCGCCCTGATGAAGCAAGTCCGCCGCGGCGTCCAATCGGAACGCCAGCGGCGGATCCTTAAGCGGATCGCGGCAATCACGCTGGCGATCCTCGCGACGGCCGGAGGACGAACGACGTGAGCGAAGAAATCATCAAGTCGACGCAAAACAAGATCGCGGAGGTCAAGCAGGCCTTCGGAGCGCCCGGCGATTGGGGTTACGACGATCCCAAAGGGCAGGCGCTTTACGGGCTGTACAATTTCGGGGCGACGCTCGCTGCTCACGCTCCTGCCGCAGCCGCTGATACGCGCGACGCTGTCCGCTATCGCTGGCTGCGCTCGCGGGACGTGGGGACGATCTACGACGGCGGCGTATTCGTCGGCAAGACACCCGGGAATCTCGTTCTGAGCGGCATCCACCTTGACGCCGCGGTCGACGCCGCCCGCATCGCCGAACAATCGCCGGACGCGGGAGAGTGAGATGCGCAAGTACGGTCACAAGACCTCCACGTCGATCGACCGCATCGGCACTACGGTGCAGGTCAGCATCGCCTTCGAAGACGAAGTCACCGCTGAAGCGGCTACGGAACTGCTGCGCCGCCGTCAGCAGCACGGCGCGCTGACGATCGACCTGCAGCGCGTCGGCTTCACTCAGATCGAGGGGAGCTTCGAGCGGCTATGAGCAACATGGGGCAGGAACGCATCACCTTCACAGACACAGACATGGCCTTGGCGTTGACGCTGATGCTTCCGCGCCTGCGCAGCGGGATCGAGCACGACCTGCATATGGCCCGCTGGGTTGCAGACGAGATCGGGCTTCCGCTTCCCAGTCTGGAGTTGTCGATCGCGCAGATGCAGCGCGATGTTGCAGCGATCGAAGCTATTCCCGATCGGCTGAAGCAGCTCGCGACTGTGGAGGCCGAGATAGACGTACTGATCCTGCGCAAGGCATCGGGTTGTTGGATCATCAGTTCGATCGAGAACCCTTCCGCGCACGTCAGCTCCCAACTCAGTGAACCCTTCCTTGGAGCGCAGCCATGACAAGATTTGCAGTCGCGAAGGTGTCGGCGCCACAGATTGCGATGATCCACTTGCTGGCGAAGCAAGCCGGCATCGACGATGACTGCCGCCGCGACGTGATGGAAGCCGTCTGCGGCAAGCGCTCGGCGCGCGACCTCACCGCGATCGAGGCGGTGAATGTTATCGACCGCTTGAAGGGCGCTTCAAAGTCCGCCGATATCGACGGGCCTTATGGCAAGAAGATCCGGGCGCTGTGGATCTCGGCCTGGAATCTCGGCGTGGTGCACAACCGCACCGATGCCGCGATGCTGGCCTTTGTCGAGCGGCAGACCGGCATCGAGCGCACCCGCTGGCTTCGCGCCGCGAAGGATGCCCGCAAGGCCGTCGAAGCGTTGAAGCAATGGCTGGCGCGTGAGGCCGGCGTGAAGTGGCCGGCCGGCGACGATCCGATCGCCGTGCGCCGCGCGGTGATCGAGGCGCAGCAACGGCTGCTCGGTTTGCCGGTGATGCCGGCGACTGAATTGCTGCCCGACGACGCGGTCTATCTCGACCAGAAGATTAGTCTGCTCGGTCGCCAGTTGCGCAAGGCGCTGGCTAAGCCCGCGAGGTACTGAGCCATGTTCGCGAATGACAAAAAGTCGGTGGAAGAGTTCGTCGAGCTGCTGCGCAGCGCGGCGCCGGAATTGAACGTCGTGTTCTCTCTGGATGATGCGGATGCCGTTGCTGATCTTGCTCGAGGTCTGATCACGGTTTCCATGCCAGAACTTCCGCCCGCGCTCCGCACTCTGGAGCTTCCGGCGGGCACGGTGCTGCCATGACCAGGCGCTCCGGGATCAACGTTTCAGATCACGCGCTGCTGCGGCTGCTGGAGCGTGCCGGCGCCGTTGACGTTGAAGCACTGCGCCGCGCGGTGGCGACGTCGATCGGTCGCGCCGTTCTGGTCGCCGAATCGATCGGCGCCAGCGAATTTGTGATCGTCGCCGACGGGCTGTCCTACGTGGTCAAGAACGGCGTCGTCACCACCGTGTTTCCGGAGCCGCGCCGGTGACCTACACCTGGCTGCCGGAGGTGCTGGCCGAGATCGCCGATGTGGCGGGGCTCGACGCTGCATTGAAGGTGGCCGAATCCTTTGGCGGCACCCGCAAGCAGGTTCCGGCTCAAGTCCCCGACGGACCTCACTGGCTGACTGATTGTGTTGGTCGGCGGGCGGCCGAGGCGATCTGCAAGCACTTCCGCCAAGGGACGGCCAGCGGCCGATTTGGTGGTGCGTATTTGACGATTCCGCTCGGCCCGGCCGGAACGGTGGCGGCGGCTCGGCGTCGCATGGCGAAAGCCCTGCTGGACGGAAAGTCCGCGTCAGAAGCGGCGCGGATCGCCGGCATGACCGAGCGCACAGCCTACCGCGCCCGCTCACGCGCCCGCAATCGTGGGTGGGATGACAATCAGGACGACATGTTTTAGGTTGGTCGCGCCTCCCGATCGCCCTTCGTCATCGCCGCCGATGACATCTGTCAGCCGGGATATGCAGAGCTAGGAGCGCCTACGGTCTTTCGTCGATCACGCGATGGAGACCGCTTTCATGCCCTGCGAAATCAAATCCAACCGCATCTACCGCGACGGCAAGGCCGTCGGTTTTCAACAGACAAAAAACGTTGGCGGCGCCATCGTTCCAACCGTCATCGTGCTCCACGACACCGCAGGTCATCTGCACGGTCGCGACTCGATCGATTGGCTGCTCGGCGGACCGGGACGATCGCAGGCTTCCAGTGCCCATGTGGTGATCGGCCGCGACGGCACGATCACCCAGCTTGCCGCCACCAACATGAAGACCTGGCACGCTGGCGCAAGCTCTTGGCGCGGGCGGCAGATGCTCAACGGTTGGTCAATCGGGATCGAGATCGTTAATCCGGGCGGACCGCTCACCCCCCTCGGTAATGGTCGCTACAAGGGCGTCGACCTGATCGACACCAAGGCCGATCCGTCGCTGAAAGTGCGGACCGGGGTTTTCCCGCAGCGCACCGAGGACGGCAAGCCGATGCCGACGAACGCCGGTGCCGGCTATTGGCTTGAACATTCGCCGCAGCAGATCGCAGCCATAGTGGACCTGTGCCGTGCCCTGGTCGCGGCCTATCCGACGATCACCGAGATCGTCACTCATTGGATGATCGCGCCGACCCGCAAGGTTGATACCAATCCGCTGTTCCCGCTCGCCGAGGTCCGCGCCCGTGTGTTCGATCGCACGATGCCGGTCGGCTTCGGCGATATCCCGCTCGCCGATGATGCCGGCGAGGACGCTTCCGCTACGGCCGACGAGGCTGATGCCGCGCCAGGTCCCGTCGACGACGGCCTCTACTCGGATCCCTCTGCGGCGGCAGCCCCGGCGCCGGACCATGCCGGACCGCCGAAGGCACTCGTCGAGTTCGTCCAGGGGCGGCTTCGCTCGCTCGGCTACTACGAGGTCGGCGATATCGATGGCGATTTCGCCGGGCGCACCGAAGACGCGCTGGTGACGTTCAAGCGCCACAACGGCCTTCCGCCGGACCCGGTGCTCGACCAGGCGACGCTCAATGCGCTCACCTCCGCAGAGCCACGCGAGGTTGGCGAGGCCCGCGCCAATGCCACCGCAAAGTCGCTGCGCAAGGCGGTGCCTGCGGTGCAACAGGCGGGCCGGTCGAAACTGCTAGCATGGGTGCTGGCAGCCCCGTCGGCCCTCTTCGCGGCGCTGCAGGGCATCGCCTCGAACGTGTCGAGCGTGATGACGCAGCTCGCGCCGATCACCGGCTGGCTTTCCGCCGTGCCCGGCTGGGCCTGGGCGCTGCTGATCCTCGCGATTGCCGGCGGCATCTGGTGGTCCTCCCGCGCGGTCGAGACCGAGACGGTCGATGCTTATCGCGCCGGCCGGCTCACCTGACGGAGGCAATCATGCTCGCTGCTATCCGGATCGCCGCAATTTGCCTCGGTTTCTACATCGTCATCGTGGTCGCCGTGATGATCACCGTGCGCGCCCGATGGGTGCATCAGACCTATGGCGCCGATTTCAGCTTCGCCGATCGCGTCGAGGCGGTGATGACGCCTGCGCTGTGGAGCTGGGCGGGCATCGGTGTGGCGTTGCTCGGCGTCAGCTGCGGGATCGCGCCATGATTTCGCTCGCCGCACTGACTGCTGTCGCGGCGCGGCCGATCGGCAAGGCCGCGCTGATCGCCTTGGGAATCGCCGGCCTGTTGGCGATCGGCGGCCTCGGCGCCTGGCGTGCCGCAGCCACGGTGCAGGCCATGGTCGATGACGCCGCCGCGACCGCGAAAGCCGAGCGCGACGCGCATTGGCGCTCCGAGATCGCGGAAGCCAACGTCAAGGTGGCGCAGGCCGAGGTCGAGCAGGCCCGCGCGGCGATGACCGCGGATACCGAGGTCAAAGCCGCTGAAACGCGTCGTGAAGAGGCATTGAAAGAGTTGGAGACGAAGAATGCGACGCTTGCTGACAGCGGTCGTTGTGGGCTCGGGCGTGATCGTGTCCGGCTGCTCAACAACTCGCGATGAGCCGGTGGTGAAGCTGGAATTGATGTGGCCGACCGTGCCGGCTGCCGCAACCGAGCCGTGCGCCGACCCGGTGTCGGTGCCCGATCGCGATCTGACCGAGCGCGAGACCGTCAGCTATTGGGGGCGCGATCGCGCCTCGCTCAAAACCTGCGAGGGCCGTCGTCGCGTGGCGGTCGACGCGATCAAGGAGCGGCCGTGACCGACCAGCTGGATGAGGCGCAGCTCCTCGAGGAGAGCGAGCGGACAGCAAGCATCGAGCGCGTCGGCGCGCGGCTCGCGGGGCGCGGGTCGATTTTTTGTCAGGCGTGCGGCGAGGAGATCGAGCCCGCCCGCCGCAAAGCGTTGCCTTCGGCGACGCGCTGCAGGGATTGCCAACAGCGGCGCGAGAATTGGCGCCGCATGAAAGGAACGCGGTGATGGATTTCGGGTGGGCGGGGATGGTCGCCCTGATCAAGGACGTCTGGTGGTTCCTATCTGTGCCGTTGGCGGCCCTGATGGCATTCGGCATGTGGTACCTGCGCGGCCAGTTTCCGACCAAGGCCGAGTACGCCGACCAGACGAAGGCGCTGAACAAATCGGTGACAGAGCTGTCGGCTAAGATCGATGCCAACGACAAAAAGACCGGGGACCGCCTCGTCAAGAGCGAGCGCGAGATGAGCGATCGGATCGCGAAGCTGGAGGGGGACGTGAAACAGCTGCCCGGCCGTCCGGAGATGGAAAACCTGTCGGACCGCATCAGCCGGGTCGAAACGCAGATCGCCGCCTCTGCCGAGATGACGCGCGGCGTCGAAAAAACCGTCAACAAGATGGACCACACCCTCAGTCTGATCCTCGGCCATCTGCTGGACGCCAACAAGAAGGAGAAATCGTCGTGACCGACAGCCTCGCCGAAACCTTCGACAAGGATCGCCGCCTCGTCATCCTGCGGCTACTTGCCGAACAAGATGATTACTCACTGTCCGCGCCGCTGATCACCAAGGCGGCGCAACAACTGCGCCACCGTGTTTATCCGGACGTGGTCGAGGCCGATCTCGTGCTCCTCGAGCAGCACCGGCTGCTCAAGCGCGAGGAGCTGGAGGTCGGCGGATCGAAAATGACGATTGCCACGCTCACCAAGTTCGGCCGCGATGTCGCCTGTGGCCGGCCTCACCCGATGGTGGCGCGGCCGTCGCCGAAGGATTGAGCGATGTCGAAACGACCCTCCTCGATCGACCGGATGCCGCCGGAGGTGCGCGACTGGATCGGCCGGCTGCGCGATCAGGGTCGCACGCTCGACGAGATCATCGCCAAGCTGCGCGAGTTGGACATCGATGCCCTGCCTTCGCGCTCGGCGCTGCACCGTCATCTTCAGAAGGCGGAGGAAGTCGCCGAGCGGATCCGCAAGTCTCGCGCCGTTGCCGACGTCATCGTGCGTCGGCTCGGCGAATCCGACCCGGACAAAACCACACGGATGAATATCGAGCTGATGCACAACGTGCTGTTCGAGATCGCATCGCGCACCTCCGACGAAGATGGTGAGCCGGTCACGTTCGAGCCGATGGAGGCGATGCTGTTGGCGAAAGCGCTCGACCATCTCGGCAAAGCCGCGAAGGACGATGTTTCGCGCACGGTGGTGATCGAGAAGCGCGCCGCCGATCGGGCGCGGGCCGAAGCCGTCAAGGCGATCGATGCTGTCGGCGACGAAAAGGGTCTTTCCGCCGACACCATCGAACAGATCAAGGCGAAGATTTTGGGCGTGACGAAGCCGGAGCCAAAGCCGTGATCGACACCTTTCCGCAGCTCGCTCTGTCGGTTCGCCAGCCGTGGGCGTGGGCGATCGCCGCCGGGTTCAAGCCGCTGGAAAATCGTTCGGCCGCGATGATCAAGCACCTTCACCCGCTGAAGGGGCGTCGCGCCATCCACGCCTCCAAGGGCATGACGCGCGACTACTACGAGCAAGCGCGAGCCTTTATGGCGTCGATTAGCATAGAGTGCCCGGCGCCGGCCGATCTGTTGCGCGGCGGCATTATCGGCAGCGTTGATGTCGTTGACGTCGTGTCGAAAAGCGGAAGCCCGTGGTTCTTCGGCCCCCGGGCGCTGGTGCTGCAGAATGCGCAGCCGTGCGACTTCATCCCGTCTGTTGGCGCGCTCGGCTATTTCGAGTGGCGGCCGGCCGATCCGTCGATTGTCCCGCCGCCGGCGCGCTGGATGCTCGCGGGCCATCATTCGATTGGCGATGATGTCCCGGCACGGTCCGACCTGTTCGGTGACGCGCCATGAGTGACCTCCTCATCACTGCCGAGGATTGGGCGCGGCATCGGCGCGAGCAGCTCTCGCAATTGCCGCCGCAATTGGCCAACACGTCGCTTCCCGAAGTGCTGTTGCCATATCAGCGAGAGTTGCTCGCCGCGACCGCGGCCTACCAGCTTGTGGTCGTCGACAAGTCCCGCCGGATCGGCGCTACCTGGGGAATTGGCGCCGACGCCGTTCTCACCTCCGGCGCGCGCAAGAGCGAGGGCGGGATGGATACGCTTTATCTCGGCTACAATCTCGACATGGCTCGGGAGTTCATCGACACCTGCGCGAGGTGGGCGCGCGCGTTCTCGCAGGGCTGCAGCGAGGTACAGGAGTTTCTGTTTCGCGAGCAGGATGACAAGGGGGCGGATCGCTCGATCCAGGCATTCCGGATCAGCTTCGCGTCCGGCTTTGAGATCGTTGCGCTGTCGTCGCGGCCCCGCTCGCTGCGCGGCCGGCAGGGCTATGTGATCCTCGACGAATTCGCGTTCCATGACGACGCTGACGAACTCTTGAAGGCCGCGATGGCGCTGCTGATCTGGGGCGGCAAGGTGCTGGTGATCTCGACCCATGACGGCGTCGACAATCCCTTCAACGTGTTGATCCAGGAAATCCGCGAAGGCCGGCGGCCTGGTCACGTCGTGCGCTGCAGCTTCGACGACGCGTTGCAGCAGGGTCTTTATCAGCGCATCTGCATGGTGAGGGGAAAGACCTGGTCACCCGAGGCCGAGGCGCAGTTCCGCTCCGAAATTCGCGGCTTCTACGGCTCGGCGGCGGCCGAGGAGTTGGACTGCGTCCCCTCGCAGGGCTCTGGCGTCTATCTCACCAGCGCGGTGATCGAGGCTTGCATGACCGCGGATGCACCGATCCTGCGCCTCAACTGCCCGCTCGGCTTCGAGTTGAGGTCGGACGCCGAGCGCGCGTCCTATGTGGACGACTGGCTCGAAGAACAGGTCGAGCCGGTGTTGAAGCAGCTCGATGGCCGGCTGCGCCACGTTTACGGCTACGACTTCGCGCGATCGGGCGACTTGTCGGTGATGCTGCCGCTGGCCGAAGGCCGTGACCTGGTGCGGCGGACGCCGTTCGCGATCGAGCTGCGCAATGTGCCGTTCCGCGAGCAAGAGCGGATCATGTTCTACGTCGCCGATCGGCTGCCGCGGTTCGGCGGCGCCAAGCACGACGCGCGCGGCAATGGTCAAGCTCTGGCAGAGTACGCCGTGCAGAAATACGGAGCGCTGGCGATTGAGGCGGTGATGCCTTCGCAGCCCTGGTACATCGCCAATGTGCCGCCGCTTAAACGCCGCTTTGAAGATCGCACCATCGCCATTCCGCGCAACAATGACGTGAAGGACGATATGCGGCAGATCAAGATGGAGCGCGGCGTGCCGAAGGTGCCGGACGATGCGCACACCACCGGCGCCGATGGTGGTCAACGTCACGGCGACTTCGCCATTGCGCTCGTGCTCGCCAACGCGGCGATGGATGCCGGCGTGATCGAATACGCCTATCAGCCCGCGACGGCCGAGGCCGCCGGCGCCAATCTGTTCAAGACCCAAGGAGGGCGTGCGCTGTGGTGAGTCGAATTCTCGGTCCCGACGGCAATCCCGTCGACACCACGCTCCTGTCCAGGGAAGTGGCGACGCCGACCGTGATCGGCGTGCGGGCAGTCCATCTGGAAGGCGTCGCATCCGGGCTGACGCCGGAACATTTGGCCTATCTGCTGCGCCAAGCCGCGCAAGGCAACGCGCGCGACTACCTCACGCTGGCCGAGGAGATGGAGGAGCGATACCTGCACTATGCATCGCAGGTGCAGACCCGCCGCCTTGCGATAGAGGGCGTCAAGCCGTCCGTCGCGGTGCCGAAGGGCGTGCCGGCCAAGATCGTCGACTTCGTTCACGAACTGATCGACGATTCCGGCTTGCGCGACACGCTGGGCGAACTGACCGACGGCATCGCCAAGGGCTATGCGGTGTCCGAACCCGTTTGGGAATACGAGCGCCGCGCGCTGCGGCCGGTCGCCTACAAATGGCGCGATCAGCGGTTCTTTCAGTTCGACCGCCTGAAGCAAACCCAGCTTCGGCTCGCGGTCGACGGCAGTCTCGACGGCGAAGAGATCACCAAGCCCACCTTCATCGTGCACAAGCCGCGATCCAAGGCCGGCATCCCCATCCGCCGCGGCTTCGCCCGTGCCGCGGCCTGGGCGTTCCTGCTGCAGTCGTTCGCATTGAAGGATTGGAGCGCGTTCGCCGAGGTGTTCGGCATTCCGCTGCGGCTCGGCAAATATCATCCGGGTGCCTCCGAGGCCGACAAGAAGGCGCTGCTGCAGGCGGTGCGCTCAATCGCCTCCGATGCGGCGGCGATCATCCCGCAAGGGATGGAGCTGGATTTTGTGGAGACCAAGGGCCAGCGCGGCGAAGCCGTGTTCGGTCAGTTGCTCGACTACCTCGACAAACAGGTGTCGAAGCTGGTGGTCGGCCAGACCATGACGTCCGACAACGGCGCGTCGATGGCGCAAGCCAAGGTGCACAACGAGGTCCGCCTCGACATCCAGCGCGCCGATGGCGTTCAACTCTCCAACACGCTCAACCGCGATCTGGTGCGATGGGCCGTGGCGCTCAATTTCGGGCCGCAGGATGATTACCCGCGCGTCGAACTCCCCGTCGCCGAGCCGGAAGACACCAAGGCGCTGGCGGACGGCGTCGCGAAGCTGGTGCCGCTCGGGTTCCGGGTGTCGCAGGCGGAGATGCGGAGCAAGTTCGGCCTCTCCGAGCCCGGCGAAAATGACGAGGTGCTCAGCGCACCAGCCGGCACAACCGCGGCCAACGACGATCCCAAGAAGGCGGCGCGGCTGTCGGCGGCCGACTGCCATTGCCCGGCCTGCGGCGGATCGCAACGCGCGTCGCTCGCCGCCACAGCGGTGGCCGAGCGCGATGATCTCGATGACCTGGTTGACGACGCGATGAACGGCTGGGAGGAACTGGTCGATCCGATGCTGAGGCCGCTGCGCGACGCGGTGGCGCGGGCCAACAGCTTCGCCGAACTGGAAGCGATGCTGCCGCAGCTCGCGGCGGAGATCGACGGCTCGAAGCTTGCCGAGGTGCTGGCGCGGCTCACCGCGAAGGCGCGCGGCCTTGGCGACGTGGCCGACTGATGCGTGTCACGCGCCGGCAGACCCTCACGCTGATTGCCCGCATGGCCGCGGTGAAACGCGGCATGCAGACGCCGCCGGAGATCCTCGACTACTTCCGGGCCAAGGATCTCGCGCCGCGGTTCTCCTGGCTCGACGTGTGGGGCGAGGAGCACGCCCACGCCTTCACGGTGGCCGGCGTCACCGAGACCCGGGTGCTGTCGGATTTCCGCGCCGCGATCGATAAGGCGCTCGCCAACGGCACCGGCTTCGAGGCCTTTAAGTCGGATATTCAAAGCCGCTTAAAGCCGCATGGATGGTGGGGGCCGCGCCAGGTCGCCGACCCCGAGGGCAAGTGGAAAACCAAAACCGTCGATTTCACCCGGCCGGGGCGCCTGGAAACCACGTTCTGGGCGAACGTGCGCAGCGCACGCGCCGCCGGCCAGTGGAATCGCATCCAGCGCACCAAGGCGTCGCGGCCCTATCTGCTCTACGTTCGATCGACCGCCGAGCGGAAGCGGCCGGAGCATCTCGCGGTGGCCGGCACCATCAAGCCGGCAGACGATTCTTGGTGGTCGTATTGGTTTCCCCCGAATGGTTGGGGCTGCAAATGCAGCGTGCAACAGCTCGATGGCGAGGATCGCGACCGCTACCTGGCGCAGGAAGGCTATTCGGAAGACGCGCCGGACCTCGGCGCGAAAACCTACGTCAACCGTCGCACCGGCGAAGTGACGACGATTCCGCGCGGCATCGATCCCGGCTGGCAGACCAATCCGGGCCTCGCGCGCGCCCGCACGCTCGTGTCGCAGCTCACCGGCTCGCTCGCCGAGGCGGGGCCGGAGCGCGCCGCCGCCACCATCCGAAAGCTCTGGCGCGGCAACTGGCCGAAGGCGGTCGCGAAGATGGACGAGCGCGTGCATCTGCCGGTGGCCGCGTCGGCGCGCGTGGTCGACGAGCTAGACGCCAAGGTCGATATCGTCACTGTGATGAATGACGTCATGGTCAAGAAAGCTGGCAAACATGCGGCCGTCGATATCGAGAGCTTTGCGCTGGTCCAGCAGATCATCGACGCCGGCGAATGGACGGAGGACCGCGAACCGGCGGTGCGCAATATTCTCGCGGTGATCGGCGGGGTGCATTGGGTGTTGGCGATCCGCCGCTCGAGCAACGGCTACATTCAGGTGCGGACGCTGTTCAAGGTTGATGCCCGCCGCCACGGGGAAATCCGGCGGCGCGAGGCTCGGTACAAGGCTGAAGGGAGTGAGTAGCAGCCGGGGGGCCGTGACATCCCCGCGTCCACCTGGGACGGTAACACGTGGCTCGGCTGCAATGAGAATATAGGGCGGCGGGGCCGCGATGGCAACTGAAACGCCAAACCGCCACACAGGGCCACAGGGGCGTTATTTCGGGCCGCCCCCTGCGATGGCACCAGCTGCGGGAAAAACGCACCAGAACGTTTAATAACCGCTTTAACTCGCGAGCTGCTTGGGGGAGAAAGGTCGCGGGCGGGATCAGAGGGCCAGTTTGGCCCAAAATGCCCCAGCTGACACCTGTCAGCGGTCCGACCCCGGGGGTGCACGGCTAGATGTGCACCCATGACACGCGCTTCCGCAAGTCCCCAGTTCGCCAGCCTCGACGCCGCGCCCGATGTCGCGTTGGGCGCGGTGACGATCGATGTCGCAGCGCTCGCCGCCGGCGCCGAGGACTGCGAGCGCTGGATCCGGGTCACGCCGCGCGGCGCGATCGACACCCGCGACGATCGGCATTTCAATTTCGAGCCCGAGCGGTTGGTCGCGCGCTTCGATGCCGACGGCATCGACGTCCCGATCGATTTTGACCATGCGATCCCGACCAAGGCCAAGCTCGGCGAGAAGGCCGACGCGGTCGGTTGGATCAAGCAGCTGCAGGCCCGTGCCGACGGCACCTATGCGCTGGTCGAGCTGCTCGCCGCCGGCGCCGCCGCGCTGAAGGCCCGCACCCACCGTTTCGTCTCGCCGACCTTCACCTACACGAAGGAAGGCCTGGCGCTGTGGCTGCATTCGGTCGCGCTGGTCGCCGCCCCGGCGCTCGCCATGCCGGCGATCGCCTCCGCCTCACTCACACCCACCAAGGAGCAACCCATGTTGAAGGCGATCGCGAAGGCGTTAGGCCTCGCGGAAACCGCCGACGAGGCCGCGTGCCTCGCGGCGATCGGCAAGCTGTCCACCACGGATCCGTTGAAGCCGATCGCCAAGGCGCTCGGCCTGGCCGGCTCGGTCGACCAGGCGGCCTGCCTGTCGGCGATCGGCACGCTGTCGACCGGCAAGGTCGATAAGCTGGTTCACGACCAGGCGCTTGCCAATCTCACCGCGGCGACCACTCAGGTGGCCTCGCTGCAGGCGCAGCTCGCCGAGCGCAGCACCTCTGATCACAAGGCCAAGGTGGAAGCGACCATCGAGGCCGCGCTCACCGCGAAGAAGATCGTCCCCGCGCAGCGTGAACATTACACGACGCTGTGCGCCACGGCCGAAGGCTTGGCGCAGGTGACCGCGCTGCTCGGCAGCACGCCCGCAGGTCTGCAGTCCTCCGCGCTCGACACCCGCCCGACGCCGGAAGGCGGCGTCGCGGCGCCCGACACGCTGCTCGCCAAGGCCTATGCGCTGATCGAAACCGCGGCGAAGTCGGGCCGCACGCTGTCGCTCGCCGACGCCGTCGTGCAGGCCAACAAAGGAGAAGCCAAGTGAGCTGCGAGCTGATCAAGGGTTTCGTCGCCGACGCCGCGATCCGCGGCAATCGGATCGTCGCCTTCCACGCGACCAAGCAGGCTGTGATCGAGGGCGCTTCCAACGTCGCCCCGCTGACCGGCGTTTCGACCTCGACCGGTGCGAAGGCTGGCGGCGTGGTCGACGCGGTGCAGCTCGGTCTGACCGAGGTGGTTGCCGGTGGCGTGCTCGCGCGCGGCGCCCAAGTCACTTCCGATGTCGAAGGCCGCGCCGTCGCTCTGCCGGCGCCGGCCGCCGCGGCCGTCACTGTGCGGACGATCGGTCAGGTCCAGGCGGCGGCCGTCGAAGGCGACATCGTTCCGATTGTCGTCTCGGCCGGCTCCGTCTTCATCCCAGCTTCCGCCTAATACCCCGAGCGCGGTCACCGACAGGCGCGGCAGAAAGACCCGGCTGCAGCGGTGACGCGGCCGGGCCGTCAAATCTCTCAATCACAAGGTAGCAACCGATGGCCGTCAATCGCCCGTTCCCCGTCAACCCCGTGCTGACCGCGGTCGCGATCGGCTACGCCAATCCGGCGATCACGCTGATCGCCGACCAGGTGCTGCCCCGCACCCCGGTGGGCTCCGAGTCCTTCAAATGGCTGGAGTACCCGCTGGCGGAGGGCTTCAACGTGCCGGACACCAAGGTCGGCCGCAAGAGCCGCCCGAACCGCGTCGAGTTCACCGCGACCGAGCGGGACGGCTCGACCGACGATCACGGTCTCGACGGCGAGGTCCCGCTCTCCGACATCCGGGAAGCGGAACGGCAGCGCGCAGCCGGCTTGTCGAATTACGACCCGCGCGCGCGATTGACCGAGGGGCTCACCAACAACCTGCAGCTCGCCCGCGAAGTCCGGGTGGCTTCCATCGTGCATAACGCGGCCACCTATGCAGCCGGCCGCAAGATCTTGCTGTCCGGCTCCTCGCAGTTTTCCGATTACGTCAACTCCGATCCGATCGCGATCCTCACGGCGGCGATCGACGGCACGCTGGTGTTTCGCGCCAACGCGCTCGTGATGGGTCAGGCGGTGTGGGCAAAGCTGCGTAGTCACCCGGTGCTGGTGAACGCTCTGCGCGGCAATCTCACCAACAAGGGCATCATCACCCGCGAGGAGCTGGCCCAGCTCCTCGAGATCAAGAAGGTGCTGATCGGCGAAAGCTTCGTCAACAGCGCGGCCAAGGGTCAGAGCGTGTCGCTGTCCCGCGTCTGGGGCAAGCACATCGCAGCGCTCTACCTCGATCAGGCGGCGACCACCAAGGCCGGTGTCACCTTCGGCTTCACCGCCGAGGTCGGCACTCGGATCGCCGGCTCGATCCCCGACCCGGACATTGGCCTGGAGGGCGGCGAGCGTGTCCGCGTCGGCGAGAAGGTCAAGGAACTCGTGGTCGCGCCGGACGCCGGTTACTTCATCGAGAACGCAGTCGCGTAAGGAGCAGCAGATGGCCAGGGCTCCGACCAACACCAACACCAGCGGCACCGACGGCGCCCAGCGCGCCGGCGCCACCTCCAACGCCAGTACAGACCAGGGCGCGGGTACCGCCGCGACCACGTCCACCGACGCCGCGACACCACCAAAAAAGCGGGCTGCGAAGGCGGAGACCCAAGAGCACGTCGTCACCCGCGAGGTGCTTCACGACGGCGATCTCTATGTGGCGGGCGATGATATCTCGCTGACCCGCGATCAGCATGCCCAGATGCATGCAGTGGGCGCGGTCGAGGAAGTCTGGCGCGCCTGAAGGTTCGTGCGCCCGCCGCCGGACGCACCACGCGAGCCATCCGGTTCGCCCCGCCGAGGACGGTCCGCCGCCCTCGGCGCCTTATCGAAAGCCCGCCGGAGAATTCCCATGGCCGCGTTCGCCACCCTTTCAGACGTTTTGGCGCGATATCCCTCCGAGGCGACTATCCTTGCAGCGGATGAAACCACGCGCCTGCGCGACGACAGCCGGATCGAGGCCGCGCTCGACGACGGCACCGCCGAGGTCCGCGCCATCCTTGCGGCCCGGTACACCCGCGACGAACTCGACCGGATCGATGACGACAGCCGCGCGGCGCTGCGCATCTACACCACCGACATCGCGCTCTATCGCGTGGCGCTCTCATTCGGGCGCTCCAACGAGCGCGTCAAGGAGCGCTACGACGTAGCGATCGCGCGGCTGCAGGCGATCGCCAAGGGTTCGGCCGCGTTGACCTTCGACGGACCGGGCGGCGGCGGCAGCGGTGCTGCCGGGGAGCCGGCCGGCGCCGTCTCTCCGAATGAAGCGATCGTCGTCGCCAATGACCGCGTACTGACGCGCGATAGATTGCGGGGCTGGTGATGGACGCCGGCATTCGCATCGACGTCGATATCTCGGACCTCACCAAGGCGCTCGCCGGGCTGTCGCACCTCGACAACCCGGACACCGAGCCGTTGATGTCGGACATCGGGGCGCGGCTGGAATTCTCGATGCGCGAGCGCATCACCACCACCAAGACGGCTCCGGACGGTTCCCCCTGGCCTGCGAATCTCGAAGGCACCTCGATCCTGATGCGGACCGGCGATCATATGTTGGGTTCGGTCGCCTGGACCGCCTCGGCGACCGAAGTCGAGGCCGGCCTGTCGTGGGAGTACGCGCACGTCCATCAGGACGGCATGACCATCAACGCCAAGAACGCGCCATTTCTGTCGTTCGTCGTCGGCGGCAAACGGGTCAACAAGAAGAGCGTCACCATTCCGGCGCGGCCGGTGGTTGGTATCTCGGCCGAGGACGCCGAGAAAATTGACCGGCTCGCGACGAACTTCGTCGCCGGCCGGCTCGGCGGTGGCGAATGATCGCCCCGGCCACCATCCCGCAGCGGCTGGAGCGCGCCGCCCTGGTGCGGTTTCTCAACGCGGTGGAAGCGGCTTTGAAGCCGCTGTTTCCGGACGTCACCGTGCGCCAGCACCCGGGCCGGATTGACGTCTCGGACATCATCGACAAGGACATTTTCAACCCGCCGATGATCGCGGTCAGCGCGTCGCGCTGGAAGCTGGACGGCGATCTCGACGGCTCCTGGAGTCTCGCGATCGAGCCAGTCGCCTACATCGTCACCGAGGACGCGGCCTTCGGCGGCAAGTTGGTTCGCCGGCAGGAGATCGCGCACGCGCTCTCGCAGGGGCTACTCGAAGTTCTCGGCGATCTCAACGCGCATCGCTGGGGCCTGCAATCGATCGGCTCGCCCAAGAAGGTGGAAGTCCGCCCGCTGTTCACCAGTGAGACGTTCGCCAAGGGGGCTGCCTACTACGTGGTGACCTGGGAACAGACGCTTTCCAACATCGGCGCGAGCCCGCTGGCCAGGCCGGTGATCGCCGAGCCGCAGTTCGTCGATTTCGACGGCGAGCCGATCGACGTCAGCGACGGGGCGCCGGTATGAGCATCACCGATCCGGGTGTCCGCGCCCTCAAACGCCATCTGCGCAATCTCGAAAAGCAGATCGTCGAAGTCGATCAGCGTGTCGCGCGCGTGGTCATGCACGGCAAGGTGAAAAAGGGCGGTGTTCGTAAACAGGGCGACGACTGGCAGGTGCAGCTCGAACTCGCCCGGGACGAGAACGATAAGCCGGTGGAGTCGCCGTGGGTCGCGGTGCAGCCGGTTGGTGCCGGCGCGCTCAAAATCAAGGTCAAGCCCGCCGAGGGTGAGCGCTTCACGCTGCTGTCACCCTCCGGCGTGATCGGCAGCGGCTCTCAGGCGATCCGCGCGCCGTTCGACGACGATCACCCGGCGCCGAAGGGCGACGAGGATCTCGTGCTCGAAGTCGGCAACGCGAAGCTCCTGATCAAGGACGGACAATTCAACATCAAAGTCGGCGACAGCGAAATCGAACTGACCGCCGCCGCGATCAACACCGTCTCCAAGAGTCAGCACCTGGTTGGCAAGGTGCACCTCGGGGTCGACGCCAAGAACCAAGAAGCCGGGCCGCTGGTCACCACCGAAGCCGGGCCAGCCAAGCAAACTTTCGCAAAAACATAGAGGGCAACAATGAGCGACAAAAAGAGCTATCGCATCACCACCCGCCGGCCGATCGACGGGCGCATGCGCAAGGAAGGCGACATCGTCGCGCTGACCGACCGCGAGTATCAGGCCGAGGCCGGCTGGGGTGGCATCGAGCCTGTCAAGGCCGAGCTGGCGCCGGCGGCAGCGCCAGAAGCTCCGGAGACGAGCGAGACCGAAACCGCCACCGGCAAGAAGCGCAAGTAGGCGATGGCGGAGCGCACCACCAGAACCGGGGTCGACGCGCGCACCGGCCGCATTCTGCGCGGCAGGGCGCATGCCGAGCATTGCGTGGCGCGGATCCTCGCGACCCGCGTCGGCACGCGGGTGATGCGGCTCGATCTCGGGGCCGACCTGGCGCCGCTGCGGGGTGAGAACCTGACGGCCGTCAACGTGCTGCGCGCCTATGCGGAGATGGTCACGGCTGTGCACAGCCAGGAGCCGGCGGTTCGGTTTTGCAATATCCAGCCCGAGCTGCTCGATGGCCGCAACGGCGCGATCGGCTTCATCTTCGGCTACAAGTTCTATCCCTACGGACACCTTGGCGATTACTCCGTCGAGGAAGACGCTGACTTTCGGGTGCCGGTGACGGCACTCGCGCGCGGCACCGCGGCGGTGTCGCCATGACGACGGCAGCCACTCTCGATCTGTCGCGCATCGGCGCGCCGACGCTGGTCAAGATTGACTACGAGGCGACGCTGCGCGTCCGCCTCTTGAGTTTCAAAGCGCGGTGGGATGCGGCGCGGCTGAAGGACCCGACGCTGCCGGCATTCGACTTGATCGATGCGGACGGCAACCCGCTGACGCAGTTCGACACCTCCATCGTGCTCGAGCAAGAGTTCGCGGACGGTGAGACGAAGATCGAGCAGACCATCAACGATCACGGCAACGCCCTGCGGCTCGCCACCGCAACCGGCGCTGACCTCGCCCATCTGGCGCTGACCTATAAGGCCACTTCGCGTCTCATCTTGTCGCCAGCTACCGAGACTTCGGACGAACAACAGGAATCCGACGACGAGCTGCGCGCGCGCGCCCAGCTCTCCGACGAGGCGCGGCCGCTGTTCGGCCTCACCCCCGGCGGCTACGCCTGGCGGGTTCGCAAGCTGTTTGGCGACCGCGTCAAGGATGTTCGCCCGCTTCGCCGGCCTGGCGGTCATATCGATCTGATCATCCTCGCGCGCACCGGCGACGGCACGCCGGCGGAGACGCTGATCGGCGACATCCAGGGCGCCTTCGACGGCGAAGCCGGATCGCAGTCCACCGACATCGTCACCGTGCGGCCGGCGCGGATCGTGCCGGCGGCCGTCGCCGTGAAGCTCTGGGTTTCCAATGGGCCCGACCCGGCAGCTGCCGTCGCGCTGGCCACCACGGCGATCGCGGGCCTCGGCGCGGAGCGTCACAAGATCGGTGAGACGCTGCACGCCCAGGCGATCGGCGCCGTCGCCAAGTCCGGCGCGGTGCGCAAGGTCGACGTGCTTGGTCCGCTCGCCGATGTCGCCGGCGGCGACGATGGCGCGCCGTACATCTCGTCGATCGCCGTGAGCTGGGGGATCGACGGATGAGCGCAGATTTTAACCCGATCCAGCCGACCATCGGCGACGCCGAGCGCGGCCATAGCCTGGTCAACGCCGAGCGCTGGCCTGTGCTGTTCGCCGAGGCCGCCAAGCTGCGTACGCTGTGGGACCCGTGGACATGCCCGGCCGACCAATTGCCGTTGCTGGCCTGGGCTTGGTCGGTCGATTTCTGGCGGAGTGAATGGCCGGAGCATCGCAAGCGCCAGGTGATCGCCGAGTCGCCAGCGTATCACGAGGCCAAGACCACGGTCGCCGGCTATCGCATGGCGCTCGGCTATGTGGATGCCGAATTCGTCCGGGCGCGGCTGCCGCGCCACGCGTTCTTCGTCGGCGCCGCGCCGACCAAGGAGTCTCACGATCGCTGGCTCGCCGGCCTGCCGGAGATCCGCATCTACACGGCGGACTACCCGATCCGCTATCAGCCCGTGCCGTGCCTCGAGGCGGACGGAACGATCGTTCAACGCACGCTCAAAGGCCGCTTCATCGGCCGGCGTTTCGTCGTGCGATCCGCCGCCGCCGTGGTGCTCGGCCGCCGGCGGCCGGAGCTGCGCAAGGGCGGCACGGTCCAGCGCCTGGTGTTCGCCGGCGTGCGGATCGACGCCTCCGGCCGGCTGCTGTCCGACCCCGAACGGCTGGTCATTCCCGGACCGCGTCGCAACACCTTCCAGGTCGGCAAGCGGCTGCGCGGCCGCTTCGTTGCAGACGGTCGGCTCGCGAGCCAGCGCGTCATCCTACTGAGTTTCACCGCCGGCGGCGATCAGTTCATTCCGGCCGTGATGTCGCCGGGGCTGATGCCGCTCGACGCCACCCCGCGCAGGCTGTGGGAGCCGCAGCCTGGCGGCCGCGGCTGGTTCGTCGGCCGCAGCCTGAAAGGCCGCGGCATCCGGCCGAACCGCGCCGACGAACAGGCTTACTTGTCGATCCGTCTGGCCGATGGCAGCTCGGCCGTGCTCGGCCGGATGCGCAACCGGATCGGCCGCACACGAATCCGCCGCGCGCGTTTCACCGCCACCGTGCTGGCGCATCTTGGGACCACGCCGAAGTCCGGATTTCCGCTCGGCCGCTATCTGCGCGCCGGGCCCGAGCCCCGCGTGGTCGAAGTTCTCGACGCGCTCGCGGTCACGCAGGCCGCTCGCGACATCCTGTTTCTCGACATCAATTCCGTCCGGCCGATCACGTTCGGGGACCTTGCGAGGTTGCCTGACGATGTGCGGTACGGCGCTGTTCTCCGCCGCTGAAAGGGCTGTCATGTACAAGCGTACGATTTGGGATATCGACCAGGAAGGCACCGACGAGGATATGGAGCGGATCGGCCAATGGCCGCAGCAGGGCATCGCCCAGCTCACCGACGATCTCCTCGTCTCCGGCCGGATGTACAAGGGCTTTACGACGCTCGCCTCCGGCACCGCCGCGATCGAGGTGGCGCCCGGCCGCATCTATGATGGGGGCGCGATGTATGCGCTCGAAGCGGAGCTGTCGATGTCGGCCGCCGAGTTCGTGCCGATCACCGCCGGCCAGAAAGTGTACGTCACGCTGATCGGTCAAGGCCGCGAAGACGACGGCTATGTCGAGGCGCGCAACTACGAGCGCGAAGTGCCGCAGTCCGGCGGGGGCACCGCGATCCAGCAGGTGCCGCAGACCGGCGCCCGCGCCAAGGTTCGCAGCGCCATCCTGACGCTGTATCCCGGCGCGCCGTCGCTGATCCCGGTGAAGCCGTCGATTCCGCTCGGCACCGTGGCGATCGCCGACATTCTGGTCGGCACCGGCGGCATCGAAAGTATCGAGATGCGCACCGCCAATGAGGCGCCGGAGCTCGACGAACTGGCGACCAAATGCACCGGCCTCAGCGGGCGGCTCGATCTCGTCAATCAGGAGATGGCCGGCCTGCGCAACGACATGGCAGCGCTCGCGCGGCAGATCAAAGGCGGCGTGTCACCCGAAACTTTCCGGGCGTCGCAGGGCGAAATCGCCAAGATTAAGCAGGTGCTGGCGATTCCCGACACCGGCTCCCCGTTCTCGGCCGACAACTTCCTCGACGATAGCGAGAGCGACATCGCGAATGTCGACTACAAGGCCCGCGTGCTTGAGGGCATCCGCTTCCCGGCGGCCAATCAGGACAAGAAGCCGCTGGCGCTTTACAACCCGAACGACGGCAACCTGATGCACGCCTCGGCTGGGCTGATCTGTCCGAAATACACCGTGATCGAGGGCATCAAGCTGGCCGATCGCGCCGGCACGATGCCGCTCGGCGGCACGGTGTATCAGACGCTCGAACTGACCCAGATGCTGATGAGCCGTCAGGAGACGGCCTATGGTGATTACTTCGAGGCCTGCGAGAACTCGGAGTGGTGGCAGAGCGGCCAGTACGATCCGGCCAAGGGCATCCTGCGCATCGGCAACGAGACCTATGAGATCTCCGGCACGGTCGGCAACTACGATTGGACCGGACACCAGATCAAGCGGCTCCGGAAGTTCTGGACCACCACCGTCAAGGAGCCCTACGACGTTTACGCGCCGGTCGCCCATACCATCCAGGGCGTCATCAAGGCGCAGAGCTGGCTGCAGTCGCAGGATCGCTGGTCGCCCGGCATGCGGCTGTATCTCGACAGCTGGTCCGCCGGCGCGGAAATCACCGTCACGGTGGTCGAATGTGGCGAGGACGGCCGGCCGCAGAAGGGCCGGATGCTCACGAAAACCACGCTGGCTGCGTCGCAGTTCAAGCGTTGGCCTGAGGCGACGCGGTTTCCGTTCGCGGTGCCGAGCTTCCGCCAATCCGGCAAGCAATACGCCTATCTGATCGCCACCACCGGCGACGTCACCGCCGTCTATGCCGAGGGGCAGAAATTCCTCAGCGGCAATCTGCTGGAGAGTACCGACGGCGGCAGCTTCTATGTCGGCGATCTCACCCGGGACCTCTGCCACGTGACCGAATATTGCAGCTTCGACCTGACGTCGCTCACGGTGCCGCTCCAAGGCGTCAATCTCGATGGCGGCATCCACAACCTCCGCATCCGCAACGCCGAGGTGGTTCCGAATAACTCATCGCGGCAGTTCCAGCTGCAGGTCGGCGGCGCCTGGCGCACGATCGAGGATCCGGCCGGGGAAGACACGCTGTTCGGCTCCGGTGTGACGGCCTACTACGACTTCCGCCTGGTGCTGAACGGCAACCAGTGGGCGATGCCGATCCTCGACATGGGGGCCAGCGAGGTCGAGCTGTTCCGGGCCGACGATGACTTCTGCCACATCTCGTTGCCGCTGGTGTTAGGCACCTCGCTTCAAACCGTGGTGATCTCGACGCCGGTCGGAGCCTGGGATCCGGCGCGCCACACCATCGCGGTGCGGCTGAGGCACGGCGCCGGCTTTGCCTCGCTCAAGACCCACACGGCGGTCGAGACCAAGCCGCTGATCGGCAAGAAGGGCGTGGTGCGAGCCGATGCATACGAGAAGATCTGGACCTTCTCGTTCGCCGGCGCACCGATCTCGACCTGCAAGGTCGACATCGTCGGCACCACCAATAATCCCCGCGTCACCTGGCACGTCGAGGGACGTGTCCAAACCACGGAGTAACCCGCTATGGCCACCAAGAAGTCCACCGCTGACGTCGCCGCCACTCCGGAGATCATCGCCGACGCCTACTACGCCGTCGAGGTCTCAGCCCGGTTCAAGGCGTTCGGCGTCGGCTTCGGTCAGGCATCGCAAACGCAGGTCACCGGCGAGCTGCTGACGCGCCTGCTCGCATCCGAGCACGCCGCCGAGGTGGCCAGCTACACGCCGGTTTAGGGCCGGCCCGGGAGACCATTGGATGACGCGCAAATTCGAGACCGAGTACCGGGTCGGCAAGGCCGACGAGATCCTGAAGAAGGAAAACAAATTCCGGCAGGATGTCGACATGCGGCTCGACGCCATCGAGCGCGCGGTTGCGGCGCTCGGCGGCGATGCCAATGTCCTGGTGGCTCGGGTGCTGCGCGTGATCGAACTGGAGATCTCGCCGCGCGCGGCCGAGATCGAGGCGCAGCTGAACGACTACCGCAGTGGTGTTCCGGCGGCGAGCGTCCAAGAAGAAACCACCGGCCGGCAATTCCTCACGCCGGCCCGGCGCGCCGCGATCCTCGCCGATCTGCGCGGCGGCGTTGACGCCGATCACGACACGCTCGCCAAGCTGCTCGCGTATCTGATTGCGGTCGACGCTGCGAAAGCGCCGTCCGTCGATCCGGTGCTCGCCGGCACGCCGCGCGCGCCGACGGCGCCGCTCGGCACCAACTCGACGCAAATCGCCACGATGGCGGCGCTGTTGCAGATGCGGGCCGATCTGCTCAACTATCTGACCAACGGTGCCGGGCCGGCGCTCGATCAGTTCAACGAGATCGCGACGGCACTCGGTAACAATGCCAACCTCGCCGCGACGCTCAATGCCGCGATCGCCGGCAAGCAGCCGCTAGACACCGACCTAACGGCGATTGCGGGTCTTTCTACAACCACATTCGGCCGATCTCTGTTGACGCAGGCGGACGCGGCGGCGGCGCGCGGGACGTTGGGAGCACAGGCCGCACTTGGCTTCACTCCTGCCCAGCAGGGAACTGGCGTCGGACAGAACCCAAGCAGTATCGTCAAGATTGGCTGGGGCTCGGGCTCTGTTAGAGCGACGGTCGACTCCACCGACTTCGGCAAGGTATGGACCGACCATGATACTGTGGCGTCGTTTGGCACCAGCGGTTACCAGAAACTCCCCAGCGGATTAATTATCCAGTGGGGAACAATGGGCGGAAGCGATACGGCCAACAACTTTCCAATGGCCTTCCCTAATTTCTGCTTCTCCGTAGTTGCGTCGATCGGCAGCAACGTAGGGATTGAAGGCACACAATCACTTTCGATTGCGGTCGAAGGCATCAACCCTGTTGGGTTCACCGCCCGGGCAAGATACGTTAATAACGGTGGCGTCGTGGGATATGCGTCACAACCTGGGCGCTATATAGCGATGGGATACTGATCATGCATCTCTACGCAGTTTTCACGCCCGCCGGATTCCCGGCCGGATTTTACAGCGACGATATTCATGGCCCGCGGCTGATCGACGGTCAGCCGAACCCGGACTGCAGGGTCCCGGCGGAGGCGGTCGAGATCACCGAGCCGCAGTGGCGGGACTTGCTGGCCCACCCCGGGCTCCGCCGGCTGGTGGACGGCGCCGTTGTGGACTACACGCCGCCGGAGCAGCCCATTGATCTGCCCGCCTACACGGCGGCTGTCCGCTGGGCCAAGGAGACCGGCGGCACGGCTTGGTCCGGCTGGCCGGTCGCTACCGACGATCGCAGCCAAGGCAAGATCCTGGCCGAGCTGACCGCCATCGACCGCGGCCAGCGCGCCGACCCGGACGGATGGAAGTTCGCCGACGGTGAGTTCCGGCTGGTCTCCAACGCCGATTTCGTCACCTTGGCGATGGCGGTGCGGGCGCATGTCAGAGCGTGCTTCGCCGCCGAGGCCAGCGTTCTCGCCGGCATCGCCGCCGGCTCCATCACCACCACGGCGCAGATCGACAACGCGTTCGGTTAACCGCACGCCTTTCCTGCCGCGACGCTTCTGCCGCCGGAACGAACGAGGCCGCTGACAGCTGTCAGCGGCCCTCTTTGCTTGTGCGCCCCATAGGTTCATCCCGATCCAATTTCTGGTCAAGGGGCTTCGCTCATGGCGGCACTCACCAAGAACCACGGCGTCCGCTTTATCGACGCGGGCGAGGACGCTCGTACAGTCCAGGCACCAGACTTTTCCACGATCGCCCTGGTGGCGCCGGCCGACGAGGCCAACCCGTCGATCTTCCCGCTCGAAACCAACGTCCACCTCTACGGCGACGAGGCCGACAAGATCGCCACGCTGGGCGACGCCGGGGAGCTGTCGATGGCGATCGATGACATCCTGAGCGAGGGCATCAACGCCAGCATCCTTGTCCGTCGCGTCGCCAAGGCGACGAGCCGCAACGAGCAGCTCGGCGCCATCATCGGCGATCCGTCCGACCGCACCGGCCTCTGGGGCCTGCTCGATGCTCGCGCGCAGACCAGCGTGCGGCCGGGCATCATCGTGCCGCCCGGCTTCTGCAACGAGTCGCCGATCGGGGCGACGATCGCCACCATGACCAACCGCGGCGCCGATTACACGCATGCCGACGTGACCTTTACGGCGGCCGGCGCCGTCGTCGTGCCGAAGGGGCATTGCGTCATCACCGGCGGCAAAGTGGACGTCGTGATCGACGATGCCGGCTTCGGCATCCCCAACACCTGCACGATGACCATCACGGGCGACGGCGCCGGCGCGGCTGGCACGGTCGAGGTCGGCGCGGTCGCGAATCCCGTTGCGCTGGCGGCGTCTGCCGTCGCCAAGCGCGTGCTCGGCATTAGCGTGATCGACGGCCCGAACCTCGACCGCGTCGCGGCGGCGCAGTGGGCCGAACGGCTGAAGCGCGACAACGGCCGCTACCTCTACGCGATCGACCCGGCGTTGCGGCGTTTTGCGGTGCTCGACGGCGCCGATGACACCATCCTGACCCGGCCGGCCTCGACCACGGTGGCGGCGCTGTTCGCCAAACGTGACCGCGAGCGCGGCGGCCCGTACTGGTCGCCGGAAAACCAGACCTCGTCGGCGATCGTCGGCACCGCGCGCCCGGTCTCCTACTACGACGGCGAGATCGATCACGAGGCCAACTTCCTGATCAATGCCGGCGTCAACACCTTCATCGAAGGCAAGGAGCTGTTCGGCTCCGAGACGCTGTCCAACGACAGCAACTGGCGCTTCATCAACAAGGTGCGGACCGAGAACGCGATCCGCGCCTCGCTGCCTGGGGCGTTGCGAAAGTGGCGTGGCGAGCTCTTCACCGCGCACAACGCCCTGATGGTGGTCAAGACGGTCGAATACTTCCTCGACGAATTGGTATCGCTCGGCGTGGTGCTCGGTTACACGCGCTATTTCGACCGCGCGCTGAACCCGAACGCCAACATGCGCCAGGGCATTCTGCGGATCGAACTGCCGCACGAGAACACGCCGATCATCTCCGACATGGTGTTCGGCATGCGGCCCTACGCCCCCGCCTTCGACATCCTCGCCTCGGACATCCAGCGTGCGCTGGGTGGCTATGAAGCCATCGCGGCCTAAGGGAGACCCACCATGGAATTCGTCCGTAAAGCCGGCAACCTGTACTGCGAGGGCGTCAACACCTGGCTCTCGCTCGCCAGCTACAAGCTGCCATCGCCCAAGGCCATCACCGAGGAGCATCTACCCGGCGGCGGCATCATGAAGCTGGACGTGCCGATCGGCGCGATCGAAGCGCCGAAGCTGCAGTTCAACCTGAAGGGCGCGCCGCCGGCGGTGCTCGGCCAATTCGGCCTCTCGCTCGGCGAGAGCAAGCTCTACACGATCTACGAGCTGATGGTCGATGAACTGGACGGCACCAAGCGGGAGCGGATCGTCACGGTTCGCGGCCTGTTTCAGGAGGCCGATGCGGACGAGATGAAGGGCCGCGGCCTCAACGGCTATGCTTACCACGTCGGCTCGATCACTGATTTCGAAGACGTGATCGAAGGCTACGGCATCATCGCGGCCTTCCGGTTCAAGACCAACACGCGGCTCGGATATCTCGGTAGCGCCAGCTCCGACGCCGAGAACCGAATTCTGCGGATTGCGGGTTGATCAATCCCGAGCGAAAGAACCAGAGGCAAGCGGCCATAATCGGCGGGACAGACCCTTGCGGACCCGCCACCGCGGTTCGAGTAGGCGACGGCCCGGCGCGGACCCGGGCCACCATTTCGAGGGGCCTTAAAGGAGCTTTCAATGGCCATTGATCTACCGCCGCCGGTCGAGGTCGAGCCGGCGCTGAAGCCAGTTGTTCCGCCGCCCGGCTCGCCCGACGCCAAGCGCAAGGCCGGCGCGAAGACGGACGATTTGGCGGTCGCACAGCCCGCTGCCGAGGCCCCGGCCGAGGCGCCGCCGATGGTGGCTGTTCTCGACTTTGCCGGCGGGCGATCGAAGCGCGTCCCGCTGTCGTGTCCGTTCATGGACGGCTCGCTCTGCCGAGACGCCGTCGTGATCAACCGCCTGACGATGGTGCAGGTCGACAAGCTGGTAAGCGAAAATCGCCACAACGATCTCTACGAAATCTACGCCGAGATGACCGGCGTTCCGGCGCCGGTGCTGCGCGGCATGGATGCGGACGATGGCGAGGCCATGATGGAGGCCGGTGCCGATTTTTTGCCCCGGTCACTCCGGAAGGCGTTCGGCTTTACGTCGGGCTGAAACGTTGGCGCAGCTACGCGGCGCGCGTCGCGGCGGTGCTCTCCACGCCGGTGCCCGCCGTGATGGCGATGACGTGGCCCGATGTGCTGCTGTGGTGGAATGAGGCGGCTGATATCGACCGCGAGACCTGGGGCCAGCTGAGGGGATCATGAGTAATCTCGACGTCTCGCTGCGGCTGCGCCTGGTCAATCAGCTCGCAGGCCCCGCCAAGGATGCCAAGCGCGAGCTGGAAGGCGTCGGCGCTGCTGCCAAGAAGCTCGACGGCGCCAAGGCTGGCAAGCTCGCCGCCGATCTCGCCAAGACCAAGAACGAGGCGAAGGGCGCGGACGCGGCTCTTAGCCAGGCGTCGACCAGCGCCCGGAAGCTCGGCGCGGCCAAGGCCGACAAGCTGGCACGCGATCTGGCGAAGACCCGCACCGAGGCGCTCGCCGGCATGAAGGCGCTGGCGCAGTTCAACACTCAGCTCCAAAAGCTCGATGGAGGCCATGTCGACCGCTTGGTCCAGGGCCTGCGCAACGCCACGGCTCAATCCGAGCGGCTCGCGCGTGGCTTGCGTCGGGTGCGAGATGAGAGCCGGGGTGCGGGGCAAGGAGGCTCGGGCGGCGGTGCGTTGCCGCCGACAACAGAGCGGCGCGGACAGGGCGGTGGCGCGCTGCCAGCCGTTATCGGCATGGGCGCGCGTGCGGCTGGCGTCGTCGGCGGTGTGTATGCTGGTGTCCGCGTTGCGGGCGCGGTCAAGCAGAGCTTTCAGGACTTCGCCGAGTTGGACCGACGCATGACGCGGCTCGGTATCACGGCTGAGGCGACCAAGGCCCAGGTCGATGCGGCGACGGGCAACGTTCGGGCAATCGCCAGGCAGTATGCCGTGCCCGTCGAGGAGGTGCTGAAGGGCCTGGAAGCCTTGGTCGCCCAGGGCAAGGAACTGCCCGAGGCGCTGGCGATGATGGATGCGGTCGTCAAGTCGGCGCAAGCATCCGGCGCGTCGGCTGAGGACATGTCCAACTCCGCCGGCGCGATGATGACCAACTTGAAGCTCAAGGTCGAGGAGTTGCCGGAGGCATTCGACAGGCTGGCCTATGCGGGCAAGAAGGGCCAGTTCGAACTCAAGGACATGGCGCGATATTTTCCGGAGTTGGCCGCGGCATGGGCCAACGTCGGGCAGAAGGGGGCCGGCAAGTTGGCCGATCTGGCGGCCGCGACGCAGATCATCCGCAAGGAGGCCGGGACCTCCGAGAAGACGTTCAACGGCATCCGTGATCTGCTCGCCAAAATCAACACCACCGACGTGCAGAACAACTTCAAGAAGATGGGGGTCGACCTCGAGGCCGGGCTGAAGAAGGGCGCCAAGGAAGGCAAGCCGTTGCTCGACGTGATTATCGAGCTGACTGAGAAGGCCCTCAAGGGCGACATGGCGAAGCTGCCGAAGCTGTTCGGAGAGATCGACTCCCGGACAGCGATCAGTGCGCTGATCAACCTGAAGGCCGAATTTCGGTCTCTGCGTGCGGAAATCCAGACCAAGGCTCTCGGGACGATCAACACAGACGTCGTCCGCCTCACCGGCGATGCGCAGGCCTCGATCGACAAGCTGGCGGATTCGTGGTCGGCGGCCGGGATCGCGGTCGGGAAATTCGTGGCCGAAGCGACGCCGGCTGTTGGCCTTCTGGAAAGACTTTCGCGCGGCATCGATAGCGCACGCGAGTATTTGTCCGGCGACAAAAAGGATGATTCCAAAAAGGACGCGCCCCGAGTCGACGAACCCGCCGGGCCAAAATCCCAGTTTTCCGGCCGCATGCAGAGCTACGAGCACGCACGCGCCACCCGCGCGGCCCTCAATGCCAGGCGCCCCAAGCTGTCGGACTTCTCGGGCCGTTTCCAGTCGCAGAACTACGCGAAGGCGCTCGCTCAATGGGAGCGAGAGCAGCGTTCCAACAAACCATTGCGGGGGCCCGCGACTCCGATCCCTGAGGTCGGCAACTATTCTCCGGTGCCGAGCTTCAAGCCGCCCGCGATCGGCCGGCGCCAGGCCGCGCCGGCCGATCCGCGTAACTACTCGCCGGTGCCGCCGGTTGCAGCCAGCGTGGCCGAAACGACGATGCAGCGGATCAGCCGGGCGGTTGCCAGCGAGAGCGCCAAGGCGGTCGCCGAGTCCCAATCGGCGGCCGAGCGAATCCGTGCGATGTGGAATTTTCAGGTTTCGCCACAGATCTCGCCGCGCTTCTCCGGGCCGGCCGCAAGCGGCGCGCCCGCCGGCGGCGCTTCCTCCGCGCCGCGGGGCCCGGCATCAGCGCCGGCCCCAGAGTCGCCTCGAAAGCAAGCTGGCCTCGCTGGAGGGCGAACGGTGCACGTCACGGTCCACGTCAACGGCGCCGGCCGCGACGGCAGCCGCATTGGCCAGGACATCGCCCGCCAGCTCGCGCAGCTCGGCGACAGCTCCTCCGCTCTGTTCGACACGGTGTAGCCATGGCGCTGATGGCGATCGGACCGCATGTGTTTCAGGTGGTCGGGCTCAACTCTCAGGAGATCGACACCAGCTCCGAAGCCGTCGTGGCGGACGTTCCGCGGTTCGGGCTGATGGATGGCGCCCAGATGCACGGCATGAAGCGGCCGGAGATGTCGGTTCGCGGCGTGCTTTTTCCCGATCAGCTCGGTGGTCTGCCGGACTACGAGGGCTTGCGAGCGGCGCAGTTCGCGCTCCGGCCGCTTCCGCTGATCCGCATGGGCCGCGGCTTCACCGCCGTCGTGCTGGGAGCCGTGACGATCGAGCGGCTGTCGGACGTCGAATACTACGGCGGCAAGAAGCTGGCCTTTACGGCCGATTTGAAGGGCTATTACGGATGAGCAGCTTCGACCGGCTTTACATCGTGCGGCGGGACGGCGAGCGGCTCGACAAGATCGCGAAAGCCGAACTCGGCACCGAGCGCGACGGCACCGTGGAGAGCATCCTGAAGCTCAATCCCGGCCTCGCGGCGGTCGGCTGGCGGCTGCCGCTGGGCACCAAAATCAAGCTGCCGCCGCGTCCGAGCGGCGGCCCGCCGAGACCGACCGTCAAGCGCGTCTGGGGCGACACATGACGCCGGTATTGAAGGTGATGAAGGGCGACGTCGACCTGATGATCGGCATGGCGAAGGTCTTCCTCAGCGCCACCCACACCGACAACGCCGGCGACGACGACGACGAGTTCGAGCTGGAGCTGGACGACAACTACGGCCAGATCCCGCTGCCGCAGGAAGATGATCTGCTGATCGTGTTCGCCGGCTACAAGGAAACGATCGCGCCGATGATCGGCGCCTTCAAAGTCAACGGCTGGGAGTCGGGCTGCGAGAACGGCCCCGAGACGATGAAGATGACCGCCCGGGCCGCCACCATGTCGGGCGAGTTCAAGGCCGGCGGAATGAAGCACTGGCACGATTCCACGCTGGGCCAGGTGCTGGAAGACACCGCCAAGGCGGCGAAGCTCTCGCTGGCGATCGACCCCGAGCTGGCCAAGGTCAAGCTGCCCTTCGTGCTGCGCTGGGAAGCCAGCCCGATCGACTTCGCGCACCGCGTCGCGGCCGAGGCCGGCGGCATGGTGAAGCCCGGCGGCCAGAAGCTGGCCGTAACCAAGCGCGGCTCCGGCAAGGGAGCGGACGGCGGTGAACTGCCGCCGATCGTCATCAAGCGCATCGGCAATTCGGGCTGGCGCATCAAGGGCGAGCCGCGGCCACGCTACGGCAAGGTCGAGGCATCGTGGCACGATCCGAAGAGCGGCAAGCGCAAGTCGATCCGCTATTCGACCGGCGCCAAGGGGCCGACCCACACGCTGCTGCATCCACGGGCGAGCGAGGACGAAGCCAAGCGCGCCGCCGAGGCGCACGGCCGCAAGCTCAACATGCTCACCGGCGGCGGCCACTTCACGCATGCCTATAACCCAGCCTGGTCGGCCGGGGCCAAGGTGATCGCCAGCGGGTTTCGGGACGGGATCGACGGCACGTGGCTGTCGGAATCGATCTCGACCACCTGGGCCAAGGGCTCGCCGGTGCTGTCGACGATCACCGTAAAGGCGCCCGCAGAGGGCAAGGGAGGCGGGGCATGAGCGAAGCTTGGAGGAGCCGCTTGTTCGCGGTCTGGATGGTCTTCCTTATCTGCGCTTATACGACCCTCTGCGGCGCGGTAATGTTCGTCTCCTGGGGCCTGGTCAAAGCGAAAACCGCCCAAGCCTGCGATCGGCAATGCGCAGGTCTCGCGTCCTTCTACGGCAGCGAATCCGGGCCGCGCACGAGCTCCGGCCAGCGTTTCAGGCCGAGCGCGATGACGGCGGCCCACCGCTGCCTGCCGTTCGGGACCAAGCTTCGCGTGACCTACGCCGAACGGGAGGTCACGGTCACGATCAACGACCGCGGTCCGTTCATCCGTGGCCGGGTGCTTGACCTGTCGGAGGGAGCCGCCCGCGTGATCGGCCTGATCGACCGCGGCGTCGGGCGGGTCGGATGCGAGGTGCTATGAGGGCCGCAGGAGCGGCCTGGGTGACGGGGTCCGGGAATTACCCGGTCGCGGGTGAAGTTTGGCAACGAGCCCGCGAAGCGACGCAGAAGAATTGCCGCCACCCCGCCGAGGCTCTGACGAGCGGCGGCGAAGTGGCCCGATTCGAGTTAACAAATCATGGAATCCATCCGCTGCGCTCGATGCCGAGCGCTGCTGTTTCGGGCGGTAGCCGACGCGATCGTCGGCACCGTCGAAATCAAATGCCGCCGCTGCGGTGGCATCAATATCTTGAGGCCAACAGAGCCCTCCACCGAGCGCCACGAGCGTCCGACCTCGGGAGAGGCCCTATGTTCGTCAAGCGACGCCGGATCGGTCCGGCAACCGTATATCTCGGAGACGCCCTCGAAATCCTTCCGACGCTAGACCCGGTCGGCGACGTGTTGACCGACCCGCCTTATTCAAGCGGCGGCAACGTCCGCGATCGGGCACAGGCGACAACCGCAAAATACCTCAGCACGGGTCACCCGCAGTATCCCGAGTTTCAGGGCGACACCCGCGACCAGCGCTCCTACCTCGCCTGGTCGACGCTCTGGATGGGACGCGCCCGGGCGCTGACGCGGCCAGGCGCGATGCTGGTGAGCTTCTCGGATTGGCGGCAGCTTCCGGTCACCAGCGATGCGCTCCAGTGTGCCGGCTGGGTCTGGCGGGGGATTGTGCCCTGGGACAAAACGGAGGGCTCACGGCCGCAGAAGGGGCGCTACAGGGTGCAGGCGGAATACGCCCTGTGGGGGACCAACGGCGCCAGGCCGCAGGCCGGCCCCGTCGCGCCCGGCGTGTTTCGGATGTCGGTGCCGAGGGTGAAACACCACGTCGCGGGCAAGCCGGTCGACCTGATGACCGGCCTGATGACGGTGATGGAGGGGCCGATCCTCGACCCGTTCATGGGATCGGGCACGGTCGGGGTGGCCTGCGTTCAGAAGGGGCTGGCCTATGTCGGGATCGAGGTCGACCCAACCTATTTCGAGATCGCGTGCGGGCGGCTTGAAGAGGCGGTGAAGGCCGCTTCACGATCCAAAACCGTTGCCATCTGATCTTGCGCGCCATGCCATTTGATTTTGCGCGCTACAGATCGATATCTGGTAAAGGGTCGGCTTGCCTTGAAACGCTTCGGGAAAAAGGCAAAAAGCCTGTCGGGAATTACTGGTCGGAGTGGCAGGATTCGAACCTGCGACCCCTGCGTCCCGAACGCAGTGCTCTACCGGGCTGAGCCACACTCCGACAGTGGCCGGCTTATAGCCAAGGGTTTCGCACTCCGCAAGCAGGCGAATTGAGGATTGGAATTTAGATGAAACTGGACCTTGCGACGGCGATCGTCGCCGCCGGCGACGACGGGGTGGCAAAAGCCGCGAAATGCCTGCAGGACGGCGGTCTGGTGGCGTTTCCGACCGAGACGGTCTACGGCCTCGGCTGCGACGCGGCCAATGCCGGCGCGATCGCGCGGCTGTATCAGGCCAAGGGCCGGCCGTCGTTCAACCCGTTGATCGCCCATGTGGCGGATCTGGCGGCGGCCGAGCGGATCGGCCGATTCGACGGCGACGCGTTGAAGCTCGCCGCGGCGTTCTGGCCGGGGCCGCTGACGCTGGTGGTGCCGAAAGCTGAGAACTGCCCGGTCGCCGATCTCGCCACCGCCGGCCTCGATACCGTGGCGATTCGGGTGCCGGCGCATCCGGTGGCGCAAGCCATTCTGCGCGGCTTCGGCGGCGCCGTGGTGGCGCCGTCGGCGAATCGCTCGGGCCACGTCTCGCCGACCACCGCCGCGCATGTCCATGCCGACCTCGACGGCCGCATCGAGCTGATCGTCGATGGCGGGCCGGTGTCGGTCGGCGTCGAATCGACGATTGTTGCGTGTTTCGACCAGCCGGTGCTGCTGCGTCCCGGCGGTCTGCCGCGCGAAAAGATCGAGGCCGTGCTCGGCCGCGCGCTGGCGATGCCCGTGGCTTCCGATCCGGCGCGGCCGCTGGCGCCGGGCATGCTGGCGTCGCATTACGCGCCCCGAACGAAAGTGCGGCTGGAGGCGACTGGCGTGGAGCCCGGCGAGGCGCTGCTGGCGTTCGGCGCGGCGGCGCTGCCGGGCGTCGATGCGACGACCGTGGTGATGAACCTGTCGGCGCAGGGCGATCTGGCGGAAGCCGCCGCCAATCTGTTCGGTTATCTGCGCGCGCTCGACGCCCGGGGCGCCGCCGGCATCGCGGTGATGCCGGTGCCGCGCCACGGGCTCGGCGAAGCCATCAACGACCGCCTCCGCCGCGCCGCGCTGCCGCGGGGGTGAGGCACGTTGCGAGACCGACACTCGGCAACGCTGCGCGTGTGCCGCGCCGCGCTCTGCCACAATCAGCCGTCATTCCGGGGCGCGAGGCCGAAAGGCCGAGCGAACCCGGAATCCAGTATTCCAGGGCGGTGATTACTGGATCCCGGGTTCACTCGCGGCTCACGCCGCTCCTGCCCCGGGATGACAGCTTGTTACTTGCGCTCTCGCGCCCCGGAATGACGGCTTGGTTTTGGCTTGGTCGCACGCAATTCGGTTCGGCGGCGTCCAATCACCCGAAGTCGCCTTCAATGCATCCGCGGCTTCTTCAGAAACCTGTTGCGGTCGGACGACACCAGTTCGACATCGAAAGTGTCGCCGCCGCGGTACAGCGTCAGCGGCACGTCGACGCCCGCGGTGCCGAGCGACCAATATTTGCGATAGAACTCTTCCGAGCTCGACACCTTCTCGCCGCGCACCGCCAGAATCACGTCGCCGGTCTTTAACTCGGCGCGCGCCGCCGGCCCCTTCGGCGCGATGCCCACCACCACGATCTTGTCCTCGATCTCGGCGGAATACAGCCCGAGCCAGGGCCGCGGCGCGGCGTTGACCTTGCCGAATTTGCGCAGATCCTCGAGGATCGGCTTCAACAGGTCGATCGGCACGATCATGTTGAGATGTTCGTCGCGGCCGGAATGTTCGCGCTCGATCTGCAGCGAGCCGATCCCGATCAATTCGCCGGCCTCCGAGATCAGCGCCGCGCCGCCCCAGTTCGGATGCGCCGGGGTGGTGAAGATCGCCTCGTCCAACAGATATTCCCAATAGCCGGCGAATTGCTGCTTGGCGGCGATCTGCGCCGCCACCGAGCGTTCGGGGCCACCGACGCCGCCGACCACGACGCGGTCGCCGACCGAGGCCGCCGCCGAACTGCCGAGCGGCAGCGGATCGACGTCGAGCTCGCCCAGCGCCTGCACCAGGCCGAAGCCGGAGTCCTGGTCGAAGCCGAGCGCGTGGCCCTCGACGATGCGGCCGTCGCCGAGATGCAGCCACACCGTCTGCGCCTCGGTGATCAGATAGCCGATGGTCAGCACCAGCCCGTGATCGATCACCACGCCGTTGCCGGCGCGCTCGACGCCGAGCGTGTCGGCGGTGAAGGCGTCGCCGGGGATGATGGAATGCAGCCCGACCACCGAGCTCAGCACGTGGTCGAGGTCGAAGCTGTAATCCTCGGCGCGCGGCTGCGCCGAGGCGGGGACTTTCCAGGCGGTCAATGATGGCATCGCGGGTCTCCCACTTCGGCTTAAAGATAGGTGTCGTTCAGCGCGTTACCAGCAGGTAGCCGCCGACGACCAGGATCGTGGCGAGCAGAAAGATCGCGCCCAGCACCGCGATCACGATCGCCGCCAGATCGTGGGCCTCCAACCATCGTCGTAACGCATTCACCATTCGCTTCGTCCGTCATGCACATTGTCTCTGCGGGAGGATACCAAACGCTTGATTCGTCGTCGCGCCCAACATTGCGGCGTCGCTGCGGCAATGAGGTCGGGAAGTCGGCTTGACAGCGGCGGTGATCCGCAGCCTGAATCGCCACGATGCGCCCCGCGCGATGCGGCGGGCAGCCGTTCGCGCAGACATCGGCCGTACCCAATGGACTTGTCAGACCTCGACTGGTTGCAGCGCTTTCCGCCGCTTTCGGATCTGGCGCCGAACGAGCGCGCGCCGCTGATCGGCGGCGCGGTGGCGATGCAGCTGCCGGCCGGCGCCACGGTGTTCGCGCCGGATCAGCCGTGCGGCTATTTCATCATGGTGTGCGAAGGCCAGGTGCGGGTCTATCAGCTCGACGCCGACGGCAACGAGATCGTGCTGTACCGGCTCGGTCCCGGCAGCATGTGCATCCTGACCACCCTGGCGCTGCTCGCCGACACCCATTACAGCGCCTTCGCGGTGACCGAGACCCCGGTGCACGCCATCGGGCTGCCGGCTGCGACCTTCCACGATCTGATCGGGCGCTCGGCGCGGTTTCGCAGCTTCGTGTTCAACGCCCAGGCGGCGCGGATGGCCGATCTGATGCGGGTGATCCAGCACGTCGCCTTCGCCTCGATCGAGTCGCGGCTGGCGGCGCGGCTGTTGGCGCTGGCCGCCAACGGCCACGACGTCGCCATCACCCATCAGCAGCTCGCCGCCGAGATCGGCAGCGCCCGCGAGGTAGTCAGCCGGCAGCTGAAATGCTTCGAAAAGCGCGGCTGGGTCAGCCTCGGCCGCGGCCGGGTCGAATTGCGCAACGCAGCCCCGTTGCGCGCCGCGGCGCAGCCGGCACGGTGACTTGATCGGTGACTTGGTCACAGACCGCGGGCGGCCTGCGCCCTATCCCTGCTGCATTGGCTCTCAATCAGGAGGAAATCATGAGCACGAATGTCGGAATGATCGATCGCGCGCTGCGCGCCCTTGTCGGCCTGGCGCTGATCGGCTGGGCGCTGACCGGCGGCCCGATCTGGGCCTGGATCGGCGTGGTGCCGCTGCTCACCGCGGCGCTCGGCTTCTGCCCGGCCTATACGCTGATCGGCCTCAACACCTGCCCGGCGAAGAAGGGCTAAGCACGGTCGCGGGCCACCCAGGCCAGCGCTCCATCCAAGCGTGCCCCGGACGCAGCGCAACGCGCCGCTCTTGCGGCGTGGTGCGATGCAGAGCCGGGGCCGTGACGGATGTTGCCCTCGTAACGGTCCCGGCTCACGACGCAGCGCAGCACCGCGGCCGGGACACGGTGCCGAAAGCCGCGGCAGTCTGGTATGGCTGAAGCGTCGTCACCTTTGTCAGGAAGACTTGCATGCATAAGAACTGGATCGACGTGACCGCCGAGTTGTCGGTCGCGCTGAAGGAAGTCCGCGGCGGCGCGCCCGAGGTGATGAAGGGCTTCGCCGCCATCGCCCAGGCGGCGCTGAAGGCCAACGCGCTCGACACCAAGACCAAGGAATTGATCGCGCTGGCGATCGCGGTCGCCACCCGCTGCGACGGCTGCATCGGCTTTCACGCCGAGGCCGCGGTGAAGCACGGCGCCAGCCGCGACGAGGTGATGGAAACCATGGGCATGGCGATCTACATGGGCGCCGGGCCGAGCGTGATGTATGCCGCCCAAGCGGTGGAAGCCTACGACCAGTTCGCCAAGCGCAAGGCCGCCGCGGCGGAGTAGCTCGTTCCTTGTGGAGTTGTGGAGTTGTGGCGTAGGCGACGCGGCTTCCTTCCCTCTCCCCGCTTGCGGGGAGAGGGTGGCGTGACAAGCGAAGCTTGTCGCGTCGGGTGAGGGGGCGCCGCGTTATGCCGAGACGCGGGGGGGGGGGGGGGGGGCGGGGGGGCGGGGGGGCCCCCCCCCGCCGCGTTATGCCGAGACGCCCCCTCACCCGACCCCGCTTCGCTTGCGCTACGCGGGGTCGACCTCTCCCCGCAAGCGGGGAGAGGTGAGGTCAGTGCTCATGTGAGCGTCAGGCCACAAAGCAAACGACCTCCTTCCGCCCCACCTTAAAAGCATTCCATTCTATTCTACCGCTGCCCCCTTGAATCCGCGCGGGCGATGGTGGATTGCTGCCCGCGTTAACATCCGATTAGGATGTCTCGGGGTGCCAGCGATGGCAGGGGGCGGGATTGACGACGGCTCGACGGCACAGCCAGCTCGGTCGTAACGGCACGCGACGGCCGGTTGCCCGGCACGGCGCGGGCCTCGATCTGCCGCGCGCGGTCGCCAAGCGGGCGGCTTTGTCTGCCGCTGCGCTGCGCCGCGCTGCCCGCCTTTCGCTGATCTGGTTCACCGCCTTCGCGCTGATCTTCCAGACCACGCTGGCGCTGGCGGCGCCGGTTGCCGGCGCTGCGCAGCCCGACGCGCTGGGGCTGTCGGCGCTGTGCGATTCCGGCTTTGCTCACGCCCCCGCCGATTCCGGCGATCACGGCGTCGCGCCGCATATCAAATGCATCGCCTGCGTGATCGGGCACAGCCTGGCGCCGCCGGTGCCGTTGCCGGCGCTCGTCCCGCTGCCGAGCCTGGTCGATACCGCGCCGAGTTGGCGGCTGTCCGCCGCGGTGCCGCGCGGAGCTCCTGTCGCCTCACACTCCGCCCGCGGACCACCCGCCGCGATCTAACTCCCGAACGCCACGCCGATGTGCCGCTGCTCGCGGCCGCGTGGCTTCGGCCGTTGATCGCCGCCGCGCGAAGCCGATCCGCCTTGCTGGTGGGGCAGTTTCGCAAAAAAACCATCGTCCCGCGGGCCGTGACGCGCTGTGGCGCGCCTGCAAACACCCCTTGAGTCCTCATCATGCTGTCCAGCTCACCCGCCGGCACTCGCCGCGTTCTCCTTACGACCAGTGCCATCCTGTCGCCCGGTTTCGCCGTGCTGCTGTCCAGCGGTTTGCTGGCGGTGGCCGCCGCGCCGGCCGCGGCGCAGACTGCCGTCTCGATGCCGACCATCGTGGTTGAGGGCACCAAACCGAAGCCCAACCGGCAGGCGCAGCGCTCCGCCGCGCCGCGTCGCACCGCCGTCGCGCCCGCACCCGCGCCGGTCCCCGAAGGCCCGGTGGTGCCGGCCGACAGCACGACGATTTCCGCCGCCACGGCGACGTCGCGCAGCCTCTCCACCAGCGACTCGGCGGCGCTGATCGCCGATATCCCGGGCGGGGCGGCCTGGGGCGCCGGCGGGGTCTCCAGCCTGCCGGCGATCAACGGGCTCGGCGCCGACCGCGTCCAGGTCGCGATCAACTCGATGCTGATCAGCCCGGCCTGCCCGAACGAGATGAATCCGCCGTTGTCCTTCGTCAATCCGACCATGATCGCCAAGATGCGGGCCTATCTCGGCGTGGCGCCGGTCAGCGTCGGCGGCGATTACATCGGCGCCCGGATCGACGTCACCACCGCGCCGCCGCTGTTCGCCAAGGGCCCGGGCTGGCTGACCACCGGGCAGGTGTCCGGCTTCTTCCGCAGCAACGGCACCGGCTACGGCGTCGACGCCATCGCCACCGTCGCCAACGCCGACACCAGCGTCACCTACACCGGCGGCTGGGCCAAGGCGTCCGACTACAAGGCCGGCGACGGCACCAGGATCAAATCGACGCTGTACGAGATCCAGAACCACGCGCTCAGCATTTCCAAGCGGACGTTCGGAAACCTGTTCACCGTGCAGGTCGGCGGCCAGTTCATCCCGTACCAGGGCTACGTCAACCAGTACATGGACATGGTCTACAACCAGAGCGCCTTCATCAACGGCCGCTACGAGGGCGTGTTCGACTGGGGCCAGCTCGAAGCCTCGGGCTTCTATCACCAGGTGCAGCACACCATGGGCTTCATCGCCCCGGACAAGACCGGCTCGATGCCGATGGACACCAAGGCCAGCGACGCCGGTTACAAGCTGAAGGCGACGCTCGCGCTGTCCGGCCACGATCTGCTGCGGGTCGGCAACGAATTCTATCACAATAAGCTCGACGATTGGTGGGACCCGGTCGCCGGCTCATCCATGATGGGGCCGAACACCTTCATCGGCATCAACGGCGGCCAGCGCAGCCGGCTCGGCAGCTTCGTCGAGTGGGAGCGACATTGGGACCGCGAATGGACGACGCTGGTCGGTCTGCGCAACGACATGGTGTGGAGCGACACCGGCGACGTGCAGGGCTACAACGCGATGATGTACGGCGCCGACGCGGCGGCGTTCAATGCCCGCGATCACGCCAGGACCGACGTCAATTTCGACGGCTCAGCGCTGCTGCGCTATGAGCCGGGCTTGACCAGCCAGTTCGAGCTCGGCTTCGCCCGCAAGACCCGCTCGCCCAATCTGTACGAGCGCTACGCCTGGTCGAGCTCGGCGATGGCGATGAAGATGATCGGCTGGTTCGGCGACGGCAACGGCTATGTCGGCAATCTCGATCTGGTGCCGGAAAAGGCCCACACCGCGAGCTTCACCGCGGCCTGGCACGATCCGGCGCAGAAGCTGTGGGAGGTCCGGGTCACGCCGTATTACAGCTATGTGCAGGACTATATCGACGTCGATCGCTGCGCGACGCGCGCCGGCTCGTCGACCTGCACCGCGGCCAATCTGACCAAGACCAACGACTTCGTCTATCTGCAATTCGCCAATCACGACGCCTATCTGTACGGCGTCAATCTCGACGGCAAGCTGCAGGTCTGGGACGGCCCGGTGTACGGTCGCGGCGTGTTGCGCGGCCAGCTCGGCTACGTCCGCGGCCAGCGCACCGACGGCGTCAATCTCTATCATGTGATGCCGATCAACGCCAAGCTGGCGCTCGACCACACGCTCGGCAACTGGACTAACAGCGTCGAGCTGCAGCTGGTCGGCGCCAAGGACGACGTCAGCCAGGTTCACAACGAATTGACCACGCCGGCCTACGCGCTGGTCAATCTGCGCACCGGCTATCAGTGGGACGCGGTGCGGGTCGATCTCGGCGTCGACAACCTGTTCAACACCAACTACTACCTGCCGCTCGGCGGCGCCGATCTGGTGGATTACAAGGTGGTGTCGATGATGGGGTCGTCGACCGCCTACGGCTACAACGTGGCGGGGCCGGGGCGTTCGCTCAACGCAAGGCTGACCGTCAAATTCTGAGCGACAGCAGCCCTCTCGCCGTCGCGCCGCACCGGAAAATCCAGCTGCGGCGCGGCGGCGTCGCGTCGCGCCGTCCGCGGGCCGGAATAGGCTGTCGCGCGGCCGATCGGCGCGCGGGGACATTGAGACTGGCGCCGTTCCGCGAGTCCGGCTATTGCTCCGCAAAGAGGAGCAAAACCAACGATGGCCCATCCGATTCAGGAAGTTCTGCAAGCCTTTTCCCAAGGTGAGATCGTCGTCGTCACCGATGACGACGACCGCGAAGGCGAGGGCGATCTGATCGTCGCGGCGTCGTTCTGCACCGCCGAGAAGATGGCCTTCATCATCCGCCACACCTCCGGCATCGTCTGCGCGCCGATCACCGTGGAAGACGCCCGCCGGCTGCGGCTCGATCCGATGGTGTCGAACAATGATTCCAATCACACCACCGCCTTCACGGTGTCGATCGACTACAAGCCCGACAACGGCACCGGCATCTCCGCCGACGAACGCGCCTCGTGCTGCCGGGCGCTGGCCAATCCGAACGCCGGCGCCAATGATTTCGCCCGCCCCGGCCACATCTTCCCGCTGATCGCCCGTGAGGGCGGCGTGCTGCTGCGCTCCGGCCATACCGAGGCCGCGGTCGATCTGTGCAAGCTCGCAGGGCTCCCCGCGGTCGGCGTCATTTCGGAATTGATGAACGACGACGGCACCGTGATGAAGGGCGAGCAGGTCGTCAAATTCGCCGCCTTGCACAACATCAAGCACGTCACCATCGCCGACCTGATCGCGCATCGCCAGGCCCGCGAAAAGCTGATCGAGCGGGTCTCCAGCTTCACCATGGAGACCCCGATCGGACCGATGCAGGGCTACGCCTATCGCTCGCCGTTCGAGTCCATCGCGCATATCGCGCTGATCTATAAGGGCATCGGCGACGGCAAGAACGTGCTGACCCGGTTCCACAAGCCGAACATCCTGAAAGAGATGTTCTCCGGGCCGCGGCGGATGCAGGCGGTGCTGGATCATTTCAAGGCGAACGGCTCCGGCGTATTGGTCTATCTGCGCGACGGCGCCGCCGGCGTCCCGGTGGAGCCGATCGACGAGCCGCAATCCGCGGAGGCCGACCGCCACAAGCAATGGCGCGAGATCGGCGTCGGCGCGCAGATCCTGCGCGATCTCGGCGTCTCCTCGATCCGCCACCTGACGTCGTCGCAGCACGACTACAAGGGGCTGTCGGGCTTCGGCATCGAGATCGTCTCCAACGAGCGGCTTGAAGGCTAGTTCTTGAGCAACTAACCTGCCGCTGCCGCATTTCCTCTTCGGGAGCGTCGCCTTGTGAAAGGAATTTCGATGAGCGTCCGTCCGCAGTCCAAGGACAAGCCGGCTCCGGTGAATTTCCAGTGGGACGATCCGTTCCTGCTGGAAGACCAGCTCACCGAAGACGAGCGCATGATCCGCGACACCGCGCGCGCCTACGCGCAGGACAAGCTGTTGCCGCGCGTCGCTTCGGCCTATCTCGAAGAGCGCACCGATCGCGAGATATTCCACGAGATGGGAGAACTCGGACTGATCGGCATCACGCTGCCGGAAGACTACGGCTGCGCCAATGCCAGCTACGTGGCTTATGGGCTGGTGGCGCGCGAAATCGAGCGGGTGGATTCCGGCTATCGCTCGATGAATAGCGTGCAGTCGTCGCTGGTGATGCATCCGATCTACGCCTATGGCGACGAGAACCAGCGCAAGAAATATCTGCCCAAGCTCGCCTCCGGCGAGTGGGTCGGCTGCTTCGGCTTGACCGAGCCCGACGCCGGCTCCGATCCCGGCGGCATGAAGACCCGCGCCGAGAAGGTGTCCGACGGCTACCGGCTGACCGGCACCAAGATGTGGATTTCCAACGCGCCGATCGCCGACGTGTTCGTGGTGTGGGCGAAGTCGCCCGAGCACAACAACCAGATCCGCGGCTTCATCTTAGAGAAGGGCATGAAGGGGCTGTCGGCGCCGAAGATCGGCGGCAAGCTGTCGTTGCGCGCCTCGATCACCGGCGAGATCGTGATGGACGGCGTGGTGGTGGGCGAGGAGGCGCTGCTGCCGAATGTGGCTGGCCTCAAAGGCCCGTTCGGCTGCCTCAACCGCGCCCGCTACGGCATTTCCTGGGGGGTGATGGGCGCCGCCGAGGACTGCATGGCGCGCGCCCGGCAATACACGCTCGACCGCAAGCAGTTCAACCGGCCGCTGGCGGCGACGCAACTGGTGCAGAAGAAGCTCGCCGACATGCAGACCGAGATCGCGCTCGGGCTGCAAGGCTCGCTCCGCGTCGGCCGGTTGATGGACGAAGGCAAGATGGCGCCGGAGATGATCTCGATCGTCAAGCGCAACAATTGCGGCAAGGCGCTCGACATCGCCCGGATGGCGCGCGACATGCACGGCGGCAACGGCATCCAGATCGAGTACCACGTGATGCGCCACGCCCAGAACCTCGAGACGGTGAACACCTACGAGGGCACCCACGACGTCCACGCGCTGATCCTCGGCCGCGCCATCACCGGGATCCAGGCGTTCAGCTGACGCGCGTGTCCCGGACGCGATGCCGCGCTCGCGCGGCGTCGCAGAGCCGGGACCGTTACGGAGAATTGCTTGGCCGTTTCAAGGTCGTCATTCCGGGATGCATCCCGGTCCGCGAAGCCGGGCCGGGGGCAGGCCCGGAATCCATACTCCCCGCGGTGGTTATGGATTCCGGGCTCGCTCGCCAACTGGCTCGCGCCCCGGAATGACGAACTTGGTTGTGGTTTAACGCGTGAGACAGGCCCCCGCATGAGCGACAATGACGACGTCCCGTTCAACCGCGACTTTGCGCTGAAGCCCGGCGTGGTCGAGGAGGTGCGGCCGGGGCTGCGCCGAATCCTGTGCAACAATCCCTCGCCGTTCACCTTCACCGGCACGGTGAGCTACATCGTCGGCCGCGGGCGCGTCGCGATCATCGATCCCGGCCCGGACAATGAGGCGCATGCGCAGGCGCTGCTCGACGCGGTGCGCGGCGAGACCGTCAGCCACATCGTCGTCACCCACACCCACAAGGACCATTCGCCGAACACCCCGCGCTTGAAAATGGCGACCGGCGCCACGGTCTACGCCGAAGGCGCGCACCGCGCCTCGCGGCCGTATTACGACAGCGAATCCATTTCCACGGAGTCCGGCGCCGACCGCGACTTTTGCCCCGACGTGATGCTGCGCGATGGCGACGTGGTCGAAGGCGACGGCTGGACGCTGGAGACGGTGGCGACGCCGGGCCACACCGCCAATCACCTGGCGTTCGCCTGGCGCGAACAGAATGCCAGCTTCGTCGGCGATCACGTGATGGGCTGGTCGACCTCGATCGTGGCGCCGCCGGACGGCGCGATGCCGGACTACATGGCCTCGCTGCACAAGCTCGCGGCGCGCCCCGAGCAGATGTATTTCTCCGGCCACGGCGAGGCGATCCCGCAAGGCCCGCGCTACGTCCGCTTCCTGATCCGGCATCGCCAGGCCCGCGAGCAATCCATCCTGCATCGGCTGCACAAGGGCGAGGCCGATATCCCGACGCTGGTGCGCGCGATCTATATCGGCATCGACCCGCGGCTCGCCGGCGCCGCCGGCTATTCGGTGCTGGCGCATCTGGAAGACCTGGTCGATCGCGGCGTGGTCGCCACCGACGGCGATCCGTTGATCGGTGGCAGCTATCGGATGGCGAGGCCGTAGCGTCGCAGCGCCAAGCTGTTGCGTGGAGATGTGAGCGGCGGGAGCGAGTAGGGGGGAAGACGCGTTGGTTCGGATCGACGCGCCCAACCAACAACAAGCCGTCATCCCGGGGCACGAGCAGCGATAGCTGCGAGTGAACCCGGGATCCAGTAATCACTGCCCTGGAATACTGGATTCCGGGTTCGCTCGGCCTGCGGCCTCGCGCCCCGGAATGACGGCAGTGTTCGTGTTTGACGCTTGGTTGAAGCCACGATTGCGGCAGTCATGCCGCCTCGCGCCCTCGCTACTTCTTCCCCTTCACCACGCCCGTTGCGGGCGCCGGCTTCTTCGCCAAGGCGGCGTTGTCGGCGGCGGTGTTGATGTCGGCGATCAGCTTGCTGATGCGCGCTGCGTTGCTGCCGAGGTCGCTTTCGAAATAGCGCGACGAGGAGCGGATATCGACCCGCGCGCCGTCGCCGTCCGGCAGCACCCGGATCGCGACGTCCTCGCGAAACCCCATGATCAGCGTGCGCGCCACCGCCTCGATCTTGCCTTCGCGGCGCGGCGGCTGCGGCGCGCGGGCGTCGACGATCCGCCATTTGCGCTTGGTGACCAGTTCCAGCGTGAGGTCGTAGGCCTTCTGCACCGGCACATCGAGCTGCACGGTTTCGATCTCCGGCCAGGCGGCGCGCTGCTGCTCGGCGGAATACAGTCCGGCATAGACCGCGGTGTTGGCGCCGTCGCCGAGCCGGAGCCGCGCCAAAGCCTCGAATTTCGGCGGGTCGATCGAATCGGTGGTGATGTCGTGGATCGGCGGCAATTTACGATATTGCAGCCCGAGATAGGCCGGGTAGGCGAGGATCGCCACGTCGATCGCCAGCGCCAGCAGGATCGCGCTCATGCCGCGCGAGCCGTTCTGCCAGATCGCCACGAAGCCGGCGAGCGCCACCAGGATCGACAGCCCGGCGATGCCGAGCGCTGCGAAAAATGCCGCCAGCGCCGGCTTCACTTCGAGAAAGCCGAATCGCACGATGCCGATCGAGGTCAGCGTCGCGACCGCGGAAAACACCGCCAGCCGCCGCGCCCACAGCGCGAGGTTGGACACCGGCTCCGTTTGATACGGCGCGGAAAACCTGCGGGCCATGGGCGGAATGTCTGCCGGTTGGGAGGCGCGGCCGCCGAGCACCGACCGCCGTGAACCCGTTTGAGACCATGCTCGGAGGCGAAATTCAAGCCTCGAATTCGCACCGCGGCTTCTTCACCTCTCCCGTTTTGTCTCGAGGAGAGGTGAAGCAAGGTCCCTTCACGCCGCGGCGGTCGGCAGTTTGTAGTTGGAGAACTGATCGCGCAGCGCGGTCTTCAGGATCTTGCCGGTGGCGGTGTGCGGGATCGCCTCGATGAAGATCACGTCGTCGGGCATCCACCATTTGGCGATCTTGCCGTCCATGTAGTGCAGGATCTCGTCGCGGGTCGCGGTCTCGTCCGGCTTGAGCTGGCAGATCAGCAGCGGCCGCTCGTCCCACTTCGGATGATAGACGCCGATCACCGCGGCCTCCGCCACCTTGGGATGGCCGACCGCGAGGTTTTCCAGATCGATCGAGGAGATCCACTCGCCGCCCGACTTGATCACGTCCTTGGAGCGGTCGGTGATCCGCATGTAGCCGTAGCCGTCGATAGTGGCGACGTCGCCGGTGTCGAAAAAGCCCTCCTTGTCGAGGATCTCGTCCTTGACCCGGAAATACGCCGCCGACACCGCAGGCCCGCTGACCTTGAGCCGGCCGAAGGTCTTGCCGTCCCAGGGCTGCGCGTGGCCGGCGTCGTCGGTGATCTTCATCTCGACCATGAACGGCGGATAGCCCTGGGTCTGCAGGATGTCGAGCTTCTGTTCGGCGTCGAGCGAGGTGAATTGCGGCTGCAGCGAGCACACCGTGCCGAGCGGGCTCATCTCGGTCATGCCCCAGGCGTGGCGCGGCTCGATCCCCATGTCGGAGAACGCCTTGATCATCGCCCGCGGCATCGCCGAGCCGCCGCACACCACGGTCTTGAGATGCGGCAGCTTGAGCTTGGTCTTCTCCATGTATTGCAGCAGCATCAGCCACACCGTCGGCACGCCTGCGGTGTGGGTGACCTTCTCGGTGTCGAGCAGCTCGTAGACCGAGGCGCCGTCGAGCTTCGGCCCCGGCAGCACCAGCTTGGTGCCCATCGACGGCGCCGAGAATGCGATGCCCCAGCTGTTGGCGTGGAACAGCGGCACCACCGGCAGCATTGTGTCCTTGGCGGTGGTGCCGAGCGCGTCGCCGTTATTGGCCATCAAGGCGTGCAGCACGTTGGAGCGATGCGAATACAGAACGCCCTTCGGATCGCCGGTGGTGCCCGAGGTGTAGCACATCGCCGCGGCGGTGTTCTCGTCGAACCGCAGCCACTTGAAGTCGCCGTCGGCTTCGGCGATCCAATCCTCGTAACACACCGCATCCTTCAGCGTGGTCTGCGGCATGTGGGCTTTGTCGGTCAGGATGATGTAGCGCTCGACGCTCGGCAATTGCGCGGCGATCTTTTCCAGCACCGGCACGAAGCTGAGGTCGGTCATGATCACGCGGTCTTCGGCGTGATTGACGATCCAGGCGATCTGATCGGGAAACAACCGGGGGTTGACGGTGTGGCAGATCGCGCCGATACCCATGATCCCGTACCAAGCTTCCAGATGTCGCCAGGTGTTCCAGGCGATGGTGGCGACGCGGTCGCCGAGCTTGATGCCGTCGCGGTCGAGCCGCTGCGCGACTTTCAGCGCGCGCTGCCGTATTTCGGCGTAATTGGTGCGGTGAATGGGACCCTCGACCGACCGTGTGACCATCTCGCGCTCACCGTGGATCATCGCCGCATGGTCGATGATCCGATGACACAGCAAAGGCCAGTCTTGCATCAAGCCGCGCATCGAAACGTTCCTCCTTCTTGTTATTCCTTTCGGATTGGCAGCAACTTTAGCGCGGACAACGGCGTGAGCAAATGGGCTTGTCGGGCGAGGCGCCGCGGCGAAGCGTCCATGCTGACGCTGGCCGCAATGCTGGTGTTGTTATTTCCGGATGCCGGAATGGCGCGCGGCCAGGTGCCGTTGCCGAAGCCGCGCCCGGCGGAGGCGCCGGCCGCTGCCGCGCAGCCGTCCGCTGAGGAGGCCGAGCAACCAGCCGCGGAAGCCGCGGCGCCGCCGCCTCCACCCGCGGCAAAGCCGGCGCCGCAGCTCTCCGCTTGCCGGATGGCGTTGACCGAGCAGCTCGCGATCGCGCCGTCGATCCCCGACATCAAGGGCGCCGGCGGCTGCGGCGGCGAGGATCTGGTGCGGCTCGAAGCCGTGGTGCTGCCGGATCATAGCCGTGTCGCGGTGAAGCCGGCGGCGATCCTGCGCTGCGCGATGGCCAGCGAACTCACGCATTGGATTCGCGACGACATGGCGCCGCTGGCAGCAAAGCTCGGCAGCAAGCTCGCCGATCTGGACAATTTCGATTCGTTCGAATGCCGCGGCCGCAACCGGGTGGTCGGCGCCAAGCTCTCCGAACACGGCCGCGCCAATGCGATCGACGTCCGCGGCCTCAAGCTCGCCAACGGCGCGATGATCTCGCTGACCGACCGCGCCGCGTCGCGCGAGGTGCGCGAGACCGTGCTGGCGTCGGTGTGCACGCGCTTCACCACCGTGCTGGGACCTGGCTCGGACTGGTACCACGAGGACCACATCCACCTCGATCTGGCGCAGCGCCGCGGCGGCTATCGGATCTGTCAGTGGAATGTCTGGGATCCGTTGCCGGTGGTGGCGCCGCTGTTGCCGGCGGAACGGCCGGAGGAGGCGCCGCCGCGCGTGGTGGCGGCCAAGGCCGAGCAGGGCGCAGAGCCGCCGGCCGCGGCGCAGCAGCAGGAGGCGCAGCCGGCAGAGGCCGAGCAGCAGCCCGACGCTCAGCCGCAAGCCGCCGAACAGCCGAAGCCCGCCGGCCAGCCAACAAAAAAGCGCCGGGAGCACCGGCGCTTTTGAATTCAACAGGCGTGCGGGCGAGGGCCCGCCGCTTCGGGTGCTGGATCAGAACGATCCGTTGCTGTTGCTGCCCTGCAGCGCCAGCTTGGAATTCACCGGCGAATCGCCGTGCTTCGGCTCCAGCACCACCACCACGGCGCCGGGCTTCACCCGGCTGTAGAGGTCGATCACGTCTTCATTGGTCAACCGGATGCAACCGGAAGAGATCGACGCGCCGATATATTCCGGCTGGTTGGTGCCGTGAATCCGGAACAGGGTGTCCTTGCCGCCGGAGTAGAGATACAGCGCGCGCGAGCCCATCGGATTGTCCGGGCCGGGGGCGACGAATTTCGGCACGCCGAGCCGGGAGATCTCGCTCTGCGTCGGGTGCCAGGCCGGCCACTCCGCCATGTTGCCGATCTTGGCGATGCCGGACCACGCCATCGCTTCCTCGCCCACCGTGATGCCATAGCGGATCGCCTTGCCGCCGTCCTGCACCAGATAGAGATAGTGATTGTCGGAATCGACCACGATCGAGCCCGGCGCTTCCTTGCGGTGATAATCGACGATGGCGCGGCGGAACGGCTCGGCGACCGGCGTCTTGACGTAGGACACCTTGGCCAGCAGCTCCTTGTCGCGCGGCTTGAAAATGTTCTGCGACGTCTCCTGATAGGTCGTCGTCTGCACGCAGCCGGAAAGCAACAGGCCAGCGGCCAGCAGTCCGAGTTTCGATCCCAAAGTCGCCATCTCTTTAATCCAATCGAATTCCGGCGCGCACACACGCCAAAAACCGGCCTTCGCGGCCACGATTCCATGTGCCCCGATTATCGCCGAAATCCCCCGTCATTCCAGCGCTTAGATGCCGCTCACCGTACGCGGCCCGTAAGCTGTGGCAATTTTGTCTCAAAAAACCGGGGCTGCGATGAATTAGCAGGCAGTTGTTGCGGCGCATGAGCCGGCGTTCACGCGTCTGTCATTACGGCTTGGCAACACCGGGGCAAGTCGGGCGTTGGCGGGCTTGCCAAATCCCGCGGAGTTGCGCACTGCAGGACCGCGTCCCGCCTCGACCTGCCCGTCCCCGTTCTCGGAGCTGCAATGATCGCGATCTTCTCCCCGTCCCAGTCTGCGTTGAAGAAATCCGCCGGCTCCGATCTGTCCGAATTGCCCGCGGACGCGGTCTGGATCGATCTGGAGAAGCCGACCCCGGAAGAGGACCGCGCGGTGGAGCGGCTCGCCGGGGTGGCGGTGCCGACCCGGGAAGACATGCAGGAGATCGAGATTTCCAGCCGGCTCTACACCGAGAACGGCGCCCGCTACATGACCGCGACGCTGGTCTGCGCCGCCGACACCAATTCGCCGCGGATCAGCCCGATCACCTTCATCCTCTCCAACCAGCGGCTGGTGACGGTGCGCTACGACGCGCCGAAGCCGTTCCTGCTGGTGGAGAACAAGCTGGCGCGCGGCGTCGCCCCCGGCACCAACGGCGCGATGGTGCTGTTGGAATTGCTCGACGCGGTGATCGACCGCTGCGCCGACATTCTGGAGCGGGTCGGCGCCGACATCGACCAGGTCAGCCGCGACATCTTCGAGCCCGACGCCTCGCTGCGCACCGGCCACGCCAAGCGCTATTCCGACATCCTGATCGCGATCGGCCGCAAGGGCGACCTGACCTCGAAGGTGCGGGAAAGCCTGGTGTCGATCGGCCGGCTCGTCACCTACGTCACCGCCGAGACCGAGGACATCAAATGGTCGAAGGAGATGCGCGCGCAGCTGAAAACCATGCAGCGCGACGTCGGCTCCTTGAGCGACCACGCCTCCTATCTGTCGAACAAGATCACCTTCGTGCTCGACGCCATGCTGGGCGTGGTCAATCTCGAGCAGAACAACATCATCAAGCTGTTCTCGGTGATGGCCGTGGTGTTGATGCCGCCGACCCTGATCGCCTCGATCTACGGCATGAATTTCCGGCTGATGCCGGAATTGCAATGGCAGCACGGCTACCCGATGGCGCTCGGCATGATGCTGTGCGCCGCGGTGGTGCCGTATCTGCTGTTCAAGTGGAAGAAGTGGTTGTGAGGGGGCGCGCCTCGTCGACCGCAAATTCCGCTGGACGCCGCGCCGTTGTGGCGCTGGAATGACGGCTGAGAGCACTGCAACCAGCGGAGGCGTTCGATGGGAATCGTGGTCTCGGACGACAAGCTCGCCGGGCGCATGTCGGTCGCCGAATTCCGGGCGTTTCAGGACCGGCGCCCCGATCACGAGCGGTGGGAACTGATTTCTGGTGTTCCAATGATGATGACGCCAGCGACGATCGCGCATAATCGGATCGCCAGCAATCTCGAATGGCTATTGAACAACGCACTCGGTCGGTTCGATCGGTCGCGGCTTGCCACCCAGCGGCCCGGCATCGAACTCGGCTCGCTTGCCTTTCGCCCGGAGCCCGATGTCGGCGTGATCGACGCCGACTACGCCGCCGGTCAGCGCTTCGTCGAGCGTTGCTATCTGTTGGCCGAGATCGTTTCGGCGACCGACGAGTTGCCGGTGCCCGGCAGCGGCGGCCGCTGGATCGACGTCAAGCGCGAGATCTATCTGGCGCATCCGCCCTGCGAGGCGGTGCTGATCGTCGAGCAGGATCGCATCGAGGTTGCGGTCGATATCAGGTCGAACGACGGCTGGACCTCCGCACGGCTCAGCGGCCCCGAAGCCGAATTGCGACTGCCGGCGTTCGGGCTAAGTTGCGCGCTCGCCGCGCTTTACGACGGCACGCCGCTGATGCCGCGGAGCGCGTAGGGTGGGAGCTTGTAGGGTGGGAGCTTGTAGGGTGGGTTAGCGCGCAGCGCGTAACCCACCGAGCAGACCGTGGCGTGTGCGGCGGTGGGTTACGGCGCAACAGCGCCTAACCCACCCTACGGGCTACGGCATGAATTTCCGGCTGATGCCGGAATTGCAATGGCAGCACGGCTATCCGATGGCGCTTCGGCATGATGCTGTGCGCCGCGGTGGTGCCGTATCTGCTGTTCAAGTGGAAGAAGTGGTTGTGAGGGGGCGATTCAGCAAGCGTAGCCCGGATGGAGCGAAGCGAAATCCGGGACAAAATATCGGGCGGCCTCTTGGCAAGATATCACACCGATACAACTGCGGCGGAGAGACCATGTCCCCGGATTTCGCTGCGCTTCATCCGGGCTACAGCGCTACAGCGCCGACCCATTGACAGTTCCCCAATCCTGATTATATTCCTAGTCGTCCTGTCCGTGAGGGGCGCTTCTCGAGGGCGCTTTTGAAGCGGGACAGAGCGAGCGGCGGGGCGACCCGCCAAATACTCGCTGCCGAGAGGGAGGCAACTCCCACGCGGTCGACGCGGCGTCCCGCGCTGGTGCCTCGCAAGCATCACCCGGGAGGCCCCAGGTCACCGTCCGGGCCCACTAGGAGGCTCTGCCACTTGCTGGTTGGCTGGACGCGGGACAGGTGAAGGCGGGGAAAGCCCGCTGGATCAGTGGTGCGGAGTGCATCGCGCCTGTCCCCGGAAGCACGGTCCCGGGGCCATAAATCGCCGCAGGTGGCGCGCCGCAAGGCGACGCGGTTGGCTTCTCGCCGTTCGCAGCGGCCGGGAAACAACCGCGAAACAACCACCCCCGCGCCATGCGGCGCGCCTCCCCCCTCATTGCGTCGAGGGGGGCACTTCGCAAAGCTCGGGCGCTCCGCGTCGCGAGATCGCGAGCGGCTATCCGGGGTTCATCGTGGCTGTTTGAAACATCCAAGCCGAGATCATGAAGCGCAATGCCGCGCTCCGCTCCCTGCGGTCATCGCCCGGCTTGACCGGGCGACCCAGTATTCCAGAGCGTCGATCGGGCTGCATGCAGCCGCAAGCGCTCTGGAATACTGGATCCCCGCTTTCGCGGGGATGACACCTATATCTGGAGGCGCGGGAGTGCACTGACGGCCGATCTCCGACAAGAGTCCAGCACCGCCTGCGCTGCGGCAGCAGCAAGTTCGCGGCCGCAAACCCGCGCCGCAGCTGCCCAGCTACTCCGCCGCCTTTTTCGCCAGCTCCGCCTTCGGCCGGCCGAAGTCGGCGGCTGCGGCGTCCTGGCCGATGTCGACGATGCCGCGGCGGATGGTGCGGGTGCGGGCGAAGTGCTCGTACAAGGCGTCGCCGTCGCCGCGGCGGATCGCGCGGGTCAGTTTCGACAGATCCTCCTGGAATTCGCCGAGCATCTCCAGCACCGCGTCCTTGTTGTTCAGGAACACGTCGCGCCACATCGTCGGATCGGACGCCGCGATGCGGGTGAAATCGCGAAAGCCGCCGGCGGAAAACTTCAGCACCTCCGAGCGCGTCACCCCTTCGAGCTCCTCGGCGGTGCCTACGATTGTGTAGGCGATCAGATGCGGCAGATGGCTGGTCACCGCCAGCACCAGATCGTGGTGTTCGGCGGCCATCACCTCGACATTGGCGCCGAGCGCGCTCCAGAACGCCGCCAGCTTCTCCACTGCCTTGGGATCGGCGCCTTCGGGCGGCGTCAGGATGCACCAGCGGTTGATGAACAGTTCGGCGAAGCCGGAATCCGGGCCGGAATTCTCGGTGCCGGCGACCGGATGCGCCGGGATCAGATGCACGCCGGCCGGCAGATGTTCGGCCATCGCGTGCAGCACCGCGGCCTTCACCGAGCCGACGTCGGAGACGATCGCGCCGGGTGCCAGATGCGGCGCGATCTCCTTGGCGACCTCGGCGGAGGCGCCGACCGGAATGCACAGGATGACGAGGTCGGCGTCCTTCACCGCCTCGGCATTGCTCTCGAACACCTGATCGACGATGCCGAGTTCGGCGACCCGCGCGCGGGTCTCAGCCGAACGCGCGGTGGCGACGATCTCGGAGGCCAGACCCTGCGCCCGCGCGCCGCGCGCGATCGAGCCGCCGATCAGCCCGAAGCCGATCAGCGCCAGCCGTTTGAAGGGCGCCGTGGCGATCATTTCTGCGCCATGAAGTCGGCGACCGCGTCGACCACCAAGCGGTTGGCCTCCTCGGTGCCGATGGTCATGCGCAGCGCATCCGGCAGGCCGTAATTGTTCAGCGCGCGCAGCACCAGCCCGCGCTTGGTCAGGAACGCGTCGGCATCGGCCGCGGTCTTGCCCTTCCTCGTCGGGAAATGGATCAGCACGAAGTTGCAGACGCTCGGCGTCACGGTGAGGCCGAGCTTGGTGAATTCCTCGGTCAGCCAGCCGCGCCATTGTTCGGTGAAGCTGCGCGACATCTCGACATGCGCGGTGTCCTCGATCGCCGCGACCGCGGCGAGCTGCGCCGGGACCGAGGTGTTGAACGGGCCGCGGATCCGGTTCATCGCGTCGACGATGGCGGCGGGACCGAACATCCAGCCGATGCGCAGCGCGGCGAGGCCGTGGATCTTGGAAAAGGTCCTCGTCACGACGGTGTTGTCGGTGGTCGAGACCAGCTCGATGCCGCTCTCGTAGTCGTTCTTCGAGACGTAGTCCGCATAGGCGCCGTCGAGCACCAGGATGACGTGCTCGGGCAGGTTCGCGCGGAGCCGCTTCACCTCGTCGAACGGCACGTAGGTGCCGGTCGGGTTGTTCGGGTTGGCGAGCCACACCAGCTTGGTGTTCGGCGACACCTTGGCGAGGATGGCGTCGACGTCGCAGGTGAAGTCCTTCTCTTCGGCGATCACCAGCTTGGCGCCGTTCGCCATGGTGGCGATCGGATAGACCAGAAAGCCGTAGGTGGTGGCGATCGCCTCGTCACCGGGCGACAGATAAGTGTGCGCCAACAGGTTGAGGATCTCGTCGGAGCCGGCGCCGCAGATGATGCGGTCGGGATCGAGCCCGTAGGCGCGGCCGATCGCTTCGCGCAGCACCCGCGAGGTGCCTTCCGGATAATCCTCGAGATGATCCGCCGCGCCCTTGTACGCCGCGATCGCGTGCGGCGAGGGGCCGAACGGGGTCTCGTTGGCGGACAGCTTGAACACCTTGCGGCCGGGTTCGGCGACCGGGCTCTTGCCGGGGGTGTAGGGCGCAATATCGAGAATGCCGGGATTCGGCACGGGGCGGGACATCGTCAAACTCCAGATGATGACGCGGGATCAGGTTTTCGGCGCGCCGGTCGGGGGCACCATATAGCGGGTTGCATGGCTGCCGACGAGGGCCGAGGAGCGCAGCGAGGCGCCGGCCTCGACCAGCGCCGCCTTGACGGCCTCGAGGCTGGTCGCCGCGGTGATCGAGATCAGCAGCGCGGCGCCGTCGAACGCGGTATCCGGCACTGCGACGATCTCGGCCAAGGGCGACAGCGCCCGGGCGATCTCGGCATTCCAGCCGGACACCCGCACGCTCCACATCTCGACCTCGGTGACCATGGCGCTGTCGGCGACGCGCGACACCACGAACACCGGCAAGGCGGCGGGATGGTCGGCGCGCTCGATGAACGGCAGCCTTGCGATGATCTTCGGCGCGCCCGCGGTTTCCAGCGCGACCCACCACGGCGTGCGGCTCGAGGTCGCCGACACCAGCGCCAGATCGCCCTTCGAGCGCGACACCCCGTCGACCGCGGCCTGCGCGGAAAAATGCGGCACGAACGGCACGGTGAAGCCGAAATGGAATCGCGCGGAATCCCGCATCGCGGATTCGCCGAGCGAGAGATCGGCATGCACCGAGAACGGCGCCTGCACATAGGTGAAGGTCGCGATGATCACCCGCCAGATGCTTTCCACGGTATCGAGCGGCAGGATGCCGTGATGGCGCTGCACCAGCCGGCGCATCATGTCGGCCTCGCGCGCCGGGCGGAACGCGGAGCCGACCTCCTGGGTCTGCTTTACCGAGATCAGCCGGTCGATGATGTCGGCGCGCTGCATCAAGAGGTTGTGGACCTGCTCGTCGATCGAATCGATTTCGCGGCGCAGATTCGCCAGCGACGGCGGCGAGGGAGGCAAAGTGGACATTGTTGAAGACCTTCGAGGGACGCGAGAGGCGCTCCCGCCAAGCCATCCCGGTTCGGTCACGGCCGACCGCCGGGCAAGAGGCATTGCTTAAGAAAGAGCGGCCGCGAAAGCAAAGAAAAGCTTAAGGCTTTGGCTGCCACACAGGAGACCGGCCATTCCGCGGCGGCGCTTGACGAAAGACCCCTGTGGGATTAATGTCTTAGCTCGTCGTGGTCATTTGAGCCGGCCGGCTTGCAGCCACGTTAAACAACTCGCTAAACAGGCCGGGGACAGTTTGATCCCGGCCGAACATTGTTCAGGCCGGTTTTTTTGTGCCCGATCGATGTTGCTGGGAACCGTGAGGAGACCGGTCTCAAGATGGTGAAGGTTCAGTCGGTCCATAGCCAGGCGATCCACGCCGAGGAGCGCGCCCACGAGGCGGACCATCCGTCGTCGCAAGTGGCGCGGTTCGGCGCCGAGCAGCCGTTGCGGCTGGATTGCGGCGTCGACCTGGCGCCGTTCCAGATCGCCTACCAGACTTATGGCGAGCTCAACGCCGACAAATCCAACGCCATCCTGGTCTGCCACGCGCTGACCGGCGACCAGCACGTCGCCAATATCCACCCGGTGACCGGCAAGCCCGGCTGGTGGCAGACCCTGGTCGGCCCCGGCAAGCCGCTCGACCCCGAGCGGTTCTTCATTATCTGTTCCAACGTGATCGGCAGCTGCATGGGCTCGACCGGCCCGTCCTCGACCAACCCGGCGACCGGCAAGCCGTGGGGGCTGGATTTCCCGATCATCACCATTCCGGACATGGTCCGGGCGCAGGCGATGCTGATCGACCGGCTCGGCATCGACCGGCTGTTCTGCGTGGTCGGCGGCTCGATGGGCGGCATGCAGACGCTGCAATGGACCGTGGCCTATCCGAAGCGGGTGGCCTCGGCGCTGGCGATCGCCTGCTCGACGCGGCATTCGGCGCAGAACATCGCCTTCCACGAGCTCGGCCGCCAGGCCGTGATGGCCGATCCGGACTGGCGCCACGGCCGCTATTACGAGGAGGGCACCTACCCCCACCGCGGCCTCGGCGTGGCGCGGATGGCCGCGCACATCACCTATCTCTCCGACGCCGCCTTGCACCGCAAGTTCGGCCGCAGGATGCAGGACCGCGAGCTGCCGACGTTTTCGTTCGACGCCGACTTCCAGGTCGAAAGCTATCTGCGCTATCAGGGCTCGTCCTTCGTCGAGCGGTTCGACGCCAACAGCTATCTGTATCTGACCCGGGCGATGGACTATTTCGACATCGCCGCCGACCATAACGGCGTGCTGGCGGAGGCGTTTCGCGACACCGCGACGCGGTTCTGCGTGGTGTCGTTCACCTCGGACTGGCTGTTTCCGACCTCGGAATCCCGCAACGTGGTGCACGCGCTGAACGCCGGCGGCGCGCGGGTGTCGTTCGCCGAGATCGAGACCGATCGCGGCCACGACGCCTTCCTGCTCGACGTGCCGGAATTCGTCGATATCGCGCGCGCCTTTTTGCAATCGGCCGGCGTGGCGCACGGTCTCGTCGCGAAAGGCAAGTGACATGTCGGCTCAGGAATCACTGCCTTTCATCGCGCCGGAACCGCATCCGCTGAAGTGCTACCGTGCCGACCACGTGCTGGTCGCCGAGATGGTCGAGCCCGGTTCCAAGGTGCTCGACGTCGGCTGCGGCGAGGGCGACCTGTTGCAGCTGTTGGAAACCCGCGGCATCGACGGCCGCGGCATCGAATTGTCGCGCGAGGGCGTCAACCGCTGCGTCTCCCGCGGGCTCGCCGTGGTGCAGGGCGACGCCGACACCGACCTCGTCAACTATCCGAACGACGCCTTCGACTACGTGATCCTGTCGCAGACGCTGCAGGCGACGCGGCAGCCGCGCGTCGTGCTGGAAAACCTGCTGCGGATCGGGCGGCGCGCCATCGTGTCGTTTCCGAATTTCGGCTATCTCAACATGCGGCTGCAGCTGTTGATCCACGGCCAGATGCCGCGCACCGAGAATCTGCCGGCGACCTGGTACGACACCCCGAACATCCACTTCTGCACCATCAAGGATTTCGTGCTGCTGTGCGACGAGATCAACGTCAAGATGGAGCGCGCGGTGGCGCTCGATCAGCACGGCCGCCCGCTGCGGCTGAACGCGCCGTGGTGGTTCTGGAACCTGTTCGGCGAGCAGGGGGTGTTCTTGCTGAGCCGCGCGGAGAAGACCAAATAGGCAGTCGAACCGCGATGCCGTGTCCCGGACGCGGTCCTGCGTCGTTGCCCTACATACTCCAAGTTAGTCGCAGCGCCTCTGCAACGGCGGCGCGCTCCCTCTCCCCGCAAGCGGGGAGAGGTGAAGGCCGCTCCGCTACGCCCTCACCGAACGCGGATCGCGCGGGCCCCAACGGCCGGCTTCGGCCAGCGCCAGGAATTTTTCCAGCGCCGCGTTGAACAGCGCGGGCTCTTCCAAGTTCAGCACGTGGCCTGACCTCGGAAACATCGCAAGCCCTGACGTCGCGATCTGCTGTTTCAAAAACAGGCTCGCGTCGATGCAGGCATCGTCCTCGTCGCCGACCATGATCAGCGTCGGCAGCGTCAGTTTGGCGATCGCCTCTTTGAACTCCGAGAGCGGCGGCCGCGCGCCCTGAAAATTGCGCATGGTACGCGCCGAGCCGTTGGCGTCGTGTTCGCCGAGCGCGTCGTGGAAGTCGCGGAAGCCGCGCGGATCTTTTACCAAGAACGGAATCCGGCCGGGCGTCAGGCCTGCGAGCTTGGTGATTTCCGAAGCGCCGCCGCGTTCGAACTCATCGGCCTCGGCGCGGCATCGCGCGCGATAAGCCTCGAGCCGCTCGGCCTCGAAGCCGGAGCCGATCCCGGCCAGCGTCAATGATAGTACGCGCGACGGCACTTGCAGCGCGACCTGCAGCGCCGAATAGGCGCCCATCGACAGTCCGACGAAATGCGCGGCGGCAATCCGCAACTGATCGAGCATCGCGATCGCGTCGTCGCGGACATGTTGGAAGTCGTAATCGGCGTCGCTATCCGGCACGTGCGACGGCGTATAGCCGCGAGCGGAGTAGGTGATGCAGCGATGGCCCCGGGAAAAATAGCGCATTTGCGGTTCCCAGCTCGCATAGTCGCCGGCGAATTCATGCAGGAACAGGATCGGCGTGCCGTCGCCGGCTTCTTCGTAATACAGCTGCACATGGTCCTTGGTGGTAGCAAAAGGCATCGCGATTCCCTTGGCGTAATGGCGCGATGATGCGCGCACACGTTGAAACATAGCAATTTCGCGCCAGCGGCGCAGCCCTTGGTTAACCCGATTTGTCGTTCGCGTTGCGCAGGATAGCGGTGTCAATGGCCGGACGGTCACGAAATGATTAGCCCGCGGGTCTTGATCTCGCCACATCCCGAAATGCATTAGGCGCCCTCGTTGTCCGGCCCGGTTGGCCGGATGGAATTGGGGGTGTTGATGAGGACATCTGGTATGGTTGAGTTTCGTGCGTTTCGTCGTTGCTTTGGTTTTTCTGCAATCGCTCTGCTGATCACGGTGATCACCGCCTTCGCGACGCCGGCTTCGGCCCGCTCGCATCACGGCGCCGCCCGGCACGCTCACGGGCATCACGCCCATCACGCCGCGCAGCGGCCTCATCATTTCAATCGGCATCACGGCGCGCGACGTTACGGCCGCCATCATCGCCGCGCGGCAGCTATGCCGGCCGCGGCGCAGCCGCAGTTCGGCTTTGCCGAGAGCAACGCCGCAGCGACGCAGCCGAGCAGCGGCGGCGGCTTCGGCGTCTCCAATATCGTCGCCACCGCCCGCAGCTTCATCGGCAGCGGCAATCCGACCGGCCGCAGCAGCCTGTGGTGCGCGCGGTTCATGAACATGGTGCTGCAGCGCTCCGGCCATTCCGGCACCGGCTCGGACATGGCGCGCTCGTTCGCGCAGTACGGCCAACGGATTTCCGGCCCGCAGGTCGGCGCCATCGCGGTGATGTCGCGCGGCCGTCGCGGCGGCCATGTCGGCGTGGTCAGCGGCATCGACAGCAAAGGCAACCCGATCGTGGTATCGGGCAATCACGGCCACCGCGTCGCCGAGGCGACCTATTCGCGCAGCCGGGTCTACGCCTATGTGATGCCGGCGAGTTGATGAAGTGGCTGCTCTTGCAACGTGGAAGTTGATAAGAGCGGTGCGGCATCTTTCCCCTCGCCCCGCTTGCGGGGAGAGGGTGGCGAGACAAGCGCAGCTTGTCGCGCCGGGTGAGGGGGCGCCGCGTTCTGCCGAAGCGCCCCTCACCCGATCCGGCTTCGCTAACGCTGCGCCGGATCGACCTCTCCCCGCAAGCGGGGAGAGGTGAAGGCCGTGCCTGGACCGGCGGCCACTGAGGCTCGCCGCTGACGAAATTGTGAGGGAACCCCTTTCGCGGCCCGGAATCCCTTCCCACATTGGTGTCAAGCCGGCCGATCGCGCCGGCGAGCCCCGCCGCCGGCTGAGCAAATCAGCGCGGTCGGCACAACCCAATGAAGATGTCGTTCGCGTGCTTTCGGGGCGCAACGGCAGGCTGAGGGACATTCGAAAATGAACATTGAAAAATACACCGAACGGGTGCGCGGCTTCATTCAGTCGGCGCAATCTCTGGCGGTCCGAGAGGGCCACCAGCAGTTCTCGCCGCTGCACATTCTCAAAGTGCTGCTGGACGACAGTGAAGGCCTCGCCGGAGGCCTGATCGACCGCTCCGGCGGCAACTCCCGGGCGATCCTGCAGGCCACCGAGGACGCGCTCAACAAGATGCCGAAAGTGTCCGGTGCCGGCGCCGGCCAGGTCTATCTGGCCCCGGCCACCGCGCGGGCGTTCGAGACCGCCGAGCAGGCCGCCGAGAAGGCCGGCGACAGCTTCGTCACCGTGGAGCGGCTGCTGCTCGCGCTGGCGCTCGACAAGGATAGCGAGGCCGGCGCGCTGCTGAAGAAGGGCGGCGTCACCCCGCAGAACCTCAACGCCGCGATCAACGCGCTGCGCAAAGGCCGCACCGCGGATTCCGCGACCGCGGAAAACGCCTATGACGCGCTGAAGAAATACGCCCGGGATCTCACGCAAGCCGCGCGCGATGGCAAGCTCGACCCGGTGATCGGCCGCGACGAGGAAATCCGCCGGACGATTCAAGTTCTGTCGCGCCGCACCAAGAACAATCCGGTGCTGATCGGCGAGCCCGGCGTCGGCAAGACCGCGATCGTCGAAGGCCTGGCGCTGCGCATTCTCAACGGCGACGTGCCGGAAAGCCTGAAAGACAAGAAGCTGTTGTCGCTCGATCTGGGCTCCCTGATCGCGGGCGCGAAATATCGCGGCGAATTCGAGGAGCGGCTGAAGGCGGTGCTGGCCGAGGTCACCTCGGCCGAGGGCGGCATCATCCTGTTCATCGACGAGATGCACACGCTGATCGGCGCCGGCAAGGCCGACGGCGCGATGGACGCTTCGAACCTGTTGAAGCCGGCGCTGGCGCGCGGCGAGCTGCATTGCATCGGCGCCACCACGCTCGATGAATATCGCAAGCATGTGGAAAAGGACGCCGCCTTGGCGCGCCGGTTCCAGCCGATTTTCGTCTCCGAGCCGACGGTGGAAGACACCATCTCGATCCTGCGCGGCCTGAAGGACAAGTACGAGCAGCACCACGGCGTGCGTATCGCCGATTCCGCGCTGGTGGCGGCGACCACGCTGTCGAACCGCTACATCACCGACCGCTTCCTGCCCGACAAGGCGATCGACCTGATGGACGAGGCCGCGGCCCGGCTGAAGATGCAGGTCGATTCCAAGCCGGAAGAACTCGATTCGATGGACCGCGAGATCATCCGGCTGAAGATCGAGCAGGAGGCGTTGAAGAAGGAAACCGATCCCGGCTCGAAGAGCCGGCTGCAGACCTTGTCCGGCGAACTCGCCGAGCTCGAGGAGAAATCCGCGGCGCTCACCGCGCGCTGGAGTGCTGAGAAGAACAAGCTGTCGAACGCCCAGAAGCTCAAAAGCGAGCTCGACGGTCTGCGCATCGAATTGGCGGACGCGCAGCGCCGCGGCGAGTATCAGCGCGCCGGCGAACTGGCCTATGGGCGGATTCCGGAATTGGAGCGCAAGCTCGCCGAGATCGAAGCCAATGCCGGCAAGAGCGAGATGATGGAGGAGGCGGTCACCGCCAACCACATCGCGCAGGTAGTGTCGCGCTGGACCGGCGTGCCGGTCGAGAAGATGCTGGAGGGCGAAAAGGACAAGCTCTTACGGATGGAAGACTCGCTCGGCAAGCGGGTGGTCGGCCAGTTCGAAGCGGTGCACGCGGTGGCGACCGCGGTGCGGCGCTCGCGTGCCGGCTTGCAGGACCCGAACCGGCCGATGGGCTCGTTCATGTTTTTAGGCCCGACCGGCGTCGGCAAGACCGAACTGACCAAAGCGCTCGCCGAGTATCTGTTCGACGACGAGACCGCGATGGTCCGGCTCGACATGTCCGAATACATGGAGAAGCATTCGGTCTCCCGGCTGATCGGCGCGCCTCCGGGCTATGTCGGCTATGACGAGGGCGGCGCTTTGACCGAAGCGGTGCGGCGGCGGCCTTATCAGGTGGTGCTGTTCGACGAAATCGAAAAAGCCCATCCGGACGTGTTCAACGTGCTGCTGCAGGTGCTCGACGACGGCCGTCTCACCGATGGGCAGGGCCGCACCGTCGACTTCCGCAACACGCTGATCGTGATGACGTCGAATCTGGGCAGTGAATTCCTGGTCAACCAGCCGGAGGGCGAGGACACCGAGGTGGTGCGCGAGCCGGTGATGGCGATGGTGCGGGCGCATTTCCGCCCCGAATTCCTCAACCGGGTCGATGAGATCATCCTGTTCCACCGCTTGCAGAAGAGCGAGATGGGGCGGATCGTCGAGATCCAGTTCACCAGGCTCGCCAAGCTGCTGGAGGAGCGCAAGATCGTGCTCGAGCTCGATGCCGCGGCGCGCGATTGGCTGGCCGAAAAGGGTTGGGATCCGGCCTACGGCGCGCGGCCGTTGAAGCGGGTGATCCAGCGCCACGTGCAGGATCCGCTGGCCGAGATGATCTTGGCCGGCGACGTCAAGGACGGCGACCACGTGGTGATCGCGACGGAAGGCGGCGTCTTGACCTTCAACGGCAGGCCGCCGCACACCGCCGACATCGCGCCGTTCGCGCGGCCGCTGTCGAAACGGATGCTGAACTAAGCGGCTTGGCGCAAACTCGCGCGGCTCTGCAGCCTCGCGCCGGTGCATGGCTTCCCCACCCCAACCCTCCCCCGCAAGCGGGTCGCAAGCGGGGAGGGAGCGCGCTGCCGATGGCGAACGGTTTTTGGTCAATCGAAGCGATTTTCAATCGAGCGATTGCGTCGCGGTCTGCAATCGACGCCGTGCGTGGCGGTTTTCAACCAAAGCGTCGCGTCGGGGTGATCGAAGCCAACGCGGCGCCTGTTGAATTTATCTTGCCCTGAAATTGTATCCGCAGCGCGCGCCGCAGTGGAAACCGGCTCCCTCTCCCGCTTGCGGGCAGGGGAATCGCATGTGGGAATTTGTAAGCTGTTGCGAAGCGGAGGGAAATTGATTCTGAAGGAGGCTCCCGATTCGGATGGAGCAGCCGATGGA
>NZ_JACHIH010000007.1 GCF_014203125.1 Rhodopseudomonas rhenobacensis
TGCGGACGCGTCACGCGTCCGGCGTTCCGCACGCCCTCGTCGCAAGAGGGCGGAACGTTCACCGCAAAACCCGGGCGCGCCGCGCCGCGGGAACGGGATCGCGTATCTCAATTTCAAGCAGGGCTGTTTGAAAATCGAATCCGAAGCCGCTCGCGAATCCGAAGCGGGCTTTGACGTCGGAGTATGGTTCGGCGCGATCCGTCACGGCAATGAGGCGAGGGCGGCAAGATTCCTCACAACATCGCCCAAGACGGCGAGCACAATTCGCCTCACCGACATCAACCCTGCGGTCAGCTCACCGCGGCCGTTCGGCGTTGGCCGGCGAGGAGACCCGCACCCGGACCGGCACCCGTGGCGTCGGCAGGCGGTGTCCGCCGCCGCGGCTGCCCTTGTCGCCGAGGTCCTGTCCCATCGCCATCACCGCGGTGCCCATCGCGGCCGAGCCGAAGGTGACCACGAAGCCGAACAGCAGCAGGCCGAGCGCGGTGCCGGGCGAGGCGTCGGCGAAGATCAGGTCGCGCAGCCGCCCGGGGTTGAGCAGCAGCAGCCCGCCGGTGAGAAGCGCCGCCACCACCGCGCCGGCCGCCAGGTTGATCGCCAGCAGCCGAAACAGCGGTTGCCGCAGCGTCGCAAACCGGACGACGGGAGCCTCGTGGTCATCGCGCATCGCACGCCTTCCTTTCGCGGCCGCTGTGGCCATGACGGCGGTCAACGCCGCCGTCCCATTCCATCACCCCAGACCACGCCATGTTGCCGCGCCAAAGTGCGTTGTCACCTCTTCACCGACCCGACTTTGTCTCCCGACCGACGGGTCCGACCACATTCTGAACCAAATTCACGCACAACCCGCTAAGCTGTCAGGCGCCTTTCGAGTCTCGCGCGCTAGGCGACCTGCAAATTCGCCGCCGATCGCCGGATTGTCGTCATGCTCCATTAAGCTCTCGCCAGGGGAACGGTTTCAAATGATCAGGCTAGGTCTTGCAATTTTGTTGCTGGCGCTCGGCGCCGCGGCTCCGGCCCAGGCGGCGACCTGCGGCGGCGATTTCCAGAGCTTCGTCGCCAGCATCTCGCGCGAGGCGGCGGCGCAGGGGATTTCCCAAGGCGTGATCGCCCAGGCGCTCGGCGGCGTCACCCAGGACCAGGCGGTGCTGAGTTTCGACCGCCGCCAGCGCGGCACCTTCAACAAGAGCTTCGAGCAATATGTCTCGACGAGGGTCGGCCCCGGCCGGATCAAGACCGGGCAGGCGATGCTGATCCGCCACGCCTCGCTATTGTCGCGGATCGAGCGCCAGTTCGGCGTGCCGCCGCAGATCCTGGTGGCGATCTGGGGGCTGGAGACCGATTACGGCGCCGGCGACATGGGCAAGCTGCCGGTGTTTCGCGTGCTGGCGACGATGGCGCATGATTGCCGCCGCACCGAGCTGTTTCAGGGCGAGCTGCTGGCGGCGCTGCAGATCGTGCAGCGCGGCGATCTCGGGATGCGCGACATGATCGGCGCCTATGCGGGCGAGCTCGGCCAGACCCAGTTTCTGCCGTCGTCCTACATCAAATACGGCGTCGACTACGACGGCAACGGCCACGTCGATTTGCGCCACAGCGTGCCGGACGTGCTGGCCTCGACCGCCAACCTGTTGAAGACCGCGGGCTGGCGCGCCGGCGGCTCCTATCAGGAAGGATCGGCGAATTTCGAGGCGATGCGCGAGTGGAACAGGGCGACGATCTACCGCAAGACCATCGGCTATTTCGCCGACCGGCTGGCCGGCGGCAACTGAGCGGCGCGCGCTGCGACCATCACTCGGTGGTCGGCAGCGTCGCCGGCAGCACCACCTTCTTGATCTGATCGACCGTGAAGGACTGGCCGCCGATCGACAGCATCGGCGGGGTCTGCGACAGGTCGGCGGAGTCCACCAGGCCCTGGATCTCGGTGGAGACCGCGACGCTCTTGCCGTCGGCGTCCTTGCCGACCGCCGAGATGGTGTATTTGCCGTTCGGCCATTTCGTGCCGTCGCTGCCCTTGCCGTCCCAGACGAAGCTCTGGTGATCGCCGGCCGCCATCTTGTAGTCGCCGGAAAACACGGTCTGGCCGGTCGCATTGGTGATGTTGACGGTGACGGTCGAGGTCTTCGGCACGTTGATGCCCCAGGCCGCGACGCCCTTGGTCAATTCGGTGGTCTTGCCGTCGACCACGGCGGTGGCGCCGACGAAATTCAGCGCCTGGCTCGCCTGCGCGCTGTTCTGCAGCTTGACCAGCGATTCCAGCTGGCTGTTGGACTTCAGCTGCTGTTCGACGCCGGCGAATTGCACCAGCTGCTGGGTGAACTGGTTGGTGTCGAGCGGGTCGAGCGGATTCTGGTTTTGCAACTGCGTCGTCAGCAGCGTCAGGAAGGTCTGGAAATTGTCGGCGATCCCCGCGGTGGTGCTGGTGGTCGTGGTGCTGGACGAGCTTTGCACCGCCGGGGCCGACACCACCGTGCCGGGCATTGTTGCGTCGATCGCCATGGTGTTCTCCTCAGACCCTGATATCTACGCCGGTGGTTGATCCCAGCAGGCGTCCGTAGCTGCGTCCGACCGCGGCGATCGGCGTGGTGTCGTCGTCGCCGATCAAGAGCCGCTGATAGTTGCCGCCGCGCTCGTCGTTCTGGTTGTTGTTCTGCCCGGACGACTGGTCGCGCAGGCTGAACTGCAGGCCGCTGTCGCCGGTCTTCAGTCCGGCGTCGTCGAGCGCGCGCTGCAATTGCGGCGCGTCGTTGCGCAGCATCGCCAGCGTCTCCGGCTTCTCGACGGTGAGATGCGAGGTGACGTTGCCGTGGCGGTCGACGTCGATCCGCACGTCGATGCGGCCGAGTTCGGCGGGGTCGAGCCGGATCTCGAAGCGGCTGTTGCCGCTTTGCGCGGTGGCGGCGATTTCGACCGCCAGCCGGTCGAGCGGCACCGGCACGTTGGTGGCGAGCGTCGCGGTCAATTGCGCCGCCGGGATCTGCGCGGTTGCGGTGGGCAGCTGGGTCTGCTGCGGAATGGCATTTGTCGCCGCGTCGGCAGCGCCGACCAGGGATTGTGCCGCTGCTGCCGCAGCCGAGTCGGCATGGTGCCGCGGCTGCGCCGGCGCCGCATCCGTGGCGGCCGTGGTCGTCGCCGTGCCGTCACCTTCGCCGGCCTTCGGCTTGGCGTCGGCCTGTGTGGTCTTGTGGGAGGCAGCAGCCAGCGTCTGCGTTGCCGCCGGGCCGTTCCCCGGCGTCGCCGTCGCAAGCGCCGGCGTCGCGGTGGGATCCGCCTGCACCGAGGCATCGGTGCCGCTGCCCGGCTGACCGGGTTTGGTGGCGGCTTTGCCGGTGGTCGCCGTGGAGGCGGCAGCCACCGTCGCGGCGAGCGCCGGGTTTGCCGCGGGGGTCGTGGCGGCGTCAGCCTCGGCCGTGCCGTCGGCGACGGTCTCGGTCTTTCCCGCCTCGCTCTGCAGCGCCAGCAGCGCCGCGGCGGTCGCGGTGACGGCGGTGGTCGCGCCGGCGGTGGGATCGGTTGCGATCTCCGGGCTGCTCGCAACGCCGACCGGGATCACCACCGCGACCGGGGTGACGGTCGGCGTCGTGCCGGCCTGCACCGCCGCGGCAGCGGCGGTCGCGTCGTCGGTGGCAGCGCCGTCGGCGGCGGGTTTGCCCTCCGCGGCGGCCTCTTTGCCGGCCTTCTCCGACGTCGGCTTCGGTTTGCTGCTCGACGTGGTCTCGGAATTGGCGCGGGCGTCGCCGGCGTCGCGCCGGTCGGCGGCATCGGCGGATTTCTTGGCATCGTCGCGGCGATCCTGGGCGCGCTCGGCGCTGTCCGACGCCGCGGCGCGGGAGGACTGATCGCTCGCCCCGCGGTCGTCGGATCGTCGCGGCGCCGGCAGCGGATCGCTCGCCGCTTGACGATTGTCGACGCGATCCGACGCGGTGCTGCTGTCGACCAGCGACGCGAAGCTGTCCGAGGGCGCGGAGCGCTCCTGGCGCGCGTTTGACCGCGCGTCGGGGAGGGAGGAACTGACGGTGTCCGATGTGACGCTGAGCACAGGCATGACCTTTGCGGTAATTCAGCATCTTCTCAGCAAGGACCGCGCCAGTCGGGAGGCCGTGAAAGATATAACAATTCCATTGGCTTAACTCATCGGCGGGGCCGCCGCCGGGGCCCCTGCTGGGGCGATCCTTGCTGCCACCCGGCAAGACTTGCCGTTCTGCCGCGGCAAATCCGCGTCGGTGATTGCCTCTGTGGAATGCGGCCTATATTAAAGGCTTGGCTTTCGACGCTCGACCTAGGCCTCCGCGTGCCGGTTCGGCGCCGGCGCCGCAATCGCAGAATGACCGCAGCAATGCTCAACAGTCTCGATCTCGAAGGTCGCCCCCAGGATACGCGGATCGTCGTCGCGATGTCCGGCGGCGTTGATTCCTCGACCACGGCGGCGCTGTTGAAGTCCGAAGGCTACGATGTCGTCGGCATCACGCTGCAGCTCTACGATCATGGAGCCGCAATCCATCGCAAGGGCGCCTGCTGCGCCGGCCAGGATATTCACGACGCGCGTGCGGTCGCCGATCGGATCGGCATTCCGCATTACGTGCTGGACTACGAAAGCCGGTTTCAGGAATCGGTGATCGACAGTTTCGCCGCGAGCTACGCCACCGGCGAAACCCCGGTGCCGTGCATTGAATGCAACCGCTCGATCAAATTTCGCGATCTGCTGTCGACCGCGCGCGAGCTCGGTGCCTCCGCGCTGGCGACGGGGCACTACGTCTCGTCGCGCCGGCTGACGGATGGGTCGCGCGCGCTGGTCTGCGCGTCCGACGCCGACCGCGACCAGAGCTACTTCCTGTTTGCGACCACCCGCGATCAGCTCGACTATCTGCGGTTTCCGCTCGGCGACATGACCAAGCCGCAGACCCGCGAATTGGCGCGCAAGTTCGGTCTCTCGGTCGCCGACAAGCACGACAGCCAGGACATCTGCTTCGTGCCGACCGGGCGCTACACCGACGTGGTCGGCCGGCTGAAGCCGAACGCGATGGACCCCGGCGACATCGTCGACCTCGACGGCCGGGTGCTCGGCAAGCATCAGGGCATCGTGCATTTCACCGTCGGCCAGCGCCGCGGATTGGGCATCGCTTCCTCGGCGCCGCTCTACGTGCTGCGGCTTGAACCGTCGAGCCGTCGCGTCGTGGTCGGTCCGCGCGAAGCGCTGCGGATGGACCGCATCGTGCTGCGCGACGTCAATTGGATCGGCGACAATTCGCTCGACCTCGCGGTCGGCGACGGCCTCGAACTGTTCGTGCGGGTGCGCTCGACACGGCGGCCGCAGCCGGCCTGGCTGCGCGCGGTGGACGGCGGCTATCAGGTCGAACTGGTTGCGGGGGAAGACGGCGTCTCTCCCGGGCAGGCTTGCGTGTTCTACGACGCGCCGGCCGGACAGGCCCGCGTGCTCGGTGGCGGCTTCATCAAGAGCGCGACGCCGAGAACCGCGGGGAAAAGCGCGTTGCGCGGAGCGCCAGCTTCGCGGCCGCAAGTGGCGGACGTGCGCGGATAGCATCAATCGGGGCAGCACATGGGGAACGATATCGACCGCGCTGGCGTCGCGAAGGCGTATGCGCGTTGGGCACCGATCTACGATCTGGTGTTCGGCAAGGTTTTTGATTCGGGGCGGCAGTCCACCATCGCAGTGGCCGACGCGATCGGCGGCCGCGTGCTCGACGTCGGCGTCGGCACCGGATTGTCGCTGTCGGACTATTCGCCGACCACGCGATTGTGCGGCGTCGATATTTCCGAGCCGATGCTGCGCAAGGCGCAGGAGCGGGTGCGCGCGCTGAAGCTCAGCAATGTCGACGTGCTCGGCGTGATGGACGCCAAGAACCTGGCGTTCCCGGACGGTTTCTTCGACGCCGTGGTGGCGCAATATGTCATCACCGCGGTGCCCGATCCGGAAGCCACGCTCGATGACTTTGTCCGGGTGCTGAAGCCCGGCGGCGAGCTCATTCTGGTCAACCACATCGGCGCCGAAAGCGGGCCGCGCAAACTGTTCGAACTGGCGTTCGCGCCGCTGGCGCGCCGGCTCGGCTGGCGTCCCGAGTTCCCATGGGCGCGGCTGGTCAACTGGGCGGCGCGGCACGGCGGCGTGACGCTGGAAGAGCGCCGGCCGATGCCGCCGATGGGGCATTTCTCGCTGATCCGCTACCGCAAGGCGTAACGTGCAAGCGAGGGAACATCGGCGGCCGTCGCCGGTTCTCTCCCGATGCGAAACCTCAACCTCTCCCTGTTGATCTGCGCCGCCATGCTGGCCCCCGGCGTGGCTGCCGCGCAAGCGCCGCCGGCGACCGCGCCGGCACAGGTCGCGCCGACGCCGCAAGCCGGCTCCGGCAATTGCTCGCCGAGCCGCACCGCGCCCGAGCAGGGCAGCATCACCACGCCCGACGCCACCACCGGCCAGGGCCGCGAGCCGCTCGGTGATAAGCTGGCGCGCTCCGACGGCGTGCTGTGCCCGCCCTCCGGTGTCGACCCGGAAATTCGCGCGCCGACGCCGGATGTCGGCAAGACGCCGGTGATCCCGCCTCCCGGCAGCCCCGGCGGCGATCCGAGCGTTCGGCCGAAATAGCCCATTGCGAAGCTCCCCGCCGAGCCTGCTTGACAGGCCGTCGGGCGCCTCCTTATATGCCGCGCGTTCACGTCCCTACCGACGGTTCGGGCGGCGAATGCGCGTGGCGGGGTAGCTCAGCTGGTTAGAGCACGGGAATCATAATCCTGGGGTCGGGGGTTCAAATCCCTCCTCCGCTACCAAATAATTCAAGCACTTAGATGCAATCGCGATCAGCCACCGAATCCTTGCACCACGGTTTGCACCACGGATTCGGCGGCGAGTCTGCCGTCCGTTGAAGTCAGATAGCGTCAGGCGCCGTCTAGTCGGATAAGCGGAGCCCGGAGCCCAAGGATTCAGCGCCGGCGCGGCAAAATTTCAGATTAATTTCAGCAATTGAGCGACCCGTTGCAGCGCAGGCTCCTGCTCGTCGGCGGCATAGGAATCCATGTCTATTGCTATCGAATGCGGCGCTGGCGGCCCACGGCTGAGGCGACGTAGCCGCCCCAGGAGCCGGCGCGTCGGTCCCGACGCTGCGGTGGCCGACGTCGGCAGGCGGCTGCTCGAGGACGATTGTCAGTCGCGGACTGCATCGGGGGAGGACGACGGCTACTGGGTCGATTTAAGAGGATAACTCCTGCAACGCCTTGCGCCTCCCCTGCTCGACGCAGGCCTCTGCCATCTTGGCGGCGACGATGTCGGCATGTTTGCTGAAGGCCGCGATACGGCCCATGTCAAACCATGCCGACGAGTAGTCTCCGCGCATCGCAATGAATGCTCGTCCCAGGTCCTCGGGAAATGGGTCCATATCGGAGTAGTGCGGGCTAACCTGTCTTATCACAGCGTTCATCATTTCGACCATGCCCTCCAGCTTGGCCTTCGCGAGCCAGGTTCGGACCGCGAAGCCGGCGATGACGAGAATGATGGCGGCGGAGATCGCCGTGGTCTCGGGATGCTCGAACATGATCACTCCCCTAGGTGTACGGCCCTCTTATTTACGGGTGGGAGATCGTCGGCAACAAGAATGGCTCACCGACTGCTGCGCTTCCAGATCGTCTGAGGGTTCCATTTCCCGCCAAGGTGGTGATAGCATGCCGTCAATCGCGGGGGCGACGATGAAGAAATTCGGAAGTTCAGTTGTAGTGTTGGTGGCGTTCGGCGTCTGCTTCTGGCTGGCGCGGGAGGGGGTCAGATACCTGCAGGGGACCGGAGCGCAGGCGTTTTCAACGATTCCTGGCCTGTCTCGCGAATTCCGAGATGGTTTCACCGGCGCAGCTATCCGGACGTGCTTCGAAAACCAGAGCAGGGCGCCGGAGAACGCTGGCCTGACGAAACAGGTTTTGACCAGCTACTGCGTTTGCTTCGCCAACGGCATGGCCGACAGGATCTCCGACGCCACGCTTAAGTCGCTCGATGGCGTCCCTGATGCCGACCGAGTGAAGCGCATGCAGCCCGTCATCGATGCTGCCTATCCGGCGTGCTTGAAAGAGATCCAGGCCACGGCGCAGAGGTGACGGCGCGCGGTGGTGTTCCGCGCGCCTGGTTATCGTGTTGGCGCGCCGCCGGCCGCCAAGCGCAAGCCGACGACGCGCTCATAGGTTAGGCGCTATAGCCGAGGGCGATGGTGCTCGCGCACGTGCTCCAGCCGGCGATGCCGGATGCGCTCGTACGCCCGCACTTTGCAGCGCCGACGAGGAGTCTTCATTCGAAATTCCTTTCGAACAGAGGACGAACATGGCGCTCCCTGGCCTTGAAATCGTCAAGTCAGCGTGCGAGCCTTGCTCTGTGAAGAGCGCAAAGTCGCACGCCCCAGGGCGCGCCGGTGGAGCGGTCGTAGGCCGAGGTAGACCTGGTACGTCGCCTCGGCCTTTCGCGTTCAGGGGCCGACCGCTAAGCCCCCGACGCGGCTAACTCACTCAAATGCCGTCCTCCAATTGCGTTTCCGAATCGTCGCTATGCGGCCCAGGCGGCGGTGCGACCGGATCTGGCGGAGCCGGAGGACCATCGTCATCTGCCAGCGTCCAGCCGGACCTACCGTGCGACACGAAATTCCTCGCCTTCGACAGCATTGCGGATAGGTTCGATGGTGGGTCGTTCCCCGGTACCGAGATCCCGCGCTGGCGGAGATGGTCGAAAATGTCGGAGGTGCGCGTAGGCGTGCTGCGGCCAGCGAGCAATTCCCTGGCGGCGTTAAGCGCAGCCTCGGTCTCAGGTGCGCGCCGACGCCCAACCGCGCGCGCGTGCCCGAGAACTGTCTGGATTGCGAACGCCCCTGAGACGTGATGGGTCGTGTTGCTGCTGGTGTAGAATCGCTGGCGAATGGAACGCAGGTCTGCCAACTTGACCACGCGCACGTCAGGACGGGCCGCGATATCGGCTTCAAGTTCGGCTATTTCGGCGTCAAGCGCTTCGACAAAATTGTCCGACATGACCTCTGCCACGATTCCAATGTTAGCAGATTAAGGGCATAGGACCGATCCGGCAAGCACGCAGACAGACTTATCCACCTGTGAAGTCTGTGGAATAGGGGCTTGACATCTGCTTCGACTCATTAAGGCAGAGAATGATTCGGTTCGCTGAGATCCCCGCGCGACGCGACGTCGGACAGCGCTAGTGATGACGGAGGGGAATCCGACGTGCTACGCCAAACACAACACAGCGCGGCTCGCGTCATGGCGGGCGCGTGCCGGTGACGCTGGCAGTCGTAGCACCATCACACCAGCCCCATCGACAACGGCTCGTCCACCCGGCGCGCGAACAAGCGCAGATCGCGCTCGGCGGTAGCGATCCGCTCGCATGCGATGTCGAAAAATCGCGGCTCGATCTCGATCCCGACAAATGGGCGCCCCATTTTCACAGCCGCGACGCCGGTCGTGCCGGATCCCATGAACGGGTCGAGCACGACGTCGCCCGGATCGGAGAACCAGTGCACAAGCCAGTCAAAATGTAACTGCGCCCGCGAGCACGGATGTCCGTTCGGCTGCCGATTTCCGGGCTGCGCCGCCGGGGCACGACCGGGGATGACGCGCCGGCGCCACCGGATCTCCGTAGCAATACGCGATCTCGTCGCCGCCGAGCACGCGTCCGATGTAGTGTGGCATCACGTAGGGGAGCAGTGCCGTCCGGAAAAACCGCAGCCTATGCGGCACGTCGACGAGAAATCGCGGATCGCTGTCGCAGCGGAGGACTGCGACCAGGCGCTCGACGGATCGCGGCATCGCGGCCATGGCTTGCATCCATAACGCGTAGGGATCGTCCCCGCCGGCGAGCAAATCAGCCGGACAGTTCGGCCACACCGGATCGGTTATCAGCACGTCAGCCCGCAACGACGGCATGATTTTGATAGCGTCGCCGCAAAAGAGCGTTGCGTCGCCGATGACTACCTTTTCCATTTCAATCCTTCCTCCTAAACGGCGACCGCCCGGCCACCCGGTGCGCCGCCCCCCGCTCGAATCCTTCGCGGTACCGCCCGCCGGCGCCGGCTGGCGGCTCGCCGGCCCATCCATCAACGAGGCCGAGCGAGAGGTCGAGCCATGCGCGCTCGACGGCGGTGAGATCGACGTCCGACACCGTGCTCATCATTTGTCCTCGATGGATTTCGATTTGCGGAAGCGGACGAGCGCGTCGTCGCGGCCGGGTGAGAATGCCGCCGACACGCGGCGGTCGATCGCGGCGGAGTAGACCGCGAACATTTCGTGAGGCGGCACGTCGCGCCACATCTCCGGATCCCGGATGTCCGGCATAACTGTGTGCATCTGTTAGTACCTCCCCGCCGTGCGGTCGGCGGCGCCCCGCTTGTAGCCGGCGTCGTAGCAGTAGCCGTCGCCGAACGGCTTGGCACCGAGCAGGCCATCGACGTAGCCGTCGCCGACCGCCTCCTCGTCGCGCGCCTCCTGCGTTTCCGGCAGCGGGCGCAGCTGTTTATTGTAGTCGAAATTTTCGTAGGGATCTCGGATTGTCATTTCAGTGGCTCCGTGAGTTTTCCGTCGAGAATGTCGTCGATCGATACGTAGTCGTCGTCTCCCGGCTCGGGCTCCGTGTGCGCCAGATGCGACGTGGAGCCGGGCCGGAAAATCTCGGTGCGCCAGGCTTTTCGGCGGCTGGCGCGCGTGATGGTCCACCACGTGCATTTGTCGCGCACGAATTTCAGCACTTCTTTGTTCACGTCGAATTCCTCGCCTCGTCGAATGCGGGGTATCGCAATTGCATTATATTCCGGCATGATGTGTTCATCCAGCACCTGGAGCGCAGTTAGTTTGTAGCCGACCTTGTCATGAATGCAGTCGGTGTACGCCTCGGCAACCATGCGTTTGCATTCGTCGGCGACATCAGGGTAGATCGTGTTCAGATCGATGCGCAGGTAGCTCTCGACTTTCTCCGAGTCGAACTGCCTCCTGATCTTGCTCCTTCGCCTACTACGTACTGGCGTCAGGCCGCGCTCCTCGCGCTTCCGCTCGATCAGCAACGTCTCCTGCCGAGGTATGAATCCGGCCTCGTAGAGTCGGTAGCTGTCGGCCTTTTCAGTGAGGCCTTCTGCCGTGAATTTCTCGTCGAATGACGGGCGTTTTCGGTGTAGCGTGAACATGATTTCGACGACTTTTCCGCCCGGCCCGTTGCGACGGTACTCAGCATGCACGTTGTACTCGCGGCAGACCTGGTTGAATTCCTCGACGGCGCGTCGCAGCGTGCGGGTGCTGAATGCTGGCCACGGCGCCGGAATCAGTTCGCCGAGCATGTCGGGCTCGCGGTCCGGCTCGGGCTTGATGTCGAAATTCGCCATCGCGCGCTGCAGTGCTCGGTTGCTAAATCTTGACCGCGGCGCCGGAGCGCGCGGCCGGATCTTGCACTGTTTGAAATCTCCGAAAATGTAGTGCAGTTGCTCCTGCGACAATCGCTCGACTCTCGACGTCGCGGTTTTGAGCCTGAAATTTATCGATAATACCTCGTACAACCTATATCTCGCCGCACTTTTGAATCTGCGTAGTTCGTCGAGGTGAAGTAGCGAAAACACCGCGGGGTTCGACATATATTTCAGCAGCATCGCGTCGAACGAGTATTCCAGCACGTGGTCGCGGATGTACGACGACAGATAGCCGCAGATGAACTGCGCCGGCGCGCCGTTTTTGTCGATGCCTGTGATCTGGATCCTGGCTTTCCCGAGTCGCTCCAGCGACGCGACGAGTTCCGCGGTGGTGCAGTCGAGATAGCGGCGCGCGTCGACCGCCGGGATGGTGTGCGTCGGCTGCGATCCGATCTGGCCGTTGGCTTGCGAGCGTAGGTATGCAAATAGTTGATGATCCTCGATTTTCAGAGTGTCGAGCATCAGCCGTTTCGCGACGGCCTCCGGGGTTTTCACCTGGCCGATGCCAGCCCCGTAGCCGCCCCGGTAGTAGTCCGGCATCTTCTTGTTATCGCGTACGCTAATCTGCGGCTTGTAGAACTGCGCGTGCATGGGGCTGGCCTGTTTGGGATTTGCGATCACTTCGATTTTCCCTCGATCTCGCGCCGCAGAGTATCGATCGCGGAGGCCGTGCGGCGCAACGATTTTTTGTAGTCTGCCAGAGCTTTCGACAACGCGGACATGTGACGTGTTGCAATCGTGCGCTGTCCCGATAGCAACAGAGATAGCATCATTTGCGAGATGCCCATGCGGTCGGCCAGCCGGGCGCGCCAGCCCTTTCCATCGCCGCCGAACAATAGATGTCCGGCGGCGGTGAGGATTTCGATTTCGGTGCGGCTGGCCATCACGCGACGCACTGCTGCGCGAGCTTCGCGGCGGTGTGCTCGATCACGGTGCGCGCGAACTCCGGCCACTCATGCGGATTCCGGATCGACCCGTCCGCGCGTAGCTCGATAGTATCGACGCAGACACCCGCCGCACGGTCGTGGACCGTCAAAACCATGCATCGATCGAGTATTTTGTGCATCACGTCGAGCCCGCCGGCGCGCGCGGCGGCGACGACATCGAGCACCGTCGGCGGCTTCTCGTCGCGCAGCCTGCGGATCGCCGCGGCGACGACGGCGGCGAGCGTCGGCTGCTGCGTGTCGACCGCGGTCGGGATCAGATCGGTGTCGAGCGAGGCGATCGGCGTTTCGGAGCCGTCGATCAGAATGTTCTCAGCGGTCAGGCCGTAGATTCGGTGGCCGATTTCGTACCAATCGACGGTCGTGACCGTGCCGTCGGACAGGACGAGCGGCTCGGTGACGTGGTGGACGGCGCGGTCGGTGGCGCGCGGAATAGCTGGAATTGATTTCATTGTCATAGTGCCCTCGTTGCGTTGTTAGCTGTCGTCGGCGGCTATCGCCGGCTCGTAGCCGGTCTCGATGTCGATCACGTCATCGTCGTCGTCGTCGTTCTGACGCGTGCGGCCGGGCGCGGCGGCGAGCATGCGGGTGACCCACGGGGCGGTGCGGGAGAGCTCGGAGTGGCGGATGGTGGTGGTGGCCATGTCATTTGCCTCGGTTTGCGGGTTTACGCGACCAGGTCGCAGATCGCTGCGTCGTCCTCCGCGGCCATAGCTACCGGCGCCGGCGCCGGACGCGGCTGCACGAACAGCGCCGTTGCGACCGGACTCCAGACGTTGCGACCGGGCAGCGCGAGTCCGGCGCCGGCGAGGGCGCGATGAGTGTCGGCACGGCCCCGCCAGGCCGATCCGGAGAACCGCCCCTTCGGCTCCCTTGCGCGGTCGGGGTTGACCACCCACGATGTCCCGGACGACCAAAAATCGTGGTCGGCGTCACGGCACGGCCGGACGCCGCGGCCCTTTGCTGCGGCACAGACGTATTCGAATGCGGGCACCGTCGAGATCCCGAGCGCGCTTTCGTAATCGTCGCGGTCCGCCAGCCGCCCGCGTCCAGCGGCGATTTCCGCCAGCATGTAGCACCGCCACGCCAGAAGCCCCGACTTGTCGTCGAGCGCGATCCGGTACATCCCGTCGGCGTCCGCCGGCCACGCAGCAACGATGCCCTCGGTGGCCAGCGCGTCGTCGTCGCGGCGGATGCGGCCGAGGCCGCATGTCGCCAGCGGGTCGGTGCCGTGTGCGCGCAGCGCGGCGACGAGCGCGGTCTTGGTTTCCTGGGTCATCGTGTAGATGATCATTTTCTGCGACCTCGGTTTGTGAGTTGCTGAAGAGCCGGCGGCGAATGTCGCCGGCGCGATGTCGGGTGTGCGCCGAGTTAGGCGGCGATCCGCTCGGCGGGCGCCGGGGTGACCGAGGTCCTCGCTGCGGCGGCGATGGATTCGGCCGTCGTGGAGTCGATGCCGAGCGCGCGCATCGCGGTGTATGCGGCGGAGGAGACGGTGCGGGGCGAGCCGATGAGTTTCTCGACGGCGGGATTGCGCGGGTAGACCTCGGCGCGCTGAACCGACGTCACATACCACTGTCCGCCGGCGCCGGCGGTCAGTTCGACCGCGGTGCCGATCGCGCTGCGGCCGCCGTTGTACGATTTCGCCGAGGGGCCCGCGGTGCGATAGCTGACGACGGTGCCGGCGCGCTCGGCGGTCGGGACAGCGAGCCGGTCGAGACGTGCGGTCGCGCGGGCGGCAATGTGCACGAGCGTGCTGGCGTAGCGCAGCGTGAACGCCGAGGCTTTGCCATTGACGGCGTCGAGGGCGGCCTGCAGCGCAGCGGTGTTGTCGTTGTCGATCCGAATCTTGGTCATTGTGTGCCTCGTTTTGTGAGTGTGTTTTGTCCAACGCGTTTACGATGGCTAAACAGAACTCCGGAGGCTCACGTCCGTCAACAGGTTTTTACTCACTCATCGCGTACAAAAATGCGAGGTCGTTACCTCAACCGCAAAATACTCAGAAATGAACATCGTTCACCGCCGCGGTTATTGACGTCACTACTGAACAACGTTCAAAAGCCTGCCATCACAGCATGCGAAAATAATTGTGGGTGACGCTGACACTGGTGCGGAGATGTATGCGTACGCATATGCCATCATTCATTTTCGGCGAGGGCGGGCCGAATTTGCCATCATCCAGGCCTCGCCGTGCGACGTCGGCCGCCACTCAAATTCGCGAAATCCGGTCAGCGGCCTCTGCGGCAGCGGCTCGGCGCGCTCGATAAACATCGCCGACCGCAATGATTCGATTGGCGCGCGTAGCATCGTCTGCCGCTCGCCACGGCCAGCCAAGTCGATACTCCACGACGACCACCGCCAGCGTTTTTCGATGAGCGGCGCGCCGCCGAGCATCGCCAGCAAAATCTCCCGCGGTTTCGCCGTCAGCCGCACGTCGACGCCGCCCGGCGTGCTGTAGACCGGCTCCGGCGGCGGTTCGATCCGTCGGCGAGGATATATGACGTCGCGGTAATGCCACGACGCGTAGCCTGCAGGGATCGGTTTCCAGCGCGCGTTCGGCTGCTGGCCATATGACCAGCCGTCGAGATTGTACCAGCCGTCGGCATTACACCTCGCGACGTCGACGCAGAACTGCCCAACGTCGGCGGCCAGCAGCGCGACGACGTAGCTGTCGGCTCGCGTGTAGTCGGCGGCAGGACGCCAATCGGCGTCAGCGACGGGGCCGAATTCGATGACGTTTCCGTTGCGCCGGATTACGTTGCGCTCGGCGTCGATTATTTCGTCGCCATCGTTCATGCCGCCGTCCTCCATCTGTCTGCCGGCTCCGGCTCGCGCAGCAATCCCCAGGTGCGTAGTTGCGCGACAGCCGCGTCGAGCCCGCGACATACAGCGCACGTCGCGCCGGCGAGCGTCAATCCTTCGCGCATCACGCGTTGATGAGATTTCTCACGTCCGGCTTGGGATTTCATCTCGATATAGTAGGACCGCCCGCGCCAGAGAATGTAGATGTCTGGCACGCCCGGCGTGACGCCCTCATCGCGCAACCGCTCGGCCTCGCGCTTGGCGCGGTAGCCGCCGTTCGGAATAGCGTAGGCCACGGCATCGGCGTGTAGCAGCGGCCATAGGTACTCATCGAACAGGCGCACCTGGGCGTCGTGCTCCGGCGATGCGCGCTTGCGTTTCGGCGCGCCGGCGACCTGCAGGCGCAGCGCCGGCACGCGGAGCAGGGGCGCCCGGCGCTTGAGGTGCGCCAGCGATTTGAGACGGAGGGCCATCAAGATCGATTCATCGGGACTAACATCGTCTGCATTCGTGTCAGACGAAACGGAGACACGTCATCCGGCACTGGCCTGACATTCGCGGTGCTCGGCACCGTCGCCCTGGTCCGGCAGTCGATTAGATCGAAGGCGCGCGGGTGCCAGACGCAGCCTCCGATCACATCGAATGCAAAGGACCACTCTATCTGTTTCCGGGCCGGGTGCCGAAAACCGACATGGCTGTAGAAGAATCCGAGGTGCACGCCGTCGAATTCTCGCGCAACGTCTGCCCAACGGATCTTGATGACCTCGCCGTCGTACACGTAGCCGAACTGATCGCCGAACGCTGCGGCGTTCTCCGGCGTGTCCAGGCGAGCGATGTTGGCCTCCGGAGCAGTCACGACCTGGTAGCGGTGTGCGAAGGCCTCCGCCGAGCGCCACGACTCCGATTCCTTGCGCCATGACGCCCCTTCCGCGAACCAGAGGCCGCGAGGCTTGTGATGCGGTTCGGAGCGCTGGTCGCAGATGTGTGTCGCCTCGATGGGGGCGTAGGAATAATGAAACAGTTTCATAGTGACAGCCTCGGCCGCGGTTGCTCGATTTCGACGACGAACGCCGGCATGAAACCCGCGTTCTCTGACATCCCGTGCGCGAGCGGATATCCGCGCGGATTGCAGACTACGCGCGTGTCGCCGACGGTGTAGTCATGCGTGTCGTGGACATGTCCGTGCACCCACAACGCAGGCTGATACGTCGCGATCTCGGCGCTCATGTCGCTGATGAATGACGCGTTGACCGCGCCGGCGCCGGCGTACCGCGGATGCAGCGAACCGGGGTGGCAGCCATGATGTGTGACCACGACGCACGCCTCGTCGGCGTGCTCGGCCAGTTTATCGGTCAGCCAGCGGCGCTCGGCGATATGCCGGCGGGCGGCGTGCTGCGGCGAGAACTGCGCAATGCTGCGGCCGTCCGCGACGGTCAGAATGCGCAACGGGTCGTTCAGCCGCCAACCGGCATCCAGCCCCGCGCGACCTTTCGTCTGAAATCGGTAGTCAGTCCAGAGCGTGCAGCCGATGAAACGCACGCCCTCGATCAGCGGCGCGTCGTCGGCGTCGAGAAAATGAACGTCAGCGTGCGCCGCTGCAGATTTGCCAGCACCTATGCGATCCTCGATGATGCCGCCATAAAATTCATGATTCCCGGCGACGAAAATGATCCGTTTGTCGGCGAGCGCGGGCTGTGCGGCCAGCCATTTCACGGCCTCGATCGGGCTGCCCGCGACGTCGCCGGCGAACACCGCGACGTCGAACTCGACGTCCGGCGGCGGCGTCCAGGTCATTCCGCCGTGCTCGATGTGCAGGTCGGATGCTATCAAGATGCGCATGATTAAAGCCCGAGCCGATGCGTGTAGTCGTGCTCGACCTCGACGACCAGGCGTTCGTCGAAATCCGGATTCTCGCGCGGCGAGTTCCGGATGTCGCGGATCGGATAGCCACGCGGGTTGGCGAGAATCCTGGTGGTTCCGACGACGCGGTCGACGTTGCGGTGAATATGTCCGTGGCACCACAACGCGGGCGCCTGGTCGCCGTCGAGGAGATGCGAGAGATCGTTGTAGTAGCACCAGTCTAAATTCTGCGGCTCGCGATCGTTCGGGACGGGAACGTGATGAGTAGCGACGACCGTCGGGCCGTCATGCCCCGTCGCCAGCACAGATTCGATAAATGCTACCGACGCTCTATGGGCCTCGATCGTTTGCCTCGGCAGGAGCATGTCACGCGAGCGGCCGCGGCCGGTTTTGATCATCCGGTAGTCGTTCATCCCGCCGCGGCCAGCGGCGTCGCGAACAGCGTCGGCGAACGGCATGCTGGCAGGCCGCTGGCTGAAATCAGTCCACAACGTCGCGCCAATGATGCGCACGTCGTCGACTACTACGCATTCGTCGTCAAGCAGATCGACGTCATACGCATGCGCCGCGGCGCGCGCAAGTTCGCGCTCGCGTTCAAATGTGGTTTTCGCGCCGACGGGCGCCTTCGGATTGCCGTCGCTGTAAAAATCGTGATTCCCGGGCACGTAGATCACGCGGTCGCTCGGAAAATTCTGCCGCAGTCAGCGGATCGACCACGACGCCGGCGCCATGACGTCGCCGACGCAGATCACCAGGTCGCGTTCGAAATCGTTCGGCGGCGTCCACGCGTTGTGCGCGATGTCGACGTGTAGATCGCTGATGACGTGGATTCTCATAGCGGACACCTATCCCACAGTGTGGTATGCGAATTTGATAACCGCGATTGCAGTTATAGCGAGCGCGAGCGTGCTCATGCCGCCACCGCGTCGCTCGCCGGCGCCGGGAGGTCGATCGCGAGCGGGCCCTTGCCGACAAGGATTCGATGCACGCTGCGCGCGCGGCTGACGTCCCAGCCGCAGTATTCCTCGACGTCGTCGATGCGCCCGTCTGCGATCGCGTCCCACACGCCGGAGCCGTCGATGGCGGCTTTCGTCGGCAGGCCAAGCACGCGGCAGAGCCGGTCGAGCGACGGGCCGTAAAGCTTGCCGGCGGTGCTGCCGGCGAGCTCCATTGTGTCGACGACGAACTCGTCGGAGTAGCGCGGCGAATCCTTTGCTCGCTGCAGCCACGCCGGCACCGCGATGCCCAGCACGATGCAGCGTTGCCACAGAAAAAGGATGTCGAATCGCCGGACGTTGTGGCCGATGACAACGACCACGCCGCCGAGGTCGATCGCGGTGTCGATGAAATCGAAAAACTGCAGCAGCCGCAGGCGCTCCGGCGTGACGTCAACGGTCACGTGCGGCGTCGATTCAACGCCGGGCTCAGCCCAAATCCGGCCGTCGTGCGCGTCGACAGTGCGCAGCGTGACGACCGGCTGGTCGTCGAGCGCGGCGCCGACGACTGCGATGTGGCCGCTCCAGCCGTCCAGCGCGGTATCGCGCCACGCGCGGTCTGCGGCGGCGCGCGCCTTGGCCTGCGCGGCGGCCAGGTCGGCCACCGCCGCCGCGGTCTTGCGGTCGACGTCGGCGGCGATTTTCGCGGCGTCGGTGAGCAGGCCGTCCGCGCGGATCTCCGGCAGTACGTCAGACACGTGGAATTCCGGTCGCGCGAAGATTTCGTCGCGGAGTGCGGGGATCTGCGTCGGGATTGTCTCGAGATCGATGTAAAGCTCGCGCATGCGAGGGTGCCTCCGTTGATTTTGCGGATGATTAAAATTGTCGAACGCGTATCAACAGAACTAATATGTGTTGCCGATGAAATGACATGCGGATAAAGCGAGTGTCAAGCGTGACATGTCACAGACCGGAGATCATCGATGAGCAACGAATCCTTCAATCCGCACGCATTCGGCGCTGGCGCGGTTTTCGGCGGCGGGATGGCCGTCGGCGGCATCGTCGCCAGCGCATTCGCAGGCGTCGCCGAGGCGCGGCAGGCGGCGTACGATCGCGCGGCGTGCGATGACGCCGAGGAGACGCAGGCTTACATTTATGAGCTATGCGAGCTCTACGAAAACGAATGCCGCCAGCGCATCGAGGCCGAGGCTCGCGAGCAGGCGGCATACGCCGATATCGCTGATTTACAGGCGCAGATTGCGTCGCTCCGGATCAGACTCGCGGGCCGAAGCTGATTGCCTGCTCGTGTTCGTGCGATGCGAGTCCGTCGAAAACGTTGCCCATCTGGGAGCCAGGCTTGTAGTATTTCGACGTCTCGGAGACGTCCAACGGCACGTCGTCGAGACGCTGCACCGCGCACACTCCTGGCACTAATTTCTCGCCGGAGATGTGCGCGAGTATTCTCGCGGGGCCGGCCTCGGCAAGCGTTTCGAATTGCGCGTGCGTTAGACCCGGAAGCCAGTCGCGTAGCTGCGGCGGGATCGCGCGCGGCATGGCCAGACGGCGGCCGTCCATGGCCACGGCGAGCGAGTAGGAAAACACTGTCCCCGCCGCGCGATCTGCGGCCGTCGTCGTCGCCGCCGACGACGGTTTGAATCCCGGCGGATAGCCGCCCGGCGGCGGCGGGATCTGTGCCGCCGCCGCGTTTTCGGCTGCGCGCCGCAGCGCTGAACGCGGATCCGGACGCTCGGTCGATTGTGCCGGCGCCGCTCCGCCGCCGCCGGTCAGCGCCTGAACGATGCCTCCGGCGAGACGAAACGGCGACAGCAAAATCCAATCGAAAATGTGCGCTGCGCCTGCAAACGCGCCGCGCAGCGCGCTCACGATGGCCATCAAAAACGCTCGCATTGTAGTCCTCCTGGTTGATAGTGACCGCTCCCCGCCGAGGAGAGGACACCCGGCCTCGGCAAGCGCCAACAGAAAAATCTCAATGATGGCAACACAATAGCGCTTGCCGAACATGGAGTGTTCGGATATGTGTTGCCTCCGCGTCGTCCAGTGACGCCCGTAAAATCGCCGCGTTCACTTCCCCGTCCTCGAGGAGTATACGATGGACGATAACGACAAAACGCTGCCGGACATCGCCGGCGCGCAGTTGCCATCCGACCCGCTCAGCCGCATCGAACACGTCGGGAAAACGTTGTACGGGACGGAGTGGCGCGGGCGCCTAGCTGACGGAATGGGGGTCGGCCGCACGACGTTGTGGTCGTGGCTCTCCGGCTCCAGCAAGCCGCCCGGCGACATCGACGCACGCCTGGCGCGCGCTGTTCGTATCGAAGCGTCGTACGGACAGCGGCGCGCCGCGCGTCTCGCCGGCATCTACAGCGCCCTCGCGACGACGAAGGAGTCGTGAGATGCAGCAGATGGAAATCGATTTCGACGCACTCTGCGAGCCGCAGCGGCGGCCGCCCGTGCCGGCGGCGCGCAGCATGGAAAAATGGACGGTTGACGATATCGACCGGCTGCACGCGCTCACGCAGCGCATTCCGGCGCCGACAATAGAGCAAGCAGCCGCCGAGCTCGGGCGTAGTGTGCACGCGCTCCAGCGAAAATTCTCGGAGGTCGGATTCCGTCCGGTGCGCGGCGATCCGGACAAGAAATGGAGGCGCTGCTGCCGTGCCAGAGAATGTTTGTGTCGGAGCACGTCGGCAACCGGATCTGCCCGCGTTGCACGCACGCCGACGAGCTGGAGGGGCGCTATGACAACGCGTAGTACCGCCGGCTGGCGATTTCTGACGCCGCCGACCCGACCGAAGCCGGTTGCCGTCGCCGGGTCGGCGCCGCCGGCACCGGCGTCGCTCGCGCTGCCGGTCGAGCCGCCGCCGGTTCGGCTGACGGACCGCGACCGCAAGCGGCTCCACGCCGTCGGCCGCGAAGTGGGGCTCGGGCACGACGCGATAAAAGCGCTAGCCGTCGAGGCCTACGCTATCGGAAGCCTCAACGAGCTCACAGAAGAGATGGTGCATTATCTCGTCGACAGAATGCAGCGCATGCGCCCGCAGCCGGTGGTCGCGCCGGCGCGCCGATTGCGCCTGCCAGCGATGCTATCGCCGCAGCCCCCGACGCACGTCACAGCGCGTCAGCAGCCCGACGGCTCGGCCGTCATCGTCGATCCGCCGGAGCGCGCCTGCGAGGTCGTCCGTCCGGCGCCGCCACCGCCGGAGGAGCCGGCGCGGCATCGCGGCGTCTCGGAGTCGATCGACCAAATCCGGAAGCGCGCGCTCGGCGCCGCGGCCGAGCGCCAGGTTGTCGTCGCGCCGGTGCTGACGCCTCGACCGGCCGAGCCGCCGCCGGCGCCGACGCGGGCCCCAGTCGTCGACGACGACGGCTGGCTGTATCGTCCGGACGGCAGCCGGATCCGCCGTCCGCCGTTCCTGCCGCCGCGGCAGTAGCGTGCGTTCTGGTACGCGACTTTCCGTTTCAAGAAGGGGGATGTAACGGGGGGCCGTCGGGGATATGTGCGTACCAGTACGCTGTTCAAGTACCCTCCCGGGATGGCAGGGAGCCTCGCCACATGGAGTCGCCGGCTGATGGGCGGTTGTCAGCCGGCGCGATGAAAACCCAGGTGCGAATGCGTCCCGCGGGGCCGACGGAATAAAATAGTTTAAGTTAACGTTGAGAAAAATCAATTTGGCGAAATCGTGGAGGACGCCGCAGACGCCCGCTGATGAACTGCGGTCGCGTCGGGGCGAAATCGGAGCCGTCGCTTAGCCTCGCGCTTGCGTAGTCGCGTGCCTGCGCCAGGTCCATGTAGCCGTAAGACGCAACTTGTGCGATTTAACAATATTCGAGTGATGGCAAGGAGTTAGTATTTGGCGATCGCCGATAGGCCAGATATATTACGCTTAATAGCGCCTGGTCGCGGTTACAAACCGCGTGGTGTGGCTTTAAACCGAGGAATATCCGATGGATCCACATGATAATCACTGGTCGGACGTCACTGACGTCAAATTACCGCCTGATCCCATCTATCGCATCAAGGCAATTAGTACCACGCTGTATGGCACCGAATGGCGCAGCCGCATCGCCGAAGGAATGGGAGTCGATCGCAGGGCACTGTGGCAATGGCTAAGCGGTGCCAGCGAACCGCCTGCAGACCTCGACTCGAAGCTCGCCAGGGCGATCCGCATCGAGGTTGCGTATGGGCGGCGCCGCGCCAGCCAGCTCGCTAGCCTATCGCGAGCACTTGCTCTGACCGCTCCGAACATTCCGCCGCGAGACACTGTACAGCAGTGACGCATGTCGGGTGGCTCACGGAATCCAAAAGCAATCGGCTGCCCGGATCATAGCTTATATACCGCGCAGAAACCGGCCAGCGCGGCTATTCGCTGGCCTACCATAGAGTTTATTAGCGTTCCTACGCAGTACCGATCACCAACCCGTACGGCCGCTCTACTGGAGCCCTGTTATAACCAACGTGACGCCTGCCGTCGTCTTAGTAACGGCTGTCTCACTCAGCCACCGCTATCAAGAATCAATTCGGATGATTTCGGCATACAGTCGCTGTACACAGGCGGATCCCCCAGACACACCCGGAACCTCGTCACGATCCGCGCGGAAGAGTAGCTGGCGTTCGTAGTCAAATACGAAGACGCCTTCGTGAAAGGCGGCCTGACACCTGCGTAATTCGTTGGGGTTGCGCCTTGCGAAGCTGGGCGGTGGTGCTGGGAAGCGCCGGCGTCCCACTATAATCCGAAATTCATGGAGATGTCCGTTGAAGCCTGGGCGCGAGGTCCTCAGGCGGCGCCTTCAGCCTCGTCATGCTCACACTTGCGCGGCTGCTAGGCATTCAACTCCACATTGACTCCGCGACCCGGGTGGCGGTCATGTCGCCGTGGAGCTACTGGCCCGCCCATTACGGGCGGACCAGAGAACTTGCTTGTGAAAAATTACCGGTCGATGGTTTCAGAGGTCACCACCGCGAAGCGGATCTCCTCGCCATCGCTGCCGTCTCCCGACTCCAAGCGAGCGCGGAAGAGCTCGCGCCTCTCGTCGATCACGGAGTCCGACGCACAGAACCGCACGCGCGCTTTGTAGCCGTACCGCCGCCGTGCCCTGCGAAGCGCGAAGATTTCCGCGGCGGACTGCCGATCGACTACCGCCAGCAAACCTACGCGTGTGCCGTCGCGCAGCGCGCGCACGTTGGGATCTCTCGCGAAGAGCGGGAACAACCCTCCGGTCACAATTCGGGGAAGACAGATATATGTCGCCATTTGGTAACTCCGTAACGTGAAGATGAGCGCCGAGTTGCGTCGTGCAAAACGGACACACCACACCGTTCGTAGCGATGAGGCCCGCGCGAACGCGGAATGTAGCGCCGGATTCTAAGCCGACGAGCTGTTATTGGAAAAAACGGACGGAATGCCGGCTCGAACGCGGACTATGCTGTTAGAATGCGGCGCCGTTAAACGGCGTGGGGCACCTACGCAGGATAGCTCATTCGACGAACGAACTATGATTCGATGATGCCATAGCTAGACGTACCGGGGGACGCTGGACGATGACGAAACCGCACGAGTGCGGAAAGATGACGAAACCGCATGAGTGCGGAACGATGGCGAAAACCGCACGAGTGCGGAAAGATCGGAATGGTTGGAGCCCGTCCTGGTATGGATACGCGAACCTCTCTCGAAGGGCACGCGCAATGCGCAGACGCGATGGACGGATTGATGTCAAACAGCCTATAGCGCGCTATAGTACGAATCGATATTACGACCGCAACCGAAAGATTCCATTGTGGTGTCGAGATGCTCAATCGGTTCGTTACAATGCGAACAGAAGCTTGAGTACAATATTTGTCTTGCGACGAACGCGATTGGCTATGGTTACGGGCATGAGGGCGAGAACTGGGACCGAAGGGACGTTATGACCTAACCATCAGGCTCTGTTTTCATGCTCGCAAGTCTCTATAACCGCCATCTGGATCAAGTGCCTGACAAGCTTCAGATCCAGTTCTTCTGCTAAGCCACTGATTTCGCCCAGCTGATCGATCAAACGGCGTAATTTTTGTTGCCTCTCGGTTATCTGGCGCATGTTTTCGGAGTTGGACATGGCAAGAAAACTCCCGCTGAAATCACGTTCGCCAAATCCCCTTGCGTCCCGGTTGCGCACCGGCAAGTCGCGCTCATCCAAATCATCATCGATGCCGATCCGTCCGCTCGCGCTATCACCGAACAAACCGTCAAAATCAGAGATCAACAAAGAAGGACTTAGGCTCAATCGGGCGTTCTTTGGGATCACCAAAAAGAGCGACCGACTGCTCGTGATCGCGCTGGCTGAACGTCTGGCCAGGCCATGACCGACTGACAACGCCCGGCATCAGCCCGCAGCTCGACCTCGATGCTCATCGGCGGCGGGATCAGCGTCACTGATGCCTTCGGCCGCGGCGGAGGGTTCGGAGTGACCGACGTAAACCGGAAGGCGGCAGCCATTTCGAGTGCCAGTAACTGAAGCTCGAGCATGGCGACACCCATCCCGGCGCAAGCGCGAGGACCGGCGCCGAACGGCAGGTACGCATCGGTTGAATAGGTGCGATCCATCAGGAATTGGTCCGGCTGATCCCAATAGCGGGGATCCCGCTGAAGTTGCCAGGGAGAGATCAACAGAGAAGTGCCCTTGGCGAGTTTATGGCCGGCTATCGTGGTCGAGCTCATCACTTCACGCGAGAACCACCACGCTCCAGGATAAAGCCGGCAGACTTCCCTCACCAGCGTGGCGCTTAATTCCGCGCGTCGGACGGCATCGGCCCGCAACTCGCCTGACCCATCCGCGCACTCTGACGCTTCCGCCGCGATCGATTGCATCAGGTCTGGATCAACCGCCAGATGATACAAGATCCACGCGGCCGTGGTGCCCGTGGTATGGTGACCTGCGAGCAGCAAGGTCAGGATTTCATCGTGCAATTCCTCGTCGGTGAGTCCCAGGTCCTCCAGGTCCTTCAGCACACTTGCGCTGCCAGCCCTTTCGCGCAGTCTCTGGACGACGGTCGACATCGCCAGTTTGGCGAAGTCCCGGCGTCGCTTTTGGCGATACCAGCCGACCGGACCGACGGGCAGCACGCGAAACATGTCGTCGGCGAGGTCGTCCTCGATCATGCCCACCGCCTGCACCAGTGCTTGTTCGTCGCCAGCCGAAATGAGCTGCGTCCCGAACACCGCGATGCAGATGGTTCGGAGGGCAAGGGCTGCGGTGTGCCTGTGTGGATCGAAACAACCCAGGCGTCCGATCTTGGCGCCGACCGCGCGGATTTCAGCACACAGTTCCGGCAGGTAGCGCTCCACGGCGCCCTTCGCCATGCGCTTCTGCAGGACGTCCCGTCGGCGCTTGTGCTTCTCGCCGTGCAGCATCAATGAACTCTGCCCCAGGATGGGCTGCAATTTCCTGATCAGCCGACCTTTGCCGATTTCGGTTTCGGGAGCCTTCAACATCGGCCGGATCAGCGCCGGATCGGTGACCAGCAAGACCGGCTTCGGTCCCAGATGCAATCTTTCGAGGCCGACGGGCGCTCGGTTGCCCCGGTCCAGGAGAAACCGCAGCGGATCACGCCGGAATGCTCGCACGTCGGAGAATGCGTGTGTCATCTTGGATCTCCAGGTTTCGCGACAAATCGAGGAATTTATGCAGCCCGCGGTTGATCGCGGGATCGAGAGGAATTTCGCCGGCAACCGCCGTGAGGCTCGCGCCGCGACTATCAGTTCCGATGATCGCCGGTGCACCCAACCGGTGGGTGATGATGTCCATCCGTCCGAGGAAGCGCTCATAGGCCAGGTCAGCAAGCGCGACCAACGAGGTTGCACGGCGGGATTCTGCGAACCGAAACATGGCTGCATAGTTCATGCGAGCCGCTTCAACCCCATTTCCAACTGGCGGGAGCACGCCGAACCGGCTGATCTCCCAAATATCGGGGCTCCGCGGAAAGCCCCGCTCTGCGAGGTGCGGAGCGATCTCTTGCGACAGGTATGGCTGGTCGGTGCGGATCGCCCGGAACCCGCCCACAAGTTCGCCGCGATGGAACAGCAGGCAGTGCTGCGCTCCCGCGGTATCGAACTGATCGCGCTCGATGTCGCCTTGGGTCGGTAATTGCCAACCGCACTTGTCGACGAACAGGCGCTTGCGCAACCGCAGCAACGCCCGCACACTGCCGGGGTCGATATCTTCAGTAGTGATCAGGGCTTGGTATCGGGTGGGGGGACCGTGCATAACTCATCTCCCAAAAAGCATGTCATCTTGGGCAAAGAGCGAACGGTGCCGGCACCCCCGAAAAGGGGGGGATTTCGAAATGAAGCTGTGTGATGCGATTTCCGTCATCGAATCAGCGGATTGCATGGATGATCTGAGAATCTCCCTTCACCAGATTATCCAAGACTACGGGTTTGCTAGTTTTGCATTCTTAGATGCAGCCCGCCCGGAGCTTGATGTTCCCTACTACACGGGCACCCATCCGATCGCCTGGGAGCACGCTTACCGCCAGAACGATTTCATCCGTGTTGATCCTGCCCTGGCCAGGGCGCGACGAACCAACACCCCGTTTGCCTGGCACCACCTGGATCTTCCAAGGCAAATCGGGAGACGGCGTCCGCCGGAAAACCGAATGATGGATGCGGCGAAGGAGTTTGGTTTTACCGATGGATACGTGGTTCCGTTTCACTATCGGAACCGATTGGGTGCGATTCACTCAAGTTCGACGGTATTCTTTTGGGTGGACAGCGCGTCATGTTTTCAGAAGCTCTTTGCGGAGCACAGGCACGAATTGCACCTCATCATGATCTACTGGATTCAGCGTGCGATCGATGTGGTGGGACGAGATCGGCGCAACGCTTGCGCGATCTTTCGCCCCCCCGATGTCGAGCTACCGCTCCACCTCACTCTCCGCGAGCGCGAGGTGATGTCTTGGGCGGCCCGTGGCAAGACCGTTGCGGATACCGCTGAGATCCTGGGGCTGTCAGCGGAAACGGTTGACGGATTCATCAAGCAAGCGCTGCGTAAATTGAACGCGTCCAACAAGACCCACGGGGTCGCGAAGGGCATTGCCCTTGGGGTCGTGGATTTTTGAAGACGATGAAGCCGCGATAACTGACCGGCAAGCCGCGGCTCACGGCTTGGCCTTTCATTGTCCGATCTCTCGTTGATTTTGTAGTGGCTGTTGCGGCTCCGCTCGACAGCGAAGCGAGCGCGTCGGCGCAGCAAACGTTCGGTCATTGAGAGGACAGATAGTTTGCAACGACGCGCCGAGCGATAGCGTTGGTCTCGGGGAGCCCGATCGAGATGCGCGCCCAGGTTTCCAGCGGAGAGTGGCTTCGGCCGATATCAATTCCCATTGCGGCGAACTCCGCCGCCAGCAGCCGTTGCGGACGTTTGGTATCGAAGAATATGAAATTTCCCTGGGAGTCCGTGAAGCGGACGAGGTGGTCGCGAAGCATGGCCTGCCAGGCGTCGCGCTCGGCCTCCACTTGCGTGCGAACGGTGTCGATGAACGCGTGGTCGGTGAGACTTGCGTTCGCCGCGACGAGGCTGAGGCGGTTGATGTTAAAGAAGGCGCCCACTCCGATCTGGCTCATGGCGGCGGCGATATCAGGCGGGGCCAAAGCATAGCCGAATGCAAGTCCGGCGAGGGCGTGGAGCTTGGCAAAGGTGCGGAACACAATGATGCGCGCGCCTTCGCGCACCAGACGCGCTGCAGTCCTTTCGCGAAAGTCAGGCAAATAGTCCAGATAAGCTTCGTCGACCAGCACCAAAGTGCGCTGGGAAAGCCGGCGCAGAAACGTTAAGAACTCCTCCTTCTGTTCGACGAGTCCGGTTGGATTGTGCGGATTCACGAGGTAGACCGCTCGTGTACGGTCGCTAACGCGCTCGGCGATCGAGGGGAGGTCGTTCTGCAAGCGATCGTTGAGCGGAATGCCGATTTCCCTGCCCCCGGCCGGAGCAACCGCGTCGACGAGCGCGGTGTAGCCGGGCTCCGAATAGAGGAACTCGCCGTTCGGACCACCGCGTGCGGCAAGGTACAGCCCGAACACATTGAGCACCTCGCCGAGCACGATTTGCTCCGGGGCGATGTTGTCCAATTCGGCGATGGTTGCCTTCAGATCGACGAGGTCATCGCCGGCGTAGCTGCTCAGGTGCGTCAGCGCATTCCGTATGGCTTGCAGCGCCCGCGGCGAGGGGCCGAACGGGTTCTCATTCAGGGACAAACGGATTCCGTTGTGCAAGGTTGGCATCGCCATGGTATTTTCGCATGATCATTGCGTGGATCGCCATAATAACACGCTTGAGGCACGGCCGGATGCACCGTCAGGACGGGTCAATCAGTTTTTTCGCGCGAATTGCGAGTTGCTAACTCGCGTGCGTGACCGTTGTTGCCGCCCCTGAGAGCCACGCGCGGGCCATATATTGAGCATTGCCGGCCCGCCGGGCGCTTCAATCCGCAACGGAGGTCGCGCCGGCCGGGGCGGGTTCGATGACGGTCACCGTTCCGGCCTCGTTGTCGGTCTTGGCGAACACCGTGAAGAACTCGATCTCCGGCGCCGTCCCGTAGCGTTGAATGATGCCGTCGCGCCAGGGTCCGGAGTAGAACGCCTCGGCGTCCGCCAGGCTCGCCCATTGATACACGCCGCCGGCGACGCCGCGCTCGCTCCAGATGAAGTGCTTGCTGAGCAGTCCTTGCACCGACTGGAAACCCGGAGCGATCGTTTCGAAATGATCGCGGCATGCGGCACGATCGATATGCGCGGGCAGGCGATAGCGCACAATGGCGGTGATCATCGGTCCTCCATGGACGGCGGGAGCGCAACGGCTAGACGCGATGCAGCGAGACTGAAACCTTCGGGCCGTTCTTGATGGTCTGATACACCACGCAATAGCGCTCGGTGAGTTTCAGCAACAGATCGAGCTTGTCCTGCGGCGCATCCGTTCGGACCTCAAATCGCAGCCGGATCTCGCGAAAGCCGACAGGCGCTTCCTTGTCGACGCCGAGCGTGCCGCGAAAATCCAGATCGCCCTCAGCGAACACCTCGCCCCGCGATAGCGGCAGCTCGATCGCGGTGGCAACCGACTTCAGCGTGACGCCGGCGCAGGCGACCAGCGCCTCCAGCAGCATGTCGCCGGAGCAGAGCTCGAGCCCGGAGCCGCCGGTCGCCGGATGCAGACCGGCCGTCGCCAGAGCCTTTCCGGTTTCGACCTTGCAACTGATTTCGTCGGCGTCGATCGCGCCCTTGGCCTTCAAGGTGATCAGCGCGGTGGCCGGATCGGCCTTGTAGCGCTCCTTGATCGGTGCCTGCAGCGCACGCAATTCCAGCGCATCCATCGATCGCTCCTCCCAGGTTTTGCATGCTTATATCCCAGCGCCCGCGTTGAGCAAATCGTCGTCTTGGTGCCGATGACGTTGCAGGGAGAGGTCAAGCGAGTGCAAGACGGCGCGCTTGACGTCTTCGAAGGACGCCGAGGAGCGGTCGCGCGGACGCGGCAGATCGGTCCGGATTTCCTCGAACAACCGTCCCGGCCGCGGTCGCATCACCAGCACGCGGTCGGCAAGCGCCACCGCTTCCTCGACGTCGTGGGTCACCAGGATCAGCGTCGGTCGGGTATCGGCCCAGAGATCGAGCAGGTGGTCCTGCAGATCGGTGCGGGTGAACGCGTCGAGCGCCGAGAACGGCTCGTCGAGCAGAATGACTTCCGGCTGCGGCACCAGTGCTCGCGCGATCGCCACGCGCTGGGCTTGACCGCCGGAAAGCTCGCGTGGCCATGCTTTGGCTTTGTCCGCAAGCCCAACTCGGGCAAGCGCGACGGCGACACGTGAATGGCGCTCTGATCGCGGCAGCCCGTCGAGACCGAAGCCGATATTGTCGGCGACACTCAGCCACGGCAGCAGCCGCGCCTCTTGGAAGATGATGCCGATCTTGGGGTGTGGCGCGGTGACGCTCTCACCGTCGAGCGCGACAGTGCCTGCGGTCGCTCGATCGAGTCCGGCGATCGCACGCAGCAATGTCGACTTGCCGCAACCCGAGCCGCCGATCACCGCAACGATCTCGCCGAGATTGATTCTTGCAGAGAACGATTGCAGCGCGTGGACGCCGTTGGGGTAGGTCTTGTCGACGCCGTCGAGCACCAGCATCAAATCTCTCCGTCGTGACGCCCGAACGCATCCTGCCAGCGCAGCAGCGGTGCCGTTGCGATCTCGATCAGCCAGTCGGTGGTCTTGCCGAGCAAGGAAAAGATCACGATCGCCGCGACGATCTGCGCCGGCTTGCCGAGCTGCTGCCCGTCGATCAGCAGGAAGCCGAGCCCCTCCGAAGCGCCCATGAATTCCGCCGCGACGACGAACATCCAGCCAAGCCCGAGCCCGACGCGGAGCGCCAGCACATAGGCCGGCAGCACCGCCGGCAGCAGGATGCGCCGGATCATCGCCGGGCCGGACAACCGGAACGCGCGGCCGACCTCGACGATCTTGCGGTCCACCGAGCGGATCGCGCCCATCATGCCGAGATACACCGGGAAGAACACGCCGATCGCGATCAGCGCCACCTTCGAGGTCTCGAAGATGCCGAGCCACAGAATGAATAGCGGCACCCAGGCGATCGATGGGATGGCGCGGAGCGCCTGCACGGTCGGATCGAGCAGCCGGCGCGCCAGGCTCCAATAGCCGGCGACGGCGCCGAGCAGCGTGCCGGAGAGCACGCCGAGACCGAAACCGGCGGCGACGCGGCCGAGCGTGGCGGCGACATGGCGGGCGAGTTCCCCGGTTCTCGCCAGCTCGGCGAGGGTGGCGAACACCCGCGAAGGCGGCGGCACCAGCCGGCCGGTGGAATAGCCGAGATACACGGCCGTTTCCCAGCCGAACGCCACCATCAGCGGCAACAGCAATCCGAGCACCGGCCCCCGCCAAAGCCGCGCGCGGCGCGGCGCCGGTGCAACCACCGTCGTGACGGGCGCGGCATTGTCTAACGTCATGGCCATGAGCAAACCGCTTCCCAACTAAGTCTCCACGTGAGCACCGCCTTCATCCAAGGGAGAGACGGCATACAATTCGAGCCACCGGATGCGGCACGGCGTGAACCGCAAGCACCGGGAACGACAACCTCGGCAGCCCCAACGCCGTTCGCCGCGCGACGAACTCAGTTCGTCGGCAGCGGCACCTGATCGTCGATCAGATTGTCGAGCACGGCCTTCACGTCGACCGACGGCTGGATCACGCCGGCCTGCTGCAGCGCCAGTCCGGCGGCGAGAATGGAGTCGCGCTGCGGCGCGCCGATCCTGCTGTGGCTAAGCTCCGTTCGCTCCTTGAGTTGCTTGTCGACCACGGCCTCGGGCAGCTTGGTGACGCCGATGAACGCCTGCTTCAGATCGTCGTAATGAGCGAGCGAGTATTTGCGCGCGTCTTCGTAGACGGCCAGCACGCGGCGAACCAAGTCGGGATGCTCCTTGAGGAAGTCCTCGCGAACGTTGAGGATGCCCCAGGTGTTGGCCTCGGGTTTGCGGTAGAACAGCCGCGCGCCTTCCTCCACTTCCGCCTGCGCCATCATCGGATCGAGGCCGGCCCAGGCATCGACGTCGCCGCGGATCAGCGCGGCCTTGCCGTCGGCGTGCTGCAGCAGAACCGGGGTGATGTCGTTCTGGTTCAGGCCGGCGCCGAGCAGGGCGCGTACCAGAAAGATATGGGGGTCGGTGCCGCGGGTCACCGCCACTCGCTTGCCCTTGAGGTCGGCAATGGAGGTGATCTTCGAGTCTTTGGTGGTCACCAGAGCGGTCCATTCGGGCCGCGAATAGACGTAGATCGACTTGATCGGGTTGCCGTTGATCTTGGCGACCAGTGCGGCCGAACCAGCGGTGGAGCCGAAATCGATCGAGCCGGCGTTGAGGAATTCGAGCGCCTTGTTGGAGCCGGCCGACTGCACCCAGACGATGCCGATGCCGTCCTTGGCGAACTCCTTCTCGAGCAGGCCTTGCTGCTTCAGCACGATGGCCACCGGATTGTAGGTCGCCCAATCGATCCGGATCTCCCTCGGCTTGTCAGCGGCAACTGCGGCCGAAGGCGCAAAGATTGCTACCAAGACCAGACTGATCGCCAGGCGCCGGGATATCGTCGTCATCGGTTTACTCCCCTTATCATTGATGCAGCGCCTCGCGTCGAGCGCAGTTTGACGCGACGATAATACCTCGACGAGACATTCGATGTTTCAATTAGTTATTAGCGCAAATCAACTGGAAAGACGTTCTCGCAACTGATCCATCGCGAGGATGGAGTTCTTCAGCATGGCGAGTTTCCAGCATGGGTGGCCCGCGACGCCGTGACCGTCCTGATCGAGACTGGCATCGCACGCATCGATCGATCTAAGATGCTGACCGAATGAACAGCCTTCAACATCACGGCGGCGTCGATGTGAGCCGAAGTGCCGCCCGCCGCGCGACATGACTCCCAAGCCCAAAAGGTGACCGCTGGTGATTGAACGAGCTTTGCTGACCGAGACCCTGGCCGCGGAAGCGCTCGGACGAATTGACGCTGCGACCGGCGCGCTGGTTCCTCCGCTGCATCCATCCACCACCTATCAGCGCGGCGCCGACAATTGCTATCCGCAGGGCCGGGTCTATTCGCGTCTACGCCGAGGCCAGATCCCGGCATAGCCGGCGATCGGTCAGTCGATTTCAGCGGCGGTCTGCGCGATCACCGCGAAACGATCCGAGAGTTCGACCAACGCCACTTTGTGAAGGGTAGCCGCGGGCACCACGCCGCCTTGTCCATCCGGCAGGTCGCGGGTCGCGCAAGCGTCCGCAACCAGGGTGACGCGATAGCCGAGGTCGAGCGCCGCACGCGCAGTGGAACTGACGCACATATGAGTCATGAAACCGGCAAGCAGCAACTGCTTGCGTCCGGTGGCGCTCAGCAACGCGTGCAGATCGGTGGAGGCGAAGGAATTCGGCAGTGTCTTCTCGACCACGGTCTCGGCGGCTAGCGGCGCCACCGCATCGATCAGTTGACCGCGCGGCGCGATGCGGTCGAACAGACTGCCGACCTTGCCCTGGTGCGCGACGTGGAAGATCGGCGTGCCGGCTGCGCGCGCCGCCTTCAACAAGTGCGCCGCGGCGGCGACCGCGGCCTGCGCGCCATCGACCGCAATCGGCCCCTCGAGATATTCGTTCTGGATGTCGATCAGCACCAGGGTGGCGTCAGCCAGCTTGGCCGGATTGAGATCGGCGCCAGCGAGTTGCAGCAGGGTCTTGGCGGTGGACATGGCAGGCTCCATCGGAGGTTCGAGGCGGGACTGAGAGACTAGCGCGAGCGCGTGCAAAGCATAGCGGCGGCCGGTTGCCATGCGATTAAGGAACGACCTGCTCGCGACGATTGCTGCGTCCTGAGCAACGTTCACGAAGGTGAACGCGGCAGCGGTGGCTCCAAGATCATACCGAGGAGAGATCGCCAACTGAAGCGTGCAGACAGCCGCGCCAATTGCTGTATCGTGACTTATCCATATGCGATCTGCCACACGACTGACGAATGGAGTGCGACATGTCGCGGGTATCGATCACAACCAAAGCCGATCTGGCTATCCGCGCAATCAGGCGACCTTCGCTAAAGTCAAAGCAGTCGAGACTCCGGACGATGCCACGGTGATCCATGGACGCCATCATTGGCGTCTTGTCGCAACTTGAATCGATAGGGCCCGGGTCCACCCACGCAGTGGCGTGTCATTTCCCGGCGACGAGCAGCGCCAGACGGCCAGCAGGGTCGAGGACCCGCCAGCAGAAACACCGCCACTCAACCAACGACGCGAGCGTGTTCGGAGGCTGGGGGCCGCGATGATTGCGGGTTTCGCCATTTACGCCCAGATCGACGAGGTTTCGACGTCGCCGCTCCAGGAATAGATCGCCAGCAGCGGCTCGTGGTCGGTGCGCATCGCATGGACTACGTTGCTTCGATGCAGGATGGCCGATCCGGGTGCGAGGACCGCGCTGTCGCTGCCCACCGTCCATTCCGGGTGGCCCACCACCACACGATAGAGTTCGACCGCCGGATGGCGGTGCGGCGGGTAGAAGCTGTGCGGGCCGATCAGCGTCAGGCCGAAGCAGACCTCGCTGCTGACGATGGGTGCGACAGGCCCAATCAGTTCGGCCCAACCCATGGCGTTTTCCAAGCCGGCTGCATCGGATCGGGGCGCATAGCCGTAGCGCCACGGCAATCGTGCGGCGAGCGGACGGAGCGCCGTGGCGATGTTCGGCGCAACCCGATCGGCGAGATCGAGCGCCAGCGGCAAATGCCGCGTCAACGGATGTCCAGTTGGCTGCCAGTTGGCCGGCTGCGTCGCCAGCCCGGCTAGGCGAGATTCGACGCTGCGGATTTCCTCCGCCGCCTCGGCGCTGACGCCGGTCTGATCGGCGAACCACAGCCCAAGCGCCGCAAGCAGCGTTGCGAAGAGCTGGTCGTCCGCGCTCTCGGCCACTAGCTCAGCCCGGATTGCAGCACGACATAGGTATGCCCGATCCGTGCGCCGCTGCGGTGCGCCTCCCACGCAGCCACCGCGCTGAATTGGCCGTCCGCCAGCGCCGTCTCCAGAGCCTCGGCATGGTAGCCGGCTTCACCGGGATCGAGCCCCTCGAACGCCGCTTCCAACTGATCCACGGCATAGAACTGGAACGGTCCCAGTCCCTGCCGCTCCCAATGCGCATAGGTGGAGATGACGTCCTCGGCATCGGCCTGCACCTTCCAGCCATAGGTCAGGAACGTGGGAGCTAACCCCGCGGTGCGTGACATCCGTGCGATCACGTCAAGAGGTAACCGCGCGCCGATGGTCGACAGCACCACGCCGCCCGGCGTCAAGGCCTCGCGCGCCTGCACCAGCGCGAGGTAATGCATGGTCAGCAGCCAATCGGTCACCAACTGCGGAATGATTTCGGCCCGCGGCGCCAGGAATGCCGCACTGGTCTTGTCCCGCTCGATCAGCCGGGCATCGTCGACCGGCAGGTTCGGCAAGTTCTCGTAGATCACATCGAACTTCGCGCCGCTCGGCGCCAGCGGCGTGAGCAGGTCGCCGGCGCCGGCGTGCAGCACCACGTCGACGCCCGCTCGAAGGTTGCGACGGACGTTGCGTTCGGCGGCGGCAACCACCTCGTCGAACAGGTCGGTGATGCTGACGACGTCGGCGTCCAGAATCTCGATCGCCGCCAGCGCATCGACGCCGGAGCCGGTGCCGATCGATGCGAACGCCCGCACCGGCGTCGCGCGACGGCGCGCCAGCGCACGAAATGCCGGTGCCGCGACGCTGGACACCCAGTCGCGTTGGAGATCGCTGAGATCGGGCAGATAGGCGCGGTCCGCCAGTTCGATCTCGACCTCGTCCTTGATGCGCCGCAATGCGGTCGCTCCGAAATAGCGCCGCGCATCGAAGCGGAGCGGGGAGGAAAGCGCCGAGGTGGGCGGCGTCGCGCCGCTCGAAACGGTGCCGGCGATGAAGTCAGTGGGCATCACGTCACGTCTCTTCTGTGGTCAGGCACGAACTCATAGCGCAGCGGAGCCGACAAGACATTCTCTTGTTGCTCCGAGAATGCGCGGTTCATGCTGCGCGGTCGGACTTACGGAGAGCCGGGACGAGTCCACGACATGAGGCATCGTGCGATCTGTGGCCAGCTGATTTGCGCCCCTTGCGGCGCGCCGTCAGACCATCGGGCGCAGTACGTTCTCAATTTCGGCCGAAACTTAGCGCGCTCGTTTCGCCAAATGTTGCGAGGAGGGCAAGACGTTGCAAATTTCAACAGCGTATTGACGCTGATTTGATCCGGCGGCCAGTGTGCTGACGGAAGATGTCGGCCGGCGAAATCTCGCTCGTCGAGCCGGGCCGCGGCGAACCGATTTCTCGCGCGGTCGATGCAAGCTGAACATCCGTCACATCGGTCGGAAGCGGCGAGATCGTGAGACGGAGCGGAGTTGTGAGCGTGACGCGGCAGTTCGATTACCTGATCGTCGGGGGCGGCAGTGCCGGATGCGTGCTCGCCAATCGATTGAGCGCCGATGGCCGTCATCAGGTCGCGCTGCTGGAGGCGGGCGGGCCGGGTGGGCACCCTTCGTTTCATTTGCCGGTCGGCTACGTCTGGAATCGCGCGCATCCGCGCGGCAACTGGTTGTATCGCACCGAGCCCGAGCCATCGAGCGGAGACCGCGCGATACTCTGGCCGCGCGGCAAGGTGCTCGGCGGCAGTTCGGCGATCAATGGGCTATTGTATATTCGCGGTCAGCCGCACGATTACGACGCATGGCGCGACCTCGGCAATCCGGGCTGGGGGTTTGCCGACGTACTGCCGTATTTCCGCAAGGCGGAGGATCAGGCACGCGGCGCCGACGCGTTTCACGGCGCTGGCGGCCCGCTTGGCGTCTCGGATCCGACCGTCCGGCATCCGCTTTCGGATGCCTATATCGCCGCCGCGGTCGAGGCGGGCCTGACGCCGCTTGATGATTTCAATCGCGATCGGCAGGCCGGCGCAGGCTACTTTCAGTTGACGGTGCGCAACGGCCTGCGCAGCAGCACCGCCAACGCCTATCTGAAGCCGGTGCGCGGTCGCGACAATCTCCACGTGGTCACCCATGCGCATGCCATGCGCCTCACTTTCGACGGCCGCCGCGCCACCGGCGTGGTCGCGGTGAGAGGTGGCCAAACCGAAACCTATTCGGCGCGCCGCGAGGTGATCGTCGCAGCCGGAGCGATCGGCAGTCCGGCGCTGCTGCAACACTCGGGCGTGGGCGCCGCCGATCATCTGCGATCGCTCGACATCGAGGTCATCGCCGACCTGCCGGGCGTCGGGCAGAATCTGCAAGACCATTACATGGTAAGCCTGACCTACGCCGTCCGCCGCCTTGGTAGCTTCAACGAGACCACCCGCGGCTGGCGGCTGGTCCGCGAAATCCTGCGCTACGCAGCGTCGCGTCGCGGTCTGCTCACGCTGAGCGCGGCGCAGATCAACGTCTTCCTGCCGACGATCTCCGATCCCGACAACCCGGACGTGCAGTTTCATGTGATGCCGGCGACCTTCGATTTCGAAACCGGCAAGGTCGAGACTGAACCCGGGCTGACCTGCGGGGTGTGCCAACTGCGCCCCAACAGCCGCGGAACGATTCTGATTTCGCAGCCCGATCCGCGGGCCGCGCCGGCCATCCGTCCCGGCTATTTGACCGACGATCGCGACAAAGCGGTGCTGCTCGAAGGACTCCGGTTCGCCCGCCATATTGCCGCGCAGAAGGCGCTGGCCGGCGTTGCCGCCGAACGGCTGCCCGGCAGCGGCGTGACGACCGATAGCGACCTTCTGGAGTTTGCACGTCGCACCGGCAAGACGCTGTATCACCCGGTCGGCACCTGCAAGATGGGACGGGACGCCGACGCGGTGGTCGACAGCGAATTGCGCGTGCATGGCGTCCAGGGCTTACGGGTGGTCGATGCGTCGGTGATGCCGACATTGGTGTCGGGAAACACCAACGCGCCGACCATCATGATCGCCGAACGCGCGTCCGATCTTATTCTTCAAAGCGTGCGAATCCCGGAACTACAAGCGTGACCGTTCTTCATGATGCGGCGACCATCGACAGTCGCGACCCTGCCGAATATCAGGCCGCCCTCGGTGTCTACCGTTTCGAGAGGCTGAAACAGCAGATCCGCCACGTCTGGAGCAACGCGGACTACTTCCGGCCGCGGTTGATCGCTGCCGGGCTGTCGTCGCCGGACGATGTCCGCTCGCTGGATGATTTCCGTCGCTTGCCGGCGATGTTGGACAAGGCCAGCCATCGGCAATCGCAGGAGGACTCGCTGGCGCGTTACGGCCATCCGTTCGGGCTGCATCTCACCGTGCCGGTCGAGCAGGCGGTCCACCTGGCCGCCACCTCGGGCACCACTGGCCAGCCGACGTTCTATGTGTTCAGCCGGCGCGACCTGGAGATTTCGCATCGCGTCCTTGCACGGCTGTTCGCGCACGCCGGCATTCGCCCCGGCGAGACCACGTTTCACGCCTTCGGCCTGTCGCTGTGGCTGGCGGGCATTACCTATGTCCAGGCGTTGGAAGCTTATGGCGCGCGGCCGGTGGCGCTGGGGGCGGAGGCCGGTGTGCCGAAGATCCTGCGCTACATCGCGTTCACTCGGCCGACCACGCTATTCGCTACGCCGTCGATGGTGACCCAGTTGGTCGAGCGCGCGCCGAAGGAGATCGGCAAGCCGGTCGCAGCCCTCGGGATCAAGCGCGTGCTGTGCGCCGGCGAACCCGGGGCCGGGCTGCCCGCGTTCCGGCAGCGCGTGCGCGAGGAATTCGGTGCGGAAGTCTTCGACTTCATGGGCGGCGCCTGGCACAACGCCGCCTCGTCCTGCGCAAGCTCCGACTATCACGGCATGCACTATCTCAGCGACGACACCTGTTTCCGTTACGATCTGGTCGACCCGGCGACCAAACAACCGCTAGCGCTGACCGACGGCGCGGTGGGCGAGGCGATCCACACCGCGCTGGATTATCAGGCCGCGCCGGCGTTCCGCTACGCGACCGGCGATATTCTGAAAATCCACGTCGGCGTCTGTCCTGGTTGCGGCGTGTTCGGCACACGGATGGAAGTGGTCGGCCGCGTCGACGACATGCTCGCCATCAAGGGCGTCAAGGTCTATCCGGCGGCGATCCAGAATGTCGTGCTGCAATTTCAGCCCCGGGTGTCCGGCGAATTGCGGATCAGGCTGGACCGCCCGCCGCCGAAGGTCGAGCCGCCGCTGCGGCTGGTGATCGAAGCGGCGTCGGATGTGCCGGAAGCGGCGTGGCCGAGCCTCGCCGACGACATCGCGCATCGGATCCGGGAGTTGCTGAGCTTCCGCCCGGTGGTCAGCATCCTGCCGCACGGCAGCCTGCCGCGGTCCGGCCAGAAAACCAAATTGATCGAAATCGCCGGCCAAACCGCCGCAACCTGAGCTTACGAAAGGACCGCCATGTCGAGCGTGCTGTATCAGTCCCGCGACGGGATCGCCGAAATCACCATCAACCGCCCGGATAAGCACAACGTCATCGACCATTCGGTGGTCGACGGCCTACATGAAGCTTGGCATCGTTTCAACGCCGGCAGCGATCGCGTCGCCATTCTCACCGCCAATGGCGACCGCGCGTTCAGCGCCGGCGCCAACCTCAAGGATATTCCTCACGACTTTTGGCGCGCCGTGCCGGGTGTCGGTGTGCCGGTCGAAAAGCCGATCATCGCCGCGATCGGCGGACTGGTGATCGGCGGCGCCCTGGTGCTGGTGCAGTTCGCCGACCTGGCGATCGCCGCAGACAACACCGTGCTGTCCTATCCCGAGGCCAAGGTCGGCTATAGCGGCGGGCTGATCAGTTCGCTCGCGGCGCGGATTCCGCACAAGGTTGCGATGGAATTGCTGCTGGTCGGCGGCTCGATCGATGCCCACCGCGCCTACGAGATCGGCCTGGTCAACCGCGTCGTGCCGAGCGGCGATCAATTGACGGTCGCCCGGAAGTTCGCCGCCGAGATTGCCGCGAATGCGCCGCTGGTGCTCAAGCTGTTGAAGAATTTCGTCGGCGCGACGCTGCCGAAAGGTCCCTCGGAGGCCGCCGCCATCGCCCGCGCCACCGTGGAGGCGGTCAACACCGCGGACGACTATCGCGAGGGCATCGCCGCGTTTTTCGAAAAGCGCGCCCCGATCTTCAACGGCACCGTCCCATCTCCGTCTGAGGCCAGCACGGTCTAATCCGGGTGAGCATGCCCGCCATGGAGACCGCCACCCTTGATCCGAGCGACGCAGCAGACGCAATGTCACCGGTGTTGGATGCATGGACGCGGGCGGCGCGGTGGCCGCTCAGGCGCTGCGGCTGATTGCGGTGGTGTAGATGCGCTCGATCAGCGTCAGCGCGCCGCGATATCCGGCATAGCCGCGTGACAGCACCACTTCGTAGGACGCCGGGAAGCCGACTTCGAGGATGAACCCGCGCAGTTCCTTGGCGAGATCGCGTTCCCAGGTGGTGCCGAAGATCAGCGGCGGCTTGCGGCCGAAATCGGCGGCGCGGATCGCGGCGTGAACCGCGTAGCTGTCCTCGGCGAAGACCGGCTCGATCGAGACATCGTGGTCGAGCGAGCGGAACGCGGCGCGCACCGCGTCGCGATGTTCGGCGGGCGTATTGTCGGTCACCACCACGCAGGCCGGCATCAGGCCGAGCTGGCGGACCGCGAAGGTGCTGAGGGCCAGCGTGGTCGCGGCATCGCCCACTGCGGCGAAGCGTGCCGGCAGGCCCCAGCGATATTGCGAATAGAACTCCGAGAACGCCTCGATGTAGCCGTAGTAGTCGCGCTCCTCCGCGGCGATGAAAGCCGCCGCCGGCGCTTCGGGCACGCCGGCAAACCCCGCGACTTGGCGTAGGAACTCGCTGGTCTGACGCCCGCCGATCGGCGGCACCGCAATGTGCAGGAACGGCTGGCCGTATTGGCGCTCGAGATGCTGCGCAGTGGCCAGCCCCAGCCAGGGCGACAGCACCAGGTTGAACTGCGCTCGCGGGATCGCGCGCCACTCGGCGACGCCGGCCGAGCCCGGGCCGAACAGCACGTTGACGCGCAGACCGATGCCTTCGAGGAGGCGTTTCAGCTCGACCAGATCGCCACGCCAGAACGGATCCTGATAGGGGATTGGCGACCACAGATTGACCAGGCCCGCCTCGCGTGGTCCGTCGTAGGGGCCGGCGAACTGATCGATGATGGCGCGCGTCACCACCTCATGGCCGAAATAATTGTTGCCACGGAATCCGCCGGTGCCGGCATGCACCACCGGCGCGCCGCGCGCCTGGAACTCGCGCACCACCGCCGGCACGTCGTCGCCGATCAGATCGGGAATGCAGCCGGTGAGCACCACGAACAGGTCCGCTTCCATCAGATCGAGCGTATGGGTGATCAGCTCGCGCAGCCGGTCCTCGCCGCCGAAGATCACCTCGCGCTGGGTGGCATTGGTGCTGGGGGCGACGCCGAGGCCGCCCCAGCCGCCGCCCTGATAGGCATTGTTGAACGCGAGCGCGCCGCATTGCTTATCCGCGCATCCCGGACCGCAATGGGTGATCGCAATGGCGCGCGGGATCGATGCCACCGTCTGCATTGCTCCGAGCGCGCAAGCGTAGCGGACCTGCTCGATCGGGCCTTCTTCCGCAATGTCGGGAACCAGCGGTGCCGCGCCGGAGTTGCGCGTCTTCAGTGGCGTGATGGCCATGACTGTCCTATTCAGATGACTGTCCTATTCGGCGGCCTGCGTGGCAGCCGCCTGGCGGGCCAGCAGATAGGGATCGGTTTGCTCCAGCCACCACTGCTTGTAGGGCAGGCTGGTGTGGCCGGCGAGATCCTGATGGAATTTGCGCTGCGCCAGCGCATCGACGATTTCGTCGCCGAGGTCGATCATGCCCTGGTAGCCGATCGCGGTGGAGGCGTCGCCGAGCGCGATCGCCGGCACGCCGAGCCGGGAGGCGAGGCCGGCGAGGCCACCATGGCGGATGATGATGAAATCCGGATCGGAGCGCTTCAGCAGATTGTAGAACTGGTAAGGCTGGCGGTTGGAGATGCTGAAATGCTCGACGTCGCCATAGGTGTCGATCATGTGGCCGAGCGAATCCTGGCGCGCGTCGTGACTGTCGTAGACCGGGTCGTGGTGGAACACCAACGACCCTGGCACCTCGATGCCGAGTTCGCGCAACACGCCGATCACGCCGTGAGCGTAGGCGGCACCCATCGCCACATAGCCGCGCACGCCTTTCAGACGTTCGCGCAGCCGCTCGATCTGCGGGCGGACGCGGGCGTGCTCGCGGGCGATGTAGGCCTCGGCCAATTCCTCGCGGCCGGTCGCCGCCCCGAGCGCGCGCAGCCAGGCGTCGGTGCCGTCGAAGCCATAGGGCTGCGGCGCCTTGATCTCCTGCACGCCGTATTGCTGCTCCAGCGCCGCGCCGAGATAGCCGCCGACCGAGTAGCAAAAGGTCGCTGACGCCACCGCCTCGGAGGCCCGGGCTATCTCTTCGACCGAGGCGACGGTGAGGATGTTGTTGGCTTCGAGGCCCAATTCGGCGAGCATCGGCGTGAACACGTCGCTGCCCCACAGCACGATGATGTTGACGAGGTTATCCCGCCGCGGGCCGGGCTCGGGCTTGACGACGTGGCGCAGCACGCCGTGCTGGAGCGCGTCGAAGCCGGAGCTCCAATGCTTGGACTTGAAGCCCTCGCAATACATCGCGACCACCGGCAGGCCGAGCTCCTCCTCGCAGTCGCGCACCACGCTCTCGACGTCGTCGCCGATGATGCCGGTGGCACAGGAGGTGGCGACGAACACGGCCTTCGGTTGGTGGCGTTGCGCTGCGGCGCGGATGGTGGCGCGCAGCTTCTCGGCGCCGCCGTAGACCATGTCGCGCTCCAGCAGATTGGTCGAGAGGCCGGTGACGTTCCGCGGGGCGAGCCCGCGCCGCAACAGGCCGTTGCGGAAGAAGGCGTTGCTGTTGATATGGCCGGCGGCGCAGCCGATCGGCGAGTGCTGCACCAGCACCGCATCGCGGACATTGCTGGCTTGGCTTTCGGCGATCTGCTCGCTGCAGGTCGAGCCCTGAGTGAAAGGCGACTCCAACTCGCAGATGCGCTGACCCTTGCCGCCGCAACCGGGGCCGCAGCCGCCGCGCGAAAATGCCGACTCAGTGGCGAGCCGCGACGCCGGTCCGTCCCATGCGGTGATGGTACCAAGGCGTTGTTCACGAATTTCGGCAGAGGGGCTGCGAAGATTGATGGCCATGACGGTGTTGCTACCTGTCCATGCGCGGGACTATCAATAACGATGCGGGGCAAGAAAACACGTGGTGTTGCGCTACGCAAGCATGAACAGCGCAGAGCAAACGGAATTGGAATGTTGTAGCTTGGCTCAGCGGTTTTGAGAGAAATAAGTTATCGCCGCAGCACCGGCTTGCGCTTAGGCTTCGGCGAGCGCCGCTTGCAGTACGCCGATAATGTCGCGGGGATTCTCCAGGCCGATCGAAAGCAGCACGTGGTTCGCCGCGGTCGACGGCGCGATGACGGCGCTGCGAACCCCGCCATAGGTTGCCGCGCTTTCGAACAGCCAAAGGGCTTTCTTGAAGCGTGTGGTCGCTTGCGTATCGGCGAGATCGAAGCCGATCAGCGCAGCGCCGCTAGCGAGCCCCGAGACCTTCGGATGTCCAGCCAGATAGGCCGCGACCTGTTGCGCATTGGCGTTGTGGCGCCGCAGCCGCAACGGCAATGTTTCGATACCCTGGATCAGATGGAACACCGCTAGCGGATTGATCGCGGCACCCAGATCCCGCAGCAGATGCGCCCGGGTGCGCGCGACGAACGGGCTGGCCTTCCACTTCTTCACCAATTCGGTCCAGACCACGCCGTGATAGGAACTGTCCGGCTCCACCAGCGTCGGCAAGCGCGCCGCGTGAGCCTCCCATGAAAATCCACCGCCATCGACGATAAGGCCGCCGTCGGTGGTGCCGTGGCCGCCGAGATATTCCGCCGCGGAATAGACCACCACCGCAGCCCGGAGCTCGAACGGCCGGCACGACAGCGGCAAGGCGGTGTTATCGACGATCAGCGGCACGCCGAGCTGATTGGCGGTGTCGGCAACGCTTTCGATCGGGAACGGACGCAGCTCCGGCACGCTCAGGCTTTCGACAAAATACGCGCGGGTGCGCGCGTCCGTCAGCCGGACGAACGAGCCAACATCGTCCGCACAGGCGAGCCGAACCTCGATGCCGAGCTGATGCAGCGTGATCGGCAGCCCCGCATGGCGACCCTTGGCGATATCAGCCGAAACCACGACATTGTCGCCGGCGCGCGCCAGATTGAGCAACGCATAGAGCGAGGCGGCCTTGCCAGTTGCCAGCGCCAGCGCGCCCACTCCGCCCTCGAGCGCCGCGATCCGCCGCTCGAGAAATTCGCGGGTCGGATTGACGGTGCGCGTATAGGTGTAGCCGAGTTCTTCCAGGCCGAAAATGCGCCGGGCGTGTTCAGTGTTTTGGAACTGATACGAGGTCGTGAGGTAGATCGGCGGCACCACCGCGCCGGTCACCGGATCAGCCCGGAACGAGCCGCCATGCACGGCGATGGTCTCGAACTTCGCAGCCTGTTGCGTGGTCATGAGGATAGTCTCCACGGCGTGATGGCGCGACAATACGGTTCGCACCGCGTGCCGCGCCGCAATCGCTAGCAGCCTCGATGCAGCCGACGCGACGCCGATCAATGAGTCCGGTCGTGAACCGCTGGTAACTTGATGTAGTCCGTTACGGGGAAGCGGAATAGCGGTCGTGCGTAAATCCGGCTTGTTGAGTAGGGTTGTAGAGAATACGATCATGAAATGATGTCAAGTAACTCGGCTTGAAAGCAGATATGCATACGCCCCGTCCGACCCACGAAGAGATTTCTTTCCCGATCGCGCTTCACCCCGATACGTTTGCTCTTCATGGCGCCCTAAACGGCGGCGTTGGGGCGGTGCCGATTCATCAGCGTGTTGACGGTGGCGATGCTGATCGCGCCACGCTTCCGCGCTTTGGCATCGATGCGCTGGATGCGCTGTATCCGTCGGTGAGCAATCCGACGCAGCACGCATTCGAGGAACGGCTGGCGGCCTTCGAAGGCGGCGCCGCGGCTCTTGCGGTCGCCTCCGGGCAGGCGGCTTCGGCGTTTTCGGTGCTGAACCTGGCGCGGGCCGGCGATAATTTCGTCACCTCCACCGGCCTCTATGGGGGCACGTGGATCTTGTTCGACAACACCTTGCGGGAGTTGGGCATCGAGGCCCGGTTCGTCGATCCGACCGATCCGGAGAATTTCCGCCGCGCTACCGACGCCCGCACCCGGCTTTATTATGCCGAGACGCTGCCGAATCCCAAGCTCGAGGTGTTTCCGATCCGCGAGGTCGCCGAGATCGGGCGATCTTTGGGGGTCCCGCTGGTGATGGATAACACCTCGGTGCCTTTGACCGTGCGCCCATTCGAGCACGGTGCGGCGATTGTGATGTATTCGACGACGAAGTACATCGGTGGCCACGGCACCACACTCGGCGGTGCCATCATCGACGGTGGCAATTTCCCCTGGGAGCGGCAAGCCGGGCGCTTTCCCCAGCTCACAGAACCGGACGATGCGTATCCCGGTGTGGTCTGGACCGACGTCGCAAGGCCGTTCGGTCCGATCGCTTTCGTGTTGCGGGCGCGGATGAAGTTGCTCGCCGACTTCGGTGCGGCGATCACTCCGATCGCGGCCTTCCACCTGCTTCAGGGTCTGGAGACGTTGCCGATCCGGATGGAGCAGCACAACGCTAACGCCATCGCGGTGGCCGATTATCTGAAAGACCATCCGAAGGTTGCCAGGGTTCATTTCCCGGGGCTGCAGAGCGGCGAGCTGCGCCGCCGGGCCGATGCCTGTATGCGGGGTGGCTACGGCGCGCTGATCGGCTTCGAACTCAAGGGTGGCATCGCGGCTGGCCAGCGCTTCATCGAGGCACTGAAGCTATTTTATCACGTCGCCAACATCGGCGATGCGCGATCGCTTGCGATTCAGCCGGCCGCCACTACGCATTCGCAGCTCAGCGAAGCGGACCAGCTGGCGGCAGGCGTCACACCCAGCTTCGTCCGCTTGTCTATCGGGATCGAACACCAGGACGACATCATCGCCGATCTGGCGCAGGCTCTCGCTGGCGTCTGAGGTCTAACCTCGTCGATCGCCGGTGGCGCAGATCTCGGACGAGCGGTGGTCGTGACCACAGCGCGCCGGGCGGGGCGGGGCGGCGGCTACGATAACATCTCGATAAAGGCCTTGACGCGCATCACCTGCTCTTCGGTCGGCGGTTCGCGGTGGACGTCGGTTTCCAACGTGATGATCGGGATGTCGGCGCGGTTGAAGTGATCGCGTTCGAGCTGCTGCATCAGGCTGGCATAGGGGCAGCCGGTGATCGACGACGAGATCACGCCGCGGGCGCCGGTCTTGCGCACCTCCTCCTCGACAAGATGGCGGCGATAGGCCACCGACGCGCCGACCGCCTCGCCGAGGTCGCCGCGGCTCTGGGCGTCGAGCACGTAATGCGCCAGCGCTTGCAGCGGCGGCAGATCCTCGCGGTAGGTGTCGGCGCCGTGATAGACCCAGCCGACGATCGCGCCGTTGGATTCCTCGATCGCGTTGAAGATCTGAATGTTGCCGACTGAACCCGCCAGCACCACCGGAATGTAGTCCGGCGCCTCCGGCTCGTCGTCGAGCTCTTCCAGTTCGGCGATCAAAGTATCGAGCACGGTGCCGAAAGCGTCGAGATCGCCGAAGCCGTGCATCGCCCCCATGAAGATCTGCTTGGTGTGAATCCCCGGGATGTCGAGCGGGTGGCGGGCCCGCAATTCCAGCACCCGGGCGACCTTGTGCAGCACCGCGTTCTTGCGCCGGATCTCGAGCGCGACGCGGTCCTCATCGGCCGGCTTGCCGGTGAGCCAGTGCGACAGCCGCTGCAATTCCTCGACCAGGAAGGCGATATCGGCGTCGTGCTTCGCCGTTGAACGGAACGCGGTGACGGTGTCCAGCGTGAAGATGTCGTAGCCGTCCTGCTTGGCCAGTTCGAGCACCGAATGGATCGGCTCGCAGCCGGAGCCGAAATGCAGGATGCGCTTGATCTTGTGGTCGCGGTCGATGTGCAGGCGACCGAGCATGGCCTTGATCATCGAACAGAATTCCGACGGGACCTGGAAGTGATCCTCGGCGATCGCCTCAGATTCCCGACTCTCCTCGGACCATAATTGATCGTAGCTGACCGGAATGGTGTCGCAGGCATAGGTGAGTGGCGATTCCCAGCTCCAGCCACCCCAGATCACCGATCGGCCGGCATCGGCGGCGCCCAAAATCGAACGGAATGAATAGCTCTGCGCCATTGCGTCGAGCGCCTGCAATCCCTTCGACCACGACGGCAGACGCGGGCGGCGGCGGAGCAGGGTGGGCGCGTCGCGTTCGAGTGAAGCCGTGTGGGTCATGGAACAGGTTCCTTGCGATGCGCCGTTGCGGCAGGTCTCAATGGGCGGGTGCTGCGAGGTCGACGTCGTGGCGCCGTTCATTCAGAATCTCGATGAAGGCTTCGACCCGCGTCTTGATCTGGCCGTGATCGCTCTGCGAGTAATCGCTGGAGAGTTCGAGCACCGGGATGCCCTGATCCTGGAAATGGTTGACGAAGGCCTGGCGGGTGATGCCGTAGCAGGCGCAGAATTTGAGGTAGACGTAGAGGATGCCGTCGACGGCGTAATCCTGCGCGAGGCAGGTCGGAAAGCTGAGGCTGTCTTCCAGCGGCTTCATCCGCGCGCAGGGCGCCTGGTCGAGATAGCCGTTGGCGAGTGCCGCGAACGGATCGCCGCTCTCCGACAATTCATGGACGAACGGGCGCAACCCCGCGCAATGATCCTCGGCGACCACGCGGGCGCCGATCTCCTGTTCGATCAGGCTCACCAGCCGGCGGTCGCCGTCGGCCATGATGCTGCCGGTGATCATCAGCCGCACCGGCCGCGCGCCGTCGTCGGGGGTGCGGCTAAGCCTGTCGTAGAGCGGTTGATAGAGTGTGATCAGTCGCTCCGGCGGCAGATAGAAATAGCCGCGCACCAGTTCGAGGAAGTCGAGCCCGGTCAGCGGCGGATTGCCGCGTTGCCGGAGCTCGGAGAGCTTTTTCAGCAGCCGACGCGCCTGGTTGAACAGCACGATCTGGGCGTGGATGTCGTCATCGTTGATCGGACGACCAGCGAGCGCCGCGGCATCGTCGCGAAACCGCAGAATCTCTTCGCGAAAGTAGCGCCGCGAGGCAGCTTCATTGCGCATCCGCGGCAGGTTGAACAGCGTGGTGGGGACAAACTGCTCGATCACCTCGGAGGCGCGTTTCATCGAAGCGCAGGTGTGGAAATTGTACAGCTTATCGACCGCCAGATAGAACGGATCGCCGCCATTGCGATCGAACGCGCCGATGCAGCTTTTGCTGAAATCGCAGAACACGCTTTGGGTATAGTGCTCGCCTTGCGACACGATCTGCGCATCGCCGGCCTTGAACAGCCGGGCGTGGCGCAGCCCTGCGGCGTTGAGCAGCTCCGGCGGGGTGTAGGCGCAGAAATAGCCGGCGCGCTTGATCTCGTCCTGGCGGTCGATGAAGTCGCGCTGCTCGGCCTCGATCAGGGCGCGGATCGGCAGGATGTCCGCCGACAGCGACGCCTCGCCGGGACGATCGGGGTGTGCAATGTCCAGCATGATGGTCTCTCCGATCTCAGTCGTCGGCCTGCGCCGCAGCCCGCACGGCATGGGCGGGTTTCGCTACGCGCTCCGGCAGCCGGATGCCGGCCGGCAGGTCGTGGCGATGGTGCAAAGGATGATCCGCGGCGGCGTGGGTGGGGTGCGCGTGACCGTTGGCCGCTCCATGAGCGGCAGGCTTCGCGCTGGCGAGGCGCCCGGCCTGCACCGCGGCGCCGAGTGCGCCGGCATAGATCATGTCGATCGGGGTGGCGGCGAACGGCCTTCCGATCAAATCTTCCATCGCCTTGCGCATCCCGACATTGTTGGCGACGCCGCCGGTGAACACCAGGTCGGGCTCGGTGCCGACCCGGCCGAGCAGGGTCTTGACCCGGCGCGCCGAGGCGTAATGGATTCCCGCGGCGATATTGGCGCGCGCCGAGCCGTCGCCGTGGCGCTCGCCGCGGGCGCGCAGCGAGATCATTTCCGATTCGGCGAATACCACGCACTGGCTGGAGATCTGCGCCGGTGCGGTCGCCGCCAGCGCCACCGGGCCGAGTTCGTCGAGCCCGAGCCCGAGCAGCACCGCGGCCTTTTCCAGAAACCGCCCGGTGCCGGCGGCGCATTTGTCGTTCATGACGAACTGCACCACTTTGCCGGTCGCCGGATCGATCTTGATCGCCTTGGAATCCTGGCCGCCAATGTCGATGATGGTCCGGGTCCGCGGATTGAGCGCGTGGGCGCCGAGCGCGTGACAGGTGATCTCGGTAACGACCTGATAGGGGATGTCGTCATAGGCCAGCGAAATTCGCCCATAGCCGGTGCCGACCACGAACTTCACGTCTTGGCGCGCGAGGCCGGTCTGCCGCAGCAGCCGCGCCAATAGCTCGTCGGCCGTCTCCTGCATGTACAGACCGGTAGCAACGAAGGTGGTGTGGATCTCATCCGTGGTCAGCAGGACGGCTTTCGAGCCGCGAGAGCCGATGTCGAGGCCGACGACGGGGCGGTCCGGCGCAAAACGCCAGGGCAAATCCACTGCGATGTCGCTGATCTTCAAGCGCGCTTCCTCATCGGCTGCCGGTGGCGTCGCCGTGACCGAATGTTGAGCGCCCGAGAATTGCGAGCGCAACGGCCTGATGGGATCCGGACGCGGATCACACCAGCCACGCAATTTGATCGAGACCGCGCTGTCGAGGCAATTTCCAATTTCAGCCGGTTCGCAGGCCAAATTTAGTGTCGAGCATGCGGATTCGAGTATTGGGTTTCAACGCGCGTCCGCTGATCGGCATATCACTATCATGATGCCGTCGTGGTCAGTTGTTGGTCTTCGCGTAACAAGAGGGCTTGTTTGATTGTCGAAGCCAATGGACGAGATCGTGTTACCAGAGCAAACAGAACAGCCGCCGACTAACTCGATAGACCAGAGTGCTATCAACGACGTGAGATGACGAACAATATAGATCACGTCACGTAAATAACAGAAGATCAGTTCATTGACTTCGGTCTATAGCGAGCTACCATTTGAGAGAGGAAGCGGCCGATGAGGAAGCAACCGATGAAACTCAGCGGCGCGTCGCGGCGAAGCTAGCTTCGGGTCGGCCGCACGACGATCAGGTCGGCTTGGAATATCGCTATGACGCCATCAGATGGTTCGAAAGGTCACGGTCGCGGCGCGTCCGAAAAGCGTGAACGGTCGTTGTCGCGTCGCCGCCTGCTCGGCTTCGCCGGCGTATTCGGTGCCGCTGTTCCATTTGGGGGGCTGAAAAGCGCGAACGCGGTTTCCCTTGTTGTCAGGCCCACGGCGTTCGATCCGTTTCGGTATGCGCCGGTTTGCCGGGTCTCCGACACCACGGCCCTGGACGGCCCGCCTCGCCAGATCCGGTTTGCCTATAACGGCACCGGAGTCTGCACGGCCGCGGTGCCGGTAGCGCAGCATCGCGGCTACTTCACGAAGCACAATCTGGAGGTGGAGTTTGTCAAGCTCGCCGGTTCGACCGACCAGATGCTGCAGGCGCTCGCCACCGACAAAGCCGACGTCGGCGCCAGCATGCTGCTGAACTGGCTGAAGCCACTGGAGCAGGGCATCGACGTCAAGTTGACCACGGGGCTGCACGGTGGCTGCACCCGGCTGTTCGCCGGCAAGAATTCCGGCTTCACCGATATCAGCAAGCTGAAAGGGCAGACGATCGGCGTTTCCAGCATCTCCGGCAGCCCGCGCAATTTCTTCGCGAGCCTGTTGGCGCAAAGCGACGTCAATCCGGAAACCGAGGTGCAGTGGCGTGAGTTTCCTGCCGACCTGCTGCCGGTCGCCCTGCAGCGCGGTGAGATCCAGGCGATCGCCGATTCCGATCCGACAGCGTGGCTGACACTCAAGCGGAGCAACGGCGAGTTAGTCGAGATTTCGTCCAATCTGGTGGGAGACTACGCGACGCTGTCGTGCTGCACGCTCGGCGTCCGCACCGCGCTGTGGAACCAAGATCCGGCGGTGGTCGCGGCGCTGACCCATGCCATTCGCGACGCGGCGGCCCACGTCGCGAGCCAGCCCGAGGATGCGGCGGAGGTGTTCTCGCAATATGCGCCGAAGGTGCCGGTGGCCGATCTCGCCGCGATGTTGCGTAGCCACACTCACGGTCACCACCCGATCGGCGATACGTTGCGGAAGGAAGTGATCAAGATCACCAGCGATCTGAAGCGGGCATCTATCATCAAACCTGGCACCGATCCGGTGAAACTCGCCAATCGCGTAGTCGTCGACGTCGCCGGTTGATTGCCTGCTGGCGTGGCCGCGTTGCGGCCTTCGCAAGCCGTACGGTGGATCTCCAAGGCGCCCGGTTGTCGTTGTGCGGCGCGTTTGCCAGGCGCGGTCGCAACCAAGGCGACGAGGCATGAAAGCCCGCGTGGATGGGCAAGGGATCGGCGGGTGCGGATGAAGGTTGCAGGCGGACGCCATGGCATACCAACTCTCCTCACTCTGCTGACTACTCTGCTGAGGGCGGCCGTTGTGCGCCTGAATGCGATCGTGGGCTGCGGTGTGATCGGCTTGGTGCCGATCGCGCAAGCCGGACCGGCGACCGGCTATATCGAGCGCTACGTGTTCGTGCCATCCGCCGTCTCCCCGATCGTCACTTTGATCGACACCGACACGGATCAAATCTCCGGGACGTTGCAGCTCGAATACGTGCCGGGTCAGGTCGAGGTCAGTCGTGAATTGACCAAACTGATCGCTACCGAAGGCCGCTCCGCGATGACGGTGCTCGGTGTGTTCGGCGGGCCTCCGAACCAGATTGCGCTGCCCAACGCCGCGCAGCGGCTCGTACTGGGAGCCCGCGGACGCGTGGTCGCAGCGATTGATCCGACGGCTGGCGCGATTGCATTGGTGGATCTCGTCAGCGAACGGGTGACGGCTTCGATCACCGGCCTGCCGCCGTTACGGGACGTGATTTTCGGCAATGACGACAGTACGATCTATGTTGTGGCCAAGGGCGGAGGCGGGATCGGCGTGATCGATGCGGTGACCGGTCGGCAGCTTCGGCAGATTGTCGCGGGGGCACCGCCTGGGACGGATATTGGTACGCTGACGCGGTTGCCGGGCGACCGCCGCCTGTTGTTGCAGCCGCAGGGTGGTGGCTCGATCGATGTTCTTGATCTTGGGCTCGAACGGACGATCGACCGGATCGACGTCACGGTGGGGGCTGGCCCGGCGGTGCCGTCAGGCACCGGCACAGTCTTGATGATACCCGATGGATTGCGGCAGACGCTTGTTGTTCGGAGCGAGCATTTCCCCGCGCCTGTGACGTTGCGCGGCGCGGCTGGCGTCACCGGGACCTACAGTGCCTGGCTCGACAGTGTGGGGTTCGTCGCCAGCGCGGCGCGGCGGCAACTGTTGGTCTATGATCTCGACCGGCCGGCTCTGGCGAAGGAAATTACGTTGCCCGGCGTGCCGGTGCGCGGCGCGGTGACGGTCGACAGCCGAAAGCTCTATCTGCCGTTGTCGGATCCGCCGAAGCTGCTGGTCGTCGATGGGAAGACCCAACAGGTGGTCGCGACCATCGATCTGCCGAGCCAACCGCTCGTCGCGATCGTGGCCGGCGGCTGGGGGGTGTGCCACTGACAAAGTCGTCCGGAGCCGAGCGCCCTCGAATTGCTGGTTACGACACGACGCATCGTGGCGCGGTGATGCGGCACGCATGGAAGCTTCGATGAAGGCGAGTGCGGTGCTGTCTGAATCTCCGAATCTCCGCAGATTCGAAAACAACTACCATCGCGTCTGTGCTTAGCTCCGATCATCGCGGCCCACGATACAGCCGGAAGGGCGACATATGACTGATCGAAATGCTGATGCAAGGCAACGCGTGAGCCGATCGGAGGTCTCGCGCCGCGCGGTGTTGCGGGCAACAGCCGGCGCGGCGCTGGCAGCTCCGTTTGGCTTGGTGCGGCCGGCGCGCGCGCAGGATGCCAAGGTCTTGAAGCTTGCCTGGATGCCGATTGCGCTCTGCCATATTGGGGTCCCCGTCGCGTTGCACCGTGGATTCTTCGATAAGTACAATCTCAAGGTCGAGACCATCAATTGGGCCGGATCGACCGACCTGCTGTTGCAATCGTTGTCCTCCGGCAATGCGGACTTCGCCATCGGCATGGCGCTGCGCTGGATCAAGCCGTTGGAGACCGGTTTCGACGTCAAGTTGACGGGCGCCACCCATGGCGGCTGCATGAACATCCTAGCGCCCGCGGGGTCCGGATTGACCAATCTGCAAACGCTGCGCGGCAAGCGGATCGGGGTCGGCGATATCGCCGGCGTCGATCGCAATTTCTTCGCCATTGCGCTGGCGAAGCGCGGTGTCGACCCGGTCAAGGAAGTCGAATGGCGGCAGTTTCCGCCGGACCTGCTCGGCGTGGCGATCGAGAAGGGCGATGTCGATGCGGTCAGCACCAGCGACCCGCTCGCCTTCAAGCTAAAGCGTACGCATCATCTGGTCGAGGTATTCAGCAATGTAGTTGAAGAATACGCCGATCGCGCCTGCTGCGTGGTCGGCGTACGCGGCAGCCTCTATCGCGACGACCGGCCCACCGCCGTTGCCGCGACCAAGGCGTTGATCGAAGCGACGCAATGGGCGCAGGACAACCCTGACGAGGCGGCGGTGGCCTACGCGCCTTATGCCCCGAAGGAAAATCCGGCGGATCTCGGCCGCATGTTGCGGTCGTTGACCAACAACCGGCATCCGACCGGTGAGGAGTTCAAAAACGAGATCATCACCTACGCCGAAGAGCTGAAAGTGGTCGAGGTGATGAAACGCACGACGGACACGAAAAAATTCGCCGACCGCGTGGTCGTCAACATCGATTGAGTTCGCCTTCGCCGCAACGACGCGTGGAGCCATCGCGGGTGGCGCCGACCACGCCGGTCGATAAGCGCCGCAGCCATGTGGTCGGGTGGGCGTTTCGGCTCCACATCGACTAGCTTGCCACGCGCGTGACGGCTGCTTCGCGCGCAGGTTTGAAGGCGCTCCCGCAAGCGCGGAGCGGTTGGAGGTCGCATAGATGAAGCATCGTTTGCTCTCTGCGCGCGACAAGGCTGGGAAGTCGGCATCCACAATCAGCAACCTCAACACCATCTCTGCCGTCTACGAGTGGCTGATCCACGAAAAGACCGTGGACATTTGCCAATCCGATCGCCTCGCTTCGGAAGCGCGGCCGTTGGCCAGTAGATTCGGATCGAGGCCAAGTTTGAGCCGAAATGTTCGTTCACGGTCTCGAGTTGGACGTTGATCGCCGAAGGGGTGGAGACGGAAGTCCAGCGGTGCTTCCTTGTTTCGGAGCGGATCGACCAGTTGCAGGGCTATCTGAACGGCCAGCCGCTGCCGATCGAGCATTGGGCGGCGGCGGTCGGCCTGCCTGACGTCACCGGAGTGCCGGCGCGAGCCGCGTGGGTCTGACCTTCGCCGCGGTGCCTCTGAGTGACAGCCGCATTTTGCTGCGGGTCACTCTCCGACGAAAACCACCGCTGCCGCAAGAGCGGCTTTGGAGAGCAGCGACGGCTGCTCCGGGCTAGATGTTGCCTGTGGAGATCGTCGCTCTTGGTGCAAAACGGTCGTCGTTGATAGACAGCGTAGATAATCATTGCGGCACGACTAAGCACGACCTCTGCGTCGCCGATGCGGAGTCATGCCGAGGTATTGGCTCGTCTTATGGTCCGTATAAGTCAATGAAAGACTTGATGTATTTGACTTGGCGAGGGAGTAAATATACTATTCGAAGATGATAGCAGCGATTACCAACTGGTCCGTCGCGAATCCGGACCCAAGTCGCCGGGGCCCCTGATGGCAGTTGTTCTTTGCGACCGATACCGCGACCGGGCTTCGTTCCGGGAGGCTTGCTACTGCGAGGCTTGCGACGGCGAGAGTGATGTTACGACCGCGTGGGCAATCAGGCGGCGCTTCGATCGAAGACGTCGTGCAACACGACGAACGCCCGGCGGTCGCCGCCGCGTCATTTGTCGCGATGGGTTGGTCCGGCTATGAACCAAGCGATGCGGTCACCCGCGGCCGAGGCGCTGGTGCCGCCACCGCCAGAATTTCGCGCCATTACTGAGACGTTGTTCGACACAGCGCCGTCGCGTCAACCGTATTCGCTCATTGCGCTGGGCGTGAGCCTGTATGTTCTCACGCTGCTGGCGCTCCTGGCCGTCGATTTCAGCGCGCCGCCGATGACGCTCGAAGCCCCGATGGAGATGATCTACGACGAGCCGCCGCAGCCCGAGCAGCAAGCCGAGCCGGCGCAACCGGAGCAACCGCCGGAGCCTGCAGCGGCCAAACCGGAGAAGCTGCCGGAACCGGTTGTGGAGCAGGCCGCTCCGGAAAAGCCGCCGGAGGTCAAGCCCGAACCGCCCAAGCCGGAACCGAAGCGGGTCGAGCCCCGACCGAACAAGCCGAAACCGCAGCCGGCGCAACACGCAGCCCAGCATACCGAGGGGGCGGTGCCCTCGGATTATGCCAACGCGATCTATCAGAGGATCAACAGGGTCGCGGGCGGCAGCTTGCCGCGTGGCGCGCTGGCGTCGGGGCAGTCGATCCGTATCAGCTATGTGATCGTGATCGGCGCCTCCGGCGAGCTGCACTCCAAATCGGTCTCGGCCTCGGGCAACGCGGCGCTCGATCAGGCCGTTTCGCAGGTGCTGGCACGCTCAGCGCCATTTCCGGCGCCGCCCAATCTGGGGGCGCGCTCATACAGGATATCGGGCGCCATCGTCTATCGCCCGTAATCGCTTCGACGCCAACATCTCGTGAAAGGGAACGGCATGGCTGAATCTGCTATTTCTTCCGGGGGCACCGCGGGTGCCATCCACATTGCGACGCCGCTGGAATTGTTCGTCCAGGCCGACACCATCGTCAAACTGGTGATCGTCATCCTGATCCTGGCGTCGGCCTGGAGCTGGGGAATCATTGTGGCCAAGTCGGTTCGCTTGGGCGCGCTCGATCGCACCGCCGAGCGTCTGCTGAAGAGTTTGACGAAGGGCGTGTCGACTTCGGAGTTGTCGGAGGAATTTCTGAAGGTCAAAGCCGACGATCCGCTGCGCATCGTGTATCAGGCCATGGTCGACGAAAACGCCAGCTCCGCGGAGTTGCGCCGCAACGTCGGCCAGCAGGAAAGCCTGCTGGAGCGCGTCCACCGGGTCGCGCAGCTCGCCAGCGGTAACGCGCTCGACGGCTTGCGAACCGGCCTGCAGGGGCTGGCGACGATCGGCTCGATTGCGCCGTTTGTCGGGCTGTTCGGCACCGTCTGGGGGATCATGAACAGCTTTCAGGGCATCGCCGCCAGCAACAACACCAGCCTTGCCGTCGTCGCCCCCGGCATCGCGGAAAGCCTGTTCGCGACCGCGCTGGGTCTTGCCGCGGCGATTCCCGCCGTGGTGTTCTACAATCGCATCGGCGGCGCGATCGGCAAATACAGCAAGCGACTGACGACGTTCATCGGCATTTACGAGGTCGAGTTGTCCCGCCAACTCGCGAAGGGAGAGGCACATGGCCGCCGGGCTGCGTAAACACGACGACGATTACGACGACCAGCCGATCAGCGATATCAATGTGACGCCGCTGGTCGACGTCATGCTGGTGCTGCTGATCGTGTTCATGGTGGCGGCGCCGCTGATGGCCGCCGGTGTTCCGGTCGATCTGCCGAAAACCCAGGCCAAATCACTCAACGACCAGAAGCCGCCGCTCGCGGTGAGCGTCGACGGCGCCAGCAAATACTACATCGGATCGAGCGAGGTTGCGGCCGATCAGCTGCTGCCGACGCTGCTGAACTACGCCGAAAACGAACTCGACCGGCGCATTCACGTCCGCGCCGACAAGAACCTGCCGTATCGCGCGGTGCTGGAAGTGATGGGGCAGATCAATGCCGCGGGGTTCACCAAGGTGGCGCTGGTTTCGGAGGCGGCCCAAGGCGCCAACACGACCAATGGTCTTGCGTCACCCGAGGTGCGGCACAATTAGCCGAGGTTTTGCGCGGTGCGCGACGCGATCAGCGGCCGATGGCAAGTCCCCAGCCGGCGCCGCTGAAATTTTCGCTGCGGGCGCCGTGGCAGCGCTTAAATTTCAAGCCGCTACCGCAGGGGCAGGGCGCGTTGACGCCGACCTTGGCGCCCGCCGGCGGCGGTTGCAGCAGCGTCGCGAGGCGCCGCATCGGCGCCTCGACGTGTCGGAAGAACGCTCCGTATCCCTCGCAGAGATAGTTCAGCGGCGCACCGCCTTCGGGTGCGGTGACGAAGCGGTTCTTCGGACACTCGCCCTGACAGGCGGCGCGCACGTCGCAGGCCCGGCACTTCGGCGGCAGCGCGTCCCGCTTGTCGAGGCCGAACCCCGCTAAGTCGGCGCTCGCGGCGAGATCCGCCAAGGGCGTCACCAGCAGATTGCCGAGGCGATGTTGGGCGTCGACAAAATGGTCGCACATGAAGACGTCGCCGCCATGCTCCAGCACCAGAGCGTGGCCGCAGGTGGCGGCGAAGGTGCAGACGGGCGAGGGCGCGCCAATTTGCGCGGCTAACGCGGCCTCGAAGATCTGCACCGAGACCCGGCCGACGTCGCGCCTTAACCATTCGTCGAAGATCGCGATCAGGAAATGCCCCCAGGCGATCGGCGCGACCGACCGGCTGCTGACGTCGCCGAATGCCGTCCGTTCGACAACCGGGATGAACTGGAGAAAACGCGCGCCGGCTTCGTCGCGCAGGAAGCGATAGACCTCGAGCGGCCGCTCCTGGTTGGCCGCATTGACGGTCGCCAGAACGTTGAACTCGACGCGATGCCGCGCCAGCAACGCGATGCCGCGCATCACCTTGCTGAATGTGCCGTGCCCGGCCTTGTCGCGGCGATAGCGGTCGTGGCAGTTTGCCGGTCCGTCGAGGCTGATGCCGACTAGAAACTCCTCGTCGCGCAAGAACGCACACCAGGCGTCGTCGAGCAGCACGCCGTTGGTCTGCAGACTGTTGTGCACCACCTGATGCGGTCGGCGAAACCGCCGCTGCAGGGCCAGCGCGCGGCGATAGAAGCCGAGCCCCGCCAGCGTCGGTTCGCCGCCCTGCCAGAGGAACACCGCCTTCGGCCCGGCCTGCGCCAGATATTGCCGCGTATAGGCCTCCAGCACGTCGTCGGACATCCGGAACGAACTGCCGGGGTAGAGCTCGGTCTTGCTACGGAAGAAGCAGTATTCGCAGGCGAGGTTGCAGGAGGCACCGGTCGGCTTGGCCATCAGTTGAACGCCGGCGCGCCGCGCCGGATCGGCCCCCCGGCTCATGCGGGGACCCGGCGCGCCCTCGCGGCGCGATCGAGCGGCAGTCCGACGGCGAGAAACAGCGCCGCGGCGGCCGCGCAGCACGCAAGGCCGAGCCAGCCGATCGCCGAATAATTGCCGGCATCGCCCGCGGCGCCGGCCAGCACGGATCCTGCGGCCTGCGACAAGAGCCAGGTGGCGGTGCATAGCGTCGGCAGCCGCCCGATCGGATCGAGCGCGCAGGCCGCGCCGATCAGAGCCGGATAGGCCAGGAACCACAGCACGTAGTTGGCGACGAAAGCGATCGAAAAGGCCTGCGCGTCGGGCGGGGCGGCCTGAACCAAGCAGGCGACGCCGCTCGCCAGCAGGAACAGCAGCGCGGGAAGTGTTCGGCCGAGCCGCGCGCCGAGCAGGCCGCCGCCGATGCAGGCGGCAAAGCCCAACAGATTGCTGAGACTGGTCAGATAGCCGAATTGCGCCCGACCGATCCCCGCCGCCAGGCCGATACGCTCGGTAAACGGCCAGATCGCCAGCGAGCCGAAAGTGAACAGCGCCGTCGCAGCCAGCATCGGCAGCGCATGGCGCAGTTTCGGCCAGGGCCGCCGGTGCGGCGCGCACCGCGGCGCCGGGCTGCTATCCGGCGCACCAGACGGCTGCAGCATCATGAACGGGATCAACACCAGCACGAAGGCGCCCAGCGCCAGAAACATCGCAGGCCTGCCGCCGAACCCGCCGGCGCTGGGCAGCGCGACGCCCATGGCCGCAAACAGCGCGGTCTGCATCGCCATCGCAAAGGAGATCGCCTGGTCCGGGGAGGCGGTGCGGGCGGCGAAGACATTCACCGCGGTGTTGAGCAGGCCGAACCCTGTGCCGGTCGCGACCCGCAGCAACACCAGCACGGCGTAGCTGTCGACCACGGCGGATAGCAGCTGGCCGATCGCGGCGAGCAGCGCCGCGCCGCCGGCCAAAGCGGGCAGCGACAGCCGGCCGGCGCGGGGCGCCAGCACGAACATCGCGGCCGCATAGGCGAGCATCTCGGTCATGCTCCAGATGCCCATTCGGGTGGCGGAGAAGTGCAGATCCTCGATCAGGCCGCCGACCACGAACGGCCCCAGCGAATTCATGCTGTGCGCCGCCGCGTCGACCGCGCCGATCGCCAGCCAGTCGCGCGGCCGGATCCGGATAGCCGGCCGCAACGCCGATTCCGAGCGGAGACCGGCAGAGGGCTGCGCCGCTTCGGTCATGCTCAGAACTTCTGCGTCAGTTCGAGCCCGAAGGCGCGGCGCTGGCCGGGATATTGCGTGATGCTGCGGTTGAAGAACATCCCGAACGCGTTGGTGTTGTAGGCCCGGTCGGTGACGTTATGCACCCAGGCGGCAAGCTCGGTCTTCTGGTCCTCGGTCCGGTAGGCGAGCCGGAAATTGCCGAGCAGCAGATCGCCCTGCGAGAACGAGTTGTGGATCAGCGCCTGCGCCTCGGGCGTCGCCAAAAATGCCGCCGCCGTCACGTTGGTGGCATCGGACCAGGCCTGGAAGCGATAACGGCTGGTGTAGCGCCATTCGGTATTCAGATCGAAGGAGCCGAACGACACCGGGACGTGAAGGGTCGCCCCGAGGTTGGCCGAAATCTTCGGCGCGCGTTCGAACGGCTGGCCGGAGAGGTCGATCGGGTTGCCCTGGTTGATCGGATAGGGACCGCTGGCATTGGTGAAACTGACATAATGCGCGTTCTGATAGGTCGCGCCGAAGGTCGCCGTCAGGTTCTCGACCGGCCGGACCTTGCCTTCGAATTCGAAACCGTCCGACACCGCGCTGGCGGCGTTGGTCGTCGTGGTGCCAGTGTTCTGCAGGATCGTCACCTGCATGTTCTGGTAATTGTAGTGGAACGCGCTGACGTTGAGCTGCAGCCGGCCGTTCCACAGCAGCGTCTTGATGCCGGCTTCGTAGTCGGTGAGGATCTCAGGATCGAACAGCGCAAAGTCAGACGCGGTGGCGACGTAGGTGTTGTAGTTGCCGGTGCGGAAGCCGCGGGCGTAGCGCAAATACACCGAGTCGTCCGGTGTGACCTTGTACCTCAGCGTCAGGTCCTCACTGTCGTGGACGCCGCTGGTCGACAGCGCAGGACCAGCGATCGGCAGGCCGGTCGACGGATTGATGTAAGTCGCGGTCGCGGTGTTGATGTAGGTGAGGTTGCGGTTGCTGGGGTCCATCGGCGAGGCGGTATTGGTGATGTACGACCAGGCTTCGCCGTTGGCGCTGCGTTTTTCGTCGGTGAGGCGGCCGCCGGCGGTGAGCGTGAGGCGGTCGGTCAGATCCACCGCCAGCGAGGAGAACACCGCCAGATCCCGGGTGTTGATGTTGAAATTATAGGCGTTGCCGTCGACTCCGAAATTCACCGGGCTGTACAGCGGCTGCTGGCTGTAGGAATTGGTCTCGTTGTTCAGGTAATACAGCCCGCCGATGAAACGGACCGGATTGGTGTCCGGCGAGGCGAAGCGGATCTCGTTGCTGATGACGTTGGAGCGCCCGCCGATGTTCTCTTCGTAATTCAGCGGCGCCGGGGACGCGTCGTCGTCGGAGAAGATGTTGAACTTGCTCGACTCGTAGGCGAAGATATTGGTCAGCTTCCAGTCGCTCTGCAGATGATAGTTCGTGGTCAGCGAGATCCCCGAGCGTCGATTGGACGATTCGCCGCTGCCGTTGTTGGCGAGAATGTTGCTGCCGGGGGGCTGCGCGTAGCCCTGGGCATCGAGGCCGCCCGGCAGCAGACCGACATGTCGCAACGGCACGTCGGTCCGGTTATTGCCGGTGTGCACTTTCAGTAGCACGTTGAGGTCGTCGGTCGGCAGGAACTCGAGTTGCCCGCGCATGTCCCAATAGCGCTGTCCGCCGACCGACTTGTTGCGGAAGAAATCGTGATACTGGCCGCCATAGCCCTGATCGGTGAAGGAGAACCGTCCTAGCACCTTGTCTTCGACCAGCGGGCCGCTGATCCCGGCTTCCTCGCCGAGGCGTGAGCGATCGCCGACCGTGGTCTTCGAGTAGGCCTCGAATTTCGGGGTGGGGCGGTTGTTGTAGTAATTGATCGTGCCGGCTGTGGTGTTCTTGCCTTGCAGCGTTCCCTGCGGTCCGCGCAACACTTCGACATGGTTGAGGTCGTAGATCGGCACGCCCTGCGCCGAGCCGGCATCGAGGAAGACGTCGTCTTCGGACACGCCGACGGCGGGAATCATGTTGGCGGAAAAGTCGTTGGTGCCGATGCCGCGGATTCGATAGCGCGGATTGGTCGAGCCGGACGTGGTCTCCGCCTGCAATCCGGGAATCGCCTGCGAAAGCGTCAGCGAGTCATGCACGGCATTGTTGGTCAAAGCCTCGGCGGTGGCGGCCGTAATCGAGATCGGCGCGTCCTGGGCCTTTTCCTCGCGCTTCTCGGCGTGCACGACGACATCCGGGATGGTGAGATCCGCCGGCGCCGTGGCTGCGGGCGCGGCGGACGCCGGCGTCGGGCGGTCCTCGGCGAGGGCGGCGGTGATCGGAAGCGCGAGCGGCAGCATCACCAGCAGCGCGCGGCGGGGCGGCGTCTTTGTCATTGTCTGTCGTCCTGGTGGGCTGAGCATGGCCGGACCTTGTCCGCGGAACAAAGGCTGCTCGGCAGGCGGCTGTCGGCCTCAAGCCGTTCGATGGGTTTGTGCGGGCGGATGTAGGCGGTGGCGGCGACCCCAGGGGGCTCGTAGTCCCAGGGCGTGGTGCGTCCGCGTCGAAGCGCGTCCGCCACCAAGGATCGGCGACATTGGCTTGCCAGCACGTCGGCGGTGATCGTCTGCAGGGCCCAGCGCCGGTGAGCCTCGGCGCGGAACGCCGCGGCTTCGGGCGCCGCTGCGGCGAGGTTGTCGAGTTCATCCGGGTCGGCGTCCAGATCGTAGAGCTGGTCGGGATCGCCGGGCGAATGGACGAACTTCCAGCGTCCGCGCCGGATCATGACGATCGGCGCGACGGCGCCCTCGGCGCAGTATTCGGCGAACACCTCGTCATGACCCCCGCGGCCCTCGAGATGCGGCTGCAGGCTGCGGCCGTCGGTCTCCGCGGGCCGGGCGGCACCGCCCAGCGCGCACAGCGTCGGCAGCAGATCGACCAGCGACACTGCCTTGTCGACGACATGCGGTTGGAAGCGGCCCGGCGCGTGGACGACGAGCGGGATTCGGCAGGCGCCCTCGAAGAACGACATCTTGTACCATAGCCCGCGCTCGCCCAGCATTTCGCCGTGATCGCTGAGGAACACGGTAATGGTGTTGTCGGCGAAGCCGGATTCATCGAGCGTCTTGTGCAGCAGGCCGATCTGGTCGTCGACGAAGGAGATCGCGCCGTAATAGGCGTGGCGAGCGGCCCTGACCTGGTTCTCGGTGACCGGCTCGGCGTCGATGCCGCAGATATGCCGCAGCCGTGCCGTGTGCGGGTCCGGGGCGCACTGGCGAGCAACCCGCGGCAGGTCGATCTCGGAGTCTTTGTAGCGGTCCCAGTAGGCCTGTCCGATGTTGAACGGATCATGCGGGTGAGCGAGCGACACCACCATGCAGAACGGTTGATCGTCGCCGAAGCGGGCGAGATCGAACAGCTTGCGGCGCGCTGCAAACACGACTTCTTCGTCGTAATCGATCTGGTTGCTCCGCGCGCACGGTCCGGCCGAAAGCACCGAGTCCATTGAGTGATACCAGTCCGGCCGATGTTCCGGACGGGTCCAGTCGGGAGTCCAGGTGAAATCGGCCGGGTAGATGTCGGTGGTGAGCCGCTCCTCGAAGCCGTGCAACTGGTCGGGACCGACGAAGTGCATCTTGCCGGAGATGATCGTGCGATAGCCGGCGCGGCGCAGATGGTGACCGATCGTCGGCAGCTCCGCGCGCAGTTCGCAGGCATTGTCATAAGCGCCGATGGCGGTTGGCAACCGCCCGGTGAGCAGCGAAGCACGGGAGGGACCGCACAGCGGGCTGTTGCTATAGGCGCGATTGAATCGCACGCCGTTCGCCGCGATCCGGTCGAGATGCGGCGTGCGGACGACGCGGTTGCCGTAGGCCGGCAGCGCGCTCGCGGTGAGCTGGTCGGCAATGACGATAAGTAAGTTCGGCAAAGACGGCGGCATGCGGTTGTTTTCTTCTGATTAGCAGGCGCTACGCGGTAAAGCCTTTCTTATGTGGCGTCGCCGGCAGCTTTTGGATCGCGGTGAGTTGGTGCACAATTGCTATCGAACTAATCAACTATTAAACAAGTCTGTGAAGATGCCATCCTCTAATGGACGATATGAGCCCGATTAATGTCAGACGCTTCGTTCCGACCGCTGCTCATCGCGCTCGCCAGTTTCGAAGCGGCGGGGCGACTTGGTAGTTTCAGCGCGGCAGCGGATGAGTTGCGGCTGACACAGCCGGCTGTCAGCCAGCAGATGTCAGGACTGGAAGCTGAGCTTGGCGTTTCACTGTTCCGGCGATTACATCGCGGGGTGACCCTGACGCAGGCCGGCCAGACGCTGTACGATGCGGCTGCGAAGGCGCTGGATCTGATCGATGTCGCGGCCTCGGCGATCCGGCGCGACCCGGCGCGCCGACGGCTCGTGGTGTTCACCGATTTCGCGTTCGCGGCATTGTGGCTGATGCCCAGGCTGCCGGCGCTGGAGGATCATCTTCCAGGCGTCGAAGTCCGCATCCTCACGGCACAGAGCGTCGTTGATCTGCGTGGCGAGGACGTCGACGTCGCGATTTTGTTCGGCGATGGCCGGGGGCGGTTCTTTCCGTCCGGTTGGGAAACCAGCCTGTTGTTTGGCGAAGAGGTGACGCCGATCGGCAGTCCGATGCTGCTGAAGGACGCGAAGCCGCCGGTGGCTCCGGATCAGATCGCACAGATGCGGCGACTGCATCTGCAGGGCGGCCGCGACTGCTGGTTCACCTGGGCGGATTGGATGAAGGCCCATGGGGTGGTGGAAAATCCCGGCGCGCCGCCGCAGGCTCAGGATCTGAGTTTCGGCAACTATCCACTGATCCTGCAAGCGGTGATGCAAGGGCAGGGCATTGCGCTCGGCTGGAGCCCGCTGGTGGATGATGGACTGCGGGCGGGATGGCTGGTGCGGTTGACCGAACAAAGCCTGACCAGCGATCGCGGCTATGTCATCGCGGTGCCGACGCTACGCAATCCCGTCGGGCGGCGATTCCGGGACTGGGTGTTTGCCGAACGTGACCGAGGCGAGATGGCGATGAACGGCCGATCTTGCGCAGAGCCTGAGGGGGTTTTCCAGCCGCGCGGCTGAGCTTGGGCGTTGCTGTTGGGTCCTCACAGCACCCGGAAACCGTGGGTGCCGTCGCGGTCGAGTTGCGCGATCAGGCCGAACTCCCAGTCGAGATAGGCCTGCATCGCCGCACTCGCATTGTCGGTGCCCTCATAGGGCCGCTTGTAGACATCGTCGACCGGCTCGATGCTGCGGGTGATGCCGCGCTCGACCGGCAAGCCCGCCGCCTGCCAGGCCGCGGTGCCGCCGGCCAGCACCGCGATCGGCCGGTCGGTCAGCGCGGCGAGGTCGGCTGCGGCGTAGCGCGCGAGGTCGCCGTCGTCCGACGTCAGCACCAGCCGTTGGCCCGCCGGCAGGCGTCGCAGCGCTTCGGCGAGTCGCGCGCGAATCACGAACCACGCGCCGGGGACATGCCCTGCCGCGTGGCGCCGGCTGGTGGCGAGATCGATCACCACGCTCTGGTCCAGCTCCGCCGCAAGCGTCTGCGGCGCAATCGCCGCGATTGCGATCGCCGGGAACGGCGGCTGGCGCGGCGGCCGCGCGCCAGTCTCCAGTTCGGCGCCGGCGAGGCCGTTCTGCAGCACGTGGACGTCGCGCCATCCCATCTGGATCAGCCAGGAGGCGGCCAGCGTCGCCCGCACCCCGTCATCATCGGCGAGCACCAGGCGGCCGTGGCGGACGCCGATCCATTCGTCGGTGGCCTGCACCAATTGCCCGCCGGGCGCCGAGCGGAAGCCCGGCAGATGGCCTTCGTCGAATTCCTCCGGGGTGCGCACGTCGAGCAGATACAGCGAGACGCCGGCCAGGTCGCGCTGCCAGGATTCCAACGTGGCGCGATCGACGAAGGGAACGCCGACGCGCTCGGCGAGCGACCGCGCGCGCTTCTGCGCGGTTGCGCGCGCCTCGGCCGACAATTCCGGGAAGCGCCGCTCGGCGCCGTGGTCGAGTTGAAGTCCTGCGAGGGTCCAACCGATGGTGCCGTTGCGCAGCGCGAACACCTTGTTGGGAATGCCGGCATTGATCAGCGACTGCGTGCCGATGATCGAGCGGGTCCGTCCGGCGCAGTTGACGATGACGGTGGTGTCCGGCCGCGGCGCCAGATCCTGCAGCCGCAACACCAGTTCGCCACCCGGCACGCTGGTGCCGGTCGGAATCGACATGGTGCGATATTCCTCGAAGCGGCGGGAATCCAGCACCACGATGTCGGCATGATCCGCGATCAGTCGCTCGATCTCGGCGGCGGCGAGCGAAGGCGTGTGCCGCTTTGCCTCAACCAATTCGCCGAACGCCTTGCTCGGCACGTTGACGTCGATGAACACTTCGCCGCCGGCGCGCCGCCAACCCTCAAGACCGCCGTCGAGTTCAGCGACATCGCTGTAGCCGAGTGCGATCAGCCGCGCCGCGGCGCGTGCGACCAGGCCTTCGCCATCGTCATAGAGCACGATCGGCGCATCCAGCCGCGGCGCCAGATCCAGCACGTTCAATTCGAGCCGGCTGAGCGGCAGCGACACCGCGAATAACGGATGGCCGCGCGAATAGGGCGCTTCCTCGCGGACGTCGAACAGCGCGATCTCGCGGCCTTCGATCAGGGCGGCGCGGACCTCCGCGACAGTGGCGGTGCGGGTCATGATGGATCTCTCTGAAATAGCAGGCATCGCGCGGTTCAGCCCTGCAGCAGCTTGCCGGGGTTCATGATGCCGTGCGGATCGAGCGCGTGCTTGATGCGTTGCATCAGCGCGAGTTCGAGCGGGGTCTTGTAGTGCGGCAGGTCATCGCGCTTGGAGCGGCCGACCCCGTGTTCGGCACTGATGGAGCCGCCGAGCGCGGTGACCTGCCGATGCACCAGCGCGCGGATGTCATTCTCGTGTTCGGCGACGTGGGACTCGTCCTGAGCGAGCGGGCGGGCGACGTGATAGTGCAGATTGCCGTCGCCGACATGGCCGTGGGCGAATACGCGGACGCCGGGAAAGCGCTGCTGCAAGGCGGCTTCGGTGGTGCGCAGCAATTGCGGGATCTGCGAGATCGGCACCGAGATGTCGTGCGGAATGACGCGGCCGTCGCGGAGCTGCGACTGGGCGAGATTGACCTGGCGGAGTCGCCACAGCGCCTGGCTCTGCGCCAGGCTGTCGGCGATCACCGCATCGATCGCGATGCCGTTCTCGATCGCCGAGCCGACGACGCGTTCGAGCGCCTCTTGGGCGTGCTGCTCGCTCTCGCCGTCGGAAACCTCCAGCAGCACATAGCTGCGCTCGGCCTTCGGTTCCGCCGCGAACGGCAAACGCTCGTCCGGCAATTGGTGCTCGACCAGCGCGTAGGCCGGGCCGGTGATCAGTTCGAAGGCGGTCAGCGCGGCGCCGAACCCTTCGCGGGCGCGGTTCAACAGCGCCAGCACGTTCTCGATGGTGGCGAGCTTGATGAACGCGGTGCGTTGCGCCACGGGCTGCGGGAACAGCCGCAGCGTCGCCGCAGTGATGATGCCGAGCGTGCCCTCGCTGCCGATGTAAAGATCGCGCAGATCGTAGCCGGAATTGTCCTTGCGCAGGCCGCGCAGCCCGTTCCAGATTTCGCCCTCGGGCGTCACCACTTCGAGGCCGAGCGTCAGATCGCGGGTGTTGCCGTAACGCAGCACCTGGACGCCGCCGGCGTTGGTGGCGAGATTGCCGCCGATCGTGGAGCTGTCCTCGGAGCCGAGGCTGAGCGGAAACAGCCGGCCGGCGTCGCGCGCGGCGTCCTGCACCTTGCGCAGCGCCAGGCCTGCTTCCACCGTGATGGTGTCGTTGTCGAGATCGACGGCACGCACGCGGTCGAGGCGTTTCAGCGAAATCACCACCGCTTCGCCGCTGTCGTCGGGCGTCGCGCCGCCGACCAGGCTGGTATGGCCGCCCTGCGGCACCACCGGGATGCCCCAGGCCGCGAGTTCGCGCACCACCTCGGCGACCTCCGCGGTGGAGGCTGGCCGCACCACGGCGCGGGCGCGGCCGACATAGCGGCGGCGATAGTCGGTCAGCGCCTCGGGGGCATCGATGCCGGCCACCACATGTGCCGCGCCGACGATGCGACCCAGCGCCTCGAGCAGCGGATCGGAGTGATCGGCGTGGCTTGCGGTCGCGGCTTCGGCAATATTGCTCATCGTGGATTTCCCAATGTGTTTCCTAAGTCGTCATGACGGATTAGGTGCGGCCGACGGCCGGCCCGGGTGCAAGCTCGCCGGATCGGTTTTGGCGAAGGCGGGATGCCGTCGTCAGATTGCGTACTATCGAATCGGCTCGTAACAACCCGATGTCTGTTGGAGATCGGCGATATGATGGTTGGGCCATGATAGAACGGCGAACGCCCCTGCGTCTGCCGCTGCTCGGCTAAAACTACCGCTAAGCAGAAAATTGGGAGATTCGGATCACGCGCGCCGCGATCAGGGAAAGGGTTCTGCTGTGATTGGCCCTTGACTGAGGATCGCGATGCCATTGAGTAAGATTGTGAGGATGGGTGGCTGCAACGCGCGTGGCCGCGTTGCTGTTTGGCTGGATCGGTTCGGCCACAATGGTGGGCGCACGCTCGGCTGGTCCATCGCAACGGCTGCTCGGCCGATGCCGGCAATTCTCTCGGCTGGCCGATCGAGAGAAGAGGAATCTCCACAGCAGTTGATAGTTGGAAATCTGGTCCATTGACCCGACCCTTGGCGACAAGAGATACCTTTGGCTCTCGGCGAAATGTGATCGCCGCGCCGATTGCCGTGTGAGAGCCCCATGACCGCCGCCGTATCCGTCCCGCGTCCCGCCGATGCGCCCGCAACCGTCGAGGAGGTCGTGCGGCGGGCGCGCGCCGCGCAGCAGGCGTTTGCAGAGGCCGATCAGGCGCGGACCGACGAGGCGGTGCGCACGCTGGCGTGGTCGTTGTACAAGCCCGAGCACGCCCGCGAACTCGCCGAACTGGCTGTCGCCGACACCGGGCTCGGCAATGTGCCGGACAAGATCGTCAAGAAGCAGCGCAAGACTTTCGGCACGCTGCGCGATCTGTTGCGGGCGAAGTCGGTCGGCGAGATCGAGCGCGACGAGAGGCGCGGCCTGGTCAAATTCGCCAAGCCGCTCGGCGTGGTCGGCGCGGTGACGCCGTCGACCAATCCCGGCGCTACCCCGGTCAACAAGGCGATGATGGCGATCAAGGGCCGCAACGCCATCATCATCGCGCCGTCGCCTCTGGGTTATCGCACCACCGCGCGCGCAGTCGACTACATGCGCGCGGCGTTGCAGCAGGTCGGGCTGCCGCAGGACCTGGTGCAGATTCTGCCGGCGCCGATCACCAAGGCTTCGACGCAGTCCTTGATGCAGGCGGTCGATCTGGTGGTGGTCACCGGCTCGCAGGACAATGTGCGGCGCGGCTATTCCAGCGGCACGCCGGCGATCGGGGTCGGCGCCGGCAACGTCCCGGTGATCATCGACGAGACCGCCGACCTCGCCGACGCCGCGCGAAAGATCGCAGCCTCGAAGAGTTTCGACAACGCCACCTCGTGCTCGTCGGAGAATTCCGTGGTGATCGTCGACGCGGTGTACGACGCGGCACTCGCCGCGTTGCGCGACGCAGGCGGGTTTTTGGCTGAGCCGTCGCAGAAATCGCAGATCGAAAGCGCGCTGTGGCAGGGCGGCAAGCTCAACCGCGACCTGATCGCGCGCGACATTGTGGTGCTGGCGGCTGCCTTCGGTTTGCCGCAAGCCGCGACGGCAAAATTCATCATGGTGGAAGAGACCGGCGTCGGCTGGGAGCATCCGTTGTCCGGCGAAAAACTATCGCTGGTGCTGACCGTCTACCGCGCCAGCGATTTCGCCGCCGCGACCGCCAAGGCGCGGGACATATTGGATTATCAGGGCCGCGGCCATTCGCTCGGCCTGCACACCAAGGATTTCGCCCGCGCCTATCAGCTCGCGGAATCTTTTCCGGTGGTGCGGGTGCTGGTGAATTTCGCCCACACCTTCGGCAATGGCGGCGGCTTCGACAGCGGCCTCGACTTCACGCTGACCATGGGCTGCGGCTCCTGGCAAAAGAACAGCATCTCGGAAAACCTGAATTATCGGCACTTTCTCAACATCACCCACCTCGTGGTGCCGATCGCCGAGGACAGGCCGAGCGAGGACGAGTTGTTCGGGCCGCATTGGCAACGCTACGGGCGATAGGACGCGGCGATGAACTTCGAAGAGCACGTCGGCAAGGCACTGCTACTTGCCCCGGCCGGAATTGCTATCCCGCGCGGCGTTGTTTGTACGACGCCCGACGCCGCCGCCGACGCGGCGCGCGGCATCGGGCCGGTCGTGGTCAAGGCGCAGGTGCCGGCCGGCAAGCGCGGCAAATCCGGCGGCATCGCGATCGCCGTTACGCCGGAGCAGGCGGCGAGTGCTGCGCGAAAAATTCTCGGCAGCAGCATTGCTGGCTACGTGGTGGAACGCGTGCTGGTCGAAGCGCGCGCCGAGATCGATCGCGAAGTCTACGCGGCGGTGGTGACCGACGTGGAAAGTCGCAGCCCGCTGGTGCTGTTCTCGGCCGAGGGGGGCGTGGAGATCGAAGAACTCGCAGCCGCAAAGCCCGATACGATCCGCCGCGCCGTCGTCGATGTGACCCGCGGCTTCAGGTCAGCCGACTCGGTGGATCTGCTGCGCGGGCAGGGGCTCGGCGCGGCCGAGGCGGCGATCGCCGAGGTGCTTGCGAAGCTCTATCAGCTCTATCGCGACCACGATGCCGAACTCGTCGAGATTAATCCGCTGGCGCTGTTGCGCGACGGCCGCGTGGTGGCACTGGATTGCAAATTCGTGCTCGATGACGCCGCGGCGCTGCGCCAGCCGGCGCTGGTCGCGGCTGCGGCGCCGTTGAAGCTCACCGCGCTGGAGGGGCGCGGCGCCGAGCACGGGCTGAAATTCATCCAGCTCGACGGCAATGTCGGGATCCTCGCCAACGGCGCCGGGCTGACCATGACGACGATGGACGTGATCGCGCAATTCGGCGGCCGGCCGGCGAATTTCCTCGAGATCGGCGGCGACGCCTACACCAAGGCTGAAGTCGCGCTCGATCTGGTGCTGTCGAATCCCGGCGTCAAAAGCCTGGTGGTGAATTTCTGCGGCGCCTTCGCCCGCACCGACGTGATGGCGGCGGGCGTGATCCGCGCCTGGGAGGTGCTGCGGCCGAGCGTGCCGGCGTTCTTCTCGATTCACGGCACCGGCGCCGACGAGGCCGTGAAGCTGGTGCGCGAGCGGCTCGGTGTCGAGCCGTACGATCTGATGGAAGACGCGGTGCTGGCCGCGATCGAGGCTGCACGATGATCTATCGCAGCGGACACAGCGTGCTGGTGCAGGGCATCACCGGTAAGCAGGGCAGCTTCTGGACCCAGAATATGCAGGCCTGCGGCACCAACGTCGTCGGCGGCGTCAATCCGAAGCGCGCCGGCGAAAGGATTCTCGGCGTGCCGATCTACGGCTCCGCGGTCGACGCGGCGTGGGACGGCGCGATCGACATCTCGGTTATCTTCATTCCGCCGCTGCAGGCGCGCGCCGCGGTGATCGACGCGATCGACGCTCGTATCCGCACCATCGTGGTGCTGACCGAACACATTCCGACCCGCGACATCGTCGACATTCACGCCCGCGCCCGCGCTTCGCAGAGCCGCATCATCGGCCCGAACACCGCCGGCATCGTCACGCCCGGCGAGGGCTTCGTCGGCATCATGCCGGGCGGCAACGCGGAGGTGTTTCAGCCGGGCAGCGTCGGCGTGATCTCGCGCAGCGGCAGCCTCGGCACGCTGATCTGCCTCGATCTCAGCCGCGCCGGGCTCGGCCAATCCGCCTTCATCGGCATCGGCGGCGATCCGTTGATTGGCACCACGACGCGCGACGCGTTGATCGCGCTCGACCGCGACCCGCGCACGCGGGCGGTGGCGCTGATCGGCGAGATCGGCGGCAGTATGGAAGAGGACGCCGCCGACTATGCGCGCGGCATGACCAAGCCGGTGGTGGCGTTCATCGCCGGCCGCGCCGCGCCGCCGGACAAGAAGATGGGCCATGCCGGTGCGATCGTCAGCGGCGGCCGCGGCGGTTACGATTCTAAGCGCGCGGCGCTGGAAGCCGCCGGCGTGCGCGTCACCGATACGCCGAACGAGCTGGCGCGGGCGCTCGCCGGCCTGCTGGCGCCGTCCGGCGTCGCCTGATCATCCCTCGACATTGCAACCTGGACTTCATCCCATGCGTATGACCACCGAAGAAGCGTTCATCAAAGTCTTGCAGCTGCACGGCGTCGAGCATGCGTTCGGCATCATCGGCTCGGCCTTCATGCCGATCTCCGACCTGTTTCCGAAGGCCGGGATCAGGTTCTGGGACGTCGCGCACGAGGCCAATGGCGGGTTGATCTGCGACGGCTACACCCGCGCCACCGGCAAGATCGCGATGGCGATCGCGCAGAACGGTCCCGGCGTCACCAATTTCGTCACCGCGGTGAAGACCGCGTACTGGAATCACACGCCGATGCTGCTGGTCACGCCGCAGGCCGCGAACCGTACCATCGGGCAGGGCGGCTTCCAGGAAGTCGAGCAGATGGCGATGTTTCGCGACACGGTCTGCTATCAGGAAGAGGTGCGCGATCCGTCGCGCGTCGCCGAGGTCTTGAACCGCGTCATCACCAAGGCGAAGCGGCTGTCGGCGCCGGCGCAGATCAACATGCCGCGCGATTTCTGGACCCAGGTGATCGACATCACGCTGCCGTCGATCATCGAACTGGAGCCGCCGGCCGGCGGCGCGGACGCGGTCGCTGCGGCCGCGAAGCTGTTGTCGGAAGCTTCGTTCCCGGTGATCCTGTCGGGTGCCGGCGTGGTGATCGGCAACGCGATTGCGTATTGCGTGGCGCTGGCGGAGCGGCTCGACGCGCCGGTGTGCAACGGCTATCAACACAACGACTCGTTTCCCGGCTCGCATCGGCTGGCCGCCGGCCCGCTCGGCTACAACGGCTCGAAGGCGGCGATGGAGTTGATCGCCAAGGCCGACGTGGTGCTGGCGCTGGGGACGCGGCTCAATCCGTTCTCGACGCTGCCGGGCTACGGCATCGATTATTGGCCGACGGCCGCCAAGGTGATCCAGGTCGACATCAACCCGGATCGCATTGGCCTCACCAAGCCGCTGAGCGTGGCGATCTGCGGCGACGCGGGTCTGGTGGCGCGGCAGATCTTGGCGCAGCTCTGCGCGACGGCGGGCGACGGCGGGCGTGAGCAGCGCAAGGCGCTGATCCACACCACCAAGTCGGCCTGGCTGCAGCAGCTCTCCAGCATGGATCACGAAGACGACGATGACGGCACCAGCTGGAACGAACGCGCCCGGGTGCGCGATCCGGAGCGGATGTCGCCGCGGCAAGCCTGGCGGGCGATCCAGGCCGGCCTGCCGCGCGACGCGATCATCTCGTCGGACATCGGCAACAATTGCGCGATAGGCAACGCCTATCCGAGTTTCGACGCCGGCCGCCGCTATCTGTCGCCCGGGCTGTTCGGGCCGTGCGGCTACGGCTTTCCGGCGATCATCGGCGCCAAGATCGGCCGGCCGGATCTGCCGGTGGTCGGCTTCTCCGGCGACGGCGCGTTCGGCATTTCGATGAATGAAATGAGTTCGATCGGCCGCGAGGAATGGCCGGGGATCACCATGGTGATCTTCCGCAACTACCAATGGGGCGCCGAGAAGCGCAATTCGACGCTGTGGTACGACGACAATTTCGTTGGCACCGAGCTCGATCCGCATCTCAGTTATGCCCGCGTCGCGGTGGCGTGCGGGTTGAAGGGCGTCACCGTGCGCAGCCCGGACGAGCTCACCGCGGCGCTGGCGGAATCCTGCGCGGCGCAGGCGGACGGTGTCACCACCTTCATCGAGGTGGTCTTGAATCAGGAACTCGGCGAGCCGTTCCGCCGCGACGCCATGAAAAAGCCGGTGGTGATCGCCGGCATCGACCGCGCCGACATGCGGCCGCAGCAGGGCTCGGCATGAGCGCATCCTCGTGGTGAAGCGTGGCGCGCCACTTGGCGTCGCACAGCCTCATGGTGAGGAGCGCGCCGACTTCGGCGCGCGTCTCGAACCATGAGGCCGCCCTCATCCTTCGAGACGCCCGGCTTCGCTCTTCGGGCTCAGCCTGGCTCCTCAGAGCCTGACCGAAAAAGCAGCAAGCAAAATCAGGGTTTTGTCATTGCGAGCCGAGGACGGCGCGTAGCGCCGGCCGAACAGCGAAGCAATCCAGGGGCCTTTTTGCGTGGCCCTGGATTGCTTCGTCGCAAGAGCTCCTCGCAATGACGCGTTCAATGCCTGATTCCATTGATCGCTTTTTGAGTCACACTCTCAGGATGAGGAGACTTGATCACTCCGGCTTCGGCGTCCAGATCTTGGCGTCGTCGGCGTTGACCTTCACCGGCAGCAGGCCTTCGGCGAAGAACGCGTCGGCGATGCGCTGCTGCTCCGACAGCCCCGGCGCCGTCACCGCGCCGACCTTGTAGGAGCGGTGGCTGTTGGCCTCTTCGACCGTGGTGGCGTCGATGCCCCACAATCCTGCAAGCACTGAGGCTGCGTCCTGCGGCTTCGCCTTCACCCAGCGGCCGGTCTCGTCGAGCTTGCGAAAGATCACGTTCAGCACGTCGGCGCGGCGGTCGGCGAACGCCGCGGACGACAGATAGTAGCGCTTGTAGCTGGCGAGCCCGTTGCTGCCGTCGGCGAGCACGCGCGCCTTGGACTGCCGCGCCGCGCTGGTGAGGAACGGGTCCCACGCCACCCAGGCGTCGACATTGCCGCCGATGAAGGCGGCGCGGCCGTCGGCCGGCGTCAAATAGGCCGGCGTGATGTCCTTGAAGCTGAGCCCGGCCTTGGCCAGCGCGGCGAGCAGCAGGAAATGGCTGCCGGCGCCTTTGGTCACCGCGACCTTCTTGCCCTTCAGATCGGCGATGCTCTTGATCGGCGAGTCCCCCGCCACCAGGATCGCCTGCGCCGAAGGCGAGGCGGATTCCTCGGCGATATAAGCGAGCTTGGCGCCCGCGGCCTGCGCGAACAGCGGCACGGTGTCGGCGACGTCGGCGCCGAAATCGACATTGCCGGTGTTGATGGCTTCCAACAGCGGCAGCCCGCTGGTGAATTCGTGCCATGATACTTTGACGCCGAGAGGCGCCAGCGCCTTTTCGAGGTCGCCATTGGTCTTCAGAATGGCGGTCAGAGTCGATGACTTCTGATAGCCGATCCGGACCTGGTCGGGTGGGGCCGGTGTCTGCGCGGAGGCGTTCTGGGCGCCGATGGCGAGCGCGGCGGTGCCGATCAGGCCAAGCCTGGAAATGAAACTGATCATGGTCCTCGTCTGGGTTTCAGGGATTGTGCGGCGGCGCCAATCGATTGCTGGGACGCGGCGTCAGCACCACTGCCGTCGAATACGCCCTTGTATTCCCGCAAATGATGGTGGCGATCCGTCGTGCTGTCGAGGAGTCCTCGGAAATAGCACGGCATTGACTGTCTGCGCCGCGTGCGCGGGTGATTTGTTCTATTGAACCGGCGATACGCGGATAGTCTTTCTGATTCGCGGCGTGGCCGTCGCACCGCGCCGAGATCGGCGCGTCATAAGCCACGGTGGCGGTAGCGCCCGCTCGGCGCTTGGCTCCCTCAGCGTTGCGCGCCGGCGCTGAAAGAATTTTCCCCGAAGCGATGAAGCCCTGAAGGAACCTGCTGCGCCAGCACGCGGAGAATGACATCCGTTGCTTTCTTTTCCGACCGATTGATAAGTCGCCGTGACTACGCCACGACTAAGTCGACGAAGCAGCGCCGCGTCCCAGCCTCGCATCGACCGCGAGAGCTACTGCGTCGCCGACGATCGAATGGACGTCAGGTCAGACGCCGGGACGGGCCTCGTTCAAAATGAGCCGTCGGGCGCGGCGAAGATATGGAGTTGATGAGATGAAGTCGATGACCTGGCTCGCGCTGTTGCTGGCATTCGGATCGTGGGGCACGCCGGCCGGTGCGCAGACCAAGGAGGTCACGATCGCGCATCAGGACATGATCGTGCCGTTCCGTGTCGCGCAGGCTGCCGGCGCGGTAGAGCGGTCCACCGGCTACAAGATCAATTGGAAGATTTTCGGCGGAGGCGGCGATGTGATCAAGGCGATGGCGTCGGGCGACGTGCCGATCGGCGAGGTTGGCTCCAGCCCGGCGACCGCGGCGATCGCCCAGGGCCTCGACATCGAGGTGGTGTGGGTGCTCGACGATATCAACAATGCCGAACAGTTGGTGGTCACGCCGAATTCCGGGATCACCGACCTCGCCGGCCTGAAGGGCAAGAAGATCGCGACGCCCTTGGCTTCGACCGCGCACTACCAGTTGATCTATGCGCTGAGCAAGGCCGACATCAAGCCGGGTGAAGTGCAGGTCATCAATCTGCGGCCGCAGGAGATCGCCGCGGCCTGGGAGCGCGGCGACATCGACGGCACCTTCGTTTGGGATCCGGTGCTGAGCCGGGTCAAGGCCAATGGCGGCAAGGTGATCCTGTCGTCGGCCGACGTCGCCAAGCTCGGCGCGCCGACATTCGATGCGGTGATCGTCAACAAGGCGTGGGCCGACAAGAACAAGCCGTTCGTGACCGCCTTGGTCAAGGAACTGGCGCGGGCGGATGCCGCGTATCGGCAGGACAAGACCCGCTACGCCGCCGACTCCGTCGTGGTCAAGACCATCGCCCGCGTGGTCGGCGCGAAGGCCGAAGACGTGCCCGCCACGCTCGACAGCTACGCGTTCCCGCCGGCGGCGGTGCAGGCCTCGGCGGTCTGGCTTGGCGGCGGCAAGGAGAGCGGCGTCGCCAAGGCGCTGGCCAATACAGCGCATTTCCTGAAGGAGCAGGGACGCATCGTCGAGGTGCCGGCGGACTTCTCGAAATACGTCAACGCCGAATACGCCGCGGCAGCGGCGCGATGACGCGGCCGGAGTCCGCGGCGGCGCTGACGGTCGACGAGGTGTCGGTCCGTTACGCCACGCGGGACGGCAGCGTCGCGGCGCTCGACAGGGTCAGCCTGTCGATCGAGCAGGGCGAATTCGTCGTGGCGATCGGCGCCTCGGGCTGCGGCAAGACCACCTTGCTGTCGGTGATTGCTGGATTTCTGGCACCCACCGACGGCGGCGTGCGGCTGCGCGATCGAGCGGTCGTGGGTCCGGGCTCGGACCGCGGCGTGGTGTTTCAGAAGCACGCGCTGATGCCTTGGCTGAACGTGATCGACAACGTCGCCTTCGGGCTGCGGATGCGCGGAGTGGCCAAGGAGCAGCGCTACGCGTCGGCGCGCGAGCAACTCAAGCTGGTCGGTCTGGCGGATCTTGAGACCAAGATGGTCTATGAGCTCTCCGGCGGCATGCAGCAGCGCGTCGGCATCGCCCGCGCGTTGGCCTGCGACCCGCAGATCCTGCTGATGGACGAGCCGCTGGGCGCGCTCGACGCGCTGACCCGCGAACAGCTGCAGGAACTCATCCTCGATGTCTGGCACCGCACCGGCAAGATGGTGTTCTTCATTACCCATTCGGTCGAGGAGGCGCTGTTCTTGGCGACGCGCCTGGTGATCATGACGCCGCGCCCCGGCAAGATCGAGCACAGCATTGAACTTGATTTCGGCCGCCGCTTCGTCGCCTGCCGGGACGCGAGGCAGGTGAAGTCCAATCCGGATTTCATCGCGATGCGGGAATTCGTTCTCGCCGCGATCCGGCAGCGCGATACACTCGCGGTGGCCCGATGTCCGTGATCACCGCCAAGCCCGAACCTGACGCCGCGGTCCGACCCCCGGGGCCGCAGAAGACCAGCCGCTATCGCCGGCTCGGCGAGGGATCGAGCCTGGCGCTGAACGCGGCCAGCATCGCCGCGCTGCTGCTAGTGTGGTGGGGCGCCACCCATCTCGGGCTGATCAAGCCGCTGTTCCTGCCGAAGCCGGAGAGCATCTGGATCGCGTTCCAGCAGGCTGCGGCCGGCGAACTCGACGGCCACACCCTGGCGGTGCATTTTGTCACCAGCATGTGGCGGGTGTTCCTCGCGTTCGCGCTGGCCGCAGCGGTCGGCATCCCGATCGGCATCGCGATGGGCGTGTCGCGGATTGCCCGCGGCATCCTCGATCCGCCGATCGAATTCTATCGGCCGCTGCCGCCCCTCGCCTATCTGCCGTTGATGATCGTGTGGTTCGGGATCGGCGAATTGTCGAAGGTCCTGCTGTTGTTTCTGGCGATCTTGGCGCCGGTGGCGCTTGCCGCCCGCGCCGGCGTCCGCTCCGCAGGCCAAGAGCAGATCCAGGCGGCGCGCTCGATGGGCGCGTCGACGCTGCAGGTGATCCGGCACGTCATTATCCCGAGCGCGATGCCGGAAATCCTGGTCGGCTTGCGGATCGGCATGGGCGTCGGCTGGACCACGCTGGTCGCCGCCGAAATGGTCGCGGCCGACGCCGGCCTCGGCAAGATGGTGTTCAATGCATCGAATTTCCTGCGGACCGACGTGGTGATCCTGGGCATCCTGGCGATCGGCGCGGTCGCCTACGCGTTCGAGCTCGCGATGCGCGGGATCGAAACGCGGCTGGTGCCTTGGACGGGCAAAGCCTAGCGGGAGGTTCGAAGATCATATCCGAAGCGTGGAGACAGCCGCGCCAATTCCTGTATCGTAACTTGTCTATCTGCGATCTTCCACACGACTGACCAATGGAGTGCGACATGTCGCGCGTATCGATCAAGACCAAAGCCGATCTGCCGGCCTCGCTGCATCCGCTGTGGGACCGCATGGAAGGCTATGGCGCCTTTGCGAGCCAATCCGGCGCCATGGCGCAGCGGCCGCCGATCTTTCAGCACATGTGGTCGCTGCTGGTCGAACTGGCCGATGACGGCGTGATTGCGAAACGGCACCTTGAACTGGCGCTGGTGACCGTGTCGTTGCTCAACCAGTGCAGCTATTGTGTCACGCATCACACGCCGAAGCTCGCGATCCAGGGCGTCTCCGAGGCCGGCGCCGAGCGGTTGCTGGACTACCAGAACCATCCCGAATTGGATGAGGTCGATAAATTGGTGATCGAGTATGCGATCACCGTGACGAATAACTGGAACAGGACCAGGGACGACATCTTTGCGCGATTGCGCGCTCATTTCACTGAGCCGCAGATCGTCGAGCTGACGTGGCGGATCGCGCTGTGCGGGGCGTTCAATCGCTTCAACGACATTTTGCAGGTCGACGTCCAGGACGGAGCACAGGCGGCCGCGGAATAAACGCGCGCCACCGCCGCGCGATCATTCCACACAAATTGATGCGCAACTTTCCGGAGCGATCGCGGCCGTCGTGCACGCGATTAGGCTTGCGCAGCAAGAAATGGCCTGTGTTGCTGGCACGAGCGATCCGATCGTGCTCCGCATCCCGACTAATTTGAAATTGACCATCGCAACCGCGCACCTCGATATACGCGTAGGTATTTCTGGCCGGCAACGCTGCCGCCTTAGAAAACGCGTCACGGTCGATTTCACGAGGGACGGATGCTGCATCAGCGATCAGCGCAACGCGCGCGAGGATTTGAACCAGCGATTGACGCAAGGCGTTTTCGCAAATGGACCTCGGCCGCGGCGATGGCCGCGGCCTTGCTACTTTCGACACCGGCATTGTCCGAAGCGCCGCAGCCCGGCGGGACGCTGACCGCGATCATCCAGCCGGAGCCGGTGATCCTCACCGCCGCGATCAACACCGCGGCGCCGACCGGCACCATCAGCGGCAACGTGTTCGACGGCCTGGTCGATTACGACACCGATCCCAATTATCCGGTTTGCACCACAAGCCGAAGATTTAGCGAAATGGCAGCCTTAACCGACCAAGAGAAACCCGCGCGGGTCGCGGACTCCTCAGAGATTGAGGTGACGCAAGAAATGATTGAGGCCGGAATCGACCCGCTTCTTCGCTTTGCCCCACAAGGGCGACACTGAGGAAGAGACCGTGGCGGAAATCTATCGCGCTATGTGGTCTGCTCGTTAGCGCTAACCGCGCCCCGCTCAATGCGCTCTAGGCAATAGGCAACCATTTCACTGAAAATCTGGAGCTTGGCCGCCTTTCCAGTGAAGTTGAAGCTTTGAAAGTGTTTGAATAAATCGCCGGAAAAGAAGGTGTATTCTTTTGGCTCGTGCGCCATCCGGTTCCTTATGTTCTTGATTGCCATCAATTTTACATACACATCATCGTCAATAACCTCCAAGGCGTAGGCAACATCTATCTTTGCCGCGAACTCGCTGAGGGGCTTAAGGCCGCCAAAGAGCCGTTCTTGTTTTTCCTTGGAAAGCCCCGGTTTCATTTTTGCCAGAATGGCGCCTCTTAGGGCTCGGTCAAGGATGGATGCTGATAGGATGGCCGTACCGGCGTGACTCTTGGTCCAGAGCTCAAACGTCTCAAAGAATCGTTTGGCCCCAAGCGTCGGATTATCGGATGTATCGGACATGACGAAAGCCCCCAAGGTTGACGACGAATACAGCGACGACGAAATGCTCAGGCCTTCGTCGGCATCATGCCCATCATCATCATGCCGCCGCAGCTCATCATCATCGGCATGCCGTTGCCCATCATCGCCATCATGTTCTGACAGCACTGCATGAACATGTCCTTCATGGCGGCATCCATCGGCGCCATTTCGCAGGTCATCGTGCCGTCGGGAGACATGCTGCAGGTCATCTTGCACATCATCATCGGCAACGGCATCGGCATCGCCATGCCGGGCATGCCCATGCCGGGCATCCCCATCATCGGCATCGACACCATGGGCATCATTTGCATCGCGGCGTTCATAGCTCGCTCCAGCACTAGGGACGAAACTGATTTCGCCCGACCTGACAAAGAGTAGGACCATCTCCGCATTCGCTCAATAACAAGCAAATTCCTCTCGTCTCTTTCCTCCAACAAAGCGCCTGAGCTGACGCCAGCGCGGACAGATCCGCCGTTATCTTGGAAGTTCATCCAATATATTGGCGATCAGCCACAGACCCGCGAGGGCATGGCGTGATCTGATGCATTGTGGCTGGGGCGACTCGTGTAGTTGCTGGCCGGAAAGAGCGCTCCGCTCACGCCAGTTACACAGCCTAGGAGTGGCGATAGCTTTGGCGCGATAGCCTAACGGGCGCCCTTCGCCCAGTTACCCTGGTGATGTGCAGCTGCGGTGCATGGCTCTAGGTTTGATGGGGCTCGTAGAGCCCGGCGAGCGAATGAGAGGTTGTTGTGGAAATAATTACCAAAATTGCCGAGATGACCGAGCGATATTAGCAGAAGATGATCGCGGGTCGACGACGCCGACCCGCATTCATCATCAGCGATCGAAAATGAACCTGTCGTGCCGATAGGTCCGGTGACGTTCGCCCGTCCGGAGGAAAACGGTCTCGTCGCGGGGCAGCGACAACACCCGGCCGTTGACAACAACCGTGCGAACGCCGTGGTCCTCAGGGCCCCAGCCGATTCCGACCGTGGCCTGAGCGGGCACGGCCGCAACCAGGGTCGTCACGGCGGCAGCAACTAACGCCAATCGTAACGTCATTTCAAAGCTCCTTTTGTGGGTTAACAATTCTAATTCAATCGGCGTCCATGAAACAAGTTCCTACTCACCTGGTAAAGATTAGTTGACAGGTAATAACGTAGGACGGCGGGGGTGATCCATCGCGATCCCTGCGAGCGCCGGGCGCGGTCGAAAATGCACATTGGCGACGCCCTGCGCGGCTGTCGCTAAGACTCAAGAGTCGCTTCGCTCGTCACTCACCGCGGGCCGGTGTAATCCGTGCTGCGTCAGACGAAATCCGGGACTAATTTGCAAAATAATCGCAACTAAGCGACGCGCGACGCGGTGAGATCAACGCGAATGGAAATATCCCTGAAGTGATACGCGGCTTGGACGATTAGTATCGACGTAGCCGAATCTTTGGATGGGGCGAGTCAGCTGATTTCATTGACAATAATGGCCCGACAAATCACGCTTAGTTGATGAAATGACGTGTTGCACGTCGTTCGTGAACTGAGATGCGCAGTTCGCTTCTCCATCAAACATGTCGGTTTGCTAGTTGCGCGGGCAAACTGCGAGCCATTATAGAGGAGTTCTTTATGAGACATATGTTGCGCCGGCGCGCCGGCACTTTCATTCAGGCGACGGCGGTCGCGGTCGCCATGCTCGGCGCGGTCACCGCGGCCGATGCAGGGCCGACGCTCGATGCCATCAATGCACGCGGCAAGATCAAGGTCGGCGTCGGCACGTCGCCCGGCTTCTTCGCCCCGGACAGCAACGGAAAATGGCAGGGCTTCTTCGTTGATTTCGGCCGCGCCCTCGCAGTCACCGTGTTCAACGACCCGGAGAAGGTGGAGTTCACCTCGTCGTCGCCGCAGCAGCGGCTGCCGTCGTTGCAGGCGGGCGAATTCGATGTTCTGCTCTCCGGCGTGACGCAGACCATCACGCGGTCCTTCAAGCTCGGTTTCCATTTCGGACCCGTGGTGTTCTATGATGGCCAAGGCCTGCTGGTTAAGAAGTCGCTCGGCGTCAGCAAGGGCGCTGACCTGAACGGCGCCACGATCGGGATTCAAAGCGGCACCACCGGCGAGCTCAACATCGCCGACTTCTTCCGCAAGAACAAGAACACCTTCAAGCCCGTCGTGATCGAGGAGACCAAGGAGCTTCGTACGGCGCTGGAATCCGGCCGGGTCGATGCTTTGACCCAGGACGCGACCGACCTCGCCATCACCCGCGTGCAGCTGACGAAGCCGGATGACTACGTGCTGTTGCCGGAACGGCTCTCCAAGGAGCCGCTGGCGCCGGCGATCCGGTCCGGCGACGACCGCTGGCTCGAGGTCGTCAACTGGACCGTCTACGCCACCATCCAGGCTGAAGAGCTCGGCATCACCAAAGCCAACGTCGACAGCCTGCTGGAAAGCGACGATCCCGAGATCAAGCGCTTTCTCGGGACCGACAAATCGCTTGGCGAGGCGATCGGGCTCGATCCGAAATTCGCCTATAACATCGTCAAGGCGGTCGGCAATTACGGCGAGATCTACGAGCGCAATGTCGGCAAGGGCACCAAGCTCGACTTCGAGCGCGGCTATAACCAGCTCTGGACCAAGGGCGGTCTGCTGTATTCCCCGCCGTTCCGCTGAGTTGCGGCGATGGCGGACATCGGACAATTGCCGACCGCGGCGAGGCCGAACCCAACCGGGTTCGGCTTTCGTCATGTGATGGCGGCGTGGTGGGGAGAGCGGCCGCTGGCGCAGCTCGGCGTGTTTCTTTGCGTCGGCATCGTGTTGGGCTATCTCGGTTCCAATCTGTCCGGCAACATGGAGCGCGTCGGCATCAGCCCGGGCTTCGCATTCTTCTGGTACGCAGCCAATTTCGAGATTGGCGAGTCGCCGATCAACTATGCGGCTGGCGATAGCTACGGCCGGGCCATCCTGGTCGGCCTCCTGAACACGGTGAAGGTGGCCGCAGTCGGTTGCGTTCTCGCCACCATCCTTGGCGTCGCGCTTGGCGTCGCGCGGCTGTCGCACAATCGGCTGCTGTCCGGACTGATACGCGGCTACATCGAACTCGTACGCAATACGCCGCTGTTGCTGCAATTGTTCTTCTGGAACATCACCGTGCATATGCTGCCGGGGCCGCGCCAGGCCTTCGAGCCGATGCCGGGCGTGCTGCTGTCCAACCGCGGGGTGTTCGCGCCGGCGTTGCAGTCGAGCGCGGAATGGATCGCGCTGATCATCCTTGCATTGTTGCTGCTGATCGGGTGGGTGGCTCGCCTGCGGCGGCTTGGCGGTGCCAGGTTGTCGGCGGGTGTGCTCGCCGTGGCGTTGTTGTCGGCGGTGGTCCTGCCGCTGGCCGTGGCGCGCGCGTTCGGGGTCTCGATCGCCGTCGACTGGCCGCGGCTCGAGGGCTTCAACATTGCCGGCGGCCTGTCGCTGTCGCCCGAATTTGCCGCATTGGTGATCGGGCTGGTGGTGAATTCCGCAGCCGGCGTCGCCGAGACGGTGCGCGCCGGGATTCTCTCGGTGCCGACCGGCCAATGGGAGGCGGGGCAGGCCTGTGGCCTCAGTCGATGGCACGTGCTGCGGCTCATCGTGGTGCCGCAAGCGCTGCGCGTCATCGTCCCGGTGATGACCTCGAACTATCTCAGCCTGACCAAGAACTCCAGCCTGGCGGTGGCGATCGGTTTCCCGGACCTGGTCAGCGTGCTCAACACCACGGCCAACACCACGGGTCAGGCGCTTGAGACCATCGCCATCATGATGCTGGTCTATCTGTCGCTCAGCCTTGGCGTGTCCGTGGCGATGAACGGGTACAACCGCCGCTTGGCGATGCGCGAGGCAGGTCGCTCGTGACGGTGACAAGTCTCAATTCCGAATCCCGGCGCACCCAGCGGCGCGGCGTCACGGTGGCGCCGTGGCGCCGCGGCCTGCTGGATTCTCCCGGCAACATCGCGATCACGCTGGGCTATGTCCTCGTCGTTGCCTGGCTCGGCATTCCGTTTCTTCGTTGGGTGGTCTTCGACGCGACATTTAGTTCGGACGCTGCCGGCTGCGCGTCCGGCGGCGGCGCTTGCTGGGCCTTCATCGGCGAGAAATGGCGCTTCATCCTGTTCGGCACCTATCCGGTTGAACGCCATTGGCGGCCGGCCTCGGCCTGCATTCTGCTGATCGGCCTCCTGATCGCGGCCTGCATCCCGCGATTCTGGGGACGCGGGCTGGGCTACGCGGGGGCGGCAGGCCTCATCGTCGCCGCGATGTTGCTGTGCGGGGTTCCCGGGCCGATCGTCGCGACCGATCAATGGGGCGGGCTGCCGGTCACGCTGTTCCTGTCGGTCGGCGCTTTCGCCGGGGCGTTTCCTCTCGCGATCTGTCTGGCGCTGTGGCGACGCTCCGACCAGGGCGGCGTGCGCTGGCTTGCCACCGCCTTCATCGAGGTGGTGCGCGGCGTGCCGCTGATTTCGCTGCTCTATGTGGCGACGTTGCTGTTTCCGCTGATGCTGCCCGCCGGCGCCAGCCTCGACAAATTCGTTCGCGCTGGCGCCGCGCTGACGCTGTTCGTCGCCGCCTATCTGGCCGAAATCATCCGAGCCGGTTTGCAGGCCGTGCCGCGCGGCCAGTATGAAGCCGCGCTGTCCCTCGGATTGTCGCAGCGCCAGGCGACGCTGCTGGTCGTGCTGCCGCAGGCGTTGCGCGCGGTGATCCCGCCGATGGTCAATCTGGCGACCGGAATGTTCCAGGAGACCACACTGGTCGTCATCATCGGAATGTTCGACCTGCTCAATACCGCGCGGGCCGCCGCCAACGATCCGAATTGGATCGGCTACTACAACGAAGCCTTTGCATTCGTGGCGCTGATCTATTTCGTGTTCTGCTTCAGCCTGTCGCGCTACAGCCTCTGGCTGGAGCGCCGCTTCGGTCAGGCCAAGCGGTGATCGCCAGATGTCGTTGATCGATCAGCCTGGGACGCAAGCGCATTCATCGCGGCGGGATGTCGGCCTCGTCCGAAGCGATGCAGCCGTCCGATGAGTCGTCGCCTGCCACCATTGATTCCGTTGCGAGCCTTCGAGGCCGTAGGCCGCACCGGAAGCATCCGCGCCGCCGCCGAGGAGCTGTCGGTCAGCCATTCGGTGGTCTCGCATCACCTGCAAACGCTGCAGCAGCAGCTGCGCGTCAAGCTGGTTCAGGCCCGTGGCCGCGGTATCGAACTCACCCCAGAAGGGATCAGGTTTCAGGAGGAGATCGCACGGTCGTTCGACCAGATCGCGCAGGCGACCTGCAATCTCGGCGGCGCCCCTGCCGATCGGACGCTGAAGATCTGGTGCCGACCGGGGCTCGCCGAGCGCAAGCTGATGCCGTCGCTGCCGGATCTCAGAGCCAAGCTGCGGGACCGCGACATTGTGCTGTGCCCGACCAATCTGCGTCCAGACCTCACGGCCGGTGAGGCCGACGTCGAGGTGACATCCCTGCATCATATCAGCTCCGATACGCGATTGTCCGCGGAGCTTCTGAGCCGTCCGCGGGTCTTTCCGATCGTCAGCCCCGGCTTTCTGGCGCGCTATCCGGAGGTCACCAAGTTTGAATCGCTGACGCGGATGCCGCTGCTGCATGAGGATAGCACCAAACAATGGGAGCGCTGGCTCTGCGCCGTGCGACCAGGGTCGTTCGATCAGCTGTGCGGAGTGCGGCTGTGGAATGCGCAGTTGACGATCCAGGCCGCGCGGTTGGGGCAGGGCATCGCCTTGTCCAATGACGCGCTGGTTTCCGAGGAACTTGCCGCCGGCGATCTGGTCGAGCCGATTGCCTCGAATGTGCGACTTTGGGGTTACTACGTTCTGAGTAAGGCGTCGCGATGGCGCGACCCGGCCATCGTAGTCGTCCGCGAATGGTTGCATGACATCTGCACCGCGGTGCCGCAGCAGGCTTGATTGTCGGCAGGGTGCGTCGTTTAGGTCACACCCATTTGCCTGTTGCGAAGTAGCACGCGAGGCGTAGCTACAAGATGCCCTCGCACTTCGCGACGTTACAATCGTTACCCGCCTGAGGCCGTCGCCATATCAACGCGCGTCGCGTCCCGTGGGTTTGTCGAACAATCTGCTACCCGTCGTAGATGAGATTAGTTCGCCGGTTTGGTGCGGAGACCTCTTGCGTCCATTGCTGCAGCAGATCGACCAGTTAGTTAGATATTACATGATTGTCCGGATCGAAGCCGCCAAACATAGTTTTTTGCAACGGCTTGTCGTGCATCACCGACATTTCGCAAATCATCAGACGGGGTAGCTGCATTTTGCAGCAGCGCGGATCTGTGGGCGGGGCAAGCGCGTGAAACACGGCGACACAATCGCCATTGAAACGGGGGACGTTGATTATGCGAATGACTGAAATATTACTTACCAGTGTTTGCGCTGCGGCCATCGGCATCGGCCTCGGGGCTGGGCCGGCCGCCGCCGACGAGGCCGGGGATCTTAAATCGGAAGTGAAGGCGCTCAGGGCCGCACTCGAAGCCGTGCAGAAACGTCAGCAGGCGCTGGAGCGCAAGGAGGCGGTACGACAGGCCGCTGCGGCCTCCGCCCCCGCCGCCGGGCCCTTGCTGGCGGTGAAGTCGCCGTTTGCCACCGCGCATCCTGGCTATCTGCAGATCCCCGGCAGCAATACGCTGATCAAGATCGGCGGCTATGTGAAGGTCGATGGCGTTTACGACGTCAAAGGCAGCTTCAACGGCACAGCGGCCACGTTCGGCGACATTCCGCTGGAAGGCACCGCGGCGTCGAAGCGCAATCCGAATTTCAGCGCGACCGCCCGCGAAAGTCGTTTCAACATCGCCACCTTGACGCCGACCGAATTGGGCGAACTCAAGACCTTCATCGAAGGCGATTTCTACGGGGCCGGCGGCAACGCCGAGCAATCCAACAGCTACGGTTTCCGGCTGCGTCAGGCCTATTTCGAAGTCGGCCCGTGGCTCGCTGGCCAAGCCTGGACGACCTTCGCCGATCTCGAGACGGTGCCCGAAACGCTGGAATTCAACGGTCCGTCCGGCTTCCCGATCGCCCGCCAGGCGCTGGTTCGCTACACCACCGCGCTCGGGCCGGGCGCTCTCAGTCTGGCGTTTGAGAATCCGTCGAGCGACGCCCAATACACCCACGCGGTCTGGCCGGATTCGATCGGGACGAATTTCGCGCCGGAGGGCGTGGTGCGATGGAAGGCCGATCCGTCCTGGGGCCATGTCGCCGTCGCGGGCCTCGCCCGCGAGATCAGCGCCGACACCGGCGGCCCGAATATCTTCGGCATCACCGGCAAGTCCTCGACCTTCGGCTGGGGCGTGCTGGGCGCGATCGGATTCAATACCATCGGCAAGGATCGGCTGTCGTTCCAGGGAATCGTCGGCGAGGGCATCGGTCGCTACTTCAACAACGGCGCCGACGACAATTACCAAGGCGCCTCGGTCAATCTCGACGGGTCGGTACGCGCCACGCCGGCATTTGGCGTGACCGCCAGCTACAAGCACTATTGGAACGACTGGGTCCGGTCGACGGTGGCCTATGGTCACACCGAGTATGACAACGAGCTGCCGCGCGACCAGCTCAATTCGATTCGCAGTATCGATTCGGTGCACGCCAACTTGTTGTTCAACCCGTTTGTGAACACCACGGTCGGCGTCGAATACGTCTTCGGGCATATCAAGAAGGATGCGTTCGATCCGGCGACCGGGGCGACGGGCCCGGACGGCTGGGCGCATCGCATCCAGACGTCGGCGATCGTCAACTTCTGAGCGCGGCCGCATCACGCGGCTGACCGTTACGACATCGATGGACCGGCGGCGTTGCGCCGCCGGTCATGAGTTTGGGGACCGACCCCGTATGTCCTGCCCCCGCCGGGACGGCTAGCATCATTTCACATGGCTCAGAACGTCGCCTTCATGTTGACATAGAAAGTTCGCCCGACTTCCGGATAACCCAGGCGAGGGCGCTGTTTCTGGGCAGCGTCACCGTGATCGCAATTCTCGTGCACTGCTGTGCTGTCGCACACCACCTGGTTCCCGACATACTGGAAGGGCAAGGTCGCGGCGATCGAGAGCCAGGTCAACATCAGATAGCATTTCCTGAGAGCACGTGCAGCCGGCCGGGATCCACGGGCCATTCCTTTGCGACGACGCATGATCCTCACGCGCGCAAGGCATGGGGTAACGGGATTCATCATGGTGTATGCCCCTGTTCCCGAAGACCCGCGGCTTCCGCCGGTTCTCATCAACATGTTTTCTGAAACCCAGACCAGGCCGAGCCCGGCGATGCGCGAGGCGATGGCTTCCGCCGAGGTCGGCGACGAGCAGATGGGCGCCGATCCGACGGTGAATGCGTTGTGCGAGCGGGTGGCCAACCTGCTCGGCAAGGAGTCTGCGGTGTTCATGCCGTCGGGCACGATCTGCAACGTCGCCGCGACGCTGACTGCCGGCCTGGCGACGAGATTCTCGCGCATGAAACCGCTCACATCTTGACGCTGGAGGGCGGCGCCCATGCGGCGCTCGGCGGCGTTCAGATCAGGGCGCTGCATGGCGCCGGCGGCCAATTCACGGCCGACGGACTTCGACGAGCGCTTCGTCGCCCCGACCGGCGTCAAGCGCGGCAAGCGCTGATCAGCGTCGAGCAGACCACCAATCTCGGCGGCGGGACGATCTGGGAAGAATCCGAGCTCGATGCCGTGGTGGACATCGCGAGGGCCGCGGGGTTGGCGACCCACATGGACGGCGCGCGGCTGCTGAATGCCTGCGTTGTCACCGGCCTCAGCCCGCGCCAGATGGTCGCCGGATGGGATTCGGTCTGGATCGATTTCAGCAAGGGGCTATGTGCGCCGCTCGGCGCCGCGCTGGCCGGATCGCGCCGCTTTGTCGACCAGGTTTGGCGCTGGAAACTGCGGCTCGGCGGCTCGTTGCGGCACGCCGGCATCTGTGCCGCCGCCTGTCACTACGCGCTCGACCACAATGTCGGCCGCCTTGCCGACGATCACGCCAACTCCTGGACGCTCGCCGACGGGCTGTCGGCGATCCCCGGCATCGTTGTGCAGGCCCTGCAATCCAATCTGGTGTTCTTCAATGCCAGCGGCGCCGGATTGAGCAACGAGCGAATGGAGACCGCGGTGCGCCAGCATGGCGTGATGATCTCGATCATGGGCGGTCGGCTGCGCGCCTGCACCTATCTCGACGTCAGCGCCGCGATGGTCCAGGGAAACATTGGAGATCTTCGGCGAGGTCTTTCGCAATCGGGACGTTGGCGAATTGAGGCAGCGCGAGTTTTTCGGGCGTGGCCTGATCGTTGGTCTTCCTCGTCAGCCCATGGTGCTGGCGCGGACCACCGTGGTGTAGGTTCGCTCGATCAGCGCCAGCGCGCCGCGATAGCCCACATAGGCGCGCGACAGCACTACTTCGTCGGTGCAGGGATATCCGATCTCGACCAGCGGTGCGCCGATCGAATCCGCCAGCGCCGCCTCCCAGGTGGTGCCGAACACGATCGGTAGCTCACCGCTGAAATCGGCCTGCCGTATCGACTGATGGATCAGGAAGCCGTCCTGCTCGAACGCCACCTCGGCGCCTTCCCCCAGCGCGCGATAGCGTGCCTCGATCGCCTCGCGATGCTCCGGCGGCGGATTTTCGCTGATCACCATCGGTCCGGGATTGAGCCCCAGCTGCTCGATCAGGAAGGTCGCCACCGCGAGGTTATAGGCGCTCTCGCTGACCACCACGGCCTGCGACGGCAGCCGATACTGGCTGGTGCAGCCGGCATAGAACGCGGCGAAGTCGCGCAGATAGATGTAGTGTTCCTTCTCCTCGGCGGCGATGAAGGCTTCGGCGCGGTTGCGGTCGAGCCCGGCGAATTCCACCACCTCGCGCAAAAACGCGCTGGTCGCTCGGGCGCCGATGGGAATTGTCGGCACGTGCAGGAACGGCTGGCCGCAGGCCTGTTCGAGATGCGCCGCGGTGGCGAGCCCGAGCCACGGCGACAGCACCAGGTTGAACTGCGCGCGCGGAATCGCCCGCCACTCCTCGACGCCGGCGGACGCCGGGCCGAACAGGATGTTCACCTCGAGCCCGATGCCCTGCAAAATCCGTTTGATCTCGGAGAGGTCGCCGCGCCAGAACGGATTCTGATAGGGCAGCAACGACCAGACATTGACCAGCCCTTGCTGTTTCGGGACATCCCCTTGGCCCGCGAACTGATCGACGATGGCGCGGATGATGATCTCGTGGCCTGAGAAATTGTTGCCCCGATAGCCGGTGGTTTCGGCGAACACGATCGGCACGCCGCGCTTCTGATAGCGACTGACCACGCTCGCCACGTCGTCGCCGACTAGACCCGGAATGCAGCCGGACTGCACCACGTAGAGATCGGCCGTCATGACTTTCAGCGTCGAGCGGATCAGTTCGTCGAGCCGGTCGGCGCCGCCGAAGATCACCTCCTGATTGCCGAGATTGGTCGAGGGGACATGGAATTCACCGCCCTGATAGCCGTTGATGCCGGATAGCGCATGGAACTGCTTGGTGGCGCAGCCCGGGCCGCAATGGGTGATCGGCACCGCGCCGGGGATCGCGATTACGCTGGCCAGCGCGCCGAGGCTGCATCCATAGCGAACCTGCTCGATCGCGCCCGGCGAACTGCAGAACGACTCCGAGGAATCGCGAGGGTTGGAAACCGGAGATAACATCGGCAAGTGTCCTTACGCCGGCTCGGCGCTGAGCGCGTAGGGGTTGGTCTCGGCGAGCCAGGACGGCTGATAGGGAAACGCGGAATGCGCCGCGACGTCGTCGTAGAACCGCTTGCGCGGCAGCACCCCCAGGATGGCGCGGCCGATCGTCAGCAGGCCCTCGTAGCCAAGCCCGTCGTTGGAGTAGAAGATCGGCAGCACCGGGATGCCCATCCGCCCGGCCAGCACCGCCATGGTGCCGGAATGTCGGCAGATGACAAAGTCCGGCTTGGCCCGCTGTAAGGCGGCGTGGGCCTGAAAATGCTGGTCGGGGCTGACCGTGTAGTTCGGCACGTCGCCCCAGGTCTCGACCAGATGCCCGAGCGAATCCTGCTGCGGGTCACCACTGTCGGTCGCGGGGTCATGGTGGAATGAGAACGCGCCGTCGACCACGACGCCGAGTTCGCGCAAGTCAGCCAGCAGCCCGTGCGCGAAGGCGGCGCCCGCGGCGACGAAGCCGCGCTTGCCGGCGAGGGCTTTGCGCAAGTGCGCCAGCTCCGGCGCGATCCGGGCGCGTTCGCTTTCAATGATCGCCTCGACGCGGTCCTCGCGGCCGGTCAGTCGCGCGATGTCGCGTAGCCAATAATCAGTCGCGTCGAGACCATAGGGCAGCGGCGCCTTGACCTCGGGCACGCCAAATTCCTGCTCCAGTCCGGTCGCGAGATACGACAGCACGAAGCACATCGTCACGGTGGCCACGGCCTCCGAGCATCGCGCCAGCACCTCCAGCGTATTGCCGCCCATCACCAGATTGACCCGCAGCCCCAAGGGCGCAAGCAACGGCGTGAAGACGTCCGGTCCGCCGAGATGGATGACGTTGATCAGGTCGGCCTGCTTCGTTGGCGTGTGCGGCACCAGCCGGCGCAGGATGCCGTGCTCGATGACGTCCCAGCCGCTCGACCAGTGCTTCGACTTGAAGCCCTCGCAGTGCAGCGTGACCACCGGAATCCCGATTTCGTCCTCGACCCGCTTCGCCGCGCCATCGACGTCATCGCCGATGATACCGGTGGCGCAGGAGGTGGCGACGAAGATCACGCGCGGATTATGCCGCGCGAAGGCGTCGCGGATGGTCTGTTCCAGCCGCTCGACGCCGCCGAACACCATGTCCTGCTCGCCGAGATTGCTGCAGATCGATTTCGGATCTTCCAGCTTCCAGCCGCGCCGCGCCGCCAGATCGCGATAGTAGCGTGCGGTGAAGGACTGACTGGCGGAGCAGCCGATCGGCGCGTGCTGGATCACCACCGACTGCTGGATGATGGTGGCATTGGTGACCGCGATGTGCTCGGCGCACATCGAGGCCTGCGCGAACGGGCTGGATTGCTCGCACAATCGCCGACCGCCATTATCGCAACCTTTAGCGCAGCCGTAGGTGAAGGCGGAGTCCCGCGCCAGCTGCGTGGCGCTGCCTTCCCATTGGGTGATGGTGCCGAGCCGCTGGTCGCGGGTTTCGACCTGGGGGAGTCTGAGATTAAGCGCCATACGATCCTCGGACTGTGTTCAGGCTTGATCGAGCGCCTGCGCGATGTCGGCGATAATGTCGTCGACGCCCTCGATCCCGACCGAGATCCGCACATAGCCGGGCGTGACGCCGGCGGCGAGTTGCTTGTCGGGTGCGAGCTGCGCATGCGTGGTCGACGACGGATGGATCGCCAGGCTGTGGGCGTCGCCGATATTGGCGACGTGGAACAAGAGCTTCAACGCGTTGATGAAGCGGCGGCCGGCCGCGAAGCCGTCGTGCAGTTCGAAGCCGACCAAAGCGCCGTAGCCGCCGGTCAGATACGTATCGGCGCGGCGGCGGGCCTCGCCGCTCTGCAGCCCCGGATAGATCACGGTCTCGACCTTGGGGTGCTGGGCGAGATAGTCGGCGATGCGCGCGGCGTTGGCGGTCTGCTGCCGGATCCGCAGCGGCAGGGTTTCCAGCCCCTGAATTAGCTGAAACGCGTTTTGCGGCGCGATCGCCGGGCCGAGGTCGCGCAGCAGACCGGCACGCGCCGCGAAGGCATAGGCCACCGGGCCGTAGGGGCGGGCGATGTCCGGCCAGTTGCGGCCATTATAGGATGGGTCCGGCCCGGTAATTAGTTTGTGCCGTTCGGCGAACTCCTCCCAGGGAAACTGCCCGCTGTCGATGATGACGCCGCCGATGGTGGTGCCGTGACCACCGATGTATTTGGTCGCCGAATGCACCACGATCGCCGCGCCATGATCGATCGGCCGCGCCAACAGCGGCGCCGCGGTGTTGTCGATGATCAGCGGAATCCCAAAGCCGCGACCGATCTCGGCGACCTCGCGGATAGGAAACACGTTGAGCTTGGGGTTGGGCAGGGTCTCGCCGAAGTAAAGCCGTGTGCGATCGTCGGTGGCGTTGCGGAAGGCTTCCGGATCGGAGGGGTCGACGAAGCGCGCCTCGATGCCGAACTGCTTCAGCCGGTTGGCGAAGAAATTCCAGGTGCCGCCGTACAGATCGGTGCCGGTGACGATGTTGTCGCCGGCCTGCACCAGCGTCAGCACCGACAACGCCACCGCCGCCTGTCCGGATGCCAGCGCCAGCGCCGCGGCGCCGCCCTCGATCGCGGCGATGCGCTCTTCGAGCACATGCGAGGTCGGGTTGCCGATCCGCGAATAGACGAAGCCGAACTCTTCGAAATTCACCAGCCGGTCGGCGCGTTCGGTGCTCTGCAGATCGAACGACGTCGACTGATAGATCGGCACCGTGGTGGCGCCTGTCGCCGGATCTGCGCGGAACGAACCGCCATGCAGCGCAAGCGTATCAATGTTGCTGGTCTGAAGCGGCTGATGCGTTTGCAGCGACATAGAACATCCTCTTGATCAGGGCGCCGAAGTGATCGCGGCGGGTGACGCCGCCGGCCGCGGCTATCGTCCACGTGAATGCCACAACGCTAGAGAGGGCGCGCGCGAAGATCAATCGCGATGCATAGAAGGAAACTTCAATCTGCGTGCGATTAGGGAAAAGCGGTTTCGCCGCCGAACCGCGCCGAGCGAGCGGACGTGATAATAGGTAGCAAGGTGGTCAGGCATCCAGACTGATTTGCGACGCTTAGCTGGCGGTGCGGCGGCGGCTTGCTACCGGGCTTCGAGAAAATTGCCCTTCCCGGGAGCACGCCCCCGACATGAAACGCGCGCCGGCATCGGTGATCGGAGTACCAGCGTCGCTATTTTGCCGGATCTCTCGACAGTCACCAAACCCGGCGGCATCATTCCGCCGTTACTGTCGCTCATGGCATCGGCGTTCATCATGACTGTTTCGCAAAAGGCGCTCCCAGTCCTCGACTTGACCAGCTTCGACGCCGAACCGTCGCAACGCGGGGCGTTCCTACGCGAGCTGTGCGAGGCGGCGCAAGGGCCGGGCTTCTTCTATCTGGTCGGCCACGGCATTTCAGCTGATCTGATCAGCGATGTGCTGGCTGCATCGCGGCAATTCTTCGATTTGCCGGAGCGGGACAAGTTCTCGATCGAGATGATCAACTCGCCGCATTTCCGCGGTTACACCCGCGCCGGGCTGGAATTCACCCGCGGCCTGCCGGATTGGCGCGAGCAGCTCGACATCGGCGCCGAACGCGACGCGTTGCCATGGGACCGCACCGCGCCGCCCTGGATCCGGCTGCAGGGTCCCAATCAATGGCCGGCGGCACTGCCCGGGTTGAGGCCGACGCTGTTGCGCTACCAGGCGGAGGCAACGGCGCTGGCCATCAAGGTGTTGCGCGCCTTTGCGGCCGCGCTTGAGCAGCCGGACAACGTGTTCGAACCGATCTACGCGCCGAGCCCGAACCAGCTCCTGAAGATCATCCGCTATCCCGGCCGCGATGCGGGCGACAGCGATCAGGGCGTCGGCGCCCACAAGGATTCCGGCTTCGTCACCATCCTGCTGCAGGACAAGGTCGGCGGCCTGCAGGTCGAGACCGCGGACGGCTGGATCGATGCGCCGCCGCGGCCCGGCTCCTTCGTAGTCAACATCGGTGAAATCCTGGAGCTGGCCTCGAACGGGGCGTTGCGCGCCAACGTGCATCGCGTGGTGTCGCCGCCGGCCGGCGTTGACCGGCTGTCGGTCGCGTTCTTCCTCGGCGCCAGGCTCGATGCCACCGTACCGCTGCTCGACCTGCCGCCGGAGATCGCGGCGCGGTCGCGCGGGGTGACGGAGGATCCGCTCAATCCGTTGTTTCACGAAGTCGGCCGCAACTACCTGAAGGGCAGGCTGCGCTCGCATCCCGACGTGGCGCGCCGGCATCACGCCGATCTGCTCGACCCGTCATCGACCCAATCGGAGCCGGCCTCGGCTTATTAGGCCGCGCCGGCCGCGACATACAGGAGCGTTCAATGCCTCAATCGAAATCTGCTGGCGGCCGGGTGTCGCGGCGCACCTTGCTCAAAGCCACCGGCGTGGCCGGCCTTGCCGCATCGGCCGGCGTGCTGGCGAACCAGATCTATTCGCCGGCGGTGGCCGGTCCCGCGCCAAAGGTGCGGCTGGCCTGGACCGAGGTTGCGGCATGCCACTCGCCGCTCGGCTTCGGCGTCGCCAAGGGCTTCTACGCCAAGCACGATCTCGACGTCGAATTGTTCTATCAGGGCGCCAGCGGCCAGACCCTGATCCAGGCGCTCGCCACCGGCAAAGCCGATGTCGGCGCAGGGCTGATCGGCGACTGGCTGAAGCCGCTCGAGCAAGGCTTCGACGTCAAGCTGTTCGTCGGCTCGCACGGCGGCTGTCAGCGGTTGCTGGCGTCGAAAGCCTCCGGCGTCACCGACATCGCCGGCGTCAAGGGCAAGACCATCGCCAGCTACGACGTGGTGTCGCCGCCGAAGGTCGCGTTCCAGGTCACCCTGGCCAAAGCCGGGCTGGATCCCGAGAACGACGTCACCTGGAAGGTGGTGCCGTTTGATCTCGTCGGCGAAGCGGTCAAACGCGGCGACGCCGACATCGCCGCGCATCTCGATCCTTGGGCCTATTCGATCGAGAAGAAGTTCGATCTCGTCAAGATCGCCGACACCCAGACCGGGGTCTATGAAGGCCACACCTGCTGCGTGCTCGGCGCCAACGGCCCGTTCCTCAAGGCCAACAAGGATGCGCTGCGCAGGCTCGCGCAGGCGAATATCGAAGTGCACGACTACGTCGCCGACCATCCGGACGAATTGGCCAAGTGGTATCTCGACGCGTTGAAGCCGGCGGGGCTCACGCTTGCAGAACTGACCGAGATCCTCGGCTCCTTCGTGCTGCACAATCATCCGATCGGCCCGCCGCTGGTCGATCAGATCCGCAAGACCTCGGAGGACCTCAAGCTGGTCAAGGTGCTCGATCCGAGCACCGATCCCAAAGCCTTCGCCGAGCGCGTCACCGTCAATCTGTTGGCCTGAGACTTCCACGATGACCGACGCGACTGAAACGCTCGACGGCGCGGCAGCAGTCGACGCGCCGGGGCTATTGCCAGGGCTGTGGCGCGACGGCCTGCTGATCGCTCTGGCCTGGGGAGTCGCCGCGGTGGTGACGGTAAGCCTGCCCGACGTGGTGCCATGGGGCGGTGGCGATTTGTTCGCCGCGATCACCGGGGTGGGAGCGCTGACTTTCGTCGTGCTGGCGTTTGCCGCGCACCGGCTCGGGCGGGCAGGCGAGATCCTGATCCATTATGGCCCGTGGCTGATCGCGATCGGGGTGTGGCTGGCGCTGTGGGAACTGATCACGGCGAAAACCGGCTGGCTGCCGAAGCCGTTCTTTTCGCCGCCGCACGGACTGCTCAACGTCTATGTCAATGACGGCCAGCGGCTCTTGATCTGCATCGGCTATACGCTGCGGCTGTGGGCGCTCGGCTTCCTCTCCGGCATCGTGGTCGGCTACGCCGTCGGCGTGGCGCTGGGCTGGTCGAAGCGTTTCGCCTATTGGGGCATGCCGTTGTTGAAGCTGATCGGTCCGGTGCCGGCGACCGCCTGGATTCCCTGCACCTTCTATTTCTTTCCCACCACGTTCGGCGCCAGCATCTTCATCGTCGCATTGGCCTCGGGAATTCCGGTCGCGATCCTCACCGCGTCCGGGGTCGGCTCGGTCAACCGCGCCTATTACGACGTCGGCCGCATCCTCGGCGCCGACAGCCGCTATTTGATCCGCCGGGTGGCGATCCCCGCTGCGATGCCGCACGTCTTCGTCGGGCTGTTCATGGCCTTGTACTATTCCTTCGCCGTGCTGGTGGTCGCCGAAATGCTCGGCGCCAAATATGGGCTTGGCTGGTACATCCAGTTCCAGACCGCCTATTCGGGGTACGCCAATGTCTACGCCGCGCTGCTGATCATGGCGGTGCTGTGCGCCGGCATCATCCGGCTGTTGTTCGTGGCGCGCGATCGCCTGCTCAAATGGCAGCAGGGCTTCATCTGATGAGCGACGCAGTCTTCGCAGAGCAGGCCGTTGCCGATCAGGCCGTTGCAGATCGCGCCGTCGCGGCGCCGGCGCCGCATGCGGGCGCCGGCATGGCGGTGGAGATCCGCAAGGTCAGCCATCACTTCCGGCTCTCGGGGAAGTCGCTGCCGGTGCTGGAGGGGATCGACTTCAGCGTGGCGCCAGGGGAATTCGTCGCGCTGCTCGGTCCCTCGGGCTGCGGCAAATCAACCCTGCTGCGGCTGATCGCCGGACTGGAGCCGCCGTCGGCCGGAGCGATCGTCGCCGACTCCGAGCCGGTCAACCGGCCCGATCCGTCGCGCAATCTGGTGTTTCAGGATCCGACGTTGTTTCCCTGGGCGACGGTGTGGCGCAACGTCGCCACCGGGTTGGAAGCGCGCGGTCTCTTAAAACAGCATCGCGCGCGGGTCGACGACGCGCTGGCGCTGGTCGAGCTCGGCGGCTTCGCCGACGCCTATCCGCATCAATTGTCCGGCGGCATGGCGCAGCGCGCCTCGCTGGCCCGCGCGCTGGTCAACGACCCGTCGCTGCTGTTGCTCGACGAACCGCTCGGCAAACTCGATTCGCTGACCCGGATGACGCTGCAGGTCGAACTTGTGCGGCTGTGGCAGCGCAACGGCTTCACCGCGCTGTTGGTGACCCACGACGTCGAGGAGGCGCTGCTGTTGGCCTCGCGGGTGATCGTGTTCAGCGAGCGCCCGGCGCGGATCAAGGCGGAGTTTCGTTTCGACGAGCCGTATCCGCGACACCGCGACGATCCCGGGCTGATCGATCTGCGCCGCCGCATTCTCGGCACGCTCGGTCTGGCAACGTGAGCTCGTCGTGACCCGCACCGGCACAGGCTTGCTGATCGCCGGCGTTGTGCTGCTGCTGGTCGCCGTGGCGTGGTGGTGGCTGACCTTCGCCGACGTGGTTCGCTATGCCTATCTGAGCGCGCCGGAGGCGGCGGCCTGCCTGATCGGCCGCTCCGACGTCTGCGATCTCGCCCGTGCGATGTGCCGCGGCTCGCATCCTGCCGCGGTGCTGGCCTATTGGTGGGGCACGTTCTGGATCGCCATCGCGCTGGCGTCGGCGAGCCTGAGCCTCGCCGGCGCCAAGCGCGCCTGACCGTCGACCTCAAATGATCGCCAGCGCCTGCTCGAGATCCTCGGTCAAGTCCTCGACGTCCTCGATCCCGATCGACAGCCGAATGAGATTGGGTCTGATGCCACGCGCGAGGCGGTCGGCCTCGGGCAGCGAGCCGTGGCTCATGGTCCAGGGTTGCCCGACCAGGCTCTCCACCGCGCCGAGGCTCTCGGCGAGCGCGATCAGCCGAAACCGCTTAAGCACCTCGACGGTCTGTTGCTCGTCGGCCTTCAGATAAGCTGCGACCATGCCGCCGCCATTGCTCATCTGCCTTGTGGCAAGATCGTGCTGCGGATGGCTTTGCAGCCCCGGATAGATCACCCGCTCGACCCTCGGATGCGCCTCCAGCCAGCGCGCGATGGCGAGCGCATTGTCGCCGTGGCGCTGCATCCGCAGCGGCAGCGTCTTGATGCCGCGTAGCGCGAGAAAGCTGGAGAACGGGTCGAGGATGCCGCCGGTGGCGTTCTGCAGGAAGGCAAGTTTCTGCTCGAGCTCGGCGTCGCGCACCACGATGGCGCCGCCGACGATGTCGGAATGGCCGCCGATATATTTGGTGACCGAATGCACCACGATGTCGATGTCGTGTTCGAGCGGGCGCTGCACCGCCGGCGAGGCGAAGGTGTTGTCGACCACGGTGAGCACGCCATGCTCGCGGCCGATCGCCGCCACGGCCTCGAGATCGGCCAGCCGCAACAAGGGATTGCTCGGCGTCTCGATCCAGATGAAGGCGGTGTTCGGCCGGATCGCGGCGCGGATCGCCGCGGGATCGGCGGGGTCGACATGCGTGGCCTCGAGATTGGCCGAATGATTGCGCACCCGGTGAAACAGCCGCCAGCTGCCGCCGTACAGATCCTCGGATGCCACCACATGGCTGCCGTGCGGCGCGAGGTCGAGAATCGCGGCCTCCGCGGCAAGCCCGGAGGCGAAGGCAAACGCGGCGTGGCCGCGTTCGGCGTCGGCGATCGCGGCCTCGAACGCCGCCCGCGTCGGGTTCTGCGAGCGGGCGTACTCATAGCCTTTATGCACACCGGGCGCCTGTTGCACGAAGGTCGAGGTGGCGTAGATCGGCGTCGTCACCGCGCCGGTCGACGGATCGACATGCTGGCCGCCATGGACGGCGCGGGTGTTCGGTCCGGCGAGCCGGCTGTTACGAATGTTGTCATGCATGGCGATCGACCTTACGGCGGAGGTGGTTGACGAGATCGATCCGCGTGATCAACCCCAGGAAATGCGCGCCGTCGACCACCACCACGACGTGGCCGCGATCGAACACCGGCAATAGCTGCTCAAGCGGCGTCGACACCGACACGGTCTCGACGCGTTCGCTCATCGCAAGGCTCACCGGATCGGCAAAGCGTGCGGCATCGGCGAAGGTCGCCATCAATAGATCGGACTCGTCGATGATCCCGACCACATGGTCGTCGATCAGCACCGGCAGCTGCGAGACGTCGTACAGCTTCATCCGCGAATAGGCGAAGTTCAGCGTATCGTCGGGCGCCACGGTGATCGCCGCGCCCTCGTCGTGGCGGCGCTGGATCAGGTCGCGCAAATCGCCCTGCTGCGGCCGCTGCAGAAAACCCTGGTCGGTCATCCAGGCGTCGTTGAACATCTTCGACAGATATTTGTTGCCGCCGTCCGGAAACAGCGTGACCACGCGCTTCGGCGTGGTCTGCTCGCGGCAGTAGCGCAGCGCGGCCGCGAGCAGCGTGCCCGACGAGGAGCCTGCCAAGATGCCTTCCAGGCGCAACAACTCGCGCGCGGCGGCAAACGAGTCCGCATCCGAGATCGAATAGCCCCGCGCCACCCGCGCGAGATCGGCATTGGGCGGCACGAAATCCTCGCCGATGCCTTCCACCAGCCAGCTACCGAGTTCGCCGGGCTGCCGTCCTTCGACGACATCAACCAGGATCGATCCTTGCGGATCGGCCAGCACCATCTCGGTCGACGGCGAAACGCGCGCGAAGAACCGGCTGATCCCGGTCATGGTGCCACCGGATCCGATGCCGGCCACCACCGCGTCGACGCGTCGGCCCATCTGCTCCCAGATTTCCGGGGCGGTGCCGACCTCATGCGCCAGCGGATTCGCCGGATTGGCGAACTGATTGATGAACACCGCGCCCGGTGTCTGCGCCGTGATCCGCGCGGCGACATCCTGGTAGTAAGCGGGATGGCCCTTGCCGACGTCGGAGCGGGTCATCACCACTTCGGCGCCGAGCGCCTTCAGGTGCAGCACTTTCTCCCGGCTCATCTTGTCGGGAATGACAAGGATCAGCCGATAGCCCTTCAGCGCTGCGACCAGCGCCAGCCCGAGCCCGGTGTTGCCGGCGGTCGCCTCGACCAGCGTGCCGCCGGGCTGCAACCGGCCGTCGCGCTCGAAAGCGGTGATCATCGACAGCGCCGGGCGATCCTTGATCGAGCCGCCGGGATTCTGGAATTCGAGTTTGGCGAACAGCCGGCACGGGCCGGTATCGAACTGGGTGAGTTCGACCAGCGGCGTATTGCCGATCAGATCGAGCAGACTGCGTGGGGTCTGCTCGTCGGAATGCAAGGCTGCAATCATATTCACTGAGCGTCTCGCAATGATGGCGTCCCCATGATGCGCTCACCGAGCCGGGCCGCGGTTCACAACTAACTGATCCTCGGATCGCGTCGTCGTCAATACGCCGGGACGACTTAAGCAGAAACTGTGAGTTCCACCGCCGCAGGCAGCATGGAACTGCACAAAGCGTCACTTCGGCAGCATCGCGTTCTTCGCGGTTTCGGTCAACGCGTGAGGGAACCATTGCGGTCGTGTCGAGGTCACTTTGCGGTGACGATGCTCGCGCCGTCCACCCGCGTCGCGGATCCCTAATGGCTCGCGTCGAGCGACTTGTAAGCACGGTGATACCTTGCGTTATCAGCACAGCAACAAACAGGTCATGGACATACGCGTAGAAGAATACTCTTCACGGTTGAGTGGCGACTATGAAAACCAATCCTCGCGCAAATGAGTTACGAGTCGTGGTATCCGCTCCGTTGTGAGCGTGCCGAACGTAACTATCAGCGACTGCTGGTCGTCAATTCGCAACGATGTGATCGCGCATGGGTCCGCCACCGAGCTCAACCGAACCAACCCGGGTGGCGATCGCCACCGGCGACGGCGTCGCGGTCACCGAGCATTTCGGCTACGCGACGCAATTCCAGATCTGGGACTTTTCCGGCAGCGCACCGCGGCTGGTAGAGACCAGGCGTAATCTTCCGGCCTGCGGCGCCGATCGCAGCGCAGAGCGCCGCGATCCGATGGATATTTCGGTGGATCTGGTCGCGGATTGCCGCGCCGTGGTGGTGGCGCGGATCGGCGAATGCGCGATCAACCGGCTCTCGGCGCTCGGCATCCTGGCGTTCGAGACCGATGACGCGGTGGCGACAGCGGTGCGTGATCTCGCCGAAAGCACGCTGTTGCGGGAGCCCGTGCGCGCATGACGATGCCTGTCGATCCTTGCGCGGCGCAGACCATGCGGTTGGAGGCGACCAAGCCGGCGTTTCCGGCGCTGGAGGGCCGTCACCCTTGCTTCAGCACCACCGCCGTCGGGCACGCGCGCAGCGCGCGGCTGCATCTGCCGGTCAGCCCCGGCTGCAATATCGATTGCGCCTTCTGCATTCGCGATTTCAATCGCCGCGATCAGCGCCCGGGCGTCGCGACGCGGCTGCTCAGTCCAGATCAGGCGGTGGAGATCACCGAGCGGGCGCTTGAGCTGTGCCCCACCATCAACGTGATCGGCATCGCCGGGCCGGGCGATCCGTTGGCGACGCCGCATGCGCTGCAGACCTTCGAGAAAGTTCACGCCCGCTGGCCGGAGCTGGTGCTGTGCCTGTCGACGAACGGCTTGATGCTGCCGGAGCGGATTGAGGAGATCGCCGCGGTCGGCGTCACCACGCTGACGGTCACCGTCAATTCGGTCGACCCGCAGATCCAGGCCCAGATCACCCCGAAGATCGCTTGGCAGCGCCGCAGGTTGGACGGCATCGCCGCGGCCGAGCGGCTGATCGCCAATCAGCTCGACGGCATCGCCAAGGCTGCGGCGCTCGGGTTGACCATCAAGATCAACACCGTGCTGATCCCGACCGTCAATGACGACCACATCGGCACGCTGGCGCAGCGCGTGGCGGAGGCCGGCGCGCAAATGATCAACATCATCCCGCTGATCCCGCAGCACGGCTTCGCGCATCTGCCGGCGCCCGGCATGATGAAGCGTTACGTCGCCCGCGCCGACGCCGAGCAGCACTTGCGGGTGTTCACGCATTGCCAGCGTTGCCGCGCCGACGCCTGCGGCATTCCCGGCGTCAGCGACTACACCGCGCAGCTCTATGGCGACGGCATCAGCGCCGAGCCGACCTTCTCGCACGGCTGACGCCGTACACCCAACAGCAACAACCAGGAGCGCCGATCATGGCCAAGAAGCTGAAGCAGATTGCGATTTACGGCAAAGGCGGGATCGGCAAGTCGACCACCACCTCGAACATCAGCGCGGCGCTGGCTGAAGCTGGATATAAAGTGATGCAGTTCGGCGCCGACCCCAAGGCCGATTCCACCAACACGTTACGCGGCGGCGAATACATCCCCTCGGTGCTCGACCTGTTGGCGGAGCGGCGCCGCGTCGACGCCTATGAGGCGATCTTCGAAGGTTTCGGCGGCATCTATTGCGTCGAGGCCGGCGGCCCGCAGCCCGGCGTCGGCTGCGCCGGGCGCGGCATCATCACTGCCGTGGAGCTGTTGAAGCAGCAACGGGTGTTCGAAGAACTCGACCTCGACATCGTGATCTACGACGTGCTCGGCGACGTGGTGTGCGGCGGTTTCGCCGTGCCGGTGCGGGAAGGCATCGCCGAGCACGTGTTTACGGTGTCGTCGTCCGACTTCATGGCGATCTACGCCGCCAACAATCTGTTCCGCGGCATCGAGCGCTTCTCCAATTCCGGCGGAGCGTTGCTCGGCGGCATCATCGCCAATTCGATCAACACCGATTTCCAGCGCGAGATCATCGACGACTTCGCCGCCCGCACCGACACCCCGATCGTGCAATATGTGCCGCGCTCGCTCACCGTGACGCAAGCCGAATTGAGCGGCCGCACCACCATCGAAGCGGCGCCGCAATCGGCGCAGGCCGATGTCTATCGGCAATTGGCCCGCCGCATCGCCGAGCATACCGACTCCAAAGTGCCGACCCCCCTCAACCCGACGCAATTGCGCGAATGGTCGGCGCGCTGGGCGGACCATCTGGTCGCCGCCGAACAGGCCGAGGCCGAGCGCAGTAGGCAGGTCGCCTGACGGCGGCCGCGCGGCCGATGGCGAGGCCACACTGTCAGCATCTGTGCCAGCGGAGTATTCGGCATGACCCTCAATCTGAAAACCTCCAGCGTCGAGACCCGCGAGCAGCGGCTCGGCACCATCATCGGCTGGGACGGCACGGCGACGCAGCTCGCCGATGAATCGGCGTTTTCGCGCGGCGATTGCGGTGGTTGCGGCGGCAAGGCGCGGCGGATCTGCGAATTGGAGGGGCCGTTCACCCAGGGCTCGGTGTGCAGCGAGCAGATGGTGGAGTGCCAGGCCGGCAACATCCGCGACGCGGTGCTGATCCAGCATTCGCCGATCGGCTGCGGCGCGGGGCAAGTGATCTACAATTCGATCTATCGCAACGGATTGGCGATGCGCGGCCTGCCGGTGCAGAACATCCGCTTCATTTCCACCAATCTGCGCGAACGCGACATGGTCTATGGCGGCGCAGATAAGCTGGCTTTCGCGATCAAGGCCGCGGTCGAGCGGCACGCGCCGAAGGCGGTGTTCATCGCCACCTCCTGCGCCTCGGGCATCATCGGCGACGACGTCGAGAGCGTGGCGCGCGCCGCGGAGGCGGAGTTCGGCATTCCGATCATTCCGCTGCATTGCGAGGGCTTCAAGTCGAAGCACTGGTCGACCGGCTTCGACGCCACCCAGCACGGCATCCTGCGCCAGATCGTGCGCAAGAACCCGGAGAAGCGGCAGGACGACCTGATCAACGTCATCAACTTGTGGGGCACCGACGTATTCACCCCGATGCTCGGCGAACTCGGGCTGCGGGTGAACTATGTGGTCGACATGGCGACCGTCGAGCAACTGGCGCAGATGTCGGAAGCCCGCGCCACGGTGAGCTTCTGCTACACGCTCGGCACTTATCTGGCGACCGCGCTGGAGCAGGAATTCGGCGTCCAGCAGATCAAGGCGCCGCAGCCCTACGCCTTCGCCGGCACCGACGCCTGGCTGCGCGAGCTCGCCCGGGTCACCGGCCGCGAGCAGCAGGCCGAAGATTACATCGCCCGCGAGCACGCTCGGGTGAAGCCGCTGATCGCCGAACTGCGGCCGAAGCTGAAAGGCCTGAAGGGCTACGTCGCCACCGGCTCCGCCTATTCGCACGGTCTGATCGGCGTGCTGCGCGAGATCGGCGTCGAGGTCGACGGCTCACTGGTGTTCCACCACGACCCGGTCTACGACTCGGAAGATCCGCGGCAGGATTCGCTCGGCCATCTGGTCGAGACTTACGGCGACGTCAAACATTTCACCGTCGGCAACCGCCAGCAGTATCAGTTCTACAATCTGCTGCAGCGGGTGAAGCCGGACTTCATCATCATCCGCCACAACGGGCTGGCACCGCTGGCGGCGCGGCTCGGCATTCCGGCGATCCCGCTCGGCGATGAGCATCATGCGCTGGGCTATCAGGGCATGGTCAATCTTGGCGAGTCGATCCTGGCGGCGCTGCAGCATCGCAAATTCCATCAGGACATCGCGAAACGCGTCAGCCTCCCCTACAAGCAATCCTGGCTGGCTGAGCCCGATCCGTTCGCGCTGTCGCGCGGCGCCACCGCGTAAAGGAGCTCGATAATGGCCATCCTCGCCCTGAAATCGCGCCCGACCGAGATTTCGCCGGACGCCGACAAATCCGGTCCGATCGAGCTGGTGCGCTATGTCTGCGCGATCGGCGCGATGCAAAGCGCCGCGGCGATTCCGCGCGTGGTGCCGATCACCCATTGCGGCCCCGGCTGCGCCGACAAGCAATACATGAATCTGGCCTTCTATAACGGCTTCCAGGGCTCAGGCTATGGCGGCGGCCCGGTGGTGCCGTCGACCAACGCCTCGCAGCGCGAAGTGATCTTCGGCGGCGCCGATCGGCTGCGCGAATTGATCGAGTCCACGCAATTGGTGCTTGATGCCGATCTGTTCGTGGTGCTGACCGGATGCATCCCGGATCTGGTCGGCGACGACGTCGGCTCGGTGGTGCGCGATTTCCAGAAGAAAGGCGTGCCGATCGTCTATGCAGAGACCGGCGGTTTCCGCGGCAACAATTTCACCGGCCATGAAGCGGTGACGCGGGCGATCATCGAACAGTATGTCGGCCCGTGGGACGGCGTCCGCGAGCAGGGGCTGGTCAACGTCTGGTCGCTGCTGCCGTATCAGAACACGTTCTGGCGCGGCGATCTCGAAGAGATCAAGCGGCTGCTCGAAGGCATCGGGCTCAAGGTCAACGTGCTGTTCGGGCCGGATTCCGCGGGCTTGAGCGAATGGCGCGACATCCCGCACGCGCAGTTCAATCTGGTGCTGTCGCCGTGGCTCGGGCTTTCGACCGCGACGCTGCTGGAAGAACGCGTTCACCAGCCGTTCCTGCATATCCCGGTGGTCCCGATCGGCGCGCGGCAGAGCAGCGAGTTCTTGCGCCAGGTCGCGGAATTCGCGGGTCTGCCGTCCGAACGCGTCGAGGCGTTCATAAAGAGCGAGGAGACGCGGTACTACAATTACATCGACGGCTTCACCGATTTCTATTCGGAATATTGGTGGGGCTTGCCGGCGAAATTCGCGGTGGTCGGCGACAGCGCCTACAATCTGGCGCTGACCAAGTTTCTCGTCACTCAGCTTGGCCTGATCCCGGCCAAGCAGATCGTCACCGAAGATCCGCCGGTCGAGCACCGCGACGCCATCCGCGCCGAATTCCGCAACATCGATCACGACGTCAGCGTCGAGATCGATTTCATCGAAGACAGCTACCAGATCCACCAGAGCATCCGCAACGCGGACTTCGGCCACAAGCCGCCGATCATCTTCGGCACCACCTGGGAACGCGACCTGGTCAAGGAGATGAAGGGCTCGCTGGTCGAGGTCGGCTTCCCCGCGTCGTACGAAGTGGTGCTGTCGCGCAGCTATGTCGGCTATCGCGGCGCGCTGTCGCTGCTGGAGCGGATCTACTCCACGGTGGTCAGCCACAGCGCGTGACGATGGGGTCGGTCGTCATCGATCGACGAGGAGCCGAGGCGGAAGATTGAACTTCCGCCGACCTCTGCCTTGGTTCGTTTGACGACGCAGCGCCCCTGTCAGGCAGCCGACGCCGCGAAGGCCTGCTTCAAGTCCCACAGAAGATCCTCCGCATCCTCCGTTCCCACGGAGAGCCGGATCTGCTCCGGCTTGACGCCGGCCAGACGCTGCTCGGCTTCCGTCAGTTGGCCGTGGGTGACCGTGCCGGGGTGAACGATCAGCGACTTTGAGTCGCCGACATTGGCCAGGAACGAGAAGATCTTGGTGGCTTCGATGAAGCGCACCGCGCGCTCGCGGCCGCCTTTGATTCCGAAAGTGAGGATCGAGCCGGCGCCCTTCGGCAGATATTTGCGCGCCAGATGGTGATACGGGCTACTCTTCAGTCCCGGGTAGGCGACCCATTCGACGTCGGGATTGGTTTCGAGCCATTCGGCGATGCGTTGCGCATTGGCGACCTGGCGCTCCAGCCGGAACGACAGCGTCTCCAGCCCCTGCAGGAACAGGAAGGCATTGAACGGGCTCATGCAGGCGCCGAAGTCCCGCAGATAGTGCAGCCGCACCTTGATGATGTAGGCGATGTTGCCGGCGCCGGGATAGTCGCCCCATTTCTCCCAATGCACGAAATTGCTGTAGGCAGGATCCGCCGTGGTGAATCCGGAAACTTGCCGTTGCTCCAGTTGAAGTTGCCGCCGTCGACGATCAACCCGCCGATCGAGGTGCCGTTGCCGCCGATGAATTTGGTGGCGGAATGCACCGAGACATTGCCGCCGTAATCGAACGGCCGGAATAGATAGGGCGTGCCGAAAGTGTTGTCGACGATCAGCGGGATGCCGTTGCGTTCGGCGATCCGGCCGACCGCCTCGAAATCGATGACGTGATGTCGGGGTTGCCGATCGTCTCGACGAAGATCGCGCGGGTCTTGTCTATGACGGCGCGAGCAAAATTGTCCGGGTCGGCCGGGTCGACCAGGGTGGTGGTGACGCCGTGCTTCGGCAGGGTGTTGACGAACAGGTTGAACGAACCGCCATAGAGCGTCTTTGCCGCCACCACCTCGTCGCCGGCATGGGTGATGTTGAGGATCGAATAGGCGGTGGCCGCCGATCCCGAGGCGACCGCGAGCGCTCCGCTGCCGCCCTCCAGCGCGGCGATGCGATTTTCCAGCACCTCATTGGTCGGGTTGGTGATGCGGGTGTAGTCGAAACCGAATTCTTCGACCGAGCTGATCGCCTTGGCGGCGGCGAAATCCTTGAAGACGAACGAGGTGGTTTGATAGATCGGCACCGCGCGCGCGCCGGTGGCGGCGTCGGGCACCTGTCCGGCGTGCAGCTGCTGGGTGTTGAAGCCGAATTGGCGTTGAGCCATGTCGATCCTCGCTCATGCGAAATAGGTTTCGGGCTGGATACGGAACGGATCGAGCGCGGCATCGATATCGATGCGCAGCGCGCTGTTGACCACGTTGTTGACGATCATCAGCGCGCCGAACACCGTCAGCTCGACGATCTCGGCCGGCGAGAACTCGGCGGCCAGCCGGCCATACAGCGCGTCGTCGACGCGGTTGGCGTCCTTGGCCAGTTGCTGGCCGTAGTCCCAGAGGAGCTGTTCGCGCGGCGTCAGCTGCAGCGTCTCCGGCGCCTCGCCCCAGCCGGCGATCTCCCGCCGCATGAAGGTGGTACAGAGCTCGCAGGCATTGGCGCGGGAGATCGCAAAGCAGAACAGCACCGCGGCGCGTTCGCCGAGGAACGGCTTGACCCGGGCGAACAGCGTGTACCATTGCAGCACGGCGTGCAGCGCCACCGGCGAATGCAGCAGCACCGCCTTCATGTTGGAGAGGCTATGGGTCTTGATCAGCGCGTCATAGGCCGCGCGAATGTCGGCCGGCGCCGTCGCCGGGTCGATGGGGGCAATGCGGGACATCTCGGGATTCCTGGCTTTGCTCGGCGCTGAAACATCTCGCGCGATTCCTCCGCCGCTGCTGTTGTCGCGGAGCTGTCCGCGGCTCTGCTGCGGCATCGAGCGGAAGATTGCTGCGCCATGGTGGGATGCGCGATGGCGGTGGAGGCGATCCGCCTCCACCGTTTTCGAGGACGCGTGCTATTCGGCCGGCACGGCGGGGGCCGCGGCGGCTTCGTTGAGGTCGACCTGGATCAGTTGCAGCACGCTCGGCGAGCGGCTGCGCAGATACAGGAAATGCAGCGCGCCGATCGCCAGCAGCGCCACGAAGATGTAGGGCAGCAGGTTCAACGGATAGGGCGGGATCGGGTACAGCGAGCCGATCAAGGGCAGCGCCAGCAGCAGCACCGAGGCCGCCGACACCGCGAGATGAGCGGCCCTGAGCTCGCCTCGGCGCTTCAGGAACAGCGGCGCCGCCACCGCGACCAGAATATAGGCCACCAGGAAGCCGAAGGTGGCGAGCGTGCCCAGATAGGCGAAGGCGTCGAGCAGGCCGACGCCGAGCAGCGTCAGCGGCAGCGACAACAGCAGCACCGCGACGCTCGCGATCGCCACCGCGATATGCGGCGTGGAATGGGTGGCGTGGGCGTCGCCGGCGCGGCTGTGGATGATGCCGTGGCGCGACAGCAGAAACAGCACCCGCGCGCCGGCGTTGATGCTGGCCAGCGCCGAGGCGAAGAAGCTGGCGGAGACGCCGGCGGCGATCACCGGGCCGAGATAGCTAAGGCCGATCGCCGAGGCGACCACCGACAGCGGCGCATCGGCCTTGTCGAGCGGCGTCGCGCTGCCCTGGAACGCGGCGACCAGCACATAGGCCGACACCACGAAGAACAGCCCGGTGAACGCCACGGTGGCGATGATCGAGCGCGGGATCACCCGCAGCGGATCCTTGGCCTCGTGGCCGAGCACGGTGGCGCTTTCAAAGCCGACGAAGCTGAAGAACGCCAGCACCAGGCCGAGCTGCAGGTTCTCGCGGCTGACGTCGGTGAGCCTGAGTTGCGCGGCGTCGATCGACGGGCCGGCATGAATGAAATAGCCGACCACGACCGCCAGAATGGCGATCACCGTGATCGCCTCCAGCGTGAGCGACAGCCGCGTCGACAATTTGATGCTGCGCCATGCCACGTAGAACGCCAGCCCGATCGCCGCCAGCGACAGCGCCACCGCGGGCCACAGCTCGGCGAACTCGCCGAACACCAGATGCAGCACCACCAGCGCGTAGTTGATCGAACCTGCGACCACGGCGCCGGCGGTGAACAGATAGGCGATCACCAAGGACCAGCCGGCGATGCCGCCCCAGAACGCGCCGAGGCCCTGGCCGGCGAAGGTGTAGAGCGCGCCCGGCGAAGCCGAGCGGCTGGCGAACACGTTGATGTTGAGTGACAACAACAACAGCGCCAGGGTGGCGAAGAAGTACGCCAGCCAGGTGCCGTTGCCGGCGGTGGCGAACACCCCGAGCACCACGAAGGCCGGCGTGCCGGAGGGCGCGATGACGCCGACCGATTGGGCGACGACGTCTGCAAAGGACAGATGGTCGCGCTTGAGGGATCCTTGCGGCGGGTGAAGAGCTGAGGTCATGAGCGTGGGGTCTCGCAATTGCCGATTCATCGATGCACGGAGAAGGGCCATTGCGGCCCGGCGATGGCCGTCAGGCCACCGCCCCGCTACATGGGTCGGCGGAACCGGAGACGGCGGGAAGGATGATGGCGAAGCCGGCGAAGCCGACCACCTCCCGCCAAGGCTTGAAGGCCCACAGCAACTTCATGAATCCAACTCGCCTTTCGGACGAACGCGGATCAGTGCGTAGTAACGGTTTCGACGCGCAACAAACTCGTTGCGCACGCAAATGCTATGTGGCGTGTCCGTCCACGTCAACGAAAGCCGTTTTCGTAATTGCGCTGCACGACGCAACAAACCTCCGCTGCTAAGCGCAGTCGGAGTTATCTGTTTCATGGCGAGTGCTGGACCGGCTGCAACGCCGCGCGTAACTATCCGATCGCGAGGATCTGTTCGATCAAGGCGAGGCCACCGCGGAAGCCGCCGAGACCCGCAACCAGCCGATGCTTGCCGGTCGGGACCGCGACTTCGATCAGCGGAATACCGAGTTCGTCCGCGACGGAGCGTTCGATCGCGCTGCCGAGCACGATCTCTGCGCCGGAGCCCCGCAGGATGTCGTCGATGCCGCCGGCGTCCTCGATGAATTGGACCTCTGCAAGGCTCTCAGCGAGAGCGTCGCGGACCTCAGGCGCGGGGTCGTCGGTGATCAGGGTTGCTCGCGCGGTCCAGCCCAGCGTCTCGGTTAGGAATCGCGAAAGCCCCGCGGCGTGCAGGCTCGGCGCCACCACGGCGAAATCGCGCTGCGCCTGGCGGCGATAGAGCGCCTCGGCGACGGCGTCGAGCAGGTAGGCTTCGCGCCGGATCTCTTTGGCCAGATAGGACTCTGCCTCCGCAGGGCGCGGCGATATCAGCCCGGCAACCCGACGCAGCAGATCGACCGAGGCGTCGGCGCCGACGGGAAGGCCGGTGACCTGCAGCCAGGGAATGCCGAACCGCGATTGCAGCGCGCGCGCCGGCTCCAGCCCCCAGGGCGACACCACCAGGCTGAGTTCGGCCTGCGGCAGAGCGCGCAGGCTATCGACGCCTCCATCGGGCCCGAATAGCGAATTGGCGTGCAGTCCGATGCCGGCGAGCATCCGCGACAGTTCGTCGAGTTCGGCCAGCCAGAACGCGTCCTGCTGCGGCACGATGCCGAGGATATTGACGAGGCTCACGCGCGTGCCGCCCGGTGCCGGATCAAACGCCACCCGTTGCGCGATGACACCCTTGAGAAAGGCCTCGTAGCCCTGATAGGCCGAGCCGCGGAAACCGGCCGTCGCGATTTCGATCGCCGGCTCACCCTGATTGCGGACGTCCTGCACCATGGCGGCGACGTCGTCGCCGATCATCTCGGCGGGGCACCCGCTCAGCACCACGGTCAACTCGCCATCGACCAGGCCGATGGCGTTCTTGACCTGCTCGCGCAACCGCGAGCCGCCGCCGAAAACGATGTGCTTTTCGGAGAGATTGCTGCTGGGCACCGCGAGGCGGCGGTCGTCGCCGAGGCATCCTCCGCCGGCGAGAGCCGACTGATAAGCCTGGACGCCGCAGCCGGGCGTGGAATGTAACAGCGGCGTCACGCCGTCGATCGCGGCGGCGGTGAACAGCGCGCCGTGCAACGCGCAGCCGCTGCGCGAGCGCGTGAGCGGAATCGCCATCTACTTGACCTCGAGTTTGATGTACCAGTCCGGGCTGCGCTTGAACCATCCTGGCTGATAGTCCCCGCGTCCGCCGGCGAGACGTTGCACCAGCGCGGTGTTGCCAAGCGCCCGCGAGGCCCGCCGCGCCAGCCGCGCGACGCCGCGGTAGCCGAGCAGTTCATCCGCGTCGATCGACAGCGCGGGAATTCCCGATCGTGCGGCGAGTGCTGCGAGGTCTGCCGGGCCGATGAACAGATCCGGCGCCAGCCGGCGCAACCGATTGGCGTGCTCGAACGGCTGCCCGTCGGCGACGTGCAGCGGCAGATCCGGCCGCTTCACCGCAAAGTCCTGCAACGCGCCGATATGAGTTCTGTCGATATGGTCGACGCTGATGCCGACCAGCTCTCCTTCCAGTTCGACAATCAGATCGCCGAGTGCAAAGGCGGTGGCGGGCGCCGCCGCCACGGCGACGCGACGCCCCGACAGCGTCTCCAGCCCCGATGCTTCGATGCCGGCCGGCACTGTCCGTCCCGTCGCCGCTGCAATCGCTGCCACAAAATGATTGGTCGCCGCGGTGCCGACCGGCGGCGGCAGCCGCAGCAAGGGCACGCCATGCACGGCAGCCAGACCGTCGCCAAGCGCCGCAGTGCTGTCGGGGTCGACCGTGACGCTGAGCGCGGCCGTCGCCGCGCGACGGAAGCCTTCCGCATCCGCGGCGTGGGGTAGCCGGTTGACCGTCAGCCCGAGTGACTGCAGTTCGCGTTCCAGGGCGACGAGGCCTGGGCCGGCCTGCGTCGCCAGCAGATTGACGAGGTCGTCGCGTCGCGCCTGTTCGGCGGGCGGCACCAGTTGCAGCACGGCTTGGGCGGCGGCGTCGAAGCCGGTGGCGGCGATCCGCGAGCGGAAGCCGTCGGTGCGGACCTCGATCACCGGGATGTCGAGCTCTTCGCTGAGCTCCAGCGCAGCGGCGCGGATGTCGTCATTGTTGATCGCGATCACCGGCGTGGCGACGATGAACACCGCCCAGGGCCGATGCCGTCGGACCAGCGCCCGCACGGTGTCGGAGAGGATGGTTTCGGAGCCGAGGATGGTGTCGCGCTGGTCGAGATTGGTCACCGCCCAGGCGCCCTGCGGGGCAAACCGCGTCAAGGCGGCGGAGCAGCCGCGGGCGCCATGCACCACGATGGCGGTGCCGCGGATCGCGCCGAGCACCGCCAGGGCGCGGATCAGATCGTCGGGCGCGCTCTGCGCAAAGGTGCGGATGCGGTCCGCGGATTGACCGCTTAGCAGTTCGGCGACCAGCGGAGCGACGTCCCCGAGATAGGCGCCGATCGCGCCGAGCCGCTTCTCGCGGATCAGCAGATGCGGTAGGCGAGCCACTCAGATCGCCTCCTGTGGCGCGACGATGCCGGCCTCGACGCCGAACACACGGTCGCCCCAGTCCCGCGCCCAGGCCTTCAGCGCCGGGCCATTCAGCGGCTTCGGCACGGTGCTCTCGTGGTTCTCCGCAATATGCCGGGCCAGCGCGCGATAGACGTCCGCCTGGGCGGAGCGCGGCTGCGCTTCGATCACGGTCTTGCCGTAGAGTTCGCTCTGCGCCACCACCTGCGAGCGCGGCACGTAGCCGACCACGCTGGTGCCGGTGCGTGCGGCGAAATCATCGATCAGCGACGCGGCGTAGGGCGTCTGGATCGAGTTGGCGATCACGCCACCGAGCCGGGCGCCGCCGGAGGGCGCGTATTTGCTGATCGCCTTGAACAGATTGTTGGCGGCGAAAATCGCCATGAAGTCCGACGAGGTGACCACATAGGCGGAGTCGGCGATGCCGTTGCGGATCGGCACCGCGAAGCCGCCGCACACCACGTCGCCGAGCACGTCGTAGAGCACGAAGTCCGGCTTGAACTGTTCGAACAACTCCAGCTCATGCAGCAGATCGACCGCGGCGTTGATGCCGCGCCCGGCGCAGCCGACGCCGGGCACCGGGCCGCCGGCCTCAATGCACAGCACGCCGGCGAAGCCGGTCGCCGAAACATCGGCGATCGACGGCCTGCCGCGCTCGCGCAAACTGTCGAGCACGGTCGGCAGATCGTCGCCGCCACGCAGGATGTTGGTGGAATCGCTCTTCGGATCGCAGCCGATCTGGATCACGCGGAAACCGGCGTCAGCCAATGCCGCGCTGATATTCGACGTGGTGGTCGACTTGCCGATGCCGCCCTTGCCGTAGATCGCGATGTGTTTGGGTTTTCGTTCAGTCACAGGGCCTCCGGGAAATCAGCAAGTTGCAATCGGGTGCGCGGCGCGATTCCGCGCACCGCGCCTGGCGCGTAAGCACAGCTTGGCAGTCGAGTTGCCGCAATGCCGCAGCGGTCGCGATTATTCCGCCGCCACCAGCCGCTTGGTTTCGGCGAACACCGGCAGCAACTCGTCCTCGATCCGCCAGATGTCGTGCTGCAAGCTGTCGGAGGAGGCGTGGCAGTCGTAGATCTGCTGATAGCTGAAGCCGTTCTTTTTCCAGATCGCGACCTGCTTATGCGCCAAGTCGAGATACCAGCCGGGCTCCGGCGAGCGATGGCCTTCGAGCTCCGAGCCGGGATTCGGGCACCACACCGTCGCGGTGCCGACCACGCCTTTCGAGGCGAGATATTCCAGTCCGGCCACCGTGCTTTTCTTCGGCTCGATGCCGGCAACGATGTTGGAGCGCACCCGGCCGTGGCCGAACACCTTGGCGGCGTATTCCAGCGCCTTGACCCAGTGCTCCCAGCCGCCGCTGCCGCGGGCCTTGCCCGGGCAGATCGCGTTGTAGATGCCCTTGTCCCAGATCTCGATGTTCATCGCGGTGGTGCGGTAGCCGGATTCCTTGAAGCGATCGATGTTGCGCAGGTCGAGCGGCGCGGCCACCGTAGCGGTGCCGTTGAAGTCGTCGAGCCCGGTGTGGCGCTGGATCGATTCGGCGACGTCGAGATAATAGTCAAGTTCGCGGCGCTCCGGGATGATGCCGCCGCTGACCGTCAGGTGATCAATCTCGCCGAAGCGATAGGCCTGCGCCGCCGTCTCGCCGATCTGCTTGGCGTTCTTCCAGAACGGACGCTCGGCACCGTACACGTCCCTGGTGTAGTTGATGTTGCAGAACAGGCAGTCCTCGCCCTTCTCCTTGTAGGAGCACTCGTTGCTGTAGACGATGAACAGATGGCGCTGGGCATAATGCGCGCCGATGTTTGACATCTCGATGCCGTCCGAGGTCTTGGCGCCGTAGAATTTCGGTCGCGGCTGGAATTCCACGTCGGCCAGCACCTCGTTGCCGTGGATCAGCACGGTGCGCTCGCCGATCAGATCGATCCGATAGGTCGATTTCGGATTCCAGCGAAACGGCACCGTCAACCCGTGCGGCAGCTGGAAGTGCGACGGCAATTCGGTGGTGTGGATCTCGAAATCCATCTCGAACAGGCAGTGCACCTGTTCCTGCGCCTTCACCCCCGGCTGGATCAGCTCGAGCGCCTCGCCACTGATGGCGACGCCGTTGATGCCAAGTTCGGCCTTCAGCGCCAATTCGCGCCACAGCTGGTCCTTCAATTCACCGACTGTCGTCATTGATCCGTCCTTAGGTTTCGCCGAGGCGTCACGCCGCGATCGCAGGCACGCCGCGAAGCTGCAATCGGCCTCGATGCAGGCGGTGGAGGCCGGTGCGTTGATAGTGACCTAACTTATCGGGCGATCGACCCAAGGCAATTTCGAAAATCCGCCCGATGGCGGACGAAACTGCTCGGTGAACGGCGCGGCAAAGCAAATCAATCCTTGGCAATACTCCGGTAGGGCGCGGCCGTGCGGCGATCGCTTGCTCCGACGCAGAACCTCCATCAGGAGAGGAACTTGGTCGCCGGCCTTCGTAACTAATCAGGTTTGTTGCGCACGTCGTCTGATCTTTGAAACAACAATCCGAGGATTTCGGCCTAGCCTTGTCGGTTCAGCGATCTCGCATCGCGTAGCCGGGACAATGGAGCAAAGTCGACATATGCAGCAGACCCGAAGAGCGCTTATCGGCGCATTGGCCATCGCATTGCTGACCATGGCGGGTGCGGCACCGTCGCCGGCCGCGGCGGATGATCTGAAGGAAGTCCGCATCGGTTTCCAGCGGGCGGGCATCTTCCCGGCCACCAAACAACGCCACACCGTCGAGGACGCCTTCAAATCGCGCGGCATCGATGTGAAGTGGGTGGAGTTCGCGTTCGGGCCGCCATTGCTCGAGGCGCTCAACACCGGCAACATCGATTACGGCTACACCGGCGATGCGCCGCCGGTGTTCGCACAGGCCGCCCGGGCCAATTTGCTGTATGTCGCGGCATTGCCGTCGGCCGGCAAGAACGAGGCGATCGTCGTTCCCGAGAACTCACCGATCAAAACGGTGGCGGATTTGAAGGGCAAGCGGGTCGGCTTCGCCAAGGCCTCGAGTTCGCACAACACCACGGTGGCCGCGCTGGAAAAGGCCGGGCTGTCGTATTCCGATATCACCCCGGTGTATCTGGCGCCGGCCGATGCCGCGGTAGCCTTCGCCGGCGGCAATCTCGACGCTTGGACGATCTGGGATCCCTATCTGGCGCTGGTCGAAAAGGGCAAGGTCCGGGTGATCGTCTCGGCCAAGGACGTCCACGAGGCCAACGCCTTCTTCCTCGCCAACCGCGACTTCACCGCCAAGCATCCCGACGTCGTCGCCAAGCTCAACCAGATCTTCGCCGATGAATCGGTGTGGGCCACCAGTCACCACGCCGAGATCGTCAAGGCGTTGCACGAGTCGACGGGCCTGGAGACCGAAGCGTTGACCCGCGCGGTGGATCGCACACAATTCCTGGTCACCCCGGTGACCGACAAGGTGACCGCGACCCAGCAGACCGTCGCCGATCGCTTCCACAAGCTCGGCCTCGTTCCAAAGCCGGTCGACGTCAAGGAGATCGTCTGGACCTGGACGCCGGGGTCGTAACGGTTGGCAAAGCAGCGGCGCGATGAACGACGGCCGTCGGTTGGCTGCTGTGCGGGAGCTTGCGCCGGCGATCTTGCTGCCGAGGGATGAAACAGCCAAAGCGTCGCAGCGCGGGTTCCGGCAATAAACCCATCGCCGCGGCGCCGATGTACAGCGCGGTCATTGCTATTTCGGCCGGACCCTCGACACCCATCGCCGGCAATACCATCATCCATTAGTTGAATAATGAGCGGCAGCGGCGCGGAGACCGACGCATGAGGCGCAGGCAGTTCCTGAAATTATCGGCTGGCGCCGCGGTGCTCGCCGCGTTGTCGTCGCCGTCGCGGGCGCAATCCTCGGCGCCGCTCAACGAAATCCGCATCGGCTATCAGAAGAACGGAGTGCTGGTCGTCGCGCGGCAGCGCGCCACGCTGGAGGCACATTTTGCGCCGCAGGGCATTGCCGTGAAGTGGGTCGAGTTTTCCTCCGGTCCGCCGATGCTGGAGGCGATGAATGTCGGCAGCGTCGATTTCGGCGCGGTCGGCGATTCGCCGCCGATCTTCGCGCAGGCCGCCGAGGCTGCGATCGTCTACGCGGCCGGGCAGCCGATCACCACCGGGCAAGGCATCCTGGTTCCGCAGAATTCTCCGATCCGCACGCTCGCGGATCTGAAGGGCAAACGGGTTGGCTTCACCAAGGGGTCCAGCGCGCACAATGTGCTGGTGCTGGCGTTGGAAAAGGCCGGGCTCAGCTACGCCGATATCATTCCGGTCTATCTGACGCCGCCGGACGCCGGGCCGGCCTTCGCCAATGGCAGTATCGAGGCCTGGTCGATCTGGGACCCGTATTTTGCGATCGGCGAAACCAAGCAGAACGGCCGCATCCTGGTCCATGCGTCCGAGGTCGGCAAGACGAACGCCTTCTTCATCGCCAACCGCGATTTCGCCAAGACCCACGGCGACGTGTTGCAGCAAATCATCGACGTCACCGCGGCCACCGCGCGATGGGCGGAAGGCAATCGCGGCGAGGTCGCCAAGGCGCTGAGCGCGGTGACCGGGATTCCCCTCGACATCCAGACCGTCGCCGCCGACCGCAATGCTTTCGTGGTCGGTCCGATCACCGAGGACATCGTGACGACGCAGCAGGACGTTGCTGATCGGTTCTTCAAGCTCGGGCTCATTCCGAAGCCGATCGTGGTGCGCGACGCGGTGTGGAAGCTGAGCCAGACATGATCCTCACGCGGGCGGCCGCCCTGTTTGTCCCTCAACGACAAAAAGCCTGATCTGACACGGAGAACCGACCGATGAGCGTCTCGCAATCGCCCGCCAATTTTCTCTGGTTCTTGCCGACCCACGGCGACGGCCATTATCTCGGCACCGACGTCGGCGCACGAGAGGTGAACTTCAACTATCTGCGGCAGATCGCGCAGGCCGCCGATCAGCTCGGCTATTTCGGCGTGCTGCTGCCGACCGGGCGAAGCTGCGAGGACTCCTGGATCACCGCCTCGGCGGTAGCGCCATGGACCGAGCGGCTGCGCTATCTGGTGGCGGTGCGGCCCGGGTTGCAGTCGCCGAGCGTCGCGGCGCGGATGACCGCGACGCTCGACCGCGTCAGCAATGGGCGGGTGCTGATCAACGTTGTCACCGGTGGCGATCCGGTGGAGAACAAGGGCGACGGCGTGTTCCTCGCGCACGACGAGCGCTACGCCGTGACCCGCGAATTCCTCACCGTCTACAGCGATCTGTTGGCCGGCAAGACGGTGAATTTTCAGGGCCAGCACATTCGCATCGAGGATGGCCGGCTGTTGTTTCCGCCGGTGCAGCTGCCGCGCCCGCCATTGTATTTCGGCGGCTCGTCGGACGCCGGCATCGACGTCGCCGCCGACACTGTCGACAAATATTTGACCTGGGGCGAGCCGCCGGCGCAGGTCGCCGAGAAGGTCGCCAAGGTCAAAGCGGTCGCCGAGCCGCGCGGCCGCAAGCTGTCGTTCGGCATCCGGCTGCACGTCATCGTGCGCGAGACCAACGAGGAGGCGTGGCGGGCGGCGGACGACCTGATCCGCTACGTCACCGACGACACCATCGCGGCGGCGCAAAAGATTTTCGCGCGAATGGATTCAGTGGGGCAGCAGCGGATGGCGCAGCTGCATGGCGGACGGCGCGACAAGCTCGAGATCAGTCCCAATCTGTGGGCCGGGGTGGGGCTGGTGCGCGGCGGCGCCGGCACCGCGCTGGTCGGCGATCCGCAGACCGTGGCGGCGCGCATCAAGGAATATCAGGAGGTCGGCGTCGATACGTTCATCCTGTCCGGCTATCCGCATCTCGAGGAAGTCTATCGCTTCGCCGAACTGGTGTTCCCGCTGCTGTCGTTGCAGCGCCCCAGCAATGTGACGCCGTTGCGCGCCAACACCGGGCAGTTCGGCGAGACCATCGCTAATGAGCGGCTGCCGTTGAAGCAGGCCCAGCCATGAGCCTGATCGAAAGCCTGCCGCGACTACGCACGCTGCGTCTGCCGCGCGCCGACGGTCTGATCCAGTGGATCGTGCCGCTGTTGATTCTGCTGATCTGGCAACTGGCGTGCAGCAGCGGCTTCGTGCCGTCGCGGGTGCTGCCGGCGCCGAGCGATGTGGTGCTGGCGGGATGGAAGCTGCTGCTGTCCGGCGAACTGGTGCGCAACATCTGGGTCAGCTTCTGGCGCGCCAGCGTCGGATTCGCGATCGGCGGCGGCATCGGCTTTGCCTTCGGGCTCGCCAACGGGCTGTCGTCGCTGTCGAACAAATTGTCCGACACCACGCTGCAGATGGTGCGCAACGTGCCGCATCTGGCGCTGATCCCGCTGGTGATCCTGTGGTTCGGCATCGACGAGCAGGCCAAGCTGTTCCTGGTCGCGCTCGGCGTGTTTTTCCCGATCTATCTCAACACGCTGCACGGCATCCGCACCGTCGATCCGCAGCTGATCGAGATGGGTCGGATCTACGGCATGAGCAATGCCGAATTGTTCCGCCGGGTGATCTTCCCCGGCGCGCTGCCATCGATCTTCGTCGGGGTGCGGTTTGCGCTCGGCATCATGTGGCTGACGCTGATCGTCGCCGAGACCATCGCGGCGTCGTCGGGGCTCGGCTACATGGCGATGCAGGCCCGCGAATTCATGCTGATCGACGTGGTCGTGCTCAGCATCCTGATCTACGCGCTGCTCGGCAAGGTCGCCGACAGCACCGCGCGGTTGCTCGAGCGGTTGACGCTGTCGTGGCACCCGGCCTTCCAGAACGGTGAGGACTAACATGCAGGAGCCACTCCGTTTGCTTCTATCGGACGCGCAGGCGGTCGATTCCATCGAATTCGTCGAGGAGGCCCGGCTGGCGCGCTGGAGCAGCGAGGCGGACTCCCGCGGGCTGTCGCTGACGATCCGCGGATTGCGCAAATCGTTCGGCGACAACGAGGTGCTGCGTGACATCGATCTGCACATTCCGTCAGGCCAGTTCGTCGCCATCGTCGGCCGCAGCGGCTGCGGCAAGAGCACGTTGTTGCGCCTGATTGCCGGGCTCGATCAGCCGACCGCAGGCCACATCACATTCGGCGAACAGACCCGTCCGGAAGACATCCGCATCATGTTTCAGGAGCCGCGGCTGTTGCCCTGGGCGCGGGTGCTGTCGAACGTCGAGGTCGGGCTCGGTAGCCAGCGCAAGTCGGCCGACGCCAAGGCGCGCGCCGAACAGGCGCTGGTCGAGGTCGGACTGCAGGAGAAGCGTGGGCAATGGCCGGCGGTGCTGTCCGGCGGCCAGAAGCAGCGCGTTGCGCTGGCCCGCGCGCTGGTCAGCCGTCCGCGCCTGTTGGCCTTCGACGAGCCGCTCGGCGCGCTCGACGCGCTCACGCGAATTTCGATGCAGCGATTGCTGGAGCGGGTCTGGCACGAGCAGAGCTTCACCGCGATCCTGGTGACCCACGACGTCGCCGAGGCCGTGGCGCTGGCCGACCGCGTGCTGGTGATCGAGGACGGCCGCATCGCCAACGACGTCACCATCGATCTTAAGCGGCCGCGCGAGCGCGGTTCGGCTGAACTCGCCGGGCTGGAAGGGGCGATCCTGCGTGATCTGCTCCAAGGTGCCGACGGCACGACAGACTTGTGAGGCTTTCCATGACAACGGCCGTCCAGGATACTGCGATCGAACCCAGCGCTTCTCCGGCAAAGTTTCGCGCCGCGATGCGTCATCTGACCGGCGGCGTCTGCGTGATCACCGTCGGCCGCGAGCTGGACATTTCCGGCATGACGGTGACGTCGGTAGCATCGCTGGCAATCGACCCGCCGACGCTGATCGTCAGCATCAACCGGCAGTCGTCGTCCTGGCCTTTGCTACAGCGCTATCGATCGTTCGGCGTCAATATCCTGACCGCCGATCAGGTCGACATCGCCGAACGGTTTTCCGGCGGCAACGGATTGCAGGGCATCGACCGGTTTTCCGGGGCGGAATGGGTGAGCGGCGTCTCCGGCGCGCCGCTGCTGGTCGGGGGGTTGGCTGCTATCGACTGCAAGGTCGATGAAATCGTCGAACGCCACTCTCACGCCGTCGTCATCGGCCGTGTCCTGAATCTGCAGCAATCGGCGTGCAAAGCCGGACTTGCGTATTGGCAAGGACGTTACGTCGCCATCGACCGGGACGAAGATGCAGTCAGATTGGCGGAGGTCAGCCTGCCGACCGCCCGGGCGCTGTGGGAAATATGACAGGCCCGGCCGCTATTTCGAAAGCACTGTCTTCGCATCGACCACCGGCAACTAAGCCATTTGCTCTCCGATCCAGCCAAAATATTCTTGGCGTTGGTCCCACTATGACAGGTTCAAATCGTAGATCTGCGGTGATCGTCTTTCCGCTTAGAGGTAGGCTCGAGATGTGTCTTCAATACTCTGAGCTTGCCATCATCAGCTTTCCTCTTTGCACCAAGAAGTGAGTACCGTTCGACTTCCGCAAGAGCGACAATGGTCTTCCCCCGGCACAGGTTGATGAGTGGAGGAGAGGATATTAACTACGAAAATGTGCTCTCCAATTTATGCCATTTTGATATCAACGCACCTCGTCTGCAGGTGAACGACTCGTCTTGTAGGTCAAAAAAAGCGCGGCCAAAAATGGAAGAAAAGGATAAGAGAGGCTGACCATTGGCGAGCGGCCGGGAGGGTCAACGTCCGCCGTGCCGCTTTCGCTCGTGCCGAGAATGGGAATCTGCGCAAATTGCCGATGGCTGTCCTCATTCTCGAGTGGACCTCATGATGAACGCACATTGGCGCAGGTATCGAAACGGTTGTCGACTTCGGGCATTGTTTCAGCCCACGCCCGGAACGCCTGCAGCAGATTGATTGGTTCATCCAGACCCTCGCGGCGCATCAGAACATGAAGACGGCGATAGCTAAGCCGGCGGCGGAAGGCGGCCAACTCGCGCAGCCGGACCCGGCATGCCGCCTCGTCCGGCCGCCTTCTCCGGTAGCGCATCGACGTGCGATTCACGCGCGGTGCCGTACACGCCCGCCGCTCGCTCACCTCGAAAGGCGAATCGTAGACGAGCGACGGCCTCTCGCCTCTCGGCGGGCGTCACCATTTTTTTCGCGGCAACGTCCTTGAGCACGGCGTTGTCGAGCATCGCTCGGCTAAAAGCTTCTTCAGCTTGGCATTCTCGTCCTCCAGCGTCTTCAATCGTGTGGCGTCTCCGATGATCTGCTCTTCCGTGCCGACTTGGCATCATGGGTGCATCTCTTCCGAGGTGATGGACTCTACCCATTCTTGGAATTGGCGGGGCTCAGGTCAGCATCAATAATACTCACTCCCGATTCTCGTCCTCGTCGTCAGCCGGTGGCGGCGTGCGCCAACGCTTTCGGAGCCGGCGCATGACTTCACGTGCCTCGGACAGCCGGTAGCCGCGGCCGTGCAGATCCAGCAATGCGACCGCCAAAATCCGGCCGCTGGCCTCGTCGAAATCTTTCTGTTCCGCCGTGCAGACGGCTTTCAGCAGCGCCATTGCGATGACCGCGGCTTCCGGCCGTCTCAGTTGATCGTTCTGAAGCCGCCAGCCCGCGACGCGCAGCCTGGATTTGGCTTTCCTCGGCGTATCCAAGGAGATGGCAGCATCCGGCGTAGCAATTCGACTCTGCGGCCGGTTGTCCGACCGATAGAGACCGGTGCGCGACAGCTCGTTTAAACGTGCGATTTCTGTGCTCATGCCGCCGTTATCCAGCGACGTCCTGCAAGCTGCAAGTAGCCAATGCAGCATCGTGACGAACGATACCTTGGACGGCGGACCGAACGATATCCCGGGCGGTCGACACCATGGCGGCGCTGGTGACGGCATGGCTCGTCAGGATGGTCGACAGCGCTTGGAGTGGAGAACACCCGCCGGGTCTGATCTGCTGAATCCTGACGAGGCCGACGGCGTCCGTCGGTTGCAGGTAGACGTTTGGCCGTTAAGCCGGCACCGCAGCCCGCAGCGAGCATGCACCTGCCGTCGGGTTCAGGCGTACCCGGTCCTGGTAGCGATTGAGTCTAGCCCAGCGTTCGGACGACAGCGTGCTATCAGGCAGGCCGGTGTCGGAACGCGTCCGTTTTCCGTTGGCGACAGCCGGACGGTCTGACGACGGTACCGTGATTGGCCGTTTGACGGACAGGAAGTTTTGATCAAGGTGCTGGATGCAGGTCTGACTATATATCTTCCGACAGCTTGGTGGAATTCGATACCCAAATGATGGCAGGCCTTCTCAAACGTGTTGTACGCGTAGGATTTTTTGAACGCTTTCGAATCGATCATCGCTTTGATGAAGGCCGGCTTCCGGATGCAGCCGGTGGCCTTCATCGCCTCCTTGACCGCGATAACGTACTTTTGGAATAGCACGTCCGAGTTCTGCTCCCGCGAGCGCCGTCCGGCCTCTTGCTGCCGCTCTTCGGCCGTCGGCATCGTGAATCTGGTGTCGCGATCGCGGCCGCGGCGGCCGGTGCGCTCCTTGTGCTTGTCGGCGGCGCAGTAGCGGGCGGCGAACGTCGTCCGGCGGTCAAGGATTCGATCGAGCTCGTCGCTGGCCCCGAGCTCGGCCTCGAGTGCCGGTCGGACGAGGCTGTCGAAATATCCGGCCAGGCGCTGCTGCGTCGAGCCGGCGGCGACGAACTCGGGGCGGGAGATCGCAAGCTCTCGATAGACGGTCGGCATCAATTCCGCGCCGACGCGATTCCATATCTCATTTGACGGCGTCGATCCGATTTGGCTGCGAACTATGTGAGCGCGCCGCGCCATGTCGGCCTCGTCGACGTGCAGATCCAAGGCATCCATCAAACAAGGGCGGGCGTCGACCGTTCCGTCGGCGGCCGGTTTGCGGCGGCCGAGGCGGTGGCGGTTGACACCGTTGGCGATGACGCAGGTGAAAAACGGAGACGTCGCGCCTTTTGTTTTGTAGACGTTGTGCTGGGCCGGATCGGCGCCGAGATCGATGAGTTTGCCGACGAGCGCACGCTGGATGCGGTGGTAAAAATCGATCGGTGCCTTTCGGCAGCGCTTGTCACCGACCCAGCGCAGATTGCCGTCAGCGTCGGCCTCCTGGCGTCGGACGTCGTTCCAGACGGTTTGCTCGAGAATCCAGATCAGATGAGGGCGAACGAATTGGCCGTGGTCCATGCGTCCGGTGATGAAATTCGGCATCGCCCAGGATTCGAATTTTTCCCGCAGCGCCGTCATCAGATCCTCGACGCTCGTCCAGTTGGAATCGAGCTCGACGATGATCGCGCCGAGGCGTTTCATGTCCAGCACGTGATACGGAGCGGTGAGCATCAACGCCTTGCTGTCGCCGCCTCCGACAAACGTCTTTTCGTTGCCGACCCGGAGCCGGTCCTTGCGCGGCAGGATCTGCGGCCAGAACGCGAGCATAGGGTCTAGATGCGACCGCAACACGCCATCGCCGAGGAATTCGCCGAACGCATCATACCCGCCGCCGGCGATCCGGCCGCCGGGATAGTAGAATCCGTGGCGGTATAAGTCTGCGACCTGCTGCTTCACGGTCCGCGCGCGCTCGGCGGCCTTTTTCGCCTGCCCGAACTTCTCGGCGGCGACGAATTCCTCGTCTGCTGTCAACGTTACAGCGATCTGTTTCGCCGCCGCAGCGGCTCGTTTCGCGAGTTTTTTTGCTCGGGCTTCGAGTCGAGCTTCGTGCTCGGTGCGGGCGCGCTCCTGACTCGCGGTCATAAAAGCCACCAATCCAGCATGCGCCGGGTCGGCGGCGTGGGACGTGTATTTCCATGCCTCGTCGTGCGCGAGGCGCGCCGGAGCGACGTAAGCCTGCTCGACGACGACAGTGCCGTCCGCCAGCTGCTCATACTCTCGTCGCTGCACGAATGCGACGACGCCATTCGGGCTGCCGATGTCGCGGTCGATCTGCGGCGGCGTCGCAGGCCGCGCTCCGTGCGCGTCCAGCGCGGCGGCCAAGGCGGCCATTGCCCCGCCGGCTTCACGCAATTTCTCGTCGCTCGCGCGGTCGCTGGCCAACGCGTCCAGACACCTGTCGCGATGCCACTCGGTCTGTGCGGCCCGGGTCTCGGCAACGTAGCGGATGCGTGGTTTGTATGTTCGGGCCATGCGATCTCGGGCGAGGGTGAGCGCGCGAGTATCTGCCGCGGTACGCACGACAGGCAAGCGCGGCGCCGAAGATTCGACGGAGCAATCCTCCGAGAGTCGAAATGATTTCGATGAGCCGAGATTGGCAACTTTGACGACGTGAGTATCGCTGTCGGAATGCGATAAAATCCTTCGACTCTCGAAAGAAATTCCTTCGATTCTCGAAGGATTTTCTCGTCAAGTTCTTCGTTTAACTGCCATTTCCTGGAACGACTTTTCAGATGTCGAGATGGCGACGCCTAGATAGACACGGAACGAATCCTTCGAGAGTCGAAGGATTCGTTCCGTGGGTAATCCCAATAATCCTTCGAGAGTCGAATTGATTTCAATCACGTGAAATGACCCACTGTAACATTCCGTGATCATCCGACGGCCTTCACCGTCGCTTCGGCGCCGGCGGCAGTTTTGCGAAATCCTCGAGCGTAAATCGCGCGCCGGCCGACCTCGCCGCGAACGTCTGAAACGGCGTCCGGCTCGCCGCCATCTGTTTCACCGGGTGGTCCTCCGGATACTCGATCCTGCGCCCGATCGCGTCCAAAATGTCGTATCCCCAGGTGTTATTAATCGTCGCGATCATTAATCGCTCGATGAACGCCGTCCGAACCTCGCCGTTGAGGCGGGCGACTTTGTTGAGTTCCGCCGTCAGATCCGGATGAATCCTGAACGCGATGCGGTCCGTCCGCAGATCGCCGGGATCAACGCGCGGACGCCCGGGCCCGCCCTCCGACGGCTTCTTCGCGGGTTTCTTCTTCGTCGTTTTCGAATCCTTCACCATTTCCCAATCGACTCCTTGAAACAGAAATCGTGTTGCCTCTAAAGTCACGCATGGACAACGAAAACTCATTCGTGCCGATCGGCGTCGTACTTCAGCGGCTGCTGATTCTCATCGCGGAAGATCGCGCGGAATTCGTTGCGCCGCAAGCGTTTCGTGACGCCTCTGAAGGACCTCACAATGCACCTACTCGCGGATTTGTTGCTAACCGACGACTGGAAGACCGCGCTGGCGAAGGTCGCGTTCGCGACGAATGAGGCGCGGCCCGACCTCCGCATCGACCGGCGTACTGTCTCAAATTTGGATCAAAGCTACGGCAGTAGCCGCCGTTTCGATTGCCGCGACGTAGCGCGCCGGCTCAAGCACGACGCGGACCATCTCGACCTCGCGTGGTTGATGCTGGCGGCGAACCCACGCAATCCCGTCGTCACCGCCGGATTTCTTGATCGGCTCGAAGATGTGGTTGTGAAGTGGGCGGACGGTGAGGGGATTGATACGTGCCTACTCAATCATAATGCGATGCGTAGACTAGAGCGCTGGCTGAAGATCCGTGACGGCATGACGTCGCAGCACATCGATTTTTTTCACGCAACGTCGGATGCCGGATGGAAAGAGACCAAGCGAATCGCCGAGATCGCCGAGAAGGCTGAGAAGAACCACGCTGAAACACCCGCCGAGGAGGCGCGTCGGCTCGCCGGGATCACTAAGCCGGACTCCGCGGACGCCTCCGAACCGATGGTGCCGGCTACTGTCGTGATCCCGGCGAACGCCGAGAAGCTTGCCGAGCCATATAAGTCGTTGGCAGGCAAGGCGCTGCCGCTCGTCATGACGCCGGAGCTTGCGCCCTTGCGTACCGCGCTGCGCGCCGAGTTTCCGCACGCGCATGCGGCGGTCGACATGATGATGATCGATCTCCGCGAAGGCGAACCGCTGGCCTGGCGACCGTTCCTGTTGCTCGGCGATCCCGGCTGCGGCAAGAGTCGATTAGTCCGCCGTCTGTGCGAGCATCTCGGCGCCAAGCTGCGCCGCTACGACGGCGCCGCGTCGGCAGACAACGCTTTCGGCGGCACCCCAAAGCGCTGGTCGACGGCGTCGCCGTCGTTCCCGACGCTCGTCGTCGCTCAAACCAAGTCGGCGAATCCGGTGGTGATGATCGACGAGATCGATAAAGCGGGCGGGAACGGCTGGAACGGTAGCCTCGGCAACGCGCTGATGCCGTTTCTAGAGCGTGAGACCGCGCGTAACTATCCAGACGTCGGCCTCGATCTCGAAGTCGATCTGTCGCGTCTCAGCTACGCGGCAACCGCCAATGACGTCACGTCGCTGCCGGCGCCCCTGCGCGACCGCATGCGGGTCATCCGCGTGCCGACACCCGGCGTCGACCACCTCCCGATGCTGACGGCCTCCATTCTGCGCGACGTCGCCGCCGACCGTGGCGTCGACGTCGAATGGATGGAGCCGCTCGCACCGGACGAACTCGAAGTCGTCGCGCGGGCGTGGCGGGGTGGCGACATGAGCGTGCGCAAGCTGCAGAAAATCGTCAGCGCCACCGTCACCGCGCGCGACGAGTTCGCGAGCCGGCATTGATTCTGTCGAGAGGGGGGCGGCGGCCAGAAAGCGCTGCAAATGCTGTCTTCTATGAGCTTTTGGCTCGCATTTTAGCCCTGGGGGGCGGCGCCGAAAAGTGCCGCCGAGGAGTTTGATAATGATGAACAGGAATCTCGTCGCCGCGCTCGTCGATCGCGACCGCATCCGCAAAGACGGCTGGCGGCCGGGCCCGGACGAACTCGACGGCGCGCCGCTGATCGACGACTACGTGTGGGCACGCGACGGCGATGATCCGAACGTCGTCGTCGTGATTGGCGTTGTCGCCGGCTCCGATGGACGCGTAGTTGCGACGCCGGCGCTCGTTGAGGTCGACCGCGAGAGTCGGCAATGGGTGCGCACCGTGACCGGATGGTACCGGCTCGGGCGGCCGCGTGAGGAGAGTGGGCGATGATCGATGTTACTGTGACTGAAAATGGCGAGACGCTGGCGACGTTGTCGTTCGACGACGCGGACATGTTCTACGAAATCCGCGGCATGCGAATCCGGCTCGCCGGCGCCGTGATCGCCAGCCGAGGCGCGCCGATCTGGCAACGCGTCGCGCACGCCGCGGTGATGGCCGCGAATATGAGGCCCGATCGTGACTGATCACGACGAGCGCGAGGCTATCTACATGTCGTTTTGTACGATTTTGCTGATCGAGCGCGCGACGCTTTCCGAATTCGCGCACTCGCAACTGCGCGCATGGGTCTCCGGCGCCGTCTCGATTGATGTGGCTCGTCTGAACATTGTTCAACATCGACAGCGTTCAAATTAGCTGCTATCAACTCAGCATGACCACCGCCCGCGACACCCGCCAGATATCGCGCTCCTGATCGACAGATCCGGGGCAGCACTGGTTGTGCGGGAGGGATTTATATCCCCTTGGCAGCGGACTGCTGTTTGCGGCCGGGTTCGATCCCCGGGCCCCGGACCATTTCTGGCGTCGAGGCGATCGCAGACTCTATCATTTTCTGCAAGCGATCCTTGTTTGCCCACAGCAGTGCCTTGCCTTTGTCCGTCAGCCATCCGGAGCGCAGCGAGACTCCGCATTCGATCAGCCCGTGGTCGTATGACCGCTCCATCGCGCTGTAGCAGACTTTGATCGGCTGCCCCGTGAATTCAGACAAGATCTCCGGCGGCCACTTCGTCATGTTGATCGACTTCGACACGGCCACGGCAAGGCACACCAGATCGTCGGGAACATCTTTTCTAGCCATCGCTCAATCCTTCCCTTTCCACAACGGACATCACGTAGCGACGGAAATCGTGGCACCACCGGTGCTCCAGTTCGATTCGATACTGAGCACGGCGTGTCCTGGCGCAACACGCTCGATGTCATGAAGGCCGACGTCGACCTTGCCGCCTGCATTGAGAACGGTGGCCGCAAGCCACATTTGATAGCCGTCGACAAGCGACTGAAGATTGATGATGTAGTCTGCGGCGTCATTGAAGTTGTTAGCACGAAGGTCTTTGATCAGTGTCGCATGGTTCGCCGCCTGGTCGTGTTCCTCAGCAGCGGTGGTCAGAGCGCGGCTATCGGTCATGTCTGTCATCACTGTATCTCCTCGATTCTTGCCAGCCTCGCCGCCATGCGCTCGATCTGACGCCACAGCGGCTGGTCGGCGTCGATCGGCGATCCGACGGTGATCGTTTTGAGTCCGGGGGATCGCATGACGATGCTCCCGGCGTCCGAGATGTTGACGGTCGCGAGACGTGATGTTCTGTCCTCGGTCGTCCGCGTGATGACGATTTCGATGCCCATCAGTACGGCCCCGTGTACGTGGATTTGGCGGCCAGGCGGTCGCGGTCGAAGAGCGGGGCGGCACATGCCGCAGCGACAGCCGCCTGTAGCGCGATGTCGCTTGCTATGCTGCGGTTGGGGCGGCTGGCGATGTCCTCGATGTCGAGCTCCTCGACGCTCCATCCGTCACACGTGCTTCGTATGCTGAAGAGCTTGCCGCCTGAGCAAATGACCATGCTGCCATCGGGTAGCTCACGCGCTCCGAACTTCTTCCACGCGGCCGCGGATTCGGCCTCGATGCGCTCCATGAGCGAGATGAGAGCGGGCGAGATGGCGACTGGCTGGCGCGTCTCGGCGGCGGTGTAGCTGGTCAGCGTGCTGGTCTTCGTCATGGCGTGCAGCCTCCTCGTTTCAGATGTCGAACTTCCGCGGGCCAGGCGGCGCGGCGTTGAAGCGGGTGGGCGCGGACATCACTAATCCTCCCAATCAGGCGCTTCGAGATCGTAGGTCCACCCGATTGCGGCCATAGCCTCAGCAAACTCGCTGCTGACGACATCAATCGGAAGGCCGCAGCAGTAGAAATCGAGGTAGTTGCCGGTGCCGCGGATGGCGGCAATCATGTCTCCAGCAGCGCGCGCCGAATAGAGCGCTGTGTCGCCTCCGACATGCCTCCATTCGACGTTCGTCACTGCGCTCCACATCGCCTCCGCGACGTCCGTGTCGGACCTGATTCGGTCGCCCAGCACGCGCTCGACATCCATCTCGAACAGGTCGTCGGTGTTGAGCCCGCGTCCGGACATGATCCCTCCAATGCCGCCCCAGCGCTTCACGCGGTAGAAATCGAGACGGTTGAACGTTTTCGGCGTGTTAGTTACCACAGCTAAATCTCCTCGATTGGATTTACCGACAGAATCCATCACAGATCCCTCTCCGGTTTGCCGGTCAACGCGGCCCGATACGGCTCCCAATTCTTCAGCGGATTAACCACCTCAGCGACACTCACTTTCTGCGGCGCCGGAATGACCTGGAACAGTTCGCTCGGGTGGAAATCGGCGACCGCGACGATGCTGACGCTACGCTCCGCTTCGTCTGCAATGATCCGCGCATCGTATTCGCAGCCATCATCAATCACGCTGACGTTGTAGTCGCCGGGGAGCGTTTGCAGGTATCCGATCAGTTCAGTTACGGTCATCGCGCGTCTCCTTCTGCGTCCACTTGATAGCTCCCACCGCATCACCTCGGATGACAACGTCCGCGCACTCGAAGCAGACCGGTCCTTCGCAGGGGCCGCCTGAACCGGCGATGTTGCGTCCGCATAGCGAGCAATCGATGCAAGCGGCCGATGCGAACACGGGCCGCGTTGGAACGACGGTGACGCGACGAAGTTCAAAATATTCAGTCATCCTAGTTCTCCATCATGAGTCCGCTTGCCTTCCGCCGGCGCCTGCGTAGGATGCCGGAATGGAGATCGACCGCCGAGCCGAGAAAGAAGCCGCCCGTCGCGATGACGAGGCGCGCATGGCGCGTGGCGAGGTCGTCGACAACGGCTTTTTCAGCGTGCTCGACCGATCGAAAGCGAGGCTGCTAACTCGCCGACGTCGCGCGAAACTCGATTGCGCGGATGAGACAGCCCCGGTGGCGGGGTCGAAGCAACGATAGGCCATGGTGGTCAGCATGGCGGCCGGTTCTTCACGCTATCGATCGTGATCTTGACCGTGGCGCCGCCCTCGACGTCTTCGACTCGATTGAGCACAACGGCACGCGGGCCGGTGATTTTGCTGCCAAGGATCGCTCGGGCGCGCTCAGTGAGAATTTCCTGGATCTCGGATCTGCTGAACACGACTTCGAATGTTTTGTAGATTGCGGGCATCACTGCCTCCTGAATTCTTAATCCTGATTTTGACCACCGGCGCCGGCGGCGGCTTCTCGCCGCTGCCGGTGGTCGGAGGGGGCGGAGCGCGCCGCTGTTGCCGGTGTAGCCTCCAGCCACCTTGCGAGGCCTGGGACTGAAAACGACGTCTGCGAACCACATGTCAGACGGGTCGCTTTGATATCTGATTTTCTGCACTCGATATCGCGTATGACCATTCCCGCATGCGAGAATGATGTAGTCGCCATCACGGATTCCCGAACCCCACCCCGACATCCGACCACGCATCCCGTTTTCGATAGGATCGAACGTGTAGTCGTGCGACCAATATCTGCGCGTGTAGTCGTGGGTTTTCGCGGAGGCATCCTTGGATGCCTCGCACGATCTGATGTAGGCCCGTCCGAACGTGATGAGAGCGACGATTCCGATCACGGTGAAAACGCCCTGCATGAAGTGAGTGACGGCTTCCATGCTCGCCTCCCTCACGCCGCGCGTTCGGCGGCGCGGTCGCGCTTCGCCGGCTCGACGTAGACGGCGGCGAATGACCACGGCGTCTGCTCGGCGGCCGCCTTGGCCGCCTTCAGAGCAACCTCGGCGTCGAGCACCCTGCGCTCGGCGTCGTTGAGCGCGCTACTGGCGTCCTGGGCCGCTTTCGCCGCGGCGGCGAGGCGGTCTGCGGTGGCGTCGTCGGCGGTGAACGAGAATGGCTCGCCGAACAGGTGGAGTGTGACCGAGCGGGTAGGGGCGGGCGGCTGGGAGGTGCAGGAGGGGGCAGGCTTGTTCGACTTCCAGACCACGGCAATGCCGGCGCGAGCGAGGTCTGCCAGGACGGCACTCTCGGCTTCGAACCCGGCGATGCTGGCGTATGCTTGGTCGATGCTTGAGATCGCGTTGCTGACCGACTCCATCGATCCATCGAGCATCTGGAGCCGGCGACGGGCCGTGATCAGGTCGCTCATGACAATCTCGGCGATCGCGTTCACGTCGAAATCGCTGACGCTATTTCCGGTGTTTTCGGTCATCGGGTGCCTCCGAGGTCAGACCGTTTTAGACCACTGCTGCGGTCAGATAAGGTTAGCAACCACGCAGGAGTCGCGACTGTCAATAAGTGTCGGTCGCGCGTCGTGAATTAGGCAACATCAATGCGATGTTACTGAAAACTCGCGGGAAGTAATTCACGTTTTACTTCCAAATATGCCCCGTCACGCGCGCGATTTCGCGGACGGATATACTGTAAATCAGCGAACTTATTACCACGGCCGCGGCGGCAGCTTGACCATCGGCGGTACCTTGCCGACGGGCTCCGGCAGGCGCCCGCCGGCCTTCTCGAACGCCGCCATGACGGCGTTGGTCCACGCCGCCATGGCCCGAGTCTTCAGCGGCATTTTCTGCGACGCGTTGTAGAATTTCTCGGTCGTCCGCGCCGCTGCTTCGGGATCGTGGACGTCGTATTCGCCGGCGTGACCGAGCAGCGCGCTGGACGCCGCCGCGGGCAAGCCTGTGCCCTCATCGAGGTATCGCGCCGCCGCCGCCCGGATCGTGTGCAGCGAGAACTCGGGGATGCCGGCCAGGTGGTCGGTGCCGCCGGCCTCACCGCCGCGCTTACCCCGCATGCGCGCGAGGTGGTTGGCGAGCGAATAGGGATTCGTCGGGATGTCGACCATGCCTACGCGGTCAGAGATCTCGCGCGGCTGCCTCTGCGTCGATGCGAAAACCCACTGCGACGGCGCCGTCCACGCCCCTGTGACGGCAGCCGACCAGTCGGCCATCGAGATCCACAAAATGCGCAGGCCGATCGGCGGCACCGGCAACATGTACCCCTGGCGGGCCTTCATCGCGTCCTCGGTCCAGAGCGCGGTGCCCCATCCAGGCGCCTCGTTGCGTGCGTCCGACCACTCGATCCCGGCGCGCTGCAGCCGCGTCGTTGAGCCGCGGCGGGCCGCGGTTAGCGCCGTCCACCAGAGCCCGCAGCGGACGCCGGGCGAGACCTTGTCGCGGCCCTTCCTGTCGGAGCAGAACGCTTCGTGGCGCGCGAGCATCTCGCCGACGTGCTCGACGCCGAACGAGGCCTTGCGCCTGGCCAGCTTCGACCGCGACGCCGACAGCGTAGCGATTTCCTCGGGCTCGAGGTCGGGCGGTCGGACGTCGTTCCACCATGCCGATCCGTTCAATCCGCTTCGGTGGGTGTTCGACAGAGACCAGGTGAGCGCCGACTTCGCATAGGCAAGGAATTTCGCCCGGGCCCGGCGGTGCTCGATGCCGCGGACGGCGGCGCCGAGCTTGGCGGCGTCGATCGCGTCGAGCCGCAGCGTCTGCAGCGGCGCCAGCGACGGCCGCTTGTCCGGATCGAACGCGCCGTCGCGGCCGACGCCGAATGAGCGGCGGACGTCGTCCTGCGTGTCCTTCGACGGCGCCTTGATGCGCTCGCCGACCATGCGCGGGCCGGAGAGGTTGGCCATCCTGGCGGTGACCATCTCGGCCCAAGTCCAGCAGATGGGTTGTGCTGCAGGACCGGAAACGGTATCCGACTCTGGGGACCGGGGCGGTCTAGCCGAGATCTCTACAAGGATTCGCGCCGCCGCCTCGCGGGCCGCCCTCGGGTTGACGTGGTCGCCTTTATAGCCTCGGCCGGCGCGACCGATCATGCGAGTGAAGGACCGTGTCTTGACGAACCAGACGACCGCCTTTCCGCGACGCTCGAGGATGAGAGAGCGCTGCTCGGTGTCGCGCCAGATGTCGCGCCCGGGTAGCCCGGCGTCGGCGGCGTCGAGCGCTTCGTTGATGATGTCTCCGTCGATCTTCACGCGCTCGCGCTTCACAGTTTGCACCACGTTTGCACCACGAATTCGCTTTCCTACGACGACGAGGCGTCGACGGATAGCGCAAATGGAGGGCATTTCGGCGCGAAAGTGGTTAATTTCACCGGGATTTGTGGCTGATCCTCCGGAGACCGGGCATCATAATCCTGGGGTCGGGGGTTCGAGTCCCTCTCCCGCTACCACTGATCCCCCCTCCCTCAGAACGGCTCGGGAACAAGTCCGAATTCGTCAGTTGTGCCAGTCGTCCCTGCACTTCGATGTTGAAGCCCCGGCCGTGCGGTTCGGCGTGGATGATGACTCCGGCCACCAGCCGCCGCAACGCTTCGATCAATTCCGCCGATTCCACGAAGTCGCTGTGCTCGGCCGCAAGGTCGGCCAGTCTTTCGACATCGGCGCGGTATTGCTCGATCGTAGCTGGATGCAATGTGACGATATCGGCTTCGTTGGCGCATTTCAGCTTGCCGTCTATGTCGGCGCGCTCGATTTCAAGCGCCTTGATCCTCGGTACCAAGGTGGCGAGATCGACACCTTGGGTTATCGCGTCGATCAGGCGCTCAAGTTCGCGTGAGACCTCGGCATTGCGACGTGTCAGCTTGCTCATCTGGTCGCAGGCCTCGCGTGCAAGGCGTCGCCGCTCGTCGTTGTAGGCCTTGATGTATTCAGTAATCGCAATCGGATTGGACAGCTCGTCTTTCAGTCCCGCAAACACGGCCGCTTCAACGGCGTCGCGGTTGACCTTGCGGCTGTTGGTGCAGGCCCCACTCTCCCTGTAGGTGCCACATTGCAGCCGCGCCGACCGCTTGCGATTGCCGATCGAAATCATTCCGCCGCCGCAGGATCCACATCGCAGCAAGCCCGAAAGCGGACGCCGTGGTGCGCGGGATGAGTCGCGCCGAGGTGCGAGCGCTTCAGCTTAATGGCTTGCGCCGCGTTCCAGGTCACATCATCGATGATGCGCAGTTGCGGCGCCTCGGTAATTCGATGTTGCTCCTTCGGATTAATTCGCGAGATCCGTTTGCCCGTGGTCGGATCCTTGACCATCCGCACCTTGTTCCAGACGATACGGCCGGATAAAGCTCATTGAGCAGCATGCCGTGACCGCGCGCGTTGTTGCCCTTGATTGTAGAAGCGTTCCACCTCGTACCGCGTGGCGCCGCGATGCGATCAGCATTGAGTTCAGCAGCAATGGCGCGCGGCGTTACGCCGGCAACAAAGCGCGCAAAGATTCGCTGCACGATCTTGGCTTGCGCGTCGTCTATGACGAGCTCGCCCGGCGAACCCGGGACGATGGAATAGCCATACGCGCGTCCGCCGGCGTGGCGGCCGTCGCGGATCACGCCCTCCAGTCCGCGCCGTACGTGTAGCGCCAGGTTCTCGAGATACATTCCGCCCATCAATGCCCGCAGCGCGCCATCGATTTTGGTCACTTTCCCGGGCGCGGTGTGGATGGTGATGCCGAGAAAGTCGAGCTCCTTGCGAGCAGCGTGATAATCGGCCTGGTCGCGAAAAATGCGATCCATATCTTCGGCAACGACGACGTCGAACAGCCTTGCCGCCGCAGCGCGCATCAGCGCGATAAAGCCGGGACGATTCTTTGCAGACGATGCGGACACAGCGCGGTCTTCGAAGGTCAACACCACCGTCATGCCATTGCGAGCGCAGACCTCGCGGCAGAACGCGATCTGGTCGTCGACCGATTTATCGTTTTGCAGGTCGCTCGAAAAACGAGCGTAGATGGCGACGCGGATCATGGCCTTGGCTCGCTCGCGCGGGCTTGAAGTAATCGGCGCGCGATTTCTGCTTCATGATCTAACCGGGCTCTCAGTTTGGCGAGTGCCCTGACCACGGCAAGAACGTCCTCCCCGGGCGGAATCTCCGGTCTTTGTGGTTTAACCGCCGGTGGCATCGCTCGAAACCATAGCGAAAATAGCACCAATCGCCGCTGAGGATGGCCTGGTGGTTGGTCGTGTCCCGCCAAGTGGTGTAGCTCGGTAGAGCAAAGCCGCCCGCACGCGCGCCTTCAACTGGCGCCGTAGCGGGCGGGCGGCTTTGCGGCGGTCATCGGCGATTTCTTAGGTCAGATCGGGTTGCGACACACCAACGCAACCGAGGAACCACCGATGACCGACGACATGATGAACCTGCGCTCGCTCGTGGAGAAGACTCCCGACGCCGATTTGCTGCGCGAGATGATCGGCTTTGCCGCCCAGCGGCTAATGGAGATGGAGGTCGGCAGCCTGACCGGCGCCGGCTATGGCGAGAAGACCCCCGAGCGACTGGCGCAGCGCAACGGCTATCGCGACCGCGACTGGGAGACCCGCGCCGGCACCGTCGAACTGCGGATCCCGAAGCTGCGCAAGGGCAGCTATTTTCCGGGCTTTCTGGAGCCGCGGCGGATGGCCGAGAAGGCACTCACCGCGGTGATCCAGGAGGCCTATGTGCATGGCGTCTCGACCCGCTCGGTCGACGATCTGGTCAAGGCGATGGGGATGAGCGGCATCTCCAAGAGCCAGGTGTCGCGGCTGTGCGAGGAGATCGACGACAAGGTGAAGGCGTTTCTTGGCCGGCCGATCGAGGGCGACTGGCTGTATCTGTGGATCGACGCCACCTACGTCAAAGTGCGCCAGGCTGGACGCATCGTCTCGGTCGCGGTGATCCCCGGGTCAAGCCCGAGGACCGCGGTCGGCGTCAACAGCGACGGCCGCCGCGAGATTCTCGGGCTCGATATCGGCCCTCCGAGGCCGAGACGTTCTGGACCGCGCTCCTGCGCAAGCTCGCCCGCCGCGGCCTGCGCGGCGTCAAGCTGGTGATCTCCGACGCCCACGAAGGCATCAAGGCCGCGGTCAGCAAGGTCTTCAACGCCACCTGGCAACGCTGCCGCGTGCACTTCATGCGCAACGTGCTGGCCCATGCCGGCAAGAGCGGACGTCGCGTCGTCTCCGCCTTCATCGGCACGGCGTTTGCGCAGGATGACGCTGAATCCGCGCGAACCCAATGGCGGCGGGTCGCCGACCAACTGCGGCCGAAGCTGCCGAAGCTCGCGGCCTTCCTCGACGACGCCGAAGTGGACGTGCTGGCCTATATGAGCTTCCCACCGGCGCATCGCACCAAGCTGCACTCGACCAATCCGATCGAGCGTCTCAACGGCGAAATCAAGCGACGCACCGAGGTGGTCGGGATCTTCCCCAACGAAGATGCCATCGTCCGTCTGGTCGGCGCCATCCTGCTCGAACAGAACGACGAATGGGCGGTGCAGCGCGCCCGCTACATGACGCTGGAAACCATCGCCCCGATCGGCGATGATCCCGCCGTCAGCCTACCGGCATTCGCCAGCTGACCGGCCCGGACCAACCCGGCAGTCGCGGTGACCCGCCGCCAGCTACACCACGCCACGGGGCACGATCTGGTGGTTGGTCACCAGAAGGTCCGTCTCGTCGTTGCCGATCCAAGTGATGCCGATCAGCCAGCTACCTTTCCAGCGCGCCAACGGCACTCGCCGTAGGGAGAAAATGGCGGGGAGTTCGGGGGCGAGATCGAAGCGCCGCGAGTTGATCGGCGTCTTCACCGTCAGTCGAAGAGCCTCTACACTGTCAGTTGAAGAAAGCGGCGCTCCTGCTTGGCGCAGCTGCCGCATTGGCCGGCGCGGGAGGGATTGCCGGAGCTTACGCGCTGGGTCTGCGCCAGCGCGGCATCGATCCGTGCGACGATATCGCCGACGCGCCGGTTCTTGTTCCACGGCCGATGAAGCGGCGAAGCGGGTTTAAGATCCTGAAGCTGAACTACGCGAATGGCAGCCATCCGCTCAGACTGCCGCAGCAAGCATATTCACAAAAGGGCGGCTTGCCTTGCATCGTAGAAACGGAATGCTTAGCGCATCAATCGGCGGGTTGGTCCTATAATGCGACCTTCTGCTGATGCGGCAGATATGAGCTGCTGCCGGTTTGATGAACACCCGGTTAAGCTAATCCCACCTTGCGGGACGGAGTCAACGGGTCCGGGTTCAGTTGCCGTCGCCGCGGAGCGAGCGGATCGGGGTCGCCGACCGTTACAAGAACCCATCGCCCTTGCGGGTTTCCGTGGTAATTGTCGCACGACGCAGGGGGAGCCTATGGACATCAACGACCCGCGCTTGGAGGAAGCGCACAAGAACATGGTCGAGCGCGTCGAAAAGTACGACGAGCGGATCGTGACCGTTTTGAAATGTCACCTCACGGCAGAGCAGGCACTGGACGATTTACTCGGATCAGCGTCGAGGCAATGGAAGCGCCGTTCCTTCGCCGGCAAAATCGATGTGGTGGAAAAGCTTTTCTTGCCGGAGCTCGATCCGCCGATGTGGGCTGTGTTCGCCATCCGAGCCGGGCACATCTTCAGAAGAGCGAAGGCCGTCAAACATACCGCGTAGCTTCTCCGGCACGAGTTTCTGGACGATTTCGGCGACACGCTCGCGGAAAGTGATGCCGCGCCGCTCGGCGTAGCCCTGCACCGGACCGGCGCGATCGTAATCCGACGCCATGTCCTTGGCTCGGTCGCGCGACAGGGTGCGGATCAGCCGGTCCTGACCGGCGAAGTCATTATGGCCATAATGCAGGTCCGTGCCGTCGCGATGCCGCGACAGGGCGACATAGCTGCTATGGGCGTCCATGCCCGGCGTCGCCAGCACATGGGTGCGGTCCACCGTCATGCCCTGAGCCTTGTGGATGGTCGCGGCATAGCCGTGATCGATGCGGTTGTAATCCTTCAGGTCGAACGAGACGTTGCGCCCGTCGTCGGTGCGCACCGACATGGATTGCTGACTGACATGCTCGATGGTGCCGAGCGTGCCGTTCTTCACGCCGAGACTGCGTTCGTTTTGCAGGAACATGACGAGATCCCCAGTAGCGAAGCTGCGCGCGCCGCGTTCGACCGTGACACGCACATCCTCACCGAGATCGCCCGCTGCCCGCATCCACTCTCGCGCCCCCTCGTTGAGCGCGCGCACCTCGTCGTTGGTATGGGTGAGGATGATGCGGCTGCGGTCCGGTGATGCCTGCCGGTCGCGGTCCCAGCGGTCGATCAGAGTCTTGCGCGCGTCCTCCCGTGTCGGGGCGGCATGCACCATGCCGTTTTTGTCGTAAGCCTGGATTGCTGCGCCTGTCTTGCCGGTCGCCAGGGCGCGCGTGGCGTCGCGCTGCCAATCCTCGCGTTGACGGCGCACTTCGCCGATCTCGACGCCGCCGTGGCGCTCATGAATCGACCGGAACGCCGCGCCGGCTTCTATTGCTTGCAACTGCTGCGGATCGCCGACCAGCACGACCTTTGCGCCAGCCTCGGCGGCATGGGACAGCACGCGCTCCAATTGGCGCGTGCCGACCATGCCGGCCTCGTCGATCACCAACACATCGCGCGCGCTGAGCAGGTCGCGGCCCTGTCCCCAGCCATGTTCCATGCTGGCGATGGTGCGGGAGGATATGCCCGATCCGCTTTCGAGGTTTTCCGCCGCGATGCCGGACAGCGCCGCGCCCCGGACGTCGTAACCCGCCGCCTCCCATGCCTCCCGCGCGACGCCCAGCATCGCGCTCTTGCCCGTTCCGGCATGGCCGACCACGATCCCGAGATCGCGCCCGTCCGTGACATGCACCAACGCGTCGGCCTGCTCGCCGGACAGGACAAGGCCGCGCTGTTCGGAGCGAGCCAAAGCAGCTTCGCGATCCGCGTCCTCCACGGCAGGGCGTTCCCGCTCGGCCATGAGTTCGGCAGCGCGGTGCAGGCGCTGTTCGGCCTCGATCATGTCGCGGGTGGTGAAGCGGTCCTCGCCGCGACCGTCCTGTCCGAGTTCGACCAGATCCGGTGCGCTGCGCATCGCGCCCATCGCTGCGTTGAACTGGTCGATCCCGTCGCTGTGCCGGTGCGCGAACTTTGCCATGTCGCGCGGCGTGAAGGTCGATTGCTGATGCGTGATCGCGTCCAGTGCGATGGAAGGATCGGCAAGAATGCGCTCGCCGTTGCCGCGCGCGATCTCGCGGTGCATCTCCGCGCGGTCGGCGGCCTCCACCCCTTCGCCTTCGATCCGCTGTGCGGATGCGCCGATCTGGCTTTGCGGCTCCAGCGCGATGCCCTGCGCCTCAAAGCTGCGATGGTCGATGCGCGCGTCGATGTCGAGTTCGGCCAGACGTTCGTTGGCGAGCTCGGCCCAACGTTCGCGCCAGCGCTCGACCATCTCCGTACGGTTCCAATCCCGCACCTTCAGGCCGAAGCCATTCTCGTCCCCGTTGACGTTGATTTGCCGCATCGTCAGCATGACGTGGGCATGAGGCTTGGGCATGCCGTCCTCGCCCATATCCCAATGCACATTGAGATCGGCGATCATGCCCCGATCGACGAACTCCGACTGCGCGAAGTCGCGGGCCAATTCGATGCCTTGCGCCTGCGTCATCTCCCGCGGAATGGCGAACTCCACCTCGCGGGCAAGCTGCGCATCCTTGCGGACCTCGAAGGCTTCGACATCGTTCCAGAGTCGTTCGCGGTCGCTCCATGCCTCCGGCGCGTTCTCCGGCAGCATCACCTCGGAATGGACTACGCCGCGCTTTGCGGAAAAGTCATGGCTGCGCTCAAGCCGTTCGTCGCGCAGCCGCGAGCCCGAGCGGTAGGCGGCCGACGCTACCGCGCTTGAACCCGACTTGCGGCCAATGATTTTGACGTGAAGATGATAGATCGCCATCGCGATCAGATCATTGCCACGGCGAAGCGCACGTCGGAACGACGTATAAGCGCGCCCTCCCTCGAAAAAATCTCGGACGGGACTACGCCGTCTCAAACCGTCCCGGCGACCTTACAGCATTGTGCAAGTCGCTCAACTATCATCGCTCCATCAATATTGCTGGAGGACATGATGCGCAAGCCGCGGGATTTCGACGGGGAACTGAAAGCACTTCAGGACAAGACGCGAGAACTGAAGACTCGCAAGGTGCAGCAACTTGGCGAACTGGTGATCGCCACCGGGGCTGACGCACTCAGCGCCGACGAACTGGCCGGCGCACTGATCGTGCTGGCCGAGACGAAGGAAGCCGGAAGGAGGGAGGCCTGGGCCAAGCGCGGAGCCGCGTTCTTTCAAAGCCGGGCGCGGCGAAGTGCATCGACGACTGACCGAGACACAGGCGGCACTCCGGCGCAACCGAGCGGCGCGCAACCGGCACCAAGCCGCAAGAGCGCGCCGTGACATGCGCACCTGGCAGGTCGAACGTCGCAAGCGCACGCGACACCTGATCGAACTCGGCGGTCTCGTCGTCAAGGCCGGTATCGTGGACCTGACCGGCGATGACCGCGCTACCATCCTCGGCGCACTGCTCTGGATGGCAGACAAGCTCAAAAGCGATCAAGGCAAACAAGCGCGAGCGCTCTGGGCCGCGAAGGGGAAGCAGGCGTTCGCTGTGGAACGAGCCACAGACGCGCCCACCATCTCGCAGGAAAGGCCATGGGATCGGGCTTGACTGATGGCGGACGGCGCGGAGACTCCAAATGTCGTAGCGCTGCCCGCCATCGCACGGCTTGGCACGTGTGAATCAGCACGCCGGCGTCGATCGGCACGCTAAGCTATTTGAGTCAATTTGCGGTGGTCACTCTCGGGGCTTATTCACACTCAAGCGTCCTGACAGAACCTCCCCCGTGACGACCGGAGAATTCCGCCTGGGGGATATCCGATTTATTATCGCCGATTCGTCGAAGCTGCGTACGCTGGTTGACTGGAAACCGATCGTCGGGTTCGAGGATGGGATACGGGAATTGACCAGTGCAACTATAATCTCGGCGCTACCAGCCGTTTGGCTCAACTGACCGACCTTGCGGCGGTGCTTCGCATGCCGGGTCGCGTAACGCATTGCACGTGCTTGCGGCGCAATGCGATCATGGCGCCTCGCCGAGTCCCCGACACCGAACGGCGCACGGCCCGATCCAGGGGGGAAGTTAGCGAATTTACCAGCTTCGGCAGATCAGCCAGGCTCTTGATACGGTAATCGGGTTCGAGCCCAAGCTCATCCATCTGGATCCGGATTGCCCTGAACATCGTAAGCGGTGTCAAAACCGCCGTAGCGGTGCATGCCGACGCCATCGCCTCGGGCGTGACCCGCTCAATCGGTGGATCAGCACCGAAGTGTGACCCCGCAATTCCTCAGTATAAGTCGTTGATTTAATTGATAAAAATCTCATTTGGCAGGGGTCCCGATCGGCGCCGATCGGGCCCCCTGCTCAAACGAATTGTCACTCAGAAATCAGCTCCTTAGTCGGACCTACGAGAGGGGCCCACTTCGGTGCTGATTTACACTCGGTTGCGGCGAACGCGGTCGGACGCCCGGTCGAGATGCATGCCTATGCCGACCGCATCGTCATCCGCCAGGACAGCCGCATCGTGGCCGAGCATGCGCGTTGCTTCGGCCGCGGCGAGACCAGCAACGGTCCCTGGCATTATGTGCCGGTGCTGGCCCGCAAGCCGGGTGCCTTGCGCAACGGTGCGCCGTTCAAAGACTGGGTGCTGCCGGCCGCGATGGAGCGGGTGCGGCGCAAGCTCGCCGGCGTCGCTGACGGCAATCGGCAGATGGTCGACATCCTCAATGCGGTGCTGATCGACGGGCTGCCGGCGGTTGAAGCCGCCTGCGCCGAGGCCATCGAACACGGCGTTCATTCCGCCGACGTCATCCTCAACATCCTGGCGCGCCAGCGTGACCCCACGCCGCCAGCCAACATGCTCACGCCGGCCGCGCTGATACTGCGCCACGCGCCGATTGCCGATTGTGCCCGTTACGACAACTGCGGAGAACCGTCTGATGGAACGCACTCGACTGTTCGACCTGATGGGCGAGCTCAAGCTTTGCGGCATGAAGGTCGCCGGAGCCTGTCCTGGGGCGGGCGAAGCCCGACCCGGGGACGAGATCATGACCACGGCGGTCAAGCGTCAGCATGAACCTCAACGTATCGTCGGCGATCTGCTCAGCGCCGAGATCAACGAGAAGCACGCCCGCTCGATCAAATACCAACTCACCATCGCCAAGTTGCCGCTCGACTGTCGCGGACGATGCTATGTAAGAGCGTAGCTATTATTTCCCGTGGCAAGTAAGGTAACAACAATTGTTCTGAGCCGGTCTCGATCCTACCTGACTGACTTTCATCGTAGGAACACCTCGGTGAAGTACTAGTTGCGCATGGTTCCATGCTGGTGTTTACGCTTGATTAACTCTTCCATGGGACCCCTCGCAGGGTCGGCTGTCCCGCTTCGGCTACCGCCACCTAAGGGAGTGCGAAGTGTTCAAGTTTTACAGCAAGAAAGTGAAGCGCGCTCTGGCAGAGGTCGAGGCACTCGACTGTTTGCAGGCCGTCATCGAGTTCGACCTCGATGGTACCATCCTGAACGCCAACGAGAACCTCCTGAAGATGAGCGGCTACACGCTCGCGGAGATCAAGGGCAAGCATCACAGCATCTTCGTCAGCCCGGCCGAGCGCGAGAGCGCCCGCTATCGCGACTTCTGGAAGAGCCTGAACCGCGGCGAATTCCAGACCACGCAATACAAGCGCTTCGGCAAAGACGGCAAGGAAGTCTGGGTCCACGCCTCCTATGCGCCGCTGCGCGACGAGACCGGCAAGGTAGTCAGCTTCATCAAGTTCGCGACCGACATCACGGCGTACAAGCTTAGGACCATGGAGGACGCCGGCAAGATTGCCGCGATCAGCCGTGCCCAGGCTGTGATCGAGTTCGAGATGGACGGCACCGTCATCACCGCCAACGAGAATTTCCTGGGCGTGATGGGCTATTCGCTCGCCGAGATTCAAGGCAAGCACCACAGCATGTTCGTGACGGCCGAGGATCGCGCGAGCGCCGGCTATGCCGAATTCTGGGCGCGGCTCAACCGCGGTGAGTTCATGGCCGCCGAATACAAACGGATCGCAAAGGGCGGCGGCGAAATCTGGATTCTCGCGACCTACAACCCGATCCTCGACGAGACCGGCAAGCCGCTAAAGGTGGTGAAGTTCGCGACGGACGTCACCGCGCAGAAGATGAAGGCGGCGGACAGCGACGGCCAGCTCGCCGCGATCCAGAAGTCGCAGGCCGTGATCGAGTTCAACATGGACGGCACGATCCGTACAGCGAACCAGAACTTTCTGAATGCGATGGGTTATTCGCTCGCGGAGATCAAGGGCCAACACCACAGCATGTTCGTCGAGCTACGCGATAAGAACTCGGCCGCCTACCGCCAATTCTGGGAAGCGCTCAATCGCGGCGAATACCAGGCCGCCGAATACAAGCGGATCGCCAAGGGCGGCCGGGAGATATGGATCCAGGCCTCCTACAATCCGATCTTAGATCTCAACGGAAAGCCCTACAAGGTGGTGAAGTACGCCACCGACATCACCGCGCAAGCGATCGGCCGCAAGAAGGCGGACAATGCGCGTGGGCTCATCGAGGCGGTTGCGGCCGGCAGCGAGCAGATGAGCGCATCGATTCGCGAGATCTCCGAAACCATGGCGAAGTCGCGCGAGACCTCGAAGGGCGCGACCGCCCGGGTCGACGCTGCCGACGGCCAAGCGCAAAGGCTGAACGCGGCCGCGCAGGCGATGAGCGGCATCGTCGAGATGATCGCCGGCATTACCAGCCAGATCAATTTGCTCGCGCTCAACGCCACGATCGAATCCGCGCGCGCGGGCGAATCCGGTCGCGGCTTTGCGGTGGTCGCCTCCGAGGTGAAAAACCTCGCCGGTCAGGCCAAGCAGGCGACCGACACGATTACGTCCGAAATCGAAGCGCTGAACGCCGTCTCCAGCGGTGTCGCGAGCTCGCTGACTGCGATCAAGGCCGCGATCGCCGATGTCAACGAATTCATCGCCTCCACCGCCGCAGCGGTCGAGGAACAGAGTGCAGTGACGGCGGACATGTCGGCCAACATGCAGCGCGCATCGGCGGAACTGGCTTAGGTCCTTCGCCGCTCGTTGCGCGGGAGCTTCCTGTCGGCAGCCAATACTGGATAGTACCCGGCACGAAATGTTCTGGGCTGCGCGGCCATGCGCGGGCCGCAACTGCGGCTGCGCTCTTGTCCGCGCATCTTTGTTCCGAGGCATTCGGTCGCAGACCGTCGGAAGGGCAGCAACATCCAGGGCCATAGCGTCTCCAGGGTGATCGAGCGGCAACAAATTGGTCGCCGGCCAAACTAATCAAAATGTCCGCATCAGGCGTCCAAAACTTCTCGAAAAGTAGTTGTTCTAAAGATGCGCTCAATTGCTGCGCGGCTTGGTCTGCGAGGTCAGCAACGTCTGCTCTGCGAGCCAAGTAACTGGTGAATCTACGAGGTAAAAAGTAGCGAAAGATCAAGGGTTAATTAGCGAATGGTCGATTAACGTCGTCGCAATGACGAGACGTTCGTTCGTTTTGGCGGTTCGCTATTTTTAGAAAAGCAAACGTCACGACCGCGCCGACGGTGTGTCGCCGAACTGCACCGCAGCGCAAAAGAGGCGGACTTCTATTAAATCGGCGCCGCGTCGCGAGACATGGCGAAACTTAATCACAGAAGAAACGTAAGCCAACAGGAAGATAGAATTAGACCTCTGAGCAGGTTCACAGGAGCGCTTCGAGATGGCTGCTGAAAATCAAACGACGACGTCTATGTTGGACTCGAAATTGTACGAGGCGTTCGATCAGTTCTCCGGTCTCGGCCCGGCGGATGCCGTATCCAAGACGACAATGCCGCAGGTCAATTCGGTTCAGGATACGACGCCCAATGGATCGCGTATCTTGACCGGAGACAATCTCATCGGCGCAACGGGCTCGCTTGCTAACAGCGTTCAGACACAAACGAATCTGATTTCCCCCTCGGCTGATCCGGGCGTCGTCGCCAGCGACAGTGAATCCAGCCTGAGCACGGGCTCTCTGGGGCGCACGGCGCAGGCGCCGGTGAATCCGGAGGCCGCCGACGCCAACCTGACAGCGGCGTTCACTGCCGCGCAAGGGGCGGGTGTGGCGACAGGCGGTGTGGGTGGCGCTGCGGCAGCGCCCCAGGTGGTGGCGCCACAAGCGGCCGCGGCACCGCAAGGCGCAGCGGCGCCGGCCGCCGCTGCTCCGACAGATGCCGGCGCGGTCGCTGCGCAAGATCTCGTCGCAGCCTCTGCCGATCCGGCGACCTCCGGGATCGGCAGCGCGACTCCGGCGGGCGGTTCGATCCTCGCCGGTTCCGAGCAAGTGCAGAGTAATCCAGCGACGTCCGTGCCGACCAGCAGCGGCGGCGTGACCACCGGCGGTGGCATTATCACAACGCCGGCACCCATCGTGACCCCCGCCACCACTGCCCCGGTGACACCTGGCGGCACGCCGGACACGTCGGGAGCTACGGGCTCTGTCGTCCCGACCGGCACAACGACCGATCCGGGGTCCCCGGGGGGGGGAGGGCAAACCAATTCCACTGGCGGTTCGACCACCCCGCCGGCCGGGCCGGCGACGCCGGACACCGATATCAACGTTGCGCTCGGCGCGACCAACGTGCCGCTGCTGAACACGCTCGGCGCTGCCGTTGCGGTGCCGCTCGATCCGGTGGAGACGCTGCTCGGGCGCGATATCGACATCGATGTCGGCGCTGCGATCGATCTGGCGCCGGTGACCGGGACCGTGGCCAATATCGGCAACGGCCTCGGCGATGTTGTCGGCAACCTCGGCAACCTCGTCGGCGGCAATCTCGCGAACACCCCGCCGGCCGGGCCGTCGCCGTCGGACACCGACCTCAACGTTGCGCTCGGCGCGACCAACGTGCCGTT
>NZ_JACHIH010000008.1 GCF_014203125.1 Rhodopseudomonas rhenobacensis
GCCTGCCGGTTCAGCGGCTGGTGCTGGCCGAACTTCTCGAACAGCACCATCGCCAACAGGCTGGGACCGGCCCAGCCGCGGGCGAGCACGTGGAATGGCGCCGGCGCCTGGCTGATGGTCTCGCAATCCCGGCAGCTGAACTTCTCCCGGACGTGCTGGATCACCTTCCAGGATTTCGGGATCACCTCCAGCGTCTCGGTGATGTCTTCGCCGAGCTTCGACAGCCGCGTCCCGCCGCAGCAGGCGCACGACGTCGGCGCCGGCACGATCACGCGCTCGCGCGGCAGATGGTCGGGGAACGGCTTGCGGGATGGCCGCTGGCGGGTGAACGAGGCCACGGTGGTGGTCGCGTTAGCGACCTTGGCGGCGGCGATTTCGGAGGCGAGTTCGTCCTCGGTCGCGGACGTTTCGAGGTCTTCAAGCGTCAGCTCGAGCTGGTCCAACAGACGCGCGGTGCGCTCCGAGCGCGGGCCAAAACGATCGCGGTTCAGCTTTTCGATCTGCAGCTTCAGATGCGCGATCAGCGCCTGATCGTCGGACTGCTGGGCGCGAACGATGGCGAGTTCGGCACGCGTCGCAAGCAACGCCGCGTGCAGCGCCTCGATATCGTCCGGCAGTTTCGCAGCGCCGTTTCCCATGCCTCGATGGAATCACAAAACCTGCGATTTGGCGCGGGCTTTTTGCAATCTTAGGGGATTTTTTGTGCCGCCTATCCGGCGCTCTGCGGCCGCCAGCTGTGCTGCGGATTGCGCCAGTCGATCGCCTCCAGCAGATAACCCATCTGGGCCGCGCTCAGCGCCACCACGCCGTCCACCGTCGAGGGCCAGATGAAGCGACCGCGGTCCAGCCGCTTGGCGTAAAGCGACAGCCCGATCCCGTCGTGCCACAGCGCCTTGATCAGCGTGCCGGCGCGGCAGCGGAACACGAAGACGTCGCCGGCGAACGGATCGCGGCCAAAACCTTCCTGCACCAGAAGCGCCAGCCCCTGCATGCCTTTGCGCATGTCGGTATGCCCGGTCGCGATCCAGATCCGCGCGCCTGCTGCGATCGGGATCATCGGCGCTCCAGAATGTCGAGCACTCGCGCCAACGCGGCCGCGTCGACGTCAGCGTCGACGATGATCCGGCGATCATTGCCCAGCTCGATCACCATCCGGCCGCTCGCCGGCACGGCAGCGGATGACGGCGCATTCGCGGGCGCTGCCGTGCTCGTCACGACCGCCGGCACAAACGCAGGCTTGGGCTGTTCGACCTCTCCTGCACGAACAGCGCCGAATGACCGCCGCCACGTCAGTAGCAACGAGCGCGATATTCCGTGACGCCGCGCTGTCGACGAGATCGCCCGCGGCGTTTGCATGCTCTCCAGAACGATCTTGAGCTTCTCGTCATCCGTCCATTGCCGGCGCCGGCCGGTCTCGACGACTTCGAGCCGCTCAACCTGTGTACTGCACTTATGGCTGTCCATAAGTGCTGTTACAGAGCAATCCGCCTAACCCAGCAAGGCGGCCCTCGCCGGAGGGAGACGCCTGGCCGAGGGGCCCGGCCGCATCATGCCGGCGGACGTGCTTGCCATAGCACCGGGACGGCCACGCCGTCGGTCGGTTCAATACGAAGTTATCCCTTGAAGGGCTGCTATCCAGCGAGGTAAATGCGGCGACGCGGTCCCGCGGCCGCGCTCCGGAACAGCGGCGGTGCCGTGCGCGCCGGGCGGTCGTTACCGAACCAATCGGATCGTCCCTTGCAGAATGAACTCCCGCCGAATCTGAAGCGAATTGAGTCCGAGTCGATCGAAATCATGCGCGACGTGGTCGCCACGTTTCGCAATCCGGTGATGCTCTATTCGGTCGGCAAGGACTCCAGCGTCATGTTGCGGTTGGCGATCAAGGCGTTCTATCCCGCGCCGCTGCCGTTCCCGCTGCTTCATGTCGATACGACGTGGAAGTTCAAGGACATGATCACGTTTCGCGACGAGCAGGCGCGGGCCAACGGGGTCGATCTGCGGGTTCACGTGAACCAGGACGGGGTGGAAAAGGGCGTCAATCCATTCACCTTCAGTTCCTCGACCTACACCGACATCATGAAGACCGAAGCGCTGAAACAGGCGCTGGGCAACTATCAATTCGACGCCGCGCTGGGTGGCGCGCGACGCGACGAGGAGAAGAGCCGCGCCAAGGAGCGGATCTTCTCGTTTCGCTCCAAGAACCAGGTGTGGGATCCGCGCGATCAGCGCCCGGAGCTGTGGAACCTGTTCAACCCGCTGATCCATCCCGGCGAATCCATTCGGGTGTTTCCGCTCTCGAACTGGACCGAGCTCGATGTCTGGACCTACATCGGTCTGGAGAACATTCCGGTGGTTCCGTTGTATTTCGCGGCGCTCCGGCCGGTGGTTCGCCGCGCGAATACCTGGATCATGGTGGACGATCACCGTTTACCGCTCGGTCCGGACGAGGTGCCGGAAATGCGGCGGGTGCGGTTTCGGACGCTGGGATGCTATCCGTTGACCGGAGCGATCGAATCCGCCGCGGAAACCGTCGAGCAGATCGTTGCCGAGATGGCCGAGACGCGATTCTCCGAACGGCAGGGTCGGCTCATCGATACCGACGAGGTCGGATCGATGGAGAAAAAGAAGCGCGAAGGATACTTCTAGTGAGTGCGACCCCCGGCCAGGCGGCGGACAAGGATCTGCTCCGTTTCATCACCTGTGGTTCGGTCGATGACGGCAAGTCGACGATGATCGGCCGGTTGCTGCACGATTCGAAGCTGATCATGGAGGACACCCTCCACGCGCTGACCAAGGATTCGCGCCGCTACGGCAGCCACAACGACGGGGTCGATCTCGCGCTGCTGGTCGACGGCCTTCAGGTCGAACGCGAGCAGGGCATCACCATCGACGTGGCCTACTGCTTCTTTTCAACGCCGCATCGCTCCTTCATCGTCGCCGATACGCCGGGTCACGAGCAATACACCCGGAACATGGCCACCGGCGCCTCGACCGCGCAACTCGCCGTCGTGCTGATCGACGCGCGCAAGGGAATTCTGCAGCAAACCAGGCGGCATACCTACATCTGCTCGCTGCTGGGATTGAAGCACGTCGTGTTCGCGGTGAACAAGATCGACCTGGTGGGCTACCGCGAGGACGCCTTTCGGCGCATCGCCGAGGAGGCCGAAGCCTTCGCCGCTCCGCTCGGGTTCCGGTCGGTCCATGTCGTTCCGATCTCGGCGCGTGACGGCGACAATATCACCGAACGATCGCCGCGGACGCCGTGGTACGTCGGCCCGGCGCTGCTGCCGTATTTGGAGACCATCGACGTCTACAGCGACGTGCTTTCGAAGCCGTTCCGCTTCCAGGTGCAATGGGTCAACCGGCCGCACTCCGAATTCCGCGGCTACGCCGGGACGGTCGCGTCGGGCCGCATCCGCAAAGGCGACCCGATCGTCGTTCCGACCTCGGGGCAACGGTCCCGGGTTCAGGACATCATCAGCTATCAGGCATCGCACGACGTCGCCGAGGCCGGCGATGCCATCGTGCTCACGCTGGAACACGACATCGACCTTGCGCGCGGCCACGTGCTTTGCGCGCCGACGGAGTTGCCGGAGGTCACGAACAGGTTTGCCGCCCACGTACTCTGGATGGACCAAGAGCCGCTGATCTCCGGGCGCTCCGTGCTGTGTCGGATCGGAACCAACCTGATCTCCGCGTCGATTTCGATCGACTGCAAGATCGATATCAATACCCGTGTGCGGGTTCCGGGCAACAGCATCGGCCTGAACGAGGTGGCGTTCTGCAATCTGGTGGCCGCAGCCCCGGTGGCGTTCGATCCCTACGTCGACAACCCGAAAATGGGCGCGTTCATCGTCATCGACCGCCACAGCTATCGCACGGTCGGCGCCGGCATGATCGCATTCAATCTCGATCGCCGCGACGAACGGCAAGCCGGTCAACGAACCGTGGACAAGACCGCGCGCGCCGCCCTCAAGCAACAGAATCCGGCGGTGCTCTGGCTGACCGGGCTGTCGGGAGCAGGCAAATCGACCATTGCCCGCCTGCTGGAAGCCCGGCTGCATGCCGCGGGCCATCACACCATGATGCTCGACGGTGACCATCTGCGCGGCGGGCTGAGCCGCGATCTCGGCTTCACCACCGAGGATCGCGTCGAGAACATTCGCCGTGCCGGGGAGGTCGCCAAGCTGATGGTAGAAGGCGGTCTCATCGTCTTGTGCGCGTTCATTTCGCCGCATCGCGCCGAGCGGGCGAAGGTCCGCGATTTGTTCGGGCCGGACGAGTTCATCGAGATCTTCGTCGATACGCCGATCGAGACCTGCATCGCCCGCGATCCGAAAGGCCTGTATGGCCACGCCCGCAGCGGCGAACTGACGAACTTCACCGGCTTCGACGCGCCCTATGAAGCACCCGACGCTCCGGAAATTCACCTGAAGACCCCGGGCCTGACCGCCGAGCAGCTGGCCGATCGGGTCATCAGCGTTCTTCTGGCGCGCAGGCTGATCGCGCGCTCGTAGCGCGGGTGCGTCGGGCGGCTGTTGTGTCGCCGCAGCCGAGTCGCCGCCCAGGCTCGGAATCGGTTTTGCAATGCGGCATGGGCTTCGCTGGGACCGGGCGTGGAGATCCCGGCCGTCCATGCGCTACGGTTGCGCGCAGGCGAGGGCGACTGCTTCCTGCGCGATCCAAAGAACAAATCCCTCGACGGTGGTTGACTAGCAACTCGGCCGGTCGCAGTATCCAGCGCCGCCAACCGCTACGTTGTCGGTGGCATCGGTTATTGTTGTTGAAGTATTAGCGTCGCAGTCGACCGCCACGGCGGACAATTTGAAGCGCGGCACGCCGGCACCGCTGACCGGAGTCCAATCGGGGCGGATCGCGGATTTATCGCGCGGCCCGGAACAGAAATCACGACGCGGTGCTGGCAACCGCAGATGACGAGACGTTTTCGAAACGATGATTTCATCGATGCCTTGAGCGCAAGATGCTGATTGTCCAAGACTCACGATCTCATTTCTTGAAGCCCGCAGCACGGGTGCTTCAAAGACGACATATCACCGTGGACCAGCCGAGATGTCACGACGAGGGATCAGCCTGATCCGCGGGACAATCATAGGCGGCGAAAGCCCAACAGCATGGGAGGAAGAATTGAGCAAAATCCTGATTTCGATCCTGTTAGGACTGCTGTCAGTCGTGATGCTGTCCGCAGCGCCGGCCAGTGCACAAGCGAGCCGAACCTGGGTGTCGGGCGTCGGGGACGACGCCAATCCCTGCAGCCGCACGGCGCCGTGCAAGACCTTCGCAGGCGCCATCTCGAAGACCGCGGCCGGCGGTGAAATCGATGCGCTCGATCCGGGCGGATTCGGCGCCGTGACCATCACCAAATCGATCACCATCGATGGCGGTGGCGGTCAGGGTGGACAGGTCGCAGGAATTCTCGCCTCAGGCACCGTGGGAATCAACGTCAACGCGCAGCCGTCTGATGTGATCATCATTCGCAACCTCTCTATCAACGGAGTCGGGACCGGCACCAACGGCATCAATTTCCTTGCCGGCAGCTCGCTGGAGATCGAAAATGTGAAGATCATGAACTTCAGCGCCAACTGTGTCCGCTTTCAGCCCACCGTGAAGGCGAACCTGATCATCACCAACAGCGCCCTCGACCGATGCCTGGGCGGCGGGCTGAGCAGCTCGGCGACCAGCGGCGGCACCAATCTCGTGCAGATCAATCGATCGACAATCTACAGATCCTCGGTCGCGGTGACCAGCGGCGCCAACAGTTCGGTGCAAATCTGGAGCAGCGTCATCTCCAACAACGGCGTCGGTGGCGTGCTCGCCAATGCCGCGACCGGCCAGGTGAGCCTTGATCAGTCGACGGTTACCAACAACGGATTTGGCGTTCAGGCGCAGGCCTCCGGAATCGTGCGATTGACGAATACGAGCGTGATCGCAAACACCGGGACGGGATTATTCGCCAATGGTGGACAGATCTTGACCTGGCAGAATAACTGGGTCGCCGGCAATGCCCCGGATGGCGCTCGAACCGGAACGATCGTCCCGCAGTGATGCGGGCAGCGGTGTCGGGTTGGGTTTGCTGGCTTCGTACTGACGATCGAGAGCGGGCATGTGCCCGCTCGTCGGGACTACGAGATTGAGACAATGTGGTTGTGGTTGCTGCGTCCCGGCGAGACGCTAAAAGCGGGCGTATATCGTCCGACGACTCTCCTCGCTGTGGTCATCGCGGGCGTGGCATGGGTCGGTTCGCCGGCGTTCGGTGGGGTCCGCGTCGCCGGCTCGCCGGCGGCGATCGAATTGCAAGCTGAGAATGTCGAGCTTCATGAAGTGCTGCGGCAGTTGAGCCTGAACTACCCGTTTCAGTTCAAGAGCGTCGTCCCTCTGACTCAAACCGTCACGGGAAGGTACACCGGCTCATTGCAGCAGGTGGTCGGTCGCCTGCTTTCCGGCAGCCAGTTCGTGACCCGGCTGTCGGGGCAAGAGGTCTCGGTCGTTGTCTACGCCATGCAGAAGGGAGCCGCGCGAGCCGCGGATCCTGCTCCGCCAGCCGCGGCCGTGCCGTCTCCCGTTTCACAAGCCCCACCCGAGACAGCAATGCCGCGGATGACTCTGCCTAATCCGAAAGGTGTGACGGACTCGGGCTACGTCCGGTGATGGAAATGAGTGAAGGCAAAGGCGGTCATTGGGCTCTCTGAAGGTGCTGACTGCGCCCTTCGCGTCGCGTGCATGTGACGGCGCGCCGGTGATGGAACGGCGTATTCAGAGCCTGCCGTCGTCGCTTAACAATCGCGCGTAGCGAACACGTAGTGTATTGATTAGTTGTTCCGCCAAAAACAAGGCCGGCATGATTACGATCGTGTTGTTAGTGCGGACAAACTATGTCAGCCTGCTCGAATTGCATAACCAAGGGAGGAATTTCATGGCCTACAAATGGACTTGCGCCGGGATTTTGGCGGTTGCGCTGGCCTCATCGTCGGCGTTAGCGGACACGCGGATTGTGGGTAAGTCGGGAACGGATTCGCCGACCTGTGGTGGGACTGGTGTGGCGCCATGCCTGACGATCGGCACCGCGCTCAGCAACGCGGTCACCGGGGGCGGCTTCGCGCGCGTGGTGATCGCGTCGAACGGTGTGTTTCAGGAAGCGGTGACGATCACCACAGCAGCCGAGATCACGGTGGCCAACGGCGGGTTTGTGGTGCTCGCCCCGCCCTCCGGAGGCGTTGGAATAACCATCAATGCAGGGACCAGTGACTCGATCAGGATCTACAATCTTTACTTCGGGGGAGGGAGCGGCGCCGCGCTGAATGCAATTGCCTTCAATGGCGGCAGCCGCCTCGAATTGCACAACGTGCAGGTCCGCGGTTTCGGCGGGCCCGCGCTGAATCTCACGCCCAGCGGCGGCACCAGTTCGGATGTGCTGATCGTCGACTCGGATATCGCGGAGAACAGCAACAGTTGCGTGCTGCTGCAGCCGAACGGGATTGCCGGCAATGGCTACATCATCAACTCCCGAATTCACAATTGCAGCACGCTGGGCGTTCGCGCCGACAGCCAGAACACCACCGGCTTCGTGAAGATTCTGCTGTCGCGGTCGCTGGTCTACGGCGTCGGCGCGACAGCGGTCTCGGCCGCCTCCGGCACAGCGGGCGGCACGGCGCGCGTCTTCATCGAAGACAGTGACATCTCCGCAGCATCCAACGGCATCGTGGCCAATGGTGCAAAAGCCCAGCTGGTGTTGAACCGAAGTTCGGTGACCGGGAACAGTCTCGGCTCGAACGCGGTCGGCGGCGGGGTAGTCTACTCCTACGGCAACAACGTTCTGCAGTTCAACACCAACAACGGCCCGGCGCCGACGCCGGTCGCGCTGCAATAGTCGTTGGTCAAAATCGGCGCGCGTGTGGGTGAGATGAGGCCGCAGCACGCGCGCGATCCGCCGAGCCGTCGCAATGAAAATCGCCACGACGACGCGCACACGCGGTGCCGTGGCGGTGCGATCAAGATGGCGTGCCGGCAGAGGACGCAAACGGTTTGGCGCGGGCGGGCCCGCCGGGCGCGGCAGACATTCAAAGGCTCGTCGGTGCGCAATGTTTCCGGCGATGAATTGGGTATGTCCGTATGTATCCCCCGTCGTTCCTGCATGACTGGTTTCGCCGGCCGGCGAAATCGTCTATGAGGCAGCGCGGCGCGGATTCTCACGCGCCGAGTTCTGGTGGAAATCAGCCACGCGATGTCGCCTGCGCCTTCACGAGTAGCCATTCTGCTTGCGACCTATTGCGGGGCCGAATTTCTCGAGGAACAGCTTCAGTCGTTTCGCGCCCAGACGCATGGCGACTGGGAACTGCATGTCTCCGACGACGGCTCGACCGACGACACATTGGCCATCGTCGAAGCGTTTGCGACGACCGCCGAGCGACCGGTAGAGATTCGTGCCGGCGCCAGGGTAGGCTTCTGCCGCAATTTCCTGTCTCTGATCCCGCGCCGCCAAACCGACGCCGCCTACTTCGCCTTCAGCGACCAGGACGACATCTGGCACCCGCAAAAGCTCGCCAAGGCAGTGGCGTGGCTAGAATCCGTGCCGGCGGGATGTCCGGCGCTGTATTTCTCCCGCACCGCATTGGTCGCCCGCGACGGCGCCGCCCTCGGGCTGTCGCCGCTGTTCCGACGTCCCCCGGTGTTCGAGAACGCTCTGGTGCAGAACATCGGCGGCGGCAACACCATGGTGTTCAACGAAGCCGCCCGCAGCCTGTTGGCGCAAACGCCGAGCGATGTGCCGCTGGTCTCGCATGACTGGTGGGCCTATCAGCTGATCACCGGGGCCGGCGGGATCGCGCATTACGATCCGTGGCCGAGCTTGAAATATCGGCAGCACGGGCAAAATCTGGTTGGCTCCAACATCGGGTTGCGCGCGCGTTTGGTCCGCCTGGTCGCGTTCGCCGGCGGGCGGGTGGTCGACTGGAATGCAATCAACATCGCGGCCCTCGACAGCGTTCGGCATTTGTTGCGTTCCGGCAACGTCCGGGTGCTGGAGCGCTACGCCCGCGCGCGGCGCGCCAGCGCGCTGCTCAGGCCGTATCTGTTGTGGAGCGCCGGGGTCTATCGGCAAACCAGCCTCGAGACCGTTGGTCTCTATCTGGGCGCCTTGCTCGGCCGGATTTGATAACTAAGTCTGCAGCCACAAGACTTTATTACCAAAATAGTGCGGCGGCGACCGTGGGCGAGTCGCGCGATCGAAAGCGTCGCGACAGCCCGGCACGATGCGGTCGTGCAGTTCTGCGACGATGACCCGTGTCATGTCTAACCAGGCCGGTTCGGCATAGAGCAAGTCGCGTTCGCCCCCCTCAATGTCGAGCTTTAGAATATCGATGCCATTCGCGCCGAACTCACCCAGCAAGCTCGGGATCGAAGTCACCTCGACCTCCTCGATCAATTCGGGGTTGATGCAATCGACCGGGCGCTCCACGATCGAAAAGCCCCATTCGCCTGTGCGGCGGTCGATCAGCTTGGCGATGCCGTCGTTGGGACCTAGTGCCTTTTTCAGAGCGATGATGTTCGGCCAAGGTGCCACGTTGCGGCATAGTTGTGCGAAGTTCGCTTGGGAAGGCTCGAGGCAGATGATGCGCGCGGTCGGAAAGGCTTCGGCAAGAACGATCGCGGAAGTGCCGATATAGCCGCCTGCATCGACAATGAATTGAAACCCAAGCGGATTGGCGGCAGCGATAGCACCGTCGAACTCGCCGCTAAAACAGGACTTGGCGACCAGGAAATCAGGCGTTGCCGGGCGGATCCAAATCCGGCGAGCCTGCAACTTCACCCATACCGGAAATTTCCAGTTCAGCATTGAGAACAATAAGAACTTGGTCGCGCCGGCGAGATCACCATTGCGGAAGATCTCTCGGGCCTGTTGTGCGATATCTCCAAAGCGGCGCTTAGTAGAGAGCATGGGGGTTTTCCGACAGACCTACGAATCCGATATCTTTAGCCGTGAGGAGGCGCCTCTACGCGAAGTTGAGGCCATTGCTTCGCGAGGCATATCTTCAGTGATCGAAATTTCGCCCCGAAGAGATTTTGTAGGATTTTCAGAGATGAGCAACAATACTTTCGTGAGTAATATCACCCGGTCGCAGGTCGGCAACGACAATGAGCTATTCATTCGGCCGCTGTTTTTGGCGCGCTTACGAGCATCCTTGCCAAAAGCTTGACCTCACTATTTATTCGTGAGTACACTAGCACGATCACTTATTAGAGGCAATTTGCGGGCCGATGGTACACCTGATCCTTTGTCGGCTAGGTTTGGGTTGTCGTAACAATGATTGGTTTGATAGAGCCCTCGCATTATTCGAGGCGGTGACACTCTCGTCGTTAATTGCTCAAACGAATCAAGATTTCCATTTCATCGTTTTGGTCGATAAGAGCGCCAACCTTGCCTCAAGGATATTGCCGCTAATTGCGGATCATAAAAATTTTCATCTGGTCGAAGCAGATTTGAGTTCGCAGGAAATGGCTCAGATGGGAGGGCATAACTGGATGTATCGTGCCTGTCACGATTACATCTTCGGGCACCTTCTGATTGAGGACCCTTCAGAATACATAATCACGTCGACGATTGATGCTGACGATGCCCTCAACACGACTTTTGTCGCCCGTGTTAACGAGGCCGCGGCTGAACGGGTGGCCGATCTGAAGCGAAAAGAAGCGGGTCGAGGCTCGCATCTCTCTCATTCGGCGGGCCTTGGTATCACGTTTGAGAATGGCCTCGTTTATTACGCAACATCCGATAGATACAAGCGGCGCACGCTCGCCTTCAGTAGTTTGTCGGTTTCCATCGTGGCCAGGGCTTCGACGGGGATTTCAGCGTGGTCCTGTCGTCACTTAGCATGGCCGCACATGCTGGAAATTCTCGGCTTTGATACTCTGAGGCTGGAGAATTCCGTGCCGATGTGGTTGTACGTCAGGCACCCATGGGCTGTTACCGCATCGGACGCAAACGATGCAGATGTGATCGGCCCGGATCTTGATCTAAAGAGCTTGTTTGGCGTCGATGTCGAAAAGCTACACGGATTCCTGAATCGGTTCGACTTGGGGGACGACAGACAACTGTTCTCGGGCGGCATGTTTGTCGGGGATCAGTTTTCGCGCATCTATCAAATGATGGGCCTAACGACCCAGATATCAGCAATAGAGAAGCGTTTGTCATGCGAGGCGTTGCCGGTGAATGAGCGGCAGCGCCTTTGTGATTTGCTGTCCAAGCAGCGGAACCGGCTCAGAGAAACTAATCGAGAGTTTCAGGTCGTCGGTTTAGAAAAATATGGGGGTGCCATTAACCGTGACCTGCCCCCGCCAAGTTATACCAGCGATCCTGATTTCTGAAATCACGTGGAGTTCGGTTTAGCGTTGTTTTGATATCCTGGCGTAGAACGATTGCGCCATGCAGCCGCTCACGCCACTAGAATAAGCATCGTTCAGCAGGTCAGATACGACCATCAGCGGAGCGACCTTACCCCGTCTTGCCTCCGAGACGTGCCCTTGGTCGTCCGTTGTGCCGTCTGCACCCCGATAGATGTCGATCCGAGACAAGAATCGCACGCTCTCGTCACTCTCCGCACGAGGAGCTCAGCTGAGCGCTACGCATCCACGGCCGGTCTTACCGGGATTTCAGATGATCGTCGATCATCGCGACATCATAAGCGCTCGCGGAGCCGATCAGCTCGCGCCAGGCCGAGGTTGGAAGCTTCGCCGGATTGGATTGCAGCAGTTCGCGCTTGATGAACGGGCATTTGTAGTCGGTAATCAGCACATCCCAGAAGAAATGCATGGCGTTGATCGGGCGGCCCTGCAGCAGGATCGATTGCACAAATCGCAGGCTGCGGATCTCGTCTGGGTCAAGCTGCCGCGACCCGAGATCGGCCAGCCTGTCCTTCATCGTTTCGGCGACGGCCCAATAGGGCGCGAGCACCCCGCCGCGCAGCCCTTGCCGCGCCAGCGCCTGGGACAAGCCGACTTCGCCGTTGCGGATCACCCAGCCCTTGTTATTGACGTAGGGCATCGCCTGCCAAAACGCCGCAAATGCCTTCGAGCGCAGCGCGGCGGGCGTCAGCAGCAGGAAGAACGATTGGATATGGTAGCGGAGCTCCCAGCTGTCGACGATGCCCCAAAAATCCGCGCGGCTGCGATCGACGGCTGCGAGCGTTTCGGCAAGGCTCCAGAATGGCCCATAGACGCTGTCGTTCATCAGCACCAGCCCATCGAGGCTCTGCAGATCGTCGATCGCCGCGATGCCGTCCTTGTAGGCGCCGAAGTCGTAGCCGGTATTGTATCGCCATAGCATGGCGCGGCAGTGCGGCGCGACCCGCGTCCGGCTTTCGGAGGGAAAGCTCGGCGAGTTGGTGACGAATGTGGTCCGAAAGCCCGCCGCGGCGAGTTCGCGAAGCTGATGCACCACGTAGTCGTGGACCAGACCATCACGGTCGAAATGAACGTACACTGCGGCTTGCCGCGACGCATGCTGTAGGTCGTCGCCGGGGAGGGTTTCGCGGAGCAGGCTGTGGCGCCGCCAACTGCGTGCAACCGGCCGGATCACTGCGTCCTGGGCGACATAATACGCCGACCGGATCGACCTGGCGAAGTCCTTGAACTGACTCATCGTGCGTTCCAGCCGGCTGTCCTGCCAGCGCCCGGCGTTTGCGCCGGGCGAGATGCCGGCGATCGCGCCATCAGCCGCGCCGGTCGCGGCCGGCGGCCGCGCGCATCGGGGGCGACTGGTTCATGAGGCCACCGGCGCGTTCGATCGGTGGCGTGGGGCGTCATGACCCAATCCGGCACTCAGTTCGACATCTCTTCCGAGTAGGCGTCCAGAATCTCGTTGATCGGGCCCGAGGCCTTGATCCGTCCCTGATCCATCCAGATCGCCAGATTGCAGAAGCGTCGGCAGGTTTCGAGGCTGTGCGACGCCAACACCAGGATGCTGGCCTTGGCGACGAACGACTGAATGCGATTCTTCGCCTTGGTCAGAAAGGTCGCGTCGCCGGCCATGATCCATTCGTCCATCAGCAGGACTTCGGGCGCGAAACAGGTGGCGACCGCGAAGGTCAGGCGGGTCATCATCCCGGACGAATAGGTGCGGACCGGAAGGTTGAGATAATCGCCGAGTTCGGTGAATTCGATGATGTCCGGGATGCGCTCTTCGATTTCCTTGGCGCTCAGGCCGAGAATCATGCCGCGAAGCCGGATGTTGTCGTAACCGCTGATTTCACTGTCGATGCCGAGCGCGATGTCGAACATCGGAGAGATCCGGCCGCGGGTGCGGACGGTGCCGGCGATCGGCTCGTAAATGCCGGCCAGCACGCGCAACAGCGTGGTCTTCCCGGCGCCGTTCGATCCGATCAACGCCACCCGGTCGCCGGCCTGCAATTGCAGCGAAATGTCCCGAAGCGCCTCGACCATGATGCGCTGATTGGCATCGGTGGCGATATGGCCGCCGGAGCCCCGGAACAGGATGCTCTTCTTCAACGACCGCGACCCGCCGTGATAGATCGGGAACGACACGCTGACGTCCTGGAGCAGCAGCTCGGGCGCGGTGGATGGAGCTATCGGAGTGATTTTCATGTCGATCACACCCAATACGCGATGCGCGCCCGGAAGCGGGAAAACAGCGCTCCGGCGATGGCCAGGTTGACGGCGGTGATCAGCAGAACCGCCAGGTAGCTTTTTATTCCCGGCATGTTTCCCAGCAACGGCGCCCGCACGATTTCGATCAAGTGAAAGAACGGGTTGAAATCCACGATGAAGGTTCGGGACTTCAGCAGTTCCGGCTTCCAGAAAATCGGGGTGACGAAGAAGATGATCTGGATCGCGGAATTCACCACCTGCGGAATATCGCGAAAGCGGGCCGACACGATGCCGATACACAGGTTGATCAGACTGCCGTTCAGGATGACGAGTAGCAGGCCGGGGATCGCCCACAGCGCGGTGACGCCGGGCCACAGCTGGAAGTACAGAAGCACGCCGAAATATATCACAAAATTGTGAACGAAGATGACGAACTTGCTCCATGTCGAACGATAGACATAGACCGAGTAGGGCAGGCGGATCTGTTTGATATAGGATTCCGCGCCGGTGAATAACGTGCCGCCCTCGGTGACAAAACTGGCGAGCAGGGTCCAGACGAGTAGTCCGACGCACAGGAACGGCAGGAAGTCGTGGATCGGCGTGTTGAACAATTCGCTGTACAGAACGCCGAGCGAGACCACCATGATCGCCATGCTGGCGGTCAGCCAGAACGGCCCCAGCAGCGAGCGGCGATAGCGCTGCAGAATGTCATTCCAGCCGAGCCGCACCCAGAGCGGCCACAACGCCAGGCCGGTAGTCAGGTCCTGTAAGGCGACATGGAACGGCGTCTGCGGGCGGGCTGCCCCCATCAGGTCGGCGCGATCGATTTCCAGGTTTGTTCTCAAAGGGAAGCACCAAGTCTCTGCGAAACGATTAGCCGCGCGTGCCACGAAGTGTGGGCAGCGTGATGCACGCACACCCTGCTGAAGTCCGCCTGTCAACGCCACGGCGGCCGGTTTCTGTCAAGCGATAAGATCCAAACGACTCGACGGGAATCGATTCCCGAACCGCTGCTTTATGGGTTGACCGCAGAAGAACGCTCGGCGGTTTGCTGGGTCTGCTTCGGCGTCGGTTGTTTCATCCAAGGCTTTTGCCGGCGCGCCGGGAACGCCAAGCCAAAATTGTCCGACATCGTGACCGATAGATTGTCGTTGTAAAATCGATCGCGCGCCAGAGCGGCCGCCCAGGTGCGTTGCATGTAATCGACTTCCCCGCGAAACCGCGCCGCCTTGGCAGGGGTGTCCTCGGCGCCGCGGCTGGCGGATTCATGGTGATAAAGCTCGGCGTGCGGTGTCCAGACGTTGCGATAGCCCTTTGCGAGAATCTTGAGGCAGAGGTCAACGTCGTTGAACGCAACCGCCAGGTCCTTTTCATTCAAACCGCCGACTTCGTCGAACACCGATTTCCGCACCAGCAGACATGCGCCGGTGACCGCGGAGACATCGGATGCCAGCAGATTACGGCCAAAATATCCCGCGTTGTGGCGGCACATTCCGTGATTGAAATGGTTGGCGACGCCGCCGACGCCGAGCACCACACCGCCATGCTGCAACCGTCCGTCGGGGTACAGCAGCTTCGCTCCGACGGCGCCGACGCCCGGCAGCACGGCGATCGACACCATTTCCGAAAGCCAGTCGCGGTTGATGACGTCGATGTCGTTGTTGACGAGGCCGATGATCGAGCCCTTTGCCGCCCGGGCCGCCATATTGTTGATGGCAGAGTAATTGAACGGGCCCTCGAAGCGGAGCACGCGGACGCGGGGATCGCGCTGCAGCTGCGCAAACAGCCGCTTGGTATCTGGCGAGACGCTTTGATGATCGACGATCAGCAATTCGAGCGCCGGGTAGTCGGTACGATGCAGGATGCCGTCCGCGCACATCGCCAGCAACTCGGCATGATCGCGGGTGGGGACGATCAAGGACACCAGAGGGGCGGGGTCCGGCATAGCGCGCCGCACCCGGATCCACTGCGGCAGCTTGGCGTCGACCGCCACCGTGGCGAGCTCGCCGTTGCGTTTGAGATGCTCGCCGACCGCCTGCAGCGCCGCGTCGGAGCATCGCCCGAGGTTGCTCTCCGAGAACGAGGCAACGCCGTATTCGCGGCGCCAATGGTAGAGAATCGCCGGGATATGATGGATGCGATCCGGCGTCGTGGAGTCGGCGCAGCGAAGGCTGACATCGTAGTCCTGGCTGCCTTCGAGGCCTTGGCGGAAACCGCCGGCACGCTCCAGCAGAGAGCGGCGGTAGACCCCGAGATGACTGATCATGTTGTGCGCCAGGATCAGCGTCGCGTTCCAGTCGGTCTTGAAATACGGCGTCATCCGCCGCCCCTTGTGGTCGATCTGGTCTTCGTCGCTGTAGATCATGTCCAGCGACGGATTGTCGTTGAGGCAGGCGGCCACCTCGTAGAGCGCATGCTGCGGCAGCAGGTCGTCGTGATCCATCAGCGCGACGAATTCGCCCGATGCCAGCGCCAGCGCCGAATTCGACGCCGCGGAGATGTGGCCGTTGGTCGAGCGCCGGATCCATTTGATCCGGGGATCACTCTCGGCTGCGCAACGAAGGAATTCTGCAACGTGGGGCGATGGCGACGCGTCGTCGGCGACGCAGAGCTCCCAAAACGGATAGAGTTGCGCGCGGACGCTGTCGATCGATTGCTGCAGCAGCCACGCCGGCGTCTCGTAGGCCGGCATGATGATGGAAATCAGCGGTTTGTAGTCGAGCCGATCGATGTGCGCGCGGATCAATTCGCGATCGCGGTCCGTCAACGTATCGAATTCGCGGACCCAATGATCATAAAGCGTGTCACATTGCTCGCTGGGGGCTCTGGGCATCGCTTTGATCAGCGCCCGCAGCAGACCCTTGCCAAGTCGGTAGAACGGGCGGAAGAGCATTCGGATCAGCCGCTTGACCGGGGCCGGCAGACCTCGTCCCAAGCCTCTGGCCAGTGCCTCGGAGCGCTGGATTCTGGAGAACCAGCCGCCGTGTTGCAGTTCGGTCCAGTGTTGATCGGCGTTAGACATTTCCATCTCCGACTTGCGAGCCGTTGCGGGCGTTCGTCTCGCAAGCATTGAAGGCTGCTGGTGTTTCGTAAGGCGCCTCGCCGCTGAAAGATTCGGTTGTCGCCATCCGAATCGATAAATTGCCGAGTAGCGGTCGCTTATGGACCAGTCAGACTGTCAAACGTATGGCAAAACAAATTGACTTCTCCCTTTCGATCCGCAGTCTCGGATCCCTCGCTGCATTTTAAGCCGCTACGTCGGGACGAAGCAACCTGTGATAGCGGTTGGCCGCCGCCGCGGTCAAAAACGGCTTGGCTGAGGCGAGAGGCAAAGCTGCTGGGTGGCGCCGGCGATCTGGAGCTACCGGACGGTGCAGGCGGTCTATGGCGCCGGCGATCGTCGGTCAATCATTAAGCGTTGCTCACCGAATTGACTGATGAATTTGGTACACTCGACCAGGGCCGCTCCGGTTTGACGGCTTCGGCCCGGCTATGCTTATTGCGCTGAAGGACCGGCAGGACCACCGCAATGGCACGGCGATTTGCAATCCGGATTTGCCCGTTACGCCGATCGCACGTATAAACCGTTGGTTGAATCTAGCTTTTGTCAATGGTTCGAGTGCGATACAGATCGCTCTGCGCGGCTGTGGATGTGGAACGAGCGGTCTACGATGGATTCTTGCTGCCGGCCTAATCTTCCTTTGGTGGTCGATCTCGACGGAACTCTGTTGAAGGTCGATACCCTCTATGAACAATTTGCATCTGTGCTGCTGACCCGGCCGTGGGCCGCGATGGCCGCCATATTGGCGCTGTTCAACGGCCGGGCGGCGTTCAAGCGCAGACTGGCGACGCTGGCGACCATCGATGTCGAGCATCTCCCGGTTCGTGAGGAGTTCCTCGGCTACCTCGGTGAACAAGCCGCAACCGGGCGCGAATTGCATCTGGCCACGGCGGCCGATCAGGCGATCGCATCGCGCGTGGCCGAGCGATTCCCACTTTTCAAATCGGCGAACGGAAGCGACCCCCACCTCAATCTGAAAGGCGTCAACAAGGCGGCGCATCTGGCGAGTCGATTTCCCGACGGATTCGTCTATGCTGGCGACAGTTCCGCCGACTTGCCGGTATGGAAGACTGCCCGCGCCGCGATCCTGGTTGCGCCGGCGGTCTCGGTGCGCAAGGCAGTCCAGGCGGCGGGCATTCCGGTGGAGCGCAGCTTCGAGGACAAGCCCGCGCTGCGGACCTCCTGGCTGAGGGCGCTGCGCCCGCATCAATGGGCCAAGAATCTCATTGTTCTGGTGCCGCTGGCCCTGGGGTGGCGCGACGTCACGCCGGCAGGCTTGGTGACGACGCTGCTGATGATCGGCCTGCTCTGCGTCATCGCCTCGCTGACCTACGTCGTCAACGACATGGCCGATCTGACTGCGGACCGCCACCATTGGTCGAAGCGCCGGCGTCCGTTTGCCTCCGGGGCGATCCCGGTGCGCGACGGGTTGTTGGCGGTTGGTGTTGTTCTGCCGATTGCCTGCGCCGCGGCGTTGCTGATTGCCCCGCTGGCCGGCCTCTGCGTGCTGTTCTACGTCGCGGTCACGCTGGGATATTCGTTTGGTTGGAAGCGAATTCCGCTGTTCGATACCTTCATCATCTCCCTGTTGTTCACCATCCGCATTCTGATCGGCATCGCGGCCGCGCAGCTCGTGCCGTCCGCCTGGCTGCTGACCTTCTCGATGTTCTTCTTCTTTTCGCTGGCGATGGCCAAGCGGCATACCGAGATTCTGCGCGCCGCCGAACACGACATGAAGAAACTGGAAGGCCGCGGCTATCAGGCCGGCGACGAAAGCCTCACGCTCGCCTTCGGTACCGCCGCCGCGATGGCGTCGATAGTGATCGTCGTCATCTATCTGGTGGAAGAAGTGTTCGCGCGGGAGCTTTACAGCACCCCGGCGTGGCTATGGGTGGCGCCGATTGCCATCTTCTTGTTCATTTGCCGAATTTGGGGGCTGTCGCATCGCGGGCGGATGACCGACGACCCGGTGGCATTCGCCTTGCGCGATCGCGTCAGCCTGGGGCTCGGCGTCTGCGTCGCCATCGCCATCGTGTTGGCGCTGTGACCGGGTTTGCGCCACGCACGGACCTGCTGTCGTGGGGCCGAACGCCGCGCCTGCCGATGCAGGTCGCACATCCGGCGTTCCGCGACCAGTTGGACGGTCTGATCCGGGCCGGCGCGGCCGGCAATCACGGTCTGTTGGCGGTCGGGAAGCTGCGGTCGTATGGCGACAGCTGCCTCAACGGCGACGGCTCGGCGATCGAGATGGCGGGTCTCGAGCGGTTCATCAGTTTCGATCGTCGCACCGGCGTGTTGGAGGCCGAGGCTGGCGTCACCCTTGCCGAGATTTTGCGGGTGGCGATACCCGCCGGTTATTTTCTACCGGTCACCCCCGGCACCAAGTTCGTCACCTTGGGTGGAGCGATCGCCAACGACGTCCATGGCAAGAACCACCACCGCGCCGGGACGTTTGGCCGCTGGGTCCGTCAATTCAGCCTGGCGCGCACCGATGGGTCCCAGCAAGTCGTCGGCCGCGACGACGCCAGCGGCCTGTTCGCGGCGACCATTGGTGGACTGGGGCTGACCGGCGTGATCACCCGGGTGACGCTTGAACTGATGCCGATTGCGAGCTCGCGGATCGATCTGCAGACGATTCCGTTCGGGCGGCTTTCGGAGTTCTTCTCGCTCGCGGCGGAGAGCGAGGCATCGCATGACTATACCGTCGCTTGGATCGACTGTCTGGCCCAAGGCGACAAGTTGGGCCGCGGGATCTTCACGCGGGCGCGGCCCAGCAGCGACGGCGAATTGCGTGTTAGTAACAAGAGCGGTCCGTCGGTTCCGATCGATGCGCCGGGCTTCTTGCTCAATCGGCTGACGCTGTCGGCCTTCAACGAAGCTTATTACCGGATCGCCGGGCGGCCGCGCCAGGCCAGCGTCAGCTACGATCCGTTCTTCTATCCGCTGGACGCCATCGGCGGCTGGAATCGACTGTATGGCCGGCGCGGCTTCTATCAGTATCAAAGCGTGGTACCGCCCGCGGTCGCGGAGGCCGCTACCACCGAAATGCTGCGAACCATCGCCTCGGCCGGCCAGGGCTCGTTTCTGGCGGTACTGAAGACCTTCGGCGATGTGCCTTCGCCCGGACTGCTGTCGTTCCCGATGCAGGGAACGACGCTGGCGCTGGATTTTGCTAATCGCGGGCGTTCGACGCTATCGCTGCTTGACAAACTCGACGCGATTGTCCGAGAAGCCGGAGGGCGCCTGTATCCGGCCAAGGACGGTCGGCTTCCGCCAGCGATGTTCAGGGCTGGCTATCCGGCGCTGAATCAATTCACACCTCACATGGATCCAGGAATGTCCTCGACATTCTGGCGTCGGATGCAGCTATGACAACGCTAACACCCCTTCATGTGCTGATGCTGGGCGCGGGTTCCGGGATCGCCCAGGCGACCGCGCGACTCTACGCGGCCGAGGGGGCGGTGATCGGCCTGGCAGGACGCAACGCCGAGCGGCTTGATGCCATCGCCCACGATCTCACGGCGCGCGGCGCCAGCCGCGTCGAGATATTCGAAATCGATTTTGTCACCGCGGAGCCGGCGCAGGCGCTCGCCGACATGGTGGCCAAGTTGGGCGGCGGTGATCACTTCATTCTGGCTTATGGCGTGCTGGGCGATCAGGCGGCGGCGGAGCGCGACCTGACCGCGGCCCAGACCATCCTCGACGTGAACTTCCGCTCCGCCGCCGGCTGGGCGTTGGCGGCGGCGAACCTGTTGGAACAGCAGGGGCACGGATCGTTGGTGGTATTAGGATCGGTGGCGGGTGACCGCGGCCGGCGCTCGAACTACGTCTATGGCGCCGCCAAGGCGGGGCTGGCCGTGCTGGTTCAGGGCATCGACCACCGCTTCCGCGGACGCGGGCCACGCGCCGTGATCGTCAAACCGGGACCGACCGACACCGCGATGACCGCCGGCATGGCGAAGGGCGGGCCTTTATGGGCGACGCCCGAAGCCGTCGCGGCGGTGGTGCGCAAAGCCGCGGACCGCGGCGGCCCGGTGGTCTACGCCCCGGCGCGGTGGTGGCTGATCATGACCATCATCCGCGCGATCCCCGCGGCGATCTTCAACAAGATGAACTTCTAGAGCCATGCGCAAGATCGTCATCACCGGCGCGGCCGGCCTGGTCGGCCAAAATCTGGTGGCGCGGCTGAAGTCGCGCCCCGACCTCGAATTGGTCGGCATCGACAAGCACGCCGCCAACGTCGCGCTGTTCCGCCAGGTTCATCCCGAGGTCAGGATCATCGAGGCGGACCTCGCCGAGCCCGGCGCATGGTCCGACTGTTTTTCCGGCGCCGATACCGTCGTGATCAACCAGGCGCAGATCGGCGGTTTGTTCGGCGAGGAATTCGAGGCCAACAACGTCACCGCCACGCGGCACATCCTCGCGGCGATCGAACGCCACGCGGTGCCGTATTTCGTCGGCATTTCCTCGTCGGTGGTCAACTCCGCCGCCGATGATTTCTACACCCGCTCGAAGACCGCGCAGGAAAAGCTGTTCGACGCATCCTCGGTGCCGCATGTGACGCTGCGTCCGACCTTGATGTTCGGGTGGTTCGACCGCAAGCATCTTGGCTGGCTGCGCCGATTCATGGACCGCGCGCCGGTGTTTCCGATCCCGGGCGACGGCAAATTCGATCGGCAGCCGCTGTATGTCGGCGACTTCGTCTCGATCATCATCGCCGCGATCGAGCAGCGCAAGGCCGGCACCTTCGACATTTCGGGGCTGGAGCAGATCAGCTACGGCGAGCTGATCGGTTTGATCCAGGAGATCGTCAAGCCGCGCGCCCGTATCGTCCACATTCCCTATGCGATGTTCTGGGCGCTGCTGTGGCTGTACGCCAAGTTCGACAAGAATCCTCCGTTCACCACCGGGCAACTCGAAGCGCTGGTCATTCCGGAGACGTTCCCGGTGATCGACTGGCCGGGTGAATTCGGCGTCAAGCCGACGGCGTTGCGCCAGGCGCTGACCGAGACGTTTCTTGATCCGGAATTCTCCAAAATCGTTCTGTCGTTCTAGGAGCCGTCGTGATGAGCCGGATCGTCGTGTTAGGAGCCGGACCGATGGGGTTGGCCGCCGCGCAGCGCGCGGTGCGGCTCGGACATCAGGTCGACCTCATCGAAGCCGACAGCAAGGTCGGCGGCATGGCTGCGCATTTCGATTTTTCCGGGGTGTCGATCGAGCGGTTCTATCACTTCATCTGCAAGTCCGACGCGCCGACCTTCGAGCTGATGGCCGAACTCGGCATCGCCGACAAGATGCGATGGGCTAATACGTCGATGGCCTATTACACCCACGGCAAGGTGCACCGCTGGGGCGATCCGATTTCGCTGTTGCGCTTTCCGCATCTCACCATGGTGGAGAAGTTTCGCACCGGGCTGCAGATGTTCCTGACCACCAAAGCGCGCAATTTCGATGCCATCGAGCAATTGACGTCGCGGCAATGGATCGAGCGCGGCTCCGGCAAATCGGTCTACGACAAGCTGTGGAAACGGCTGCAGGAACTGAAGTTCTACGAGTTCGCCGATCACGTCGCGGCGTCGTGGATCGCGACAAGGATCAAGCGGATCGGCAATTCCCGCAAATCGATCTTTCAGGAACAGCTCGGCTATATCGAGGGCGGCTCCGAAACCCTGGTCGAGACGATCGCCGACGACATCCGCCGCGGCGGCGGGCGGATCCACCTCGGCACGCCGGCCGAGCGGGTGCTGGTCGAAAACGGCGCCGTCCGCGCGGTGCGCGCCGGCGGCCGGGAATTCGCCGCGGACGCGGTGATCGCTACGGTGCCGATTCCGCTGGTCAACCAGCTGGTGCCGGACCTGCCGCAGGCGCTGCAAGACAAATACGCCGCCATCCGCAACATCGGCGTGGTCTGCCTGCTGTTCAAACTGCGCAAGTCGGTGACGCCGCACTTCTGGCTCAACATCGTTGCCGACGATATCGAGATTCCCGGGCTGATCGAATTTTCCAATCTGCGGCCGGTCGGCGAGACCATCGTCTACGTGCCGTATTACATGCCGGTGACGCAGCCGAAATGGGGATGGGCCGATCAGCAGTTCCTCGACGAAGCGTTCGGCTACATCAAGCGCATCAACCCGAACATCACCGACGCCGACCTGATCGATGCCAAGGTCGGGCGGCTGCGCTATGCCCAGCCGATCTGCGAGCCGAATTTCGCCGACAAGCTGCCGCCGATCCAGACGCCGATCGCGGGTCTGCAGATCGCCGATACCTGCTATTATTATCCGGAGGACCGCGGCGTGGCGGAGAGCATTCGGCTCGGTCGGCGGATGGCGGAATACGCCGGCGGGACCGGCGCGCAACCGCCGCAACAAACCTGATAAAGATCCCACTGGAAGCGCAGCGAGGACGATTTTGATGAATGATCTGGCAAGCATCTATAAGTCCCGCTTCTCCAATACCGGGCTGGACAAGCGCAAGCGGGTCTGGAGCATCCTGTGCGCCGAATTCTTTCAGAATTACGTGCCGCCGGGATCGGTGGTGCTCGATCTGGCCTGCGGCTATGGCGAATTCATCAATCACATCGCCGCCGCGAAGAAATACGGAGTCGACCTCAACCCGGATGCGCGATCGCAATTGTCGCCCGAGGTCGAATTCAAGCTGACCCCGGCCTACGATCTGTCGCACATTGCCGACGACAGCGTCGATCGGGTGTTCACCTCGAATTTCCTCGAGCATCTGCCCGACAAGGCGGCTTGCGACACCGTGCTCAAGGAGGTGCGGCGGGTCCTCAAGCCGGGCGGCAAGTTCATGATCCTCGGACCGAACATCCGCTACGCCTACAAGGAATACTGGGACTATTACGACCACTACTTGGCGCTCTCGCATCTGTCGCTCGGTGAGGGGCTGCTGCTGGCCGGATACCAGCCGGAGGTGGTGATCGACAGGTTCCTGCCCTACACCATGAACAACGCGACACCCACCGCGGACTGGATGATCCGGCTTTACTTGCGGATCCCGCTGGCGTGGAAGCTGCTCGGCAAGCAGTTCTTCCTCGTCGCCCGAAAGTGATCGTGGATCGATCCGCGAGCAGCCCAGTCGGAGCAGTCGTGACATCGCGCTTTGCCCGCTTCCTGCTGGTCGGGGTCACCGCGGCGGCGATCAATATCGTCAGCCGCGTCGTCATCTCGCAATTCGTCGCCTTCGAATACGCCGTCGCGCTGGCGTTCCCGGTGGCTTTGACCTTTGCCTTCGTGATGTCGCGGCTGCTGGTGTTCGAACCCAGCGCCAGCTCGGCCTGGGGGCAGTATTTCCGCTTCTTTCTCGTCAATCTGGTGGCGCTGGTGCAGGTGTGGCTGGTCAGCGTCGGGCTGGCGCAATGGCTATTCCCGATGATCGGCTGGACCTTCTATCCGGAGCTGCTGGCGCATACCATCGCTGTGTGCAGCCCGGTGCTGACGAGTTACTATGCGCATAAGGTATTCACGTTCAAATAGCCGGCGTCCGGTCGAGCGATGGCCCCGCTGGTGGGTGCGTCGGCCATGGACTGCGGTCGTTTCCCAGGAAGGTCAGACGCACGATGACTGTCGAGGACGTAAAATACCCCGGGCGCGTTCCAACCGACCTGTTGACGCGCTTGCTGTGGCTGGCGGCGCTCGCGCTGATCATCTTCGGCGTCAAGCTGCTGTTCATTCGCCATTTCGGCACGGCGATGCCGTATTGGGATCAGTGGGATGCTGAAGCCGACCTGATCTACAAGCCGTACTTCAACTCCAATCTGTCGCTCTCGACGCTGTTTTCATCGCACAACGAGCACCGCATCTTGATTTCGCGCATCTTCGCGCTGGCGCTGTTCGAACTGGACGGCGGCTGGGACCCGATCCTGCAGATGATGGCGAATGCGGTGCTGCATGTCGTGGCCATCATCCTGCTGATGCTGACGCTGCGGCGTATCATCCGGCCGGATCAGTTCGTTCTTCTGGTGTTGTTTTCGATCCTGCTGTTCGCGCTGCCGATCGGGTGGGAAAATCTGCTCGCCGGCTTTCAAAGCCAATTCTATTTCCTGCTGATCTTTTCGCTGTTGGCGCTGATCGGGTTTTCGCGCGCGCCGGCGTGGGGGCCGGTGTGGTGGGGCAGCGTGCTTTGCTGCCTGGCGGCGTATTTTTCGATGGCCTCCGGCGCCCTGACTGCCGCGGCCGCGGTGGCGATGCTCGCCGCCCAGATGGTCTGCGGCCATCGCACAGGCCGGAAAGAACAGCTCGGTCTCACCGTCCTGGTCGTGATGACCGTGGCGATGCTGGCCTTCATCCGGAGCGTGCCGGGTCACGAGATGCTGAAGGCGCACAACTTTGCGGAATTCGGCCGCGCCTTCTTGGCCTGCCTGTCGTTCCCGCGGATCAGCCCGTATTCGGGGCTGTGGATCAATCTGCCGGCCGCGATCTACGCCGTCGCGGTGTTGCTCCGACGACCGTCGCTGCGGTCCCCGCACTGGGTGGTGCTCGGCTTGATCATCTGGTTGCTCACGCAGTCGATCTCGTTGTCCTATGGGCGAGCCGTATTGGTCACCTCTCCGCGCTATCTCGACGTCATCATCGTCGGACTGCCGGTCAACTTCGCGATCCTGCTGTTCGCCCAGAGCTGGGTGTCGGGCGATCGGAAGCGCGGCGCGGCGGTGCTGCTGACCGTCGGCTGGCTGTGCATCGTCGTTCCCGCGTTGATCTGGAACATGATCATCTCGTCGATCCCCGCGGTGATCGACAAGGGGATGCAGGGGCGAGAGCAGGAGCGCAATGTCATGGCCTATCTGCGCACCGGGAATCTGGCGGAACTGCAAGGCAAGGCAGGGCAGGCGATCCCCTATCCGGTGCCCGAGCGGCTGGCCGCTCTGTTATCCGATCCGGTCATCCGACAGGTGCTGCCCGACGCCCTGCGGTCCGGCGACATCGACGATCGCGCACGGCTGGATCACACCTGGCTGAAGGGGCGATTGCGCGGCGCGTCGAGCCGGATCAAACGCCAGATCCTGAGCCATGCTCAGGTCTTGGCCGGCGTCGGTGTTGCGTTGGCCTTTGCGGGCGGAATGCTCGGATGGCGGCGACGCCGGGGGCAGGATGCCGAGACGAGGCCTGCGGACGCATTGCCGAATGAGCCGGTCGTCGAACGGGCGTGACGTCCAGCAGCGCTTACTTAGAAGAATCGCGATGCACGCAGTCGAAGATGATTTGCGAAATTCGGTTTCGATAGCCCATGTACATACGATAGATATCTCTTCGTCAATGCGACAGTTGAGCAGATGAGCTCATTGGCTTCAAACGTCGCCGTTAGCCGCGGCCAAGCGAGCATACTTTGACAAATCACTGAGACGAATTGCTCCGGTCACAGTCGCGAATGCCGAGTCAGACGCAGTTTTTGTCAGGCGCCGATGTTGCGCCGGCTGTTGCCTTGGGAGTTGCGACGGCGCGCGGCGTCCTGTTAATGGGTGCGGTGGCGATCTGGCCACTTCGGTCGGGAGGCGGATTTGCCGAAGTCGGCGTATGCGGGGTGCGCCGCAGCGATCGCGAATGTCCGTGTCCCGATCTGGATTGCCGCGGGCCTCGTCGGCGCGCTTGTTCTCTTCCTCCGCTCGCCCGACGTTTTCATCAACCCGCAGTTCTGGGCAGAGGACGGTCCGGTGTTCTGGCAGGATCAGGCCGAGCTCGGCTGGCGCGCGCTGTTCAAACCCTACGCCGGCTATTTCAACGTCGCGCCGCGCCTGGTGGCCGCTCTGGCGTCGTGGTTGAATCCGGCTCATGCGCCACGGGTTTTCGGCCTGGCGGCGATCGCGTTGACGCTGTGGTCCGCCTGCACCGCTTCGACCTGTGTCGACGATCCCCGCTTGGGGGTGTTGCTCGCCATCGGCTTGTTGCTGCCTCCAATCTACGGTGGCGAAGTCTTCGGGAACGTGACCAATACGCAATGGCTGATGGCGCCGACGCTGGCGCTGTTGCTGGCGAGCAAGCCGGCGCCGAACAGAGTGGCGTTTGCGGCGATTGCTGGCTTGTCCGGTCCGTTCAGCGTGTTTCTTCTGCCGCTGGCCGCCGCTCGCGCCATCGCGCGAAAGGACATCGTCGCTGCGACGATCGGCGCGGCAGGGCTGATCCAACTCGCCGCTCTGAGCATGGCGGCCGCGACGCCACTCGGCCAGAGCGAACCGGACCTCGCACATTTGGCGGGGGTGGTGGTCTTCCGGTGCTTCGTCTCGAGCCCGGTCTGCTTAGTGCTCGGCGCAGCCGTGTTGCTGTACGCCCTGCTGTGGCGAGGGCACAGATGGCTGAGATTGTGTGGGCTGTTCCTTGCAGCAGCCGTCGCGCTGGGCGTGGTCTTGAAGTTCATGCACGCACCCGATGTGCTCGATGCCGAGGTGAACGGCGCAAGATATTTCTACATTCCCCGCGTGGCCTTGCTCCTGTGCGCGGTCACGCTGCTCTTCAAGGACTTCGTGGCCGCTCTGCTCGGCGCGCTGTTCGTGGCGGCAATGCTGTTTGCCGATCCCACTGCGTTGCAGAAGCCGGCGCCGCCCGATGCGCGCTGGCGTGATCACTTTCGGGCCGGAGCGCAGCTCATCGAGACCAACCCTCCCGGGTTCGCGGTGCGGGTTCCTGAGCGCGCCCGAGACTGACGCGGCATTCTCGCCGTCGGGCACCTCACCCTTGCCTCGCGGCGCGCAGCCCCTCTCTGATCGAGGCCGAGCCGCACGAGGCCGACGCACGCCGGGTCGCCAGCGCACGGCAAGGCGAGCGCGGAAATCGGCCAAGTCATTGACTGCCAATGTCAAATCGGGGGAATTTGACCGCTCGGTCCGAACTCGATAGTCGTAACAGACGGAGCCGGTTGTGGCCGGCAACCGCGCCTTGCACTTCGCAATCGTTGATTCGGACGCCCCATGAATATTGAAACGTTGAGCATTTCGGGTTTGCTGCTGGTGACCCCCAAAAAACACGGTGACCAGCGCGGGTTCTTCTCAGAGACCTTTCGCGCCGATGTGTTTGCAGCCGCCGGCGGCGACGCGAACTTCGTGCAGGATAATCATGTTCTCTCGACGCAGCGTGGCGTCGTTCGCGGCCTGCACTTTCAGACCCCGCCGCATGCGCAGGGCAAATTGGTCAGGTGCACCCGCGGCGCGATCCTCGACGTCGCGGTCGACATCCGGGTGGGCTCGCCGACCTACGGACAGCATGTCGCCGCCGAGTTGTCGGCGGAGAACTGGCGGCAATTGTGGGTGCCCCCCGGGTTTGCTCACGGCTACGTCACATTGGAAGACAATTGTGAGGTGATCTATAAAGTCACCGACTATTACGCGCCGGACTGCGATCGCGGGATCGCCTGGGACGACCCGGCGCTGGCGATCGATTGGCGGATTCCGGCCTCCGACATCATTCTTTCCGACAAGGACAAGAAGCAGCCGCGCCTTCAGGATGCTGCTGCAGCCTTCCACTTTGCCAGCTAGGAGTCGAGAATGCGCGTGATCGTCACGGGGGGCGCCGGCTTCATCGGCTCGGCGGTGTGCCGGCATTTTATCGACGACCTGCAGTACGACGTCGTCGTCGTCGACAAGATGACCTATGCGGGAAACCTCGCCTCGCTGGCGCCGGTGGCGTCCAGTCCGCACTACGTGTTCGAAAAGCACGACATTTGCGATGCCGACGCGGTCAAGGCGATCTTCGACAAGTATCAGCCGGACGCCGTGGTGCATCTCGCCGCCGAAAGCCACGTCGACCGCTCGATCTCCGGCTCCGACGTGTTCGTCAAGACCAACGTGCTCGGCAGCTTTACGCTGCTGGAAGCGGCGCGCCGCTACCTTGCCTCCCGCCGCAACAGTCATGGTCCGGAGTTTCGCTTCATTCACGTCTCCACCGACGAGGTGTACGGGTCGCTGGGCGAGGACGGGCTGTTCACCGAAACCACCCCTTATGATCCCAGTTCGCCGTATTCGGCGACCAAGGCGGCGTCCGACCACCTCGCCAAGGCTTGGCAGCGCACCTATGGCCTGCCGGTGATCGTGTCGAACTGCTCCAACAATTACGGGCCCTATCACTTTCCGGAAAAGCTGATTCCGCTGGTGATCCTGAACGCGCTCGATCGCAAGCCGCTGCCGGTCTATGGCGACGGCTCCAACGTCCGCGACTGGCTGTATGTCGAGGATCACGCGCGCGCGCTCGGCGTCATCCTGGCCAAGGGCCTGCCGGGCGAGACCTACAACATCGGCGGGCGGAACGAACGCCAGAACATCGACGTGGTGCGGCAGATCTGCACCTGGATGGATCGGCTGCGGCCCGCCGAGACCTCCCACCACGATCTGATCACCTTCGTGACGGACCGTCCCGGGCATGATCATCGCTATGCGATCGACGCGACCAAGCTGGAAACCGAACTCGGCTGGCGCGCCCACGAGACTTTCGAGACCGGGATTGAAAAGACCGTGCGTTGGTATCTCGATCGAGCGGATTGGTGGAAGCCGTTGCGCGATCGCGTCTACGGCGGCGAGCGCCTCGGCCTCGTGAAGGCGTGAGGGGCGCAATGCGGCTTTACGTGATTGGCGCCGAGGGCCAGGTGGCCCGCTCGCTGCGCGAGGCGGCCACGGACGCGCCCGGCGTCGTTTTCGGCTACGGCGCGCGGCCCGAGGTCGATCTGCTGCAGCCCGACACGCTGGCGCGAGCGATCGACGATTTCCGCCCGGACATTGTGATCAACCCGGCCGCCTATACGGCGGTCGACAAGGCCGAAGCAGAACCGGAGCAAGCCTTTGCGCTGAACCGCGACGGCGCGCGGGCCGCCGCGCGGATCGCGGCCGAGCGTGGACTGCCGATCATCCATCTTTCGACCGACTATGTTTTCGACGGCGCCAAGCAGGGGCCCTATGTCGAGAGCGATGCGGTCGCACCGCAAGGCGTTTACGGGCGATCCAAGCTCGAGGGAGAACTGGCGGTCGCTGTGGCAAACCCAAGGCACATCGTGCTGCGCACCGCATGGGTGTATGCGCCGTTCGGCGGTAATTTTGTCCGCACCATGCTCCGGCTGGCGGCCGAGCGCGACCGGCTCCGCGTGGTCGATGACCAGCGGGGATGTCCGACCTACGCGCCGGACATTGCCGATGCGATCATCGCGGTGGCGCGGCGCTGGGCGGATTCCGGCTGGAGTTCGCAGCTCGCGGGTGTTACCCATCTGGCCGGTCCCGACGCGCTGACCTGGTGCGGATTTGCGCGCGAGATCATCGCGGGTTCTGCAGCTCGCGGCGGGCGCTCGGTGCCGGTCGATCCGATTAGCACGGCGGATTATCCCACGCCCGCGGCCCGGCCCGCCAATTCGCAGCTGTCGACCGTGCGACTGAATTCGACGTTCGGGGTTCATCTTCCGCCAATGACGCAGTCGCTGGCGAACTGTTTGGATCGACTGCTGGGCAATAGATAGGGGACGATAGTGAAGGGTATTATTCTCGCGGGAGGAAGCGGCTCGCGGCTTTTCCCGATGACGCTGGTGACCTCCAAGCAGCTGTTGCCGGTGTACGATAAGCCGATGATCTACTACCCGCTGACGACGCTGATGCTGGCGGGCATCCGTGAGATCCTGGTGATCTCGACCCCGCATGACCTGCCGCTGTTCCAGGCGCTGCTCGGCGACGGCAGCCAGTGGGGATTGTCGCTGTCCTACGCGCCGCAGCCGAAGCCGGAAGGCCTGGCGCAGGCCTTCATCATCGGAGCGAAATTCGTCGAAGGCGGTCCGTCGGCGCTGATTCTCGGCGACAACATCTTCTTCGGCCATGGCCTGCCGGTGCTGCTGGCGAATGCCACCGCCCGGACCAGCGGCGCGACCGTGTTCGCCTACCGGGTTTCCGATCCGGAACGTTACGGCGTGGTCGCCTTCGACGGCGCAGGCAAGGCGACCTCGATCGAAGAAAAACCCGCGCAGCCGAAGTCGAATTTTGCGGTGACGGGGCTGTATTTTTACGATCAGCAGGTGGTCGATTTCGCCGCCGATATCAAGCCCTCGGCCCGCGGCGAGCTGGAGATCACCGACCTCAACCAGGTCTATCTGTCGCGCGGCGAGCTCGCCGTCGAGCGCATGGGCCGCGGCTTTACCTGGCTGGATACCGGCACTCCGGACAGCCTGCTCGAGGCGGCGGACTTCGTGGCGACGCTGGAAAAGCGCCAGGGCTTTCGCATCGCCTGTCCGGAGGAGGTCGCCTTCAACGCGGGGTTCATCGACCGCGAGCAGCTGCTGCAGCTCGGCGTTGCGATGGGAAAAAGTGAGTACGCCCGCTACGTCAGGGGGCTGGCGTCACAACCTGTCTGGTGAGAGCAATTCACAGCCGCCGAATTCGCCCAGCTGTTTGCGCCCGGCGAGAAACGCGGTGATGAGCGGCGCGTTATCCTTGTAGCCGGGAATCTGGCCCGGACAAACCACGATGCCGGCCAGCGGCGCATCCCCCAGGAACCGCTGCGGATCGTTGAGGATGCTCTCGAGCAGCGGCCTTGGCGTCCAGCTGGCGATCGCCAGTGAGCGTCGCTTCGAAAGATACGGGACGGCAGAGGACCAATCGTTTCCAATCACGATGAGAGACTGGCGCTCGTCGGTGGTGTCGTGCGCGAACTGGGCGACCCGCAGCAGCGGCTGCTGGCTGTAGTCCTGGGTCATATACGGCGAGAAGCGTTCGTAGAAGAACAGCAACTGACCGGCGACGATCACCACGGTAAGGGTGACCGCCAGCGCACGCTGCGCGGACTCGTAGATCTGCCCCAGGCCAAATCCGATCGCGGCGATCAGAAAGATCGCATTGGCGTATTGGTAGTAATTGTGGACGATGTGAAGGTTGGTGAACACCAGGAATGGAATCACAAAACCGATCAGCGCGAGGACCGCGGCGGTCATCATGCGCCGGCTGGTCAGCGTCGCGCCCAACACGATCAGTCCGACGAGCACGAAACGGCCGAGCACGTCGGGGAGCACCCGGTGGCGGATGGTATCGATCCACAGCAAGGTGCTCAGCTTCTGGTTGATGCTGCCGAAATTCCAGGTCGTCAGGGCTTCAGAGGTCAGCAATTGCCCGAACGGATTGCCCAGTTTGATCCGGTCGGAATACCACACCCATATGATGCCGACCACGAACGGCAGCAGCAGGTTGACGGTGGTCAGCAATGCCATCCGGACAAAGCGGGCGCGCGGTTCGGCGTGGAGACAGTTCCAAAGCCGCACCAGCGTCAGAACGCCGCCGATCACGGCGAACGCAGGGAACGTCGTCGATTTCGCCAAGGTCGCAAGGCATCCGCAGAGCACCGCTGCGAGCAGCCAGTAGCGGTTCGGCGCTACGAAGTAGCGCGCGGTGAGCGCAAGCCAACTGATCGAGAAGAACAGCGCGCAGGATTCCACCAGAAACGTCCGGCTCCAGTACAGATAGAGCGGCGACGTGAGGTAGAGTATCGCGGTGGCCAGATAGGTCGTGCGGCGAAAGCCGGCGGTCTTGTAAAGCAGGCCGAGCGGTAGCAGCACCGCCAGGAAGAAGCCGAACCCGACCAGCCGGCCGGCAACGTCGAGCGGAATGCCGGTCCATGCTACAGCCGCGGTCAAAAGTTGGAAGATCGGGAATTCGAATGGTACCGACCACGGATAGCCGAGCACCGGAGTTTCATAGGCGAGCCAGGGACCGCCCTTCAAAATCGTGTAGGCGGTCAGCGCGGTCTGGGTCTGCCGGAAGGAATGCAGATCTATCAGCGGATTGGTGATGCCGGTGCAGAGGACGATCAAGGCGTGGACGATCGCCAAACCGAGCAGGAGCGTCAGTACCTTGCGCCAGGCATCGCTCGCCGGGACTGCCGCGATCGAAATATTGGAAGAAATACCACGCTGCATTGTTCTGGACTCGCTCCAGCCGATCTTGGCTGCAAATCCCAAAGCTCGTCGCAACGGATGAAATGATTGCGGCGTGGAAGCGGTGAGTTGCCCCTCGAAAAGCGCGGACATTTGAACGCGAACATTCGCTTTGTCAATCAACGTTGAAGATCGTTGAGACTTGCGAGGCACGAAAGGCATGCCGACAGGGGCCGTTCCCGCCGCCCGGCGGATCTGCGGCGTGCACGTTGCCGCTGTTCTTGGAACTCGAAGTCTCGGTGACAAATACTCGGATCAACCGCGAGTGGGATTTCGACGACGAGTGTTCGTCAAGTCTCCGCGGGAAGTAGCCATCGATCACGGGAAGTAGTCATCTATCAACCGACAGCTGATCGCGCGCGGTGCCGCGATACATAGCGTCAATCGCGACCCCAGCGGTAAGGCGGCCGTTGCAGGGGCGAGCGCCTCCCGTGGTCTGGCCTAAGAGCCTGACTCAACGCGTGCCGCCCCTGGATTGCTTCGCTGTTCGGGCGGCGCTGCGCGCCGCCCTCGGCTCGCAATGACAAAACCCCTGGTTTTGCTCGCTGCTTTTTCGGTCAGGCTCTAAGGTTACAAAATGTACTGTCAGCAGCGCTGGTAACAGGATCAATCCCGAAAAGGTTGCGTTTTCAAAGCGGTGGTGAACAGCGGAGCGGCCATATTCTGTTTGACTAGACCAGAGGTTTAAGCCAATAAAGTTGCAATATTCCGGGGCGGGCAGTGTATTATGGAGAATCCTGCGGGGGCGTCGTCATACTGGTGGTACGAGAGGGACCGCGGAAACTTTGAAGACGGGCTTTTCTTGGTGATAGCCGAGGGATTGTTCCAAGCGGCGCCGCCGTCCGATTTCGACATCTGCATCGTCGGCGGGTTTCTGTCCGACGACATTGTTCCTCAACCGGGGGGCCCGGGTCAAGGGAAGAGTCGTGAGGCGGAAAAGCGGGTCTGTTGCTGGGGAAGCGGTCTGCTGGCGCCCGGCGCCCTGACCGCAAGCGGCGCCGACCGGCTGGCGATCCTTGCGGTGCGCGGCCCGCTGACGGCGTCCGCATTGCGGCCCGGCGAATCCATCCCCGTCGGCGAACCGGCGCTGCTGCTGCCGGCGTTGTATCAGCCGCGGCGGGACGTTCGATACCTCGGAAAGTCTGTCTGTGTTCCGGACCATGACGACAATCGTCCCGACCGGGAAATCCTCGAAGCCAGCGGCTGCGACCTGGTGTTGCGGCCCCCGGTCGAGGCGAAGCAGCCCGCGATCCACGGCTTCATCGACGCGCTGGCTTCGGCCGGTTTCGTGCTGGCCGGTGCGTTCCATGGCGCAACGATCGCGGCCGCCTACGGGACGCCGTTTGCGTTCTGGGGAGAGGCCGACGACGAGCAGCCGTTTGCGTGGCGAGACTTCTGTGGGCTGCTCCGCATTGCGCTGACGGTTCATCCGGACCTCGAAAGCGCCAGAGCGGGCTACGCCAGTATCAAGCCGGCGCTCAAAATCCCGGTGACCTGGCCGATCCTCACCCGGTCGCCGTTCCCGTTGCGGATGTCCGGTGTCGTCGAGGTTCTCAATTACGAACTGGCTGCGGGAATCTTCGACGCGGCCGACTACAAGGCTGCGCTCGACGGCTTCACGGCTCAGGCGTCGCAGCTGCATCGGGCGGCCGGGAGCGCCAAAGCACGTCGCGACGCCAATGGCGGAACCGGCGTGCGGGGACTTCTGCTGCAGCGGCATCGGTCCCCCGAAACATCTGCCGAGCGGTTGCCCTCGGCCGACGAGGGCGCGGCGGACGCCGACGGCCGCGACGCAGAAGACATGGTTGCCCGGAATGGCATGGGGCAGGCGGATAATATTGACAAGTTGGTCGTTGCGAAGTCACCCCTCGACAGAGAGCGCGGTGACGCCGGTGACGAACAGCAAGGTCGCGACGAATTGTCGATCGTGGTCCGGCAGGTGGCGGCGCCGTCGAAGCTGCCGCCACTGCGCCCCAAGTCGCATGACGACGAACTGTTCTCCCGCAAGCTGCACGAAGTGGCGGCGCAGCTGTCGGCGGCCCAGAATGAACTGACTCGGGTCGGCCACGAGCGGGACGTCCTGTACGGCGAATTGCTTCAGGCGCGCCGGGCGGCGAAGGCTGCGAGCGGCAACGCGGCCGTCGCGGTCCGCAAATTATTGCCGCTGCTGGATTGGGCGGCGGCCAATCGCGGCTCGCTGCTGTTCGGAGCGGGGCGCCAGATGCGCTTTCGCCTCACCGGCATTCTCGACTCGATCGCCAGGGATGTCGACGCGATCGAAGCGTACGTCCGGGAGTACAACAAGTTCCGCGGGACGGCGGAGTCGACCCGTCTGCGCATCCTGCAGACCTGCGTGGAAATCGGATCCGAGCTGATGGATCTGCCGCTGTTCTCCGCCATCGACTACAGTACGATGTATTCCGACGTCGCGGCGTCTGGGCTCAGCCCACTCTCGCATTTCGTGACGCGGGGCCGCGCCGAGGATCGCTGTATCCATCCGCTGCTCGACAATCAGTTTTATGGAGCGAGCCATCCCGAAGTCGCGGCGTTCCAAATGACGCCGTGTCTGCACTACATCCATTACGGGGCGGATAAGGGCTTCGACCCGCATCCGTTGTTCGACTCCAAGAGCTATCTGGAGCGTTATCCTGACGTCCGGCACAGCGGCTTGACGCCGTTGGAGCATTACATTCGCAATCCGCTGTGCAATCCCCATCCGCTGTTCGACAGCGCGTATTATCTCGGGCAGAATCCCGATGTCATGGCGGCCGGCCTCAATCCGCTGGTGCATTTCGTGTTGTTCGGCGCGCGCGAGGGGCGGCGGCCGCACCCGCTGTTTCACACCGAGTATTATCTGGCGGTGAATGCCGACGTGGCGGCGGTGGGGGTCAACCCGCTGGTGCACTACCTGACCTACGGCTGGAAAGAGGGCCGAGATCCCAATCCGGAATTGTATGGGCAATTGTTGACGTCGGGCTCCGGGCGCAGCAACCCGTTGTTGGAATACCTCGCACGCGGCGAGGCGTCGTCCGCCAGATCGATCTGGTCGATGCCGGACGCGCGGCTGCGGGAGGGCGGCGCGCCGAGCATCCTGATGATCGACGCGCTGTTTCCGCGGCCCGATCAGGACTCCGGCTCGCTGGATCAGATCGGCTTCATGCGCATCTTCATCTCGCTCGGGTTCCGGGTGTATTTCTGCCCGACCTGGGAGTTCGGCGGCAATCCGGAGCGCGAGCAGGAGCTCAGCGCACTGGGCGTCGAGTGCGTCCGGTCGCCGGATTTCCGCAATCTCGACGAGTTCCTGTTGTTCAACGGAAAATCGATCGTCGCGTCCTTCGTGTCGCGTGTCGCGCTGATGGAGAGTTGCTACGACATTCTGCGCGAATTCTGTCCGCGGTCGCCGATCATCTTCAATACCGTCGACATCCACCACCTGCGCGAACAACGTGAAGCCACGCTGCGGCGCGACGAACAACTCGCGCGCAAGGCGCGCGAAACGCGCGCCAAGGAGACCACCTTCATAAAATCCTCGGATCTGACCATCGTGGTGTCGCAACGCGAGGCGGAAATGATTTCGAAAGAGGTCGAGGGCGCCAACGTCATCACGATTCCGCTGATCCGCGAATGGACCGCGGAGGCGGTGCCGGACTTCGACACGCGAAGGGGCATCTGCTTCATCGGCGGCTTCGCGCACCAGCCGAATGTCGACGCGGTCGAGTATTTCGTCGGGTCGATATGGCCCGCGATCGTGCAGCGGCAGCCCGACATGGAGTTTTATATCGTCGGTTCGAATATGCCGCAGCGCCTGCGCGATCTCGACGTCCGCGGCGTGGTGCCGATCGGCTTCGTCGAGGACCTGCCGGCGTGGCTGGCAAATATAAGGCTCACCGTGGCGCCGCTGCGCTACGGGGCCGGTGCCAAGGGCAAGATCGTCTCCAGCGTCGGCTCGGGCGTACCCTGCGTGAGCACTGCGATCGGCGCCGAGGGCATGGGCCTGGTGGACGGCGAGACCATCGTGGTGGTCGACTCCGAGGCGGCGTTTGCCGAGCAGGTGTTGAGACTCTACAACGACAACGAGCATTGGCAGCGACTGTCGCAGGCGGGGCTCGCGTTCATTCGCGAGAACTACTCGCTGGAGGCCGGTCGAGAAATCCTGAAGTCGCATCTGCGGCAACTTGGCGTACGGCTGCCGGGAAATCTGGGGCGATCGGTGGCGGGCCGTCGAAATGCTTGATAGCAATGTTGCGGTCGTCATTCCGCTGTACAACCATGCGCGTTACATCGGCGCCGCGCTTGACAGCGTATTGAACCAAACGCGGCGGCCGGCGCAGATCGTCGTGGTCGACGACGGCTCGTCGGACGACGGCGTCGAGATCTGCCGAGCCAAGCTGGACGGCGTCGAAGGCGCGCTGGTCCTGGTGCAGCAGAACGCCGGCGCCCACAATGCGCTGAACCGCGCCATCGAGGCGACCACGACGGAGTTCGTCGCGGTGCTGAACTCCGACGACATCTTCGAACTGGACAAGCTGGAGCGCTGCGCCGCGATGTTCGCCGAGCAGCCGGATCTCGGCCTGGTGTTCGGCCGGTTGGCGATCATCGACGAGAATGACGCGGCGGTCGCCAAGGGCCCGACCGTGGACTGGCTGACGCGATCGATCGCTTTTGCGCGGCGGGCCGGCACCGACATCGGTCTGGTCAGCGAGAATTTCGCCACCACCACCTCCAACATGGTGTTTCGCAGGGCGATCTGGCAGGCGAACGGCGGCTTCATGCCGCTGCGCTATTGCCACGATCTGGAGTTCGTGCTGTCCGCCCTCGGCCGCGGCAAGGTGTTGTTCGATCAGGATCGGATTCACACCAAGTATCGGGTGCACCCCAACAACACCATCAAGCAGCGTCTCGACAACATCCGGGTCGAGATCGCCGGCGTGTTGGTCAATGCGTTGTTTGAGAATGCACTGGGGTTCACCGCGGAGTTCGAGCGCACGCGCGTGATCGATCTGTTCCGGGCGTTGTCGGGAAAAGGCCTCTCCGATCTGATCTGCACGCTGCTGCCGCTGCGGAGCGGCAGCGCCAAACTGGCATTTTTCGAAACCATCACCTCGGCCTCGGCGCTGGGAACGCTGCAGCACCTGACGGCGCCGGAGAGCGCGACGCGGCTGTTGAAGGGCCAGACCTGGGCCGAGAGCGCGAAGTCCTTTGCCGGCGTGAACCGCCCCGCGGCGGACTGCGGCCTGGAGATCAATGCGCTGATCGAGGTGTCGGCGTTCGACAAAGGCGGGCTGGAAAAGGTCGTGCTGGATTCCGCGATTCTGCTCAGGGAGTTGGGCGTTCGGCCGCTGATCGTGTCGTGCCGGCCGGCCGGTCATCTCGCCGAAGTGGCGAAGGCCGCCGACGTCGAGGTCGTCAGCCTGCCGCAGACCAATACGCTTGAGGCCTACCGCGCGCTGGTGTCCGGCCGCCGCATCGACATTGCGATGTCGCATTTTTCCCGGCTGGGCTATCCGATCTTTCGTCAGCGCGGCATCCCCAACGTGACGTTCATTCACAACGTCTACGCCATGCTCGACACCGCCGGCGTCGCCGCGTTCCAGGCCGACGACGCCTATGTCGACCGTTACATTTCGGTGTCGCGCAAGGCGACCGAATTTGCCGTCGGTCCGCTCGGCATCGATGCGGCGAAGATCGACACCATCCCGAACGGCCTGATCATCGAGGAGCATCTTCGGCGCGAAGCCGAGGCGGTGCCGGCGGATCGCAGTCAATTCGGACTGAGCGACGACGATTACGTGTTCCTCAACGTGGCCTCCTACAACCTTCACAAGGGCCATTACTTGATGGCGGATGCGATGAGCCTGATTCTGCATCTGCGCTCGGACATCAAGGTCCTGTGCGTCGGCAACGTGATCTACCCGCCGCATATCGAGGAACTGACACGGTTTCTCGGCGAGGCGGGGCTGTCCCGCCACATCCTCATGCCGGGCTATATCGACGACGTCACGCCGCTGCACCAGATGGCCGACGCGTTCCTGCTGCCGTCGTTCCTCGAGGGGTGGAGCATCGCCATGAACGAAGCGATGTTCAACGGCAAGCCGATGATCCTGAGCGACACCGGCGGCTCCCGCGAGGTGATCGAGGATAACGACATCGGCCTGATTGTCGCCAACGAATACGGCGAGGTCACCAATCTGAACAGTGCGCTGCTTGATGAACTGGCTTACTCCAGACGGAAATATGCCACTGCGCCCCGGCTCGCCAGGGCGATGTTGGAGTTCGCCGACAATCGCGAGCATTGGAGCAAAGCCGGACAGCGCGGGCGAGAGAAGATCCTGGAAAAATACCGATTCGAACGCATCATTGGGCAATACGTAAGCGTGCTGAAGGACGTCTTGAAGCGATGAGAATCTTGGGGTGGCTGCGGCGATTTTCTTTGGCGCTCAGATTCTATCTGGGCAATCATTTGTTCATGAACTGGATGCCGTATCGCATCCGCCACGCCTACCTGCGGCGGTTCTGCAACATGCGGATCGGGGCGGACACCAGCATCGCGATGGGCTGCTTCGTCACCGGCAACTTCATCACCATCGGCAGCAACACCGTGATCAACCGCGGCACCTATCTGGACGGCCGGGTTCCGCTGTACATCGGGAACAACGTCAATGTTTCCCACGGCACCCTGATCCAGACGCTGAGCCATGACCCGCAGAATCCGGATTTCGTCTGCATCGAGAAGCCGGTGGCGATCATGGACCACGCCTGGATCGGCGCGCGGGCCATCCTGATGCCGGGCGTGACGATCGGTGAGGGAGCCGTGGTCGCCGCGGGAGCAGTGGTGACAAAGGACGTCCCGCCTTATACGATTTACGGTGGCAATCCGGCGCGCTTCATCACCGATCGGTCCCGCAATCTGCGCTACAAGACGCGGTATTTCCCGTTCTTTGATACGGATATCCAGTAACTCGCTCGGCAGGCCCTCCGAGCTGCCCCACTCCGAGATGCCTGCATCGAGAACCGATCAAGAACCGCGGTCGCCCCGCATGCATAGTCGAGGCCTCAGATGAAGAATTACACGATCATTTCGGGCACCGGCCGCGCGGGCACCACGTTGTTGGTTCGCATCCTGATGAAGGCCGGAATCGATACCGGATTCGACCCCGACGCCGCCATTGACCCGGTCGCCCACGCCGGGCTGGAAATGGACCTGCGCAACAAGCCGGACTGCAGGTTGGTGAAGTCGCCATGGATCGCGGCCTACATCGACGAGGTCATTGCCGACAACGACATCAAGATCGATCATGCGATCATCTGCATGAGAAATCTCAACGACGCCGCCGAGAGCCGGCGCCGGGTGCAGCGCGCGCAGAACACGGACCAGCACGTCGCCGGCGGGCTGTGGGGAATTTCGGATCCCGCGGAGCAGGAGGCTTATCTCGCCGAGATGTTCCATCGCCTGCTGTTTACGTTGTCGGAAAACGGCGTGCCGATGACGTTCCTGCACTTTCCGCGTTTCGCCAATGATGTGGATTATTTCGTCGAGAACATTCAGCCGATCTTTCCCGACGTCAGCATCGAGGACCTGCGATCGGCGTACCATTCCACGGTGGCGCCGGAACTGATCAACGACTTCAGCAAGACGCGCCCGCCGGCGACCGCGATGTACTCCAAGTCCGCGGCTGCGGAGGCCGCGGCCCGCGCGCACCGGGAAAAGCTGGAAGCCGAGCTCGCGACGCTGACCAAGCTGGTCTCCGATCAGCACGCGGAGCTTGCGCTGCTGGCTGCGCAGACCAGCCAGATCACGCTGCTCTCGCAGGCGCTCGACCGTCGCGACCTGCAGAACTCCACGCTGTCGCGCGATGTGGCGGCGGCCTGGGCAAGGATCGCCGAGCTCGATCATCTGGTGGCGGATCTGCAGGCCGGCAAACAGGCGTCCGAGACCGCACTGCGCACGCTGCAGAGCGAGCTGCAGGCCGGCACGCAGGCGCTTGGGGCGGCTAACCAGCAGCTCCACGCGCTGTTCGCCAGCCATTCCTGGCGGCTGACGCGGCCGTTGCGCGTCGTGCGGCGCGCGGTGGCCAGGCTGCGACGTTCGCTGACCGCGATCCTCAGCTTGCCGGAGACCGCGACGGATGTGTTCGGCAACAAGTTGTCGGGCGGTCAAGCCGCGGAGCGCACCGGGGCGAGCGGCATCGGTGGTCTGCCCGGACTGCAGAATCTTGCGGCCTCCGACGTCCAGCGAATTGCAGCGACGTTCGATCGCGCCTTCTACTTGGCGACCTATCCGGACATCGCCTCCAGCGGCTTCGATCCGCTTCAGCATTACATGTCATTTGGCTGGAAGGAGGGGCGGAACCCGACGCCGTCCTTTTCGACCAGCTTCTATCTGGAGACGTCGCCGGACGTTCGGGCGGCGGACATCAACCCCTTCGTGCATTGGGTGCTGTTCGGCAGCCAGGAGCACCGCCCGACCATGCCGGCCCTGGCGGCTGGTGAGCGGCAGGCCGATGCCGGCCGCGTCGCCCAGCCATCCGCGACCGAAGGCCCGGAGACGTCCGGTCGGTCGTCGGTCACCGGCGCGATCCGCAAGGCGGCGTCGCGAGCCCGCCGAGCACTCGGGGAGTTCTACGAAAAGATCATCGTCGATCACGAGCCGCCGGTGGCGATCAAGACGGTCGAGGACTTCAAGAAGACCGATGTCAGCTACGAGCAGCGGATCATCAACGAGAACTGGACCTTCGACACCAAGCCGCGCGACGAGAACACCGGCAATGAGATCGCGCCCGACAATATGTTCGTCTACAAATACCTGCTGCTCGAACGCAAGCTGTCCGCCTACAAGGGAATGGACTATTGGGATTTCATCCGTCACGTCGTCAATAGCCGCGACTACACCCGTATTCTCTCGGTGGGCAGCGGTCCCTGCGCGGTCGAGATGGAAATCGCCGAGAAGTTCACCAAGCCCTACGTGATCGATTGCCTCGACCTCAACGAGAAGCAGATCCAGGACGCCACCCGTCGCGCGCAACAGCGCGGCATGAATCTGAGGCCGGTGGTCGCCGATCTCAACGAAATCGTGTTCGAGGAAAAGTACGATCTGGTGATCATCTGCGCGGCGCTGCATCACTTCGTCGAATTGGAGGCCGTGCTGGAGCGTCTGCACGGCGCCTTGAACGACACCGGCATGTTCGTGACCTACGAGCCGGTGATGCGCAATGGCATGTACCTGTTCCGCGCCACGCGGGTGTTCCTCGGGCTGCTGTTCCTGTTGTTGCCGGCAAGGCTGCGCATCAATCACCAGGATTATCCCGGCGAGAAGCGCGTCGATCGCTATTACAACGAGTATGATCGCAGCGGCTGGACGTTCGAGAGCATTCGCTCGGGCGAGATCCCGGGGCTGCTGCCGAAATATTTCAAGACCATTCACTTCGGCCGCGGCATGACGTTCCTGCGGCGGGTGTCGGATAGTATCTACGGCTGCAACTACCGGATGGAACGGCGGCGCGATCGTCTGATCGTGAACGTCCTGTGCGGGCTCGATCGTTTCATGCGGGCGACCCGTTTGCTGCGACCGGAGGGGCTGTTCTACATCGGCAGCCGCAGGGATCGGCCGAAGCCGATCTAGCTGGCTTGGCTCGCGCCTCGACTCGGCATGCGGCCGCAGCCGGACATGTCGTCGCGCGGGCCGCAGACGACGGGGCCGACAGCTCGCGGCGCGCGGCTCGCGTCGCGGCCGGCGGTGCCAAGCGCGGCAAGGTGGGCGTTGGGGCGGCGCAATGCGGCTTGGCCGTCGCTCCAGGAGGGGCCATCCGGGGGGGGCAGGGGCAATTATGCTGAGAGCGATCGGAAGCGAGCACGCCTTGAGACGATCGGCCCCCGGCTCGGTCTGGCGCCTGGCGTTGATGATCATGCTGGTGTTGGCCGCCGGCCATGCCCTGGTGGTGCTGGCGACCGGCATCAATCTTCCGCTGCTCGACCTGCATTCGTTTCGGCAGACCCAGACCGCGCTGAGCGCTGACACCATCCTGCACGGCGGGCCGTGGATCGCCTACCAGACGCCGGTGCTGGGCGCGCCGTGGTCGATCCCTTTCGAGTTTCCGATCTATCAGTTGCTGGCAGCGCTGCTGGCATGGATCGGGGTTCCGCTGGATGCCGCCGGGCGGCTGGTCGGCTTCGGGTTCTTCTTGATGATGCTGGCGCCGCTGGCGCTGTTGTTCCGGATGGCGGGGCTGGGCCGGGTGGCTTTCGCGGTGACCGCGATCCTCTACCTGACCTCTCCGATCTACCTGTATTGGAGCCGCACGTTCCTGATGGAATCCTGCGCGCTGTTCTTTTCGCTGAGCTGGCTCGCGCTCACGCTGCGATATCTCGCGGCGCCCCATCGCGTTTGGCTGCTCGCGGCGATCGGCTGCGGATGTGCCGCCATCCTCACCAAATCGACGACCTTCGTACCGTTCGCCGTGTTGGGCGGGCTGTGGACGGTGTGGCGGATCTGGCGATTGCGCTCGGAGACCTCGGGGCGGCCCTTGCTGCGGGCCGTCTCGGCGGCGGCCTCTAACTTGCTGATCCCGTTCCTGGTGGGGCTGGCCTGGGTGCGTTACTCCGACCACATCAAGAGCGCCAATCCGTTCGGGCAGATGCTGACCGCCGACGCACTCGGCGCGTGGACTTTCGGCAGTCTCAGCCAACGCCTCAGCGCGACGCTGTGGGTCGACACGGTCTGGAGCCGGGCGCTGCCGGATGTCCTGGGGTACTTCTCCGCGGCGGCGCTGCTGGTGCTGGGCGCCACGCTGACAAGCCGGCGCACGTTGATCCTGGCGGCAATCGCGGCCGCCGGATTCCTGATGCCGTTCGTGATCTTCAGCAATCTGCACATCGTGCACAATTATTATCAGAACGCCAATGCGCTGTTTCTGATCGTCGCCGTCGGGCTGGGGCTCAGCCGCGTCTTCGAGACGGCGTCGCGGGCGCTGGCGGTGACGCTGTTGGCGATCATCGTCGCCGGGCAGCTATGGCTGTTCTACGATCGTTTCATGCCGTATCAGCGCTTTGATTACAGCCAGAATCCCGCGCTGCTGATCGCCCAGGCGGCGCGCGACGCCACCGATCCGAAAGCGGTGCTGATCATCATCGACGGCGACTGGTCGTCGGTGATCCCGTATTATTCCAATCGCCGGTCGGTGATGGCTCCGGGGTGGCGGCATCGCGATGCGGTCAAGCCGATCCTTGATTCGCTGCTCAGCGACCCGACGCCCTTCCTCGGCGGAGCGACGCTCGGCGGCATTGTGTATTGCGCTGATCAACTCGCCCGGTATGGCGACCGCGCGCCGCGGGTGCAGGCCTTCGTCGCCGGACGGCGGCGACTGGCGGCGTTCGGCAGCTGTGAGTTGTTGTCGCCCGATCGGTAGGCGCCGCTGCGGCTTCCTCGCGGCGGAACCGCCGAGCTCCGCGCCGCTTGACATCCGATGATGACAGGATCGTACAATACGCCGAGTAAAGAGGGAGGGGGGCTGCAACGGTGCCTGGTCGAATTGAAGCGTGGATGACCGTTGCCGTGCCCTATCGCCGCGCTGTCGCGCTGGTGATCTTCTTAGCCCTGCTGGTCGCGCCGGGCGTGTTTCTGTATCGAACCCGGAGCCTGCTGCAGATCGACGGATACGCCATCGCCTTCTCCGAGGCGATCTGCGTCTGCGTACTGTCGCTGGCGACCGCCGGTCATTTGCGGCTGCTGCACAGCCGCCGTCGCGGCACGCGCTATCTCGCCGAGGCACTGGCGCTCGCGGTCGCGGTCTTGATCGGTGCCGTCGCGGCGATCTATGTCGGAAGTTACTACGCGACGGCGTTGTGGGGCGATGGTCTCACTTTCGATCTGGTCTCGGAATCCTTGATGCGGCCACGCTCGTTGCTGGATCTCACGGGGTTCGACCAGCACCTTGCACCGATCATCGGCGTCGTTGCGCTGGCGGTGCCCCTGGCGCTGGGGGCGCTTTACGGCGTGGTCTCGCGCGTGCTCGCCGCCGTGGCCTACACTTTCGACGGCTCATCGCGGCGCCGCTCGATACGTGCCGCGGCCCTGGCATTGGTCGGATTGGCGGCGTTCTCCAGCAGCGCCGGCGCCTATATCTTCATCGCAAAGAAAGATCTTTTGGCCGGCGAACCGCTGCTGAACTTCTTTGGATTCACCAAAGTGTCGCAGCTGATGGATCTGGACCAGAAGCGTCTGGTGGCCGCGCTGCAGGACCGCGAGAGCCAGGCGTCCTATCCCAAACAGCCGGCGTTCGAAAAGAAGAACGTCATTCTGATCTTGTCGGATTCGCTGCGCGCGGATCGGATGGGCGTGTACGGCTATCCGCGGCAGACCACGCCGTTCCTCTCGGAGCTGCAGGCCCGGCACGCGGCGACCCGCGTCGAGATGGCGCTCTCGAGCTGCTCGGAGTCCTATTGCGGGATCGCAACGACGCTGGCGTCGCGGCCGTTCCATCAGCTGTCGACGCACAATTTCAAACTCAACTCGCTGCTGCGCAGCGTGGGCTATCGCGTCAACTACTATCTGTCGGGAAAGCATCGCGGCTGGTCGTTCTTGTGGGACTTCTATGGAACCGACATCGACGGCATGTACGATCCGGTGCTGCGAAACGCCAAGATCGTCACCGACGATCGTGAGACCATCGGCACATTTCGCGGGATCGAGGCCTATGACGGCACGCCGCGGTTTTTGTATTTCTTTCTGATGTCGTCGCACAATCTGGGCCGCAGGTTTCCCGAGTTCAATCAGTTCGGGCCGCTCACGTCGGCAAAGCCTTTGATCGGACGACTGATCACGCAGCCGCCGCAGTCGTTCGACAGTCACGGCGTGACGCGCTACCCGCCGGTCGACGACAAGGATCGCATGCTGCTCGGCGATCAGTTCGACAATGGCGTGCTGCAAGCCGATGCCATGATCCGGGAGATCTTCACGATCCTTGAACAGAAGGGATATTTGAAGAACTCATTGGTCGTCATCCTGTCGGACCATGGCGAGGAATTGGGTGAACGCGGCCGCGCGTCGCACGGCCGCTTTCTCTATCAGGAGAGCATCCACGTGCCCTTGATCCTGGTCGATGACGACCTGACGCGCTACAACAACACGAAATTTGCGACGCAGATCGACGTCGCCCCGACCATTGTCGATCGTCTTGGGTTGCCGGTGCCGTCGTCCTGGCAGGGCGTGTCGCTGCTGCGACCGCCGCAGGATCGGCTCACCGTTCACCAGACCAGGTGGCGGGAGACGCCCTGCCTGGCGTTCGTGCACAAGACCGGGGAGCGGTTGTTCAAGTACATCAAATGCAAACACGACAACAAGATCGAGAGCGAGGAGTTCTTCGACCTCGGCAACGACCCCGACGAGTTGCACAATCTCATTTCTGAGGGCCCCGCCGACGAGATTGCGCTGCTGCGGGCGGAGGCATCCAGGCAGTTCGGCAGGCTGGTCTGCGCAGGCAGCGAGGATTCCTGCATCAGGGGGCGGCCCTAAGCCTCGCCGATGAGCGCCCATTCGGCGGTCTAATTGACCGCCGCGACGTGGATCGGCGCGCTGGTGCGCAAGACGAAGCCGCCGGAGACCCCCGCGGCGGTGAGAAACGCCAGCATCGCCACGGGTATTGCAACCATCCTGAGAACTTGCGCTGAATGACGCATAGTCATCTCCCGAGGTGGTGATGCGCCCATAGGTTGCACGATTATGGTTAATACACCGTTAACGCTGCCCTGATCAGTCAGCGCCGCGACGTCCTCCCTACAGCCACCGCTTTCGGCGCTTGAAGCTCTTCAGGTTCTTGAAGCTCTTGCGTTGGTCGCCGGCGCCGCCGAGGTAGAATTCCTTGACGTCCTCGTTGTCGCGCAGTTCGTCGGCGGTGCCGTCGAGCACCACCTTGCCCTGTTCCATGATGTAGCCGTGGCTCGCCACCGAGAGTGCTGCGCGGGCGTTCTGTTCGACCAACAGGATGGTGACGCCGAGGTCGCGATTGATTTGCTTGATGATCGAAAACACCTCTTTCACCAGCAGCGGCGAAAGCCCCATCGACGGCTCGTCCATCAAGATCATCTTCGGCCGCGCCATCAGCGCGCGGCCGATCGCCAGCATCTGCTGCTCGCCGCCGGACAGATAGCCGGCGAGGCCGGTGCGCTCCTTCAGCCGCGGGAAGTAATTGTAGACCATCTCGATATCGGCGCCGATCTGGTTGTCGTTGCGGGTGAAGGCGCCGAGCCGTAGGTTCTCCAGCGAGGTCATGTCGGAGATGATGCGGCGGCCCTCCATCACCTGGAAGATGCCGCGGCGCACGATCTTGTAGGGATCGATGCCGTCGATCCGCTCGCCGTTGAAGTTGATCTCGCCGCGGGTGACTTCGCCGTCCTCGGTCTTCAACAGGCCGGAGATCGCCTTCAGCGTCGTCGACTTGCCGGCGCCGTTGGCGCCGAGCAGCGCCACGATGGCGCCCTGCGGCACGTCGAGGCTGAGCCCGCGCAGCACCAGGATCACGTCGTCATACACCACCTCGATGTTCTTGACGCTGAGCAGCAGTTGAAGCGTCGGAGCAGCCGCATCGCGGATGTCGGTTTGCGAGTGGGTATCCACGGACGTTTCTCCACGATTAGTAGCGTCCGCCCGTTCCGGGCGATTGTTTCAGCGGAGTTGCGTCCGCTGTTGCCGAAGCATGATCCGGAACGGCCGCGGGCGCAATCGTCCGGTCCGCAAAAAACGTTGGCTTCTCGAGGGAGGCTCTCGGCGACACCGCATGTCGCGGCCGGACGGGTAGTCTAGGCCGGCGGTAGCAGGTGGCGTCGCAGCCAGCGCAACGGCGCGGTCCATCGCCAACTGCGCGAGGCGCGAAGCGCGTCGCGCTCCGTCTGCAGGCCGTTGCGCTGTTGCCGCAGCCGGTCGCGCTCGGTCGCGACGATGTCCTGCGCGAGTCTGAGATTGGCGTTGCTTGCCGACAGTGCGGCGCGCTCCGCGGCCGCGTATTGGTAGGCTTGGGCAAGCGTGTCGTTGCGCGCGCTCAGGTCGCGGTTGGCCGCAACGAGAGCGTCGCATGCGGCGGTTTGTCGATCGAGCTCGCGTCGCAATGGTTCGGAGACCGTTTCGTCGGTCCGCGGCCCGGCGCCGAACAACTCGCAGCCCTCGTCGAGCTGCGCGCGCAGGCGGTCGAGCCACTCGCGCAATTCGGCGCTGTCGCCCTCGGCCGCCATGGCGATCAGCACCTGGTAGGTCTCGCGGACCAGCGCCGGCTGGGTCTGCAACTCGTCGATCGAGGCCCGTTGATGGTAGAGCTCCTCGGTCAGGAGCCGGTCGACCTCCGCCTCGGAGGATTCCGACGGCTGCCAGGCAACGCCGGTGGCCTCGGCGGCACGGCGCAAATGCCCGCGCCAATCGCCGAGGAAGCTTTCCAGGCGCAACACATAGCGCGGCATGTCCCGCGACGCATACTCGGCGTCGAGCACGTGCCGCAGCCAGATCAGCAACGACTTGGCGACGTCGAAACCGTCCCGGCGCCGCAGCGAGGCGGCGACTTCCAGCGGGTGCCTAATCGGCAGGATCGCCACGGCGGCAAGGTCCAGTTCCGGCAGGATCGATGCGATCAGCGGCACGAAACGGCAAATCCGCGGGTCTTTGATCAAGATCAGCGGCGCGTCATCGAACTCTTCGATCAGCACCGCCTTGATCAGCTGACGATGGCGTTGCGCCGCGCGGGTCTCGATCCATCGCGGGTCGAAGCGGCGGCAGTCGTCCCATGACGAGCCGGCGGCGGCGAGCATCGCGTCGTTGGCGGCGGCGAGCAGCGAGCTTTCCCAATAACCCTTCGGATTGGCGTGGTTGGCCGGCATCAGGTGCTTCGGGCCGGCGGCGCCCAGCGCGTTGATTGCGCCGGCCAGAGCCGACGTGCCGCTGCGATGCATGCCGAGCACCAGGATGGCCTGTCGCTGCGGCCCCGATCCATGCGCGTCCCGCGGCGCAATTCGCCCGCTCTGCGCGCGCAGCGGCAACCGGGCCTGCAGCCATCGCGTGACCTCGTCCGGAAGCTCGAGCCTGCCGTCGAAGATCGGATTCGATCCGGCGTGTTCGGCGGAAAACAGATCGTGATAATGCAGATGTACCAGCCGCGGCGGAATCGGCGTGGTCAGCTGGTCGATCAGGTGCATCGGGAAATTATGCGAGGCGGGCAGCTCCTCGACTGCGTGATGCCCGGTGACGGCGGCCAGCGAGATCGCCGCCTGGCTGGTGCCCCAATAGGCTGTCGCTGCGCCGCCCAAGAGTCCAGTGCCGGTGCGGATGGTCGGACCGCAGTCGGTCCATGGCTTCATCTCGGCGTCGACCAGGCGTCGGAAGATCTCTTCGGTACGTGAAAACAGGCCGCAGCAGCGTCGCGCCGCCACCAGCCCGCCATTGTAGCTGGCCCGCACCGCCTGGCGTTCGACGGTGGTCTCGAGCAGCGGAAGCGCATCGCAGTCGACGTCGACCAGCGCGCAGAGCCCTCGCCAGTAATCGTCGAACCCGTCGCCGCTGCCGGTGCTGCACATCCCCTTGACGTCGACCGGCCTGGCCGCGACCGAACTGTCGCGCAGCGCGAAGTCGGGTTCGGCAATGAAGATGGTGTCGCTGTCGAGCTGCACCAGGACCGGGGGGCCCGGACGGCGCTCGGCAAAGGCGAGTGCGTGGACGCGATACGAGCTGCCGTATTGTGGGCAACAACTGTCGATTTCAATCGGCAGATAATCCGCCCGGAGCCGGTCGAACGCGCGGATCGAGGCCTCGGAGGGGCGCCGATCGCTCCGCGGCGAAATCACCGTGATCGGGCAATCCGCGTATGTCCCGGCAAACCGCCGGATGCTTTCGCATAGTAACAAGGCCTGGGCTTCGAGAGCGCCGGCCTCCGCGATCATAACGAACTCTACGGAATACTCGGGCTTTTTCAGCATTTGGGCTCATGACACTCAAAGGGAACCTGAGAGAAGAGCTCAGTCGTTGGGCCAATGCAGGATGGCCGGCGGTTCGCACGTATTGATCGGTTTGTTGCCAATTACAGCCGCCGGCTCCCAGTTCCGGGTAATCGCCAGCAAAAACCGTCGTCGACCGGCAAGCCTTAGCCTATTGATGTGCGAGCGTCGACGCCTTGGTTTGGTTGTATCGATGACGCGGACGTACGTCATTATTTCTGCGCGCAATCACTCCGAGGGGCGAGCCAACCGGATCGTGAAGCCTGTCGCGAGGCCGCGGCTCAGGGTCGCCAGGGCGGCAATCATGTCGAGCTTGACGCAGCGGCGCAACGTCGCAAACCGACCTTGCAGATCGGCCGGGGGACTGTTCAGGATTCGCGCCATCAGGCTCCGCGTCAATTGCCGCGCGGCCTCGTCGTCCTCGGCGCGCGCACGCGGCCGGGCTGCCAGAAAGCGCTGCAATACCGTCAGGATGGTCCGATAGGCAGCCTCCCGCCGTGTGGCGTCCACGATCTCGAACCCTCGCAGGAAATGCGACACATCGCCCGCGGCGGCATTGTCGTAGAGCTCATAGCTCAGGCCGAGACCGGCCCATAAGGCTTCGCGGATCGGGTGGGTTCTGCTGCGCGGGTTGTTCGCGTTGGTTGCGGTGAGACCCTGCGGATTCAGCCGATAGCGGGTCAACGGTTCGGCGAGGTTGCGGGCGCGGCACAGCGGCAGCAGGGCGGCCCACAGATAATGATCCTGCGACACCAGTTCCTCGGGCCGATAGCGTCCCGCGGCCTCGAAACAGCTGCGACGAAAGGCGACGGTGGAGTGATAGAACGGATTGTGGAACAGGATGGTCCAGCGGATTTCGAGATCGCTCTCGGGCATCTTCTGTAGCCGATGAAAATGCCCGGCCTCGTCGATCAGGTCGACCGCGCTGCCGACCAGGCCAAGCTCGGGATCGGCCGCCAGCGCCGCCACCAGCTCAGCGATATGGCGGGGTTCGGCGATATCGTCGGCGTCCAGCCGAATGATGATGTCGGCGCGGGCTGCCGCGATGCCGCGATTGGCGGCCTCCGCGGCGCCGAGATTGGTCGGATTGGTGACGATCCGGATCCGCGGATCGCGCTGCGCCAGCTCGTCAAAGACCGCAGGCCGGCTCGATCCGTCGTCGACGATGATGAACTCGAAATCACGGAAGTCCTGCCGAAGAATGCTGTCGACCGCCTCGTCGAGAAAGCGCTGGTCGTTATAGACCGCCATCACCACCGCCGCCTGGGGGCGGCCAGGATCCGGCGCGACGGCTGCGTGCGGCGACGTGCTGATAGCCATCCTCAATTCGCGAACTCCGGCGTTGCGCTCCTTCCGCACGGGGAAGGAGCGCTTCGCAATTATATCACCATCCCGCCCATTCCGCCTTGCGCGGCAGGTCGATGGTCTTGACCTTTTCGAGCTTGACGGTGCCTTTCTTGATCAGGTCGTTGAGGTCGCCGTCGGTCGGGCCGGAGACGCGCGAGCGATACAGGTCGACCTTGAGCGTCCCGCGATGGTCCTTGTCGGTCCAGGTCGAGGGATTGCAGACGCCTTCCATCCCGGCCGGCACCCAGTCCTTCTTCTGATAAAAACCCTTGGCGACGTTCTCGCCGGTGGCGCCGCCGTTCGCCGCGGCCCATTCCAGCGCCTCCTTCATGTACAGCGCGCTGCAGACCCCGGCGATGTAATGCACCGGCCGATAGACGGTGCCGGTGGGGTCGGAGATCTTGGAAATCTCCTGCACGGTCTTCATGCCGGGAGCATCGCCGCCCCAGCCGACCGCGGTGCGCAGCGGGAAGATCACGCCGTCGGCGGCGTCGCCGGCGGTCTTGGCGGCGTTCTCGTCCATGCCCCAGACGTTGCTCATGAACTGCACGTCGACCCCGGCGGTCTTGCAGACCTTCATCACCGAGATGTTCGACGCCGCGGTGTTGCCCAGATAGGCGTAGTTGGCGCCTGCGCTTTTCAGGCTGAGGCACTGCGCGCTATAGTCGCCCGGCGCCAGCGCGAAGACCAAGGGCGGCAGCACCTCGAAGCCGAGCTCTTTCGCCATCGCTTCGCCGGCCGCCTTCGGCGCGTTGGGATAGGGGTGGTTGGCGCCCATATGGACGAATTTCGGCTTGCCGGATTTGCCCTTGGCCTTCCAGTCTTCCGCCGCCCAGGTCAGTTCGGCGCGCAGCGCGTCGGAATAAGAGGGACCGTAGAAGAAATTGTACGGCGCGGCCTTGGCCTTGCCGCTGCTGCCTTCGGGATCGGTCAATGCCGCCGCATAGGAGCCGGACATGTCGGGGATCTTGTCGTTGGCGAGGAAGCCGGTCAGCGCCTCGGTGTCGGCGGTGCCCCAGCCCATGATCGCCGCGACCTTGTCGCCGCCCGACCATTTCTTGTACAGCGCGATCGCGCGCGGCACCTGGTAGCCGTAATCATTGGTGTCGACGGCGAGCTGCTTGCCGCCGACGCCGCCGTGCTTGTTGACCCAGGCGAAGGTGTCGGCGACGCCCTGGCCGTAGGGCGTGCCGACGTCCGAGGTGCCGCCGGAATAGTCGGCGAGATGGCCGATCGCGATCTGCGCCTGCGCGCCGGCGGCAAAGCCCGCGATCACGAGCGCCAGCGAGGCGGTGCCCAACAAGGATTTCATCGTCATGTTGTGTCCTCCGGTGATTTTTCGTTGACGTTTCATTCGATCGTTGCGGTCCCGCCTCAATGCGAGAACGGGTAGAGTTTCCAGTAGGTCTTGATCTGCCGCCAGCGATGCGCCAGCCCATCGGGTTCGAAGATCAGGAACAGGATGATGATCACCCCGATGGCGATCTCGCGTAAGAATGTCAGGTTGTTGTTCAGCGACAGCGCGCGGTCGATCGCGCTCCCTTTCAAGCCGGCGGAGAGCCATTCCATCGATTCCGGCAGCAGCACCACGAAGGCGGTGCCCATCAGCGTGCCCATGATCGAGCCGGTGCCGCCGATGATCACCATGGCGAGAAAGATGATCGAGCGCTCGATGCCGAAGCCTTCGTTGGAGACCACGAGCTGATAATGCGCGTAGAGCGCGCCGGCGATGCCGGCGAAGAACGCGGCCAAGCCGAACGACAGCGTGCGATATTTGGTGAGGTTGATGCCCATGATCTCGGCGGAGAGATAATGGTCGCGCACCGCCACCAATGCGCGGCCGTCGCGGGTTCGCATCAGATTGGTGACCAACAGATAGCTCGCCAGCACATAGGCCAGCACCACGTAGAAATATTGCCGGTCGCCGCGCAGCACATAGCCGAAGAGCGAGAACGGCTGTGCCATCGCCGGCACCGAGCCGCCACTAAACCATTCGGCGCGCGAGAAGAAATCCAGCAGAATGTACTGCGCCGCCAGCGTGGCGATGACCAGATACAGCCCCTTCAGCCGCGCCGCCGGCAAGCCGAACACGAGCCCGATCAGCGCGGTCAAGAGGCCGGCCAGCGGAATCGCGAAGAACACCGGGATCGGCAGGGTGTTGGAGATATAGGCCGAGGTGAAGGCGCCGAGCAGGAAGAACGCGGCGTGGCCGATCGAGATCTGCCCGGTGAAGCCGACCAGGATATTCAGCCCGAGCGCGGCAATGCCGTAGATGCCGATCTGAATCAGGATGCTCAGCCAATATTCGGAGAGCAGCAGCGGCGCGAAGCACACCAGCACGATGCCGGCGAGTGCCGCGTTGCGGCTCATCGGGGTTGGGAAGATCGTGGTGTCGGCGGCGTAGGAGGTGCGGAAATCGCCGGCCGGAATGATCGAAGGTGTGGCCATAAGGATCAGATCCGTTCGATGTCTTTGGTGCCGAACAGCCCGTAGGGCTTGATCATCAGGATGATGATCAGCACGTAAAACGGCGCCACCTCGTAGAGATTGCCCCAGTGCAGATATTCGCTGTCGACATATTGGGCGACGTTTTCCAGAAGCCCGATGATCAGGCCGCCGACCACCGCGCCGCCGATACTGTCGAGGCCGCCGAGAATCGCTGCGGGAAACACCTTGATGCCGTAAGTGGACAATCCCGACGACACGCCGTTCACCACCGCGACCACGACGCCGGCGACCGCCGAGACGGTCGCCGAAATCGCCCAGGCCATCGCGAACACGCTTTTCACCGAAATGCCGAGCGACTGCGCGACCTGCTGGTTGAACGCGGTGGCGCGCATCGCCAGACCATATTTCGAGACCTTGAAGAACCAGGCCATGCCGATCATCATCGCCACCGAGACGACCAGGCTCATGACATAGACGGTCTGGATCTGCAGTCCGGCGAACGAGACTGACTGGCTCTCGAACACCCGCGGGAACGGCTGCGGGCTGACGCCGTAGATCCACTTCAGCGCCGCCTGGAACACGGTGGACAGCGCGATCGTCACCATGATCACCGAGATGATCGGCTCGCCGATCATCGGCCGCAGCACCACGATCTGCACCGCGATGCCGAAGCAGAACATGAACGCCAGGGTGATCGGCATGCCGACATAGAACGGCACCTGATATTTGGTCAGCAGCGTCCAGCACACCCAGGCGCCGATCAGCAACAGTTCACCCTGCGCGAAATTGACGACCTGCGTGGCCTTGTAGATCAGCACGAAACTCATCGCCACCACGCCATACAGCGTGCCGACCACGAGGCCGTTGACCAGCAGCTGGATCAGGAGCTGGGAATTCATTTGGGGAGAGCTCCGGGCTGACGGAAGCGTTGGATTTTGGTAAACTCGACCCGTTGGGTGGTATAAGATTTCCACGCGTGCTGAGCTAACCTCTCCCCGCTCGCGGGGAGAGGTCGGATCATCGCGCAGCGATGATCCGGGTGAGGGGGCGTTTCCTCATGCGAGAAGCTAACGACGTTCAAACCGCGCGAGCCAGGCGGTTGCGACGCGCCGCAACTGACGCCGAGAACGCGCTGTGGCAGCGGCTTCGCGCGCGTGCGTTGGATGGCCACAAATTTGTGCGGCAGGAGCCCGTCGGCCCTTACACCGTGGATCTGATCTGCCGCGAACGTCGGCTGATCATCGAGGTCGACGGCGGGCAGCATGCCGACAGCGCGACGGACGCGGCGCGGGACCAATGGCTGCGAGATCACAATTATCGCGTGCTGCGGTTCTGGAACAACGACGTGTTGAGCAACATGACTGGAGTCTTGGAAACCATTGCCGCCGCCCTTGCTGAGGCGCCCCCTCACCCGGATCGCTGACGCGATCCGACCTCTCCCCGCAGGCGGGGAGAGGTGAACGTGTGGCGACGCTTCGGCTAATCTTTCCACGCCTGCGATGGTGAGGTGATTCTGCTGAGTCGCCGCGCGCGACCTCTCCCCGCTTGCGGGGAGAGGTCGGATCATCGCGCAGCGATGATCCGGGAGAGGGGGCATTGCGACGGGATTGGGCTTTTCACAAATCACCCCGTTCATTCCGCCGCCTCCATCGCGGCCGCGTCGCGGGCGAGGTCGACAACCGTCAGTCGTGTGCGGATGCGTTGCGTGGTGCCGTCCTGGAACTGGATCACGGTGTCGACCGGAATCTCCGGCGCGCCGCCGTAGATGCCTTCGATGATATCGGCGTATTTCTCGTTGATGACGCTGCGGCGGACTTTTCGGGTGCGGGTCAGTTCGCCGTCGTCGGCGTCGAGCTCCTTGTAGAGCAGCAGGAACTTGCCGATCCGCTGCGCCGGCGGCAGCGTGGCGTTGACCGCCTCGACTTCTTTCCGCAGCAGTGCGTAGACCTCCGGCCGCGAGGCGAGGTCGGTGTAGGTGGTGAAGGAGATCCGCTTCTTCTCCGCCCATTTCGAGATGATCGAGAACCGGATGCAGATCATTGCCGCAAGCTGATCGCGACCGGCGCCGAGCACCACGGTCTCGGCGATATAGGGCGAGAACTTCAGCTTGTTCTCGATATATTGCGGCGAGAAGCGTTCGCCTTGCGAGGTCTCGGCCAAATCCTTGATACGGTCGATCACCACCAGCTGCGCGCCCTTGTTGAAATATCCGGCGTCGCCGGATTGCATCCAGCCGTCGATGATGTCGGCGGAGGCCTCGTCGTTCTTGTAGTAGCCGAGGAACATGTTGGGATGCCGCACCACGATCTCGCCGACGCCGTGGATGTCGGGATTGTCGATGCGGATTTCGATCTCCTCGGACATCGCCACGCCCGTGGTGTCGGGATCGACCTCGCCCTCGCGATGCAACGTGTAGGCGCCGAGCAGTTCGGTCTGGCCGTACAGCGTGCGCAGCGGCACGCCCATCGCCTGGAAGAACTTGAAGGTGTCGGGGCCGAGCGCGGCGCCGCCGGTCGCCGCCGAGCGCAGCCGCGTGAAGCCGAGCCGATCGCGTAGCGCCCGAAACAGGACGGCGTCGGCAAACAGCGAGGTCTCGCCGCGCGCCAGCGCCGACAATCCGGCTTTCATGCCGAGGTTGTAAAGCCCTTGTTTCAAGGGCGAAGCGTCCATCACCCGGGCGCGGACGTCGGCGGCGATGCTTTCCCAGACCCGCGGCGCGAACAGCACGAAGGTCGGCGCGATCTCGCGAAAGTCATTCATCAGCGTGTCGGGCTGCTCGACGAAGTTCACTTTCATGCGGCTCAACAGGCCTTTGCCGAGCACATAGACCTGCTCCATGATCCACGGCAGCGGCAGCACCGAGACGTATTCGTCGGACGAATCCTTGGGATCGAAGGAGAGATACGCCGCGCAGTGCCGCAGCACGCGCCCGGCCGCGAGCATCGCGAGTTTCGGATGGGCGGTGGTGCCCGAGGTGGTGCAGAGGATTGCGACGTCTTCGCCGCGCGTCGCATCGACCAGCGAGTCGTACAACGTCGGATTATGTCCGGCGCGGGCGCGGCCCATTGCGGCGAGTTGATCGGCGTCGATCAACCGCGGATCGTCGTATTTGCGCATGCCGCGCGGGTCGGAATAAACGATGTGGCAAAGCTGTGGCACGCGCTCGCCGAGCAGCAACAGCTTGTCGACCTGCTCCTCGTCCTCGGCGAACACCAGTTTCGCCGCGCCATAGCTCAAGAGGTAGGCCGCCTCGTCGTCGAGCACGTCGCGGTAGAGCCCGAGGCTGAGCGCGCCGAGCGCGTGGGCGGCGATCTCGGCCGCGACCCAGTCCGGACGGTTGTCGCCGATAATGCCGATCACGTCGCCGCGCTGCACGCCGAGCTCGAGCATGCCGAGCGCGAAGTTTTGGACGCGTTCCTGATAGTCGGCCCAGGAGAATTCGCGCCACAGCCCGAAATCCTTTTCGCGCAGCGCGATCTCCTCGCCGTGCTCTTTCGCATTGAGCCGCAACAGCTTCGGATAGGTGTCAGCTTCGGCGACGCGCGCCGCATAGTTCATCATGCGGCGGTCTCCGTCACCACCGGATGATCCGGCTTGTCGTCGGGATCGACCAGCACCTCGTCCTCTTCGCCCAAGTAAGCGCGCTTGACGTGCGGATCGGCGAGCACCGCGGCGGGGTCGCCCTCGGCGATCTTGCGGCCGAAATCCAGCACCATGACGCGGTGCGAGATGTCCATCACGACGCCCATGTCGTGCTCGATCATCATCACCGTCATGCCGTATTCTTCGTTGAGGTCGACGATGTAGCGCGCCATGTCCTCCTTCTCTTCGAAGTTCATGCCGGCCATCGGCTCGTCGAGCAGGATCAGTCGCGGCTCCAGCGCCATCGCGCGGGCGAGTTCGACGCGTTTGCGCAGCCCATAGGGGAGAGTTCCGGCGGTGGCCTTGCGCACGCTCTGCAGGTCGAGAAAGTCGATGATCTCCTCGACCTTGCGGCGATGTTCGAGTTCTTCCTGCCGCGCGCCGGTCAGCCAGTACAACGAGCCGGTGAGGAAGTTGTTCTTCAACAGATGATGGCGGCCGACCATGATGTTGTCGAGCACGCTCATATGGTGGAACAGCGCGAGATTCTGGAAGGTGCGGCCGATGCCGAGCGAGGCCCGCGCGTTCGGCTTCAAGCCGGTGATGTCGCGGCCATGGTAGAACAGCTGGCCTTCGGTCGGCCGGTAGCGGCCGGAAATGCAATTGACGATGGACGTCTTGCCGGCGCCGTTCGGGCCGATGATGGAAAACAGTTCGCCGTCAGCGACCGCGAAGCTGACGTCGGTCAGCGCGCGGACACCGCCGAAGCGCAGCGAGACTGCGCGCACCTCCAATGCGTGATCCACGCATGTCCTCCCCTGTCCCCGTTGTCGCGGCGGTGCTTTTCGCACCTGCCATCGCAACGCCCTTGGTCCGCGCGTTCGTCGCTCTGTCTCACGCGGTTGCCCGCTTGGCTGAGCTTACACGGATCGAACCCGCGCCATATTCGACTATTGGGTTCGGCAATGTCAAAGCCTGCGGGCTGCGACGTATTTCCGCTTCGGAGCTGAGCAAGCTGCTGCAACGCAGCAAACGCCGGTTGGCCGGTCTCGCCGGGCAGGCCGTGAGCGGGCAACGTGGTAGCCGGGAATGCTAACCGGGGGGGCGGCTCAGGCTGCCACGGTCTTGCGGCGACGGCGGGCCGGGCAGAGGCCGAGCGCATCCTGCAAGGACATCGGGCGGCCGAGCAGATAGCCCTGCACCTTCTTCACGCCGATCGAGCGCAGTGCGTCGAGTTCGGATTGCCGTTCGACGCCTTCGGCGACGATGCGGCTGCCGGTGTCGCGGGCGAAGCCGACCAGCGCGCGGGCCAGCGCCTTGCGCGCCGGGTCGAGGTCGATGTTCTGGGTCAGCCCGATGTCGAGCTTGATGAAGTCCGGCTGCATGTTGAGGATATGCCGCAGGCTGGAATAGCCGGCGCCGGCGTCGTCGACCGCGAGCCGCAGGCCGCGCTCGCGCAGCGGCCGCAGCACCTTGAGGATGGCGTCGTAATTGCCGACGGTGGAATGCTCGGTGATCTCGACGATCACCCGGTCGAGCGGCAGGCCGGCGAACAACGCTTCGAGGTTGCCCTCCAGGATGGTGGCCGCCGAGGCGTTGACGCCGAGCTCGGTCGGCGCCGGAAAGCTGTGCAGCGCCTGCAGCGCCTTGCGGATGGCGTGCAGCTCGAGTTCGACGCCCATGCCGACCTCGCCGGCCTCGGCGAACCATTTGTCCGGCGAGCGCAGCGGCAGCGGCGAAAACCGCGCCAGGCATTCGAAGCCGACCGGCTGCATCACGTCGGTATTCCAGATCGGCTGGTACACGATCGACATCTGGTCCTGCGCGATCACCTGGCTGAGCTGGGCTTGCTTGACCTGCAGCTCGCGTTGCGCGTCCAACTCGGAGCTGATTTCGAACGAGGCCATTTCGGCGAACGCCTTCATGGTCTGCAGGTCGCGCTCGTTCAGCGAGGGATCGGCCTGAAAGCCGATGCAGCAGAACATGCCGTAGGTCTCGCCGTTCGGCAGCTCGATCGGCACGCTGACGTGGCTGCCGATATGGCAGGCGGCGGTGATCGGCATCGCCATCGCCAGCGGCTGGGCGGCGGTGTCCGGCATCAGTTGCGGCAGCCGGCCCTCGAGAATGTGCCGGCAGTAGATATCGTCAAGGGAGCGGCGGTCGCCGGGCTTGATCACGTGCTCCAACCCTGGCGCATCGACCACGCGAAACACCGACTCGTCGCCCTCGAACTTCGAGACGTAGGCGACCTGCAGGCCGAGATGGCTGCGCACCGCCTGCAATGAGCGGCGGATCCGATCGCTGGCATCGCCTTCGCGTTTCACCGCGGCAAACAGCAGCGGCAGGGACTGGTCGCCTTCGCTCGGGGCTTGGGTCATTCGCTGGCCTCCAGAAGGTGGCGCGGGATTCGCTTACTCACGGATACGGACAATCCGACATGACGCGTCTCGTTCCGAAGTGCACTGTTCCATTGCGAGCGTGCTTAACGTTCCGTTGTTGCTGATAACTCGCTGGCCGCTCGCGACGGCGAGCGGGTTACTTGCGAGCGAAGCGGCGGCGCCAAAATCCAGCGCTGCCGGCCTGGCGGGGCCGCGCGTAGTCGGAATACCTGGGGGAACTACCAGGTGAGGCGGTATGTCGCAGGCCCGGCGCCGCGCAAGCGACGTGCTGCACCGCGGCAAATCTGGCGCGCGCCTTCCGGGGTTCGGATCGGCCGCGTTGATCCGCCGGGGCGGCGACCGTCGGGTCGGCGCCGCGATCAGACTTCGAGCCATTCCTTGCGCACGGCGTCGTTGGCCTTGAGGTCGGCCGGCGAGCCTTCGAACACAATGCGGCCGTGGCCCATCACATAGACCCGGTGCGAGATCCGCAGCGCGATCGACAGCTTCTGCTCGACCAGCAGGATGGCGACGCCGCGCCGCGCGATTTCCGCGATCAGGTCGCCGACCTGCTGCACGATGATCGGCGCGAGCCCCTCGGTCGGCTCGTCGATCATCACCAGATCGGGGTTGCCCATCAGCGTGCGGCAGATCGTCAGCATCTGCTTTTCGCCCCCTGACAGCACGCCGGCAGCGGTGTCGGCGCGCGCCTTCAAGTTGGAGAACATGTCGAGCATGTCGTCGAGCCGCCACTTGCCCGGATTGCGCGGGTCCTTGACCCCGAGCATCAGGTTCTGCCGCACCGTGAGCCCCGGGAAGATGTCGCGATGCTCCGGCACGTAGCCGAGGCCGCGATGCGCGATTCTGTAGCTCGGCAGCCCGGCGATGTCGGCGCCCTTGAAGCGGATCACACCCACCGGCGGCACTTCGCCCATGATCGCCTTCACGGTGGTGGAGCGGCCGACGCCGTTGCGGCCGAGCAGGCTGACCACCTCGCCGGCAGCGATCTGCATGTCGACGCCCTGCAGGATGTGGCTCTTGCCGTAATAAGCGTGCAGGTCCCGGACTTCGAGCATCACGCCGCCTCCTCGCCGAGATAGGCTTCCTTGACCTTGGGATTGCCGCGGATCTCCTCCGGCGTGCCCGAGGCGATCACCTGGCCGTAGACCAGGACCGAGATGCGGTCGGCGAGGCCGAACACCACGCTCATGTCGTGCTCGACGATCAGCAGGGTGCGGCCCTCGGTCAGGCGGCGGATCAGCGACACCGCGCGTTCGGTCTCGGCGTGGCTCATGCCGGCGGTCGGCTCGTCGAGCAGGATGACGTTGGCGCCGCCCGCGATGGTGATGCCGATCTCCAGCGCGCGCTGCTCGGCATAGGTCAGAAGGCCCGCCGGGACATCGCGGCGGCCGACCAGATGGATGTCTTCGAGAATGCGCGCGGTGCGTTCGCGGACCTCGGGCAGCTTGTCGATGTTCTTCCAGAACGCGTAGCGCTGGCCGGTGGCCCACAGCACCGCGCAGCGCAGATTTTCCCACACCGTCATGTTGCCGAACACGTTGGTGACTTGGAAGCTGCGCGACAGTCCGCGGCGGTTGATCTGGAACGGGCGCAGCCCGGCGATCTCCTCGCCGCGCAGCTGGATGCTGCCGGAGGTCGGCTTCATGTAGCCCGAGATCAGGTTGAAGGTGGTCGATTTGCCGGCGCCGTTCGGGCCGATCAGCGCGTGGCGTTCGCCCTGCGCGACCTTGAGATTGATGGTCTGGATCACCTTGGTGATGCCGAAGCTCTTTTCGACATCGCGCAGTTCGATGGCGTTGGGCTCTTTGCCGCTCATGCCGCAACTCCGTTTTGCCGTGCGGTGGTCAAGGCCTCGTCCCAGGCATGGCCGACGCGGCGCCAGCTCAGCCGCGCCAATGCGAAGCCGACCACGATCAGCGCCAGCGCGGCCGCCCAGGTCAGCGGGCTCGCCGCGTTGAACGGAATGCCGAAGGCGCGGATGTGCGGGTTCTCGGAGGGATTGACGGTGTAATGCACGGTGGATTCGATCGCCAGCATCAGCCCGATCACCATCGCCAGCGTCGGCAGCAGCGCCACCGCGTAGCTCGGCAACACCCGCAGCATGGTGCCGCCCTTCAGCAGCGGCCGGTGCATCATCAACAGGCCGGTGATGCCGCCAGGGGCGAACATCACCACCGCGATGAAGAACAGGCCGAAATACAGCTGCCACACCGGGGTGACGTCGCTCAAGCCCAGCGACAGGAAGGTGACGAAGATCGCGCCGACGATCGGACCGATGAAGAAGCCGATGCCGCCGATATAGGCCGCAAACAGCACGGTGCCGGACTGCACCGCGCCGAGATAGGCGGAATTGGCGATCTCGAAATTGATCGCCGCGAGCGCGCCGGCGATCCCGGCGAAGAAGCCGGCGAAGCAGAACGCCAGATAGCGGATGACGTGCGGATCATAGCCGACGAACTGCACCCGCTCCGGATTGTCGCGCACCGCGTTGCACATCCGGCCAAGCGGCGTGCGGGTCAGCGCGTACATCGCGATCACCGCGACGAGCGTCCAGGCCGCGACCAGATAGTAGATCTGGATCTGCGGGCCGAAATTCCAGTCGAACACTTTCAGGAGCTTGGTGCGGTTGGCGGAGACGCCGGCCTCGCCGCCGAAGAAGCTGCGCAGGATCAGCGCCGAGGAGGCGACCAGTTCGGCGAGCCCCAGCGAGATCATCGCGAACGCCGTGCCGGAGCGCTGGGTCGAGACCCAGCCGATCAAGGCCGCAAAAAACAGCCCGGTGGCGCCGCCGATCATCGGCACCAGCGGCAGCGGGATCGGGAATTTGTGGCCGACGATGAAGTTGATGGCGTGGATGGCGAGGAAGCCGCCGAGCCCGTAATACACCGCATGGCCGAACGACAGCATCCCGGTCTGGCCGAGCAGGATGTTGTAGGACAAAGCGAAGATGATCGAGATGCCGATCAGGCTGAAGGTGGTCAGCGAGCCGCCGGAGGAGAGGATCTTCGGCAACAGCAACAGTATCAGCGCCACGCCGACCCAGATGCCGTAGAATTTCAGCTTGTCGGCCAGCGCCGGCGGCGGAGGGGCTGCGCTCACGGTGATATCTCTCATGTGTCGCGGGTCCCCAACAGGCCCATCGGGCGGAAGATCAACACCAGCACCAACAGCAGATAGGGCATGATCGGTGCGATCTGCGCGATGGTGACGTTCCAGATGTCGCTGAGCCAGCTTTGCGCGAGGTCGGGGCTGAGCGGGCCGAGCAGGCCGGCGAGCGAAGCGTTCATCGAGACGGCGAAGGTCTGCAACAGGCCGATCAGCAATGAGGCGATGAAGGCGCCGGGCAGCGAGCCGAGCCCGCCGACCACGACGACGACGAACAGGATCGGGCCGAGCAGCCCGGCCATGTTGGATTGCGTCACCAGCGCCGGGCCGGCGATCACGCCGGCGACCGCGGCGAGCGCGGTGCCGACGCCGAACACCAGCATGAAGATGCGCCCGACATTGTGGCCGAGATGGCCGACCATGTGCGGATGGGTCAATGCGGCCTGCACGATCAGCCCGATCCGGGTCTTCTTCAGCGCCAGCAGCAGGCCTAAGAAGATCGCGACCGAGACCAGCAGCATGAACATCTTGAAGGCGGGGTAGTTGGTCGAGAAGATCGTGAAGGCGGGGAAGTCCAACAGCGGCGGCACCCGGAAATCCACCGGGCTCTTGCCCCAGATGATCTGCACGATCTCCTCGATCGCAAAGGCGAGGCCGAAGGTGAACAACAATTCGGCGACGTGGCCGTTCTTGTGCACGCGGCGCAGCCCGTAGCGCTCCACCGCGGCGCCGATCGCGCCGGCGAGCAACGGGGCGATCAGCAGCGCCGGCCAGAACCCGACCCAGCGGCTGATCTGGAAGCCGAAGAACGCGCCGAGCATGTAGAAGCTGGCATGGGCGAAGTTCAGCACGCCGAGCATGCTGAAGATCACGGTGAGGCCGCTGGCCATCAGGAACAACAGCATGCCGTACAGCACGCCGTTCAAGGTGGAGATGACGATCAGTTCAAGCACGGTTGTGGCCTGCGATCTTGAGAATAGAGGTTGCGTCTTCACCTCTCCTCGCTTGCGGGGAGAGGTCGATCCGGCGGAGCGCCCGGATCGGCGCTTTGCGCCGTCCGCGTACAGGCTCCGCGAAGCCGGGTCGGGTGAGGGGCGTTTCGGTTAGAACGCGGAGTCCGCGTCTTGCGAAGGCGCCCCCTCACCCCGACCCTCTCCCCGCAAGCGGGGAGAGGGAGCGCGCCGTGCGCGCATATTCGCCGTGCTTCTTCCGCGAGCGCTTACGGCCGGTCCATCTTGCAGGTGGTCGGCAGCATGGTCTGGGCGGTGTCGACCTTGGCGACCAGCTTCCAGCCCCAGCCGGTCTTCTCATCGTCGAACGGCTCCTTTTCGCTGCGCTCGCCGAACGACGAGATGTAGATCGGCTGGAAGAACTGATGGTCGTCCTTCCGCATGATGCCTTCGCCGCCGTTGAACACTTCGAACTTCATGTCCTCGAGCGCCTGCGCGACCTTGATCGGCTCCAGCGACTTGGCTTTTTCGGCCGCGGCGGCGAACATCCGCATTTCGTTGACGGCGCGCGGATACCAGAGGCTCAAGTCGACCTTGGCGCGGAACGCCTTCTCGAAGTCCTGCGACTCCTTGTGATCGACGTTGGCGAAGCCCTCGGTGATCTGGAACACCTGGTGATTGAGCCCGGTCTGCTTGATCGCGGTCGGGCCGCCCGAGCCGCCGGCATAATAGGTGTACCAGTTGACCTTCAGTCCGGCGTCGGCCGAGGCCTTCAGCAACAGCGCGATGTCCTGGCCCCAATTGCCGGTGACGACGGTGTCGGCGCCGGACGCCTTGATCTTGGCGACGTAGGGCGCGAAGTCGGTGATCTTCAACAGCGGGTGCAGCTCGTCGCCGACGATCTGGATGTCCGACCGCTTCTTCGCCAGCATCGCCCGGGCGGTGGTACGCACCGACTGGCCGAACGAATAGTCCTGGTTGATCAGGTAGACCTTCTTGATCGCCGGCTGATCCTTCATGTAGTTGGTCAGCGCTTCCATCTTGATGTCGGAATTGGCGTCCCAGCGGAAGTGCCAGAAGCTGCACTTGTCGTTGGTCAGGATCGGATCGACCGCGGCGTAATTGTAGTACAGCACTTCCTTGCCGGGGTTGCGCTCGTTGTATTTGGTGACGAAGTCGGACAACGCGCCGCCGACCGCCGAGCCGTTGCCCTGGGTCACGTAGCGCACGCCGGCGTCGATCGCCTTCTGCGCCTGGATCAGGCTTTCCTGCGGGTTGGTCTTGTTGTCGAGCGGCACGATCTCGACCTTCTTGCCGAGAATGCCGCCCTTGGCGTTCAACTCCTCGGCCAGATACTGGAAGGTCTTCAGGCCGCCTTCGCCGACGCTGGCGCCGCCGCCCGACAACGGGTCGATGTAGCCGAGCTTGACGGTCTCCTGGGCGATCGCGGCCTGGCCGAGCATCGGCAGAGCCAGCGCGGCAGCCACTACGAGTCTACGCATCGGGGTCTCCTCCTTGGTTTTTTGTTATGTCCCGGGTATTGCCGAACGAGTTTGAGTTTTCAAGCCGTCCGACAATCCCGATTTGGTTTTGATTGTGCGGCAATGATCGCGGCGCCGCAAGGGCGCCGATGGTGACACGCGCATGGTTTGTTCGGGCCCGCCATTCGCTTTGGGAACCATGATTTGGCGGTGTGCGGGCTTGCCGGCATCGCTGTCTTGCGGCAAGGCGCTGGTCATTCCGCGCAGCGGGATGGGGCTTGCGATCGGCCGCGCAATTTGCGCAATGTCGCGCGCCGCAATAGCCGCGGCGGCGATCGAAGCGTTGGCACCGCGCGACGATTGATCGCATCGAGGTGAAGCGTCACTCGGGGCCGCATCCGAACCGCAGGTTGTCGTCGCGCGGCATGTCCCGCACCGCGCACCGCGCGATCCGGCTGCCGCGGCACGGATGATCCAATCGGCCGATTGCGGTGTCCGCTGCGGGCTGGCATCGCTCGCGCAATGCGTCCATACCCTGCGGCGTCTCCTCGACGGGACGGCGGCATAGCTCTGGAAGTCTGAAGATGAAGTTTGGCAAGCGAGTATTGGTCACCGGCGGCGCCGGCTTCTTGGGATCGCATCTGTGCGAGCGGTTGCTCGGGCTCGGCCATCAGGTGATCTGCGTCGACAATTTCTTCACCGGGCAGCGCCGCAACATCAAGCATCTGTTGGCCAACCCCGACTTCGAGGTGATCCGCCACGACGTCACCTTCCCGCTCTATATCGAGGTCGACCAGATCTACAATCTGGCGTGCCCGGCCTCGCCGATCCACTATCAGCACGACCCGGTGCAGACCACCAAGACCAGCGTGCACGGCGCCATCAACATGCTGGGGCTGGCGAAGCGGCTGAAGTGCAAGATCTTCCAGGCCTCGACCTCGGAGGTCTATGGCGATCCGGAGATCCACCCGCAGGTCGAGAGCTATTGGGGTCGGGTCAATCCGATCGGGCTGCGCTCCTGCTACGACGAAGGCAAGCGCTGCGCCGAGACGCTGTTCTTCGATTATCACCGCCAGCACGCCACCGCGATCAAGGTGGCGCGGATTTTCAACACCTACGGGCCCAGGATGTACGTCAACGACGGCCGCGTGGTGTCGAATTTCGTGGTGCAGGCGCTGCGCGGCGAGGACATCACGCTGTATGGCGACGGCGCGCAGACCCGCTCGTTCTGCTACGTCGACGACCTGATCGAAGGCATCATCGGTCTGATGGAAACCGCCGACGACATCACCGGCCCGGTCAATCTCGGCAATCCGGTGGAGTTTACCATTCGCGAATTGGCCGAGCAGGTGGTGGAATTGACCGGCGCGCGTTCCAAGCTGGTGTTCGCACCGTTGCCGTCCGACGATCCGCGGCAGCGCAAGCCGGACATCTCGCTGGCGACGCGCTTGCTCGACTGGGAGCCCAAGGTGCAGCTGCGCGAGGGGCTGCAACGGACCATCGCGCATTTCCGCGGCATCCTCGACGAGCAATAGCGCCGCTCACTGCGCCGCGGCGCGCGGCTTGCGGGTGCTCAGCGCGGTCGCCATCGCGGCGATCAACGGCTTCATGAAGAAGGCGTCGTTGGCCGGATAGATGTCGGTGCGCAGCCCGTAGGCGGCCAGTTCCTCGGACACCACCGGGCCGACCGAGGCGATCGGGGTGGCCTCCAGCGCGGCGCGCAGCCGCGGCTCGTAGTGATGCGCCCGCGCCACGTCGATCAGCCGGCGGATCTGCCCCGAACTGGTCAGCGCCAGCGCGTCGACGCGGCCCGCCGCCATGGCGTCGATCGCCTCCAGCACGTTGCTCTCGGCGGCGCGGGCGTCATACACATAAGGCAGCACCGGATCGACCGCGCCGCCGCCGGCGACGATCGCCGCAATCAGCGCGCTGTGGTCCTTGTCGGGGTAGAGCTGCAATCCGACCCGCCGGCCGTGCAGGTCGACGCCCTTCAGCGTCGCGGCGATGCCGTCCGAGGTCGGCACCTCGGTGACCACGCTGGCCGCAAGGCCGATCTCCCGCAGCGCCCGGCCGGGCTTCGGCCCGCGCGCAAAGCTTCGCGAATGTCCGATCGCGACGATCAACGGCTCGCCCAGCTCGACGCGCCGCGCCGCCTTGACCAGCCGGCGCAGCCCTTCGCCGGTGGTCAGCACCAGGTCGTCGAACGGCTGCGCGATGGCGCGGCGGATCCAGGCTTCGACCGGGGCGGGGTCGGGGGCGTCGTGGATGGTGAACATCGGGCATTGCAGCACCGCGGCGCCCTGTTCGGTCAGCAGCCTCGCGAACTGCGCCTCCTCGCGGGTTTCCAGGATCAGAATGCGGTAGCCGTCCAGTCGTTCGACCATGGGATGTCCTGCGCTCGTGGCCTCGGCATCTTGCCGCTTTGGACGGGATTGGCGCAAGGCCGCCCCGGATGTTAGAGCAGAGTCGTTTCGCCCCGCGTTCCTGCTTCGTCCTCCCATCAAGCTGGCCTCATGCCTCATCATCAATTCGTGCTGACGCTGTCGTGCCCCGATTTGCCGGGCATCGTGTCAGCGGTCTCGACCTTCCTGTTCGACAACGGCCAGAACATCATCGACGCCCAGCAGTTCGACGATAGCGAAACCGGCCTGTTCTTCATGCGGGTGGTGTTCAACGCGGCGCAGACCAGGGCCTCGCTGCAGGGCTTGCGCGAGGCCTTCCTGCCGGTCGCCGAGCGGTTCAGGATGCGCTGGCATCTGCGCGACCGCTCCAATCGCCGACGGGTGATGCTGCTGGTGTCGCAGTCGCATCATTGCCTGGTCGATATCCTGTATCGCTGGCGCACCGGCGAATTGGAAATGCAGCCGACCGCGATCATCTCCAACCACCCGCGCGAGACCTACAAGGACATCGAGTTCGGCGACATCCCGTTCCACTATCTGCCGGTGAACAAGGAGACCCGGCGCCAGCAGGAGACCGCGATCTCCGGCGTGATCGCCCACACCAAGACCGACCTGGTGGTGCTGGCGCGCTATATGCAAATCCTGTCGAACGAGATGTCGGGGCGGCTGGAAGGCCGCTGCATCAACATCCACCACTCGTTCCTGCCGGGCTTCAAGGGCGCGCGGCCGTACCACCAGGCCCATGAGCGCGGCGTCAAGCTGATCGGCGCCACCGCGCATTACGTCACCAGCGACCTCGACGAAGGCCCGATCATCGACCAGGACGTCGAGCGAATCAGCCATCGCGACACCCCGGCAGATCTGGCGCGCAAGGGACGCGACATCGAGCGCCGGGTGTTGTCGCGCGCGATTCGCTATCACCTCGAGGATCGTGTCATCCTGAACGGCAAGAAGACCGTGATTTTCATGGATTGAGGCCGTTGCAGCGCCGCGGCTGACGCGTGAACGGAATAATTGAACATAAATTCATATTCTTAAATTCGACTTGGTTGGGCCGTACGGGAACCGCAGCAAGGCCCCGCCTATTGCGATGGTCGGGATGAAGCCGAGCCGGATTGCAAGCGATTGCCAAAGGTTTCGAAGTTTGATGTTACCAGCGCTGTTCCCCACCCGTCGCACTGCGACAGCGAAAGCTTGCGTGCCGCTATTTGCAGCGGGCGCGCGTCTCCCAATCTGCTATGCCACGCTACCGCAGGCTGACCACGCATCGCGTGCCCGGCGTAAGTGAAAGTGAGTGATGAAGCACCCCCACAGATTGCCCGCCGCTCGATGACCCGGATCTCCGCATTCACCTATCGGAACTGGCTGATCGCGATCCATGACGCCGGGGTGACGGCGTTCGCGGTCGTCGCCAGCTTCTTCCTCCGCTTCCAGGGCGAGAACTTCACCGACCGGCTGCCGCTGCTGCTGACCATCCTGCCGTATTTCGTCGTCTTCAGTTTTTTCGTCTGTTACTTCTTCCAGCTCACCACCACCAAGTGGCGGTTCATTTCGGTCCCCGACCTGTTGAACATCCTGCGCGCGGCCAGCGTGTTGACCGTCGCGCTATTGGTGCTCGACTACATCTTTCTGGCGCCGAACGTGTTCGGCACCTTCTTCCTCGGCAAGACCACCATCATCATCTACTGGTTTCTGGAGGTGTTCTTCCTCAGCGGCTCGCGGCTGGCCTATCGGCATTTCCGCTACACCCGCACCCGCAACAAGGCGCTGGCGAAGAACGCCGCGGCCACCTTGCTGATCGGGCGGGCGGCCGACGCCGAAGTGTTCCTGCGCGCGGTCGAAAGCGGCGCGGTGCAGCGGTTGTGGCCGGTCGGCATTCTGTCGCCGGCGTTGTCCGATCGCGGGCAGCTGATTCGCGGCATCCCGGTGCTCGGCACGATCGACGACCTGACCAACGTGGTCGACGATTTCGCCAGCCGCGACAAACCGATCAAGCGCATGGTGATGACGCCGTCGGCGTTCGAAAGCGACGCGCAGCCGGAATCGGTGCTGATGCGCGCGCGCAAACTGGGGCTCGCGGTCAGCCGGCTGCCGTCGCTGGAGGAAAGCCGCGACACGCCGCGGCTGGCGCCGGTCGCGGTGGAAGATCTGTTGCTGCGGCCCAGCGTCAAGATCGACTACGCCCGGCTCGAGGCCTTAGTGCGCGGCAAATCGGTGGTGGTCACCGGCGGCGGCGGCTCGATCGGCTTCGAGATCTGCGACCGCGTCACCACCTTCGGCGCCGCGCGGCTGTTGATCATCGAGAATTCCGAGCCGGCGCTGCATGCGGCGATGGAGACGATTCTCGGCAAGGGGCCGGCGGTCGCGGTGGAAGGCCGCATGGCCGACGTCCGCGATCGCGACCGCATCCACCAATTGCTGACGGCGTTCAAGCCGGACATCGTGTTTCACGCCGCGGCGCTGAAGCACGTGCCGATCCTGGAGCGCGACTGGACCGAGGGCGTCAAGACCAACATCTTCGGCTCGGTCAACGTCGCCGACGCCGCTTTGGCGTCGGGCGCCGCCGCGATGGTGATGATTTCCACCGACAAGGCGATTCAGCCGGTGTCGATGCTGGGGCTGACCAAGCGGTTCGCCGAAATGTACTGCCAGGCGCTGGATAGCCAATTGATGATCGCCGCCAATGGCGGCACGCCGCCGATGCGGCTGATCTCGGTGCGGTTCGGCAACGTGCTGGCGTCGAACGGCTCGGTGGTGCCGAAATTCAAGGCGCAGATCGAAGCCGGCGGCCCGATCACGGTGACGCATCCGGACATGGTGCGCTACTTCATGACGATCCGCGAAGCCTGCGACCTGGTGATCACGGCTGCGACCCACGCGCTCAGCCCGGAGCGGTTCGACGCCTCGGTCTATGTGCTGAACATGGGCCAGCCGGTGAAGATCGTCGATCTCGCGGAGCGGATGATCCGGCTGTCGGGGCTGCAGCCCGGCTACGACATCGAGATCGTGTTCACCGGGGTGCGGCCCGGCGAGCGGCTCAACGAGATCCTGTTCGCCGAGCAGGAGCCGATCAGCGAGACCGGCATCGCCGGCATCGTCGCCGCCAAGCCGAACCAGCCGCCGATGGAATTGCTGCGGCAATGGCTGGTGCAGCTCGAGCACGGCGTCGCCAACGAAACCTGCACCGACATCACCAGCGTGCTGAAAGACGCGGTGCCGGAATTCCACACCGAGCCGGAGCTGCGCAGCGCGGCGCGGTGATCAGCGGCGCGGCCGGGAAAACCGCCGCAGCAGCAGCGCCACCGCGGCGACGCCGAGCGCCAGCAGCGCTGCCTCGACGACCCAGGAGCGGCTCAGCGCCGCGCCGATCGCCAACGCGGCCAGCGCCAGGTTCAGCACCAACAGCTGCGTCACCACCTGCATCACCGTGAAGCCGTTGCTGGTGGCCTGCTGATAGAAATGGCAGCGGTGCGATTGCCAGACCGCCTCGCGCCGCCACAGCCGCCGCAATAGCGTCAGCGTGGCGTCCATCAGATAGTACAGCGGCAGCAGCAGCGCGGCGGCCCACGACTGCGCCGCCAAGCCGATCAGGCACCACGCCAGCAGCAGCCCGATCGGCAGGCTGCCGACGTCGCCGAGGAACACCCGGGCCACCGGCTTGTTGAACGGCGCAAAGCCCAGGCAAGCGCCGCCGAGCGCCGCCGCCAGCACCGCGTCGGGCCAGGGCAGCGTGCCGAGCAGGCCAAGCGCGACCAGCGCGCCGCTGACCGGCACCACTTCGGCGACCGTGATCCAGTCGAGCCCGTCCATGAAGTTGACCAGGTTGACGAACCACAGCGTGCCGAGCAGCAGCCCGGCGCGCTCCAGCCAGGCCGGGAGAAACGGCGCGATCCGCAGGTCGTCGGGCAGCGCCCAGACCATCGCGGCGACGGCCACGGCCTGGGCGATCAGCCGCGGCGTCACCGATAACGGCGCGATGTCGTCGATGGCGCCGGTCGCGGCGAGCAGCAAGGCCGCGGCGAACACCGGAGCCAACGTCGCCAGCGCCGTGGGCGCCTGCAACGCGATCAGAGTGCCGGCCACCCCGAGCGCGGCGGCGACCACCGCGATGCCGGCGCCTTGCGGGGTCGGAATGCTGTGCGAGGAGCGCGCGTTCGGCCGCGCCAGCGCGTAGCGCTGCAGCAGCGGCAGGCTGAGGCGGATCAGCGCCGCGGCCAGCAGCGCCGCCGCACCGATGCCGAGGCAGATCAACCAGGCGGGATGCAGCGCGTCGTTCGGCATGGATGGCGGGATCGAGGCTCAGGGGTGCGGGCAAGCCGTGCGGTGTCCGCGGTATAGGGGATCGCGGTTTCGCCGTCCATCGGGCGGCTTCCGGCGGCAGGGCAGCCCGCCCGATGATCGCCGGAATCGCCGAACCGACTACTGGTCGCTCGACTGCCGCAAGCCGGACGGATCGGTCTTTTCCAGCTCCTGGCGTTGGGGGGCCGGCATGGCGCGGCGCCGCGCCATCTCCTTCTGCCAGGCCTCGTATTTCGGGGTGCCCGGCCGCGGCGGCGCGTCGGCCGGCAGACCGCCGGCCCATTGCGGCACGTAATCGCCGGAGCCGGCGGCGAGCTTTTCGTTGATGGTTCCGCAGCCGCCGAGGCTACACGCCAGCAGCACGGCGGCGAGCGCGCCGCGGCGCTGCCAGCAGACGACGTTCAGCAAATCAGAAACCCACACGATCGTCGCCTCGCAAACCAGATGCCGCACGCCACAGCAATTCACCGGACCCTCATGATAGATCCTGGCCTCCATGGCAATGATATGGCTGCCGCTGCCGGCTTGCCAGCAATCGAGGGCGGCTGCCACGCGGCGGGCCGAGGCGCGGCAAGCTGTCTTTGTTTGGTTTGCATTCGATTAATGATGTCTTCCTAACCTCGTTTGGGAGTGCCGGTCGAACGTGTAGCGGTGTGCGCGCCGATCGTAGTCGACCGACGGGGAGCATGATGCAACGGACCAGACCGCCGTTTCGGGCGGAGCATGTGGGCAGCCTGCTGCGCCCGCCAAAACTTGAGGAGGCGCGCGGCAGATTCGCGGCCGGGGCGATCACCGCCGACGATCTGCGCAAGATCGAAGACGTCGAGATCGAAAAGCTGGCGCACAAGCAGTCGGGCTACGGGCTGAAGCTCGCCACCGACGGCGGATTCCGCGGCGCGGCCGAGCAGCTCGACTTTTTCACCGCGCTCGGCGGCTGCGAGCCCGGTGCGGCCGGCGGCGAGCCCGGCTCGCTGCGGGTGACCGGCAAGCTGGAATTTCCCGACGATCATCCGCTGCTTTCGCAGTTCAAGCATCTGCAGCGCCACGCCGAGATCGCCCATGTGACGCCGAAGCTGGCGATTCCATCGCCCGCGCTGCTGCATTGGCGCAGCGGCCCCGAGGCGATCGCGTCGGAGGCCTATCCGAGCCTCGGGCTGTTCTTCGAGGATCTCGCCAAGACCTATCGCCGCGCGGTGAAGGCGCTCTACGACGCCGGCTGCCGCTACCTGCAATTCGACGATCCGGTGTGGGCGCATCTGTGTTCGGAGGCCGAGCGGCAGATGCTGCGGCAGCGCGGCGAGGACGCCGGCCAGCTGCAGCAAGCCTACACCCGCGTCATCAACTACGCGATCGCCGAACGGCCGTCCGACATAGTGATCACCAGCTATGCCGGCCGCGGCGCGTTTCGCGGCAACTGGCTGGCTACCGGCGGCTACGAACGCGTCGCCGAGACGCTGCTCGCCGGCACGCACTACGACGGCTATCTGCTGGAGTTCGAGCCGGATCGCGCCGGCGGCTTCGAGGCGCTGCGGTTTCTGCCGAAGGGCAACAAGACGGTGGTGCTCGGCCTGATCGACCCGTCGCGCGGCGCGCTGGAGCGCAAGGACGACCTCAAGCGGCGGATCGCCGAGGCCGCCGCCTTGGTGCCGCTCGAGCAACTCGCGCTGTCGCCGCAAAGCGGCTTCGCCGAAGCGGGCCTCTCCGAAGACCAGCAATGGGACAAGCTGCGGCTCGCGGTCGAGGTCGCGCAAGAGGTGTGGGGCAGGTAGCGATGCTGCGCGGTCTGACGTTGATGATGGTCCTTGCCGCAGCGATCCCATCGGTCGCGCGGGCTCAGGTCGAAGCCTTGACCGGCCCGTGGCAGCAAATCAGTTCCAATGCGGGCAATTGTCCGAGCTGCCGGATCACCATCGACGGCATCGGCGCGCTGCGCGTGACTGCCAGCAACGGCTGGACCGCGACCATTGTTGAGCACGAACGCAACGGCATGGCGACGGCGGGCGGTGGCGGCCAATGGCGCGCGCCGAACAACCCGCTCGACGGCAAGACCTTCATCGTCGAGTTCGAATTGCGCGGCGACCGGCTCCACATGTCGATGGCGCTCGACGGCGGCGGGGGCCGTTTGCGATTTATCGAGGCGGTGTTCGGTCGCCCCGGGGCGGGCTCGTAACCGCGGCCGGAACTACGACGTCCCCCGTCCGACGCTCTCATAGACGAAGCCGTGCGCGGCCATTTGCTCCGGGCGATAGATGTTGCGCAGGTCGATCACCACCGGCTGCTTCATCGCGGCCTTCAGCCGGCCGAGATCGAGCGCGCGGAACTGGACCCATTCGGTGACGATTACCAGCGCGTCGGCGCCCTCGACGCAGGCATAGGCGTCGTCGCAATAGGTGATGTCGGGCAGTTCGGCGCGGGCCTGCTCCATGCCGACCGGATCGAAGGCGCGGACCTTGGCGCCCATGTCGAGCAAGCCGGTGACCAGCGGGATCGACGGCGCCTCGCGCATGTCGTCGGTGTCGGGCTTGAAGGTGAGGCCGAGCACCGCGACGGTCTTGCCGCGGATATGGCCGCCGAGTGCGTGCGAGACCTTGCGGGCCATCGCGCGCTTCCTGTTGTCGTTGACCGCCAGCACCGCCTCGACGATGCGCAGCGGCACGTCGTGGTCGAGCGCGATCTTGACCAGCGCGCGGGTGTCCTTGGGAAAGCAGGAGCCGCCGAAGCCCGGGCCGGCGTGCAGGAATTTCGGCCCGATCCGGTTGTCCATGCCGATGCCGCGCGCCACTTCCTGGACGTCGGCGCCGACCTTTTCGGCGAGATCCGCGATCTCGTTGATGAAGGTGATCTTGGTGGCGAGGAAGGCGTTGGCGGCGTATTTGATCAGTTCGGCGGTGCGCCGCGCGGTGTACATCAAGGGCGCGGCGTTCAGCGACAGCGGCCGGTAGATCTCGCCCAGCACCTTGCGGCCGCGCTCGTCGTCGGTGCCGACCACGATGCGGTCGGGGAATTTGAAGTCGCGGATCGCAGCGCCTTCGCGCAGAAATTCCGGGTTCGACGCGACCACCACGTCGGCGGAGGGATTGGCCTCGCGGATCAACAGTTCGACCTCGTCGCCGGTGCCGACCGGCACCGTCGACTTGGTCACCACCACGGTGAAGCCTTTCAGCGCGCCCGCGATCTCGCGGGCGGCGGCATGGACGTAGCTGAGGTCGGCATGGCCGTCGCCGCGCCGCGACGGCGTGCCGACCGCGATGAACACCGCGTCGGCCTCGCCGACCGCGGTGGTGAGTTCGGTGGCGAAATCCAGCCGCCCGGCTTTGACGTTGGAGGCCACCAGGGCGTCGAGACCGGGCTCGAAGATCGGAATTTCGCCGCGCCGCAGCGCATCGATCTTGGCTTCGTCCTTGTCGACGCAGGTGACCTGATGGCCGAAATCGGCAAAGCAGGCGCCGGACACCAGCCCCACATAGCCGGTGCCGATCATGGCAATTTTCATCGAAAAACCTGTCGCTGGTGATGGCCCGGGCAGGCCGCTGCGGTGCCGCGTCTTAGCAGACCCCCGCACGGCTGCCAAAGCCGGGCTTGCACCGGATCACCGTTTCCTAGCGCAGCGATACGACGGCTGCATGGCAGCAGCGGGCCGCGTGGCCGGGCGTTTTCATCGGTGGGCAGATTGTGTTACCAGCAACGCCAAATCCTCCTGCCCACCGGCACCCCATGAAGAACGACCAATTGCTCGGCGAGATTTCCGACTACTGCCGGCGCGCCGGGGTGGCCGAGACCACCTTCGGCCGCCGCGCTGTCAATGACGGCAAGCTGGTGCATCGGCTGCGCGAGGGCAAGCGCATCACCGTCGACACGCTGGACCGCATCCGGGCCTTCATCGCGGCTGGGACCGACGGCGTGGCGCCGCCGCGCGGCCTGGTGGTGCCGCCGGAACGGCGCGATCCGCAAGGCAATTTCCGGTTCTTCGAGAACCGCCAGAAGTATCTGCTGTTCGTTCACACCTGCAGCGAAAAGCGGGTGATCGCCGAGCGCGTGACGCTGGAGCTCGGCAGCATCCATCCCCGCCCACCGGCGATTCGGGTGTTCGACGCCGGCGTCGGCGATGGGACGGTGCTGGCGCGCGTGTTGCGCGCGATGCATGGCCGGTTCCCGCATATGCCGTTCTATATCGCCGGCAAGGAACTCAGCCTGGAGGACGTCCGGCTGACCCTCGACAAGGTTCCGGACCGGCTGTTCGAGCACCCGGCCACGGTGTTCGTTCTTACCAATATGTATTACGCCGAAGCGCCCTGGCTGACCCCGGCCTCACCGGCCGCGGCGGCCGGCATGATCTGGCACGAAGTCGTGCTACGCGGCGCCTCCTCCGGGGAGTTCGAGACCCAGATCGCGGAACTCGGCCCGTTCCTGGAAGAGAACTGGCGCGCCAGCATCAGCAAGCAATCCGGCATGCCGATCTATGAGCGCCCGGTCGCCATCGTTATCTATCGGGAAGATCACCGCTTTTTGCTGGATTCGATGATTCCCCGGGCGGGCCGCAGCGAGGCCAATTTCGACCTGGTGATCGCCTCGCAGCCGTACCGGGCGAAATCTTCTGTGAATTTCCGCGCCAAGCGGATCATCGCGCCGCTGGCCCGCGCGCTGCGTCCCGGCGGCCGGCTGATCGGGATCCACTCGCACGGCCAGGATCCGGGGCTGGAAATCGTCCGCGCGGTGTGGCCCGGAGAAAATCCTTTTGCGGTGAGCCGTCATGAGCTATTGCGCGCGGTGAAATACGAGCTGGGGTCGGCCGGCCGTGACCTTAACTTTAACGCTTATGCCGATAGCCGTTCGATCTTCCGATATGATATGGAAGCGCTGCCCAACGAGGTCACCGGATCGATTGGAACCTCGACGGCTTTCGCAGCCTGGAATGCCGCGGTCTATGTGGCCCAAATCGAGGACGACCGACTAACGGAAATGACTCAAGGCGGTTCCTATCTGGACGCCACCAGAGAGGTTCTGCGGAAGTATAGCGGGCTTTGGTTTTACGACGAATCCTACGTCATCTCGCGTCGACGCGATTGACTAATCAGGACATGATCAGGAAAGGGCCGCCGGGTGCCGGCGGAAAGGGGTTGGTTTGATGCGCGCGTCTTATATGTTCACGAGTGAATCAGTTTCAGAAGGTCATCCCGACAAGGTTTGCGACCGGATTTCCGACGAGATCGTCGATCTGTTCTTCCGCGAAGGCCCGAAGGCGGGCATCGACCCCTGGGCGATCCGCGCCGCCTGCGAGACGCTTGCTACCACCAACAAGGTGGTGATCGCCGGCGAGACCCGGGGCCCGGCCTCGGTCACCAACGAGCACATCGAGCACGTGGTGCGCGAAGCCATCAAGGACATCGGCTACGAGCAGGACGGCTTCCACTGGGAGAACTGCGACATCGAGATCCTGCTGCATCCGCAGTCGGCCGATATCGCGCAGGGCGTCGACGCGCTGCAGCCCGGCACCAACCAGGAAGAGGGCGCCGGCGACCAGGGCATCATGTTCGGCTACGCCACCAACGAGACCCCCGACCTGATGCCGGCGCCGATCTTCTACGCCCACAAGATCCTGCGGCTGATCTCGGAAGCCCGCCACTCCGGCCAGGAGAAGGTGCTCGGCCCCGACTCCAAGAGCCAGGTCACCATCCAGTACGAGAACGGCAAGCCGGTCGGCGTCCGCGAGATCGTGGTCTCGCACCAGCATCTGGTCGAGGACATGACCTCGAACCAGGTCCGCGACCGGGTCGAGCCCTATGTGCGGCAGGCGCTGCCGGAAGGCTGGATCTCCGACAAGACGATCTGGCACATCAACCCGACCGGCAAGTTCTTCATCGGCGGTCCGGACGGCGACACCGGCTTGACCGGCCGCAAGATCATCGTCGACACCTACGGCGGCGCGGCCCCGCATGGCGGCGGCGCGTTCTCCGGCAAGGACCCGACCAAGGTCGACCGCTCGGCGGCCTATGCGTCGCGCTATCTCGCCAAGAACATCGTCGCCGCCGGCCTCGCCGACCGCTGCACGCTGCAGCTCGCCTACGCGATCGGCGTGGCGCGGCCGCTGTCGATCTACATCGACACCCACGGCACCGGCAAAGTCACCGAGGCCGAGCTCGAGAAGGCGGTCGCCGAGGCGATGGACCTCACCCCGCGCGGCATCCGCAAGCATCTCGACCTCAACAAGCCGATCTATGCGCGGACCTCGTCCTACGGTCATTTCGGCCGCACCCCGGACGCCGAAGGCGGCTTCTCCTGGGAAAAGACCGATCTGGCCGAGGCGCTGAAGCGCGCCATCTAAGTCAGCAAGTCGCTCCCCTGGCAGCTCGCCGGGGGAGGTCGTGCCGTCATCCTGAGGTGTGAGCCGGCTTCGGCGCGCCTCGAAGGATGACCCGGCGAAGTGCCCGCGGCCATCCTTCGAGGCGCGCACAACAGTGCGCGCACCCCGGATCGAGTCCGGGGCGGGCTCTCAGGATGACGCTGTGCTCGCGGGAATCGTCACAAAACGCTCGATTTTATTTCGTATCGACGTGTCCGAATTACTCCGTTTCAGGAAACCCATATGACCGCCACCGCCAAGAAGCCCAGCTTCACCGACTACATCGTCAAGGACATCGGCCTCGCCGATTACGGCCGCAAGGAAATCTCGATCGCCGAGACCGAGATGCCGGGCCTGATGGCCACCCGCGAGGAATACGGCCCCAAGCAGCCGTTGAAGGGCGCGCGGATCGCCGGCTCCTTGCACATGACGATCCAGACCGCGGTGCTGATCGAGACGCTGGTCGCGCTCGGCGCCGACGTCCGCTGGGTGTCGTGCAACATCTACTCGACCCAGGACCACGCCGCCGCGGCGATCGCCGCCGCCGGCGTTCCGGTGTTCGCCATCAAGGGCGAGAGCCTGGAGGACTACTGGGCCTACACCGCCAAGATGTTCGACTGGCACGGCGCCAAGCCGGGTGAAATCCTCACCCCGAACATGATCCTCGATGACGGCGGCGACGCCACCATGTACGTCCATCTCGGCCTGCGCGCCGAGAACGGCGACACCGCCTTCCTCGACAAGCCCGGCTCCGACGAGGAGGTGGTGTTCTTCGCGCTGTTGAAGAAGCAGCTGAAGGACAAGCCGAAGGGCTATTTCGCCGAGATCGCCAAGAACATCATGGGCGTCTCCGAAGAAACCACCACCGGCGTGCATCGTTTGTACGACATGCAGAAGGCCGGCACGCTGCTGTGGCCCGCCATCAACGTCAACGACTCGGTGACCAAGTCGAAATTCGACAACCTCTATGGCTGCCGGGAATCGCTGGTCGACGGCATCCGCCGCGGCACCGACGTGATGATGTCCGGCAAGGTCGCGATGGTCGCCGGCTTCGGCGACGTCGGCAAGGGCTCGGCGGCGTCGCTGCGCCAGGCCGGCGCCCGCGTCATGGTGTCGGAAGTCGATCCGATCTGCGCGCTGCAGGCGGCGATGGAAGGCTATGAAGTGGTGACGATGGAAGACGCCGCACCCCGCGCCGACATCTTCGTCACCGCCACCGGCAACAAGGACATCATCACCATCGAGCACATGCGCGCGATGAAGGATCGCGCCATCGTCTGCAACATCGGCCACTTCGACAACGAGATTCAGATCGCGCATCTGAAGAACCTGAAGTGGGACAACATCAAGCCGCAGGTCGACGAGATCACCTTCCCGGACGGCCACCGCATCATCCTGCTGTCGGAAGGCCGCCTGGTGAACCTCGGCAACGCCACCGGCCACCCGTCCTTCGTGATGTCGGCCTCGTTCACCAACCAGACGCTGGCGCAGATCGAACTCTACGCCAACAACAAGGACGGCAAGTACAAGAAGGAAGTCTACGTGTTGCCGAAGTCGCTGGACGAGAAGGTGGCGCGGCTGCACCTCGCCAAGATCGGGGTGAAGCTGACCGAGCTGCGCAAGGACCAGGCGGATTATATCGGCGTCAAGGTCGAAGGGCCGTTCAAGGCGGATCATTATCGGTATTGATACCAACGCCCGTCATCGCGGGCTCGACCCGCTATCCATCACGACAAAAGCCCCGGAGCGATCCGGGGCTTTTTGCTGAGCAACGCAAGAGTTCGTCATTCCGGGGCGCGAGCCGCGCCAGCGGCAAGCGAGCCCGGAATCCATAACCCCCAGTGTCAATGTGACAAGCCGAAGTAGAGATCAATCCAATCCGGGTTCTGCTGCTCGATCAGCCGGATCTTCCACTCCCGCTGCGATTGCTTGAGCCGGTAGCTCGGATGAAGCGAAGCGAAATCCGGGAGCTGCGTCGGCAATCGGAAGACCCGGATTACGCTTCGCTCCATCCGGGCTACGCTTGCTACGTGGACCGCTACCTCCCCATCCACGGATCGACCACCGCAATCCCGCAGTCGGCGAAATCCGCAACATTGCGCGTTGCCAGCCGGGCGCCGCGGGAGCGGACGATGGCGGCGATCTGGGCGTCGATCTGACTGATCGGTCGTCCGCCGTGTCGCCGGCTCGCCGCGATGGCCGGATAGGCGTCGGCCGCGTCGGTGTCGAACGGCAGCACGCGACCGGCCAGATCGATCTCGAAGATCGGTCGCGCGGCGGCGATCAGTTGGTCCCGGCGGCGGCCCTCGGGCAACAGTGCCAGGCCGTAAAAAATCTCAGCCTGCGTCAGGGTCGTGGTGAACACGCCGGCGATCGGTTGTTCGCCGAACCACGCCATCACCGCGGCATCCGGCTTTGCACGCATCAGTTCCGAAATGACGTTGGTGTCGAGGACGATCATTCGCCGAAATCCGGCGGCGGCCGGATCGCCTCGCGCGGGGTGTGGGGAAGGTCGACGCCGCCAAGCGCCGCGAACCGCTCATGGATGGCCTGCGCGAGATTGCGCGCGCGCGGCTCGTCGGTCGACAGCGCCGACCGCAGGATGTCCCGCGCCTCGTCTTCCATCGAGCGCCCGTTGACGGCGGCGCGCACGCGGAGCCGCTTCTTGATGGCATCGTCGATATTCCGGATCGTCATCACCGCCATGCCGGCCTCCATCAGTCAATGACTGCAAAATAGTCATTGAAAGGTTGGCGAGCAAGCGTGGAAGGGAAGGAACGAACGTTGACATTCGATGGACGAGGATAGATTCGTTGCTGATGACTCTCTCGGGGCACAGCGCCGCAACTGGCGGCCATACCACCGCGCCGCGGCCCTTGGTGATCGGTGCGACCGGGATGGTCGGCGGGCTGATTCTGCGGCGGCTCGCCGAAGCCGGACAACAGCCGATCGGGGTGTCGCGGCATCCGCAGGCCGCGCCGGGCATCGAATGGCTGACCGCGGACCTCGCCGATCCCGCCGGCTTGGCGCTGCCTTCGCTTGAGACGGTGTATGCGACCAGTCCGGCGGCGCTGGTGGCCGATGCGATCCCCGCGCTCGCCGCGCACGGCATGACGCGGCTCGTGGTCTTCACCTCGACCAGCCTCGAGACCAAGCAGAACTCCGACGATCCCGACGAGCGCGAACTGATCCGCCGCTGGGCCGACGCCGAGCGCCGCATCATCGAGCAATGCGCCGCGCGCGGCATCGCCTGGACGGTGCTGCGGCCGACGCTGATCTATGCCGAGGGCCGCGACGCCAACGTGTCGCGGATCGCCGCGCTGATCCGCCGCTTTCGTTTCTTTCCGCTGGCCGGCGGCGGCGAGGGGCTGCGCCAGCCGGTGCATGCCGACGATCTGGCGCAAGCGGCGATCGCCGCCGCGGCGCGGCCGGCCTGCTTCAACAAGACCTACAATCTGCCGGGCGGCGAGACGTTGAGCTATCGCGAAATGGTCGGCCGGATCTTCGACGGGCTGGGGCTGCGGCGGATGATTATTCCGTTGCCGGGCTTGGTCTGGGCGGTGGTGGTGCCGCTGGCGGCCAAAGTGGTGCCGGGGATTTCCGGCGCGATCGTCGGGCGGATGGCCAAGAACATGACCTTCGACCTCACGCCGGCTGCGACCGAGATCGGCTGGCAGCCGCGGCCGTTCCGGCCGGATTTCCGCCGCTGAGCGCGGCGCGTTTTTTCGCGCCGCCGCCGCGCTGCAATCAGCGCTTCTTGGCCGGCTTTTTCGTCGCCTTGCCGGGCTTGTTCGCCGACGCGGCTTGCTTCGCCGGCTTGTCGGCCGCCGGAGTCTTGGCTGGCGTCTTCTTCACCGGAGCAGCCGTCTTCGCCGCCGGCTGCGCGGCAGCCGCCTCGGTCGCCTTGCGCATCGCCCGGGAATACGAGTCGGCGGCATTGTCGGCGGAGGTCTGCAGCCGCTTGGCGGCGGCGGAGCCTTGCTCGAAGGCTTCCTTGGCGAGCGCTTTGAAGCGCGCCTTGGCGGCGGCGTCCTTGGCCTCGGCGGCGAGCCCGAGATAGCGGTCGCGCCGGGTCTTGGTGGCGGCGGTCAGCGTCTTGCTCTGCTGCTTTGCAAGCTGCCGGATGATGACATCGAGATCGGCGTCCGCCATGGCTTCAAGTCCTTTGCGTGTCGCAGCAACGAGTCTGCGTGCTAACTATGCGGTTGCGCATGGCTTAGCGATTTTGCTGCGCCTGGCAAGAGGTCGCGATCAGGCGGCGCGGACGTCGGCGAGGAAGCGGTTGACCTGGCCGGCGAGGTCCTGCGACTGCTGCGACAATTGCTCGGCCGCATTCAGCACCTGGCTCGCCGCCGAGCCGGTCTCGTTGGCGGCCTGCTGCACGCCGGAGATGTTGGCGTTGACCTCCTGGGTGCCGTGCGCGGCTTGCTGGACGTTGCGGGCGATCTCCTTGGTGGCCGAGCCCTGCTGTTCGATCGCAGCCCCAATGGCGCCGCCGATCTGCTCGATCTCGGTGATCACCTCGAGCACGTTGCGGATCGCCGTCACGGTGTCGGCGCTGGCGTTCTGAATCGCCGCGACCTGCTCGGAGATTTCGGTGGTGGCCTGCGCGGTCTGGCCGGCCAGCGATTTCACCTCCGAGGCGACCACCGCGAAGCCGCGTCCGGCCTCGCCGGCGCGCGCCGCCTCGATGGTGGCGTTGAGCGCCAACAGGTTGGTCTGCGAGGCGATGCTTTGGATCAGCGTCACCACGTCGCCGATCTTCTGCGCGCCGGCGGCGAGCGACTGCGCGGTATCGCCGGTGCGCCGCGCGTCGGCGACGGCGCGGGCGGAGATCTGCGCGGATTGCGCCACCTGGCGGCTGATCTCGCTGATCGACGAGGTCAATTGCTCGGTGGCGCTGGCCACCATCTGCACATTGGACGAGGTCTGTTCGGAGGCGCCGGCGACCAGACCGGCCTGGCGGTCGGTGGTGGCGGCGGTCGACGACATCGAGCGCGCGGTCGACTCCATGGTGGCGGAGGACGACGACAGCCCCTCGACCAGTTCGCCGATCCGGGCCTCGAAGGATTGCGTCAGCTCGTCGATCAGCCTGGCGCGGCGCATCTTGGCGTCGTTGGCCACGGTCTGCTCGGCGGCGAGCTGCTCGCCGCGGATCATGTTGTCCTTGAACACCTGCACGGCGGCCGCCATCGCGCCGATCTCGTCCTTGCGATCGCTGGCCGGAATGGCGCCCTGGGCGTCGCCGCCGGCGAGCCGCGACATCGAGGCGGTGAGTTCGACGATCGGCTGGCAGATCCGGCGACGCACCATCACGATCATGCCGACGCTGCCCGCGGCGACCACCAGCAGCACCAACAGCGCGATCAAGAAGCTCAGCCGCGCGCCGCCATGGGCGTCGGCCAGCAGCGCCTCGGCATTGTCGTAGAACGCCTCGCGCACCCCGATCACGGTGTTGAGGCCGAGCTGGGTCTCGGCAAAATAGGTCTCGGTATCGTGCTCGTACTTGCCGCTGACCGCGCCGGCCTTGACCAGCTTCAATTCCTTGCCGAAGCGTTCGACGAACACCTCCTGCATCTTGTCGAGCGCGGCTCTGACGTTGGCCGGGGTGGCCGGATTGCCGCGCAGCTCCAACAGCGAGGTCTGGATCTGGTCGGAGGCGGTAGGACGTAAGGCCTAGGCAGCCAAAGCGGCTGCACGCGGCGCGGATCTGTTCGGTCGTGTTCGCTAAGCGGATTCAGTTTGTGTCCCCGACGCCGCGGCCGGCGGTGGCTGGCATCCGCGGCCCGGCCGCCTATATTCCAATCATGCTCCTTCCTCCATCGCCGATCGTCGCGCGTCCCCGCGGCACCCCGCCCGTCCTGATCTGCCGCAAATGCCTGTCGCGCGTCGACGACGGCAAGGCGCTGAAGCAGGCTTTGAAATCCGAACTGAAACAGCGCAGCCAGAGCCGCGGCGTGAAACGCCCGCGCGTGGTGATGACCGGCTGCTTCGGCATCTGCCCGAAACGCGCCGTCGTCACCGCCAGCGCCGCGACGCTCGGGCGAGGGGAGTATGTGTTGGTGAAGGACGCGGGGCAGGCTGAAGAGGCGGCGGGGGTGCTGATGGGGGAGGGATGAGCGCGCGGATGGGGCCGACAATCGCGGCGCCGCACGAGGCTCAGTCGTCGTCCTTGTTCAGCAACTCCGCCGCGCGCGACGTGACGTCCGGTGTCTTGCACGCCTCGAGCAACCGATCCCAACTGTCCGGCGGATTGCCGTCCTTCAGCATCGACGCAAACACCGCATAGGCATCGGACCGCGCGCCGTAGGCGCGCAACGTCGTGGCGTCGTTGACCCAAACGTGGACGATGATCTTGGCACGCAGATCGTAACGAAAGAACAGCCTGAACCGGCCGTTGCCGAACTTGTCGCGAAACCAGTGCTTGTGCTGCTCGCCCAGCGTGGCGCCAAGCCGGTAGCGTTTGTCGGTTGGGTCCTGCGGAATCCGCTCCAGCGCGATGGTGCGGATCGCGTTCAGCAGTTTCGCGTTCGATTTCTTGGTGTAGTCGGCCGGATGTTTCTGCCGGTCGCGTTCCACGCCGGCGATCAGCCGCGCCAGCTGATCGAGAAACAGCGGATGGCAGTAGATCGTCCAGCCGTTGACGATCATCGCGCGCTCAAAGGTCGACGTCGCCTTCGATGGGCTCGTCGGCGTCGAACGTCATGCCCTTCGTCAGCGTGGCAATGTGCTTGGCGGTGGCCGGCGACAGCGTCTTGAGCTGGCTCGGCCGGCGGGCGATGTCCTTGGCCAAAAAGCCGAGGAACGCCTGCAGCGCCGGATCGTCCTGCGCGTCGTCGGCGCGGCGCAGCGTGACGCCGCTGTCATCGACCCGAAACGCGATCTGATCGCCTTCGCTGAGGCCCAGCGCCTGCCGCACCGATTTCGGGACCGTGGTCTGACCCTTCGATGACAAGGTGCTGAGTTCTTCGAACGGGTGGGGCATGGCGGCTCCTCGGGTCGATGTCCAAAGTAAGGAAGATTCCTTACCCTGTCAATACAGTGCCGATGCGCATCCCTTCATTCAAAATGCCTTCGGCAATCCCGCCTGCTTCAGGATGCCGTTGGCGGTGTGTCGGGATTTGATCTTGGAATCGACCGGGAAAGTCTTGCCGCTGATCGGGCTTTTCCACATCTCGTGGTCGCCCTTGCCCTGGCGGACGAATTCGCAGCCGTTCTGGCGGAGGATGTCCTTCACGGCCGGCGCGAAGTCGGTCATTCAGGCGACCCGGCTCCGCGGGCGCGCATGGGAGTGCGTGATCAGTTCGAAGCGGACGTCGGTCCCGGCGCGCGGATCGGCGTTGTCGGCGAGCACGTCCTGAATCATGTCCGGCAATTTGCGGAACAGGATCTCGAAGGTCTCGGCCTCGGTGACCAGTGGAATCTGGTCGCTTTGGGCGACCCAGACTCGCGCGTCCTCATCGTAGTCAACCTGAATGGTCAGGCTCGGCGACATCATGGCCTCCTGGTGACCTTACGCTGGGACGATAGCGCAGGTGCGGGGACATTCAAGCATGTTGGAACGCGCTAATCGCCTCAGCGGCGCCAACTACCTCTTCTTCCACCCACCCCGATGCCCCGGCGCGCCGCCCGATGAGCGCGGGGAGGGGCCGGATTCGCGCGACGTCTTCGGCTGAAAGATCCTGCTCTCGGTGCCCGGGCCCATCTCGTCGAGCGTCGGTTTGCGCGGCTTGGCGCGGCCTTTGCGATCCGGCTTGACCTCGTGCCAGGTGGCGATGCCCATCTCGTCGAGATCGGGCTTGTGGATGCGAGAGGCTGCCGCTTTAGACCCCCCACCCCGACCCTCCCCCGCAAGGGGGGAGGGAGAAGAGCCGTCGCGCTGCGTCGAAGAGCCGGTTGCGCCGCGCACCTTCGGCGTGTTGTTGCCGCCGCGTTCTTTCGATTGAGCCGGCAGGTTGGCGGCGGCGCCGTATTTCTTGGCGCCGGCGTAGGAGCCCGCCTTGCCCTGCACGGTGCGCTGCTTGGCGGTGGGATCGTCGACCACTGCTAATTCGGTGGCGCGCAGCCGCTTCACCTCGTCGCGCAATCGCGCGGCTTCCTCGAAGTTCAGATCGGCCGCGGCCTCGCGCATCCGGGCTTCGAGATCGGCCAGCACCGCCTCGAAATTATGCCCGATCGCGCCGACGTCGTCGGACCAGCTGCCGCTCTGGCCGCCGCTACCGATCTCGACCAGCACGTGGTCGCGCTCATAGACGCTGTTGAGAATGTCGCCGATGGATTTCTTGATGCTCTCCGGCGTGATGTTGTGTTCGGTGTTGTATTCGACCTGCTTCTCGCGGCGGCGGTCGGTCTCGGCGATCGCCCGCTGCATCGATCCGGTGATGCGGTCGGCGTAAAGGATCACCTTGCCGTCGACGTTGCGCGCCGCGCGGCCGATGGTCTGAATCAAAGAGGTTTCGGAGCGCAAGAAGCCTTCCTTGTCGGCGTCGAGAATCGCCACCAGCGCGCATTCCGGAATGTCGAGGCCCTCGCGCAACAGATTGATGCCGACCAGCGCGTCGAAGGCGCCGAGCCGCAGGTCGCGGATGATCTCGATGCGCTCGATGGTGTCGATGTCGCTGTGCATATAGCGCACCCGAATGCCCTGCTCGTGCAGATATTCGGTGAGGTCTTCGGCCATCCGCTTGGTCAACACGGTGATCAGCGAGCGATAACCGGCCGCGGCCGTGGCGCGGACCTCGCCGACCAGATCGTCGACCTGGGTGCGCGCCGGCCTGATATTGACCGGCGGATCGATCAGCCCGGTCGGGCGAATCACCTGCTCGACGAACACGCCGCCACTCTCATTCAGCTCCCACGCCGACGGCGTCGCCGACACCGCGACCGATTGCGGGCGCATCATGTCCCATTCCTCGAAGCGCAGCGGCCGATTGTCCATGCAGGACGGCAGCCGGAAGCCATATTCGGCCAATGTAGCCTTGCGTCGAAAATCGCCTTTGAACATGCCGCCGATCTGCGGCACGGTGACGTGGCTTTCGTCGGCGAACACCAGCGCGTTGTCGGGGACGTATTCGAACAGCGTCGGCGGCGGCTCGCCGGGGCGGCGCCCGGTGAGATAGCGCGAGTAGTTCTCGATGCCGGCGCAGGAGCCGGTGGCCTCCATCATCTCGATGTCGAAGGTGGTGCGCTGCTCGAGCCGCTGCGCTTCCAACAGCCGGCCCTGATCGTTGAGCTGATCGAGCCGCCATTTCAATTCCGCCTTGATCGACTTGATCGCCTGTAACAGCGTCGGCCGCGGCGTGACGTAGTGCGAATTGGCGTAGATCTTGATGAATTCCAGCTCGTCCTGCTTGTGGCCGGTGAGCGGGTCGAATTCCTCGATGGTCTCGACGGTGTCGCCGAACAGATTGACGCGCCAGGCGCGGTCTTCGTAGTGCGCCGGGAAGATGTCGATGACGTCGCCGCGCACCCGGAAGGTGCCGCGGGTGAAGTCGTGCTGGGTGCGCTTGTATTGCAGCGCCACCAGATCGGCGATCAGCGCGCGCTGGTCGATCCGTTCGCCCTTTTTCAGCGCGAAGGTCATCGCGGTGTAGGTTTCCACCGAGCCGATACCGTAGATGCAGCTCACCGAGGCGACGATGATGACGTCGTCGCGCTCCAGCAGCGCGCGGGTGGCGGCGTGGCGCATCCGGTCGATCTGTTCGTTGATCGAGGAATCTTTTTCGATGTAGGTGTCGGTGCGGGGGACGTAGGCCTCCGGCTGATAGTAATCGTAATAGCTGACAAAGTACTCGACGGCGTTGTCGGGGAAAAAGCTCTTGAACTCGCCATAGAGCTGCGCCGCCAGCGTCTTGTTCGGCGCCAGAATAATCGCCGGGCGCTGCGTCGCCTCGATGACTTTCGCCATGGTGTAGGTCTTGCCGGAGCCGGTGACGCCGAGCAGCACTTGCGTGCGGTCGTTGCGCGAAATGCCTTCGACCAGTTCCTTGATCGCGGTCGGCTGGTCGCCCTTCGGCTCATATTCGGATTTGATGACGAAGCGCACGCCGCCTTCGGTCTTCTCCGGGCGCGGCGGGCGATGCGGCGTCCACAGCTTGACGCGGCCGTCCTCGCCCATGAATTCCGGGCGGCCGTCGCGGATCAGATTTTCCAGCGCGTCGGCGGTGGCCTGCACGCCGAGCGCTTCCATCTTGTTGCGTGGCGGGCGGGCCAGCGCGGCCTCGTCCTCTTCCTCGGTGGTGAAGCCGAGCTGCTTGGCGAGCTCCGGATCGAGCGTCGGAATGGTGGCTGTGGTGCCGTAATTCGGCGTGGCGAAGTCGGATTGCGGGGCTTCGGAGAAGCCGCCTGTTGCTGCGTCACGATTGGCGTCAGCACTCGTGTCTCCCCCCACCCCCTCCCCGCGAGGGGGAGGGGAGGGCTGGGGCGCGGCCTGGCTTTCTTCTCCCTCCCCCCTTGCGGGGGAGGGTCGGGGAGGGGGGTAAGCTCCGGATGCTGAGTCGGCGCCCTTCCGCGAGACGCCATCGCCCTCAAAACCCTTCGGCGTCGACGCCCGGGCGCGGTGGATCGCCGCCTCGCCGCCGGTGCGGCGGTCGCGGGAATTGTCCGGCGGCGGCTGTAGCCCGGTCCCGGAGCCCATGCCGGCGTCGCCGCGATTGATCGCGGGATTCAGCAGTTCGGCCAAAGCCGGGCCGATCGGCTTCACGTCGGGCCGATGCGCCTTGGATTTCGGGCTCTTGACGGGCTTTTTCGAAGAGTCGGGAGTTTTCGCCATGACGGGAATATGGGGAGAGTCGCCCCGCGACGAAAGCCCCGGACGCGCGTCCCATGCGGGGGCGATGCGCAGCCGCGGTCACGCCGGCCGCAGCCGCTTTACGGCGTCCGGCAGCCGTGCGTCGACCCAGGCGGTGATCGCCGCCTGGTGGCGGTGGAAGTACAGTCCCAGTGCGATGATGGCGATGCCGATCAAGGACAGCGCGAACGGAAACAGCAACGAGTCCCGGAAGATCTTCTCGGCGAGGTCGCCGAGATAGATCGCCAGCCCAATGGTGCCGAACACCGCGAACACCCGCCGCGCCAGCACCACCGAGACCAGCAGGAAGCCGACGTTCAGCGCGGCATACAGCGCCTTCTGCAGCTCGGTGCCGTCGGACGCCGCGGTGAGGCCGCCCCAGAACGTCAGCACGCCGAACAGATAGAGCCAGAACGCGAAATCGCCGCGGCGCTGCCGCAGATTGACGACCACCGCCGCCGCGATGACGCCGAGCCCGAACCAGATCGAGACCTTGCGCGCCATCTCCCAGTTGCCGAGCTGGGTGCCGGTGATCCACGGCACGATGTCCATCGAGAAAAACCACAGCGCGATCGCCATCGGCAGCACGATGAAGGGAAAGCGATAGAACCGCAGCGCCAGCAACGCGGCGGCGACGGTGGCGAGCTCCATGAACACGAAGCTGCCTTTCACCCAGACGTAGAAGTCGCGGACCGTGCCGGGCTTGCCGAACTCGGTCCACAGCCCGAGCGCGTCCTGCACGCCGTACACCGCCAGCGGCGCCATCGACACCGCCACCGCGATCAACAGCCCGCCCGGCGTGCGCAGCCGCTTGGTGTACCAAAGATAGTGCCCGGCGGCGCCGAACAGCGCCGCATAGACCAGCGCGGTCGCGGTCAGCGCGGCGCCGCCCATCTTGGCGAAGGCCAGCGTCGAGAACAGCCCCATCGCGCTCATCACCACCAGCGCGCCGGCGTACCACAGCAGGTGCACGAGATCGAACCGCGGCGCGCTGCGGCCGTCGTCGTCGGCATTGCGGCGGGCGTCGAGAAATTGGCGCAGCGCCGTCAGTTGCTCGGAGGAGATGATCCCGGCCTCGGTGGCGGCGGTGAGATCGCGAAGCGAGTAGGTCATGCGGCCGATCCGATGGGCGAAGCAAAGCGGGTTGTCGGGGTCATCGGTCTCGCACTCCGAAAGAGGGGCCGCCACCCGGCATCGCTTGGTCGACGCAGGCAGCGTTGTCGTTCAGTGGATCGCGCGGCGAGCCGCGGGCGGCCCTTTGCGCGACCTAACACCATTGCGCCGCCGCATCCCACCGTCCGTTCGGGTTGTAAGTTATAAATAACACAACTTGAGATTGCATAAGGCTCGGCGTTGTACTAGGCTGTTCTTCCCGAACATGACCGAGGAAAGGGCGACGAGATGAAAGTCCTGCTGGTAGCGCCTCCGATCATGGACGACCTGTTCTGGGACAAGCCGCAGGCCATCGCGATGGACGCGGTGCGGGAGTGCCCGCCCTACGGGGTCTATCTGCTGCAGGCGGTGCTGCGCCAGGCCCAGCACGAGGCGATCGTCGCCGACCTGATCGCCGACGGTTCCGACCAGATCGAGCCCTACCTCAAGGATCTGCAGGATTGCGGGCTGGTCGGCATCGCCGCGACCTCGATGTCGTGGCCGACCGCGGTGTCGGTGATCATCCAGCTCCGCAAGCTGCGCCCGGACGTGCCGATCGTGCTCGGCGGCATCCATCCGACGATGTTCGATTACTACATTCTCAACACCTACCAGGTCGACTACATCGTGCGCGGCGAGGGCGAGATCGCCATCCAGGCGCTGTGCGCGGCGCTGGAGCGCGGCGACGGCGTCGAGAACGTGCCCAATCTGTCGTGGCGCGACCGCTCCGGCCAGGTGGTGCGCAACCCGATCGGCCCCAAGCTCAGCAAGACCGCGCTCGGCGATTTCCCGCTGCCGGACTTCAGCAGCTTGCCGATGAAACTCTACAAGGGGCTGTCGATCGAATCCTCGCGCGGCTGCGCGTTCGACTGCTCGTTCTGCAGCACCTCGTACCGCAAGACCTGGCGGGGCATGCCGGCCGAGGTGTTCGTCGATCGGTTGCAGCAGATGATGCCGCAGGCCGAGCGCACCCAGCTCGACATGATCCATGTGATCGACGACGAGTTCACCATGAACCCGAAGCGCACCCTGGAGATCACCGAGATCTTCCGCAAGCGCAGCCTGACGCCGACCCTGGTGTTCGATTCCCGCGCCACCGATCTGCTCCATGAAGGACTGATCGCTTCGATCGCCCCCTACACCGGACAGTTTCTGGTCGGCGCCGAATGCGGCTACGACGAGGGGCTGTTGAAGATCGGCAAGGGCACCACCACGCAGATCCTCGAAGATGCCGCGCGCATGCTGCACAAACACGGCCTGTCCGGCCAAGCGGACTTTTCCTTCGTGATCGGCCTGCCGTGGGAGACCGCCAAGGAAGTGCGCCAGACCTGCGCCTTCGCGGCGCATCTGTTCGCCACCTACGGCGTGCGCATCCTCTTGCAATGGTATTGCCAGATCCCGGGCTCGCGGCTGTGGGAAGCCGATCGCGACGCCGGGCTGGTCAACGAGGCGATGTACAACAATTACGGTTTCTTCCGCGACCTCTATCTGTTCCGCGCCGGCGTCAAGCTGTCGCCGAAGGAGATCTGGCAGATCTCCGGGCTGGTCACCTCGCTGCAGACCATGTCGCGACTGCAATATCCGGATCGCACCATGGTGGAGTACGGCCATCCCGAGCCGATCGCGCTGTTCTACCCGGAGGAGGTGATGACCCGGCATCCGGACGGGCTGGCCAGCCTGCGCGAGGTGGCGATGCCGGAAAAGACGCTGCAGCCGATTCGTCTCGACCCGGTGTCCAGTCGAGCGATCTCGACGGAGCGGCCACTCCGCCACATCGGCGCGTGATCGTTCTGGCGAGTGCCCACGTGAGCAACCGATAGGCCCGCAAACCAAAGGAGACAGACATGGCAGCACCAGCAACCAACTCGGATAAAGAATTTTCCAAGATCGTCGGCCGGATCTTCTCGGACGAGAAGTTCGCGCAAGGGCTCGAAAGCGATCCCGAGAGCACACTCAAGGCCGCCGGCTACACGCTCGACAGCAACCAGGTGAAGGCGCTGAGCGATACCCGAACGCGCGCCGCTGCGGCTGGGCTTGGCGATGCGGCGTCGACCAACGTCAGCGATGCGTCGGTCGCGGCCTTCGTCAGCCCGGTGGTGCGGGTGTTGACCAAGGGCACCAAGCCGGTGGTGAACGTCGCCGTCTCCAGCGTCGCGGTGTCCGCGTTGGAGGCCAAGGAGCGCGAGTAGTTGCACGACAACCGCCGCGAGGCCGGGCCATGCGGAGCGCCGCACGGCGCTCCGTGTGCCGGACCATCATTCCGGTTTGACATAGACCCGTGGCTTATGGCGGACGTTGATGACATTCCCCGGCACTGGTCGTTGGCGTCGCTCGCGGCGCTGGTGGCCATCACCCTGGTTCCTCCCTGGCTGTGCATCGGGCCAGGGGGGGCGCCCTGGCATCTGGTCGCCGCCGGCGCCGTGGTGTGGTTTCTCTCGGTGGTCGCCAAGAGCCGGATCGTGCGCGCCTTGCGCAACCCGGCGCTGCCGCAGCCGGGCTCGGTGGCCGCCAACGCGGTGCTGCAGGGCTTCGTGTCGGCGGTGGAACTGGCGGCCGCAGCCGCCTATCTGGCGGCGCTGGCGGCGCTGGCGCCGTTCGAGTGGCGCGTCATCGACATGGTCGGTTTCGGCGTCGGCGCCGGCTCGGCCGAGGCCGGCTACGTGCTGTGGCTCGGCGTGCTCGGCCCGAAACCCAACGAGGACGACCTGGCGGCCTGGGTGCGCGGCGCGCGGGCGTCGTGGTGCGTGCGCTACAGCGTGCCGGTGGAGCGCTTATTCGCGCTGATCGGCCACACCGGATCGCGCGGGCTGATCGCGCTGGCGCTGTTCGGCGGCGCTCCGTGGGCGGTGCTCTGGGCGCCGGTGGCGGTGGTGCTGTTCGCGATCACCGATGGCGTCGCGGTCTATGGCCATTTGAAACAATGGGAGTGGCACGACCCGGCGATCTGCCGCCGCGCGCAATCCTTCTTCGCGCTGCTGAGTCTGGTGGAAATCAGCCTGTTCGCGCTGGCGGTCGACGCGCCGCTTTTTTGATATTTGCGAGGGACGCGGTGCTACGCGGCAGCGTCGGCGCCGCCGCGTAGCAAGCTCCGCGCCTTAGAGCAACAGCTTGAGCAGCGCCTTGCCGGCCGGCGAGGCCAGTTCCTTGGCGTCGAGCGTGCCGTCATTGTCCGGATTGGCGGCGGCGAAGCGCTTTTCCACCAGCGCCAGATATTCCGTCTTGTCGATGGTGCGGTCATTGTCGGGATTGGCGGCGGAAAAATCCGCCTTGCCGAGCCGGCCGCGCAATTCGCGGGCGTCGAGCGTGCCGTCATGATCGCCATCGAGCTTGTCGAACAGCTTGGACGCCGCGGCCTTGGCCTCGGCAAGATCGACGGTGCCGTCCTTGTCCGGATCGAGAACTTTCAGCGCCGAGGCCGAAAAAGCCGGACTGCTCGCCATCATCCCCAGCGCCAGAGACAGCAGCACCGTGCGTCGCGTCGTCATGGTTCATCCCCTTTGTCTTGGCCGGTCTTGCGCCGGCACCTGCACCACTACTTGAGATTGCACCAGTGCGGTGCACAGTTCAACACTCAAGCGCCGGTAACCCGCGAGGCCATAAACCCGCGAGGCCATTGACTTCGCCTCGCATTGGGTGAAAAGTCCATGCAGTCGCATCCAACTGGGTGCCCACACCTCAAGACCGACAGGGACCGCCGATGACCGCGCCGCAGCTCGATCTGTATTACTGGACCACGCCGAACGGCCACAAGATCACGATGTTCCTCGAAGAGGCGGCGCTGCCTTACACGATTATTCCGGTCAATATCGGCAAGGGCGATCAGTTCAAGCCGGAGTTTCTCGAGATCGCGCCGAACAACCGGATCCCGGCGCTGGTCGATCACGCGCCGAAGAGCGGCGACAAGCCGGTTTCGATCTTCGAATCCGGCGCGATCCTGTTGTATCTCGCCGAAAAGACCGGCCAGTTCCTGTCGTCGTTCCTCAACGCGCGCTACGAGGCGATCCAGTGGGTGTTCTGGCAGATGGGCGGGCTCGGCCCGATGGCCGGGCAGAACCACCACTTCAGCAACTACGCGCCGGAAAAGATCCCCTACGCCATCGACCGCTACGTCAACGAGACCAACCGGCTGTACGGCGTGCTGAACAAACGGCTGGCCGACCGCGATTTCATCGCCGGCGAGTATTCGATCGCCGACATGGCGTGCTATCCGTGGATCGTGCCGTACAAGAACCAGGGCCAGAACATCGACGATTTCCCGCATCTGAAGCGCTGGCTCACCGCGATCGAGCAGCGCCCGGCGACCCAGCGCGCCTACGCCAAGGCCAAGGAGGTCAACCCGGATTTCGGCCAGCCGACGATCCGCACCGACGAAGAGCGCAAACTGCTGTTCGGCCAGACCGCCTCGGTGGTGAAGTAATGGCGCTGCGGCTCTACGAACTGGTCGGCGTCGAGGAGACCCGGCCGTTCAGCCCGTATTGCTGGCGGATCCGGATGGCGCTGGCGCATAAGGGGCTCGACGCCACCTCGATCCCGTGGCGCTTCACCGAGAAGGACGCCATTAGTCCGTACAAGTCCGAGAAGGTGCCGGTGCTGCTCGACGGCGACGCGTCGGTCGTGGATTCTTGGGCGATCGCCAACTATCTGGAAGTCGCCTATCCGGACCGGCCGTCGCTGTTCGGCGGCGAAGGCGGTCGCGCGATGGCGCGGATGCTGAACTGGTGGGGCGACATCGCGGTGATCGGCGCGATGTTTCCGCTGATCGCCGCCGACATCCACGGCCATCTGCGGCCGGTGGATCAGGACTACTTCCGCAACACCCGCGAGGCGCGGTTCGGCAAGTCACTGGAAGCGGTGGCGGCTGATCGCGACGCAAAAGTCGAGGGGTTCCGCAAGGGGCTCGATCCGCTGCGGCTGACGCTGAAGTCTCAGCCGTTCGTCGGCGGCGCGGCGCCGAACTACGCCGACTACATCATGTTCGGCGGCTTCCAATGGGCGCGGGTGACCAGCGCCTTCGCGCTGCTGAAGCCGGAAGACCCGGTCTATGCCTGGCGCGAGAAGATGCTCGACGCCTTCGACGGAATGGCGCGGAAATCCGAAGGTTATCCGGTGTAGGGCGGTTGTGCTGATCGGCTGCGGTTAGTTCATAGCGCAGCCGTCATTCCGGGGCGCGAGGCCGAAAGGCCGAGCGAACCCGGAATCCAGTATTCCAGGGCGGTGAGTACTGGATCCCGGGTTCACTCGCAGCTCACGCTGCTCGTGCCCCGGGATGACAGCCTATTTGTGGGGGAGCGCTTCGGCTCGCCCCAAAGCGCCGCAGCCCTCATGGTCACCGGCTCACAGCCCCGCGCGCTCGCGCAGCAGCGCCAGCACCGCGTTGAGGTCGGGCAGCACCGCGGCGCATTGGCCGCGGGTGGCGTCGTTCGGCTGCAGCAGATCCGGCACCATCAGCGCGATGGCGCCGGCCGCCGCCGCCGCGGCGATGCCGACGCTGGAATCCTCCACCGCGACGCAGGCCCGCGGCGCCACGCCAAGCCGCTCGGCCGCCAAGAGATAGAGATCGGGGCTCGGCTTGCCGCGCGCGACGTCGTCGCGGGTGACGATCAGTTCGAACCGCGCGCGGATGCCGCCGAGCGTGAGGTGGGCGTCGGCGGTGCGTTGCGACGACGAGGTCACCACCGCCATCGGCCAACGGGCCAAGCGCAGCGCGTCCAGCAATGCGACCGCGCCGGGCTTCAGCGGCAGGCCGTCGGCCAGCATGGCGTCGCGCTTCTCCGCGAAGGCGCGGTTGATCTTCGGCAGCGGAAAATCGGCGCCGTAATGATCGACCAGCAGCTGCTGGCATTCCGGACCCGGCAGTCCGATCATGCTGAGGCAGACGGCGCTGGCATCCGGATAGCCGAAGCCGTCGAGCACCTCGGTGAGGCTCGTGATGTACACCCGCTCGGTGTCGACCAGCGTGCCGTCCATGTCGAGCAGCACCGCCTCGACTTGCCATTGCTCGGTCACGTCGGCGGTCTTCCGTGTGCGGATGCTTAGTGGACCGCGGGGGCGGCGGCCTTGCGAAGGCAGTCGCGGCACAGGCAATCGCCGTCGCTGCTTTGCTCCGGCATCGGCAGCTTGGCGGATTCGTCGGCACACCAGCAGTCGCTGGAGAGATTGCAGCCGAACTCCGCGCCGCAACAGGAACACACCAGGCGGCGCGCCGCCGGCGCCGGGATTGCAGAGCGTTTTGTCATGAAGGTGATCGCACTCTCGCCGCTTTCATGTCGGGTTCATCGCAGGGCCGAGTATAATCGCTCGCAACGGTTGCGTCGCTTATCATTTCCGCCCGAATGCTCCGCGACGGCGAAAGGCGACGTGCAGGAACTATCGGTGGCGGGCTTGGTGGCGTAGTCGCGTTGATATTGAGCGATGACTCGCAAGATCCGCGGCGCGCTCCCTCGCCCCGCTTGCGGGGAGAGGGGTGGGGTGAGGGGGCGTGGCCTTCGATCATAAGCTTATGATGTGCCGAGACGCCCCGTCACCCGACCCGGCTCACCCGGCCCGGCTTCGCTGCGCTACGCCAGGTCGACCTCTCCCCGCAAGCGGGGAGAGGTGAAGTGTTCCGCCTGCCTACCTCAGCGAGACCGCCAGCCCGCTCAAATCGGCGTTGACCATCAACCCGGTCTGCTGGCCGCTGAGTTCCAGTACCGCGCCCTTCTCATTGGTCAGCACGATGCCGCGGACGCCGCGGCCGATCGCGGCGCCGGCGCCGCCCGCGCCATAGACGCCCGCGACGTCGGACGGCCGGGTGATGTGGCTGACCCGGCCGGCCAGATAGGTCTGCGAGGCGCCGAACACCAGCCCGGCGCTCAGCCCGCCGATCGACAGCGGATATTTGCGGCCGCGAAACGTCAGCGTGCCGCTGCCGCCGGAGGCGCCGATGAACCAGCCGCCTTTCAGCACCGAGATGCGAATGGTGCCGCTATCGGCCTTTGCGGGAGCCGTGGCGCTGAGGCCGGCGAGCGCCAGCGCGGCGACCAGCGCGGTGCGAATGCGAAACGAGGACATGGGTATTTCCTTTGGCGATGTGCGAATCTGCGGGCCAGTGTCCAGCAAATCGCGGGCTGGGTCCATGGGCATGGCTATTTCGGCCGCGACAAAGGCCGCCGCGCGCTGTGGCGCACGCCGTGAATCACGATCTCGGCGTCGCCGGCGCGATAATAGATCTGGTAAGGGTAAGGATAGGCGACCACCCGCCGCAGCCCGGCTTTGTTGGTCAATCGCCCGGCTTGCGGATACTGCCGCAACAGCGCAATGACCGCGAACAGCCGCTGTTTGATATGCTGGGCGCCTTGCGGCGATTGCCGCTCGATCGACGAGAGCACTTCATCGAGCTCGGCGGCGGCGCGGATGGTGAAGCGTAGCTTCACAGCCCATGCTTCGCCCAAATCGCGCGCAGCTGTTCGTCGGTGGCGAATTCGCCGCGCTCAGCCTGCGCGAGTGATTCATCGAACGAGGCGGTCTCCTCGGCGCTCATCTCGAGCGGTGGCTGGTCGACGCCAGCGAACTGCAACAACAGTCGCGCCAAGGCGTCCTGCGTCTCCGCGGGCAGATCGCGCAAGGATGCCACGGCCTGTTCGAGCGAAATCGTCATCCTGCGAGACTAGCAGTTTGGGGCCGGCCCAGAAAGAAGAATTCCCGGTGCGATTTCGCTCGTCACGCCGGCTACGCGACGATCTCGATGGAGAGTGTCCTCACTTCCCCAGCGTGATCTTGTCGATTTCGGCGAATTCCTCCGCGCTCAGCGTCCAATTCAACGCGGCGATGTTCTGTTCGACCTGCTCGGGCGTCGAGGCGCCGGCGATTACGCTTGCGACCTGCGGGCGGCCGGCCAGCCAGCTGAACGCCAATTCCAGCATGGTATGGCCGCGGGCCTGCGCGAACGCCTGCAAGGCCTCGACGATGTCGAGATTTTTCGGCGTCAGATAGCGCTCTCGCATATACGGCGTCTTGCCGAACCGCGTGTCGGCCGGTACCGCGGCGCCGCGCTGATACTTTCCGGTGAGCATGCCGCCGGCCAGCGGGAAGAACGGCAGCAGCCCGAGATTGTAGGCCTGCGCCGCCGGCAGCACGTCCTTTTCGATGTCGCGCACCAGCAGGCTGTATTCGTCCTGCGCCGAGACGAAACGGTTGCCGCCGAGCGCGCGGCCGACATACTCGGCTTCCGCAATCCGCCAGGCCGGGAAGTTGGAATGGCCGATGTAGCGCACCTTGCCGGCGCGGATCAGGTCCTCCAGCGCGCGCAGGGTCTCGTCGATCGGGGTCAGCGGATCGAAATCGTGCTGCTGATAGAGATCGATGTAGTCGGTCTTCAGCCGGGTCAGGCTGGCTTCGACCGCGGCGATGATGTAGCGCCGCGAGGCGCCCTGCTTGGCGCCGTCGTCGCTCATCGGCTTGGCGAATTTGGTCGCCAGCACGATCTCCTTGCGGCGGGTGCCGAGCACGGTGCCGAGCACGGTCTCCGAGCCGCCGCGGTTGGCGTAGATATCCGCGGTGTCGAACAGCGTGACGCCGAGATCGATCGCCTTGTGGATCACCTTGCGCGCGGTGTCGAGATCGGTGCGCTGGCCGAAATTGTTGCAGCCGAGCCCGACCGCGGAGACCCGCAGGCCGCAGCCGCCGAGATTGCGAAATTCCATGAATTGATCCTGTCGAACGCCCCGCGCGCATTGTGGCGTGCGCGCCGGGCGACGGCAAGGGAGGCGACCGCCTGCAGGACCGCGCCACGACAGCGGGCGGCTGCGCGCAGCGGCTCAGGCCGGCTGCGGCCAGGGCAGCGGCAGCTTCTCGGTGGCAGGCGCCGGCAGCGCGGGGGGGGCCGCGCGCAGTGCCGCGCCGGTCATCCGCCGCACCTCGGCTTCGGCGCGGCGCGCGATTTCCTTGCGGTCGGCGGACAGATCGTGCGCGACGGCGTCGCCCCAACTCACTGTGACGTCGATCGCGCCGGCCGACAGCACGCCCATCAGATGCGGCATCAGGTCGGCGTCGCCGTACCAGGCGACGCGCTCGCGCAGCGCGCGGCCGACCGGCAATCCGGCGAAGCGCACATAGGCCAGCGACAGCGGCTGCACGGTGATGGCGCTGTGCTTGGTGGATTGGCCGAGCGCGTGATGCACCGCGCCGATCAAGGCCGAGCGGAACGGCAGGATGCGGACGCCGTCGCTCGAGGTGCCCTCGGCGAACAGCACCACGGCGTCGCCGCCGGCGAGCCGGTCGCCGATTTCCTGGGTGGCGGCGCCGGTGCGATGACGCGCCTTGCGGTCGATGAACACGGTGCGCTGCAGCCGCGACAGCCAGCCGAACACCGGCCAGCGCGCGACTTCGCTCTTGGAGACGAACACCACCGGACCGAGCGCGCCGATCACGCAGATGTCGAGCCAGGAGACGTGATTGGAGAGAATCAGCGCCGGGGCGTCAGCGCTGCGCTGCCCGACCTGGCGGATGCGCACGCCGATCAGCCGGCACAGCGCGCGGTGAAACAGCTGCGGGATGGTCCGCTGCAGCCGCCAATCGAACGCCATCGCCAACAGCTGGAACGGCAGCAGAATGAGGGTGAGGGTGACGAGTGCGGCGAGCACGAGGACAAAACGGATCATGGCAATGTTCTTTTCCCGCGGCGGCCACAAGGCGCCAGGCGGAGCAGGGGCTGCACAGATCGACCGAGGCAAATCACCGAGCCGGACGATGCGGCAGCGAGAGGCTGATCAAAAAGGTGCGGTCCCAGGCAGGCGCGGCGACTGACGGGGACCGCGTTGGGAGCGATGATCGGCGACGGGGGTTGTCGATCACCGCATCGGAAGGCTAGCTGGGCATTGTTACGCGGTAATGACGTCGGAGTTGTCCACAGCAGGTCCGTTTGCTGCGTGGCCAAGGCCGTTTCGCCATGCCGGAACTTGCCGATGCCTGTCTCGTTAGCTCCCTTTTTTGGAAGGAATTCCATGCCGGTCTCGCCCTATTTGTTGCCGATCCTGATGCTGCTCGCGTCCAACGTGTTCATGACCTTCGCGTGGTACGGCCATCTCAAATACAAGAGCAGCGCGCTGGCGCTGGTGGTGATGGTCAGCTGGGGCATCGCGTTCTTCGAGTATTGGCTGGCGGTGCCGGCGAATCGCTGGGGCAGCGAGGTGTATTCGGCGGCGCAGCTGAAGACCATGCAGGAGGTGATCACGCTGGTGGTGTTCGCCGGCTTCTCGATTTTTTATCTGAAGGAGCCGCTGGGCTGGAATCACGCGGTCGGCTTCGCCTTCATCGCGGCGGGCGCGTTCTTCATCTTTCACAAGTGGTCGTGAGGCGGGCGTGGCAGCCAGCGTGCCCCGGACGATTCGCGACGCGCCGCGCATGCGGCGTGGCGCGAAGCGAGCCGGGGCCGTAGCGGTGCATGGCATCCGTAACGGTCCCGGCTCCCGAAGCCGCGCAGCTTCGGGTCCGGGACACGAACTACTTGCCGGCCGGCGCGACTCGCAGGATGCGGCCGGCGGCGTTGTCGGTGAGCAGATAGAGCGCGCCGTCGGGGCCCTGGCGGACCTCGCGAATGCGTTCGCCGAGTTCCTTCAACAACCGCTCTTCGCCGCTGACCTTGTCGCCGTCGAGCGACAGCCGCACCAGCGCCTGGCCGGCGAGCGCGCCGGTGAACAGGCTGCCCTTCCACGCCGGAAACAGCGCGCCGCTGTAGAACGCCATGCCGGAAGGCGCGATCGACGGCACCCAGTATTTGATCGGCTGCTGCATGCCGTCTTTGGCGGTGGCCTCGTGGATCTTGCTGCCGCTGTAGTCGATGCCGAAGCCGATCACCGGCCAGCCGTAATTGTTGGCTTTGCCGATGATATTGACTTCATCGCCGCCGCGCGGGCCGTGCTCGATTTCCCACAAGTCGCCGGACGCCGGATTGAAGGCGAGGCCCTGCGGGTTGCGATGGCCGTAGCTCCAGATCTCCGCTCTGGCGTCGCCGCGGCCGAGAAACGGATTGTCGCTGGCTGCCGCGCCGTCGGGGGTGATGTGGATCAGCTTGCCGAGATGGTTGCCGAGGTTCTGCGCCTCGTTGGGCGTGAAGGAATGCTCGCCGAGGGTGACGAACAGATTGCCGTCCGGCGCCTGGGCGATCCGGCAGCCATAGTGAAGACCCTTCGACAGCGGGCCGTCCTGGCGGAAGATGATCTTGACGTCATCGAGCCGCGGCGGGCCGGTCTCGTCGAGCTTGGCGCGCGCCACCGCGGTGCGGCCGCCATTGCCGGCGCGTTCGGCGAAACAGAAGTACAGCGTGGCGTTATCAGCAAAGGATTTGTCGAGGGCGACGTCGAGCAGCCCGCCTTGCCCCGAGGCCCAGACCTCGGGCACGCCGCGCAGCGGCGGCGAGACTTGGCCCTGCGGCGTGACGATGCGCATCCGGCCGGGCCGTTCGGTCACCAGCATGCGCTGGTCCGGCAGGAACGCCAGGCCCCACGGGTTGACCAGCCCGGAGGCCACGGTGTGCACCGTCAGCGGACCCGCGGAGGAGGCGAACGAGGTGGTCTCGCCGCGACTCGCCGTGGTGGCGATCAGGAACGAGGTGGTCAGCACGATGGCCACGGCCAGCGAGCCGGTGACCCAGACGACAGGAGCTTTCATCGCAAAGCCTCATGCGGCGATGGTCGTTCGAAAGCTGAGGCTCGCAATCCCGCGCGGCGTGGCGTCGCGCTGGGAGGGCGAGGCGAAATCAGAGTGGCTGCGCCATGGTGATGCCGGTCGACAACACGGTGATGGCCACGATCAGGCAGAGCGACAGCGAGCTGAACGCCAGCGCGGCCACGACGGCGTGGGTCAAACGCGAGGGGGAGAGCGCTCGGGGGCTTTTGAAGCCCGCCGTGCCTGGCGACCGTTGCATGGTCAGGATTCCCTAAAGACGCGGCGAATCACCGCGACAGGGGGAATTTCCCTGCATTCGCAGGCATTTTTGCGGCGGCAAAGCCCTCGAAAATGGCAGAACGAAGGCTAATTCGCCTGTTGTGCCCGCTATTTACCCATTTCCACGCAGTTTTGTCCGGTTTGCCTTCGGGCTCGCCCGGCCGCCCGATCAGGCCTCGGCGGCGATGCCCGGCGCGTCGGTGGCCATCGTCTCCGGGCGCCAGTTCATCGAGACGTAGCCCGGCGACTGCTGCACCCGCTTCAGCCAGGCGCCGATCGCCGGAAAGGCGTCGAGGTCGAAGTCGCACTGATCGGCGACGTGGGTGTAGCCGTACAGCGCGATGTCGGCGATGGTCAGCCGGCCGGCGGCGAAGTAATCGTTGCTCTTGAGGTGATTCTCCATCACCTGCAGCGCCGCGTAGCCGCGCTCCATCCAGTCTTCCAGCGCGTGGGTCTGCAGGTCGCGGCCGCCCTTGACCAGCGACAGCCAGAAATACGCCGCGCCGATGTTGGGCTCCAGCGCGTGCTGTTCGAAGAACATCCATTGCAGCGCGTCGGCGCGATCGATCCGCGATTCCGGCGACAACGAGGTGCCGACGCTGAGATACCACAGGATGGCGTTCGACTCGGCGAGGAAGCGGCCGTCGGCGACCTCGAGCAGCGGCACCTGGCCACTTGGATTCTTGGCGAGGAAATCCGGCGTGCGGCTTTCGCCGCTGAGAATGTCGACCTCGATCGCATGGTACGGCGCGTCGAGAAACGCCAGCGCAAGGCGGACCTTGTAGCTGTTGCCGGAACGCTGCATCGAATAGAGTTTGTACATTCTGTCGCCGCTTGGTTCCGTCGCCGCCCTGTGCGTGGATTTTCGTTGTCCATCGTCACCGCGGCTAAACAATGATGCGGCGGGGGGTGGCTCGCAAGCCCCTCAATCCGGAAAAGCTCGAAATCGCCTGCCGCACTGCAACCGTCGAGCAGATTTTGCCAATCAAAGGCGATCAGAAGCGCGTCGGCTGCGGCTGAATCAGCGCAATCCCTCATCGCCCGCCGCAAGCCGAAAGCCGAAAGCGAAAGCGGCGACCGGCGGATGCCGCTGCGCGACCGCAGCCTGCGATCGCGCAGGTCATCCAACCGAGCATCGCCACCGCGCCGCGACCGAGCGGCCGCAGGCGAGCGGCCGGCGCGGGCCCGCGTCAGCCCCGCCCGCTGCGCCCGGTCAGGATTTCCCGATCGCCGAAAAAGCCATGCCGCCGCGCTACTTATTAAAAGTTGCGCAGACCCGGGCGAGCCCGTTTTAACGCTGTCGGGAGCGTAACAGCGCACGCGCCATGCATGTAACGTTCTTGCAGCGAGGCGGCGCGCCGCATAGTGTGCGCCCATCCCGTCAGATCGAGCCCGTGACAATCGCTGGTTCTCGACGCTTGCAAGGAGATCATGATGCCGTTTCTGTCCGCTGCGCTCGACCGTGTGAAGCCGTCCGCGACCATCGCGGTGACGGATAAAGCGCGTGAGCTGAAAGCGGCTGGCCGCAACGTCATCGGGCTCGGCTCGGGCGAACCGGATTTCGACACCCCAGCCAACATCAAGCTCGCCGCGATCCACGCCATCGAGGCCGGCAAGACCAAATACACCGCGGTCGACGGCATTCCCGAGTTGAAGCAGGCGATCATCGCCAAGTTCAAGCGCGAGAACGGCCTCGACTACATGCCGAACCAGGTCATCGTCGGCACCGGCGGCAAGCAGGTGCTGTACAACGCGCTGGTGGCGACGCTCAATCCCGGCGACGAGGTGATCATCCCGGCGCCGTATTGGGTGAGCTATCCGGAGATGGTGGCGCTGGCCGGCGGCGAATCGGTGCCGGTGATCTGCACCGCCGACTTCGGCTTCAAGCTGCAGCCGCAGGCGCTGGAAGCCGCGATCACCCCGAAGACCAAATGGGTGATCCTGAACTCGCCGTCGAACCCGACCGGCGCCGCCTATTCGCGCGCCGAGCTGAAAGCCCTGACCGACGTGCTGGTGAAGCACCCGCATGTCTGGGTGATGACGGACGATATGTACGAGCACCTGGTCTATGACGATTTCGTCTTCACCACGCCGGCGCAGATCGAGCCGAAGCTGTTCGACCGCACGCTGACGGTGAACGGCGTCTCCAAGGCGTACTGCATGACCGGCTGGCGGATCGGCTATGCCGGCGGCCCGTCGCAGCTGATCAAGGCGATGACCACGATCCAGTCGCAGTCGACCTCGAATCCGTCGTCGATCGCCCAATGGGCCGCGGTCGAAGCGCTGAACGGCCCGCAGGACTACATCCCGACTCACAACAAGGTGTTCAAGGAGCGCCGCGATCTGGTGGTGTCGATGCTCAATCAGGCGAACGGCATCGATTGCCCGCGGCCGGAAGGCGCGTTCTACGTCTATCCGTCCTGCGCCGGCACCATCGGCAAGACCGCGCCGTCCGGCAAAGTGATCGAGAACGACCAGGACTTCGTCACCGAACTGCTGGAGGCCGAAGGCGTTGCGGTGGTGCAGGGCTCGGCGTTCGGCCTCGGCCCGGCATTCCGGATTTCCTACGCCACCAAGACCTCTGACCTCGAAGAGGCCTGCAAGCGCATCCAACGGTTCTGCGGGAATCTCAAATAAGCCAAAGGTTGGGAATCTTTTCGCCAAAATTTGACGTGAGCGCCTTGTTTTGAACACGGCGCTTGCATCCTGTGCCCCGGCACAATCCTCATCGGAGACTACCACTATGCGACTTTCAAGTTTGTTCGGTATCGCAGCGCTCTCGCTGGTTGCTTCGGTTGCAACCGCCAACGCGCAGCAGCGCCAGCTGCAGGTCGGCGTGCTCGAATGCTCCGGCGGCCAGAACGTCGGCTTCGTCGTCGGCTCGGTGACCGAGCTGCAGTGCGCCTTCCGTGCCGACGGTCGTCGTCCGGAGCCCTACGTTGCTACCATTCATCGATTCGGCCTCGACCTCGGCTTCACCCAGGACACCGGCTTTGCCTGGGCGGTCTACGCGCCGACCGACCGGCTCGGCCGCGGCGATCTCGCCGGCAGCTACGGTGGCGTCGGCGCCAACGCGTCGGTCGGCGTCGGCTTCGGCGGCAACCTGCTGGTTGGCGGTTCGTCCAATGCCTACTCGCTGCAGCCGCTCAGCCTGCAGGGTCAGACCGGCCTGAACGTCACCGCCGGCGTCGCCGACCTGCAGCTGCGTCCCGCCGATCTGCGCGGCCCGCGCCGCCACATCCGGCATCATCGCCGTCATCGCTAATAACTAGTTACCATCGCGGCTCGGCCGCGGTCGGACAAGGGCTCGCTTCGGCGGGCCCTTTTTGTTGGCGCGTCACAGCGCCGCCGATTGAAGATTGGCAGCGGCTGTGACTAGACTGCGGCCGCGTAGTTCCGCTGCGCTGCGCGCCTGACCGGCCTGCAATATCCTGCATCACCTTGCTCACCCCGGAGATTTGTCATGCGCCGACTTTCGCTCCTGCTTGGTATCACCACCGCGGCGTTCGTCGCCGGCAGCGCCGAGGCGCAGCAATCCCGGGTCCAGATCGGCGTGCTGGAGTGCCGCGGCGGCGCCAGCGTCGGCTTCATCGTCGGCTCGGTGACCAATCTCGGCTGCGTGCTGCGGGCCGAGGGCCATCCGGACCAGCCCTATGTCGCCACCATCCGCAAGGTCGGCCTCGATCTTGGTATCACCCAGGAGACCGGCTTGGCCTGGGCGGTGTTCGCGCCGATCGAGCGCGCCAGGGTGGGCAACCTGTCCGGCAACTACGCCGGCGCGCAGGGATCCGCATCGGTCGGCGTCGGGCTTGGCGCCAACGTGCTGGTCGGCGGCTCGGCGAATTCGGTCGCGCTGCAGCCCTTGAGCCTGCAGGGCTCCACCGGCTTCAACGTCGCGGTGGGGCTCGAGGGCCTCGAGCTGCGCCCGGGGCGCTAACAACTCCTCTGCTGATCAATTGATCGCCGGTGTGAATCGCACGCCGGCGCCGCCCGCAGCGTCCGGGCGAATTGGCATGTCTTTGATCTTTCTCAACTGTTACGATTTCGCGCGACTATTTTCCTGCTTGCAAAGCGTTTGCGCCCCTGAAACGATCCGCCGCCGACCCAATCATGGGCCGAGCTCCAACCACGGAGGCGGCGATGGGACAGAACCTCAGAAGTCCCCGCGGTCCACGGTGCATCGCACTGGTGGGCCCTTTCCAAAGCGGAAAAACCACGTTGCTCGAAGCCATCCTGGCCCGCACCGGTGCGATCCCCCGCGCCGGCAGCGTCGATGCCGGGACCTCGTTCGGCGATGCCAGTCCGGAGGCGCGTCATCACAAGATGGGCGTCGGGCTCTCCGCCGCGACCACCAGCTTCATGGACGACACCTACACCTTCATCGATTGTCCGGGATCGGTCGAATTCGCGCATGACATGCGCGCCGCGCTGCCGGCGGTGGACGCCGCCGTGGTGGTCTGCGAAGCCGACGAGCGCAAGCTGCCGCAGCTGCAGATCATCCTGCGCGAACTGGAAGATCTCGGGATTCCCCGGTTTCTGTTTCTCAACAAGATCGACAAGGCCGCCACGGCGACGCGCGACGCGCTGAGCATCCTGCAGCCGGCGTCGCGGATTCCGCTGGTGCTGCGACAAATTCCGATCTGGAACGACGACCTGATCGCCGGCTATGTCGATCTCGCGCTGGAGCGCGCCTTCGTCTATCGCGAGCACAAGGCCTCCGAAGTCATCGAGCTTGCGGGCGGCGATCTCGACCGCGGCAAGGAAGCGCGGTTCTCGATGCTGGAGAAGCTCGCCGACCACGACGACGCCTTGATGGAGCAATTGCTCGAGGACGTCGCGCCGCCGCGTGACGCGGTGTTCGACGATCTCGCGCGCGAATTGCGCGAGGGCGTGATCTGCCCGGTGCTGCTCGGCTCGGCGTTGCGCGAGAACGGCGTGATGCGGCTGTTGAAGGCGCTGCGCCACGAGGCGCCCGACGTCACCGAGACCGCGGCCCGGCTCGGCGCTTCGGGTCCCGATGCGCAGGCCTATGTGTTCAAGACCAACCATCTGCAGCACGGCGGCAAGCTGTCGCTGGCCCGGGTGCTGCACGGCCAGTTCGAGGACGGCGATTTCGTCCACGCCTCCAGCGGCGAGGCCGGCAAGATCTCCGGCATCCACGCCGTCACCGGCGGTCACGACACCAAGCGTCCGCTAGCTGCAGCCGGCGACATGGTGGCGCTCGGCAAGCTCGACGCGATCAAGACCGGCGACACGCTGTCGACCGGCAAGACCGCGCCGGCCGCGCTGGTGCAGGTGCTGGCGACCCCGCCGGTGCTGGCGATGGCGCTGTCGGCGGCCGACCGCAAGGACGACGTCAAGCTCGGCCAGGCCTTGCTGCGGTTGAACGAGGAAGATCCCTCGCTCACCGTGATCCACAACAGCCGCACCCATGACATCGTGCTGTGGGGGCAGGGCGAGATGCATCTGCGGGTGGCTTTGGAACGCTTGCAGGACCGCTTCGGCGTGACGGTGAAGTCGCATCCGCCGGCGATCGGCTATCAGGAGACGATCCGCAAATCGATCACCCAGCGCGGCCGGCACAAGAAGCAGTCCGGCGGCCACGGCCAGTTCGGCGACGTGGTGCTGGAGATCGGCCCGTTGCCGCGCAACAGCGGCTTCAGCTTCACCGAGAAGGTGGTCGGCGGCGCGGTGCCGCGCAACTACATCCCGGCGGTCGAGGAGGGCGCGGCCGATGCCTTGCTGCGCGGGCCGCTCGGCTTCCCGGTGGTCGACGTGCAGGTGACGCTGATCGACGGCTCGTTCCACACCGTGGACTCCTCCGACATGGCGTTCCGCACCGCCGGCCGCATCGGCGTCGCCGAAGCGCTGCCGCAGTGCCAGCCGGTGCTGCTGGAGCCGATCCACACTGTCGAGATCGTCTGCCCGACCGAGGCCACCGCCAAGGTCAACGCCATCCTGTCCGGGCGTCGCGGCCAGATTCTCGGCTTCGACACCCGCGACGGCTGGCCCGGCTGGGACACCGTCCGGGCGATGATGCCGGAGGCGGAGATCGGCGATCTGATCGTCGAGCTGCGCTCGGCGACCGCCGGCACCGGCAGCTTCACCCGGACCTTCGACCACATGGCCGAAGTCACCGGCCGCGCCGCCGAGCAGATCATCGCGGCACACCGCCCCGCGGCGGCCTAGCGGCGCCTCGCGCCGGCCGGAGTCAAACACAAACCGGCTTCGATGATGTATCAAACATCATCGAAGCCGTTTATATTCGCGGCGTGTCGCTTTGCGGCCTGCGTCGCGAAATCGGATATCGAGCTTGATTACTTCATTTCAGATGCGCGCCGCGCGCGCGCTGTTGGGGATCGACCAGCGCACGCTGGCCGAATTGGCCGGTGTTTCGGTGCCGACCATCCAGCGCATGGAGGCCAGCGTCGGCAACGTCCGCGGCATTGTCGATTCCTTGACCCGGGTGGTCGAGGCGCTGAACCGCGCCGGGGTGGAATTGATCGGCGAGCATGGCCGCAGCGACGACGGCGGGCGCGGCGTGCGGCTGAAACAGCCCGGACCGCCGCCGCCGGTGGGATCCTGAGGCCATGGCGGTGCGCGGCGAAAAGGATCTTCGATCATGAACAAGATCAAGGCCGCCTGCCTGATCGGCTGGCCGGCGGCGCATTCGCGCTCCCCGATCATTCACCACTACTGGCTGCGCACGCTCGGCATCGAGGGCGGCTACGCCATCGAGTCGGTGCCGCCGGAGGGTTTCGGCGAGTTCGTGCTGCATCTGTCGACGCACGGCTATCTCGGCGCCAACGTCACCATCCCGCACAAGGAGCGGGCGCTGCTGCTCACCGAGCCGGACGCCCGCGCCCGCGCGGTCGGCGCCGCCAATACGCTGTGGTACGACGGCGACACGCTGCGCTCGACCAACACCGACATCGAAGGCTTCCTGAATAATCTCGACGCCTGCGCGCCGGGCTGGGACGCCATCGACGAGGCGCTGGTGTTAGGGGCCGGCGGTTCGTCGCGCGCCGTGGTGTTCGGGCTGATCGAGCGCGGCATCAAGCGCATCCATCTCGCCAACCGCACGCTGGAGCGCGCGCAGGCGGTGGCCGATCAGTTCAACGCCGACGTGGTGCCGACGCCGTGGTCGGATATCGCGAGCGTGCTGCCGCGGGCAAGACTCCTGGTCAACACCACCTCGCTCGGCATGAAGGGGCAGCCTTCGCTCGACATCGATCTCGGGCTGTTGCCCGCGGAGGCCGCAGTCGCCGATCTGGTCTATGTGCCGCTCGAGACGCCGCTGCTCGCCGCCGCCCGCGCGCGGGGACTACGCACCGCCGACGGCCTCGGCATGCTGCTGCACCAGGCGGTGCGCGGTTTCGAGCTGTGGTTCGGCCAGCGCCCGACGGTGACGGCCGAACTGCGTGCGTTGCTTGAGGCGGATCTGGCCGGGACTAACTAGAGCAGGATGACGCTTCTTCGAAACGTCGTCCTGCTCTAGCTTTTTGATTGAGCATGATCTTTTCCGAAAACCGGTATCCACTTTTCGGGATCATGCTCTAAAGAACCGCAGCGTTCTCTTCTCCCCTCCCCCTTGTGGGGAGGGGTCGGGGGTGGGGCTCCCCAAGCACGGCGCTCGTCGAATTTGTCTCGGACTGATGAGTTCCAAGCCCGACGGCGTGCAATCGCGTAGTGCGACGTCAGACTATCCCGCCGCGGCACCCCCACCCCCAACCCCTCCCCGCAAGGGGGAGGGGAGCGCGCCGCCGCCTTGGTTGAGGTTGAAATAGAATCTCATGGCCGGACGTATGACCTGCTCGCGCAGCGTTGCTCGGCAACTGCGCCTCTCCACAACGCGACGTCATCCTGAGAGCCTGTGAATCTATTAGATTTTGCGTTTTTCGAGTTGAGTCAAATCAAGCACTTAGCTGCCGCAAAGACGCTGAAATTCGAATAGATTCACAAACTCTGAGGAGCCGGCGGAGCGCGGAGCGCGAAGCCGGCGTCTCGAAGGATGGGCTACAAGGTAGTTGCGGGCCGCGCCTGCAGCTCATCCTTCGAGGCACGCCGGCCGGCGCAAGAGCGCCGCCAGCGTGCACCTCAGGATGACGTCACCTTGCATAGCTGCCCGACTACAGCGCCAGCACGTGATCGTCGATTTCTTCGATCGAGTTGACGCCGCACAGCGCCATGGTGGTGGAGAGTTCGTTCTTGATGATGTCGATCGCCTTGGTGACGCCGGGGCCGCCGAACGCGCCGAGGCCGTAGATATAGGCCCGCCCGATCATGCAGGAGCGCGCGCCCATCGCCAGCGCGCGCATCACGTCCTGCCCGGAGCGGATGCCGCCGTCGAACATCACCTCGATCTGGTCGCCGACCGCGTCGACCACGTCCGGCAGCACCTCAATTGACGACGGCGCGCCGTCGAGCTGGCGGCCGCCATGGTTCGACACCACCAGCGCCTCGGCGCCGGCTTTCACCGCGAGCGCCGCGTCCTCGACGTCGAGGATGCCCTTGATGATCAATTTGCCCGGCCAGATCGAACGGATCCAGTCGATGTCCTTCCAGTTCAGCGACGGATCGAATTGCGACGCCACCCAGGCCGACACCGAGCCGAGGTCCTTGGAGCCCGGCAGGTGGCCGGCGATGTTGCCGAAGTTGCGGCTCTTGCCGGCGAGGATGCCTTTCACCCAGCGCGGCTTGGTGGCGATGTCGATCAAATTCTTCAGACGGAAGATTTCCGGCGGCACCGACATGCCGTTTTTGATGTCCTGATGGCGCTGCCCGATCACCTGCAGGTCGACGGTGAGCACCAGCGCGCTGCATTTGGCGGCGATCGCGCGCTCGATCAGCGCTTTGACGAAGCCGCGGTCGCGCATCACGTAGAGCTGAAACCAGAACGGCTGCTCGACATTGGCGGCGACGTCCTCCAGCGAGCAGATCGACATCGTGGAGAGCGTGTAGGGAATGCCGGCGGCCTGCGCGGCGCGGCAGGCGTGGATTTCGCCGTCGCCATATTGCATCCCGGTGGAGCCGACCGGGGCCAGGATCAACGGCAGCGCCGCGCGCTCGCCGATGATCTCGGTGGACAGATCGCGCTCGGAAATATCCACCAGGATGCGCTGGCGGAATTTGATGTCCTGAAAATCGTCGCGGTTGGCGCGCAGGGTTTCTTCGGCATAGGAGCCGCGATCGACGTAGTCGAAGAACATCTTCGGCACCCGACGCTGATGGATCTCGCGCAGGTCGTCGATGCAGGTGATCTGTTTCATGAGCGGCCCCGCCCTTTTCCTTTTTTGCTGGTGCCGTGCTCTAGAGCATTTTCCGCCGAAGTGGAATTCGGTTTGAGGCAGCCTCGCGCTCTGGCCGGACGCTCCGTGCGCCCGCGGAACCCGCGGGACAGGGCGGCGTTGGTTCGATCCTCAGACCGGAGAAACCCGATGCCCGATACTGCCACCGAAAAAGACAAGAAGGCCGAAGACAAGGCCCTCGACGAGGCCCTGCAGGAATCCTTTCCGGGTTCCGATCCGGTCAGCCTGACCCAGCCGGCGCCCTCGAAGCCGGACGCCGACGCCAAGCCGAAGCATAAAGCCAAGCATTAATCCCCAGCTTCCGGTCCCGCGGGAGCGGCCGTCACGGCGCGGTCGCGGTCCCGTCGCACTGCGATAAAGCCGGCCCGATCAAGGGGTTGGCGCGGCCATGGTTCCCGATTGGTAATGATTCATCATATTTTTTGAGGTCATTTCAACCGGAAACGACCTATAAGGCGGGTTCGTGCCCGGCCGGAACTGCCGGCCGGCACAGGCCATGCTGGGGGATTTGATGAGTCGCAGATATTTCGGCACGGACGGGATTCGAGGCCGCGCCAACGGCCTGATCACGCCGGAACTGGCGATGAAGGTCGGGCAGGCCGCGGGCCTGGTGTTTCAGCGCGGCGAATATCGGCATCGCGTGGTGATCGGCAAGGACACCAGGCTGTCCGGCTACATGATCGAAACCGCGCTGGTCGCCGGCTTCACCTCGGTCGGCATGGACGTGCTGCTGCTCGGCCCGATGCCGACGCCGGCGGTGGCGATGCTGACCAAGTCGATGCGCGCCGATCTCGGCGTGATGATTTCCGCGTCGCACAATCTGTTCGAAGACAACGGCATCAAACTGTTCGGCCCGCTCGGCTTCAAGCTCAGCGACGACGTCGAAATGCAGATCGAGCAGCTGCTCGACGAGACGCTCGACAAGAAACTCGCCCCGAGCGCCAAGCTCGGCCGCGCCCGGCGCATCGACGGCGTGCACGACCGCTACATCGAATTCGCCAAGCGGACGCTGCCGCGCGACCTGTCGCTCGACGGGCTGCGCGTGGTGATCGATTGCGCGCACGGCGCCGCCTACAAGGTGGTGCCGGAGGCGCTGTGGGAACTCGGCGCCGACGTGATCGCGATCGGCGTCGAACCCGATGGCTTCAACATCAACAAGGAATGCGGCTCCACCGCGCCGGAAGCGTTGTCGCGCAAGGTGCGGGAGATGCGCGCCGACATCGGCATCGCGCTGGACGGCGACGCCGACCGGGTGATCCTGGTCGACGAGCGCGGCCACGTGGTCGACGGCGATCAGCTGCTGGCGGTGATCGCACAGAGCTGGAAGGAAGACGGCCGGCTGTCGAAGCCCGGCATCGTCTCCACGGTGATGTCGAATCTCGGGCTGGAGCGCTTTCTGCAAAGCAACGGCATGGAGATGATCCGCACCCCGGTCGGCGACCGCTACGTGCTCGAGCAGATGCTGAAGCAGGGCTATAATGTCGGCGGCGAGCCCTCCGGCCACATCATCCTGTCGGATTACGCCACCACCGGCGACGGCTTCGTCGCCGCGCTGCAGGTGCTGGCGGTGGTGCAGAAGCTCGGCCGTCCGGTGTCAGAGGTCTGCCATTTGTTCGAGCCGCTGCCGCAGATCCTGAAGAACGTGCGCTACCGCGCCGGCAAGCCGCTCGACAATGTCGAGGTGAAGTCGGCGATCCGCGCCGCCGAGACCCGGCTGAATGGCCACGGCCGGCTGCTGATCCGTCCCTCCGGCACCGAGCCGGTGATCCGGGTGATGGGCGAGGGCGACGACCGCGAGATGGTCGAGGAGATCGTCGATACGATCTGCTCGGCGCTCGGCGAGGCCGCGGCCGCCGCCGCCTGAGACCGGCGCTGGCGCCCGCCTGAGAGCAGCGTTGGCGCCCGCCGCAACCCAGCCATGGCCGGGCGATGCTAGCGCTTCGCCCTCGCATCTTCTACTTTCCCAAGGTGCCGCCCCGGCAACGGGGCGGCTTACCTGTTCCATCACCCTGTTTTCATCACCCTGCAGAACCGTCTGGAAACGCCGTGAACAAGCCCGTGGTAGTCAACGCGGAAGATCAATCCGCCCCCATCGTGATCGCCGAGATGCCGCCGACCAGCACGGCGAAGGCGCTCGGGCCGGCCTATCTGGTGCTCGGCGGCATCAGCTTCTCGCACTTTCTCAACGACACCATGCAGTCGCTGATCCCGTCGGTGTATCCGATCCTGAAGGCGAACTACGCGCTGGATTTCGGCCAGATCGGGCTGATCACGCTGACCTTCCAGATCACCGCCTCGCTGCTGCAGCCGGTGATCGGCCACATCACCGACAAGAAGGCGCAGCCCTATTCGCTGGCGATCGGCATGGGCTCGACGCTGATCGGGCTGGCGCTGCTCAGCATCGCGCATCATTACTTCGTGATCCTGGTGGCGGCCGGGCTGGTCGGGCTCGGCTCGGCGGTGTTCCACCCGGAATCGGCGCGGATCGCCCGGCTGTCGTCCGGCGGGCGCTACGGCTTTGCGCAGTCGGTGTTCCAGGTCGGCGGCAATTTCGGCCAGTCGATGGGGCCGCTCTTGGCGGCGCTGATCGTGGTGCCGTTCGGGCAGGGCAGCCTCGGCTGGTTCTGCCTGATCGCGGCGCTGGCGATCGTGGTGCTGTGGCGGATCGGCAGCTGGTACAAGCCGCGGATCGTGCCGCGCAGCCGCACCGCGCCGCAGCGGCACCCCGGGGCGCCGAGTTCGCGCCGCGTCGCGGTGGCGATCGGCCTGTTGATCCTGCTGGTGTTCTCCAAGTTCATCTACATGTCGAGCCTGACCAGCTACTACACCTTCTACCTGATGCAGAAATTCGGCGTCAGCACCCAGACCTCGCAGATCTACCTGTTCATGTTCCTCGGCGCGACCGCGGTCGGCACCTTCTTCGGCGGCCCGATCGGCGACCGCATCGGCCGGCGCTACGTGATCTGGTTCTCGATCCTCGGCGTCTTGCCGTTCACGCTGATGCTGCCCTATGCCGACCTGATGTGGACCGCGGTGCTCAGCATCGTGATCGGCTTCGTGCTGTCCTCGGCGATGCCGGCGATCCTGGTCTATGCCCAGGAACTGATGCCGCATCGCTTCGGCATGATCTCCGGGCTGTTCTTCGGCTTCTCGTTCGGCGCCGGCGGCATCGGCGCCGCCCTGCTGGGCCAGGTCGCCGACCACAAGGGCATCGAGTTCGTCTATCAGATCTGCGCCTTCCTGCCGGCGATCGGGCTGCTCGCGATGTTCCTGCCGAAGATGCCGCGCCACGCCCACTAACCGTTCGTTAACCCGGCGCCGCTCGTCGTTAACTTTTATTAGTGATTGGGGCGCCGGCCCGTGGCCGGCGCGGAACCCGCAACAAAAATCGTCACCAAATGTCAACCCTAATTATTAGGGTTAAGTGGCGCTTAAGAAATTGCTGCCATCGTCGCTTTGTCAGTTTCAGGTTCGGGGCCTCCGTAATCGCCTCTTTGACAAAAGGACGAAGCCAATGCGTAGCGTGAAATCACTATTGGCCGCCGGAGCGGCTTCTCTGTTGCCGATCACCGGGGCGTTTGCCGCGGACATGCCGATCGCCCCGCCGCCGCCGGCGATGTACGCGCCGCCGCCGGCCGAAGATTTCGGCGGCTGGTATCTGCGCGGCGATATCGGCATGACCAATCAGGACTTGAAGTTCAAGGATACCAATCCGGCCAGCGCCGGCTATCAGGATCGCGGCTTCGAATCGGCGAGCTCGACGCTGTTCGGCCTCGGCGTCGGTTATCAGGTCAACAACTGGTTTCGCGCCGACGTGACCGGCCAGTACCGCGGCAAGGCGGCGCTGCACGGCGCCACCAACATCTACACCAGCCCGAGCCAGATCCTGGCCGACAACTATTCCGGCAACAAGTCGGAATTTCTGGTGCTCGCCAACGCCTATGTCGATCTCGGCACCTGGTGGTGCGTCACGCCGTTCATCGGCGCCGGCGTCGGCATGGCCAACGTCAAGATCAGCGGCTTCCGCGACGACGGCGCGGGCTATCTGCCGGGCTCGGTCCCGGTGCTCAGCACCACCTATTACGACAACGTCTCGAAGTGGAATTTCGCCTGGGCGGCGCATGCCGGTCTGGCCTACAAGGTCAGCCCGAATCTGACGCTCGAACTGGCCTACAGCTACGTCGACATGGGCTCGGTCAATCTCGCCGGCTACACCAACTACGCGCTCGGCACCGGCCAGTCGGCCTATCAGTTGAAGAACATCACCTCGAACGACCTGAAGCTCGGCGTGCGCTGGAACTTCGACAGCGCCCCGACCTATGCGCCGGCGCCGTTGATGCGCAAGGGCTGACGCCAGCCTGCTACTTGTTAGGACGGACGAACGGCGCGGGAAGCATCCCGCGCCGTTTTGTTATGTCGCGGCGGTGTAAAGCAACGAAAGATTAAGGTTAACGGGCGATGATCGGGCGTGATCAAGTGCTCGAGGAGCGTTGCGATGCGTCGGTTGGTGGTGGGAGCAATGTTGCTGACGGTGGCGCAGGCGGCGTCGTCCGCCGATATGCCGTTTCTGCGCGGCGCGCTGTCCGACGGACCGCGCCGCGTCGTCGATTGGGAAGGGTTCTACGTCGGCGGCCAGGCCAGCTACGGCACCATAGATACGAATTTCACCGATGCCACGCGCGGTTTGGCGGAGCAGGCGATGACCAACACCCTGGTCAACAGCGCGATGCAGGTCTCGGACTGGCCGACGCTGGGCAAGCAGTCCGCGCACGGCCAGGGCTATGGCGGATTTGTCGGCTACAATTGGCAATGGACCGACGTGGTTCTCGGTCTCGAGGCCAATTACATTCACGGCAAGTTCGATGGGTCGGACAGCAACGTGAGCAATCCGATAACCCGTTGCATGGGCCTTTCCGATTCATTGTATCATTGCGCCGCCTATCGTTCCGCGGGCTCGATCGTGATCAACGATCTCGGCTCGGCGCGCGCGCGGGCGGGCTGGGCGGTCGGCAGTTTCCTGCCCTATATGTTCGGTGGTGTTTCGCTGGGGCAGGCCGATATCGTTCGTTCGGCGAGCATCCGGGACACCCTCTATACGGCGTCGCCGGCCCTCGGCGGAACCTACGTCGGCTACAATCAGTTCGACCGCGCCAAGGTGCAGAACGGCCATTTCATCTACGGTTACAGCGCCGGGCTCGGCATCGACATGATGCTGTTCAGCGGGCTGTTCGTGCGCGCGGAATGGGAATACCTGAAATTCGCCGCCCCGGTCGACACCAGCGTCTCGACGGTGCGCGCCGGCCTCGGCTACAAGTTCTAAGCGTCGCTTGACCGGCGATCCCGCAATGCCCACTGCATCCCCGATCACCATCCGCCCGGCGCGGCGCGACGACGTCGCCGCGATCGTCGCGATGCTGGCCGACGATCATCTCGGCCGCGGCCGCGAAGTCGTCACCGACCCGTTGCCGGCGTCCTACTACGCGGCGTTCGACGCGCTGCAAGGCGCGCCGCACATCCAGATGGTGGTGGCGACGGATGGTTCGGACGCGGTGGCGGGCTGCCTGCAACTTGCCGTGCTGCCGGGCCTCAGCTCGCAGGGCGCCTCGCGCGGCATCATCGAAGACGTCCGCGTCGCCAGCGATCAGCGGAGCCAGGGCATCGGCGAACAGATGGTGCGATGGGCGATCGGCGAGGCGCAGGCGCAGCGCTGCAAGCTGGTCGAGTTGTTCACCCATCAAAGCCGGGTCGATGCGCAGCGGTTCTACGCCCGTTTGGGCTTTCAGCCGAGCCACGTCGGCATGACGCTGCGGTTCTGATTCGTCCGCGAGCGATCACCGAGTCGTAAATTTTCCGTTTCGTATAGGATTGACCATACGGCGCCGGAACCGCCGTGGAATATCATCCTCGTTGTTTGCCTGTGCAGAAGGCAATCGTCGTGAAGTGCCCCTGTTTCGCCTCCAACCCAGAGGTTCGCTGTCATGCTGCTCACCCGGTCGTCGGATCAGATTAGATCCGAAAAGGCGTCCAACGGTGTTGCGTGCAACGATTGCTCCTGTTGTGACGCTGCCTTGTCGTTCCGCTGCTTGAACTGCGAGCGCGCCGAACGGGCAAGCCACGCCAGCGCGGCGGCGTCGTCCAACGAGCTTCGGCTCTGGATTTCCAGCGGGCTGTATCCGCCGCGCTAGCTCGGCCGGGTGCGGTCCCTCCGGCCTCGCCATCGTGGCGTTGGATTGCGATGCCATCGAAAGTCTAGCCGTGCGAGGCCGCGGCGCGGCGCAATCATCCTTGACTTTCGAGGCGATTGGACTATCCCCAGCGGCGGGAAACCTCTCCCCACCGAGAGGCTGCTATCTGGAAGGATAGACTATGACTGTTGCGAAGCCCGCATTGCGGCCCACTACCCCCAATTTCTCTTCCGGCCCCTGTGCCAAACGGCCCGGCTGGACCCCCGAAAATCTCAAGGACGCGCCGCTCGGCCGCTCGCATCGCGCGAAGGTCGGCAAGGCCAAGCTGAAGCTTGCGATCGACCTCACCCGTGAGGTGCTCGACGTGCCGGCCGACTACAAGATCGGCATCGTGCCGGCGTCCGACACCGGCGCCGTCGAAATGGCGCTGTGGTCGCTCTTGGGCCCGCGTCCGGTCACCACCATCGCCTGGGAATCGTTCGGCGACGGCTGGGTCACCGACATCGTCAAGCAGCTGAAGCTGAAGGACGTCACCAAGCTCAGCGCCGGCTACGGCGAAATCCCGGATCTCGCCAAGGCCGATCCGGCCTCCGACATCGTCTTCACCTGGAACGGCACCACCTCCGGCGTGCGCGTGCCCAACGCCGACTGGATCGCGGCCGACCGTGAAGGCCTGACCATCTGCGACGCCACCTCGGCCGCGTTCGCGCAGCCGCTGGATTGGGCCAAGCTCGACGTCGTCACCTTCTCCTGGCAGAAGGCGCTGGGCGGCGAGGCTGCGCATGGCATGCTGATCCTCAGCCCGCGCGCCGTTGCTCGTCTCGAGAGCTACACGCCTTCCTGGCCGATGCCGAAAATCTTCCGCATGACCAAGGGCGGCAAGCTGATCGAGGGCATCTTCCAGGGCGAGACCATCAACACCCCGTCGATGCTGTGTGTCGAAGACTATCTCGACGCGCTGACCTGGGCGAAGTCGGTCGGCGGCCTCAAGGGCCTGATCGGGCGCGCCGACGCCAACACCAAGGTTCTGGCGGACTGGAAGGCCAAGACCCCGTGGGTGGATTTCCTCGCCACTGACGTAGCGATCCGCTCCAACACTTCGGTCTGCATGAAGGTGGTGGACCCGGCGATCACAGCGCTTCCGGCCGATGCCCAGGCGGCGTTCGCCAAGGCGCTGGTCGGCGCGGTCGAGAAGGAAGCCGCCGGCTTCGATCTCGGCGCCTATCGCGACGCCCCTCCCGGCCTGCGGATCTGGTGCGGCGCCACGGTGGAAGCCGCCGACGTCGCCAAGCTAACTGAATGGCTCGACTGGGCGTTCGAAACCACCAAGGCGGCGCTGCCCAAGGCGGCCTGAGCTTTCTTCACCTCTCCCCGCTCTTCGCGGGGAGAGGTCGCCCGGCGTAGCGCAGCGAAGCCGGGCGGGTGAGGGGCCAGGCACTGCGCTCAACTCACCTCAAGCATTCGCGGGTCGTCAGCGGCCCCTCACCCCAACCCTCTCCCCGCAAGAGCGGGGCGAGGGAGCGCGCTGCGACTGTTGCACAGCCTCCCATTCATTCAGGAACACGCACATGACCGCACCCAAAGTCCTCATTTCCGACGCCCTGTCCCCCGCCGCCGTGCAGATCTTCAAGGATCGCGGCATCGACGTCGACTTCCAGCCGGCGCTCGGCAAGGACAAAGAGAAGCTCGCCGAGATCATCGGCAATTATGACGGCCTCGCCATCCGCTCGGCCACCAAGGCCACCGCGAAGATCCTGGAGAAGGCCACCCGGCTGAAGGTGATCGGCCGCGCCGGCATCGGCGTCGATAACGTCGAGATCCCCGCCGCCACGGCGAAGGGCATCATCGTGATGAACACGCCGTTCGGCAATTCGATCACCACCGCCGAGCACGCGATTACCTTGATGTTGTCGCTGGCCCGCGAGATCCCGGCGGCCGACGCCTCGACCCAGGCCGGCAAGTGGGAGAAGAACCGCTTCATGGGCGTCGAGATCACCGCCAAGACGCTCGGTGTGATCGGCTGCGGCAACATCGGCTCGATCGTCGCCGACCGCGCGCTCGGCCTGAAGATGAAGGTGATCGCGTTCGATCCGTTCCTGTCGCCGGAGCGCGCCAAGGACCTCGGCGTCGAGAAGGTCGAGCTTGAGGACCTGTTCAAGCGCGCCGACTTCATCACGCTGCACACCCCGCTCACCGACAAGACCAAGAACATCATCGACGCCGCCGCCATTGCGAAGATGAAGAAGGGCGTGCGCATCATCAACTGCGCCCGCGGCGGTCTGGTCGACGAGCAGGCGCTGGTCGATGCTTTGAACTCCAAGCAGGTCGCCGGCGCCGCCTTCGACGTGTTCGTCGAGGAGCCCGCCACCAAGAACGTGCTGTTCGGCCACCCCAACGTGATCTGCACCCCGCATCTCGGCGCCTCCACCACCGAAGCCCAGGAGAACGTCGCGCTGCAGGTCGCAGAGCAAATGTCCGACTATCTGTTGACCGGCGCGATCTCCAACGCGGTCAACTTCCCCTCGATCACCGCGGAAGAAGCCCCGAAGCTGAAGCCGTTCATCGAGCTCGCCGAAAAGCTCGGCTCGTTCGCCGGCCAACTCACCGAGAGCGGCATCTCCAAGGTGACCATCACCTATGAGGGCGCGGTGGCCGAGATGAAGATCAAGGCGCTGACCTCGGCGGCGCTCTCCGGCCTGCTGCGGCCGATGCTCGGCGATGTCAACGTGGTGTCCGCCCCGGTCGTCGCCAAGGAGCGCGGCATGGTGGTCGACGAGGTGGTTCGCGCCGCCGAGAGCGACTACGAGAGCCTGATCACCGTCACCGTCACCACCGCCGACATGAAGCGCTCGGTGTCCGGCACGGTGTTCGCCGACGGCCATCCGCGGCTGGTCGACATCAAGGGCATCCGGGTCGACGCCGAATTCGGCAAGTCGATGATCTACGTCACCAACGAGGACAAGCCGGGCTTCATCGGCAAGTTCGCGAGCCTGTTGGGCGACGCCAAGATCAACATCGCCACCTTCAATCTCGGCCGTCACGCCCAAGGCGGCGACGCCATCGCGCTGGTCGAAGTCGACGGCGCGGTGCCGGCCGAAGTGATCGCCAAGGTGCAGGCGCTGCCGCAGGTCAAGCAGGCCAAAGCGCTGGTGTTCTAACCAACCGTGACCTCGCGCTGGTGTTTCCAGCGCGCGTCAATGACAAGCCCCTTCCCCATCGCGGGGGAGGGGCTTTTTGTTGCGCGGGTGGCTCGCGCTTACTTCGCCTTCAGGAAATCCCCGACCTCGAGCAGCACGAACTCGTTGTCGTCGGCCTTGTTGGGATCGCGGCTGGAGGAGAACGGCAGGTTGTTGTCGTTGCCGACGATGATGTGGGTGTCGTCGACCTTGTCGACGTTCTCGATGGTGAAGAACGGGAAGGTCAAGACGCCGTCGTTCAGCGGCTTCCGCGCCTTGTGGTTGGGGTCGCGGATCTTCATCAGGTCGATATAGCCGACCTTGCGCACCGGCTTGCCGACATTGGCGTCGGAGAGTTCGATCTTCACCACGCGCTTGAACTTGGCGAGATCCGCGAAGCAATCGCTGCCGCGCTGTCCCTCGGCGCAGGCCTTGTCCTTGGTGCCTTCGCCGTTGTCGCGCTCGATGATCAGGCCGTGGGTGGCGTCGATCATGTTGAAGTCGCCGATCGCGTTGCCGGTCTGCTCGAACACGTATTGCCAGGAGCGGCCGGTGAATTTCTCCGCGGCGACGTCGAATTCGAGAATCCGCGAGGCTTCCACGCCGTCGACCTTTTCCCAGTCCTTCTTGTCGGCGTCCCACAACGGGCCTTCCAGCAGGCCATAGAGAAACTTGCCGTCCTTCGAGGCGGCGAAGCCCTCGTAGCCCTTGGAGCGGCGCAGATTGACGCCGGTGTAGCTGGCGCCCGGCGCGCCCGGCGACTGCACCGACCAATGGTCGGGCGATTTCACCGGCTTGCCGTCGGCCAGCGTCTCGAACACCGCCAGCACCTTGCCGGTCTTGTCGGTCTTCAGGATGTAGGGGCCGAACTCGTCGCCGATCCAGAAATTGTCGCCGATGATCTGGAAGCCCTCGGTGTCGAAATCAGCACCTGTCAGATAGCGCTTGGCGGTGTCCTCGTGGACGATGCGGAACGGCACCTTCTTGTCGGGGTCGTGCAGGAAGATGGTTTCCTGCCGCTCGATCTTGCCGCTCGCCCAGTCGATCTTGTGGCGGTTGAGATACAGCATCGAATCCGCCGAATTGTAGCGCGAGCCCATGCCGTTGTCGGTCAGCACCCAGAACGAGCCGTCGGGCATCAGCTTGATGCCGGAATGGCCCTGCAGCGGCTGGCCCTTGAACGGCAGCGACACCCCGGTCGGCCGCTCGTAGGACTTGCCCATCACCGAGCCCAGCGCGTCGACGCGCTTGCCGGTGGTGTATTTGCCGGAGGTCTTGAGGTCCTCGGGCGCGTCCTTCGGCGCGTCGATGAAGCTCTGCGCCGGCAGCACGGCGTGGCCGGCCAGCGTCGCCGGGAATTCGCCTTCGGTTTGTGCTGCGGCGGCGGTGACGCCGAGCACCAGAGCGGCGACGGAACAGAGCAGGTGGGCGCGCATCGAAATTCTCCTGTGATTGATCAGGCCGCCGTTGTGCCGCTCCGCGATCACAGAAGGCTGACGGTTCGGTGAAACAGCCATGACACCTCGAAGGCGGGCTTTTGACAGCGCCGACCGGCCGGACTAAACGGATTAGAATAATTCTAAGATTGGACGACCGATGAAGGCCTTTGCGGAACTGACCGAGCGCGAAATTCTCGCCGTGGCGATCGCCGGCGAAGAAGAGGACAGCCGGATCTATCTGGCCTTCGCCGAGGACCTCGCCGAGCGCTATCCGGACTCCGCCAAGGTGTTCACCGAGATGGCCGAGCAGGAAAAGGGCCATCGCCACCTGCTGCTCAAGCTCTACGAGCAGCGCTTCGGCCCCAATCTGCCGCCGATCCGCCGCCAGGACGTCAAGGGCTTCATCCGCCGCCGGCCGATCTGGCTGACCCGCAACCTGGCGCTCGACACCATCCGCAAGGAAGCGGAGACCATGGAGTTCGAGGCCGAACGGTTCTACGCCAAGGCCGCCGAGCAGACCACCGACACCGGCGTCCGCCGGCTGTTGTCCGATCTCGCCGAAATCGAGAAGGGGCACGAGCAACTCGCGGCCAAGTTGTCGGAGACCATCCTCACCGCCGGCGTGCGCGGCGAGGAGGACAAGACGCGGCGACGGATGTTCGTGCTGCAATACGTTCAGCCCGGTCTCGCCGGCCTGATGGACGGTTCGGTGTCGACGCTGGCGCCGCTGTTCGCCGCGGCGTTCGCCACCCACCAGAACTGGCAGACCTTCCTGGTCGGGCTTGCCGCCTCGATCGGCGCCGGCATTTCGATGGGCTTCGCCGAAGCCTTGTCGGACGACGGCTCGATGACCGGCCGCGGTTCGCCCTGGCTGCGCGGCGGCATCTGCGGCTTGATGACCACGGTCGGCGGGCTCGGCCACACGCTGCCTTATCTCGTTCCCGACAGCTGGGCCAACGCGTTCTGGATCGCCACCGCGATCGCCGGCTTCGTGGTGTTCATCGAATTGTGGGCGATCGCCTATATCCGCGCCCGCTACATGGACACCCCGTTCCTGCAGGCGGTGTTCCAGATCGTGCTCGGCGGCGTCATCGTGCTCGCGGTCGGCATCCTGATCGGCGGCGCTTAGCGGCGGCCGCCCAGCACGCGGCCCGCCGTCGAACAGTTAAATCGAAGCTGCCGAAGCTACGGCTCTGAGGCCGGTTTGCCGGCGGCTTTGCGGCGCGTGGCGCGTCCAGTTACTTCCCGTTGATTGCGATAGCGACGCGCAAATGCAACCGGAGGTTCCTGCGTATCATCCACGATGTTCCGTCTTAAGCGTCTGCTAACAGTTCGCAACCAATATAGGTCAGCTGCCCTGATAGCAATCCAATTGCACCACGTCAGCCAACGACGCGGCAGTGGACGACCGCGAGCCGCCCTGCACATCTCCCTTCAATCAAAGAGGATACTCATGACGTTCTGGCAACGCAGCTCCGACGCGACCAACGCCATGGCCCAGATTGAAGCGCTCGGCCGCTCGCAGGGCATCATCGAGTTTTCCACCGATGGCAAAGTCCTCACCGCCAACCAGAATTTCCTCACCGCGCTCGGCTACACGCTGGCCGAGATCCAGGGCAAGCCGCACAGCATGTTCGTCGAGCCGGCGATGCGCGACAGCGCCGGCTATCGCGAGTTCTGGGCGGCGCTCAATCGCGGCGAGTTTCAGGCGGCGGAATACAAGCGCATCGGCAAGGGCGGCAAGGAAGTCTGGATCCAGGCTTCCTACAATCCGATCCTCGACGATGCCGGCAAGGTGACGAAGGTCATCAAATTCGCGACCGACATCACCGCGCAAAAGCTGCGCAACATGGAAGCCGCCGGCAAGATCGCGGCGATCCAGCGCGCGCAGGCGGTGATCGAGTTCGATCTCGACGGCACCATCCTCACCGCCAACGACAATTTCCTCAAGGCGCTCGGCTACACGCTCGCGGAAATCCAGGGCAAGCACCACAGCATGTTCGTCGAGCCGCAGGAGCGCGGCGGTGCCGGCTATCGCGAATTCTGGGCCGCGCTCAATCGCGGCGAGTTTCAGGCGGCGGAATACAAGCGGATCGGCAAGGGCGGCAAGGAAGTCTGGATTCTCGCGACCTACAATCCGATTCTCGACGACAACGGAAAGCCGCTGAAGGTGGTGAAATTCGCCACCGACGTCACCGCGCAGAAGCTGCGCTTCGCCGACCTCGCCGGCCAGGTCGAAGCGATCGGCAAGTCCCAGGCGGTGATCGAATTCGCGATGGACGGCACCATTCTCACCGCCAACGACAATTTCCTGCATGCGCTGGGCTACACGCTGTCCGAGATCAAGGGCCGCCACCATTCGATGTTCGTCAGTCCGAGCGAGCGCGACGGCGCCGCCTATCGCGAATTCTGGGCCGCGCTCAATCGTGGCGAGTTCCAGGCCGCCGAATACATGCGGCTCGGCAAGGGCGGCCGCGAGGTCTGGATTCAGGCCTCCTACAATCCGATCCTCGATCTCAACGGCAAGCCGTTCAAGGTCGTCAAATACGCCACCGACACCACCGCGCAGGTGATCGCACGGATGAAGAGCGAGCGGGTCCGCGGCATGATGGAGACGGTGGCGGCGGGCGCCGAAGAATTGAACGCCTCGGTGCGGGAAATCTCCGAAGCCATGACCAAGTCGAAGGACACTGCGGGTTCTGCGGTCGGCAAGGTCGAGATCGCCGACGGCCAGGCGCAGCGGCTGACGCTAGCGGCGCAGTCGATGGGCGGCATCGTCGATCTGATCGGCAACATCACCGGCCAGATCAACCTGTTGGCGCTCAACGCCACGATCGAATCCGCGCGCGCCGGGGAGGCCGGCCGCGGCTTCGCGGTGGTCGCCTCCGAAGTGAAGAGCCTCGCCAATCAGGCCAAGCAGGCCACCGACAGAATCGGCAGCGAGATCGCCGGCCTGAACGGCATCTCGGTCGACGTTGTCGCGGCGCTGTTGGCCATCAAGGTGGAAATCCAGAACGTCAGCGAATATGTCAGCTCCACCGCGGCGGCGGTCGAGGAACAAAGCACCGTCACCAACGAAATGTCGTCGAGCATGCAGCGCGCCGCCGCCGAAGCCGCCAGCATCGGCAGCTAGCAACCGCGACCGGGTTGTATCGTTGGAGCGCTTCTAAGAGGAGTTCTATTGGCGCCTGAATTGGTACGCGCGTAAGCACGCCCCCGTCATTGAACTGTCGCGTCACCTCTGCTGACGAGACGTCAGATCGGGGGACGTGTTGTGTCGAAGCATCTTTTTGCATTGGGTTTATCTGTCGCCTCGGGCGCGCTTGCGCTCGGCTTGATGTCGACCAACGTGTCGGCGCAGCAATCTTCAGCAACAATTGCCGGCGAATCCGCATTGCCGCCGGTGGTGGTGAATTCGCCGAAGCTGCGTCGCGCGGCACCGGCCGCAACGCGCCGCGTTCGCGCTGCGCCGGCGGCCGCGGCGCGCGCGCCGCAATCGAAGCCGGTGCAGAATTTCGTCGAGAATCCGCGCGGACCGATCGTGGGCTACGTCGCCAACCGTTCGATGGTCGGCACCAAAACCAACACCGCGATCAACCAGACGCCGCAATCGGTCTCGGTGATCGGCGCCGAACAGATCCGCGACCAGCAGCCCGGCAAGCTCGACGAGGTGCTGCGCTACACGCCCGGCATTCTCGGCGGCTACTTCGGCACCGACACCCGCGCCGACTGGTTCCTGATCCGCGGCTTCCAGGCCAATCCCGACAGCTTCTTCCTCGACGGCCTGCAGCTGTTCTCGACGTCCTATGCGACGTGGAAGATTCCGCCGGCCAATATCGAGCGCATCGAGGTGCTGCGCGGCCCCTCCGCGGTGCTGTATGGCGGCAGCAGCCCGGCCGGCCTCGTCAACGTCGTCAGCAAGATGCCGCCGGCGGAGCCGATCCGCTACATCGAAACCGGGGTCAACAATTACGGCAACCGCTATGTCAGTTTCGACGTCGGCGGCCCGATCGCCACCGCGCCGGGGAACGGACAAGTGTTGTATCGCGTGGTCGGCCAGGCCAAGGCCGGCGACACCCAGACCGACTACGTCAAGGACGACAGCTATTTCATCGCGCCGTCGCTGACCTGGAAGCCGGACGCCGACACCTCGTTCACGGTGCTGGCCTCGGCGACCAAGACCGAGACCAACAGTTCGAACTTCCTGCCCTATGTCGGCAGCGTGGTTGACGCGCCCTATGGCCGGATCCGCACCAGCCTGTTCACCGGCGAGCCCTCCAACGACAAGTGGACCCGCGAACAGGAGATGATCGGCTATCAGTTCGAGCGCAATGTTTCGGACAGCGTCACGTTCCGGCAGAACGCGCGCTACGCCCATCTCGACAACACCGTCAGCGGCCTCTACGGCTTCGGCTACGCCACCACCGCGGCCGCCGGCGATCTGATGCGCGGCAATTTCTATGCCCACAACGTCGCCGATCAGGCCAATCTCGACAACCAGCTGGAATATCGCTTCAACACCGGGGTTCTCAGCCACACCGCGCTGTTCGGCCTCGATCTGAAACATTACAGCCTCGACGACATTCAGGGTTTTGCGATGGCGAATTCGCTCAACCTGGTCAATCCGGTCTACACGCCGACCGCGCAATTCAGCGGCACGCCATATCAGGACGCTACGTTCACGCAAAAGCAGCTCGGCACCTATCTGCAGGACCAGATCCGGCTCGGCCGGCTCACGCTGGTGCTGAGCGGCCGTAATGATTGGGTCAAGACCGACAACGACAACCACATCGGCGCGAGTCTCTCGCGCGACGACAGCAAGTTCTCCGGCCGCGCCGGGCTGATCTACAATTTCGACAACGGGCTGGCGCCTTACGTGTCCTATGCCACCAGCTTCAACCCGATCGTCGGCACCAATTTCGTGCTGAACCAGCTTTATCTGCCGGAGACCGGCAAGCAGACCGAGGTCGGCGTCAAGTTTCAGCCGAACGGTTTCGACGGCCATTTCGGCGTCGCGCTGTTCGACCTGAAGCGGCAGAACGTGCTCACCACTGATCCGAACAACGCGCTGCAGTCGATCCAGACCGGCGAGGTCACCTCGCGCGGGCTGGAGCTCGAAGCCGTCGCCAATCTGATGCCGGGCTTCAAGGTTACCGGCTCGTTCACCACCTACAACATCTTCGTCAGCAAGAATCTGGATTCCTCGCTGATCGGCACGGTGCCGACCAACACGCCGCGGCAGCTCGCGTCCGCCTGGGGCGACTACACGTTCCAATCCGGCCCGCTCGCCGGGTTCGGCTTCGGCGGCGGCGTGCGCTATGTCGGGATGTCGTTCGCCGACACCGCCAACACGCTGACGGTGCCGGCCTATGTGCTCGGCGACGCCGCGATCCACTACCAGTGGCAGAACTGGCGGCTGGCGCTCAACGTCACCAACATCTCCGACGAGGTCTATGTCGGCACCTGCCAGACCGTCACCGCCTGCTTCTACGGCGACCGCCGCCGCGCGGTGGCGAGCCTCGGCTACAAATGGTGAGGGCGAGGGGGATGAACGCGGGCTGGTGTCCCGGGCAAGGAGCAGCGCCTCTGGCGCTGCGCCGCAGAACCGGGACCGTACCAAGGGCAGCATCCGTAACGGCCCCGGCTCGCAGCGCACCACGCCGCAAATGCGGCGCGTTGCACCGCGTCCGGGGCACGCTTCTGTTATCCCGCCGCCTTCGGCTTCCTCGCCGCCACATAGACCCCCGCCAGCACCAGCGCGTAGCCGAAGCCGTGATACAGCTGCGGCCGTTCGCCGAGGAAGCCGATCGCCATCGCCGAGCCGAACACCGGGATCAGGTGAAAGAACGGCGCGGCGCGGTTGGCGCCGATCAGTTCGATGCCGCGGTTGTAGCAGAGGTAGGCCAGGATCGACGGGAACACCGCGACGTAGCCGAGCGAGGCGAGATTGCCGAGCGTGAGCTGCGGCGCCGGCCGCAGCGCCAATTCCCAGACCAACAGCGGCACCAGGAACAGCGCGCCGCAGCCGAAGGTGAAGGCCAGGAACGACATGCCGTGGATCGTCGGCCGCCGCTGCGACAGCGCCGAATACAGCCCGAACAGCGCCATCGCGATGATGAAGAATAGATCGCCGCGGTTGAGATCGATGTCGGCGAGCTGGCGCAGATCGCCGTGCAGCAGGATCACGACGACGCCGAGCATCGACACCAATACGCCCAGCGCCTGCGCCAGCGTCAGCCGCACGCCCAGAACGATCAGCGACCAGATCGCCACGAACAGCGGCCCGGTGGATTGCAGCAGCAGGATGTTCAGCGCCGTGGTGTATTCCAGCGCGGTGTATTGCAGCGTGTTGAACGCCGAGATGCCGATCACCGAGATCGCGATCATCAGGCCGAGGCTTCGGCGGATCTCGTGCCAGTCGCGCTTCAGATGCGGCCAGGCGAACGGCAGCACGATCAGGAACGCCACCGCCCAGCGCAGGAACGACAGCGTCACCGGCGGGAAATGCCCGGCGGCGGCGCGGCCGACGATGGCGTTGCCGGCCCAGAACGCCGGCGTCAGGCTGAGCAGCAGATAGGGTTGATCGGACAGCCACGCAAAACGGTGGGGCTTGGCGGGCGGATGCGACGGGGTCATGCGAGGCCTGGACTGCTGGCGCGGCCGCACCTCTGCGCCAAACCGCATCCGTGCACGCCGCCTCCCTGAATTTGCCGCCAGCAATACGGATTTCTGCGGCAATCACAATGCCGTCCGCCGCATGGCCCGGCGGCATTGCGATTCGCGCATCGGCCACGCGGCCCCGGTCAGCCGACCTCGCTCTGTTCGGTCTTCTTCAGTTTGCCGATGCCGAGGATGTCGAGCATCGCCTTCTCGTAGAACGGCTCGCTCTCGCCGCGGCTCATCTTGCGCATGAAATACTTCTCAAACGCGATCTTGGCGTTGTGCACCCAGACCCCGGAGGCCGACCAGTTGACGTTGCGCGGCGGCAGCTGCGGCTGCGCCACGAAGGCGACGCCGGAATCGCCGAAATCCGCCAGGCACACTGCGTTCCAGGTCGCCTGGTGGGTCGGCTGTTGGCCGTCGAGCATCTGCCGGATGTTGTGCGCGGTGGCGGTGACCATCGATTCGATCATGAAGCCGGTCTTCGGCACGCCGCACGGCACCGGGGTCGGCCCGGTCGGCGGGATCGCGACGCAGACCCCGACGGCGAACACGTTGCGATATTTCGGGTTGCGCTGGTGCTTGTCGATCAGGACGAAGCCGCGCGGATTGACCAGGCCGTCGATGCCGCGCAACGGCGCGATGCCGCGGAACCCGGGGATCAGCATCGAATAGCCGAACGGCAGTTCGCTGGTCTTCTTCACCGCGCCGTCGTCGGCGATTTCCTCGACGATGATCTTGCCGGGCTCGACCCGGGCGACGCGGCTGTTGGTGATGAACTTGATGTGGTGCTGGCGCATCTCGGCTTCGAGCAGCCCCTTGGTGTCGCCGACGCCGTCGAGCCCGAGATGCCCGACATAGGGCTCAGGCGTAATGAAGGTCATCGGCACCTGGTCGCGGATCTTGCGGCGGCGCAGCTCGGTGTCGAGGATGAAGGTGAACTCGTAGGCCGGGCCGAAGCAGGAGGCGCCTTGCACGGCGCCGACCACGATCGGGCCGGGCTTGCTGCAGAACGCCTCGAAGGCGTCGGCGGCCTTGCTGGCGTGGTCGACGTGGCAGATCGAGGCGGTGTAGCCGTCGGGGCCGAGCCCTTCGATCTCGTCGAAGGCGAGCTCCGGGCCGGTGGCGATGATCAGCACGTCGTAGCTCACCGACGAGCCGTCGGCGAGCTCGATGCGGTTGTTGTCGGGATCGAGCCGGGTGGCCGGCACCGGCCTGTAATTGATGCCGCGGCGTTCGAACACCGGCGCCAGATCGATCTGCACCGACTCTCTGGTGCGCCACTTCACCGCCACCCAGGGGTTCGACGGCACGAAGTGATAGATCGGATCCTTGGTGACCACGGTGACGGTGTCGTGCAGCCCGAGCTGATCCTTGATCTCGTAGGCCATGATGACGCCGCCGAGCCCGGCGCCCAGAATCACGATGTTGGCCATCGCCTGTCCTCCGTTTCGGCCACGACCGCTGCGGTCGCGACGCTGTTTCCTCCGGTGGGCCGCAGTTGCCGATGATTGTTGTTGTCTGCGGGGCCGCGGCCGTTTCGGCCTGCGGAGACTTTTGCCGCCCGGCGGGAGCGCGATCCTCGCCGGCCGGGGGCCGCTTAATTTCGTATATTCGTTTATTTGAAGATATGAATATATAAGACCGCGCGCATCGGCTTGTCAACTCGCCTGATCGGGGCGTCAACCCGGCAGCGCGGCGTCGTTGGCGAGCACCGCCAGCGTGGTCTCGCCGTCCTGGCGCAGGTCGCTGGTGAAGCGCGCCGCCAAGGCCTGCATCGGCAGGTTGGATTTCAGGCAGGACATTTCGATGCGGCGGAGGCCGAGCCGGTGCGCCTCGGCGATCATCGCCGCCATCAGCCGGCCGCCGATACCCCGGCGGCGAAACTCCGCCTCGACGCTGAATGCGGCCTCGGCGGCGTGCTGCTGCGGATCGCGAAGCAGCAATTCGCAGCCGCCGCGGATTTCGCCGTCCGCCAGATAACCGATCACCACCCGGCCGTCGGCGAGCGCCGCGCCGGCGTGCAGCAGGACCTGAAAATCCGGCACGTCGTCGAAGAACCGCATCCGCCGCGCGGCTTGGTCGAGCCGCATCAAATGATCACTGTAGCGATCGGCGTCGGCAGGCCCAAGCCGGACAACGCAGCCCCCTGGATCGACATTCGCGGTCATGGTCGAGGCCCCCCGGACAAGCCCTCGAAGATTAGTGCGAGTTGGGAACTGCGCAAGCGGGCGGCGGAGGTTAAGTGGTACGGGCGGGGAGGCTAAGTGCTACGCGCTCCGCGGGTGCCATCTGAAAGGGCTACTTGCCTCCGCGTCATGGCCGGGCTTGTCCCGGCCATCCACGGAAACAGGTAGCTCCTTGCTCGTGGGCGTGGATGGCCGCGACGAGCGCGGCCATGACGTGTTGAATTCAGGTGCCTGAACTCTATCGCTTTGAGTGAGGCCCGCTGGTCGCTCGCCGCCTAGCAGCCCTGGTCGACCGGCTGGGCGCCTTGCGCCTGCTGCGCGGCGGTGGGCTGGCCCTGCATCTGCCGCTGCGCGTCTTCCGACGAGGCCGGGCCGCCGGTAGCGGCGCGGCCGATGGTCGAGGTCGGCGGGTGCTGCTCGGAGCCGGAGGCCGCATCGGCGCGCGGCGCCTGGCCGGTGTTGCCGACCGTAGGCCCCGCGCCGGCGTCCTTGGCCTTGCCGTCGGCGCCGATGGTGCAGGGGCCGGCCTGCGCGCTGCCGATGCCGAGCGCGAGCAGTGCCGCGCCGCAAAGAATCGCTTTCTTCATCTGTCTCTCCCAGGGTTTCCCGCCCTTCTGCGTGCGCTCTGTCGGCGCCTGTGAGGGCAGAGCGACAACCCGGCGGCGCGGCTGCGGTTCCTGGCGCGGTCCGCGCTCACGCCACCAGGTCGCGCGCAAGCGCGCCGAGCGCGGTCATCGCGGCGTTGGGATCGAGCCGGATCTGCAGCCCGCGCTGGCCGCCGTTGAGATAGACCTCGGGCTCGGCGAGCGCGGCCTGTTCGATCGCGGTCGGCACCCGCTTCTTCTGGCCGAACGGCGAGATGCCGCCGACGTGGTAGCCGGTCAATCGCTCGGCATCCGCCGGCTTCATCATCTTGCCGGCCTTGCCGCCGAAGGCGTGGGCGAGTTTCTTCATGCTGACTTCGCGGTCCGACGGCACCACCACGCAGACCGGCTTGCCGTCGACCTCGGCCATCAGCGTCTTCAGCACGCAGCGCGGCTCGGCGCCGAGCGCGGCGGCGGCCTGCAGCCCGATCGAGTCGGCGTCGGGGTCGTAATCGTAGGAGTGCAGCGTGAAGCCGACGCCGAGCTTTTCGAGCGCCTGGGTGGCGCGGGTGGTCTTCGACATGAGGAAATGCCTGTTGTTAGTTCCGCCCGGAGCGATGGCGGTGTCACGTCATTGCGCAGGGAACTGCAAGTTCCAAGTTCAAATCTGGTCGAATCGAGCGGAACTGGCCAATATTGTACAGTCAAGTTAATCCCCGGATTTTACACAGGCGTCATGGTCCGTTTGCTACGGTCCACTCGGTTGAACGTAACGCCAGCGCGCTGCGGCAAGTCCTCGGGGCTTGCTGAATGCCCGGGTGAACAAGCGGCGCACCGAACTTCCAGGGAGGACTTGATGCGACGCGCAACTGCGGCGAAGACGAAGTCAGCCGATCCACGCCACCCCTGTCCGGTCTGTGATACGCCCACTATTCTGGCTGAAGTTGCGCCGCACCCGTTGCACGCCAATTTCGACGTGCACGGCTATCTGTGCGAGCGCTGCGGTCCGGTGAAATGCCTGGTGGTGCTGCGGGTGCCGCCGTCCTGCCGGGTGATGTGAGGCGCGCCGGAGCTTGATCGGCCGGCGGTTGTTCAACGCGCGGCGATGGTGAACACGGTGCGCTTTCGGCTGTCGTCCGCCGACCAGGCGCGTTCGACGTCGGCCAGCGGCACCGGCGTCACCGCGATCTTCAGCCCGATCGGCACCGCGGCGTGCAGCATCTGCCGCACCGCCTCGAACAGCCGATCGAGCGCGATGCTGCCGATCCCGCTGCCCATCAGTTCGATCGCGGAGGAGCGCAGCACGGCGCCGGGCAGGGCAATGTCTGCGCCGCTCAGCGATCCGATCTGCACGAAGCGGATCGGCACCGCGTCCTGGCCGAGCTTGGCCGCGGCGATCAGCAGCCGTTCGGCGCTGGTGCCCCACAGATAGTCCAGCACCACGTCGACGCCGTCGGCGAATTGCTGGCTGAAGGCGGCTTCCATCTCGCGTTGATCGTCGACCAGAGGAATCGTCACGTCGGCGCCGAGCGCCCTGAGCGCCTGCAGCGCCTCGGCATCGCGTCCGGTGGCGATCACCTTGCCGGCGCCGAGATGTTTGGCGATCTGCACCGCGAGCCGGCCCGAGGTGCCGGTGGCGCCGTTGATCAGCACGGTCTCGCCGGGCTTCAGCCTGGCGCGTTCTTTCAGCGCCGCCCAGGACGACATGCCGGGATTGGCCAGCGCCGCCGCGGTGACGTCGTCGAGCTCGTCCGGCAGCGCGATGCATTGCGTCGCCTGCACCACGGTGTGCTCCGCCATGCTGCCGAACGGCGCCCGCGGCAGCACGAAGTACACGCGGCGGCCGTCCTGCAGCCGTCCGACGCCGTCGATGCCGACCACCAGCGGATAGCGGCCCGAGGCGCTGTAATGCGTGCCGGCGGCGCGGCCCTTGGCCAGATGGCTCATCGCAGCCGCCGTCACCGTGATGAGGCTCTCGCCCTCGCCGGGCTGCGGCGCATTGAAATCAGCAAACACCGGCGTTTCGCCGGCGCGCGAAATGACTGCGGCTTTCATCGGGTTTTCCTTTCGGTGTGTGCGATTATGTGCATAATGCACACATATCGGAGGGGTGGAATGCCGTCAAGAAAAAATGTGCAAAATACACGTATGTCGAAGCAGCTGCGGGTGCTGCACGGCGCGCTGCTGGACATCGCCGCGATGATGAACCGGCCGCAGCGCGACGAGTTGCTGATCCGCGCCGCCGGCATTCCGCTCGATCGCGCGCTGTTTCCGCTGTTGGTGCTGATCGAACGGTTCGGGCCGATCGGGGTGGTGGACCTGGCCGACCGGGTCGGGCGCGACTACACCACGGTGAGCCGTCAGGTCGCCAAGCTGGAAAGCCTCGGTCTGGTGCTACGCCAGGATAATGCCGAGGACCGCCGGGTGCGCGAGGCGGTGATCACCGCGAAGGGCAAGGCGATGACCGAACTGGTGGACGGCGCCCGCGAACGGATCGCCCGCGGGGTGTTCGAGAGCTGGGAGCCCCACGAGCTCGACGAACTGGTGCGCCTGATGCGAAAATTCGCCGATGCGGTGTCGCACGATCCGCCGGCCGACTGATCAAACGAATCCGAGCGCGATCGCGCCAGCCGGCCTGCGGCGCGCCAGGCGGTCTAGCCCACCTCGGCCAGCACCTTGCGCAACAGGTCCGCGGCGTTGCGGGCGCCGAGCTTGCGCATGATCTGGGCGCGATGCGCCTCGTAGGTGCGCGGGCTGATATTGAGTTCAGCCGCGCCTTCCTTGTTGGTCGCGCCGCTGCCGATCAGGTTGAGCACCTCGCGTTCGCGCGGCGTCAGCCGGTGGCGCAGACTGTGACCGCTCGGCGCTTCGCCGGCGGCGTTGAGGCGGCGCGCCCACCAGGCGCTGGCGCTTTCGCCGTCGGCTTGGCGGGGGACCGCCGCCGCATCGGCGGGCGTTGCCGACCTGGCGCGCAGGCCTTCGACGAGCGCGCAGACCTGTTGCATTTCGCGCATCGCGTCGTCGAGCAGCGTCCCGGCCAAGGCCGGCGTGATGCCGCAATCGGTGCCGGCTGCGTTTTTCAGCTCGCGCATGAATACCAGCAAGGCCGCCAGCGGCTCCGCCAGTTGCTGGGCGATCGCCGCATCGGTTTGGCTGGCAGCCGACGGCAGACGCGCGGCGCCGCCCGGTAGTTCCTGACGCTTCAACGGCACGGCACTGCCTCCAGGATCGCGGGCTTCAGGGACATCGGCGGAATGCCCGGCGCGGCTCCGCCAATGCTGGTCGAGAGCGGTGTTTTTTTCGATCCGCTGTGCCGTCACATTGCCGGGCTGCATCCTCAACGAGTGTTAACTTTACGCCGCGTACCAATACCTGCGTACCAATACCTAGACCTGCCGCCGGCCGGCCGCCGTCAGATGTTCGGTGAACGGCCGACCGCGGCGGATTTCGACCTCGGTGAGATTGGCGAGCGACACCCACGGCGCGCGTCGGTTCGGCGCAGGCGGGTCAGAAGCCGCCGCCGGAGGGCAAGCCCGGCGAAAGCTCCGGCCAGCGCGGGCGTCGCCCCCCGTCACACGGATTTTCGGGGGATATCAATGGTTTGAGCATTGCCAGGAGGGCTTTTGCCGGGCCTTGCCGCTTGCGTCGCCGGCCGGCATCCGTTATCCGATGGGATGCCTCGCATGCGAGCGGCCGCGGCCGTATTTTGGCTTGGCGTCTCGCATGATGCGGAAAAGCGGTGACCGTTTTTCCGAACAAATCATGCCTCATGAGTGGATTTGCAGGGGATTCTTCGGAAATGGCCAACGTGGTCGTGGTCGGCGCCCAGTGGGGCGACGAGGGTAAAGGCAAGATCGTCGATTGGCTTTCAGAGCAGGCCGATATCGTGGTGCGCTTCCAGGGCGGCCACAATGCCGGGCACACCTTGGTGATCAACGGCAACACCTACAAGCTGGCGCTGCTGCCGTCCGGCGTGCTGCGGCCGTCGAAGCTGGCGGTGATCGGCAATGGCGTGGTGTTCGACCCGCAGGCGTTCCTCGATGAAGTGAAGAAGCTGCAGGGCCAGGGCGTCGCGATCTCGCCGGACAATCTGCGGATCGCCGAAAACGTCACGCTGATCCTGCCGCTGCATCGCGAGCTCGACGCTCTGCGCGAAAACGCCAGCAAGGCCACCGCGATCGGCACCACCCAGCGCGGCATCGGCCCGGCCTATGAGGACAAGGTCGGCCGCCGCGCCATCCGGCTGATGGACTTGGCCGACCTCGACACCTTGCCGCCGAAGATCGACCGGCTGCTGGCGCATCACAACGCGCTGCGCCGCGGCTTCAACCTGCCGGAATTCGACGCCGGCAAGATTCTCGAAGAACTCACCGCCTTCGCGCCGCAATTGTTGCCCTATGCCGAGACGGTGTGGCGGCTGTTGGACATCAAGCGCCGCGAGGGCAAGCGGATTCTGTTCGAGGGCGCGCAGGGCGCGCTGCTCGACGTCGATCACGGCACCTACCCTTACGTCACCTCGTCCAACACCGTCGCGGCGCAGGCCGCCACCGGCACCGGCATGGGGCCGAGTTCGGTGGGCTACGTGCTGGGCATCTGCAAGGCCTACACCACCCGGGTCGGCCAGGGGCCGTTCCCGACCGAATTGTTGAACGAGATCGGCGAAGAGATCGGCCGTCGCGGCAAGGAATTCGGCGTCAACACCGGGCGCAAGCGGCGCTGCGGCTGGTTCGACGCGGTGCTGGTGCGGCAGACCGTGCGCACCTGCGGCATCCACGGCCTGGCGCTGACCAAGCTCGACATTCTCGACGGCTTCGATTCGATCGAGGTCTGCGTCGGTTATATGCTCGACGGCAAGGAGATCGACCATCTGCCGGCCGGCGAGGGCGCGCAGTCTCGCGTCGTGCCGATCTACGAGACCATCGAGGGCTGGAAAGAGCCGACCGCCAATGCCCGGTCGTGGGCGGATCTGCCGGCGCAGGCCATCAAATACGTCCGGCGGGTCGAGGAACTGGTGGGCTGCCCGATTGCTTTGCTTTCCACCAGCCCGGAACGCGAAGATACTATTCTGGTGCAGAACCCGTTTGAAGCTTAATGGTGTTACCGTAAAGGCGTGCATACTTGAGTCAAAATGGCTGATTACTATCCGCTCATCGCCCGCGCCATCGCCGGACTGGACCCCAGTGCTCCCGGCGAAAGCCGCCGTGCGCTCTATGAACGGGCCCGCTCGGCGCTGATCGCGCAGCTGCGCGGGGTGCAGCCGCCGCTCAGCGAATCCGAGATCACCCGCGAGCGGCTCGCCTTGGAAGAGGCGGTGCGCAAGGTGGAATCCGAGGCGGCGCAGCGCGCCCGCGAGGCCTCGCGCTCCGCCGATCAGAAGGCCCGCGGCCGCTCGGAGGCGCCGCGCCCCGACGCCCCGCGCCCCGACGCCCCGCGCCCCGACGCCCCGCGCCCCGGCGACAGCCTGCGCGCCGGCGGCCGCCCCAAATCCGGCGACACGCCGGCCGATACCAAGCCCGGCGAGGACGGCGCGCCGCCGCCGCCGCCGCGGCCCCGCGAAGAATCGCCGCTGCCGCGCAATCTGCGCGTCGAAATTCCCCGCCCCGGGCAGCCGTCGCCGCTCTCCGCCTATGATGACGTGCCGCCGGGCCCCTCGGGCCGCGACCGGCAGCCGCCGCCACAACGTGGCCAGGAACGGCCGCCGAGCGCGACCTCGGGGATGCGCGGCTTCCGCGACCTCACCGCCGACGTCGACGATCTCGGCCGCGCCGCCGCCGAAGCCAACCGCCAGGCCCGCAAGACCTACGCCAACGTCACCTCGCCGTCGCCGGAGTTCGACCGGCTCGAGCCGAGCATGGAGAACCGCGGCGATCCGGAGCAGCCGTATTCCTACGACGAATCCCCCGACGAGGCGGCGCGCTATCAATCCTCGGTGCGGCCGCGGCCGGAGCCGAAACAAAAGCCGAAGCGGGTCGTCGGCGCCGCATTCCCGGTGAAGAGCGCGCTGGCGATCGGCGTGGTGCTGGTGCTGATCGGCGCAGCTTTCCTGTGGGGCCCCTCGGCCTGGAGTTCGCTGCGCGCGATGCTGACGTCGCAGCCCGCGGTGGTCGAAGCGCCGAAGGACGTAGCCCCCACCAGCCGGCCGAAGATCGCCGACCGCGTCGGCCAGCCGTCGTCGATGGACCAGGTGGCGCCGGTGGCGCAGCGCGTGGTGCTGTATGATGAGGATCCGTCGGACCCGAAGGGCAAGCAATATGTCGGCACGGTGGTGTGGCGCACCGAGCAGATCAAGGGCAGCGGCGGCAAGCCGGGCGACATCGCGGTGCGCGCCGACGTCGAGATCGCCGAGCGCAAGTTCAAGATGTCGATGTCGTTCCGCCGCAACACCGACGCCTCGCTGCCGGCCAGCCACACCGCGGAACTGACCTTCGTGCTGCCGGCGGATTTTGCCGGCGGCGGCGTCTCCAACGTGCCGGGCATCCTGATGAAGTCGAACGAGCAGGCCCGCGGCACGCCACTGGCCGGGCTCGCCGTCAAGGTCACCGACGGCTTCTTCCTGGTGGGATTGAGCAATGTCGACGCCGACCGCGCCCGCAACCTGCAGCTTCTGAAGGAACGCTCCTGGTTCGACATTCCGCTGGTCTATTCCAACCAGCGCCGCGCCATCATCGCGATCGAGAAGGGCTCGCCCGGCGAGCGCGCCTTCTCCGACGCGTTTACATCCTGGGGCGAGTAGCCTCGCCCGCGAGGGCTGCGGAGCGCGCCGTGTGCGAGCCGGTGCTGCACCACTGGCCGCTGTTCAAGGCCATTGACCATCCGCGTCATGGCCGCGCTCGTCGCGGCCGGGTCCGACATCACTTGAGCTTGTTGGATGCCGTTGACTCACCGCGTCATGGCCGGGCTCGTCCCGGCCATCCACGAAAAACACGCAAAGCATCGCTTGGAAACGTGGATGGCCGGGACAAGCCCGGCCATGACGTGGTGAGTTTAGTGCCTAATCACCATTGCCGCATTTGCGGAAAGGCCCTGGAGCACGACCGGCTTGTCAGCACACTTGAACCTACGGCGCGCCGCCGACGCCGGCGGCGACCGCTTGCGAGACCAGGTCACCGGCGTCGGTGACGCCTTCGGCGGCGTTGCGCACGATGGTTTCCGCCATCTTGGCCTTGGTCGCCGGGGTGCGATGTTCGACCGCGATCTGCTCGACGGCGATGTCGAGCACCTCACGCAGCGTGGCGACATAATCGGCGTCGAATTTCGGCGAGGCGGAAGTGGTCATGCGCGGTCTCCTTCAAGTAGGTGGCGCGCGGACCATCGGCGCGCATTGGGGCCGCAGTGAGTCGCGGCGGTGAATGAGCGGTGACACCTTCTGACATTGAATTGATGCTGGAATGCTTCGATTCCGGAACGGTTTGTTAACCGGTTGACGCGGCGTTTTCTTTTGACGCGCGACCGCGCGCGGCCACACGTTGCGGCGCCGCGCTCGCTCCCAGCCCAACGGTAGTCGCGGAGGGGAGAAAAAGGTTCAAGCTCGCAAGCTCATTACCAATGCGTCGAGATCGCGGCGCGGCTTATTTGCCGACGCCGCGACCGTCAAGCTCGCCGCGGTCGCCGCCGCGCGGCGGCCGATAGCTGATCACCGCGCAGGCGATCGCCAGGATCAGAATCGCGCCGCTTTCATACAGCAGGTTCTCCGGCGGCTGGTCCTTGCCCTGCAGGATCAACAGCCGCGCCAGCGCGGTGATGGCGATGAACAACGGCAGCGTGATCGGGATCTTCTTGCTCTCGTAGTAGACGCCGACCATCGCCAGCACCTCGACATAGATGAACATCAACAGCAGGTCCTTGAGCGCGACGCGCATCCCCAGCGCGGTTTCGTAGACCTCCTGCGCCATCGCCACCACGGCGAACGCGCCGATCACCACCAGGAAGACGTTTTCCAGCTGCAGGATCACCCGCCGCATCAACGGCACGGTCTTCGGGGCGGGGGTCGGCATGTCCATCATCGCTCAAATTCCAATCCTTGCGCCGGGCAAGTCGGCTGGGGCCGTCGAGTGTCGGCTGCGCCGCGAGCCGGTCACCCGCGCGGCCATAGCGCCCTGTGTGTTTGGTGCCGCGGCAAACCGCAAGGTGACGTTGTGCCGCGCTTTGCGCCGCTGCCGGGCAGGAACGGACGGGAGCGGGGCAGCGGTAAAATCCGTAGGGCGGATGCGCGGTCGCCCGAATGAGCGCAGCGATATGCGGGAAGGTGAAGCGGTGAGTAGGATGGGTTGAGCGCAGCGAAACCCATCACGATCAGCGGACGGAATGCGATGGGTTTCGCAAGGGCTCAACCCATCCTACGAGCTACGAGCTCAACCCATCCTACGGGCTAAATCGGCACAGTGTCACCATCTGGCTCTCTCAAAGAAAGCAAGAGGCGCTCCCGGTCAATTTTATCCGTTGAATAGGTGAGTGTGCTCCTTTCGCGTATACGTGCAACGTAACGCTTGCCGAGCAACATTTCAGTCTGCTGGGAAAAGTCGGGTGCAAGATGGCCTCGATAATCTCCCGCATTGGGGGCGACAAAATGGAATGAACCGCTCCCCAGGTCGCCACCTAGCAGAACGCCAGCCACCTCGATGTCTTCAATCTTTTCATCAGAAGTTGCGTCAATGATTCCAACGATCCTCTCCATTCGATTGCGTTCGATGATCTCGCCAAGTTGACGACCGTCGGAGCGAGTCCATCTCACATCAGCTGCAAACCCCCCTTTAAGGTTTGCCTCTGACCATTCATGAAGACGCTTTACGACGGCGTTTCCTAAATTCTTGGCGACATCCCGAACGTCGTTTTGGTCATGTATACCCATCACTTGGTAAAGGGCATCGATCGAATCATCAAAAGTCCCGCTTAACAAATCTCGCGAACCTTGGCGCAGGAGAACTACCCCAAGCGAACCGCTATATGAGTAGCCAAACTCAAGAATGCTTTCTTCCCAAGCATTGTTTCCGATAGCCATGTTAGATTTGATGCCGTTTCGTTTCGCATCATAGATCTGACTGAAGAGATTTTGATACTTGAGCATCGAAGCTGAGATGTATGGGAGCGCATAATTATCCGAGGCTTCGGCAACCAGCCGATAGGTACAAACCTCAACGTGGGTGCGCTCCGAGAACTTAAACAACGAATCTTGACTTTGCATTGCGACCTTACGCATCGCCGCTAGGTTGAGCTGCAGCGAACGATCATGCGGGGCGCGCGAAATTGCTTCTTCAAGCCTTGATACTAAGGCGAAGGCTTTCCGGGCGCGCTCAACGACAGATGCGATTTCCGACATCCGTTTCCCACAATCTCAAAACGGCATACCCTTTGAGGTACACCTGCGCATGTTCAAGCCCGTACCCCTCAATTAGGCTCTCAAGGTCAAGTCCAAAGCCTCGATAAGGGTGCTCCCGAGGGTAAGTCGTGACGGCAATGCTGTCCACAAGTGGGATTTGACTAGTGTTTAGCGCCTCAACCACTTGATGCTGCGCATCGTCTAGAGCGTCAAATACGTCCACATTCAATGAGACAATGATATCAATGTCATCCGGTTCTGGCTTTTCGGTAAAGAAACTGCCGTCAGCGAACACATCGCACCGAATGTGGGCTCTTAGAAGGTCTTGGATCACGCCTTCGAGAGCGTAGAACAACTTTTCACGGCAAAGCCGAGCAGGGCCGGGGAACGGTGCTACGCACAGCGCCTTAACGGCTTGCAAACTCATGGCGTGCCTACCGGGCGCCAGAAGAGGCGGATAGTCGAATTTTACCGACACGGCAACGCGAGATCCCCGAGACCCGGCTTAATGCCTACCACTAATTGCGGGGCTAAGGGAACTCGCCTTAAGGAGCGCGGCTCGTTAATAGGAAGAAAATCCTTGACACCGCATCCCGCCCTGCTATCATCCCGCCATCCCACCTCATCGAGGGGCGTTTCCTAGGACGCTTCGAGGCGCGGGGTGGGAGGCGGCGCCTGCGGGCGCGGGGAGGACGTCTCCCTGCGCACTCGGGACGCCCTGGGTCGCCGTCCGGCTCCACTAGGAGAGTCTGCCACTTGCTGGTTGGCTGGACGCGGTGCAGGTGAACGGCGGGAAACCGCCGGGATCGGCGGTGCGGAGTGCATCGCGCCTGCACCCGGAAGCACGGCCCCGGGGCGAAAAATCGCCGCGGTGGAGCGTCGAAAGGCGTTTGCCGCGCCGCTGATCGCCGACGTCTCGGCGCTCGCGTCGCGGCCCACTCACAAGGCGCGCCTTTCGGCGCTCCGCCTCCCTCAAGGGAGGTCTGCAAGAAAAGCCAGCACCCATCTTGATCGCGCGGCGGGGCGCCGGATGCACAGCCGTGCCCGCAACAATCGCCGCGATCATCAGCGCCAAGCGAAGGAGCGACCATGACACGACGTCCGCCGAAACGCTTCGAGACCGCGGCGATGCGCGCCGAGCGGCTCGCCCAACAGGCCGCAGCCGCGGCGCCCGATCCGCTGTACCAGCACTGCCTCAGCGCGGTGCGTCGCGGCATGTCGGAATATTCCGGCGGCGCGCGGCGCTGCCGGATGAAAGCCTGCAAGCGGGCGCGGGCCTGCGTCAGCGACAGCTTCGCGTGTCTGGCGATGCTGCGCCGGCCGGTGCTGCCCTGGCTCGAGCAACACATCGCCGTCGACGGCATGGTGCAGTTCTATCAGGATCGCGCGGAGCAGGAGGCGGAGTGACGTGGGCCGCAGCGCCGCTGCGACGGCAGCCTGCTCCCTCGCCCCGCTCTTGCGGGGAGAGGGGTGGGGTGAGGAGCGGCGAGCCGCCTATTCCTCGTCTTCGTCCTCGGGCTTCTTGCCGCCGATGGTCTTCAGCTTGGCGAACACCGCGTCGACGTCGAGGTCGTCGCTGCTCTTCTCGGCGCTCTCCAGCTCGGCGTCCTTGCGGGTGGTTTCCGAGGCTGGCAGCAGCGTGGCACCGCCGTAAGCCTGGTCGGTCGGCTTTTCCTTGGCGGCGCGCTGCACCTCGAAATCGAGTTCGATCTGCGAGCACAGCCCGAGCGTCACCGGGTCCATCGGGGTCAGCGTCGAGGCGTTCCAATGGGTGCGGTCGCGAATCGACGCAATCGTGGTCTTGGTGGTGCCGACGAGGCGCATGATCTGCGCGTCCTTCAGCTCGGGATGGTTGCGCACCAGCCACAGGATCGCGCTCGGCCGCTCGTGGCGGCGCGACACCGGGGTGTAGCGCGGGCCCTTCTTCTTGGCGGCGGGCGGCAGCGTCACCCGGCTTTCGCCGAGCTTCAGCCGGTAGTCGGGGTCGCTCTCGCCCTTGGCGATCTCGTCGCGGGTGAGCTGGCCGGTGGAAATCGGGTCCATGCCTTTGATGCCCTGGGCGGCGTCGCCGTCGGCGATGGCGCGGATCTCGAGCGGGTGCATCTTGGTGAAATCGGCGACCTGGTCGAACGACAGCGCGGTATTGTCGACCAGCCACACGGCGGTTGCCTTCGGCATCAACGGCGCGTTGCTCATGGCACATCTCCTTTGCGCTTCGCCCACCTCTTTTCGGAGGCGAAGCCGTCGGTCATCAGCGATGACGGGAATTCCCGCCTATATAAGCCTCAGCGGGCGGCTCGCGCAATGGCTTGCTGTTCGCCCTTGACAGCGCCGCAAAGCCGCCCCAAGTCCAGGGCATTCATGTCCTTACCCGAAACGCCAATTGGCGCCGACCGCTGCCGATCCTATGGTGCGGTAAAATCAGCCCCGGATCGCTCAGATGCAGCCTAAACCGCCCCTGAAAATCCTGCTTTGTTCGCCGCGCGGGTTCTGCGCCGGCGTGGTGCGCGCGATCGACACCGTGGAGCGGGCCTTGTCGCTGTACGGCGCCCCGGTCTATGTCCGCCACGAGATCGTGCACAACCGTTACGTGGTCGACAGCCTGCGCGCCAAGGGCGCGATCTTCGTCGAGGAACTGGCGGAAATCCCGCAGACCCAGGCCCCGGTGGTGTTCTCCGCCCATGGCGTGCCGAAGTCGGTTCCCGAAGAATCGCTGCAGCGCAATTTCTTCTCGCTCGACGCCACCTGTCCGTTGGTCACCAAGGTGCACCGCGAGGCGGCGATCCATTTCAAGCGCGGCCGCGAGATTTTGCTGATCGGGCATTCGCACCATCCGGAAGTGGTCGGCACGCTCGGCCAGTTGCCGGCCGGCGCGGTGTCGCTGATCGAGACCGCGGCGGATGCCGCGGCCTATCAGCCGAAGGACCCCGACAACCTGGCTTTCGTCACCCAGACCACGCTGTCGATCGATGACACCGCGGGCATCGTGGCGATCCTGCGGCAGCGCTTCCCGAACATCTCCGGGCCGCACAAGGAAGACATCTGCTACGCCACCACCAACCGCCAGGCCGCGGTGAAGAAGGTGGCGCCGATCGTCGACGCCATGATCGTGGTCGGCGCGCCGAATTCGTCGAATTCGCAGCGGCTGCGCGAGGTCGCCGAGCGCGAAGGCTGCAAGATCGCGGTGTTGGCGCAGCGCGCCGGCGACATCGACTGGACGCTGTTCCAGGGCATCACCAGCCTCGGCCTCACCGCCGGGGCCTCCGCCCCGGAGGTCATCGTCGAGGAGATCATGGGCGCCTTCGCCGAACATTACGAGCTGCGCGTCGAGACGGTGTCGGCCGCCGAAGAGAACGAGTTCTTCCCGCTGCCCCGCGCGCTGCGGCCCGACGCGGCCGAGTAGCATGGCGGTCTATACCGACGTCGCCGCCGACGAGCTGGCGGAGTTTTTGCGCGGCTACGACATCGGCGAATTGCTGTCCTACAAGGGCATCGCCGAGGGCGTCGAGAACTCCAACTACCTGCTGCACACCTCCAAGGGCTCGTTCATCCTCACGCTGTACGAAAAGCGCGTCGCCAGCGAGGACCTGCCGTATTTCCTGTCGCTGATGAGCCATCTGGCTGAGCGCGGCATCCGCTGCCCGCAGCCGGAAAAGAGCCGCAGCGGCGCGGTGTTCGGCGCCCTGATGGGGCGGCCGGCGGCGATCATCAATTTCCTCGAAGGGGTGTGGCCGCGGCGGCCCAACGTCGCGCAATGCGGCGCGGTCGGCGAGGGGCTCGCCAAGATGCATCTGGCCGGGCAGGATTTTCCGCTGCAGCGCGCCAATCCGCTGTCGGTCGGCGGCTGGCGGGCGCTGTTCGAACAGTCGGCGGCCGGCGCCGATCCGCTGCAGCACGGGCTGCACGCGCTGCTGCATGCCGAACTCGATTATCTCGAACACGCCTGGCCGAAGCATCTACCGGAGGGCGTGATCCATGCTGATTTGTTCCCCGACAACGCCTTCTTCCTCGGCGACACGCTGTCCGGCATCATCGACTTCCCGTTCGCCTGCAACGACATCCTGGCCTACGACGTCGCGATCTGCCTGAACGCCTGGTGCTTCGAGCCGGATCATGCCTTCAACGTCACCAAGGCGCGCGCGTTTCTCAACGGCTATTCCCGCGAACGGCCGCTGACCGCCGCGGAACAAGACAAGCTGCCGCTGCTGGCGCGCGGCGCCGCGTTGCGCTTTTTGCTGACGCGCCTCGTCGATTCGCTGAACGTGCCGGCCGGCGCGCTGGTGCGGCCGAAGGATCCGCTGGAATACGCCCGCAAGCTGCGCTTCCACCAGAGCGTCGACAGCATCCGCGACTACGGCGTCACCGCCTCGGGGGTGGTGGCGTGAGCGAAGCGAAGTCCGAACCCAAGACGGTGATCATTCACACCGACGGCGCCTGTTCGGGCAATCCCGGTCCGGGCGGCTGGGGCGCGATCCTGAAATTCGGCGAGATTGAGAAAGAACTCAAAGGCGGCGAGCCGCACACGACCAACAACCGGATGGAACTGATGGCGGCGATCTCGGCGCTGGAATCGCTGAAGCGGCCGTGCACGGTCGATCTCTACACCGACAGCCAATACGTCAAGAACGGCATCGGCAGCTGGATCCACAACTGGAAGCGCAACGGCTGGAAGACCGCCGACAAGAAGCCGGTCAAGAACGTCGACCTGTGGCAGCGGCTCGACGCCGCGCTGAAGACCCACACCATTCGCTGGCACTGGGTCAAAGGCCACGCCGGCCACGACGAAAACGAGCGCGCCGATCAATTGGCCCGCGACGGCCTGATCGAGAACAAGGTGAAGTCGAGGCTGGGATAAACCCTCTCCCCGCTTGCGGGGAGAGGGTGGCTCACGCGCGCGAAGCGCGTGTGAGTCGGGTGAGGGGGCGTCTCCGCGAGGTCGGACTCGATGAGACGCGGGGGGCCCCCCCCCGGGGGGGGGGGGGGGGCCCCCGCGCCCCGCCCCCCCCCCCGGGGGGGGGGGGGCGTGTGCCGCCCGCGCGCGCGGGGTGGCCGGCCG
>NZ_JACHIH010000009.1 GCF_014203125.1 Rhodopseudomonas rhenobacensis
TTGTGGATGTTCATCCGGTCCTCCTTGGATGCCTGAACTTCGCAACCTCAGTTTCCTCGGTCTGGATCGGATGAACAACCTATTGAAAGCTCACACCTAGCGCGGCACCTCGGCCTTTTTGCTCGACTGGGTGCCGACATCGGCTGCGGTGATGGCGTCGAGCAGGATGCCGATCGTGGTGCCGTTGTGCAGCAGCGACGACAGCACCGGCGGCAACCATCCGAACGATGCGCCGGCCATGATCGCGGTGTTGACGCCGATCGCGGTTTTGAAGCCGCGCTGGATCCGCGTCACCGCGCTGCGCGCCGCGGCGACCGCATCCGGCAACCCGTCGAGCCGATCGTCGAGCAGCACGACGTCGGCGCTGGCCCTCGCGATGTCGGCGGCCTGCGGCATCGCGATGCCGATATCGGCGGTCATCAGCGCCGGCCCGTCATTGACGCCGTCGCCGACGAAGGCGACACGGTGGCCGTCCTGCTTGAGATCGCGCAGCACCGAAGCCTTGCGTTCCGGATCGGCCTCATAGATCACCTCGTCGAGATCGAGCCCGGCGGCGACCCGCAACGCCGCCTGGCGCTGATCGCCGGTCACCATCACCAGCCGGCGAATGCCGAGCCCGCGCAATTTGCGCAGCGTCGCCGCGGCCTCCTCGCGCGGCCGGTCGCGCAGCGCGATGACGCCGAGCGGCTTGCCGTCGAGCGCGACGTGCAGCAGCGTCTTGCCGTCCTGCTCCAACGCGGCAAGCGCCGCATCGTAAGGCGCCAGCTGCACCTGCTCGTGATCGACCAGATAATGCCGGCTGCCGATCCGCAGCAGTCCGTCGTCGATCCTTGTCGAGAGGCCGTGGCCGATGAAGAAGTCGACCTCCTCGTGGCCGATATGAACCATCGCCTCGGCGCGTGCCAGCCGCACCACCGCCTTGGCGACCGGGTGGGTGGAGTGCTCCTCGACCGAGGCGATGGTGGCGAGGAAGCGCGCGCGCGGCCACAGCTGCGGATCGTAGGTCAGCGTATCGGTGACCTCGAGCTCGCCATGCGACAGCGTGCCGGTCTTGTCGAACACCATGGTGTCGATGTCGGCCAGCGTCTCCAGCGCACCACCGCCTTTGACCAGGATGCCGCGTCGTGCGCAGCCGTACAGCGCCGCCTTCACGGTGACCGCGGAGCCGAGCTTGATGGCGCAGGAATAGTCGACCAGGAACATGGATTCCAGCCGCCGGGCGTCGCGGGTCAGCGCGTAGACCGCGGCGCCGGAGCCGAGGCTGATCCACACCCTGCGGTCGGCCAGCGTTTCCGCCAGCCGCTGCGTGGTGCCGCGCCGGCCCAGCGCCTCGCGGATGAAATGCGAGATCCGCGCCGTGGTGGTGGCGTCGCCGACGCGCTCGGCGATGAACACCAGCCGGCCTTCTTCCAGCACGGTGCCGGAGAGCAGCGGATCGCCGGCCTCCTTGGGGATCGGCAGGCTCTCGCCGGTGACCGAGGATTGGTTCACGGTGGCGCCGCCGTCGGCGACGGTGCCGTCCGCCGGCACCAACTCGCCGGCATTGACGTGCACCCGGTCGCCGGCGAGCAATTCGGCGAACGGAATAGCGGTCACCACGCCGTCGCGTTCGACCATCGCCGAAGCTGGATTCGGCCGCAGCAAATTGCGGATCAGCTCGTCGGAGCGTCGGCCGGTGGAGGCCTCGATGTATTCCGAGAGTTCGATCAAGAACTGCGCGGCGCTGGCGGTGAAATACTCGCGGCGCAGCACCGCGACGCCGATCGACACCGCGTCGAGCACCTGCACCTTGACGCCGCGCGTCGCCAGCGTCCAGCCGCCTTTCGCCAGCGTCGGGGCGGTGCTGGCGAGCGTCAGCATCAGCCGCAGCGGCGTCGGCAGCACGATGGCGCCGAGCGCAGCCAGAGCGGCCAGCGCCAGGCGGCCGCCGGAGGGAGCTTCGTCGTCGTCATGGTCGGCCGGAGGCGCCGCAGTGTCGCGGGGCCGCCATGAGGTCAGACCGTCGAGAATTTGCGCGCGCGTTGCGGCGCGCCCGTCGTAGCTCACCACCGCGCAACGGGCGCGGCTATTGATCCGCACTGAACGGACACCCGGAAGCGCGCCGAGATCGGCGGCGAGCTGGCCGCCACCACCGTTGAGCGCGTGCGCGGACGTTCGAAGGCGCAGACGCCGCGGCAATTCGTGAACCACCACGAACTGCCGCTGCGCCGCGTTACTCCGGCTTGGCACCGGCGCCGTCTTCCGCTGCGGCCTTTGCCGCGGTCACCTCGGCTTCCGCATCGCGGATCCGTTCTTTGACTTCCTCAAGGCCGCCCTGCACGGTGGCCCAGAGCGACACCGCGGTGCGGATCACGCTGCTCTGTATTTTGTCGTTGCTGAGCAGATAGGCCGCGGCGGCGCCCACCACCACGCCGGCCAGCAGGTCGTGATGCTGGGCGTGATGTTGATTGCTGGCCGGCCCGACCTTGGGCTCGGGAGCGGCCGCGGCGGCGGGCGGCACCCACCATGGCCCCGCGGCGTAGCCGGGGTGGCCGTGCCATCCGCCGTGCAAATGGTGAGGATAGGGCGCCGCACCGGCCCAGGGCGGCGGCGCCCATGCGCCCGGCGGCGGGCCGGGCTGCGGATATCCCGCGGCCGCATAGGGCCAAGGTGCGGAGGGCGCGAAGCCCGGTTGCTGCTGGCCTTGCGCCGCCGCGTGATCATTGTGGTCCGACATGGTGTGATGTCCTGATGGTCGTTGGATCGTTAGTCTTCGCCCGGCGCCTTGCTACGCGCGCGTTTGGCTTCGGCGGGATGCGAATTCAGCAGCAGCACCGCGCCGGCGCCGATCGCCGCGCCGACCCAGAAGCTGCGGCTGCTGAGGTTCGGCACCCGCAGCAGCGAGGTCTGGTCGACATTGCCCGACAGCAGGTTGCGCACCATGGCGTCGAAGGGCGGCGGGAGAACGTGGTCGTCGGACATTGGCAGTCTCCGGGGGGTGGTGAGGGGTCAGGAGGAAGCGAGGAGCCGCGCCACCAGCGCGGCGGCAGAGGCCGGCGAGCCCTCCAGCAACAGCTCCCAGTCGGCCGGCGGCAGCGTCGTCGGGTCGTAGTGGACGATCAGGCTGCAGGCCGCGAGATTGATCTCGGTGCTGCGAATACCGCGCAGCCGCCGCAACGCGGTCTCCAGCGTTGCGGCGCGGCCATGCAGCAGTGCCGCCAGCGCAGATAGCTCGAAGCGCAGACGAATCCGGCCGTCGACATGATGGACCATCCGAAAGTGCCGCCGCGCCGCGAGGATCAGCTCGGCGTCGATAGCGCCGCGTGGCGGGGCGGCGATGGGAGTGAAGCTCTGGTCAAGCGGCATGATACAACGCAACAGCGCCGATACCCGTTGCGATCGACGGCGTCCGCCGATCGACGATGGATCGTCGCAGCCAAGTAATATCCGGCGAGCGCTGCAAGCGGGATCGACAATGAATAGGAGCCGCGCCAACGGCGCGGCGCTCTCGTCCGGGCATTGATTACTCCGCGCCGTGCATCCTGATGCCGAGCGTTATCCCGCTTGTCTGATAGGATCAACCAAGCGCGCGGCGAGATTTGAGATATTCTAATTCAGCCATGCCGCTGCGTCGCGGGTAGCACCGTACTGATCGCGTGCGGCGGCCTCTAAGGCCAACGGCGCACCGGCGCGAAGCGGTCAGGCGCGGCCGACGGGCGCCATCGCCCAGAGGTCTTCCTGATTGACGACGGCGCAGGCCAGCGCCGAGCGCATCAGCTCGACATCGGTCACCGGCGAAGGCTGCCAACCGCAGCTGCATCGCCCAGCCTGATGGGTCGCGGCGACGCCGGCGTAGGCCTTGCCCAATGCGCTTGCGATCATCCGCATCACCACGACCGGGGGCAACCGCGTGTTGTTCAGCGTGCGGCAGAACGTCGCCATCAACACACGGTTGATTTGGTCCTGGGCGGTTTGCTGATCGGTCAGCACGGCGGGGCCGTCTTGCGGAGTGAACATCGATGATTTCTCGCTCTGATCGACCAGCTAATCGTTGCGCAAATCTATCCGCTGTGCGGCTGCTACTCAATATCCCGCGGCCCTCGGCAGATTGGAAAATCTCGAAGTCGGCGGTGGCGTCGGTCGGCCGTGAACGTCTCCAAGCAGTGTGCGGGGAATCGACCGTGGGAGAACGGCTGCTTCTGGTGCAGCACGACGATCCGCGGCCGACGACCAGCGTCTAGCGCCGGGGCGCCGCCGTCGACTCGATCGAGGGCAATTGGTCGATGGCGATCCGCATCAGTTCCGGCAGCGTGCGGACGCCGAGCTTGTTCTTGATCAGCGCCACCGAATTGGCCACCGTCTTGTAGCTGACGTTGAGTTCGTCGGCGATCACCCCATAGGGCTTGCCCTCGGCCAGGATGCTCAGCAGTTCCAGTTCGCGCAGCGTCATGGCTTGCAGCCGGTGCTTCTGGCCGCGGGTTTCCATCATCACGATGTCGGCGGCGAGTTCGTCGCTGATGAAGGGGCGGCCGTCGCCGACGCGCTTGATCGCCTTCAGCAGGTCTTCGGCGGCGGAATCCTTCAGCACATAGCCCGACGCGCCGGCCTGCAGCGCGCGGCTGACGATCACCGGATCGCGATGCATGCTGAGCACCAGGATCGGCACCCGCCGGTTGACCACGCGCAGCCGTCGGATGAACGACAATCCGCTGAGCAGCCCGCTGTGCATCGTCAGATCGACGATAATGACGTCGGGGTCCTGCTGCCGATACAGCCGGAACCCCTCCGCCATGCTGACCGCGGTCAGCACCTTGATCGGTCCGTTGGCCTCCAGGATCCGCGCGCAGCCCTGCAGCACGATCGGATGGTCGTCGATCACCAGCACTGTGGTCATGAGGAGCTCCGGTTGGCGGCGGTCGGGCCGGGCCACGACAGCGGCAGCGATGCGGTGATGGTGACGCCGCAGGGCCAGTTCTGCGACAGCTCCCAGATCCCGCCCAGCGACTGCACGCGCTCGCGCATCACCGCGAGGCCGAAGCCCGGCGTCGCCGCCGCGGCGATGCCCTGGCCGTCGTCGCGCAACGCCAGCAGCAGCGCGGTCGGTGCCGCCGCCGAGGTCGGCGCAACCTCGCTGAGTTCGACGCTGACGCAGCTCGCCTTGCCGTGCCGCAGCGCGTTGACGATGCCTTCCTGAATGCAGCGATAGATCGTGAGGTCGACCACGTCGCCATAGCTGCGCGGCGCGATGCTGAGTTCGCTGACGAAGCGGACGTCGCGATAGCGGCGGGCGAAGTCCGCCACCAGGTCGCCGATCAATTCGCCGAGCGTCACCTTGCCGAGCGCGATCGGCTGCAGCCGTTTCATGATCTGGCGATTGAGCGCGGTCAGGCGCCCGGCGATGCTGGCGATCTCGGCCAATTGCCGGCTGATTTCCGCCGCCTCGTCGTGGTGGCCGCGCGCCATCCGGGCTTCGATCGCCGCCGCCGTGGTGGTGATGCCGAACAGGCAGGGGCCGGCCTCGTCGTGCAGTTCGCTGGCGATCTGCCGGCGCTCGTCCTCCTGCACGGTGATCAGTTCGCGGTACAGCCGGCCGTTTTCCTCGCGGGCGGCGCCGAGCGCCGCGGCCAGTCCGTTGAAACTGCCGATGATGGCGTCGAATTCCGGCACCCGCGGCGGATCGATCTTGACGTGATAGTTTCCCTTGCCGAGATCGGCCATGCCGCGCGACACCGTGACCAGGGGCTGCAGGATCCGGCCGAGAATGAAATAGAACGCCGCGATCATCACCGCGTTGGCGGCGAGCCACACCACCGCCTGATGTTGCGCCTCCTGCCACACCTCGGCCAATTCGTCGGAGGCGTCGGAATTCAGGATCACGGTGCCGATCCGCCGCTCGCCGGCGGTGAGCGGAATTTCGCGGTGCTCGGCGATGTTGCCGGCCAAGGCGGCGAACCAGCGCGGCACCTCGCTTTCCGACGGCTGCGGCTCCTCGGTGCTGCGCGGCAGCGCGACGCTGTTGCCCGCGGCATCCAGCACGCTGACCTTGAGGTGGCGGATGTGCCGCAGCTGCATCGCCAGCGCGAGCGGCAGCGTCGTGAGCAGCTTCTCGTCGGCGGCGGAATTCCGCGTGGTCTGCAGGATGTATTGCTCCGCCAGCGCGGTGGGAGAGATGAACTCGGCTTCGATGCGGTTTCGGATGCCGACCAGGGTGGCCGCGCCTCCGAGCACCGAGATCACCGCGCTCAGCGTCACCAGCGCGATCAGGATCCGGGCGCGGACCGGCCGTCCGTACCATAGTAACTGTACGAGCCGCCGCGTCGCCACGCGTCGGCCGAACTCGGGAACGTTGGATGTCGCGGTGGCGGTCACTTGCATCAATCCTTGGCGTTGGATGCGCGGAGCGCGGACAAGGCTTGCTGCTTGGATGGCGATCGAATCCGCAGCAGATAGTATTGCTGGCAGCGCGCGCCGAAGCCTTCGGCGCGGCGTTCTGGCGGCAGCGCGAACGACAGCTCATCGAGCAGCTCCAGGGCGTTTTCATCGATGCCTTGTCGCGCCAGCATCGCCTCGAGCTGCACCACGCGGTTGGCGATCATCCGCGGGGAATCCGCGAAGTTCTGCGCGGCCTTGGCGAGGCGATCGTGGATCTGCGCGGCCGGCGGCGCTGCGGCTTTGGCCCTGAGCTGATGATCGAGCAGCCAATGCTCCGGTGCGATGCCGTCGTTTGGCGCCAACCAGGGCTGCGGTCCTGCCACGGCGGGGCGGTCGTTGCGCTCCGGCGGCAGCTCCGGCGCGGCCTCGTTGCTGCACCCCGCCAGCACCTGTGCGACCACCGTGAGATGACGAATCCGCCTGGCATTGCGACCGCCGATGATCACCGCTGTCTTCTCCCGGGATGCCGCACCTTGGGGCGCGTGCAAGCTTGAAGCATCAGGCTACATCAAAATTTTCCCTGGGTGCATGGAAATACTTCCCGGGTGTTATTGGCAGTCGGACTAAAGACGCCGCCCGATGCTTAGCCCTATGTTCAATTCTGGCCACATAGGCTGCACGGGGATACCCAGACTTCAGCAGCGCCTCATCCGCACGGCGCAACTCACGATGCAGTGCAACAATACGCAGTGCAATAAGACGAAGCGGCAATAACGAGACAAGAGCGGCCATCGCACGCGCGGGGGGCGTTGGGAGTATCGATCGAGAAATCCAAAACACACTACAGTGAGACGGCGCCCCAGCAGAGGGACATAACAAACGCCGCCTTGGGACCGGGAAACGACAAAGGGAGGCTGTTGATGAAACGCGCACGGTTTGCGTTGCTGCTTGCTGCGTCTGCGTTGGCGCTGTCAGTTCCGTTTGGGAACGCGGCGTTCGCCAATGACAAGTTGGTCGAATTGGCGAAAAGCAACCAGAATTGGGTGATGCCGGGGAAGAACTACAACTCCGACAATTTCAGCCCGATGACCCAGATCGACGACAAGAACGTCAAGCAGTTGAAGGCCGCCTGGAGCTTCTCGACCGGGCTGCTGCATGGCCATGAAGGCGCGCCGCTGGTGGTCGAGGGCGTGATGTACGTCCACACCTCGTTTCCGAACTACACCTTTGCGCTCGACCTGAAGGACCCGGGTCACATCCTGTGGCAGCACAAGCCGAAGCAGGATCCCGCCGCCCGCTCGGTCGCCTGCTGCGATCTGGTCAACCGCGGCCTGGCCTATTGGCCGGGCGAGGGCTCGACCCCGCCGCTGATCCTGAAGACCCAGCTCGACGGCAATGTGCTGGCGCTCAACGCCAAGACCGGCGAAGAATTCTGGAAGGTCGAGAACTCCGACATCAAGGTCGGCTCGACGCTGACGATCGCGCCCTATGTGGTGAAGGATCTGGTGCTGGTCGGCTCCTCGGGTGCCGAGCTCGGCGTGCGCGGCTATGTCACCGCCTACGACGTCAAGACCGGCGCGCAGAAATGGCGTTACTACGCCACCGGCCCGGACGAGGATGTCGGCCTCGCCGACGACTTCAACAAGGCCAATCCGCATTACGGCCAGAAGGGCCTCGGCACCGCGACCTGGGAAGGCGACGCCTGGAAGATCGGCGGCGGCACCAATTGGGGCTGGTACGCTTATGACCCCGGCACCGACCTGTTCTATTACGGCTCCGGCAATCCGGCGCCGTGGAACGAAACCATGCGGCCCGGCGACAACAAATGGACCATGACGATCTGGGGCCGCGACGCCGAAACCGGCAAGGCCAAATTCGGCTACCAGAAGACCCCGCATGACGAATGGGACTATGCCGGCGTCAACGTGATGATGCTGTCGGATCAGAAGGACAAGGCCGGCAAGGCGCGCAAGCTCTTGACCCATCCGGATCGCAACGGCATCGTCTACACGCTCGACCGCGAGAACGGCGAACTGGTCTCGGCCGACAAGATCGACGACACCGTGAACGTCTTCACCCAGGTCGATCTGAAGAGCGGCGTTCCGGTCCGGGTGCCGGAGAAGGGCACAAGGATGGATCACGTCGCTCGCGACGTCTGTCCGTCGGCGATGGGCTACCACAATCAGGGCCACGACAGCTACGATCCGGATCGCCAGCTGTTCTTCATGGGCATCAACCACATCTGCATGGATTGGGAGCCGTTCATGCTGCCCTATCGGGCCGGCCAGTTCTTCGTCGGCGCCACCTTGTCGATGTATCCGGGACCGAAGGGCGACCGCCAGAACTCGCTCGGGCTCGGCCAGATCAAGGCCTACAACGCCATCAGCGGCAAGTACAAATGGGAGAAGATGGAGAAGTTCGCGGTCTGGGGCGGCACGCTCGCGACCAAGGGCAATCTGGTCTTCTACACCACGCTGGACGGCTTCCTGAAGGCGCGGCACGCCGACACCGGCGAGTTATTGTGGAAGTTCAAGCTGCCGTCCGGCGGCATCGGCTATCCGATGACCTACGAGCATGACGGCGTGCAATACGTCGCGGTGATGTACGGCGTCGGCGGTTGGCCGGGCGTCGGCCTGGTGTTCGATCTGCAGGACCCGACCGCCGGTCTCGGCGCGGTCGGCGCCTTCAAGGAGCTGCAGAACTACACCCAGATGGGCGGCGGCGTGATGGTGTTCTCGCTCGACGGCAAGGGCCCCTATGACGACGTCAAGGTCGGCGAATTCGAGGCCAACTGATCCTGAATGAACCGCGGCGGTCGGTCTCGACCGCCGCGGAGCTCGCGGCACGGCGCGCGACAGCGTCGATGAACTCAAAGAATTCAAAGAAGAAGACTGCTTCAGGGAAGGGACCGATCCATGGGTCGATGTGGTGGACGAATCCGCGCAGGACGAACCACGCGCAGCGCACAGCGCGTTAGCTGGCGGTCCGGCGCGTTGCTGGTCGCATTGGGGCTTGGCGTGGTGCCGGCCCTGGCCTCGGACGAAAACCCCTATGCCGACGACAAGACCGTGCTGCGGGTCTGCGCGGCGTCGGAGGAGGAGCCGTATTCCGTCAAGGACGGCAGCGGCTTCGAGAACAAGATCGCCGAGGCTCTCGCCGCCGCGATGGGCCGCAAGGCGGTGTTCAAATGGTACAACAAGCCCGCGATCTATCTGGTGCGCGATCAGCTGTCGTTGAAGCTGTGCGACGTCGTCGTCGGGCTGGATACCGGGGACCCGCGGGTGCTGACCTCGGCGCCGTATTATCGGGCGCCCTACGTCTTCATTCAGCGCAAGGATTCCAAGTTGTCGATCAAGGACTGGAGCAGTCCGGATCTGGCCAAGGCCGACAAGATCGGCTTCGTGCCCGGATCGCCGGCGCAGACCATGATGGAAAAGATCGGGCTGTTCAACGTGCATTTCAACTACATGCATTCGCTGACCGATTTTCAGGACCGGCGTAACAAATACACCCGGATTTCGCCGCGCCGCGTGGTCGGCGAGGTGGCCAACGGCACCGCCAACGCCGCGGTGATGTTCGCGCCGGAAGTCGCGCGTTACGTCAAGGCCAATGCCGAGTTGGCGATGACGGTGATCCCCGACGACAATGTCGGCGCCGACGGCGCGAAGATTCCGCAGCATTTCGACCAGTCGTTCGGCGTGCGCGAGGACGACCGCGAGCTGCGCGACGCGATCGACGCGGCGTTGCCCAAGGCGCGTCCGAAGATCGAGGCGATCTTGGCCGCGGAGGGCATTCCGCTGCTGCCGTTGCCGAAATCACAGCCGGTCCGCGGACCGCGGTCGTGAGCGATCAGCGTCGGCGGAAGGCAATGCGAGCGGGGGCTACGGAGCCAGGAGCCACAATGAGAATGCCGTCACTCAATCGATCCGTCGTTGCCGCAGCCGCCGTTGTGGCCGGCCTGCTGACGCCCGCCGTGGCGCAGGAAGTGTTCCGCCACACCGTCACCGGCGAAGATCTGAAGATCATGGAAAGCAGCCAGCCGGGCGGGCGCGATACCGAGGCGGTGCGCAGCTTTCTCAACACCGGCGTCAATCCCTACACCGAGGTCAAGGAACATCTGCCGAAGGGCGAAGAGACATTTCTGTCGGCCTGTTCGGGCTGCCACGGTCATTTCGGCGAAGGCAAGATCGGTCCTGGTCTCAACGATTCCTATTGGACCTATCCGAAGAACAAGACCGACAAGGGCCTGTTCGAAACCATCTACGGCGGCGCCCAGGGCATGATGGGGCCGCATCACGATCTCGAACTCGACGAGATCCTGACGGTGATGGCCTGGGTTCGGCATCTCTACACCGGGCCGATCGAAGAGGCGGATTGGCTCGACGACGAGCAGAAGCGCGCCTTCACGCAATTCGCGCAGAAGCACAAGGACGACGACACGGCCTGTTCGGGGCAGACCTTCGAGCGCGCCGATGCCGCAAATCACGACGTCAAACCGGAGAAAACAGCATGTTGAAGCGAACGGGTCTTGGATTAGCCGCCGCCTTCGTCGTGGCAACGCTGAGCGCCGGCGGCGCGCTCGCCTATGACGGCACCAAATGCAAGGCGCCGGGCAATTGCTGGGAGCCGAAGCCCGGCTACCCGGAAAAGGTCGCCGGTTCGAAATACGATCCCAAGCACAATGTCGCCGAGCTCAACAAGCAGTCCGACTCCATCAAGGCGATGGAGCAGCGCAACGAATTGCGCGTCGCCAATTTCAAGAAGACCGGGAAGTGGGTCTACGAGGTCAACAAGATTCCGAAATGATCGACGTGACGTGAACGCGTAGCGTCGCAACGAGATGATCAGCTCCCAATTATCAGCTCCCATGGGGGGCGCGGCTCGCCCCCCTTTTTTTTATTTGCCTGGGTCATCCGATGATCGCAAGACCGATGAGGGCGCTCGGCATGGCTGGCGAGGAGAGCGCAGGCGAGGACGGCGTCGACCTCGCGGCATGGCGCGACGTCGCGCGGCAGTTCGAAGCCGAACTCGGCAAGGCGATCCTCGGCCAGCAGCGGGTGATCCGTCTGCTCACGGTGGCGATCTTCGCCCGCGGCCATGTGCTGCTGGAGGGCGATGTCGGCGTCGGCAAGACCACGCTGCTGCGGGCCGCGGCGCGTTGCCTCGGCGGCAGCTACGAGCGCATCGAAGGCACTATCGATCTGATGCCGGCCGATCTCGTGTACTACACGTTTCTCGGCGAGGACGGCCGGCCGCGCGTCGAGCCCGGTCCGGTGCTGCGCCGCGGCGAAGACCTCGCGATCTTCTTTTTCAACGAGATCAACCGCGCCCGCCCGCAGGTGCATTCGCTGCTGTTGCGGCTGATGGCCGAGCGCACGCTGAGCGCCTTCAACCGCGACTATGCGTTTCCGCATCTGTTGGTGTTCGCCGACCGCAACCGGATCGAGCGCGAGGAGACCTTCGAGCTCCCCGCCGCGGCGCGCGACCGCTTCCTGATGGAGATCGCGATCGACACCCCGGCCGACCCCGAAGTTCGCCGCTGCCTGATGTTTGACACAAGATTTCACGACGCCGATCGGCTGGTCGGCGCGCTGCGCCAGGTGGTGCCCGACCACCGTGCGCTCGACGGCGTCGGCCGCGCGATCCAGCAACATGTCGGTGCCAGCGAGGCGTTGCAGCACTATGCATTGAGGCTGTGGGATGCGGTGCGCTATCCGGGACGCCACGGCATCACGCTGGCCGGACTCGACAGCGAGCATCTGGTCGAGGCGGGGGCGAGCCCGCGCGGCATGAGCTTTCTGCTCCGCGCCGCCCGCGTCGTGGCCTGGCTCGACGGCCGCGACAAAGTGGTGCCGGAAGATCTGCGCGAGGTGTTCTTCGAGGTGATGGCGCATCGGATCTTTCTTGATCCGATCCACGAGATGCGCCGCGCGGAGATCATGCCGGGGCTGATCAGCCAGCTGTTCGAGACGGTGCCGGCGCCGTAACGCGGAGTGTGATGATGGCGGATCTTGCGTCCCTGCAATCGGGGCCCTTGCGCGATCTGCCTTATCGCGTGGCGTGGCGCGCCCGCGGCGTCCATGCCGGCGCGCATCGCGGAACGAGCTCCGGCGCCGGCGGATTGTTTCGCGACCTCGCGACGCTGTTGGAAGCGCCCGATCCGCGCCGGCTCGATCTGCGCGCCAGCCTGCGCGATCCGTTCGAGCAGCTCTATGTGCGGCGCTTCGAGCGCAGCACGGCGATCACCATCTACGCGCTGATCGACGTCTCGGCGTCGATGGGTTTCGTTGGCAACATGCGCAAGCTCGAGGTGGCGGCGGCGATCTGCGCGGCGTTGTCATTCTCGGCGCGGCGGATCGGCGATCGTTTCGGCGTGATCGGCTGCGACCGCGAGATCGTGCCGGAGTTGCATCTTCCGGCTGCGCGTGCACGCGCCGGCGCGGTGGTTGCCGCGCTGCGCACGTTCCGGCCGACGCGGCGCGGCGCCGGTGGCTTGGTGGACGCCGCAGCGCAAATCGCGGGGCGTCGCAAGCTGGTGCTGCTGATCTCCGATTTTCAGATCGCCGCCGATGAGTTGGCGGCGGTGTTCGAAGCCTTGGCCGCGCACGACACCGTTCCGATCCAGTTGATCGACAGCGCCGAGGCGGCCAGCCTGCCGCGCTTTGGATTACTGCCGCTGGCCGACCTGGAGACGGGGCGGCGGCGCTTGGTGGTGTTGCGACCATCGCTGCACGCCGCGTGGCAGCGGGAGCGTGCCGAACATGAGGCGCTGCTGGCGTCGCTGGCCGCGCGCTACGCCCGGCCACCGTTCCGGATCGTCGACCGGCTGGACTGGGACCGGCTCGCCGCGCATCTGATGGAGGCGCGCGGATGAGCGCGCGCGGTGTTCTCGGGGCGTTGCTGCTGCAGATGTTGCCGCTGATGCTGAACCCAGCGTCCGCGGTCGCTGGTCTGCGTTGGCTGCGGATGGAGGAGCCGCGCAATTTCGGTTATTTCGTCGGCGATACGCTGCAGCGGCACGCCTACATCCTGGTCGATCCCGACGATACGCTGCAGGCCGCGTCGTTGCCGAAACCGGGCGCGGTCAACTACTGGCTGGATCTTGTGAGCGTCGAGGTTCGCGAAAGCCGGGCGCAGGGCGGCAAGCTCTATCGGGTGACGCTGGTCTATCAGAATTTCTACGTGCCGCTCGATCCGCGCAAGCTGACGGTTCCGGAATGGCCGCTGCAACTCGGCGGCGGCAGCGCAGTGATCCCGGCCTTCGCCTTCACCGCGTCTCCGATCCGCGAATTGTTTCCCGAGAAGAGCGGCGAGACCGTTGATACGTTTCTCAAGCCCGACGCCAGAGCCGCGCTGGTCAGTGCGGGCTGGGCGCCGCACGGGCTTGCGCTCAGCGCCGCCGTCGCGCTGCTCACACTGGCGCTGCTGGCGTGGCACTACGCGTGGTGGCCATTCGGGGCGCGGCCGGACCGGCCGTTCACCCGCGCGGCGCGCAAGATAGCGGCGCTCGCCGGCAATGCCGTCGCGACGGCAAATTATCGCGCGGCCTTGCTGGCGCTGCACCGCGCGTTCGACGCCGCCGCCAAGCGCCGGCTGCTGGCCGACGACGTCGATGGCTTCCTGGCGCAACATCCGGAATTCGCGGCCTGCCGCGCCGAGATCGCGAAATTCTTCCAGAGCTCGCGGGAGGTCTTCTTCGGCGGCAGTGTCGCGCCGCTGATGCCGCTCGACGCCGTCGAGACGCTCGCCGCGCAACTGTCGGCGGCGGAGCGGACACGTTGATGGCGCTGGCGCTCAGCACTCCGGCGGTGCTCTGGCTCGCGCCGCTGGCGCTGCTGCCGCTGATCGTTCGACTCCATGCGCCGCAGCCCTATCCGTCGCTGGCGTGGCTCGGCGGCGATCCGCTCTCGACCGCGCTCGAGGTCGGGCTGCGGCTCGCCGGAGCGCTGGCGATCCTGGCGCTGCTGCTCGGCATCGGCGGGCTGCATCTCGCAGGGCAGACTACCCGGCAGATCGGCAACGGCGCGCATATCGTGCTGGTGATCGACCGCTCCAGCAGCATGGACGACAGTTTCGCCGGCAGCCGCCCGACCGCCGAGCAGGCGTCGAAATCCGCCGAGGCCCGGCGCTTCCTGCGATCGTTCGTCTCCAACGGCGAGCACGACATGTTCGGCGTCGCGATCTTTTCGACCGCGCCGCTGCAGGCGCTGCCATTGACCAGCCACCGCGAGGCGGTGCTGGCCGCGGTCGATGCGATCGACCGCCCCGGCCTCAGCGAGACCGACATTGCGCGCGGCATCGCGATGGCGCTGTCGATGCACGACGACGATCCGTCGGCGGCGTCGCGCGCCATCGTGCTGGTGTCGGACGGCGCCGGCGTGATCGACCGCCGCGTCCAGGAAAAACTCCGCGCCGCGTTCCGCAAGCGCCCGATCAATCTGTATTGGGTGTTCCTGCGCACCGCCAATACCCGCGGAATTTTCGAGCCGCCGGGCGCGGGCGAGCGAGACGTGCCGCAAGTGGCGCCGGAGCGGCACCTGCATCGGTTCTTCGAGAGTCTGAAAATTCCCTATCGTGCCTTCGAGGCGGAACGGCCGGACTCGATCGGCGACGCGGTCGCCGAGATCGCGCGGCTGGAACGGCATCCGATCGCCTATGTTGAGCGCACGCCAGCGAAGAACTTAAGTCGGCTCGCCTACGCGATCGCGGCGCTGGCGCTGGCGCTGTTGGTGGCGGCTCGCTTGGCCGAGGTGCGGATCACCGCGGAGCGGGTGCCATGAATGCGTGGCGTCTTCGCTTGCAGCAGCTTTGGCGCGGCGCCGGGACCGCGCTGCGTGCGGCGCGGGGAGGGCTGCTCGTCTCGGTGTTGATCGTCGGCTTGGTGGGGATGGCAGCCGCGATCGCGGCGATGATCGAGACCAGCCGGCAGAACGCCGTGATCGCGCAATTGGCCGATGGCCGCGACGTCGCCGTCGATCCCGCCGCAGCGCCGGATGCGCTGTTGCTGGCCCGGCATCATTTTCTCATCGTCCATGACCAGTTGGACGAAGCACAGATCTTCGCCGAAATCGCGGCGCCGCGCGCATCGCCGCATATTCGCGCGCTGCTGCTCTACAATCTCGGCAATGCCCGGGTGCGGCAGGCGTTCGGCTACATCGAGACTGCCGATCTCGACCGCGCCGCTTCGGCGATCGGGCTTGCCAAGGCGAACTATCGCCAGGCGCTCGGCATCGAGCCGCAGAACTGGAATTTGAAGCACAATCTCGACGTCGCCCAACGGCTGGTCCGGGACCTGCCGCGCGGTTCCGCGTCGGAGGAGGACGACCCGCCGCCGGGCGAGAAGGCCAAGCCGCTGTGGAGCGATCTGCCTGGCCTGCCGCGGGGCCTGCCATGACGCTTGCCCGGTTCGACAGCAAAGCGTGGCTGCTGGTCGTGGCGCTTGTTGCCGCGCTGGCTGCGGCGCTGATGCCGCCGCTCGGGCTGCAGCAAGACGTCTACGACATCGTCGCGGTGGTCGACATCACCGGCAGCATGAACACCCGCGACATGGGCGACGTCGGGCGGCCGCTCAGTCGGCTCGCCGCCGCGCGCGACGGTCTCGAGCAACTCGCGGCAAAGCTGCCGTGCAGGTCGCGCATCGGGCTCGGAGTGTTCACCGAGCGGCGCGCCTTGCTGTTGTTCGAGCCGGTGCCGGTATGCGCCAATTTCGACGCCGTCACCGGCGCGATCAGGCAGCTGGATTGGCGGATGGCGTGGGAGGGCGACAGTTACATCGCCAAGGGGCTGTACTCGGCGATCGAGCTGGGTGCCAACCTCGACGCCGATCTGCTGTTCTTCACCGACGGCCACGAGGCGCCGCCCTTGGCCGGCGGCCGGGTGCCGGAGTTTGACGGCAAGCCCGGCGCGGTCAGCGGCTTGATCGTGGGAGTCGGTGGCGACGTGAAATCGTCGATCCCTAAATTCGACGACAGCGGCCGCGAGATCGGGGCCTATCGTCCGCATGACGTGGCGCAGGACAACCGCCACGGCCTGCCCCCCGCAGGCGGCGAGGCGGTCGCCGGCTGGCATCCGCGCAACGCGCCGTTCGGTGCGGCGGCCGCAATCGGTGATGAGCATCTGTCGTCGCTGCGTGAGCCGCATTTGCGCGAGCTCGCCGAGCTCACCGGGCTCGGCTATCGGCGCCTCGGCTCGGATCGCGCCTTGCTCGACGCCGTCCATCAGACGCTGCGCCGGCGCAGCTTGGTCGAGCCGACCGAGATCGGCGTCTATCCCGCCGCCGCCGCGCTGGTGCTGCTTGCCGTGCTCTACGGGCTGTTGCCGCTGTTCTCCCGCGCGCCGTCGTCGCGTTCCAAACTGACATGAAAGGAAACCCCGATGCCGAGATTGCTCACCCTCATCGCCGCGTTGCTGCTCGCCCCCGGCTTGGCCTTCGCCCACGGGCCGACGCCGCAGAAGATCGAGGAGACCATCGTGATCCAGGCGCCGCCCGCCGCGGTATGGCTGATGGTCAAGGATTTTGCCGGACTGGCGAAGTGGCACGCGGCCGTCGCCAATTGCGACGGCCAGGGCGGCAATGCCAACGGCGCCACCCGCACCGTCACGCTGAAATCGGGCGGCAAACTGGTCGACGGCCTCGACGAGTACGACGACGCCGGCAAGTCCTACGGCTACCGGCTGGCGCAAGAAAACCTCGAAGCCTTTCCGGTCAGCTACTATTCGGCGACATTGACGGTGCGCGCCAAGGGCGACGCCAGCGAGGTGGAATGGACCGGCCGATACTACCGCGGCGACACCGGGAACTATCCGCCCGAGACCCAGGACGATGCGGCGGCGACGGCGGCGATGAGCAAATTCTTCCGGGATGGATTGGAGAGCCTCAAAGCCAAGCTCGAAGCCACGCGATGACGCGGCCTGCTGCCGCGCCCGTGACCCACGACCGATCCGGCTCCACGCGGTTTTACGCATGAACCGGGCGACGCCGCGGAGCGTTCCGGCTTCGGAAATATCGTCATGAAATCGCGCTAAAGGATTGTTGACACGCGGTCCGGAACCGGGACAAACGATCCGGCCCCCATAACGGATATTTCATCCGGATGGCGAAGATTGCTGCCGTGGCGGGAGCCGAACTGCGACCGGGTTGCAAGTCGCATGCGCCTGCCGCCGCGGACAAATTCACCTCCTGACGTCGATCTGCCGGCGCTTCCACGATTGATGCAATCCATGGTCTTCCTCAGCTATCTGAACCGCTTCGTATCCAACTTCGTGCTGTTGGCGGTCGCCTATTACAGCTTGAACGCGATGGATAAATATCAGCAGCGCGCAATTCTGGCGTTCTTGATCCTGATCTACGTCGCGATGCGCGCGGTGTCGGCGCTGCGCTCGTTCAATTTCTTTCACCGCATCGAGCGGCTGGAGAAGGAAGCCCGGCGGCTCGGCGGCATGCTCGGCCTTGGCCCGGAGGAATCGCTGTTCCGCCGGCAGATCATTACCGACGTTGCGGTGATCCGGCGCAGCGGCGAAATGAAGTCGTATATCGACCTGATGTTCCTGCTGCTGATCGTGCTGATCTGCGTGGCGAAGATCGTCACCGATTGAACGCGGCTATTGCGGCAAGGGCTCGGTCCGCCGCGATTGGCTGGTCATTTCGCTGGGGCGCACCGGCCGGCGACGCAGGCCGCCGCCGTCGATCCCGTTCAATCGCGCCGTTGCGTCGGCCGCGGTCGGCGGCGTCGCGATTTCGGCGGCGCGCCGCGGCAGCAGGGTGACCGCCTTCAGCTCGGCATGCACCCGTTCCGGAATCTGAAACACGTCGCGGGCAGGGACCGGCATGTCGAGCGTGGCGGCCGGCGCCTGCAGCAGCCGTTGTCGCGGCCAGGGTGCGGCTTGCGGCAGCGGCACGGCGCCGCGCGCCAGACGCGGGCGGCGCGCGGCCAACACGAGCAGCTGGCCATCGTGCACGTCGGAGTCCGACAGCGCCGGGCCGGGAAGCATCTCCGCATTAGCGAACACGAAGTTCGGGATCTTCGGCCAATGCGAGGTCGCCACCGTCTCGGTGATCGGATGCAGCCGCCACTGGCCGGGCTCGGTCGGGGTGGCCGGCCGCTCCGGCGTCGCCGGAACCACCTGGACGATCCGATAACCGCGGGCCTTCAGTTCCTGCAGGATATGCGGCAGCGCGCCGACCGTCCGGGCCTGGATGTCGTGCAGCAGCAGGATGCCCTTGCCCTTGGCCTCGAGCCGGCTCATCGCCAGGCTATAGACCTGCGCGGATGAAATATGCCGCCAGTCGTCGGCCGGGAAATCCGCGCTCCAGGTCTGGATGCCCTGCGAGGCGAGATAGTCTTCGACCGCTTCGGCGCGCAGCAGCCCGGGAATCCGGAAGAACGGCGCCAGCGCCTTGGCGTCGCCGAGCGCCGCGGTGACCGAGGCGATGCCGGCGTCGACCTCCTGCTTGGCCTGCTCGACCGACATCCGGTTCATGCTGAGCGGATGGTTCTGGCTGTGGGTGCCGATGGTGTGGCCGGCGTCGCGCAGCTTGCGGACGCCCTGCGGATGCTCCTGCGCCATCCGGCCGACCACGAAGAACGTCGCCTTGACGCATTGCGCCGCGAGAATCGCCAGCACCTGGTCGCTGTTGCGCGGGATCGGGCCGTCGTCGAAGGTCAGCACCACCTCGTGGTCCTGCAGCGGCAGGGTTTCGGCATATTGCATGGTGCCGATGCGCTTATGCTCGCGCGGATCGACCACCAGCGTGCGCGAGGTGCCGAGCGCGTCGGGATTGCCCGGACAATCGCCGGCCGATGCCGGATTTGTTGCGAAACAGGCGGTGGTGGCCAGAATTCCGAAGCACAGCGTCGCCAAATGTCGGGCCCGTTGGCCGACCGATCGATTACCCGACATCAAATACCGCAATCCGTGACTCGCATTGGTTGCCGGAAGCCTACAACCGGCGCTGTGAACGGGGCGTTAACCAAAGATTTCTGCACCGGCTTTTTGCCTCCCATCGACCAGGCCCGATCGGGCCCAGGCTCCGGACCTCAATGCGTGACATTGGCGGCCGGCGGCTTCGCCACGACATGCACCACGCGATAGTGGTTGTCGCGCAGATAGCGCAGGAAATCCGGCAGCATCGCGGCAGTTTGCGCCCGCGGGTCGTGAAACAGGATGATGCCCTTGCGGTTTGCTTCGAGTCGCGCGGTGATCAAGGTGAGCTGCTCCTGCGGCGTCATCTTGTTCCAGTCGCTGGCCCAGAAGTCGGCGCCAAACACCACGATGCCGCGCGACTGCAGTAGCTCGAGCAGGGCAGGCGTCGAGTCGAAATAGGGAAACCGGAAGAACGGCGTGGTCGGCACGTGGCTCGGCTTGCCGCGCAGCGCGGTTTCCACCGCGGCGATGCCGCGGTCGATTTCCTCGGCGGCTTGCTCCGGCGGCAGGTGTTTCAGGTTCTTGTGCGACCAGGTGTGGGTGCCGATGCTGTGGCCTGCGGCCGCCACCCGACGCACCAAAGTCGGCAGCGCGGTGACGCCAGTGCCGACCATGAAGAAGGTGGCCTGAACGCATTCGTTGGCCAGCGCCGCCAGCACCTGCGGCGTGGTCTGCGCCGGGCCGTCGTCGAAGGTCAGCACCACCTCCTTGTCCGCCAGCGGCAGCGTGTCCGGAAAGCTCTTCAGCCCAACGCGGGGCGTGCTCGCCGCATCGACGCTGAGCACCCGCGCGGTGCCGAGCGTGCCGGGGCGCGGGCAGTCCGCGGCGTGCGCCGAACTCATCGCCGCCAGCAGGACGGCAAGGGCGAGGACTCGTGACGCGATCATGACGGTGGGCTCCGGGCAGCTGATTGTGCGGTCGGTTGTACATTTTTCATTGCACTTTGCATCGCCTATTGGCTATTGCCTCGAACACTCTTCGGCGATCGACCGAACAGCAATGTGTCGCCTGACCGGGCGCAGGATCCGCAACCAATCACGTGGCGAGGTGCGGCATGGCCGACAATGCTGACGAGGGCCGTGCCGCTGCCGACGTGCTGCTCGAACGGCTGCCGATGCGCGACGACGAAGGCGACATCCGGCCGGAATTCGTCGCCGAAATCTCCCGCGCCATCGCCGCCAAGGACGACGGCTTCCTGCGCGAAATCGTCGCCGAGCTGCACGAGGCCGATCTCGGCGATCTGATCGAAGCGCTGGAGACCGACGAGCGCGTCAGCCTGGTCGAACTGACCGGCGCCGACTTCGACTTCTCCGCGCTCAACGAAGTCGACGATGCGGTCCGCGAAGAGATCCTCGAGGAGCTGGAGCCGCAGACCGTCGCCGAAGGCGTCCGCGAACTCGACTCCGACGACGCGGTCGAGCTGTTGGAAGCGCTCGACGAGGAGGACCAGGACGAAATTCTCGACAAGCTGCCGCCCTCGGAGCGTGACGCGCTGGAGCGCAGCCTGGACTATCCGGAAAACTCCGCCGGGCGGCGGATGCAGACCGAGTTCATCGCGGTGCCGCTCGACTGGACCGTCGGCCACGCGATCGACCACATGCGGGAATCCCCGGAGCTGCCGGAGCGGTTCTACGAGATCTACGCCGTCGACGGCGCGCAGCATTGGCAGGGCGCGGTGCCGCTCGACGCGCTGCTGCGCTCGGGCCGGCAGGTGCCGCTGGCCGACCTGATCGACGAGGACCGCCGCAAGGTCTCGGTGCTCGACGACCAGGCTGAAGTGGCGCGGCTGTTCGGCAAGTACAATCTGGTCGCAGCACCTGTGCTCGACGTCGACAGCCGGCTGGTCGGCGTCATCACCATCGACGACGTGGTCGACGTCATCGAGGAAGAAGCCGAGGAAGACATCAAGGCCTTGGGCGGCGTCGCCCGCGACGAAGAATTGTCCGACAACGTCTGGACCATCGCCCGCGGCCGCTTCAACTGGCTGTTGGTCAATCTCGCCACCGCGTTCCTGGCCTCATCGGTGCTCGGCATGTTCGAAGGACAATTGGAGAAGATGGTGGCGCTCGCGGTGCTGGCGCCGATCGTGGCGAGCCAGGGCGGCAACGCCGCGACCCAGACCATGACGGTCGCGGTGCGCGCGCTGGCCACCCGCGAGCTCGGTGCCAGCAACGCCTATCGCATCGTGATGCGCGAGGCGCTGGTCGGTCTGGTCAACGGCATCGCCTTTGCCGTCATCACCGGCGTGGCGGCGGTGGCCTGGTTCAAGATCCCCGGCCTCGGCGTGGTGATCGGGCTCGCCATGCTGTGCAACCTGATCGCCGGCGCGTTGGGCGGCATCCTGATTCCGATGGTGCTGGAGCGATTCCGCGCCGACCCGGCGGTGGCGTCCGGCACATTCGTCACCACCATCACCGACGTGGTCGGGTTCTTCTCGTTCCTCGGCATCGCGACGCTGTGGTTCGGGCTGAGTTAACGAGTGGCCCGCCACGGCCCTTCATGGCCCATTAACGCCGATCGCCGATGATCGATGGCCCGCCAATTGGCGGCGCATTCGGCTGAACGGACGGGCGACATGCAATTCGTTGAAGCCCACGGCGCCAAAATTCCGGTGCTCGGCCTGGGGACCTGGGAGCTGAGCGGGCGGATCTGTTCGCGCGTGGTCGAGCAGGCGCTTCGGCTCGGCTACCGCCATATCGACACCGCCCAGATCTACGAGAACGAGCGCGAGGTCGGCGAAGGCCTGCGCGCCTCCGGGATCCGCCGCGACGATGTGTTCGTGACCACCAAAGTCTGGACCACGCATTTTACGCCGCACGATCTGTTGCGCTCGGCCAAGGACAGCCTGTCGAAGCTGCGGCTCTCCGAGGTCGATCTGCTGCTGCTGCACTGGCCCAACCCGCATGTACCGTTGGCGGAAACCCTGGGCGGGCTCGGCCGTGTCAAGGAGCTGGGGCTGGCTCGGCATATCGGCGTGTCGAATTTCACCGTCGCGCTCATCGAAGAGGCGGTGAAGTTGTGCCCGCAGCCTTTGGTGTGCAATCAGGTCGAGTATCACCCGTATCTCGATCAGACCAAGGTGATCAACGCCTGCCTCGATCACGGCTTGGCCGTGGTGGCCTACAGCCCGATCGCCAAGGGCCGCGCCAAGAATGCCGAGACGCTGACAAGGATCGGTGCCGGCTACGGCAAGACCGCGGCGCAGGTTTGCCTGCGCTGGATCGTGCAGCAGGACATCGTCGCGATTCCGCGGACCTCGAAGCTCGAACGGCTGTCGGAGAACATCGGCATTTTCGATTTCGAGCTGACCGAAGAAGAGATGCGCGCGATCTTCGCGATGGCCACGCCGAAGGGGCGGCTCACCGATTTCGGCTTCGCGCCGAAATGGGACTGAGCGGCGGCCGGCGGCTTGATCGCAGCAGGGTCGGTTGAGCGATGTTCTTTTTGGCTTCGAAGCTTGTCGGATTTTTTGCGGTGCCGTCGAACGCGATGGTGATGCTTTGCGTGCTCGGCGCGCTGCTGCTGCTGACCCGCTGGCGACGCGGCGGCCGGCGCTTGCTGATGCTTGGGCTGGCGCTGTTGCTGATCGCCGGATTTTCGCCGCTCGGCAACGTGCTGCTGTTGTCGCTGACCGAGCGGTTTCCGGCCTGGCAGTTCGACGGCCGCGCGCCCGACGGCGTCATCGTTCTCGGCGGCGCCATCGACTCCGAAGCCTCGCTGGCGCGTCACGCGCTGGAAGTCGACGGCTCGGCGGAGCGGGTGGTGGCGATGCTGCAGCTGGCGCAGCGATTTCCCAAGGCGCGGATCGTGTTCAGCGGCGGCAGCGCCAACCTGCTGCAGGCTCCGGTGCCGGAGGCGCCGCTGGCCGGCGAACTGCTGCAGAGTTTCGGAGTTGCCGCCGATCGCATCGTGCTGGAAGACCGCTCGCGGACCACCGCGGAGAATGCCGCCTTCACCCGCGAACTGATCGCGCCGAAGCCCGGCGAGCGCTGGCTCTTGGTGACCTCGGCGTTTCACATGCCGCGATCGATCGCGGCATTCCGGGCGGTCGGCTTCGACGTCGAGGCCTATCCGGTGGATTGGCGCACCCGCGGTTGGAGCGATGCGGTGAAGCCGTTCGATCAGATCAGCGCCGGCCTGGCGCGGACCGACGTCGCGGTGCACGAATGGGTCGGCCTGATCGCCTATCGCCTCGCAGGGCGCAGCGCCGAGCTGGTGCCGGGGCCTGCAAAGTAAGCGTCAATCGTGCCGCGGCAGGCCGAGCCGATAGACGCCGCGAAAGTCGTTCGGATCCGCCGGCTTGCCCTTGCGGTAGATCACCAGCCGGCCGGCCAGCGCCAGCGCCACGGCGGCGCGTCGGATCGGCATCAACAGCCCGTGCCAGTCGCCGTCGGGCGCCAGCGCATGGGCGATTTCCGGCGCGCTCAGCGTGCCGCTGCCGGCATTTGCCAGGACTTTCAGAATGCCATCGTCAAGCGACGGGGCGGGGGCGGGGGGCGAATCTTGCAGGGTCATGCGTCTGCAGTGACGCATCGCGCGGCGCGCCGCAAGCGCTGCCTTGGTTGCCATGCGCGGGTTGATCGCGCCCCGCGGCGCGTGGCAGATTGCGCGCCGCAAGGAGATCGGCAATGGCGCTTACTCTGGTGATTGGCAACAAGAACTATTCGTCATGGTCGATGCGGCCGTGGCTGGCTTTGCGCGCGACCGACATCGCCTTCGACGAGGTGGTGATCCCGCTCTACACCGGCGCTGCCGACAAGCAGCGGATTCTCGATGTCAGCCCGGCCGGCAAGGTGCCGGTGCTGGTCGACGGCGACATCACGGTGTGGGATTCGCTGGCGATCATCGAATACGCCGCCGAACGATTTCCTGAGGCAAACCTGTGGCCGCAGGATCGCGCCCGTCGTGCCCATGCCAGATCAGTTTCGGCGGAAATGCATTCCGGCTTTCAGGCGCTGCGCAATGAATGCGGCATGAACCTTCACCGTCCGGTGGGCGCAAAACCGCTGTCGGCGGCGGCCGAGGCCGACATCGCGCGCATCCAGGCGATCTGGTCGGAGTGCCGGCAACGCTACGGCGGTCCGTATCTGTTCGGCGGCTTCAGCGGCGCGGATGCGATGTACGCGCCGGTGGTGCACCGCTTTCTGACCTATGCGATCGCGACCTCGGAGGAGGTGAGCGCCTACATCGCAGCGATGACCGCGCTGCCGGCATTTCAGCAATGGACAAAAGCGGGTCTGGCGGAAACTCTGGTGATCGAGAAGTTCGAACAGGATTGAAAGGCTTAAGGATTGGTTAACCTCGCCCGTCGCAATTGCGAATGACTCGCAACAGTGCGCTCGCCAGGAATCGCCGATCGCCCGATAAACAACATCCATCATACTGAAATGGTTGCAAATTCCGGGCAGTTGCTATGCCCGGATGCAACTGGCCAAAATGCCCTCCTGCGTGCTATATGCAACCCAAGCTTTCGGCCGGGACTGCCGCGGGGCTGGGGCAAGCCGGCGTTTCTCGTTGCGTGATGGAGAGGGTCGTTGAAGCATAAGTTTATCGTTGGAGAGAATGTCTATTTTACCGCTAGCAATGTGGCCCGTCCGGCCGCCAGCGGCATTTACGAGGTGATCCGGTTGCTGCCCACCGAGGGCGACGATTTCCAGTATCGGATCAAGAGTTCGACCGAAGCCTTCGAGCGCGTCGCCAAGGAAAGCCAACTCGACGTTTGCTGACGGCGCTTTGATTCCCATCAGAACCTCCTAAAGTTCAGGACCATCGGCCGCATTCTGCACAGAATGCGGCCGGTCTTGCTTCTGTCCGCCAAAACTTGCGCATAATTCGCCTGCAAGACCGGACTTCGTCGATGCGGCGCGCAGGGGACAACGCGGATGAATTGGGCTTGGGCAAATTCGATCGATCAGCTGTGGCGTCAGCCCAGCTTTCCGATCTGGCTGACGATCGCAGCCGCGGGGTTTTTTGCGATCATCCTGTTCATCACGCTGCTGCGGGCGCAGAAATCGGTGGCCAACGGCGCGCTCGCGGTGATCGCGCTGCTGGCGATCGCCACCGCGGCGGCCGCCACCATCCGCGGCTTGGCGCCCGGCGAGGCCGGCACGCGCCTGGCGATGGGCTCGCCGCCGGCTGCGGCCGCGGTGCCGGCGCTGGCGTGTCTCGACGAACTGGCCGGCGAGGCGGTGCTGGCCGGCTGTGAGAAGCAGCTGTTCGGCTCGCCCGATACGATCGCTGCCGCGGTGGCCGCCACCGCGAGCCGGCTGGTGCGACTCGGCGCTGCCGGCGATGGCGCTGCCGCGACCCCGGAGTTGGAACGGCTGCGGCGTTCGCTGGAACGCGACCGCTACGGTCTTGTCGCCTATGTGCTGATGGCGCGCGATCACTGCCAGGCCAATGAATGCGCGGCGTACAAGATGCTGACCAATCACGACCAGATCGCAGCCAATATGGACCAGCGGGTCTATGAGGGGCTGGTGGTGCGTTACGCCTCGAGCTGGAACAGCCCGGCGATCACGGCTTCGGCGGCTTCCGCGGTGGCGGCGTTGCCGCCGTCGCTGCCGACCGGCAAGCCGACCACCGCGGACTTCCCGACCTCGGCGTCGATCCCGCCGGTGAATATCATGACGCCGGAGCCGACCGCCTCGGCCAAACCGGCGACGCCCGCCGCCAACGCGGCCAGTGCCGCGCCGGGCGCCGCCAACGCCCAGGCTGCGGTGCGACCGGCGCCGAAGAAGCCGGCCGCGCCGAAACCGCGCCCGGCGGCGCCGGTTCAACTGGCACCGGCGCAGCCTGCACCCGCCGAGGCGGGCGCCGAACAGTAGCCATCCGCCCGGTTCTGGAGTATCCGCTGCGACCATGCCGCTGCATCTCATCAAGCTCGCCGTCGGCTGTGAATCGGTGAAGGACTTCGAAAGCCGGGTCGCGGAGCGGGCGCGGCTCGCCAAGGCGCAGGGCCTGCCGCGGCAGCACATCCACGTCACCAGGATGACGCCGAAGCGCGACGCCGAACTGCTCGACGGCGGCTCGATCTATTGGGTGATCCGCGGCGAGATCGCGGCGCGCGAGAAGATCTTGGCGATCGAGCCGTTCCGGGATGGCGACGGCATCGCGCGCTGCCGGCTGATCATGCAGCCCAAGGTGTTTGCGGTGGCGCCGCGGCCGATGCGGCCGTTCCAGGGCTGGCGCTATCTGGTGGCCGCCGACGCGCCGCCCGACCTCGGCAGCGCCGCCGCCAGCATCGCGGCGATGCCGGAGCCGATGCGCCGCGAATTGCGCGAACTCGGGCTGCTATAGCCGGGCGCGTTCGATGCCGGGCAGGCGGCCGATCTCGTCGACCAGGAAATCGATCAGCAGCCGAACCCGCGCGATGCCGGCGCGCTCCGGCACGATCAGCATGCTGAGCGGCATCGTCGGCAGCTTGAAGTCCGGCAGGATCGCCTCGACCCGACCCGCGGCCAACAGATCGTCGACCAGCCAGCGATGCGACGCGGCGATGCCGCGCCCCGCGACCAGCGCCTTGCGCACCGCGAGGCCATGGTCGACCACGAAGCGTCCGACGAACGGCACCTCGTGGCGTTCGCCATCCGGCCCCTGCAGCGCCAGCGTGTCGCTGCCGGCCACGTTCGACATCCGAATACACTGATGGGCAGCCAGGTCCTGCGGCACGGCGGGGCGGCCTCGCGCTGCCAGATAGTCCGGCGACGCCACCAATAGACGCTGGCTCTGGCCGAGCGTCCGCAGCTTCATCGAGCTGTCGGTCAAAGGCGCCAGCCGGATCGCGAGGTCGATGCCCTCGCGCACCAGATCGACCCGCTGGTCGGACAGGTTGAGATCGATCCCGATGTCCGGATAGCGGTCCTGAAACGCGAAGATCAGCCGGGTGAGATGCAAGACGCCGAAACCTGCGGTGCAGGAGATCCGGATGGTGCCGGCCGCAGCACCCCTTGTGCCGCGCACCTCGTCGCCGGCCTGCTCGACGAGCCGCAGGATCTGCACGCAATCGGCATAATAGCGGCTGCCCTCGGTGGTCATCGTGACCCGCCGGGTGGTCCGGCTCAGCAGCGGCACGCCGACCGCCTGCTCGAGTTCGCGCAATTGCCGCGTCACCGTGGATTGGCCGATGCCGAGTTCGCGGGCGACCGCCGACAGATTGCCACGCTCGGCGACGCGGACGAACGTCCGCAGCCGCTCCAAGGTGACGTCTGACTTATCCATTATTCGGAATAATCCTATGCATTGCCAAGATATAGTGCGACGAGCGATCACCGACTAGCCAAGGCTCAGGTCCCTTAAAGGAGTCTGGCCATGAACGTCCTTCTCGTGTTTGCCCATCCCGAACCGCGCTCGCTCAACGCCGCGTTGCGTGACGTCGCCATCCAGCAACTTGAGGCCCAGGGCCATCAGGTGCGGGTGTCGGATCTCTATGCCGAGCGCTGGAAAGCGCAGGTCGATCGCGGCGACTTTCCGGCGTTGCCGCTCGGGGAGCGGCTCAAGGTGCCCGCCGCGTCGGGCGAGGACTTTACTGCCGGCGCGCTGACCGACGACGTCAAGGCCGAGCAGCACAAGCTGCTGTGGGCGGATGCATTGATCCTGCAATTTCCGCTGTGGTGGTTTTCGATGCCGGCGATCCTCAAGGGCTGGGTCGACCGGGTGTTCGCCCGCGGCTTCGCCTATGGCGTCGGCGAGCACAGCGACCGCAAATGGGGCGAGCGCTACGGCGAAGGAGTTTTTGTCGGCAAGCGCGCCATGCTGATCGTCAGCACCGGCGGTCGCGAAACCCACTACGACGCTCGCGGGGTCAACGGGCCGATCGACGACCTGCTATTCCCGATCCAGCACGGCATTCTCTACTATCCGGGCTACGACGTGCTGCCGCCGTTCGTCGTCCACAGTGCGGATCGCCTGAAGGAGACCGAGTTCGAGCCGATCGCCGAGCGCCTGCGCGACAGGATGCGAACGCTGGCGACCACTGCGCCGATCGCCTATCGGCCGCAGAACGGCGGCGACTATCTGATTCCGAGCTTGCAGCTCCGCCCGGGAGTGGGTGAACCCGGCGCAAGCGGTTTCGCGCTTCACGTCAAGCCTGCGGCCGCCGTTGCGGAGGTTGTCGTCGGCGACGCTCAGCGCGTGGGCTGATCACACCGCCACGTTGTCGATCAGCCGCGTGGTGCCGATCGTGGCGGCGACCAGGAGCCGGATCGGGCCGTCCTTGCGCGCGGCGATCGGCGCCAGGGTTTCGGCGTGGCGGGCTTCGAGATAGTCGAGCTTGAAGCCGGCCGCGGTGATCGACGCGGCGCCCTCGGCCAGCGCCGGCGCGAGCTTGTCGCCGGCGCGGATCCGCTTGGCGGCTTCCTTCAAGGCGCGGTACAGCGCAGGCGCGCTGGCGCGGTGCTCCGGCGACAGATAGCGGTTGCGCGACGACATCGCGAGCCCGTCGCGCTCGCGGACGATCTGCACGCCCATCACCTTGACGCCGAGATCGAGGTCGCGCGCCATCCGCGCCACCACCCGCAACTGCTGAAAATCCTTCTCGCCAAACAGCGCCAGGTCCGGTCGGACCTGGGCGAACAGCTTGCCGACCACGGTGGTGACGCCGCCGAAGAAATGCGGCCGGAAGCGATCCTCGAGCCCGGCCAGCGCCGGGCCTTCGGTGAGAATCTTGCTGGCGAAGCCGGCCGGATACATCGTCTTGGCATCCGGATTCCAGATCAGGTCGACCTTCTCCTCGGTGAGCCTCGCGAGATCCGCCTTCCAGGTCCGCGGGTAGGCGGCAAAATCCTCGTTCGGGGCGAACTGCGCCGGATTGACGAAGATCGACACCGCGACCTTGCCGGCGCGGCGCTTCGCCTGGCGGACAAGCGAAACGTGGCCGTCGTGCAGCGCGCCCATGGTCGGCACCAGCGCAAGGCTGGCGTTGCGGGTGCGGAGTATATCCAGCGCGCGGCGCAAGGCCGGCAGGGTGCGGACGATAACGGGAGGACGGGACATCACGACTCGATTGCTGCAGACGGCGGGGCCTAACTCTACCAAGCCCGGCGCGACACCGCCAACGCCGCATGTCCGAGCGGCGACATGCAGCATCGAGGGACCGGCGGTTTGCGTTGGCGCAACGCCCCCGCCTTCGATTCGCGCGATCGGTTGCGGGCCGTGTGGCGGCCGCGACAGCCAACCCATGTGGCTCAAGTTTGCGTTGAATTGTCGCAACTTTGGACGGCGGTGCGGGCGATCATGCTCGTTCCGGATGCAGGGCGAAACGATCAGGTCTGATGGGTGCCGGTGCGGAGCATATTTCAGCAATATGACACTCTGCACAATGATCGGGCCGTAGCACCTATTCTTTGTTCGTGGTGTTGGTCGCGCGCTGGGTATAATAGGTATATTGGATGTCCAGTACGATCGGTTGAACCGCGGGCAAGCCGGCTCTGCCGATCAGGATCGCAGATGAAACGCGGAATTTACATTCTGAGTTCGCTTTGCTTGGTATTTGCCGTCGGTTACTTCACCGCGAGCAAATGGGCGATCCGTCACGAGACGCTGACCTTCTATGACACGACGCGCAGCCGGCCGGTGCAGGTCGATATCGCGGTGCGCCGCGACCGCGAAATGCAGTCGACGGCGGGCATGTTGAAGCTGCCGGTCGCGATCCTCAATCACGGCAACACCGTCAAATTCACCGAGTACTCGTTCCTCGCCAATCTGTTCGCCGCGCGCGGCTACATGGCGGTGAGTATTCAGCACGACCTCGACACCGACGCGCCGCTGGTCACCAATGTGGGCGAGCCCTATGTCGGCCGGCTGCCGGTGTATCAGCGCGGCGTCGCCAACATCAATTTCGCGATCGACCGGCTGAAGAGCATCCAGCCGAACTCGGACTACGACCATCTGACCATGGTCGGTCATTCCAACGGCGGCGACATTTCGATGTACTTCGCCAAGATCAACCCGGACCGGATCACCAAGGTGGTGACGCTGGACAATCTGCGGGTGCCGTTCATGATCGACGGCAAGTTCAAGATCCTGTCGTTCCGCTCCAAAGACCCCGAGTTCAAGCCCGATCCGGGCGTCGTTCCGGAGACCGAAATCTGTGCGAGGGCCGGGATCACCGTGGTGAACACCGGCTTCCAGCATACGCAAATGAGCGACCGCGGGCCGGAAAGCGTCAAGACCGACATCAAGGGCGTGGTCGACAAGTTCCTGCAGGACAGCGAGGGCGCGTCGCGCGCCCCGCGGACGCCGCCGGTGATGGCCACCGGCGCGTGGCCGGAGGCCAAGACGGTCGCGCACGGTCATGGCCATTGAGCGTGGCGGGCCATAGCGCCGCGGCCGCGATGCATTGACCGCGGGGCGCACACTCGCCACATAAGCTCGCCACGCCTGCGAGCCGCCATGTCCCGCCAACCGATGAAACCTCCGGTCGACACCTCCGCGCCGCCGGCCGCGCGCGGCGGTGCGCTGCCCAACAGCCGGGTGTCGCCGTCGGAGGAGATCGCGGCGTTCGTCGCCAAGGCGCGGGCGATGTCGCCGCACGCCCCGGGCGCGCGCGGCCGGCTGGTGTTCGCGCTCGACGCCACCATGAGCCGGCAACCGACCTGGGACATGGCTTGCAGCCTGCAGGCCGAGATGTTCCGCGAGGCCGCCGCACTCGGCAGCCTGGACATCCGGCTGGTGTATTATCGCGGCATGAACGAGTGCCGGGCCAGCGGCTGGATCTCGGAGCCCGCCAAGCTGGCGACGCTGATGGCGAAGATCGATTGCCGCGGCGGCAACACCCAGATCGGCAAGGTGCTGTCGGAAGCAAGGCGCGACGCGGTGGCGTCCGGCGTGCGCGCGGTGGTGTTCGTCGGCGATGCGATGGAAGAGCCGGCCGATGAGCTTTGCGTCAAGGCCGGCGAATTGGGGCTGCTCAAGGTGCCGATGTTCCTGTTTCAGGAGGGCTACGACGCCACCGCGGAAGCCACCTTCCGCGAGATTGCAAGGCTGACCGGCGGCGCCTGGTGCCGGTTCGATCCGGGCGCCGCGGCGCAATTGCGCGAGCTGCTGCGCGCCGCTGCCGCCTATGCGGCCGGCGGCCGCGATGCCTTGCAGCGGCTGTCGCGAACCGATGGCGGCGCGGCGCGGCTGCTCGGCCAGATGAAGTGAGCGCGGGATGCGGCTGCGGATAGCGGTGCATTTCTCGCGCGCCCGCACTATATGGGTGTCATGCCTACGCTGATCGCCGGCGTCGTCGCCGTCATAGTGCTGTATTCGCTGCTGCAGATGTTCCGGGCCGCCAACCCGGCGGTGCTGGCGCGTGGCATCAAGATCGGCGGCGGCGTCGTGACGCTGGCGGTGGCGGCGTTCACCGGGGTCAAGGGCGAGCTCGCGGTGGCGATCCCGCTCGGCATCTTCGGTGCCGGGCTGCTCGGCTGGGCGCCGTTCGGCTCCGGCGCTTTCGGCAATCTCGGCACGCTGTTCGGATCGCGCGGCAAACGCTCGGCCGGCCAGAGCTCGCGGGTGGTGTCGCAATATATCGAGATGATGCTCGACCACGACAGCGGCGCGTTGAGCGGCCGCTTTCTGGCCGGGCCGCAGGCCGGCCGCTCGCTCGACGAGTTCGATCTGCCGCAACTGGCGGCGATGATCCCTTCGTTCGACGCCGAGAGCTGCGCGCTACTTGAAAGCTATCTTGACCGCCGGTTTCCCGCTTGGCGTCAGAACGCGCAGGGCGACCGGGCAGGGCGGCAGAGCCGCGAGACGTCGAGCGGCAAAATGACGGACGAGGAGGCCTATCAGATCCTTGGCCTGAAGCCGGGCGCGGGGCGCGCCGAAATCGGGCAGGCCCACCGTACGCTCATGAAGAAACTGCATCCCGACCAAGGGGGGTCGACGTACCTTGCCGCCCGCGTAAACGCGGCCAAGGATACTTTGCTTCGCACTCATCGCAGCTAACTCCAGCACGCTACATACGCTACCGAACTGTGAGTTGCTTCTGGTCTCTGCCTAACGCCCCGGGGGGCCGCCCGCCGTTTGCCGACGTGGTCAACCCTCAGCATCCGTTGTAGCCGGCAATCCTTGATGAGTGGTTTTCAGCGGATGTTTTTTATCGGCCGTCAACCATGCCGGCGCAAAGCGCGGCGCGGACAGCCGGGGCGGCGCGCGGCGGCGGGCCGAAGCCCGCGCCGACCACGTGCCGGGGCCGCGTGACGACGCCGCGGCGTCGTCAGTTCTTGCGGATCAGTTCTTGCGGATCAGTTCTTGCGGATCAGTTCTTGATGGTGATGCAGGAAATCTCGGAGCGCTTCAGCGCGCGACAGACCGCCTCGGCCTGGTCGCGGTCCAAGCCGGCAAAGCGGGCGCGATACAGCTTCTTCTCGCCTTTGGCGATGGTTTCGGTGAACGGCTCGGCCTTGGCGAGCGTGCCGCGGGCCTGGTCGCGCGCCGCCTCGAGCCGCTGCCGGGCTTCGGATTCGCTGCCCAGCGCGCCGACCTGAACGATCCAGCCGCTATGCACCGCGGGCTTCACGGTGCCGTTCTGCTGCGTCGCCAGCGGCTGGCCGCGCGACGGATCGGCATAGGCCATCGCCTGCGAGGAGGGGCCGCCCGAGGCGGGCAGCACGCCGAGAATGCCCTGGCCGGTGCCGTGATTGAGCGGCTGCGGCGGCATCAGGCGCGACGGCTCCGTCCGCATATCGGCCTTGGCGATCATCGAGCCCGAAGTCTCCGCCACGTCGGCGCGCGCCGGGATCGCATTGGTGATCGGCGGCGCCGACTGCGCTGGGCCCGCCGAGGCCAGCTTGACCGCGCCGGCTTTGACCTGGACGGTCTTCACCCGCACCGGCTTCATCGGCTCGTTCGAACCCGGAATGGCGGCCTGCTGCTGGGATTGAATGACGCCGGAATTGAGCGGACCGGGTTCCGGCTTCTGCACCGCCTGCGGCGGGATCAGCGATCGCGCCATCGACGCCGCGGGGCGCGGGGGCGCGACCGGCTCGGCCGTCGCCGAGGCGACCTGCACCGGGGCCTGGATGCCGCCCTGGACCTGGACGGTCTTGGTCGGGCGGCTCTCGGACTCGTCCTCGGCGACATCGGCATTGGCTTCGGCGCTGCCGCGTTCGGAGACCGCGGCGACGGTGCGCCGGGTCGCGGCCTTGTCGAGGTTTTCGGCGAGCAAATTGCGCATGATGGCGTCGCGCGAGCCGCCGCTGCGGCCGCCCAACACGACGCCGATCAGGTGGCGGTTGCCGCGGTGCATCGAGGTGACGAGATTGAAGCCGGAGGCGCGGGTGTAGCCGGTCTTGATGCCGTCGACGCCTTCGACGCTGCCGAGCAGGCGGTTGTGATTGCGGATCGCGTTGCCGCGGTAGTTGAAGACGCTGGTCGAGAAGAAGCGATAATAACGCGGGAAGCGCTCTTGGATGGCGCGGCCGAGCGTCGCCTGATCGCGCGCGGTGGTGACCTGGTCGTCGTCGGGCAGGCCCGAGGCGTTGCGGTACACCGTCCGGGTCATGCCGAGCGAGCGCGCCTTCTTGGTCATCAGCTTGGCGAAATCGCCTTCGTCGCCGGCGATCGCTTCGGAGATCACCACGGCGGCGTCGTTGGCCGAGCGCGTCACCAGCGCCTTGATGGCGTCCTCGACGCGGATGCTCTGGCCGGGACGCAGCCCGAGCTTGGTCGGGGCCTGAACAGAGGCGTGTTCGGAGACGTCCATCTCGCTGTCGAGCTGCATCTTGCCGGATTCCAGCCGCTCGAACAGCAAGTACAATGTCATGATCTTGGTCAGCGACGCCGGGTGGCGCAGGCCGTCGGGACTGTTGGCGGTGAGCACTTCGCCGGAATTGCCGTCGACGATGATCGATGCGAAGGCCGGATTGTAGCTTTCGGTCGCCACGTGATGACGGACATGGCGAGCGCGGTGACGGCGGGCATCGGCTGAGTCGGTGGTGTAAATGATGGCCGCGACGGTGGCCAGCCCGAGCACGCAAACCCGAAGGGTGCGCGAAACTGAGGTTTTGCGATGCATAAAGGTCCCCGTCCGATTCTCAGTACATCACCGGTCCGTGAGGCTAAATTATGCCCGACGCCCGCCGACCGTCGTCGCGGGTTGCGCCGTGTTCGGTCCGCCGGCCGGGCAAAAGCAGCCTGTATTTCCGGCTAACTCGCTGTCACCAAGCGATTATTATCTCTAGCGATCGTGCAAAGAGCAGGGTAGGCCGGGCGAGTTTCGAAAAGGTTAAGCAACTGTTGCACGGCCACGTTGAATTTATCCGAAGTCCGGATTGTGCGGCGCACAATTACCATTGACATTTTTGTGCAGTGCAGTATGTTCGCCTGGTGAAAAGCCGGGTCGCCCGGCGACAGCAGTCTGGGAAGGACGCGAAAATGGTCAACGTGGAAGAGATCCAGCAGTACGGCAAAGAGCAGTTCGATACCGCGGTTGCGTCGGCGAGCAGCGTTCAGAAGAGCTATCAGGCGATCGCCACCGCGGTCGGCGACTACACCAAGAAGTCGTTCGAAGACGGCAATGCCTTCGTCGAAAAACTGTCGGCGGTGAAATCCTTCGACAAGGCGATCGAGTTGCAGACCGAATACGCCAAGAGCGCCTATGAGACTTTCGTCGCGGAGTCGCAGAAGATCGCCGGCCTCTACAGCGATCTGGCGAAGCAGAGCTTCAAGCCGCTCGAAGGCATCGCCGCGAAATTCGTGCCGGCCGCGCGCTAATCTCGATCGTTAATTCAAACATGCCAAAGCCCGGCCGCAGACAGCGGTCGGGCTTTTGTTGTGCGAGCCGCGAAACTATTGCGCGAGCCGCAATTTGGTCAGCGACGAGCCGATCGACTGGAATGCGACTGCGATTTGGTCGGCGGTGGTCGATTGAAAGAACTGGCCGTCGCTGGCGCAATATTTCAGCACCGCGGACTCATCGTCGCCGTCGGTGTTCACCTGAATTGTGAAGATCGTCGTCGTGCCGTTCAGCGGGTCTTTGATATTGTCGCAAAGCTTCTTTTGCCTGGCGTCGATCACGGAGACGGAACTGCTGTAGCCGCTTTGGGTGTTGTCGCCGTCGGATAGCAGGATGATGGCGTCGGTGTATTTGTAATCCGTGTCTTTGACTGGCGTATTCAGTGGATCGCCGAGTTGGAGCGACATCCACGCCCAGAACAGGCCGATCGGCTGGTTAGTATTGCCCTCGGCGTCGAGCTTGTTGATTTTGCCTTTCAGTGTGGTCACGTCGGTGGAGGTGTCCGACTCGGTCGCTTTGTAGGCGGATTTCATCGGCAAGAGGGACAAAGGACAGCTGGAGTAGGGCTGCGCCAGGAACAACGTCGCCGGCGTCGCCGTCGTGGGCGCGGTTTTTTTGATGTCGTAATCGCCCGTGGTGGTGCGATCGGTGACGCAGCCCTGCCAGTTGCTAACGTTGCTCGCGGTCCAGGTCTCGCCGGCTGCCACACATAAACTCTTCCGTGTATATTTGGATATGCAGCTATTGTTGCTCCAAGTCTCGCCCGCGGCCTGACAGGTCGACTTCTTGGTGTTGTTGGATTTGCAACTGCCGTAATTGGTGTCCCAGTCGAGCCAGGTCGCATTCTTGTTGGCGGTTCCGACGTCGACCATGACGTTGAAGGGAACGATGGAAATATAGACGTCCTCGTCGGTCGTCGCGGAGGCCTTCAGCGTATTGACGAGCTTGATCGCCGCGGTCTTCATCGCCGCGAGCTTGTCGTCGTATTGCATCGAGCCGGTGACGTCGAGCGCCATCGCGACGCGCAACCGGGTGGCGCCCCAGGTCGACGTCGACGTCGCCGCAAATGGAATCTCGGTGAAGCCGGCGACCTTGAGGAAGGAGGTCGGCAGACTGCCCGTGGTTTTCAACACGACGGTCGACGTGCCGTCAGCGGATTTGGCCGTATAGGTCGCCTTGACGTCGAGAGAGCCTGCACCCGTGCCGGTATACAGCGCTCTGAAGTACTTATCCGCGGTGGTCTGGATATCGCTCTGTTGGATGACGCCGGAGGCATAGTCCTTGGACACCATCAGCGTGGCGGAATCCACCGCCGCCTGCATGGCGGTGCGGGCGGCGGCGGCTCGGCTGTAATCGACGGCGACCCCGACGAAGCTGATCAGCGGAATGATCGCGAGGCCGAACAGCACCGCGATGTTGCCCTGGTTGGCGGTTCGAAATGCCTGCGCCGCGCGGCGCAGCCGGCGAAGAGGGGAGGCGAGAGGCATGGCTTTTCCCAAAATGCGCGTTCTGTGCGGGCATTTCGGGCCGATGCCATGAACGCTGGGTAAAGATCTCCTGCAAAACAAGGTCAATTGCCGTACATTTCCGAGGCGCGCGGGCTTCGCCGTCGTGCCATTGTCAACGGCAGATGAATCGCCGCGACGAATCCTGGCTGGTTCCCGTTAACGTCGCCGAGGCGCGGGCGGAGCGGTCGCGCGGCGGCCGGTCGTCGTAACGATCCAGAATCGCTATAAATCTCTGCGCTTGCGGCCAAGCTGATGCTGACCCATATTCATGCGATCCGATCCAGTCGGCGGATCGGCCGCTGCCGTTGAGCGGCTCCCAACGTGCTGGATTGAACGCATTCAAGGGGCTCATTTGGGGGGCGCCTGTCGTTTGCCGTCAATCGCCTCCCTGGATTTCGAACGCCTAACCATGCTGCACGCGACGCCATATCGAGCATATTCGCCCTTCCAACGGTCTTCGACGCGGGACCTCGTTCGGTCCGGCCCGCGAATGGGCAATGACGAAGGCCGCTCCGGCGGTCCGGGCAACCCGGCGACCTCGGTCATCACCAAGGTCAAGCCGAAGACCAAGCGGCCCAATCTGTACCGCGTGTTGATTCTCAACGACGATTACACGCCGATGGAATTCGTCGTGCATGTGCTGGAGAAGTTTTTCCAGATGGACGTCGAAGCCGCCACCCAGGTGATGTTGCACGTGCATCATCACGGAATCGGCGAGTGCGGCGTGTTCACCTACGAAATCGCCGAGACCAAAGTGACTCAGGTGATGGATTTTGCCCGCAAGCATCAACACCCTTTACAGTGCGTGATGGAAAAGAAGTGACGCGGCCGGGGACGCTGAAATCCGGAACGGGTCTTGCATCGGGTCTTGCATCGAGTCTTTCGGCGAGCACTTCACCGCGCATCGGCCCGCGCGGAACCGGACTTTCGCCGCGAGGTTGGATCACTATATGAGCAAGGTTGTTGTTGCCTGACCAAGCATCGGCGGCCATGATAGGCGGGGGCCATAGAGGACGAGAATGCCAACATTTTCACAGAGCCTTGAGCAATCCCTGCACCGCGCCCTCGCGATCGCGAACGAGCGCCATCATCAATATGCGACGCTCGAGCACTTGCTGCTTTCGCTGGTGGACGACTCCGATGCCGCGGCAGTGATGCGGGCCTGCAGCGTCGATCTCGACAAGCTGCGCACCAGCCTCGTCAATTATCTCGAGACCGAATTCGAGAACCTGGTGACCGACGGCGCCGACGACGCCAAGCCGACCGCCGGATTCCAGCGGGTGATTCAGCGCGCCGTGATCCACGTGCAGTCGTCCGGCCGCGAAGAGGTCACCGGGGCCAACGTTCTGATCGCGATCTTCGCCGAGCGCGAGAGTCACGCCGCGTATTTCCTGCAGGAGCAGGACATGACGCGCTACGACGCCGTCAATTACATCAGCCATGGCATTGCCAAGCGGCCCGGAGTGTCCGAGGCGCGGCCGGTGCGTGGGGTTGATGAGGAGACCGAGACCAAGGGTGGCGAGGACAGCAAAAAGAAAGGTGACGCTTTGGACACCTATTGCGTCAACCTCAACAAGAAGGCTCGCGACGGCAAGATCGATCCGGTGATCGGCCGTAACTCCGAAATCAACCGCGCGATCCAGGTGCTGTGCCGCCGGCAGAAGAACAACCCGCTGTTCGTCGGCGAAGCCGGCGTCGGCAAGACCGCGATCGCCGAGGGCCTCGCCAAGCGCATCGTCGACTCGGAAGTGCCGGAGGTGCTGGCTGCCGCAACCGTGTTCTCGCTCGACATGGGCACGCTGCTCGCCGGCACGCGCTATCGTGGCGACTTCGAAGAACGCTTGAAGCAGGTGTTGAAGGAGCTGGAAGCGCATCCCAACGCGATTCTGTTCATCGACGAGATCCATACCGTGATCGGCGCCGGCGCCACCTCCGGCGGCGCGATGGATGCCTCGAATCTGCTCAAGCCTGCCCTCGCATCGGGCACCATCCGCTGCATGGGTTCAACCACCTACAAGGAATATCGCCAGCACTTCGAGAAGGACCGCGCGCTGGTGCGCCGGTTCCAGAAGATCGACGTCAACGAGCCGACCGTCGAAGACGCGATCGCGATCCTCAAGGGGCTGAAGCCGTATTTCGAGGACTACCACAAGCTGAAATACACCAACGAGGCGATCGAAGCTGCGGTACAACTATCGTCGCGCTACATCCATGACCGCAAACTGCCGGACAAGGCGATCGACGTGATCGACGAATCCGGCGCGGCGCAGATGCTGGTGTCGGAGAACAAGCGCAAGAAGACCATCGGCATCAAGGAAATCGAGACCACGGTCGCGACCATGGCGCGGATCCCGCCGAAGAGCGTGTCGAAGGACGACGCCGAGGTGCTGAAGCATCTCGAAACCACGCTGAAGCGCGTGGTGTTCGGCCAGGACAAGGCGATCGAAGCCTTGGCGGCGTCGATCAAGCTGGCGCGCGCCGGCTTGCGCGAACCGGAGAAGCCGATCGGCTCCTATCTGTTCTCCGGCCCAACCGGCGTCGGCAAGACCGAGGTGGCAAAGCAACTCGCAGCCTCGCTCGGCGTCGAGCTGATCCGCTTCGACATGTCAGAATACATGGAGCGGCACACCGTGTCGCGGCTGATCGGCGCGCCTCCGGGCTATGTCGGCTTCGACCAGGGCGGCCTCTTGACCGACGGCGTCGATCAGCACCCGCATTGCGTGGTGCTGCTCGACGAAATCGAGAAGGCGCATCCGGATCTTTACAACGTGCTGTTGCAGATCATGGATCATGGAAGGCTGACCGATCACAACGGCAAGCAGGTCAACTTCCGCAACGTGATCCTGATCATGACGACCAATGCCGGCGCCGCCGATCTGGCCCGCCAGGCGTTCGGCTTCACCCGCAACAAGCGCGAAGGCGACGACCACGAGGCGATCAACCGGCAGTTCGCGCCGGAATTCCGCAACCGTCTCGACGCCATCGTGTCGTTCGCGCATCTCAATGCCGACGTCATCGGCATGGTGGTGGAGAAGTTCGTGCTGCAGCTCGAGGTGCAGCTCGCCGATCGCGACGTCACCATCGAACTGTCCGAGCCGGCGAAGGCCTGGCTGGTGCAGCACGGCTATGACGAGCAGATGGGCGCGCGGCCGATGTCGCGGGTGATCCAGGAGCACATCAAGAAGCCGTTGGCCGACGAGGTGCTGTTCGGCCGGCTGAAGGGCGGCGGTCACGTTCGCGTCGTGCTGGTCAAGGACGAAGCGGTCGCCGGGGTCGATCTGGAGAAGATCGGTTTTGAATATGTCGAAGGCCCGGTGACGCCGAAGCCGGAGAAGCTGCCGGGCGCCCGCAAGCGCAGCGCGCGCAAGCCGAAATCCGGCGGCGGCTCGGACGGGCCGTCCTCGAAGGGACCGCTGGTCAAGGTTTGATCAGCAGGCGGCCGTCAGGCTGCCATCCGAAGAGTCAATCAGACGGGGCCGGCGAGCGATCGCCGGCCCCGTTGGTTTGTTACGGTTGGGTGGATCTCACGGCTGCTTGGGTGCGCCGGGGGGCGGCGCCAGCGTCGGCGTGCCTTCCGGCAGCATCACCGCCCAGCCATAGGTCTGCGATTTGCCGTGGCCGAGCGGCAGCACCATGGTGCCAAGCGTCGGCGTCAGCCCTTCGAGCGCCGCGCGATACGGCTCCGGAATCTCGTCGGTGCGCGGGAAGTCCGAGGTCGCCCAGATCACCAGGGTGCCGGATTGCTTCAGCCGCTCCGGCGTCACCCACGGGCTCTTGCGGAAATCGGCGTCGATGAACACCGACGGCCGCGGCGAGGCGTAGAGCGCGACGAAGCCGGCCTGCTTGAAGTCGCCGGTGACGATGTCCAGCCGGCGCAGCGACTTGCTGTTCCAGATCGCCTGCATCGCGCCGGACAATTCCCGCGCCGGCCACATCTGGGTCGGCACCTGGCCGCTGCCATTGGCCTTGGCGTTGATGAACACCACGTGGCCGATCGGCAGGCCGATCAGCACCAACAGCCAGATCGTGGTGACCAGCCGCGGCGCGCGCAACACGCTGCGCTGCGGCAGCAGCATCACCATGGCGAGCCCCGACAGCGCCACCAGCGAGCCGCCGATTTCCGGCCGTTGATCGACGCCGGCCCAGGACGTCATCGCGCCGATCATCAACAGCGGCAGAAACGCCGCCATCAGCACCAGCGACTTGTCGAACAGGCTCGGTCGCCCCAGCTCGATCGCGACCGGCTGGCCCTGCAGCGGCAGCTTCGGGATCATCGCCAGCAGCACCACGACGATGAGACCGGCGTGATAGCCGAGCTGCGCGAACAGGAATTTCAGCCCCGCCCAGACCCGCGGCACCAAGCCTTCCACCGGCGGGCGGTCGAAGGCGAAGGTGAAGGGCAGGAAATTGCTGTGCACCAGCCAGATCAGGTTCGGCAGCAGCACGACCAGCCCGACCAGTGCGGCGACGTAAGGCCCGCGGCTCAACAGCTGCCGGCGGCCCTGCGGCATCAGCAAGAGATGCAGGACCAGCACCGCGAGCAGCAGCGCGCCGGAATATTTGGCGTACATCAGGATCGCCGCGGCGACGCCGAGCAGCACCCAGTTCGACAGCTTCTCGCCGAGCACCGCCTTGCGATAGATGTAGACGGTGGCGGCAAAGATCGGCAGCTGCCCGACGTTGTGGTTGTACATCGTCACCGGCGGGCCGAAATAATAGATCAGGATGGTGAGCGCGACGGCGAGCGTCGCGCCGGTCTTGCCGACGGTCTCCGTGCCGATCAGGTAGACGAAATAGAACGTCACCAGGATCGAACCGATCGCCAGCACGAAATGCGAGCTGATCCAATGGAAGGTGAGCTGATAGGCGATCTCGGTCAGCCATGGCTCCAGCGGCGGGTGCTTCCAGTAGCCCCACTGCATCTCCTTGCCGAACAGGAACATCTCGTAGCTGTCGAACGGCATCGCCGGAAAGCTGACCGTGCTGGAGAACCACAGCGCCCCATAGGCGCCCATGATCCACAGCAGCAGCCGGTTAGGCGAGGTCTGCAGCGCATCGAGGAAGGAATCGCAGGTCTCGGCGTAGAGCTTGGCGAACGAAAAGCCGGGCGTGGCTTTGCCAGCGGCGGGGGCTGCCGGGGCGACGCCGGGGGCGGGCGCTGCGGCGGCCGGCTTCGCGGCTTTCGCGCGCGGTGCTGCGGATGCATTGGCTTGGGACGAAGCGGCTTGGGACGAAGCGGCTTGGGACGAAGCGGCTTGGGACGAAGCGGCTTGGGACGAAGCGGCGACGCGCGGCGCCGGCGCCGCCGCCCGTGGTTCGGCGACCGGCACAGATCCATGATCGACCGCGGCCGGAACCTCGGTCGCCGCGACGGCCGGCTTCGGCACGGGCCGCTGCGAAACCGGCGGACCGGACCCGTGGCGCTTCTTCGGCGGGCGGTTCTTGGGCTTCTTGCGCTTGATGCTCGTCGTCCTTGGCAGAGCGGCGCGCAACCGGCGAGCGGGCGCAACCGATCGTGGGGTCACGACGACGTTTTAATCAAATCGCCCGGCAAGGCAATTGGCGGCGGCGACCGGCGCCAGGCGAGACGCATGGGGGCACCGCTTGCGCGGGACTTGCCCACAGCTCAGCGTGATCAGCCTTCGCCGAGCAGCATCCGGATCTTGCGCTTCAACTCGCGCTGCTTCTTCTCGCTCTTGCGCAGCCGCTCGTCGAGGTCGGAGGCGGGCGCGGCTTCGGCAAACGCCACGCCGACCGCGGTGGCCCTACGCCAGACGATATTCGCGGAAAACGAGCGGCCTTTGCGGGCGATGGTCAGGCCGAGGTTGTCGGGAAGCCCGACGGTGCTGCCGAATTCCAGGCGGGCGCCCTGGTCGGAGATGTTGCGCACGACGCAGTCACGCGTCGCGCCGCTGTCGCTGCGCGTGGCCACCGCGCCGTAAATGACTTTGTCCCGCAAGTGTCGACGCCGATCGATCGTCATCTGCCATCCCGCGCTGGAAAGCGAGAACTCTACACCGCACGCGGCCGCAGGGAAGGCCGGTGCGCCGACGAGCTGGCGTTAAGGTAAATCGCGCGCATCAGCCGGCTGCCCCCTCGCGCACCGCGCGGGCGCGCTGTTTCTGCGCGTCGAACTCGCGCCGCCGCCGCGCCAGTTCCTCAGGGCTCAGCGCGGCGACGTTGTTGTAGTCGCGCTTCCACGCGGCGTCGTCGCGCCAGCGCAATGGTGATTGCACCGTGGTCTGCGGACCGGGCGCGGTTTCCAAGAGCCGCAGCGCCAGTTCCAGCGTCAACGCCTGCGAGGCTTGGTCATGCGGCTTGCCGGCGGAATTGCCGAGCGGAAAGTCGCTGAACAGAAACCGCGGCACCGCAACGTGTTCGACGATGTCCTTGGCGCAGCCCATCACCACGGTGGAGATGCCGCCTTGTTCGAGACGCCGCGCCACCAGGCTGACGGTTTGATGGCAGACCGGACAGTTCGGCACCAGCACCACCGCATCGACGGCGTCGGCGCGGCAGCGCGCCAGAATCTCCGGCGCGTCGGTCTCGATGGTGACGCGATGGCTGCGGTTGGTCGGCGCGCCGAAGAACCGCGGCGCGACCTCGCCGATCCGTCCGGCGGCAGCGAGGCGCTTGAGCTGCGGCAGCGGAAACCAGCAATTGCCGTCTTCGGCGCTGGTGTGGATGCGATCATAGGCGATGTGCGAGATCCGCAGATCGTGCGGCTTTCCGCTGTCGCCGTCATAGACCTGATAGAACTTGGCGCCGCCATTATACGGCGCACCGGGGCCCTGGTCGCCTTTCGCCGGATCGAACGGCGCCGCCGTGGTGACGAGCGCGATGCGGGCGCGCTCCAGCGGCTTGCGCAGCGGCTGGAACGGCGCGCCGACGTGATGCGCCCAGCGATACGGCTCGGGGTAGCCGATCGCGGCGTAATACGCGCGGGTGCGCGCCATATAGGGGATCGGCACGTCGTCGTCGGCCGCGAAACCGGGTTGCTCGTGCAGCGTTACAGCCATAACTTTGCCCCGGCTTGGGATCTCACAGGCGAATTGTTGTCGCGTTGCGCGTCGTGTCAAGTCGCGGCGCGCCGATCGCAAACCGCCATCGAAATGGACGTCTGAATGCCAGCACGGCGCGCCTCGGTGATATGCTTGCTGATGCTGGCCGCGCTCGGCCTCAGCGTGCCGCTGCGCGCCGAAGATGCGTCGCCAAGCGGCGAGGCGGCGACCAAGGATGCGCCGGCGGCGCCGCCGCCGAACCGCGATGCTGCCGCGCCGAAGCAGGACGCGCAGCCGCAGCAGTCTCAGCAGCAGCCCGAACAAGCGCCGCCGCAGCAGGCGTCGCCACCCCAAGTTTCGCCGCCGACGGAAAGCGCGGGCAATGGCGACACCCGCGAGTCGATCTGCCTGATGATCGAATCGGCTGCCAAGGCGAACGACCTGCCGCTGGAGTTTTTCGCCCGCGTGATCTGGCAGGAAAGCCGGTTTCAGCCCGACGCGATCGGTCCGTTGACCCGCAGCGGCAGCCGCGCCCAGGGCATCGCGCAGTTCATGCCCGGCACCGCCAATGAGCGGCGGTTGCTCGATCCGTTCGATCCGGTGCAGGCGTTGCCGAAATCCGCGGAATTCTTGAGCGAGCTGCGCGGCCAGTTCGGCAACCTCGGGCTTGCGGCCGCGGCCTACAATGCCGGGCCGCGCCGGGTGCAGGACTGGATCGCCGGCAACGGTTATCTGCCGCAGGAGACCCGCAACTACGTCTCGGCGATCACCGGCACCTCGGTCGATGATTGGGCGGCAATCGGCCGCAACGGCAAGGCCGCCGAGCCGGCTCCCGCCACCAGCTGCCGGACCTTGATGGCGCTATTGACGCGCGCGCCCAATCCGTTCGTGACGCAACTCGCAGAGCGCGTGAAACTCGGTGCCGACCGGCCATGGGGCGTGCAACTCGCCGCCGGCTTCAATCGCGACCGCGCGCTGTCGCTCTATGCCCGCGCGATGACGCGGCTCGGGTCGGTGATCGGCGATCAGGATCCGAACCTGTTGGGATCGGTGTGGCGCAGCCGCGGCACCCGCACCTTCTATCAGGTGCGGATCGGCGCCGAGACCCGGGGCGCGGCGGACAATCTGTGCAGCAAAATTCGCCGCGCCGGCGGCGCCTGTCTGGTGCTGCGCAATGCGCGGCTCAATGGTTGATCGACCGGCGTCGATGGCGGCGGTCTGGTCGTTGCACTGACGGCAAAACAAATTTTCCTGTCCACCGGCCGCTTGACGGGGGGCTTCTTGATCACGCCAATGAGCGACGGCTTCACGCAATTCACGGGTCTCATGGCGCTTCCGGCTCTCGACTCACCGATATGGCAAAGCCCCGCGGCTGCTTTCAGGCAGGGCCTGCGCGCGGTCGCCACCACGATTCTGACCGCGGTGTTGTTCGCGACCTATCTGGGCATCGGCGCGCTGGCGCATGATACGCACTTCAGCCTCGGCTGGGTGCTGGCGTCGACCTTCTTTGTGTGGGCGGGCCCGGCGCAGATCATCCTGATCTCGACATTGGGCTCCGGCGCGACCGTGGCGCAGGCCGCGATCGCCGTCACGGTGAGCGCGATCCGGCTGTTCCCGATGGTGGTCGCGGTGCTGCCGATGATGCGTACGCCGACCACCAAGAAGCGACACCTGATCCTGCCGGCGCATTTCATCGCGGTGACGCTGTGGGTGGAGTGCTTCCGGCTGTTTCCGATGGTGCCGCGCGAGCGCCGGATCCCGTTTACGCTGGGGCTCGGCTGCGGCCTGGTCTCGGTCTGCCTGGTCGCCAACGTGGTCGGCTTTCAGCTTGCGGCCAATCTGCCGCAATCGCTCGGCGCCGCGATCCTGCTGCTGACGCCGTTGGCGTTTCTGCTGTCGACCGCGCGCAACTGCCGCGAACTCGCCGACGTCGTAGCCCTTGGGCTTGGGCTGGCGCTGTTTCCGCTGGTCTCGCTGCTGCACACCGGCGTCGATATCCTGATCAGCGGCGTGTCCGCCGGCACCATCGCTTACGGCGTACACCTGTGGAGGAAGCGCCGATGAGCGAGTTCATCGGCGACTGGCACGCGCTCGTGGTGCTGCTGGTGGCGGGCTTTCTGCCGAATGAAGTGTGGCGGATGCTCGGGCTGTGGCTCGGCGGCGGGCTCGACGAAGGCTCGGAAATCCTGGTGTGGGTGAGGGCGGTGGCGACCGCGATCCTCGCCGGCGTCATCGCGCAAATCCTGGTGCTGCCGCCGGGCGCGCTCGCCAGCGTACCGGGGCCGCTGCGCTATGGCGCTGTCGCGGTCGGGCTGGTGGTGTTCATCGTGGCGCGGCGCTCGATTCTGCTCGGCGTGCTGGCAGGCGAAGCCACCATGCTGATCGGCAAATGGGCGCTCGGATAGCGCTTGCCGCGGCGGCCTCGTTGGTCTACCGCGAGATTGTCTTTCTCGGCATAAGCTGGACTGCGCCATGGACTACAGTGACATCCGCGACGGCGAAATCGCCGTCACGCCGCCGCCCGCCACCGACGCCGGGCTGATCTTCATCGGCCGGATCCGCACGCCCTGGACCTCGCGCGACCAGACGCCGCGACAGGGCGCGCTCGACGGGCCGGTGTGCCGGCTGGAGATTATTGAGCCGTGGCTGCCCGCGCTGCAGGGGCTGGAGAAATACGCCTATCTCGAAGTGCTGTATTGGCTGCATCTGTCGCGGCGCGATCTGGTGCTGCAGAAGCGCCGCGGCGACGAAGCGCGCGGCACGTTTGCCTTGCGCTCGCCGCTGCGGCCCAATCCGATCGGCACCTCGCGGGTGACGCTGGTCGGCATCGAAGGCGCGACCGTCTTGGTGCGCGGGCTGGATTGCCTCGACGACACGCCGCTGATCGATCTGAAGCCCGACCGCTTTCAGTGCGCGATGCCGGAGGGGAAGTAGCGCGATTTGGCGCGCGAACTTCGTCTCTCTTTTCTGTTGTTTGCTGGGCGTCAAAAACACAGGAGGTCGTCATTCCGGGGCGCGAGTTCGTCAGAACGAGCGAACCCGGAATCTTGCCGCGGGGGCCGAGAGCCCGCCGCGGGTTGCGAGATTCCGGGTTCACGCGCAGCTTGCGCTGCTCGTGCCCCGGAATGACGAGGTGGTGAACGCGCAATCCGGAATGACAGCTCAGTTCGACTTAGCCCTGCAGCGCCGCGATCAGTTTCTTCGCCTGCGCCTCGAGCACCGCGGCGTCTTCCTTGCGGCTGGCGGGCGGCAGCAGCGCCACGCCGTCGTGGCGCGGGATCACGTGCATGTGCAGGTGAAACACCACCTGGCCGCCGGCGGCTTCGGAAAACTGCTGCACGGTGATGCCGTCGGCGTCGAACGCGGTCTTGGCGGCGCGGGCGATGGTATGCGCCCCGCGCGCTACATCGGCGAAATCTTCCGCTGAAATATCCAGGATGTTGCGCGCCGCCGCCTTCGGAAGCACCAGCGTGTGGCCGGGCGCGCGCGGCATGATGTCGAGAAACGCCAGCACGTGGTCGTTCTCATAGACTTTATAGCAGGGAAATTCGCCGCGCAGAATCTTGGCGAAGATGTTGTCGGGATCATAGGCGGTCATGACGACTCCGAAATTTGATGGGCGCGACTGTCGCTGCCGCGCGCGACGCGGTCAAGACGGCTCGTCGGCGCTCTTGCGGAACGGGCCGGCCTCGGTGAGTTCGCGCGCCGCCGCCGCCACATAGGCGCGCTCCTGCTTAAGGTAGTCCGCGACCGCGCGGCGCAGACCCGGATCGGCGATGAAATGCGCCGAATAGGTGGTTTGCGGCAGGTAGCCGCGCGCGATCTTGTGCTCGCCCTGTGCGCCGGCTTCGACGGTGGCAAGGCCGCGCAAAATCGCGAACTCGATCGCCTGATAGTAGCAGACCTCGAAATGCAGGAACGGGTGATGCTCGATGGCGCCCCAGTGCCGGCCGAACAGCGCGTCGCCGCCGATGAAATTGATCGCGCCGGCGATGAAGCGGCCGTCGCGCTTCGCCATCACCAGCAGCACCTGATCGCTCATGGTGCGGCCGATCTCGCTGTAGAACGCGCGGGTCAGATACGGCCGGCCCCATTTGCGCGATCCGGTCTCCATGTAGAATTCGAAGAACGCATCCCAAGCTTCCTCGGTGATCGCGGCGCCGGTCAAGGCCTCGATGCTGATGCCGCCCGCCAGCGCGTCGCGGCGCTCGCGCTTGATCGCCTTGCGATGCCGGGAGGCGAGGGTGGCGAGAAAATCATCGAAGCTGCTGTAGCCGGCATTGTGCCAGTGGAATTGCTGGTCGGTGCGCTGCAGGAAGCCCTGTTGCGCCAAGAATTTCCACTCCTGCTCGCGGGCGAAGGTGACGTGCACCGACGACGCTTTGCTGACGCCGCACAGCGCCACCAGGCCGTTCGCCAGCGCGGTGCCGACCTGTTCGGCATCGACGCCGGGGCGGATCAGCAGGCGCGGTCCGGTCGCCGGCGTGAACGGCACCGAGACCTGCAGCTTTGGATAATAGCGGCCGCCGGCGCGCTCATAGGCGTCGGCCCAGCCGCGGTCGAACACGTATTCGCCCTGCGAATGCGACTTCAGATAGCACGGCACGATGCCGACGATTGTGCCGTTCTGCCGGGCGATCAGATGGCGCGGCCCCCAGCCGGTGCGGGCGCAGGCCGAGTTGGAATCTTCCAGCGCGGCGAAGAACGCGTGCGAGGTGAACGGATTGTACGACGAGGGGGGCGCGCAGCCGTTGCCGGGCGGCACGCCGGCCTGCAGCGGCGAGGCCGCGCAGGCGTCCCAATCGGCGGCCGCGATCTGCTCGACCGAGCCCACCGCTTCGAGCGTGATCTCCGTCATCGATCAGCGAACCGGGCGAAAACAGCGGGCAAATCGGGATCGAGCATCGTCGGCGCCATCCTGCTGATTTGTGCATTGTCCGCTTGAGTTCAAGGCCGCTCAATCCTCCGGGCGAAAGCCTTCGAAAATCATCTGGTCGGCATAGCGCGCGGCGTGCTGCCGCTGCTCCGGCGTCCGCACCGTCCAGGTCAGCAGCGCGCAGCCGAACAGGTTGCGGGCGATCCACGGCGCCGGCGCCGGCAGGTCCTGCACCCAATAGGCGATGAAATGCGGCTGGGTCTGCAGGCCGTGGCGCAGATGCAGCATGGTGTTGCGCTTGGCCGGCGCGAGATGGTCCCAATACGGATCGTCGTAGCGGCGCTGCGCGGTGACGCCGCGCGGCAGCTGCGGCAAGGCTTCGCGCAACGCCAGCACCTGGTCGGGATCGAACGACATCACCGCCGCCGGGCCGCTGTAATTTGCCAGCACCTGCGCCATCCGCGCCACCAGCTTGCGGTCGCCGTCGAAATGGCTCTTTACCTCGATCAAGAGCGGCACCGCGCCATCGACCAAGGCGCAGAGATCGCCGAGCGTCATCATCCGCTCCGGCGTGTCCTTGAACGGCACCTGCTTGAGCTGCGCGGCGGTCTGCGTGGCCAGCGCGCCGCTGCCGTCGGTCAGCCGGCCCAGCGCATCGTCGTGATGCACCATGGCCTCGCCGTCCGACGTCAATTGCAGGTCGACCTCGATGCCGAACCGGCCGGCGATCGCCGCATGGACCGCGCCCGGCATGTTCTCGACCACGCCGCGGGCGCGATCATGCAAACCGCGATGCGCGATCGGTCGCGCGGTCAACCAGTCGGGCGCCCGCATACTCACCTCGCTAAGCGACTTCGAACACCGCGTCGACCTCGACCGCGGCGTCGGCCGGCAAGGCTGCGACACCGACCGCGGCGCGGGCGTGGCGGCCCTTGTCGCCGAACGCTGCGACCATCAGGTCGGAGGCGCCGTTCACCACCTTGGGCGCGTCGAAGAAGTCCGGCGCGGCGTTGACGAAGCCGCCGAGCCGCACCACGCGCACCACCTTGTCGAGATCGCCGAGCGCCGCCTTGACCTGCGCCAATAGATTGATGGCGCAGCCGCGCGCGGCCGCGACGCCCTGTTCGAGCGTGACGCCCGCGCCGAGCTTGCCCTTGGCGATCAGCTGGCCTTCGGCGTCGGAACAGATCTGACCGGAAACGAACAGCAGGTTCCCGGAGCGGACGAAGCCCACGTAGTTCGCGACCGGGCTCTTGGGCTCGGGCAGCGTCACACCCTGTGCCGCAAGCTTCTGCTCAACCGTTCCTGCCATGCTGTTCCCCGATGATTGTTGTGTGTCGCCCGCCGCGAGGCCGCGAACGGGACGCTGCATTGTTTCGCGCAAAGCGCTGCGACATGCAAGCAACCGCAAAAACCGGTGGCAACGCGAGCAAACCGCCACGTCCAAGCCATGGTTGCGGCGCAATGCCGGAGCCAGTATTCTCGCGGTTTCAACGCAAGGGAGGTTTGATGCGCCGATTGTGGCCTAATTCGCGGTTTCGAGTGTCGCTGGTGGCGATCGCCGTGGCCGTGTTGCCCGCTGGGTTCGGCGGCAGCGCCGCCCAGGCCGGTGCCCCGCCTGCATTCCTCGCGCATCAGGCGCTGTACGAACTCAGCCTGCTGAAAGCCCGCGGCAACGCCTCGGTCAACAGCGTGCGCGGCCGCATTCTGTACAACTTCTCCGGCAGCGCCTGCGAAGGCTACAGCTCGGATTTCCGCCAGGTCTCCGAACTCGACAGCGGCGAGGGCAAGAACACGCTGAGCGATCTGCGCTCGACCAGCTGGGAAGACGGCGAGGGCAAGAGCTATCGCTTCAAGATCGACACCAAGATGAACGATGGCGATCCGAGCTCGGTCGACGGCATCGCCGAGCGCAACGGCGATCACGTCACCGTCAAGCTGAAGAAGCCCGCGGCCAAGACCTTCAACCTGGACGGCTCCACGGTGTTTCCGACCGAGCAGATCCATCGCATCATTGCGGCGGCGCGCGACGGCAAATCGGTGCTCGAGCTGTCGGTCTATGACGGCTCGGACAATGGCGAGAAGGTCTACAATACACTGACGGTGATCGGGCAGCCGATCCCCGGCGACCGCGCGGTCGCATCGCCCGATCCCTCCACCAGCGCCCACGCCATGAAGTCGCTGACCCGCTGGCCGGTGACGGTGAGTTACTACGACCGCGAGGCCAAGGCCAATGCCGGCGAGCAGACCCCGGTCTATGCGATGTCGTTCGAACTCTACGAAAACGGCGTGTCGCGCGCGCTGGTGCTCGACTACAATGACTTCGTGATCGCCGGTGCGCTCGGCAAGTTCGACGTCAAGGACACCAAGCCCTGCAAGTAAGCGTGCTGGCTTAGTTTGCGGAGTGGTGACGTTTGCAGAGTGCTGACCGTGTCCCGGGCGCGGTGCAGCGCGTAGTGCTGCTCCGCAGAACCGGGACCGTTACGAAGGCAGCATCCGTACGGCCCCGGCTCTGCGGCGCACCACGCCGCAAGTGCGGCGCGCTGCACCGCGTCCGGGGCACGCAACTTTTCGGTTAACTCGCGCTCAGCTCACTCGCGCTCGTCGCGTTTCTCCGGCCCGTCATAGGCGATGCCCTTGATCACTGCGGCGTTGCCGAATTTCTTGCGCAGGTCGTCCATCGCGCGTTCGGCGTGGGCGGCGCGGGCGTCCAGCATGTCGGTGTCGTCGGCCTCTGAACCCGGCGTCAGCGCGCTGACCCCGGTGCCGATCAGCCGGAACGCGGTGCCGTCGATTTCCTTGGTCAGCATCTCGCGCGACAGCGCGAAAATCTTGCCGGCGAGTTGCGTCGGCGCCTGAATGGTCTGCGCGCGGGTGCGCTGGCGGAAGTCTGCGGTCTTCAGCTTCAGCGTCACCGTGCTGCCGGCGAGATCGGCGCTCTTCAGCCGCGACGAGACTTTCTCCGACAGTCGCCACAGCACTTTCTCCAGCGTCGCCAGATCGCGGATGTCGGTCTCGAAGGTGGTTTCGTTGGAAATGCTCTTGGCGCCGCGGTCCGGCACCACGGCGCGATCGTCGATGCCGCGCGCCAGCCGCCACAGCCGTTGCCCCTCGGCGCCGAACTGTTTCATCAGATCGGTTTCGGCGGCGCGCTGCAGATCGCCGATCAGCCGATAGCCGCGCGCGTTGAGCCGTTGCTCGGTGGCGGGGCCGACGCCGAAGATGAAGCCGACCGGGCGATCCGCCAGCATGGCGCGGGCGTCGTCCTGATCGAGCACCGCAAAGCCGCGCGGCTTGTCGAGATCGGAGGCGATCTTGGCGAGAAACTTGTTGCACGACAGCCCGACCGACACGGTGATGCCGATCTCGCGCTCGACCTTGGCGGCGAACCGCGCCAGCACCTTGGCGGCGATCATGCCGTGCACGCGTTCGGTGCCTGACAGATCGAGGAACGCCTCGTCGATCGACAACGGCTCGACCAAGGGCGTCAGCGCCAGCATGGCGTGGCGTACTTCGCGGCCGACGCGGACGTACTTCGCCATGTCGGGCCGCACCACCGCGGCGTTCGGGCAAAGCGCCAGCGCCTTGAACATCGGCATCGCCGAACGCACGCCGTAAGTGCGGGCGATGTAGCAGGCCGCCGACACCACGCCGCGCTTGCCGCCGCCGATGATCACCGGACGATCGGCGATCGCCGGATTGTCGCGCTTCTCCACGGTGGCGTAGAACGCGTCGCAGTCGATATGCGCCAGCGTCAGCGCGGCGAGCCTTGGGTGGCGCAGCAGCCGCGGCGAGCCGCAGGCAACGCACCGCACCGCCGCCGCGCCGTCCTGTTCGGCGAGGCAGTCGCGACAGAAGCCGCGGGCGACGGCGGGCGGCGCAGAACTCACGGCACGTCGCGCTCCCACGGCAACTCGTCGAGCGCCTGGCGCGCCGCCGCGATCGTCGTGGGGTCGAGTTCGGAGGCCGCGGCGAACGCTTTCACGGTGTCGTCGTCGCGCAGCACGAAGTCCAACACGCCGGCGAGAAACTGCGGATCGGCCGCGGCGAGCCGCAGGGTTTCCGGCCCGAGCCCGGTCTCGGCCAGGAACCGGCCCAGTCGCTCGGGCTCCGAGGCGACGAAGGACAGCGCTTGGACCGCTACGATTTCAGCCACTTGGCGGGTTTTCCGTTGATCCTTGGTCATTCGCAATGTTTGCCTTTCCGTAACTTATAGTCTCTATTTTGAATCCATCATGCCCGAGTCTTGCGGCGTGGCGAACAGGTTCGCTGGTCGCAGATCCGGGCATTGGTTTTTGGGGATTGGAGGGCGGGATGGCGAAAACCGTCCTGATCGTGGAAGACAACGAGCTCAACATGAAGCTGTTTCGCGACTTGCTGGAAGCCCATGGCTACCAGACGTCGGGAACCAGCAACGGTTACGAAGCGCTCGAACTCGTCCGCAAACTCCGCCCCGACCTGATCCTGATGGACATTCAGTTGCCGCAGGTGTCCGGTCTCGAGGTCACCCGCTGGATCAAGGACGATCCCGAACTGCGCGCGATTCCCGTCGTCGCGGTCACCGCCTTTGCGATGAAGGGCGACGAAGAACGAATCCGCGAAGGCGGCTGCGAGGCCTATCTGTCAAAACCGATCTCAGTCGGCAAGTTCATCGAGACCGTTCGCCGTTTCATCGGTTAGGAGAGTTCGATGTCCGCGCGCATTCTCGTCGTCGACGATATTCCGGCCAATGCCCGGCTGCTCGAAGCCAGGCTGTCGGCTGAATATTTCGACGTGCTGACCGCCTCCAACGGCGCCCAGGCGCTGGAGATCTGTTCGCGCGCCGCCTGCGATATCGTGCTGCTCGACGTCATGATGCCGGACATGGACGGCTTCGAAGTCTGCCGGCGGCTGAAGTCGAACCCGGCGACGCATTTCATTCCGGTGGTGATGGTGACGGCGCTCGACAGCCCGTCCGATCGGGTACGCGGGCTGGAAGCCGGCGCCGACGATTTCCTCACCAAGCCGGTGGCCGACGTGGTGCTGATCGCGCGGGTGCGCTCGCTCACCCGGCTGAAGATGATGACCGACGAATTGCGGATGCGGGCGCTGACCTCGATGGAGATCGGCGTGCAGGCGCCGGAGCGCGAGGCGGTCGCCGAAACCGGCAAGGGCGGCCGCATTCTGCTGGTCGACGACCGGCCGTCGTCCTACGAGCGGCTGGCGCCGGTGCTCGCCACCGAGCACGCCGTCGACGTCGAGACCAATCCCTCGGAAGCGCTGTTTCACGCCGCCGACGGCAATTACGATCTCTTGATCGTTTCGCTCGGGCTCGAGGAATTCGACGGGCTGCGGCTGTGCAGCCAGGCCCGCTCGCTGGAACGCACCCGGCACGTGCCGATCCTCGCCATTGCGGATGCCGACAACAACGCGCGGCTGCTGCGCGGCCTCGAGATCGGCGTCAACGATTACTTGATGCGCCCGGTCGACAAGAACGAGCTTTTGGCCCGCGCGCGCACCCAGATCCGGCGGCGGCGCTACACCGATCATCTGCGCGACAACGTGCAGAACTCGATCGAGATGGCGATCACCGACGGGCTCACCGGGCTGCACAACCGCCGCTACATGGAATCCCACCTCGCCACGCTGGCCGAGCAGGCCGGGATGCGCGGCAAGCCGCTCGCGCTGATGATGCTCGACATCGACTTCTTCAAGGCGATCAACGACAGCTACGGCCACGACGCCGGCGACGACGTGCTGCGCGAATTCGCGGTGCGAATCCGCAAGTCGATCCGCGGCATCGATCTGGCCTGCCGCTACGGCGGCGAGGAATTCGTCGTGGTGATGCCGGAGACCGATCTCAGGGTCGCCAGCATGGTGGCGGAGCGGCTGCGCCGCGCCATCGCCGGCGAACTGTTCGCGATCGAGAAGGGCACCAAGCGCATCGAAGTCACGATCTCGATCGGGCTCTCCACGTTGGAAAAGAAGGGCGAGCCGATCGCCGACGTGTTGAAGCGCGCCGACGTCGCGCTGTATCGCGCCAAGCACGACGGCCGCAATCGCGTGGTCGCCGCCGCGGCGTAACGACCCCGGCGCCGCGCTCGCAGTCGTGTTGCGGAACCGGCGTGCGCTGCCCGATCGGTGCCGCAATCGCGATCAAATCATTTCGACTTCGTTAACCCTCTGGCAACCACGATGGGGGAGCAATGGGGAAACCCTTTGCCCAGGATGACCGATGATCTCCCGTGAACAGCGCACCCCGTTCAGCGAATGGTGGTGGACCGTCGACAAGCTGCTGTTGGCGGCGATCATCGTGCTGATGCTCGGCGGGGTGATCCTGTCGCTGGCGGCGTCGCCGCCGGTGGCGACACGGATCGGGCTCGACCCGTTTCACTTCTTCAATCGCCATGTCTTGTTCTTGCTGCCGTCGTTCATCGTGCTGATCGCGGTGTCGTTCCTGTCGCCGCGGCAGATCCGGCGCTCGGCGCTGATCGTGTTCGCGATCTCGATCGCGCTGATCGTGGCGACGCTGCTGCTCGGGCCGGAAGTGAAGGGCTCGCGGCGCTGGATCACCATTCTCGGCCTCAACATCCAGGCCTCGGAATCCGCCAAGCCGGCCTTCGTGGTGCTGGCGGCGTGGCTGTTTTCGGAATCCGCACGCCGGCCTGAGATGCCCGCGACCTCGATGGCGGTGACACTGTTGATCATGCTGGTGTCGCTGTTGGTGATGGAGCCGGATTTCGGCCAGACCATGCTGATCCTGATGGTGTGGGGCGCGGTGTTCTTCATCGCCGGGATGCGGATCGTCTGGGTGATGGGACTGGCGGGGCTCGCCGCGGGCGGGCTGTTCGCCGCCTATCTGTTCGTGCCGCACGTCGCCGGCCGTATCAAACGCTTCATGAATCCGGCCTCCGGCGACACCTACCAGGTCGACACCGCGATGGAGGCGTTCAGCAATGGCGGCTGGTTCGGGCTCGGGCCGGGCGAGGGCATCGCCAAGCGCAGCCTGCCGGACAGCCACACCGATTTCGTGTTCGCGGTCGGCGCCGAGGAATTCGGCATCATCCTTTGCCTGGCGCTCTTGCTGTTGTTCGCCTTCATCGTGATCCGCACGCTGTCGCGGGCCTATTCCTCCGAGGATCTGTTCTCGCGCTTCGCCGCCTCCGGCCTCGCCATCCTGTTCGGGATCCAGGCCGCCATCAACATGGCGGTGAACCTGCAACTGATTCCCGCCAAGGGCATGACGCTGCCGTTCATCTCCTATGGCGGGTCGTCGATGATCTCGCTGGCCTATGGCGTCGGCATGATGTTGGCGCTAACCAGACTGCGGCCGCGGGTCGAGATGGAATCGATCGGCGACGCCACCGCGGCGCCGACCTACGCCTGACCGCGGCGATGATGGCGAATTGAGATGAAGCCCATGGCACCGTTGATCATGCTCGCCGCCGGCGGCACCGGCGGTCATCTGTTTCCCGCCGAGGCGCTCGGCGTCGCGCTGATGAAACGCGGCTTGCGGGTGCGGCTGGTCACCGACCTGCGCGCGCTGCGCTACAGCGGGCTGTTCTCGCGCGACATGGTCGACGTGGTGCCGAGCGAAACCTTTCGCGGCCGCTCGCCGGTGGCGATCGCCCGCACCGCGCTGCGGCTCGGCACCGGCACCCTGATGGCGCTCAGTCTGATGCTGCGGCTGAAGCCGGCCGCGGTGATCGGCTTCGGCGGCTATCCGACGCTGCCGCCGCTGCTGGCGGCGCGGATGTTCGGCATTCCGACATTGGTGCACGATTCCAACGCGGTGATGGGCCGCGCCAACCGCTTCCTGTCGAACAAGGTGACGGCGATCGCGACCTCGTTGCCGGGCGTGCTGGATCGCGATCCGGCGCTGGCGGGCAAGACCACCACCACCGGCACGCCGATGCGTCCGGCAATTCTCGCCGCCGCCGCGGTGCCGTTCGTGGCGCCCGAGGCCGAAGGGCCGTTGCGGCTTCTGGTGGTCGGCGGCAGCCAGGGCGCCCGGATCATGGCCGACATCGTGCCCGGCGCGATCGAGAAGCTTGGCCCGGCGTTGTGGCCGCGGCTGGTCTTGGTGCAGCAGGTGCGCGACGAGGACATGGCGCGGGTCCGCGCGGTCTATGACCGGCTGAAGCTCAATTTCGAACTCGAGCCGTTCTTCAACGATCTGCCGGCGCGGCTCGCCGCAAGCCATCTGGTGATCTCGCGCTCCGGCGCCGGCACCGTGGCCGAACTGGCCGCGATCGGCAGGCCCTCGATCCTGGTGCCGCTGCCCGGCGCGCTTGATCAGGATCAGTTCGCCAATGCCGGCGTGCTGTCGCAGGCCGGCGGCGCGATCCGCATCGCGCAGGACGAATTCACACCGACGCGGCTCGCGGCCGAAATCTCCGCACTGGCCGGCGAACCGGCGCGATTGACCGCGATGGCCGCCGCCGGCCGCGCCGCCGGCCGGCTCGACGCCGCCGAACGGCTCGCCGATCTGGTCGTCAAGGTCGCCGGGATTTCCTCGAACACCGCGCATTTTCAATAGGTTGTCGGCGATCAAGGCGGTCCCGCGCGACTTGATGCTTTAATTCAGCGCGCGCTCGGTATACCGAGGGCCACGCATCCACACCCAGACGGCGCCGTGGATGGCCGGCTCCGCGCCGGAGCGCACATAACTTTAAGCGAGATCATCCCATGAGACTGCCGCGCGAGATCGGACCCATTCACTTCGTCGGGATCGGCGGCATCGGCATGAGCGGCATCGCCGAGGTGCTGTGCAATCTCGGCTACACCGTGCAGGGCTCCGACGCCTCCGAAGGCGCCAACGTCAATCGGCTGCGCGACAAGGGCATTGCCATCCATGTCGGCCACCAGGCCGAGAACGTCGCCGGCGCCGACGTCGTCGTGGTCTCGACCGCGATCAAGCGCGACAATCCGGAATTGCTGGCGGCGCGCGCGCAGCGCATCCCGGTGGTGCGCCGCGCCGAAATGCTGGCCGAACTGATGCGGCTGAAGAGCTGCGTGGCGATCGCCGGCACCCACGGCAAGACCACCACGACCTCGATGGTCGCGGCGTTGCTCGACGCCGGCGAATTCGATCCCACCGTGATCAATGGCGGCATCATCAACGCCTACGGCACCAACGCGCGGTTGGGCGCCGGCGAGTGGATGGTGGTGGAGGCCGACGAAAGCGACGGCACCTTCCTGAAGCTGCCGGCCGACGTGGCGATCGTCACCAATGTCGACCCTGAGCATCTCGATCACTTCAAGACCTTCGAGGCGGTGCAGGACGCGTTCCGCGATTTCGTCGAGAACGTGCCGTTCTACGGCTTCGCGGTGATGTGCATCGACCACCCGGTGGTGCAGACTTTGGTCGGCAAGATCGAGGACCGCCGCATCATTACTTACGGGCAGAATCCGCAGGCCGACGTCCGGCTGCTCGATCTTAAACCCAACGGCGGCAGCTCGGCGTTCCGGGTGGCGTTCCGCGACCGCAAGGCCGGCACCGAACATGAGATCACCGATCTGGTGCTGCCGATGCCGGGCCGGCACAACGCGCTCAACGCCACCGCGGCGATCGCGGTCGCGCATGAGTTGGGTCTCTCCGACGACACCATCCGCAAGGCGCTGGCCGGCTTCGGCGGCGTGCGGCGGCGCTTCACCAAGACCGGCGAATGGAATGGCGTCACCATCATCGACGACTACGGCCATCATCCGGTGGAAATCGCCGCGGTGCTGAAGGCGGCGCGCGAGTCGACCAAAGGCAAGGTGATCGCGGTGGTGCAGCCGCATCGCTTCACGCGGCTGCAGTCGCTGTTCGAGGAGTTCTGCACCTGCTTCAACGACGCCGATACGGTGATCGTCGCCGAAGTCTATCCGGCCGGCGAGGCGCCGATCGAAGGCGTCGACCGCGATCACTTCGTGCTCGGCCTGCGCGCCCACGGCCACCGCGAGGTGATCCCGCTGCAGGAGTCCGCGGCGCTGGCCAGCGTCGTTCATGGCGCCGCGCATAGCGGCGACTACGTGGTTTGCCTCGGCGCCGGCAACATCACCCAATGGGCCTACGCGCTGCCGGGCGAGCTGAAGGCGCTGGACTGATCGTGGCTTTGTTTCCCGATCTCGTTCCCGAACTCAAAGCCGCGATGCCGCAACTGCGCGGCCGGCTTTTGGCCAACGAGCCGTTGGCGCCGCTGACCTGGTTTCGCGTCGGCGGGCCTGCGCAGCTGCTGTTCACGCCGGCCGATGCGGATGACCTCGGTTACTTCCTCGGCGCCTTGCCGCGTGACATCGACGTCACCGTGGTCGGCGTCGGCTCCAACCTCATTGTGCGCGACGGAGGCCTGCCGGGCGTGGTGATCCGGCTCGGCGGGCGCGGCTTCGGCGAGACCAGCGCGGACGGCGATGTCGTGAGCGCCGGCACCGCCGCGCTCGACAAGCGCGTCGCGGAAGCCGCGGCCAACGCCGGGCTCGGCGGCTTGGAATTCTACCACGGCATCCCCGGCACCATCGGCGGCGCGCTGCGGATGAACGCCGGCGCCAACGGCCGCGAGACCAAGGACGTGCTGATCGAGGCGAGTGCGATCTCGCGCGACGGCACGCTGCATCGGCTGAGCAATGCCGAGATGGGCTTCAGCTATCGGCACAGCGGCGCCGATCCGGCGCTGATTTTTACGTCAGCGCGGTTTCGCGGCGAGCCGATGGACCGTGCGACGATCCGCGCGCGGATGGACGAGGTGCAGCGCCATCGCGAGACCGCGCAGCCAGTGCGCGAGAAAACCGGCGGCTCGACCTTCAAGAATCCGCCGGGCCAATCCGCCTGGAAACTGATCGATGCCGCGGGCTGCCGCGGCTTGCGCGTCGGCGGCGCGCAGGTCTCCGAGATGCACTGCAATTTCCTGATCAACACCGGCAGCGCGACGGCGCAGGATATCGAAACGCTCGGCGACACCGTGCGGGCGCGGGTGAAGGACCACAGCGGCATCGAGCTGCAATGGGAGATCAAGCGGATCGGCCGCGCGCTCGATTGAGGGCAGGCCGCGCCGGATGCGGCGGGCTCCAAGCGATTACTTCGGTGGGAGCGGGGCGGCCGGGCTCGTCAAAATCTCAGGCACCGCCGGCGTATCGGCCAGCGCCAGCAGTCGTTCCAGCGGCTGCGGCGACACCTTGAAGATGCCGTCGAACGGGTCCTCCTGCAGCGCCACCAGCCCGAGCGCCACGATCGCCCCGGAGGCGAACACGGTCAGCGCCGCCAGCATCGCGCGCGGTCGCTCCAGATGCACCAGCGCCAGCGCCACCTGGGTGATCAGGCCGAGGATCAGCACCGAAATCCATTTCAGATCGTTGGTGCGGTCGGACGACAGGCTGAGGCGGATCGCGCGCGCGGTGGCGACCCGCACCGCGGCGTTGAGCAATGCGCCGTGTACCGCGTTGCTGTCGTCGCGGCTGATCGCAGGATCGCTGATCCGTCGCAGCAACTCGTCGAAAGCGGCGTCGGTTTGCGACGAACTGCCGCCTTCCACCGCCGGCCATTCGTCATGCACCACGGAGCCGGCATAGGCCTTCAGCGCGATGCGGATCGCCTTCATGTCGGAGACTGCCGCGACGCTGAGGGTGTAGATGTTGCGTAGTTCGCCGGCCTCGCTTTGCACCGCGCGCGTGGCTTGCCGATTGCGGTCGCCGACGTCGTTGGCGAGAAAGCCGGTCAGCAGCGCGAACAGCATCGCCACCGAGGAGAAGAACGGCGCCACCAGTCCGTTCAGGGTTTTGATGCGCGGCCCGAGCGGCGACAGGAAGATCACGCCGACCAGCGCCAGCGCCGTCCCATAATAAAGGATGCCGAGCGTGGCAAAGGTCCCGAAGGTCGAGAGGTCGAGCCAGGCGCGGATCATCGCATGTCCTCTATGAGGGGGAAGTGCCGCACAATTCGGCGGCGAAGCCGAGCCACGGCCGGTTCTTGATCGCGGCGGCCTCGCGCAGCACGGCCTCGGTCTGCGGCGCCAACACGCTCATGTCATACTTGGTGCGCGCGGTGGCCTGCGCGGCATCGCCCATCGCTTTGCGGCGCTCGGGATCGGCGGCGAGCGCGATCAAATGCCGGCTGATGGCATCGACGTCGCCGACTTGCACCACATGGCCGGTGACGTTCTCGGCCACGAAGTCCGACAGCATGCCGACGTCGCTGGCGATCACCGGCAAGCCGCGCGACATCGCCTCAAGGACTGCGAGCGGGCTCGACTCCTTGCGCGACGCCAGCACGAAGGCGTCCATCGCGGCGAGCAGGGCTGGGACGTCGTTGCGGCTGCCGGTGGTGATGAGCTGCGAGGCCACGCCCAACTCGTCGACCACCTTGGTGAGTTCGTCGAAATATTCCTTGAAGCGGCCGCCGACCAGCAGCAGCCGGGCCTTCGGTTCGGTCTTCAGCACGTTGGCGAGTGCGCGGACCACGTCGATCTGCCGCTTGCGCTCGCAGATGTCGCCGACGCAGCCGATCACGAACGCGTCTTGCGGCAATCCAAGCGCCTCGCGCGCCGCGCTACGCTCGTCGTCGCCGATCACCGGAAACGAGCGGGTGTCGATGAAACTCGGAATCATCCGCATCGCCCGCCGCGACACCCGGTTGACTTTAATATGGTGCGCCTCGGCGTCCGGCGAGGTGGCGATCACCCGATTGTTGAACCACCAGTGCAGCTGCAGCGAGGTCGAGTGCGCGGTGGCGACCACCGGGCGGCGGCTGAGAATCCGCGCCAGCATGCCATAGGTGTGGGCGCTGCTCATATGGGTGTGCAGCACCTCGGGCTTGAAGGCGTTGAGCCGCTTCGTCACCCGGATCAACTCGCCGGGGCTGCGGCCGAACGAGGTGACGAATTTCTCCGCGCCGTCGAGGCCGGGGCGGTCGGCGATCCAGGCGCCGGGGCGATGCAGCAGCAGCACGCGATGGCCGCGGCTCAAGAGGTACTGCACCAGCAGCAGGCAATGCATCGCGACGCCGTTGACGCCGGTGCCGGAAATCAACAGGGCGATCCGCATCGGGGCGGAGAAGGGCGGCGCTGCGGGATTGACGGTCATGGCCGGAGGAGGGATCACAGGTGGTCGGAGAGGCTTCTCCGAATCAGGAAAATCGACGAAATTTCAACGCCGGGTACGGTTCGCATCGTTTCATCGCGCCGCGGCAGTTTGAGGACATCAAGTGACAAAACGCAAGCACGTCGCGGTTCTGCTCGGCGGCTGGTCGTCCGAGCGGGAGGTTTCGTTGCGCTCGGGGAAGAGCTGCGCCGACGCGCTGGAGCGCTGCGGCTATCAAGTGACGCGGGTCGACGTGCAGCGCAACATCGGCACCGTGCTTGACCAGTTGAAGCCGGACGCCGCTTTGGTGATGCTGCACGGCCGCCCCGGCGAGGACGGCACCATCCAGGGCGTGCTGGAGACCTTAGGGATTCCGTACAGCCACTCCGGGGTGCTGGCCTCGGCTTTGGCGATGCAGAAGGATCTGGCCAAGACCGTGATGGCGACCGCCGGGGTGCCGGTGGCCGAAGGGCTGACGCTGTCGCGCGCCGAGGTCGCCAAGCGCCACGTGATGGCGCCGCCTTATGTCATCAAGCCGGTCGCCGACGGCTCCAGCGTCGGAGTCTTTATCGTGACCGAGGCCCATGAGCATCCGCCGCAGGAGCTGTTCCGCGACGACTGGCCCCATGGCGACCAGCTGCTGGTGGAGAAATACGTCGCCGGCAAGGAACTGACCTGCGCGGTGGTCAAGGGCGAGGCGACCGGCGTGATCGAGATCGTTCCGACGGTCCGGTTCTACGATTACGAGGCAAAGTATTCTCCGGGCGCGTCAAAACACATCCTGCCTGCATCTCTTTTACCCTTTGTTTACCAGGAGGTCCGAAGGTTAACGCTGGCGGCGCACGTGGCGCTCGGCTGCCGGGGCGTTAGCCGGGCGGATTTCCGCTTCGACGACCGCATCGAGGGAACGGGTGGCCTCATCTGCCTCGAGGTCAACACCCAACCCGGCATGACCGAGACGTCACTTGTGCCAGAGCTCGCGGCGGACGCGGGCATAACATTTGACGAGCTCGTGCAATGGATGGTGGAGGACGCCTCGCTCGGTCGGTAAGACGGCAGAGGCTTCGGTCTGACCTGAGAGCGGCAGCCATTGGGGTTGTCGTGCTGTTGCGTGAGCGGCTGCAGCGCGGCCGCCGCGCCAGGCTGGCGCGCCGTCAGGAGCGGACCAAGAGCCCGCATCGCTTCATCGCCTTTCTGGAAACCTACGCGCCGCCGCGGATCGGCGTGCTGTTCACCGCGCTGGTGCTGCTCGGCAGCGTCGCGCTCGGCATCGTCAAGGGCGGCCACCTCGAAGAGGTGACCACGGCGTTCAGCGACGCCCGCAACGCGGTCGCCAACGTCGCCGGGTTCCGCATCACCAATGTGGCGGTTTCCGGCCGCAAGCAGCTCACCCACGACGAGGTGCTGGCGATCGGCGGCGTCACCGGCCGCTCCTCCTTGTTGTTTCTCGATGCGGCGACCGTCCGCGACAAATTGAAGGCCAATCCGTGGATCGCCGACGCTACCGTGCTGAAACTCTATCCGGGCCAGCTCACCATCGACATCACCGAGCGCTCGGCCTTCGCGCGCTGGCAGTTGCAGGGGCGGCTCGCGGTGATCGCCGATGACGGCGCCGTGCTGGAGCCCTATGTGGCGCGCCGCTTCGCCTCATTGCCGCTCGTGGTCGGCAAGGGCGCCGAGAGCCACGCCAAGGATTTCATCGCGCTGCTGCAGCGCTACCCGCAGGTCAATTCCGTGGTGATGGCCGCGGTGTTTGTCGGCGAGCGGCGCTGGAACCTGCGGCTCACCAACGGCCTCGACATCCGGCTGCCGGAAAACGAGGTCGGCAATGCGCTGGCGACGCTGAGCAAGCTCGACGTCGAGGGCCGGCTGTTGTCGCGCGACATCGTCGCCGTCGACATGCGGCTGCCGGACCGGCTGACGGTGCGGCTGTCCGAGGACGCCGCCAAGGCGCGCGAAGAGCTCTTCAATAAAGACAAGAAGACCAAAAAGAAGGCCGGCGACGCATGAGCGGCCTTGATCACAACCAGGCGCCGAAGACCCGGCCGATGTCGCACAAGCGCTCGGCGCTGGTGGCGTCGCTCGATATCGGCACCAGCAAGATCGCTTGCCTGATCGCCCGGCTGACGCCGTGCCCGCCCAACGAGGCGCTGCGCGGCCGCAGCCACGCCATCGAGCTCGTCGGTTACAGCCAGATCCAGTCGCGCGGCGTCAAGGCCGGCGCGGTGATCGATCTCGCCGAATGCGAACGCGCGGTGCGCCAGGCGGTGGCGCTGGCCGAAGGCATGGCCAAGGTGCGCGTCGAATCCGTGCTGCTGTCGGTGTCGGCCGGCCGGCTGCAGGGCCAATTGGTCGAAGCCTCGGCGGAAATTCGCGGCGGCGCGGTGACCTCGGACGACGTCACCCGGGTGACCAGCGCCGGCATGCATCACGCCACGCCGCAAGGCCGCACCGTGCTGCACACGCTGCCGGTCAGCTACACGCTCGACGGAGTCAAAGGCATTCGCGATCCGCGCGGCATGGTGGCGCGCGCGTTCGGCGTCGACATGAACGTCGTCACCGTCGATGCCACCGTCGCCAAGAACCTGATGCTGGTGGTGGAACGCTGCCACCTCAACGTCGAAGCCATGGCGGCGAGTCCTTATGTCGCAGGGCTGTCGGTTTTGACCGACGACGAAGCCGATATCGGCGCCGCGGTGGTCGAAATGGGGGCGGGAACTACCACGATCGCCACCTATACGGCCGGACGCTTCGTCCACGCCTCCGGATTTGCGCTCGGCGGGCAACACATCACGATGGATCTGGCCCGCGGACTGGGTACTTGCATTGCAGATGCCGAGCGAATCAAGACGTTATATGGCACCGTGCTGACTGGCGGTTCCGATGCTCGCGAGTTGATGTCGGTGCCTAGCGCCGGGGACAACGAGCGGGACGCCCCGCAGATTATCTCCCGCGCTCAGATCGCGAACATCGTGCGGCATCGGGCCGAGGAGATTTTTGAAATGGTGAGGGACCGGCTCGCAGATTCCCCGTTTGCGGCAGAGCCGCGGGCGCGGGTGGTGCTGAGCGGCGGCGCCTCGCAACTCACCGGCCTGCCAGAACTCGCCACCCGGATCCTCGGCCGTCCGGTGCGGATCGGCCGTCCGCTCGGTTTCGGCAAGCTGCCCACGGAGGCCAAGAGCGCGTCCTTCGCGGTGCCGACCGGGCTTCTGGTTTATCCGCAATATGCGCATCTCGAACACGTCGAGCCGCGCAACATGCGCCATCATAAGACCGGCACCCACGGCTACTTCGGGAAGGTCGGTCGATGGCTGCGCGAGGGCTTCTGATGACTGTCGTTTCTTCACCCCTTCAATTCCCATCCACTCTCCCGGTTGTCGGCCGGGGACATCGCGATTCAACGCGCGCGTAATCGAGAGGCACCCATGACCATCAATCTCAACGTCCCTGATATTCGCGAGCTGAGGCCCCGGATCACCGTGTTCGGTGTCGGCGGCGCCGGCGGCAACGCCGTCAACAACATGATCACCGCCGGCTTGCAGGGCGTCGATTTCGTGGTCGCCAACACCGACGCGCAGGCGCTGACGATGTCGAAGGCCGAGCGCCTGGTGCAGATGGGCACCCAGGTGACGCAGGGCCTCGGCGCCGGTTCGCAGCCCGACGTCGGCGCTGCCGCAGCCCAAGAGGTGATCGACGAGATCCGCGATCATCTGTCCGGCGCCAACATGGTGTTCGTCACCGCCGGCATGGGCGGCGGCACCGGCACCGGCGCCGCTCCGGTGATCGCCAAGGCCGCGCGGGAGATGGGTATCCTGACGGTCGGCGTGGTCACCAAGCCGTTCCACTTCGAGGGCCAGCGCCGGATGCGCACCGCGGAGTCCGGCATCACCGAATTGCACAAGGTGGTCGACACGCTGTTGATCATCCCGAACCAGAACCTGTTCCGGGTCGCCAACGAGAAGACCACCTTCGCCGACGCCTTCGCGATGGCCGACCAGGTGCTGTATTCCGGCGTCGCCTGCATCACCGACCTGATGGTCAAGGAAGGCCTGATCAACCTCGACTTCGCCGACGTCCGCGCGGTGATGCGCGAGATGGGCAAGGCGATGATGGGCACCGGCGAAGCCTCCGGCGAGAAGCGGGCACTGACCGCCGCCGAAGCCGCGATCGCCAACCCGCTGATCGACGATTCCTCGATGAAGGGCGCCCGCGGCCTGTTGATCTCGATCACCGGCGGCAAGGACCTGACGCTGTTCGAAGTCGACGAAGCCGCCACCCGCATCCGCGAGGAAGTCGACCAGGACGCCAACATCATCGTCGGCGCGACCTTCGACGAAAGCCTCGACGGCATCATCCGCGTGTCGGTGGTGGCGACCGGCATCGAGCAGGCCCAGTTGGCCCGCAATCTCGCCGCTCCGGCCGGCGCTGCGCCGTCCGCTCCCGCCAATGGCAGCACTCCCGACAGCCGGCTTGCCGATCTGACCGCGCGGCTGCGCGCCGACCAGCAGCGCTCGGCGCCGGAAGCCGCTCCGGCGGCTCCGCGCCCGACCAATGCCGCGGCGCCGCGCGCGCCCTCGAACAATGTCGAGCGCGCCGCATTGGCGGCGATCGCCGCCGCGGTCGGCACCGAGCAGATGCCGCAGGGCGTGGCGCCGCAGCCGACGTCCTATGGCGACGTCACCGTCCGCGCCATCGCGCAGAAGCCGTCGCTGTTCCCGGATCCGGAACCGGCGCGTCCGGTGGTCGACGACGAGCCGCCGACCCCCGAATCGTTCATCCCGCAGCAGCCGGACCGCGCCGCGATCCGTTCGCCGCGGATGCCGAAGTTCGAAGAATTGCCGATGCCGGCGCAGAACGAAATCCGCCACGCCCAGGGCGAGGCCGAGGACGAGCATCCGCACAAGACCCGGATGTCGCTGTTGCAGCGCCTCGCCAATGTCGGCCTCGGCCGCCGCGAAGACGACAGCGAGCCGCCGGTCTCGGCGCGTCCCGCAGGTCCCGCGATGGCGCCGATGCCGCCCTTGCCGGAGCGCAAGCCGCAGCGCAGCGTCGCCGAGCAGATGGCGTCCGAGCCGGTTTCCGAATACGCCCGGCGGCCCGCGCCGCAGGGTCTCGACCTCCATGGCCGCCCGGCACCTGTGGCCCATCCGCCACAGGGCGACGACCATCTCGATATCCCGGCCTTCCTGCGGCGGCAGTCGAAGTGACCGGACTGTAACAATCTGGGCAACCGGATGGCCTCGGCGGAACCTGCCGAGGCCATTATTCCTTCGTAGGGCAACGTCGCAAGTTCAACATAAGATATTGAGAAGACTTAAGAAAATAGGACCGTGGCGAGATTTGCAAAAGCGCCCGCTGCCACGATCGGTAAGGAATTCGGTTAACGGGCGGCGCTAATGCGGCGGAGTTAGGGTAACAATTCGTAAAAAAGCGTGAGTTGGTGCGGTTTGTGACAGTGGGTATGGTTTTCTGACATTGGGGACATTGAAGTCGAGTCGCGGATCTTCGCTGAGCTTCGATCTTCAACTGGGTCATTGGTGGGCAGACTTGCTATGAAATTCAGTCGTCAGACCACGCTTCGTTCGCAGGCCACGGTGACGGGCGTCGGTGTCCATTCCGGCCTTCCAGTGAATCTGACCATCGGGCCCGCAGACGTAAATGCGGGTTTTATTTTTGTCCGCACCGGCCTCGATGGCTCCGACCGTGAAGTCCGCGCCTCGGCGAAATCGGTGATCGCCACTGAGCTTGCCACCGTGCTGGGCGACAGCAGCGGTCCCTTGGTCTCCACCGCCGAACACGTCCTCGCTGCATTGCGCGGCATGGGCATCGACAACGCCGTGATCGAAGTCGACGGCCCGGAAGTGCCGATCATGGACGGCAGCGCCGCCGCCTTCGTCGCCGCGATCGATCAGGCCGGGATCCGCGAACAATCCGCGCCGCGCCGTTTCATCCAGGTGTTGAAGCCGATCCAGGTCGCGATCGGCGACTCCTTCGGCGAGTTGCGGCCCAACGCCAACGGCTTCCGCGCCGAAGTCGAAATCGACTTCGCCCATCCGCTGATCGGCCGCCAGAGCTACATTCTCAATCTCAGCCCGGAAAACTTCCGCCGCGAAGTCGCGCGCGCCCGCACCTTCGGCAGCATGACCGACGTGGCGCGGCTGTGGAGCCTGGGCTACGCGCTCGGCGCCTCGTTCGACAATTCCATCGTGTTCGACGACACAAGGATGCTCAACACCGAAGGGCTGCGCTACGCCGACGAATGCGCGCGCCACAAGGTGCTCGACGCGGTCGGCGATCTGGCGCTGGCCGGCCTGCCGCTGCTCGGCGCCTATCGCTCGGTGCGCGGCGGCCACAAGCTCAACCATGCCGTGCTGACCGCGCTGCTGGCCGATCACAGCGCCTGGCGGGTGATCGAGGCCGAGCCGGCGCGGCGTCCGCGCGGCCACGCCGAGGTGGTCACCGGCATGCTCGGCGGCATGGTGGCTCCGGCCTACGGCCCCGACGTTTCCTGAAGTCTCCGTCTCCCGAACGACGTCTGGCCGTCGGTGTTGCGGCCGGATATGGTTGCGCGCGGCTGGCGCCTGGCAGTTAACCACAACCCTCCGCAGGTGCCACGCGGTCGCCTTATTCCGGGCGAAATGCCTGCGTACTCGGTTGGTTAATCGACCCTTTTGGGCTAAACCGCCTGCGGTCGCGCGTCCACGGCCGAGCATGGCTTGTCCATGACGGGGTCACGGATTGCGCAGCGGGCAGGGCATCACAGGCATCAGGTAACATATGTCGGCACAACGCATGACGCCCGGTTTGCGGGAACTGGTTGTCCATCTCGGCGGCGCGCGCTCCATGCGCGGTCTGCGGTTCGCCGCCGGGCTGATCGTGCTGACGCTGCCGCTCAGCGGCTGCGGCACCGGCGCGTTGTGGGACAAATTCGCCGCCAAGGACGAGACCTACACCGACGAGCCGGCCGACAAGCTCTATAACGAGGGCTTGTACCTGATGAACAAGGGCAAGGATCCCAAGGCAGCTTCGAAGAAGTTCGAGGAGGTCGACCGCCAGCATCCGTATTCCGACTGGGCGCGCAAATCGCTGCTGATGTCGGCCTACGCGTTTTATGAGGCCGGCGACTACGACAGCTGCATCGGCTCGGCGACGCGCTACGTGACGATGCATCCCGGCAGCCCGGACGCCGCCTACGCGCAGTACCTGATCGCCGCCTCGCATTACGACCAGATCCCGGACATCTCGCGCGACCAGGGCCGCACCGAAAAGGCGATCGCCGCGCTCGAAGAGGTGATCCGCAAATATCCGACCTCGGAATACGCCACCAGCGCCAAGAAGAAGCTGGAAGGCGCCCGCGACCAGCTCGCCGGCAAGGAAATGAACGTCGGCCGCTATTACATGGAAAAGCGCGACTACACCGCCGCGATCAACCGCTTCAAGACCGTGGTGACGCGCTATCAGACCACCCGCCACGTCGAAGAGGCGCTGGCGCGATTGACCGAGGCCTATATGGCGATCGGCATCGTCGGCGAGGCGCAGACCGCCGCCGCGGTCCTTGGCCACAACTTTCCTGACAGCAAGTGGTACCAAGACGCATACAATCTCGTAAAGTCCGGCGGCGTTGAGCCGAGCGAGAATCGCGGCTCTTACATCAGCAAGGCCTTCAAGAAGCTCGGCCTCGGTTAGGAACATCTTTGCATGCTGGCCCGCCTGTCGATCCGTGACATCGTCCTGATCGAACGGTTGGATATTGAATTCGCCCGCGGCCTCGCGGTGTTGACCGGCGAGACCGGCGCCGGCAAATCGATCCTGCTCGATGCCTTCGCGCTGGCGCTCGGCGGCCGCGGTGACGCCGGCCTGGTGCGCCACGGCGCCGAGCACGGCCAGGTCACCGCGGCGTTCGACGTCGCCCGCGGCCATCCGGCGTTCGCGATTCTCGCCGCCAACGGCCTCGACGACGCCAGCCCCGACGATTCTTCCGAAATGATCCTGCGCCGGGTGCAACTCGCCGACGGCCGCACCCGGGCTTTCATCAACGACCAGACCGTCAGCGTGCAGACCCTGAAGGCGGTCGGCGCCTCGCTGGTCGAGATCCACGGCCAGCACGACGAGCGCGCGCTGGTCGACGCCGCCACGCACCGCCGGCTGCTCGACGCCTTTGCCGGGCTGGAGAAGGACGTCGCGGCCCTCGAGACGCTGTGGGACGCGCGGCGCACCGCGCGCTCAGCACTCGACGAGCACCGCGCCGGCATGGAGCGCGCCGCGCGCGAGGCGGATTTTCTGCGTCACGCCGCCGACGAATTGAAGAAGCTGCACCCCAAGGACGGCGAGGAGACCTCGCTGGCCGAGCGCCGCACCACGATGATGCAGGGCGAGAAGATCGCCGGCGATCTGCGCGAGGCGCAGGACGCGGTCAGCGGCCATCATTCGCCGGTGGCGGCGCTTGCCGCCGCGGTGCGCCGGCTGGAACGCCGCGCCGGCAACGCGCCGGCCCTGATCGATCCTGCCGTGAAGGCGATCGATGCGGCGATCAACGCGCTGGAGGAGGCCGACCAGCACCTCACCGCGGCCCTGATCGCGGCGGATTTCGATCCGCTGGAACTGGAGCGCATCGAGGAACGCTTGTTCGCGTTGCGCGCCGCCTCGCGAAAATATTCGACGCCGGTCGATGGCCTTGCGGCGCTCGCCGCAAAATACGCCGCCGACGTCGCGCTGATCGATGCCGGCGCCGGGCAGTTGAAGGCGCTGGAGCAGAAGGCCGGCGAGGCTGACACGCGTTATGCCGCCGCCGCCGCCAAACTCTCGGCGGCGCGGGCGAAGTTCGCGGAAAAACTCAACAAGGCGGTGAACGGCGAGTTGGCGCCGCTGAAGCTCGAGCGCGCCAAATTCATGACCCAGGTCGAGACCGATCCGGCGTCGCCCGGCCCGCAGGGCTGCGACCGCGTCGAGTTCTGGGTGCAGACCAACCCCGGCACCAAGCCCGGGCCTTTGATGAAGGTCGCCTCCGGCGGCGAGCTGTCGCGCTTCCTGCTGGCGCTGAAAGTGGTGCTGTCGGACAAGGGTTCGGCGCCCACCTTGGTGTTCGACGAAATCGACACCGGCGTCGGCGGCGCGGTGGCGGACGCGATCGGCGCCCGGCTGGCGCGGCTCGCCTCCAAGGTCCAGGTGATGGCGGTGACCCATGCGCCGCAGGTCGCCGCACGCGCCGACCAGCATCTGCTGATCTCCAAGGACGCGCTCGACCGCGGCAAGCGCGTCGCCACCCGCGTCGACACGTTGCAGACCGACCGCCGCCGCGAGGAGATCGCCCGCATGCTGGCCGGCGCCGAAATCACCGCCGAGGCGCGGGCGGCGGCGGACCAGCTGATCAAGGCGGCGGGGTAGGGCTCTTTCCCTCGCCCCGCGTGCGGGGAGAGGGTGGCGCGACAAGCGAAGCTTGTCGGGCCGGGTGAGGGGGCGCCTCGGCATAACGCAGCGCCCCCTCACCCGACCCGGCTTCGCTGGCGCTCCGCCGGGTCGACCTCTCCCCGCAAGCGGGGAGAGGTGAGGGCGCTGCGCTTTTCTCTGATCGCACTTCATTGTATCGCTTGCCGATGGCCAAGAAACCCACCGCTCCCGCCGACCTCGACACCCTCAGCAAGGCCAAAGCCAAGGTCGAGCTGAAACGGCTGTCGCTGGAAATCGAGCGGCATAACAACGCCTACTACCAAGACGACGCGCCGAAAATTTCCGATGCCGATTACGACGCGCTGCGCCGCCGCGTCGAGGCGATCGAGGCCAAGTTTCCCGACCTGGTCAGCGCCGACTCGCCGACCCAGACCGTCGGCGCGGCGCCGGCGCGCGGCTTTGCCAAGGTGCAGCACGCGGTGCCGATGCTGTCGCTCGGCAACGCGTTTTCCGACGACGAGGTCGAAGAATTCCTCGCCCGGGTGCGGCGTTTTCTCAAACTCGACGCCGATGAAATTCCCGCGATTGTCGCCGAGCCGAAGATCGACGGGCTGTCGCTGTCGCTGCGCTACGAGCACGGCGAATTGGTGCGCGCCGCCACCCGCGGCGACGGTTTTGTCGGCGAGGACGTCACCGCCAACGTCCGCACCATCAAGGACATTCCCAATGAACTCGCCGTGGCCAAGCCGCCCGCCGCCTGCGAATTGCGCGGCGAGGTCTACATGCTGAAAAGCGACTTTCTGGCGCTGAATGAAAAGCAGGAGGCCGCCGGCGAAGCGCCGTTCGCCAATCCGCGCAACTCGGCCGCGGGCTCTCTGCGGCAGAAGGACGTCGCGGTCACCGCGTCGCGGCCGTTGAAATTCTTCGCCTATGCCTGGGGCGAGATGAGCGACTATCCGATGGACCAGCCGACCCAGTCCAAGATGCTGGACTGGCTGAAGCGCGCCGGCTTCACCGTCAATCCGCGGATTACGCCGTGCAAGAATGTCGACGAGGCGCTGGCGTTCTATCGCAAGATCGGGGAAGAGCGCGCGCAGCTGGCCTACGACATCGACGGCGTGGTCTACAAGGTCGATCGGCTGGACTATCAGGAACGGCTCGGCTTCGCCGGCCGCGCGCCGCGCTGGGCGATCGCGCATAAATTCGCCGCCGAACAGGCCACCACGGTTCTCAACGGCATCGAGATTCAGGTCGGCCGCACCGGCGCGCTGACGCCGGTGGCGCGGCTTGCGCCGGTCACCGTCGGCGGCGTGGTGGTGCAGAACGCCACGCTGCACAACGAGGACTACATCAAGAGCCTCGACATCCACATCGGCGACACCGTGATCGTGCAGCGCGCCGGCGACGTCATTCCGCAGATCGTCAGCGTGGTGATCGACAAGCGGCCGAAGCACGCCGAGGCGTATCAGTTTCCGCACAAATGCCCGGTGTGTCACAGCCACGCCACGCGCGAGGAGGGCGAGGTGGTGTGGCGCTGCAGCGGCGCCTTGATCTGTCCGGCGCAGGCGATCGAGCGGCTGAAGCATTTCGTCTCGCGCAACGCCTTCGATATCGAAGGGCTCGGCGAAAAGCAGGTGCAGGAATTCTACGACGACGGCCTGATCATGCATCCGGTCGACATCTTCACGCTGCAGCAGCGCGACGCCCGCTCTCGTACGAAGATCATCGACCGCGAAGGTTACGGTGAGACCTCGGTGCGCAACTTGTTCGCCGCGATCGACGCCCGCCGCAGCATCGAGCTGCATCGTTTCATCTATGCGCTCGGCATCCGCCATATCGGCGAGGGCAACGCCAAGCTGTTGGCGCGGCACTACGGGACGATCGCGGCGTTTCGCGACGCCATGCTGGCGGCCGCCGCCGGCCAGAGCGCGGAAGGCAACACGTCGGAGGCCTATCAGGATCTCAACGACATCGGCGGCATCGGCGATATTGTCGCCGACGCGGTGGTGGAGTTCTTCGCGGAAGACCGCAACGTCAAGGCGGTCGACGAATTGCTGCGAGAGATCCAGGTGCGTCCCGCCGAGCAGCCGAAGCAGGCGACGCCGATCTCCGGCAAGACCGTGGTGTTCACCGGCTCGCTCACCAAATTCACCCGCGATGAAGCCAAGGCCGCGGCCGAACGGCTGGGCGCCAAGGTGGCCGGCTCGGTGTCGAAGAAGACCGACTACGTGGTGGCGGGCGAGGACGCCGGCTCAAAACTCACCAAGGCCCGCGACCTCGGCGTCGCGGTGCTGAGCGAGGACGAGTGGCTGGCGCTGATCGAGGGGTGAGCTGCGTGTCCCGGACGCCGTGCAGCGTGCTTGACGCTGCATGGCGAACCGGGACCGTTACGGATGTTGAGCTTGGGACGGCCCCGGCTCCCGTCGCATCGCTTCGCGCTGCGTCGCGTCCGGGGAACAGTTAGTTCTCTGCCTCTACAACAACCCGGTCTCTTCTTCCTCGGCCTTCTCGATCAGATCTTCGGTCGCCACCGCGCCGTCGCGCGGCACCAGGAAGAACATCGCTGCCGCGCAGGCCAAGGACAGCACCACCAGCGCGATGTTGAGCGGCACCGGGGTTGCGAAATGGCCGCCGAGCCAGGCGCCGAATTGCGAGCACAGCGCGCCGAATCCCATCTGCAGGAAGCCCATCAGTCCCGACGCGGTGCCGGCGGCCTCCGGCTTGACGCTGATGGCGCCGGCCGCGGAATTCGACAGCACGAAGGCGGTGGCGAAGGTGATCAGCATGTGGGTGCCGAACAGCCAGCTCGGCTGCTGATTGTAGCCGAGCAGGCCCCAGACCAGATTGAGCGTGGCGCCGAGCAATTGCAGCGCGAGGCCGAACCAGATCAAGCGTTCCAGCGAGTGCCGCGGCGAAAACCGCACGCAGCCGAGATTGCCGATCAGATAGGCGAGGCCGGAGGTCGCGAACCAGGCGCCGTATTCGGCGGACGAGCGGTGCATCTGCATCACCACCACATAGGGCCCGCCGCCGGCGAAGGTGAAGATGATCGAGGACGCCAGCACCTGGCACAGCACATAGCCGACGAAGGCGCGGCTGCTGGTCAGGCTGCGGGCGTCCGACAAAAAGCTCGCGCCGGGCAGCCGATCGGCGGCGCGCCGCGTTTCCGGCAGCGCCACCGCGACCAGAATGGTGACCAGCACCGAGACCAGCGCGAGGACGTAGAAGATCGCGCGCCAGCCGAGGCTGATCTCCAGCACGCCGCCGAGCAGCGGGCTCAGCATCTGCGCGATCATCATCACCGCGACCACCAGGCTGATCATGCTGCCGACGCGCTCGCGCGGGTAGAGGTCGCGGATGATGGCGCGGCCGATCACCATGCCGCAGGCGCCGCCCAGCGCCTGCAGGAAACGCGCGGCGATCAGTTGCGGCAGGGTCTCGGCGAAGATGCAGCCGACGCTCGCTACCATCATCAGCGCCAGCCCGCCGAGCATCACCGGCCGGCGGCCGAGCTTGTCCGACAACGGGCCGAGTACGACCTGCGAAAACGCGATCCCGACCATGAACAGCGACACCGTCATCTGCGCGATCGAGATGTCGCGGCCGAAGTCGCGCGCCAGCATCGGCAGCGCCGGCACCAGAATATACATCGCGACCGGCGCGGCGCCGGTCATCGCGACCAGCACCAGCAGCATCGAGCGGGAGATCAGTTTGTCGGCGTGAGTTGCGGTCGGCGGCGTCTTGCCGGTCTGTCCGTGCATGAGGTGGCGTGCCAGTCCTAACCGAAATCTGCAATGGTTGGACTGTACCGACGCCGCAGCCGTGCGAGCAGCGGCTTTTCGGAATACGGCTAGGCGATTTTCGGGACCGTGGGGCCGTGCGCCAGCGGCTCGGTGGCCTCATCGAGCCAGAGCTTGGTCGCTTCGTCGAGCAGCGGGCGCACCTCGCTGCGCACCCTTGCGTGATAGTCGTCGAGCCAGCCGATCTCGGCGTCGCTCAGCGAACCAAGATCGATCAGCCGGCGATCGATCGGCGCCAGCGTCAGCGTCTCGAAGCCGTTCATCGGCTTTTCGGCGCCGGCGATTGTTGTCTCCACCACCAGTTCGAGATTCTCGATGCGGATGCCGAACGCGCCGGCCTTGTAGTAGCCGGGCTCGTTGGACAGGATCATGCCGCGCTTCAAGGGCGTGGTGCCGAGCTTGGAGATCCGCGCCGGGCCTTCATGCACCGACAGATAGCTGCCGACGCCGTGGCCGGTGCCGTGCTCGAAATCGATCCCGGCCTGCCAGAGAAACTGCCGCGCCAGGGTGTCGAGCTGCGCGCCGGTGCTGCCGTCCGGGAAGACCGCGCGCGCGATCGCGATATGGCCGCGCAGCACCCGGGTGAAGCGGTCGCGCATTTCGGCGGTCGGCTCTCCAATGGCAATGGTGCGGGTGACGTCGGTGGTGCCGTCCTGATACTGCGCGCCGGAATCGATCAGCAACAGGTCGCCCGGCGCGATCCGGCGGTTCGACTTGCGGGTGACGCGATAATGCACGATGGCGCCGTTCGGCCCGGTGCCGGAAATGGTGGGGAAGGAGACGTCCTTCAGCGCGCCGGTGTCGCGGCGGAAGCTTTCCAGCGCTTCCACGGCGTCGATCTCGGTGAGCTTGCCGCTTGCCGCCTCGCGATCGATGAAGGCGAGAAATTTTGCCAGCGCCACCGCGTCGCGGCGATGCGCGGTCTTGCTGCCGGCGATCTCGGTTGGGTTCTTCACCGCCTTCAACAGCGTCACCGGATCGGCGCCGCGCAGCGGCTTGCCGCCGGCGGCGGTGATCAGCCGGGTCAGTGCATCGGCGGCGGTGGCAGTGTCGAGCGCGATCGCAGCCCCGGTCATCGCCAGCGCCTGCAGCGCCGGCGTCAGCGCTTCTGGCTCCTTCACATCGGCGCTGTGTTCGAGATGATCGCGCGCGCTGTTCGACAGCTTGCGATGATCGATGAACACGGTCGGCCGGCCGTCCTTCGGGACGAGCGCGTAGGACAGCGGCAGCGGCGTATGCGAGACGTCGGCGCCGCGGATGTTGAAGGTCCAGGCCACCGCGTGGGAATCCGACAGCACCAGCGCGTCGGCGCCGAGCGGGGTGAGTTCGGCGCGGATGCGCGCCAGCTTGTCGGCCTCGCTCTCGCCGGCAAATTGCAGTCCGTGCACCGCCACGGCTCCCAGCGGCGGCGCCGGGCGCTCGGACCACACCGTATCGAGCGGATTGCTGTCGACCGCCACCAGCTCGGCGCCGGCCTTGGCGCAGGCCTGGGCAAGCCGCTCGGCTGCCGCGGAAGTGTGCAGCCACGGATCAAAACCGAGGCGGTCGCCGGGTTTCAGTTGCACGCCAAGCCAGTGTTTCGGCGGCGGCTCAACCAAAGGCTGCACGCTCCAGGCCCGGCCATCGACCTGTTGGGCGGCTTGCAGCGTATAGCGGCCGTCGACAAATACCGCGGCTTGGTCGACCAGCACGATCGCCAAACCCGCCGACCCGGTGAAGCCCGTCAGCCAGGCCAGCCGCTCCTCGGAGGGCGCGACATATTCGTTTTGTTGCTGATCGGCGCGGGGAATCACGAATCCGCTGAGCTTGCGCCGCAGCAATTCCTCGCGAAACGCCGCGAGCCGCGCGGAGAGCGCGACGCCGCTGTCAGGCTCTTCGAAGGTTTGAAACAGGGCTTCGAACATCGCTCACCATCCTCGCTCGACCGCCGTCACCGCAATCGTGATGCAAATTACCCTCGTAGTGGCACGAGTTGTGCATGAAATATAGTGCTTAAGACGCAAAAGCGAAATCGATTTGCCGTCAAGGCGCGGTCTCGCCGAGCAACTGGGGGAAATCCCAGGAGTGTTTCAACTCAACGATGAGGGGATACACATGCCTGCATTCACGTTTGAGAAAATATCGCCACCGGCGCGGGGCGGCGCCAGTCCCAAACCGGAAAAGAAAAAACACGGCATCATCATCCAGCTTCTGGATCGTTTCGTCGACCGCCGGCGCTCCCATTCCGAGGACGACGAGGCGACGGGCGAGCAATCCCCGCCCAAGTAAAAGTCCAAGTAACAGCCCAAGTAACCACGCCTGCCATCGCTATTTGCCGACTGCTCAAGCGCCGCGACGGAGCAGCACGCTGCTCCAGCCTTCGACGATGATCGGCTTGACCAGCACCAGGCCGCGGGCGCGGTACGCCGCGATCACGCCGCGAGTCTGATGCGGCAATAGGCCGGACAGGATAACGTCGGCGGAGCGCGCCAGATGCGCCGCCATCGGCGTCGCCAATTGCCGCAGCGGGTTGGCCAGGATGTTGGCCAGCACCAGATCGAACGGCGCGGCGGCGCCAAACTGCGCATCGGCAAAGCCCGCGGCGCAGATCCCGTCGAACAGATTGCCGACGCCGTTCAGCCGCGCATTGTCGCGCGCCACCCGCACCGAGACCGGATCGATGTCGCTGGCGGTGACGCGCTGCTGCAATGCCTTGGCGGCGGCGATCGCCAGCACGCCGGTGCCGGTGCCGAGGTCGAGCACGTTGCGCGGGGTGCGCCGCTTCAACACCTCGTCGAGCAGCAACAGGCAGCCCCGGGTGGTGCCGTGGTGGCCGGTGCCGAACGCCAGCGCCGCCTCGATCTCGATGCCGAGCTTGTTCGGAGCGATGTTGTCGCGGTCGTGCGCACCATGCACCACGAAGCGGCCGGCCGGCACCGGATCGAGCCCCTCCAGGCTGGCGCGGACCCAATCCTTGGCCTCCACGGTGTCGAAGCTAAGCGCCGCGGCGACGTCATCGCCGGCGGCCAGCGCCACCAGGCTGCGCACGGAGGCCTGCTCGGGCGGCTCGGCGAAGTTCAGCGCGAGCTCCCAGGCTCCGTCGCTGCGCTCGAACGCGGTGACGGCGGCGGCGCCGTCGTCGAAGCATTCGGTCAACAGATCGACGACGCGGCGGGCAGTCGGTTCATCGCCGATCGCGGCGCTGGCGCGAAAGGTGGTCGGGGTCAGGGGCATGGCATCTCAACTCGGTCGGGGGCGGGGCTGCTTTGTCACAGTCTATCAGCAGCTTATCCAGAGGTTTTCATCACGTTACGCACCGGCTTATACAGGACTTATGCACAGCTTATGCAGCGGTTTTGCAGGGCTTTTCCAACATTCGCCCGAAGCTTCTGAGTTCCTTTTATTGCTGCCTTACCAGTTGCTTGCCGCGGGCATCAAAACCGATTTGTCATGAACAGCGCGCGATGGTCGCTCAAGATCGCCTTTGCCGCGTTGTGGCCCGGTGCGCCGGTGACGCCGCCGCCGGGATGGGCGCCGGAGCCGCAGTGGTAGAGCCCCTTCACCGCGCCGCGGTAATTGGCGTAGCCGAGCATCGGCCGCGCCGAGAACAATTGATTCAGCGACAGCGCGCCGTGGAAGATGTCGCCGCCGAGCAGGCCGAAGTCGCGCTCGAGGTCGAGCGGCGACAGCGCCTTTCGGCCGATCACGCTTTTGGCGAAGCCCGGGGCGTGGCGGTCGACGGTGGCGATCATCAGGTCGGCGACGGCGTCGCGGTGCTGGTCCCACGACGAGCCGTCGGGCAGGGACGGTGCGACGTGCTGGCAGAACAGGCTGGCGACGTGCTGGCCGGCCGGCGCCAATGAGTCGTCGAGCGTTGAGGGGATCAGCATCTCCACCACCGGCTCGCGGCTCCAGCCGTGTTCGCGGGCGTCGTGCCAGGCGCGGTCCATATAGCCGAGGCTGGGCGCGATGATGATGCCGGCGCTGAGGTGGTCGCCTTCGCCCGGCAGCACGCTGAAGGAGGGCAGTTCGCTCAGCGCGACGTTGATCCGGAAGGTGCCGGAGCCGTTGCGCCAATGCGTCATGCGCTCGCGAAATCCGTCGGGCTGCGCGTTGGCAGGCAGCAGCTTGGTGTAGAGCAGCTTCGGGTTGACGTTGCTGGCGACATATTTCGCCCGCACGGCGCGGCCGTCGTCGAGCGTGACGCCGACCACGCGGTCGCGCTCGACCAGAATCTCGCGGACGCCCGCGGAGGTTTCGATCTCGGAGCCGGCGCCGCGCGCCGCCGCCGCCATCGCCTCGGAGATCGCGCCCATGCCGCCCAGCGCGTGGCCCCAGATTCCCTTCTTGCCGTTCACCTCGCCGAAGGCGTGGTGCAGCATCACGTAAGCGGAGCCGGCGGCGTAGGGGCTGGCGTAATTGCCGACGATGGCGTCGAAGCCGAACAGCGCCTTGACCAGATCGCTCTCGAACCAGTCGTCCAGCATGTCGCCGGCGGAGCCGGTGAACAGGTCGAGCAGGGTGCGCTGCTGCGCAAGCGAAAGCCCGCGCAGAATATTGGCGGTGCCGAGCGCGTTGACCGCCTCGCGGATCGCGCCGAGGCCGAAGCCTTCGACCAGATTCGGCGGCGCGCGCAGCACGAATTGCCGCAGCACGTCGGCGATCGCTTCGAGCTCGGCCATGAAGCGGTCGATCTTGCCGGCGTCGCTCTTGCTGAGCTTCTTCACCGAGCGTTGGGTGCGGCCCTCGCCGGTGAGCAGGTAGCGGCCGTGCGGCCCGGGCAAGAAGTTCTGCGCCCGGCGCTCGACGATGCGCAATCCATGATCGTGCAGCTTGAGGTCGGCGATGATCTTCGGATTGAGCAGGCTCACCGTGTAGGCGGCGACCGAATTGCGGAAGCCGGGGTGAAACTCCTGCGTGACCGCGGCGCCGCCGACCACGTTGCGGCGCTCGACCACCTTCACCCGCAACCCGCTCATCGCCAGGTAAGCCGCGCAGGTCAGGCCGTTGTGGCCGGCCCCGATGATCAATACGTCACAATCCGACATCTGGTTCACGACGGTTCGGTGAAATTCGGCGGCCTCGGCGGCCACGCCACGCGTGGGCCTTTATCGAAGAGTTGGGTGACGGGCACAAGCGCGCCGTGGTAGATCACCTGATCTCCGCTTGCTTCGCCTGCCTCGCTCGTCGCTGACGCGAGCCCGCCGTCCGCCCGGCGCCCAGCCGGATCACGTTGGAGTCCCCATGACGTCGTCGACGCCCGCCGCCGCCTCGGAACCGATCCCCCGGTCCCGCAACGGTCTGATCCTGATTGTCTATACCGCGGCGATCTTCACCAGCGCGCTGCTGCTGTTTTCGGTGCAGCCGTTGTTCACCAAGATGGTGCTGCCGCGGCTCGGCGGTTCGCCGGCGGTGTGGTCGGTGGCGATGGTGTTCTTCCAGTCGCTGCTGCTCGGCGGCTACGCCTATGCGCACTACCTGATGCGGCTGCAGAGCCGGACCATCCCGGTGGTGGTGCATCTGTTGCTGCTGGTGGTGGCGTTTTACGGCCTGCCGCTGTCGATCGCGGGCGGCTGGGGCACGCCGCCGTCGAGTGGCTACCCGTTCTGGCTGCTCGGGCTGTTCGCGGTGTCGATCGGCCTGCCGTTCTTCGCGCTCGCCGCCAACAATCCGCTGCTGCAGGCCTGGTTCGTCCGCACCGGCCATCCCGACGGCCACGATCCGTATTTCCTCTACGCCTCGTCGAACATCGGCAGCTTCCTGGCGCTGTTGTGCTATCCGCTGCTGCTGGAGCCGATGCTGTCGCTGCGCACGCAGAACCTGGTGTGGACCGCCGGCTACGCGCTGTTGATCCTGCTGATCCTCGGCTGCGGCTGGCTGCTGCTGCAGTCGCCGGGCGTCACGCTGCGCGACGAGGCCGACGCCACCCCGGCGCCGCCGCCGACCTGGGCGGTGCGGGCGCGCTGGATCTTTCTCGCCGCGGTGCCGTCGGGGCTGTTGATCGCGGTCACCGCGCATATTTCCACTGACGTCGCCGCGGCGCCGTTGCTGTGGGTGCTGCCGTTGTCGCTGTATCTGTTGACCTGGGTGCTGGTGTTCCAGTCGCGGCCGCTGCTGCCGCACAAATGGATGCTGGCGCTGCAGCCGCTCGCCATCGCCGGGGTGCTGATCCTGTTGGCCTATGGCGGCGAGCAGAACCTGTTGCTGACGCTCGGCGGGCACCAGCTGTGCTTCTTCATCATCGCGATGGCCTGCCACGGCGAACTGGCGCGCACCCGCCCGGCCGCCAGCCATCTCACCGGGTTCTACGTCGCGCTGTCGTTCGGCGGCATGGTCGGCGGGCTGTTCGCCGGGCTGGTCGCGCCCTACACGTTTTCCTGGATCGCCGAATATCCGATCCTGCTGGCGCTGGCGGCGCTGTGCCGGCCGCCCGCGGCCGAGCCGTTGCCGCGCTGGACGCGCTGGTACTGGCCGGTCTTGGCGGTGGTCGCGGTGGCGCTGCTGGCGCCAAGCCTCAACGGCGGCACGCTGTTCGACTGGCTCGAGACCCACCGGGTGGTGGTGATCGGCGATGTGGCGTTGCTGGCCACTTTTGCCGCGCTGGTGCTGCGCGCCAATCGCTGGAAGGTGTTCGCCACCGTGGCGTTGGGGCTGGTGCTGCTGCGCGTCTACCCTTACGAGGACGGCCGGGTCGACACGGTGCGTAGCTTTTTCGGCGTGCACAAGATCGTGGTGACGCCGAACGGCCAGTACCACGTGCTGATGCACGGCACCACGATTCACGGCGCGCAGAAAGTGCTGAACGACGACGGCTCGCCGGTCACCGGGCGGCCGGAGCCGATTTCCTACTATCACCAGGACGGCGGCATCGGGCAGGGCATCAGCGCGATCCGCGCCCGCAAGGGTGCGCCGCTGCGGGTCGCGGTGATTGGGCTGGGCTCAGGTACCTTGACCTGTGCGGCTGCGCCCGGCGAAAGCTGGCGCTTCTTCGAGATCGACCAGTCGATGGTGGATACCGCGCGCGACCCGAAATACTTCACGTTCGTCAAGACCTGCGCGCCGGATCTTGCGCCGGTGATGGGCGACGCCAGGCTGACCTTCGCGCAGGAGCCGGACGGGCTCTACGACCTGATCATCGTCGACGCCTATTCGTCGGACGCGATCCCGATCCATCTCGCCACCCAGGAGGCGATGGCGATCTACAAGGCCAAGCTTTCGCCGCAGGGCGCGGTGCTGATGCACGTCTCCAACCGGCATCTCGAACTCGCCAGCGTGGTGGTCGGCATCGCCGACGCCAACGCGCTGAAGAGCTGGGTGTATTCGGAGGACTCCGGCCGCGACGCCGAATACATCTTCTCCACCTCGGTGGTGGTGTCGGCGCGGCAGGATGCCGACGTGGGCTCCATCGCGTCGTCGGACAAATGGGCGCTCACCGCGCCCGACAAGACCCAGCGGGTGTGGACCGACGACTATTCCAACGTTTTGGGCGCGGTGTGGCGACGTTTACGCGACGGCGAGCAGTGACGGCGGCGGCGCCGCTGCTTGTTGGCGCGGTGTTGCCGGCTTAGTCGTCGTAGCCGTAATAGCTGCGCGGGGCGTAATACGGCCGCGGCGCGTAGGCTTGCGGCGCATAGGTCCGGGCGCTGCCATAATACTGCACCTGCGGCTGCGGCGCGGCCTGGGCGTCCTCGTAGCGGCGATAGCCGCGCGGCGCCGGATAGCGCGCCTGGTCCGAACTGCCGTCGGCCGGGTAGATGTAGCCGTCATCGGTGACCTGCGGGGCGATCCGCCGCGGCGCCGGCTGCGCCGCAAGATCGACCGGCGCGCCGGCGGCGGCGTCGTAATCCGCCGCAGCGGGCGCGCGCCGCGCCACCGCGGTGTTGGATTTCGGCTTCGGATTGCGCGCCAGCGCCACCTGCGCCGAGCCGCTCAGGCTGACGGTGGTGTTGAGCACGCCTTCGCTCTGCACCAGCGCGTAGAGCGTCGAGGCATTGGCGCGCGACAGCCGGACGCAGCCGTGCGACGCCGGGCTGCCGAGCCGGCTGACCGAATCGGTGCCGTGAATGGCGTGGCCGACCTTGGTGAAGAAGATCGAGTGCGGCATCGGCGCGTCGTCGAATTCCTTGGAGTAGTGATCCTCCTCCATGCGGAAGGCGCGGAAGCTGCCGTTCGGGGTTTCGTGCGACGGATTGCCGGTCGACACCGGCCAGCGATAACGCTCGACGCCGTCCACCGCGACGGTCATCTGCTGCGCATCCTTGTCGACGGTGATCGCGACTTTGGCCTGCGCGAGGTCGCCGCCGACCAGAAACATCAGGGCGGATAACGCAACGAGATACAAACGCATGTGAAGTGAGGCCTCCTGGCCTTGATCCGACGTGCACCCTCCGTCCCCGTGTCTATATGCGCATCGGTCGCAAAAGTTTCCAGGGGCCGCTCGGCGCAGCGTTAATGCGCCGTGATGGCGACAGCGTGACCGCGACGCCCACCGCCGCAACGCTGACCGACGAAAGCCGCAGGGCTGTGGAACTTTCGTTCCGGAGCGCCGTTACCATCGGCGCGTTCCGAACGCTGGGACAGGGACGGCAGCCAGAGGGATTCCAATCATGAACAAAAAGATTTCAACGCTCGCGCTTCGCGCCGAACGGTCACCTGCGAAGCTGTTGTTGGCGACTGCGGCGCTCGCGCTGGCGCTGCTGGCCATTCCGCACACCAGTAACGCCCAGGGCATCATCGGCGGCGCCGAGCGCGGCTCCCGCGAGGGCAATCGCGCGGCCGGTCCGGTCGGCGGCGTGGTCGGCGGCGCGATCGGCGCCGGTGTCGGCGGCGTGGTCGGTGGCGTCAACGGCGTGCTCGGCGTGCCGGATCGCGGCTATCGTCGCGGCCATCGCGGGCCGCGCTGCCGCGGTTACTATACGCGGAGCGGCAACTATCGCTGCTACCGCTAAAATTCAGCTTTGAAAAAAGAAAAGCGCGGCCGATCGGGCCGCGCTTTTTCGTGTCCGCGGTTTGCCGGGCCGCCGCCCGGTTAGTTCTTCAGCCGATAGCCGGTCTTGAAGATCCACCACACCGTCGCCATGCAGATCGCGAGAAAGCCCAGCGTGATGCCGAGGCTGGCGCCCAGGCTGACGTCGGAGATCTCATAGAAGCTCCAGCGGAAGCCGCTGATCAGATACACCACCGGATTGAACAGCGCGACGGTCTGCCAGGCTTCCGGCAGCATGTTGATCGAGTAGAAGCTGCCGCCGAGGAAGGTCAAAGGCGCGATCACCAACAGCGGGATCACCTGCAGCTGCTCGAAATTGCCGGCCCACACCCCGATGATGAAGCCGAACAGGCTGAAGGTCACCGCGGTCAGCACCAGGAAGGTGAGCATCCAGAACGGATGCATGACGTGCAGCGGCACGAACAGCCAGGCGGTGGCCAGGATGATCAGCCCGAGGATGATCGATTTGCTGGCGGCAGCGCCGACGTAACCCAGCACGGCCTCGAAGAACGACACCGGCGCCGACAACAGTTCGTAGATGGTGCCGGAGAATTTCGGAAAGTAGATGCCGAACGAGGCGTTGGACACGCTCTGGGTCAGGATCGACAGCATGATCAGCCCCGGCACGATGAACGTGCCGTAGCTGACGCCCTCGATTTGGGTGATGCGCGAGCCGATCGCGGCGCCGAACACCACGAAATACAGCGAGGTCGACAGCACCGGCGACACCACGCTTTGCAATAGCGTGCGCCAGGTCCGCGCCATTTCGAACAGATAGATCGCACGTACTGCCCGGTGGTTCATGATCACGCCCTCACCAGGCTGACGAAGATGTCTTCCAGCGAACTCTGCGTGGTGTCGAGATCGTGGAAGCGGATGCCGGCCTCGCGCAAGGCGGCGAGCAGGCCGGTGATGCCGGTGCGCTCGGCCTTGCTGTCGTAGGTGTAGATCAGCTGGCTGCCGCCCTCGGACAGCGCCAGATTGTAGTCCGCGAGTTGCGGCGGGATCGCCTCGACCGTGCCGAGCAGATGCAGCTTCAGCTGTTTCTTGCCGAGCTTCTGCATCAAGGCGGCCTTCTGCTCGACCAGGATGATCTCGCCCTTGTTGATGACGCCGATGCGGTCGGCCATCTCCTCGGCTTCTTCGATGTAATGCGTGGTGAGGATGATGGTGACGCCGGTGGCGCGCAGCGCCCGCACCACTTCCCACATCCCCTTGCGCAACTCGACGTCGACGCCCGCGGTCGGCTCGTCGAGGAACAGGATCTGCGGCTCGTGCGACAGCGCCTTGGCGATCATCACCCGGCGCTTCATGCCGCCGGACAGCGTGATGATCCGGGAATCCTTGCGGTCCCACAGCGACAGGTCGCGCAGCACCTTCTCGATATAGGCGGGGTTGGCCTTCTTGCCGAACAACCCGCGGCTGTAGCTCACCGTCGCCCACACCGTCTCGAACGCGTCGGTGTGCAGTTCCTGCGGCACCAGCCCGATCATCGACCGGGCGGCGCGGTAGTCGGCGACGTTGTCGTGGCCGTCGACCAGCACCTGGCCGGCGCTCGGATTGGCGATGCCGCAGATGATGCTGATCAGCGTGGTCTTGCCGGCGCCGTTCGGCCCCAGCAGCGCGAAGATTTCGCCGCGGTCGATGTCGAGCGAAACGTCGTTGAGCGCCTTCAGGCCGGAGCCATAGGTCTTCGACAGGTGGGAAATGGAGATGATCGGGGGCATCAAGCTCTTCGGGTCTGACAGGGCGAGGATCGGCGCAAGCAATAGGCCGAGGCGGCGCGGCGCGGGAGGGCGCGGGGGACGGCTCAAATAGGAACTGCGCCAGCGGTTTGCAATCCGCTGCCGATGATCATAGCCGAGCGGTGCATTTTCAATGACTTAGCGATGGCCGCGCGCTGCGTTTCGGCGTTTTCCGTGGAACCAGTGCGCTGCAACGACGTTGCCACGCATGGTTGAATCACTGCCGTCCGAGCCCGCCGAGAGCACCCGCCGCGGCGCCGCCGACCCGACCAAACGCCTGCTCGTGGTGGCGCTGGCCGCGCTGTTGATCGTCGGCGGCGCGGTGGCGTGGCGGGTCACCGGCAATCCGGCGGCATCGCCGACCGTCGCCAAGCTGGCGCCGCCGCCGAAGAACCCCCAGCTCGACGCGCTGATCGAGACCACCAGGGCGCTGCAGGATTCGCAACAGCAGGCGATCGATCAGTTGCAGGAGGTGCAAGATCTGCTGCGCGCGCAACAGGCCGAGACGAAGAAGGCCTCCGATCGTGTTGCGGGGTTGAGCGCCAGACTCGATACGCTGCAGCAATCATTCGCCAGCATCGCCCCGCCGGTGACCGAGGAGGCCGTGCCGGACAAGGCGGAGCCGGCGCCCCGCGCGCAAACCAGCAAGGCGAAGAGCGGCCGCTCGGCGCGCACCAAGCGGCAGCGTAACGCCCGCCGCTAGCGCTGTTCGAGTTGGAATGAGGCGCATCAAGATTCCCAGGCTGTCATTCCGGGGCGCGAGCAGCTTTAGCTGCCAGTGAGCCCGGGATCCATAATCACCGCAGGGAGTATGGATTCCGGACTTGCTCGTTCTTGCGAACTCGCAATCCGGAATGACGGCTGTATTTGGGTTGGACGATCAGTCCGCGACCGGCCACTCGATCTCGACCAGGGTGGCGCCTTCGGCCAGTGCGAGGAAAGCCGGATCGTCCTGCAGCTCGTCGAAGCTGCGCGGCGGCTTCAGCCCGGTCGAGCCGTCCGGATTGGTCCACTCCTCGCCGGCCTCTTCCAGCGCTGCGACGGCTTCCTCGACGGCCTCGTCATAATCGTCGCCGGCGGTGACCAGCCCCGGCACGTCGGGAAACGACACGGTGAAATGCCCCGCGTGGTCGCGGATCACGGCGATGTAGAGCGGCATGGGAGATTTCCTGTTACGCGGGAAGCGCCCGCTTACTCCGCCGCATCGGCGCGATCACGCAACTGAATGACGGCGAACATGTAGTTGGCGAGATCGGGGGCGACCTCCGGATCGGCCTTCAATTCCCTCAGCGAGCGCGCCTTGGGCAGCGGCTTACCGTCTTGTTCAAAGTCCTCAAGGTAGAGCTCCATCGCCTCCGGCGCATTGCGCAGCGCGTCGTCGAGGTCGTCGCCGGCGGAGAAACAGCCCGGCAGATCCGGAAACCAGACGCCGACGGCAAAGTCCGGCCCGGCGTCCTCGATGATGGCGATGTAATGGGTCATGGCGAACCTCAATCGGGCTTCCAGCCTGCGCCCTTATAAATGGCACGAACCAGGCCTTTTCCCAAGTCCTTCTTGGGATGCGGGACGGTAACGATGTCTTTGCTCTTCGGATGCTTGAAGACGTGATGCGAGCCGGTCACACGGACCAGCATCCAACCTTCCTGTCCAAGACGGCGAATAATTTCGCGGCTGTTCGTTAGCATTCGGCTGGCCCCCGTCGAACCATATGACGGAAGATTGCCAGGGGCCAGCGGCGTTAAGTGAGCGAGGACTACACCCGCTCCACGAAACTATCGACCACCTTCTTTTCGCCGGCCTTGTCGAAGGCGATGGTGAGTTTGTTACCGTCGACGCGGACCACGTCGCCATAGCCGAATTTCTGGTGAAACACCCGGTCCTGCAGCGCGAAGTCCGAATTGGCGCCGGTGGATTTCGCTACCAGTTCGCCCTCGATGGTCAGCGGCGCGCGCTTCTTGGCGAAACTGTCGGACTCGTTCCGCGATGACGAGAACGGCGATTGCTCTTCGCTGAAGCCGCCATTGTTGCCGCCGCCGCCGCGATTGTTGCGCGCGCGCTCCGCCTGGGCGCGCTGCCAGCCCGGCGTGGTGTAGCTGGAGCCGAACGATTCCATATTGTCGAAGCGCGACGAGCCGTAGCCGCCGGCGCCGCCCCAGCCGGAGCCGCCCTTGGATTCGGTGATCTCGACATGGTCGGCCGGCAGTTCATCGAGAAAGCGCGACGGCAGCGTCGTATTCCAGGTGCCGTGAATCCGCCGGTTGGAGGCGAAGTACAACTTTGCGCGCTTGCGGGCGCGGGTGATGCCGACATGGGCGAGGCGGCGCTCTTCCTCGAGCCCGGCGCGGCCCTGTTCGTCGAGCGCGCGCTGATGCGGAAACAGCCCTTCCTCCCAGCCCGGCAGGAACACGTTGTCGAATTCCAGGCCCTTGGCGGAATGCAGCGTCATCACGCTCACCGCGTCCTCGTCGGCGCCGCCCTCGCGGTCCATCACCAGCGAGATGTGTTCGAGAAAGCCCTGCAGGTTCTCGAACTCTTCCATCGAGCGGACTAATTCCTTCAAGTTCTCGAGCCGGCCGGCGGCGTCGGCGGAGCGGTCCTTCTGCCACATCTCGGTGTAGCCGCTCTCGTCGAGCACGATCTCGGCCAACTCGGTATGCGTCTTCACGTCGCGCTGCATCCGCCAGCGGTCGAACGAGGTCATCAGGTCGCGCAGGCTGCCGCGCGCTTTCGGCTTCAACTCGTCGCTGTCGACGATAGCGCGCGCCGCCTCGGTCAGCGGGATCTTTCGCTTGCGGGCGTGGTCGTGCAAGAGCTGCACGGTGGCGTCGCCGAGGCCGCGTTTCGGCACGTTGACGATGCGCTCGAAGGCGAGGTCATCGGCCGGCGAATTGATCACCCGCAAGTAAGCGAGCGCGTCGCGGATTTCGGCGCGCTCGTAGAACCGCGGGCCGCCGATCACCCGGTAGGGCAGGCCGAGCGTAACGAAACGGTCTTCGAATTCGCGCATCTGAAACGAGGCGCGCACCAGGATCGCGATGTCGTTGAGCTTGTGGCCGTCGCGCTGCAGCTGCTCGATCTCTTCGCCGATCGCGCGGGCTTCCTCTTCGGAATCCCACGAGCCGGTGACGGTGACTTTCTCGCCGTCGACGTCCTCGGTGCGCAGCGTCTTGCCGAGCCGGCCTTCATTGTGCGCGATCAGATGCGAGGCGGCGGCGAGGATGTGGCCGGTGGAGCGATAATTGCGCTCCAGCCGGATGATTTTCGCGCCGGGGAAGTCGTGGTCGAAGCGCAAAATGTTGTCGACCTCGGCGCCGCGCCAGCCATAGATCGACTGATCGTCGTCGCCGACGCAGCAGATGTTTTTCGGCGGCGGAGAGGTGGGCACGGCCTGCTCCCTCTCCCCGCTTGCGGGGAGAGGGGTGGGGTGAGGGGGCGTCTCCGGCTCCTGAGAGTCCGCGATCTGCTGGGGCGCCCCCTCACCCGGATTACTGCGCAATCCGACCCCCGGGTCGTAGCCCGGGGGCAGGCTCTCTCCCCGCAAGCGGGGAGAGGTGGAAGACGGCGCCTGCGCCAGCAGCCGCAGCCAGAGATATTGCGCGACGTTGGTGTCTTGGTATTCGTCGACCAGAATGTACTTGAAGCGCTGCTGATACTGCCGCAGCACGTCGGGATGCTCGCGGAACAGCCGGATGTCCTCCAGCAACAGATCGCCGAAATCCGCGGCGTTCAGAACCTTCAGCCGCTCCTGATAGGCGGCGTAGAGCTTGCCGCCGCGGCCGTTTCCGAACATCGCGGCTTCGCCCGCCGGCACCTGCGACGGCGTCAGCCCGCGATTCTTCCAGCCGTCGATCAAGCCGGCCAGCATCCGCGCCGGCCAGCGCTTGTCGTCGATATTGTCGGCCGCCAGCAGCTGCTTCAACAGCCGGATCTGATCGTCGGTGTCGAGCACGGTGAAGTTCGATGTCAGCTGCACCAATTCGGCGTGATAGCGCAGGATGCGGCCGCCGATCGAATGGAAGGTGCCGAGCCACGGCATGCCTTCGACCGCCTGGCCGAGCATCTGGCCGAGCCGCAGCTTCATCTCGCGCGCGGCCTTGTTGGTGAAGGTCACCGACAGGATTTCGGCGGGGCGGGCGCGGCCGGTGGAGAGGATATGCGCGATCCGCGAGGTCAGCACGCGGGTCTTGCCGGTGCCGGCGCCGGCCAGCACCAGCACCGGGCCGTCCAGCGTCTGCACCGCGTCGCTCTGCTCGGGATTGAGGCCGGAGAGATACGCCGGCATCGCCTGGGCGCGGGCGCGCGCGGCAATGCCGCCCGCGGCGGGCTGATAGCCGGGCAGGTCGTTGGGCAGCTTGGTCGGGTCGGTCATGCGAATCGTCATCCCACCCACGATGGCACCATGGGCCAGCAAAGAGGAGCCTCCAAAGCAGGATTATCCGCCATATAAGCCCTGTGCGCGCAGGTTGACAGAGTTGTCTTGCGACCCCTGCTGCGCGCCCGCCCGCAACGCCCGGAAACCCTCGCTTTTCCGTGATTTTGGCGGCTCCGCGGCGCCGGAACTTTTGTTCCGGCGACGGATTGTTTCGCCAGAACGCGCGACGGCAAGGCTGACGCGCTCAGTCGAAACGGACAGTGAAAACGGAGAGTGTCATGCTGGGTTGGGTCGTTACGTTCCTCATCGTTGCGTTGGTGACCGGCGTTCTCGGCTTCGGCGGCATCGCCGGCGCCTCGATCGAAATCGCCAAAATCATCTTCTTCATCGCCGTGGTGCTGTTCCTGGTGTCGGCCGTGGTCGGCCTGGCGCGCGGCCGCACGAGGGTCTAGCTAACCGCGCTTCGAAGGCATCGCCACGCTGCGGCCGATGCCTTCGGGGCGCGTGACGCCGCGATGCGCGTCCGCCACCGCCGCAATGCGGGCGCGAATATCAGGCGGAAACGGCGCGGTCTTCCGCGTGCTCATGTCGACATGCAGCGTCATGTTTTCCGAGGTGGCGGAGAGCCAGCCGTCGGTCGCGTGGCGCAGTTCCTCGAAGGTGTGCAAACGTTTGTCGTCGGCTTCCACCAGCAGGATCGTCACCTGCGCGGGGTCGCCGAGGTGCAACTCGCGCAGATAGCGCACATGGCATTCCGCCGTGAAGGTGGAGCCGCCGCGCCGCTTCACGTAGTCCGCGCCGATGCCGAGATGCAGCCACAGCTCGTCGATCGCGCGGTCGAACAGCACGTTGTAATAGGCCATGTTGAGATGGCCGTTGTAGTCGATCCAGTCCGGTTCGATCGGCATCACCTGTGAGACGAACGGAACCGGCAGCAGATTGAGATCGTCGGCGGCTTGCAGCGTCGGCATTGGCTCTCCTTGTGCGGCGCATTCGCCGATTCTTCCCATTGACCCCTTCGGCGGCTTTTGACACTTTCGCGGCCCTGCCTTGAGGAGTCGTGACGTGGGCCTGACCATCACCAATCAACCGCAACGCGCGGAGCCTAAGGCGGTCGCCGCCGCCATTGAAGCGCTCGCCGCACGGTTCGGCAACCGTCTGGTCACCTCCATGGCGGTGCGCGAGCAGCACGGCCACACCACCACCTGGCTGCCGACCCAGCCGCCGGACGCCGTGGTGATGGCGCAGGAGACCGCCGACATCCAGGACGTGGTGCGGATCTGCGCCAAGCACAGCGTGCCGGTGATCGCGTTCGGCACCGGCACCTCGCTGGAGGGCCAGATCAACGCCCCGGCGGGCGGCGTCTGCATCGACCTGCGCGACATGAACAAGATTCTGGCCGTGCATCCGGAAGATCTCGACTGCGTGATCCAGCCCGGCGTCACCCGCAAGGCGTTGAACGAGCATCTGCGCGACCAGGGCGTGTTCTTCCCGATCGATCCCGGCGCCGACGCCTCGATCGGCGGCATGGCCTCGACGCGGGCGTCGGGCACCAATGCGGTGCGCTACGGCACCATGCGGGACAACGTTCTCGCGTTGAAGGTGGTGCGCGGCGACGGCGAGATCATCAAGACCGGGACGCGGGCGAAGAAATCCGCCGCCGGCTACGATCTCACGCATCTGTTCATCGGCGCCGAAGGCACGCTCGGCATCATCTCCGAACTCACCATCAAGCTGCGCGGCATTCCGGACACCATTGCTGCGGCAGCGTGTTCGTTCGAGACCGTGGAGGGCGCCTGCCAGGCCACCATCCTGGCGATCCAGACCGCGATCCCGGTGGCGCGGATCGAACTGCTCAACGCCGCCCAAGTGCGCTGCTGCAACGCCTATTCGAAACTGACGCTGCCGGAGACCCCGTTGCTGCTGCTGGAATTCCACGGCAGCGAGGCCGAAGTCGCCGAGCAGTCGAAGAATTTTCGCGAGATCGCCGCCGAGTGCGGCGGCGGCGATTTCACCTGGACGACGCGGCCGGAGGATCGCAGCAAGCTGTGGCAGGCCCGGCACGACGCCTATTGGTCGGTGCGGGCGCTGCGCCCCGGCGCCGGCGTGGTCGCCACCGACGTCTGCGTGCCGATCTCGCGGCTGGCGGATTGCGTGGTGGAGACCGAGCAAGACTTGAAGCGGCTCGGCCTGGTGGCGCCGATCGTCGGCCATGTCGGCGACGGCAATTTCCACTGCTCGCTGTTGTGCGACACCGGCGACGCCGACGAGATGGCGCGCGGCGATGAATTCATGCACCGGCTGGTGGAGCGCGCGCAGGCGATGGACGGCACCTGCACCGGCGAACACGGCATCGGGCAGGGGAAGCAGAAGTATTTGAAAGCCGAACTCGGCGGCGAGGCGCTGGATGCGATGCGCGCGGTGAAGCGCGCGCTCGATCCGCAGAACATCTTCAATCCGGGGAAGATTTTGCCGCAGCCGTAGCGGCTGAAATAGCAACTCCTGGCGAGAGTTGGATCGATGCGCTTCAAAATTCCCAGGCCGTCATTCCGGGGCGCGAGCAGCGCAAGCTGCAAGCGAGCCCGGAATCCATAACCCCCGCAGGGAGTATGGATTCCGGACTTGCTCGTTCTTCGAACTCGCAATCCGGAATGACGGCTGCCTTTGGATCGGATGCTTCAACCACATCCGAAAATGCTCCAGCGCCGATCAAACGGTTTGCTGATCCATCTCTGGCTTAAGGCTGTGAACTTGCCATAGTCTTCTGCCAAGGTGCTGCACCGGCGTTTTGAGTCCCGCGCGGGCTCCGCTTGCGCAAGTAGCCGGTCGACCCACAGAAGGAGACCGCGTGCAGACGACGCTGCTCGGCTTGGCGATGGCACTGATCATTGCGCTGATCGCCGCATTGGTCGGGCCGTTGTTCATCGACTGGAACCAGTTCCGCCCCCGCTTCGAGGCCGAGGCGGCGCGCGTCGTCGGCGCGCCGGTGCGGGTCGCGGGCGCGCTCGACGCCCGGCTGCTGCCGACGCCGACGCTGCGGCTGCGCTCGGTGGAGGTCGGCAAGGCCGGCGATCCTGGCGAAGTGCGGGCGGACAAGCTCGACGTCGAGTTCAGCCTCGGCGATCTGATGCGCGGCGAGGTCCGCGCCACCGAACTCAGCATCGGCGGCCTGGCGCTCGATGTCAGTCTCGATCCGCAGGGCCGGCTGGACTGGCCGGCGGGCTCGGCCTTCGGCAGTCTCGGCGCGCTGTCGATCGACCGGCTCAATTTGACCGGCCGGATCGCGCTGCATGACGCCGCGAGCCGCAGCAGGCTGGAGTTGAGCGACATCGCCTTCAGCGGCGAGGTGCGCGGACCCGCCGGATCGCTGCGCGGCGACGGCAATGTCATGGTCGCCGGCGAGCGGCTGCCGTTCCGGTTGTCCGCCGGCCGCGCCGCGCAGGGCCCCGGCGCGCGGCTGCATCTGAATGTGGACTCGCCCGCGCGCGCGGCGTCGTTCGATCTCGATGGGCTGCTGAATTTCGAGGATCGTGCGCCGAGCTTCGACGGCGTGGTGACGCTGGCGTCGGCTGCCGCCGTGCCGGCCGCGAATGCCGATGCGGCGGCGCGGACGCCGTGGCGGCTCGCCGCCAAGCTGAAGGCCGATTCCGCCGCCGCGCGGTTCGAGCAGCTGGAGGCGAGCTACGGCGCCGAGGCGGTGGCACTGCGGCTCGCCGGCGCCGCCGAGTTGCGGCTTGGCGCGGCGCCGCAGCTTTCGGCGAAATTGTCGGCGCGGCAGCTCGATGCCGACCGCATGCTCGGCCATGCCAAGGACGCCGCGACGCCGATGCAACGTCTGCAGCGCCTGCCGCAGCTGATCGCGGCGCTGCCGGAGGCGCGGGTTGCTACGCGCATCGAGATGGCCGCCGAGCAGATCATGCTCGGCGGCCGCGCGGTGCAAAATCTCGCCGCCGAACTGCATAGCGAAGCGCAGGGCTGGGCGATCGATCGGCTTTCGCTGCGGGCGCCTGGCGGCACCCAGACCACGCTTAGCAAGACGCTGATCCATCCGTCGGCGGCCGAGGGCCTGCAGGCCATCGTCGCGCTCGACTCCGCCGATCCGGATCTCTTGGCGGCGTGGCTGACCGGCCGCGCCGAGCCCTCCGCGCGGGCGGCGCAGAAGCCGCTGCGCGCCACCGGCGAGCTCAGCGTCGCCGATGGCGGCTTTGCGATCGAGCGGCTGAAAGCCGAGCTTGACGGCGGCGCCGTCGCCGGGCGGCTGGCGCTGTCGCGTGACGCCGCGGGCTCGCGCGTCGACGCGACGCTCACGGCCGACCGGCTCGATCTCGACGCCGCGACGGGCTTCTTCCGCGCGCTCGCCGGGCCGCAGGGCGAATGGCCGGATGCGGCGCGGCTGACGCTCGAGGTCGGCGAGGCGATCTCCGCCGGGCAATCCTTGAAGCCGTTGTCGGCTGAACTCGGCTACGGGCCGGGCGGGGTGAGCGTCGATCGGTTGCGGATCGGCGACGCCAAGACCGTGCTGATCGAGGGGTCAGGCGCGCTCGACCGCACCGCCGCCACCGGCAAGCTCCATCTCAACGCCACCGCGGCGTCGCTCGGTCGGCTGGCCGAGCTGATCGCCCCCGTGGCGCCGGCGGCAGCCGAGCGGCTCGCCGCGGTCGGCGCCGAGCCCGGGCCTGCGCGGCTGACATTCGCCATGGCGCTCGCGCCGCGCGGTGCCGCCACGGATCGTGGCGCCGCAACCGCCACGCTCGATCTCGACGCGCCGCAGCTGAAAGGCCACGCCAGCCTCGCCGCCGGCCCGGCGCTGGCGGCGATTCGCAGCGGCGATCTGCAAGCCTTGCAGACCAGCGAGCTGAAGCTTGATACCAGGCTCTCCTCGGATCGCGCCGCGCCGCTGTTGGTTGCGCTCGGTCTCGACCGGCTGATCGCCGCCGGCAACGGCGCTGCGAAATTCGAAGCCTCGGCAGCGGGGAGTTGGCGCGCGCCGTTGCGCCTCGAGGCGAAGCTGCAGGGCGGCGAACTCGACGCCGAGCTGAAGGGCACCGCCGATCCCTGGGCCTCGGCGGCGACGCTGAGCCTCGGCATCCGCCGCGCCGATGTCGCCCCGTTGCTGGCGCGCAACGGCGCCGAGGTGGCGGCGGCCCCGGTCAGCTGGTCGTCGCGGCTCGGCATCGCCGGGCCGAAAGTCAGCTTCGACGACATCGACGGCACGATCGCCGGATCGCGGCTGCGCGGCCGCGTCGCGCTGACATGGAGCGACAAGATTTGGAGCGACAAGATTTGGAGCGACAAGATTTGGAGCGACGACGTGACCGTCGACGGCGCGCTCGGGCTGGATTCGCTGGAGCTGGCGCCGCTGCTGAAGCTGGCGCTCGGCGCCGCCGGCAAGGATGAAAGCGCGCCGCTCAGCCCCGGACTGTTGCAAGGCTGGCGCGGACAGCTCGCCTTCGAGGCGCTGCGCGGCGTCGCGCCGGGCGGGCTCGAACTGCGGCCGCTGAGCGGCCTGCTACGCAGCGACGGCACCGCGCTGGTCATCGACAAGCTTGTCGCCAAGATCGGCGGCGGCACCGCGACCGGCGATATCGCCGCCCGCCGCTCCGCGGACGGCGTGGCGCTGGACGGCCGGCTGCAATGGTCCGGCGTCGACGGCGCGGCGCTGCGTTATCGGGCGCTGGCGATGCCGGCCGGCAAGACCGCGCTGCAGATGACGCTGTCGAGCCAGGGCCGCAGCGCGGCGGCGCTGGCCTCGGCGCTGACCGGCGGCGGAATGCTGACGATCGACGCCGCCAAGATCGCCGGCCTCGACGCCAAGGTGTTCGCCCGCGCCATCGCCGCCAGCGACGCCGGCGCGCCGATCGATGACGACAAACTGCTGCAGCTGGTCGATCCGATGCTGGCGCGCGGGACGCTCGCGGTGGCGCGGGCGCAAATTCCATTCAGCATCGAGCAGGGCCGCTTTCGGGTCAGCCCGACGCCGCTCGACGGCGACGGCGGGCGGGTGCTGCTGTCGGGCGGCTACGACGCGGTGGCCGATCAGGCCGACCTGCGCGCCAGCCTGACCTCGACGGCGACGCCGGCCGACCCGCGGCCGCCGGACATCGCGATTCTCGCCGCCGGATCGCCCGACGGACTGATCCGAATCGTCGACGTCGGCGGGCTGTCGGCGTGGCTGGCCGGGCGGCGGATCGATGCCGAGACCCGGCGGCTGCAGGCGATGGAGCGGGACGAGGTGCCGGCGTCTCCGACCCCGGTGGCGATTCCGCCGGCCGCGCCCGTCACCCGGCCGGCGCAGCCGGCGCCGCCCGCCGATCCGCCCTTCGCGGCCTCCGAGAGTCCGGTGTCCAACGTGCCGATGCCCGAGCGCGACCCGCGCGAGCCCGCCCCGAAATCGGCAAAACCAAAGGCAAATGAGGTGCGTGCGCCGGAACGTCCGGCCGAGCGTCCGCCGGCGCGGGCGTCGACGCCGAGCGCGCAGCTGAGCGGAGAGCGCGTCGCGCCGCTGCCGCCGCCGATCAATATCAGGCCGGCGCCCGGTGATAACCGGCCGGCCGCCGGCGATACCCGGCAAAGGCCGCGGCCGCCATTGCAGCTGACGCCGCCGGTCGCGCTGCAAGGGCGACCGGCGTATTGAGCTGAGCCTCGGAACGCGGCGCGGCCCTGCGACCGAACCTCCGGCCGACGGCCGTGGGGAGAACGGCCGCGCGATCAGTGCGCGGCCAGGCTTTCGGTTTTCACTTCCGGGATCGGCTGGACCGCGCGGGTGCGGAAATAATCCAGTACGAACAGGCGGATGGCGGAGGACAGGTTGCCCTGCTGGCGGTTGCTGTCGATTTCGCCGACCAATTCCGACAGCGTCATGTCGCGCAGGCCGGAGATTTCCTTCATGCCGTTCCAGAACGCCTCTTCGAGGCTGACACTGGTTTTGTGGCCCGCGACCACGATCGACCGTTTCACGACCGGCGATTTCATGTCAGGTCCCCGGTGATTTGATGTTGATCCAAAAGTTGGTCCGCACGGCTGGTGCGCCGTTCGTCCAAAGCGCGTTCGGCCTTCGTGCGGCCGAACTTGGCGCGGTTGGCATCCGCTTGGACCGCGGACTGCGCGCGCGCCGTGCGCTTCTTGAAACGTTTCAGGTTGATCACATCCGCCAAGACCGCCCTCCCTCAGAGTGGCGACGGGCGACGCGTTCGGTCCGGCGTGTAGGACTTAGCGGGGCCTTGGTCGGCTCGATCACCATCACGACAACTTCCTCATCGCTGCTGATGCATGGGAACCGCCTGGTCCGCTACCCGCGGTTGTTCAGTGGCCACCATGCAGCAACGCTGCAGCATCAGTTGATCGATCCAAGAGGTCTGGGGATATGATTTACATCAATTCTTCGTGGGAGTTTTGGTCTAGCTACCTCTGGACACCGGAAATCAGCCGGGGTGCGTCATTATGTCAGGTCGGACCAGCCGGTCGAACACCGCTTCGGTGACCAAACCCAGCCGAATCGCCTCTTCTTTCAGCGTGGTGCCGTTGGCATGCGCGGTCTTGGCGATCTTGGCGGCGTTGTCGTAGCCGATTTCCGGCGCCAGCGCCGTCACCAGCATCAGCGACTGCTCCATCAGTTCGCGAATGTGTTTTTCATTCGCTCGGATCCCGACGACGCAATGTTCGGTGAAGGAGCGGGTGACGTCGGCGAGAAGTTCGATCGAGCCGATCATGCAGTGCGCCATCACCGGCTTGTAGACGTTGAGCTCGAAATGGCCCTGGCTGCCGGCCATGGTGATCGCGGTCTGGTTACCAAACACCTGGCAGCACACCATGGTCATCGCCTCGCACTGCGTCGGGTTGACCTTGCCGGGCATGATCGAGGAGCCGGGCTCGTTCTCCGGCAGGATCAGCTCGCCGAGCCCGGAGCGCGGCCCGGAGCCGAGCAGCCTGATGTCGTTGGCGATCTTGAACAGCGCGGTGGCGATGGCGTTGATCGCGCCATGCACGAACACATAGGCGTCGTTGCCGGCCAGCGCCTCGAACTTGTTGTTAGCACTGGTGAACGGCAGCTTGGTGATTGAGGCCGCGTGCTTGGCAAAGGCCTTGGCGAATTTCGGCGGCGAGTTCAGCCCGGTGCCGACCGCGGTGCCGCCCTGCGCCAAGGGATACAGTTCTCGCGCGGCGTGCTTCAGCCGGGCGATGCCGTTTTCGACCTGCGCGGCGTAGCCGGAAAACTCCTGGCCGAGCGTCAGCGGGGTGGCGTCCTGGGTATGGGTGCGCCCAATTTTCACGATGCCGGCGAAGGCCTGCTGCTTGGCGCGTAGCGCCGCGTGCAGCTCGGTGAGGGCAGGGATGAGATCGGCGGCGATCAGCTGGCTGGCCGCGATATGCATCGCGGTCGGAAAGCTGTCGTTCGACGACTGGCTCATATTGACGTGGTCGTTGGGATGCACCGGGCTCTTGGCGCCGAGCTTGCCGCCCAATAGCTCGTTGGCGCGGTTGGCGATCACCTCGTTGAGGTTCATGTTGCTCTGGGTGCCGGAGCCGGTCTGCCACACCACCAGCGGGAAATGCTCGTCGAGCTCTCCGTCGATCACTTCGCGCGCCGCCCGCACGATGGCGCGGGCGCGCCGCTGATCCAACAGGCCGAGTTCGCGGTTGGTTTCGGCGGCGGCGAGCTTGACGATGCCGAGCGCGCGGACGATCGGCAGCGGCATCCGGTCATGGCCGATCCGGAAGTTCTGCCGCGAGCGTTCGGTCTGGGCGCCCCAATAGCGATCGGCGGGAACGTCGATCGGGCCAAAGCTGTCGGTTTCGCTGCGCGTCTTGATCGGACGCGGCGGTTTAATGGCTTTAGCCATGGTGCCTCATTGGAATGCGATGTGATCGGTGTCGCCGCGCTCCTGGACCGCCAGAGCCGCCACGCGGCTATTTCTTGCGGAAGCGATCCAGCCGCACCACTTCGGCGCCTTCGCTGGGCTTCGGCGGTTCGTCGGCGTCGGTCTCCGCCGCGGCGTCGTCCACCGCCACCGGCGCGGGGCTGGCCGGCGCATTGGCGGCGGCCGGCTCCGCGGTCAGGTTCGGCTCGAACTGCAGGCCGAATTCCACCGACGGATCGAAGAAGCTCTTGATCGAGTGGAACGGCACCACCAGCCGCTCCGGGATGCCGCCGAACGACAGTCCGACCTCGAAGCGATCCTCGGTCACCACCAGGTCCCAGAACTGGTGCTGCAGGATGACGGTCATCTCCTGCGGATACTGCGCCAGCAGCCGCGGCGACAGTTTGACGCCCTCGGCGTTGGACAGAAAGGTGATGAAGAAGTGGTGCTCGCCCGGCAGGCCATGTTCCGCAGCGTCGGTCAGAACCCGCCGCAGCACGCCGCGCAGCGCGTCACTGGTCAAGACATCGTATCGGATAAGGTCGGTCGCCATGGTCGGTCCCGTCGTGCTTTCGCCTGCGCGCCGATCGGCGCCAAAAATTTGATCGCCCGAGTCGGGCGTTGCCTTACCGTACCCCGCCCGTGGCCGCAGGTCAGCAGGGCTGAGTCTGCAAAAGGCCGATTCGCGCCGGCCGCGGCAAAAAGGCAGTGGAGGCTTCTGTTGCCAGGCGCCTCCGAACCCCGCCCGACGGAGCTTAACCCGCCAGGGCTTCAGCGTGGTCTTTCAAACGGCGTTACGCCGCCTGAGCAACCGGAGCATAGTTGTCGTTGGCAACTATTGCATGGCCCGATCACGGCGGAACCATACCGGACAAAAGCTCGCCCTTTACGCCCTCGTCGATCCTGGATCGCCCCCGCCGAAGCCCGCCGGACTTGCGGGCTTGGGTGGAGGCGCCGGGTACTGCCCCCGGGTCCGAATGGTTTATTGCGACGGCACTTTATTGTCATAGCCGGCGAACCGGCCTGCGAAATATAGGCGCGAATTGGCGCAACGGAAGGCCGCGGGCAGGGCGGCGGCGAGCGCGCCGGCGCGGTTTCACTGGCATCATGGGGGGAATTTCGTTAGGCAGAATGCCGGGTGGGACGAAAGATCCAGTCAGAACAGATGGGCCGCCAAGGCCGCGGGGAAAAAGCCATGGCTGACACGGTCGGTCGGTTGCCCGAGCAGACGCGACGGGCCGCGCGCAATGGCTCCGGCGCGCTGGCGGTGCTGCTGTTGGCGCTGGCACCGCAGTTGGTGCACGTGCTGTGGGCGGCGGTCAGCCCGCTGTATCGCGTTCCGATCGGCAACCCGGCGCAGATCGCCGTCGACTACGCCACGGCGCTCGGCACCGCGCTGCCGGCCTGGCTGGGCGCGACGTTCGGAACCGTGCCAAGCCCGCCGCTACCCTCAGCCGTGCTGCTGGCGCTGATCTACTGCTATCCGCTGATCGCGCTGGCGCTGCTGACGCTGATGGTGCGGCCGCGCGGGCCGCAGGATTACTACGGCGGCATCGTGCTGATCGCGATCGCCGGCCTGGCGCTGTGGGCGTCCAGCGATCTCGAGGGCATGCAGGGATTTTCCGTCGGCGCCGGCACGGTGCCGCGGCTGTGCGGCGTGCTGCTGATGGGGCTCGGCGCGGGGATCGTCGCGGTCGGACTGTTCAGCGAAGGCCCGGCGCTGGCGCGCTATGCCTGGCGCGGGCCGCTGTTCGTGTCGCTCGCCATCCTCGGCTTCGCTTTGGCGATCCGGCCGCTCGGCCTGGTGATCTCGGCCTTCGCCAGTTTCATGGTGGCGGCGCTCGGCACGCCCGAGACGCGCTGGCGCGAAACCACCGTGGTGGGGATCGCCCTCACGGCAGGCTGCAGCCTGTTGTTTCCCTATGCGCTGGGCTTGCCGCTGCCGCTGCTGCCGCGTTTCCTGCTGCCGTGAGGGCCGGATGGTCGAGCTGTTTTCCAATCTCGCGCTGGGCTTCCAGGTCGCTCTGTCGCCGATCAATCTGCTGCTGTGCCTGATCGGCGCGCTGGTCGGCACGCTGGTCGGCGTGCTGCCGGGGGTCGGCACCGTGGCGACCGTGGCGATGCTGCTGCCGATCACCTTCGGGCTGCCGCCGGTCGGCGCACTGATCATGCTCGCCGGCATCTATTACGGCGCACAGTATGGCGGCTCCACCACCTCGATCCTGATCAACATTCCGGGCGAAGCGACCTCGGTAGTGACCACGCTGGATGGCTTCCAGATGGCCAAACAGGGCCGCGCCGGTCCGGCACTGGCGATCGCGGCGATTGGTTCGTTCTTCGCCGGCTGCGTCGCCACGGTGCTGATCGCAATGCTGGGCGCGCCGCTGACCCAGCTGGCGCAAAAATTCGGTCCGGCAGAATATTTCTCGCTGATGGTGCTGGGACTGATCTTCGCGGTGGTGCTCGCCAAGGGCTCGCTGTTGAAGGCGATCGCGATGATCGTGATGGGCTTGCTGTTGTCGATGGTCGGCTCCGACGTCATCACCGGCGCCTCGCGGATGGCGTTCGACATTCCGGAACTCGCCGACGGGCTCGGCTTCGCGACGGTGGCGATGGGGGTGTTCGGCTTTGCCGAGATCATTCGCAACCTCGACGCCGGCGCCGACATCGACCGCGAACTGGTGCAGCAGAAGATCACCGGACTAATGCCGACCAAACAGGATCTGATCGAGTCCGCGCCGGCGATTTTGCGCGGCACGATGCTGGGCTCGATCCTCGGCATTCTGCCGGGCGGCGGCGCGGTGATCGCCTCGTTCGCGGCGTATACCTTTGAAAAGAAGATCGCGCGGGATCCGTCGCGGTTCGGCCGCGGCGCCATCGAAGGCGTTGCCGCGCCGGAAAGCGCCAACAATGCCGCCGCGCAGACCTCGTTCATCCCGCTGTTGACGCTGGGCATTCCGCCCAACGCCGTGATGGCGCTGATGGTCGGCGCGATGACGCTGCACGGCATCGTGCCGGGGCCGCAGGTGATGCAGAAGCAGCCGGAATTAGTCTGGGGCATGATCGCCTCGATGTGGATCGGCAATCTGATGTTGCTGGTAATCAACCTGCCGCTGGTCGGCATCTGGGTGCGGCTGTTGCGGGTGCCGTATCGGCTGATGTTCCCGGCGATCGTGATCTTCTGCGCGATCGGGATCTATTCGATCAACAACTCGCCGCTCGACGTGGTCCTGGCCGGCGCGTTCGGTCTGCTCGGCTACTGGCTGATCAAGCATGATTTCGAGCCGGCGCCGCTGTTGCTCGGCATGGTGCTGGGGCCGCTGATGGAGGAGAATCTGCGCCGCGCGCTGCTGATCTCCCGCGGCGATGCCTCGGTGTTCTTCACCCGTCCATTGTCGGCGGGCTTGATGGCCGCAGCCGCTCTGCTGCTGGTGCTGGCGGTATTGCCCTCGCTGCGGAAAAAGCGCCGCGAAGTCTTCGGGGAATCCGAGAATTGAGCGGGACCTGGCTGCGACCTCGACGTACTTGACGCGGCAAGATGATGCTGAGCAAGTAGTCGCTTTCCTGATTTGGTGCCGGTCTCCCGGGGAGACGCAAATGAATTTCCTGCATCGCTTGCTGGCGGTCACCCACCTGGCGTTTATTGGTATTTTGGTACTTCTTGCTTATCCCGCTGCAGCCGACGAGTATCCGTCGCGCCCGATCACCGTGATTGTTCCGTTCGCCGCAGGCGGCCCGACCGACGTGGTCGCCCGTATCGTCACCGCCTCGATGGCGCAGACGCTCGGCCAGAAGATGCTGATCGAAAACATCGTCGGCGCCGGCGGCACCACCGCCGCGACGCGTGCGGCGCGCGCCGCCAATGACGGCTACACGCTGATCGTCGGCCATATGGGAACCCACGCCGCAGCGGTGCCGCTGTATTCGCGACTGCCCTATGATCCGCAGACCGACTTCGCGCCGATCAGTCCGCTCGCCGGCACCCCGATCATGATTCTGGCGCGCAAGGACTTCCCCGCCAAGGACCTGCAGGAATTCATCGCCTACGTGAAGGCCAACACCGAGAAGCTGAACGCCGCGCATGCCGGGGTCGGCTCGGTGTCGCATGCCTCGGGCGAGTTGCTGAACTCGGTGCTGGGGATCCGGCCGACCGGCGTTCCGTTCAACGGCACCGGCCCGGCAATGGACGCGCTGGTCAGCGGCCAGGTCGATTACATGTGCGACCAGATCGTCAACGCGGTGCCGCCGGTCAGGAGCGGCACCATCAAGGCCTATGCGGTCGCCACGCCGGCGCGCAACGCCGCGCTGCCGCAGGTTCCGACCACCACCGAGGCCGGGCTGCCGTCATTCCAGGTTCAGGCCTGGAACGGCATCTTCGCGCCGAAGGGAACCCCGCCCGCGGTGATCGCCACCCTCAATGCGGCGGCGGCGAAGGCGTTGGGTGACGAGGCGGTGCGCAACCGGCTGCTCGACCTCGGCAGCGTGATCCCGCCGCCCGCCGAGCGCACGCCGGAGGCGCTGGCCACCCTGGTCAAGAGCGAGATCGCACGATGGACCCCGGTGCTGACGCAGCTGCATTGACCGGGCCGCAAGGTCAGCGGGGGACGACGCCGATTCCCGGCTTGTTTCGGACGCCGCGATAGGCATCTTGGGGGGAGGCGTCCGCCCCGACTCGCCGCAGCCGTCGCTGCGTGAGAGCAGGGCGGCGCCCTGAGCGTCCGGAACCCGTTTTCCGGGCACGGTCCGCAGCACCAGCCAAGCCTGACATGAACCAGTATCACCAACTGCTCCAACGGATTCTCGACGACGGCGCCGAGAAACACGACCGCACCGGAACCGGCACGCGGTCGGTGTTCGGCCATCAGATGCGGTTTGCGCTCGACGCCGGGTTTCCGATGCTGACCACCAAGCGGCTGCCGCTAAAGGCGATCGTGCATGAGTTGCTGTGGTTCCTCAAAGGCGACACCAACATCAAATATCTCAAGGACCACGGCGTCTCGATCTGGGACGAATGGGCCGACGAGAACGGCGACCTCGGGCCGGTGTACGGCTCGCAGTGGCGCTCCTGGCCGACCGCCGATGGCGGATCGATCGACCAGATCGCCAATGTCGTCGAGATGATCAAGCGCAATCCGGATTCCCGGCGGCTGATCGTCACCGCGTGGAATCCGGCCGAGATCGACCGCATGGCGCTGCCGCCGTGCCACTGCCTGTTCCAGTTCTACGTCGCGAACGGCCGGCTGTCGTGCCAGCTCTATCAGCGCTCGGCCGACGTGTTTCTCGGCGTGCCGTTCAACATCGCCTCCTACGCGCTGCTGACCATGATGGTGGCGCAGGTCACCGGGCTGAAATCCGGCGAGTTCATCCACACGCTCGGCGACGCGCATCTGTATTCCAACCATCTCGACCAGGCCCGGCTGCAACTCACCCGCGCGCCGCGCGATCTGCCGGTGATGACGATCAACCCGGACGTGCAGGACATCTTCGGCTTCCGTTTCGAGGATTTCTCGCTGCACAACTACGACCCGCATCCGCATATCAAGGCAGCGGTGGCGGTTTAGCCATGACGTTTCTGTCCCGGGGCTCTCTGCAAAAAGCCGCGAAAGCAAAGATTGACGATGCCCGGTTGCTGTTTGAGAACGGGCGTTTCTCAAACGCCTACTATCTATATGGTTACGGAGTAGAATTGGGTTTGAAGGCTTGCATCGCGCGCCAGATCATCGCCGAAACGGTGCCGGATCCGAGCGTGCTCAAGGGCTTTCTCGACCACAATTTTACAAGGCTGGTGGGACTGTCAGGTCTGGCCGAGCCTTTGAGACTGAGACGGCAAGACCCAGAATTCGACAGCCGGTGGTCGATCGTAACCGAGTGGTCAGTCGAATCGAGATACGATATGATTGATGCAATAACTGCCACCGCCATGCAGGATGCGATCGAGAGTCCAGACCACGGAGTATTTCTATGGCTGCATCAGTATTGGTAGAAGCAGACGTCGAAATGGGGCGTGAACTCCTCAAGATTCTGGATGCGGCCAATTTTCCGGTCACCGGAGCGGCATGGGTCTATTATGCCGATGCTGGTGAATGGCGGTTGCTCATTCGAACTCCGAAAGCTGAAAGGGATCTTCTTGGCGCATTGCGCGAAGTCGCGGGCGCTATGGATGCCGTCGGGGATCTGAGAGGTCGCATCGACTTGACGCGTATCAAGTTGGTTCCGCCGAAGGATAGAACGCTTGCAGCAATGAGCAGTGTCGTGAGGGTGGAAGGTATCTCGAGCGTTCGTTTCAGTCGCAACATGATAAACGGCATACTTATCGACGACGCGTTGATTTATCGTTTGGCAGCCTGACGTTGCAGGAACGTTCGCAGATCCAAATCGTCCTGATCGTCGCGGTGGCCGACAACGGCGTGATCGGCGCCGGCGGCGGCTTGCCGTGGCGGCTGAAATCCGACCTGCGCCGCTTCAAGCAATTGACGCTCGGCAAGCCGATCGTGATGGGCCGCAAGACGTTTGCCTCGATCGGCAAGCCGCTGCCCGGCCGCACCAACATCGTGGTGACGCGGGACGCCGGACTGACCTTACCCGGCGCGGTCGTGACAACGTCGATTGACACCGCGGAAGCGATCGCGCGCGGCGATGCGCTGCGGCGTTTTGCCACCGAGATCGCGGTGATCGGCGGCGCCGAAATCTACGCGCAATGGCTGCCGCTCGCCGACCGTATCGAATTGACCGCGGTTCACGCATCCCCTCAGGGCGACGCGCATTTTCCGCCGCTCGACGCTGCAACCTGGGAAGAAGTCGCTCGGACCCGCAACGCCGCGGCGGCCGACGACAGCGCGGAGTTTTCCTATGTGACGTATCGCCGCCGAACGTTGCGTTAACCGCGCGAAATGGCGATTACATTGACAATTACGGGTTCGAGCTTAGCTGCTGACGGCGAGAACCTGCGTTGTAAGGGCGGTGGCCGTCCCCTATAAGGCCGAGCAGATGTTGCAAGCCGGGTCCTCGCGACGCTGGACCCGTGCGGAGGAGACTGTTGATGCCATGGAAGAATCAAGGCGGCGGCCCCTGGGGTTCGGGGCCGAAGGGACCGTGGGGCAATGGCCCGCAATCGGCGGGACCGCGGCCGCCGGATCTTGAAGATCTGCTGCGGCGCGGTCAGGACCGGCTGCAGCAAATGCTTCCCGGCGGGCATCTCAGCAGCATGGGCATCGCGCTGGTTCTGGTCGCCGCCTTGGCGATCTGGGGGCTGTCGGGTTTCTTCCGCGTGCAGTCCGAAGAGCTCGGCGTGGTGCTGCGGTTCGGCAAGCACGTCCGCACCGTGCAGCCCGGCCTGAACTATCACCTGCCGTATCCGATCGAGACCGTGTTGCTGCCGAAAGCGCTGCGCGTCTCCACCATCAGCATCGGCATGACGGTGGTCAACGATACGACACGGCGCGGCGCAACCATGCGCGACGTTCCGGAAGAGAGCCTGATGCTGACCGGCGACGAAAACATCGTCGACGTCGACTTCACCGTGTTGTGGCGGATCAAGCCCGACGGTGTCGGCAACTACCTGTTCAACATCCAGAACCCGGAGGGCACCGTGAAGGCGGTGGCCGAAAGCGCGATGCGTGAAGTGGTCGGCCGCGCCAGCATTCAGCCGATCCTGACCGGCGCGCGCACCACCACCGAAGCCAGCGTGCAGGAGCTCATGCAGAAGACGCTGGACGGCTACGGCGCCGGCGTTCTGGTGCAGCAGGTGCAGATGCAGAAGGTCGATCCGCCGTCGCAGGTGATCGACGCGTTCCGCGACGTGCAGGCGGCCCGCGCCGACCTCGAGCGGTTGCAGAACGAAGCCCAGACCTACGCCAACCGCGTGCTGCCGGATGCGCGCGGTCGCGCCTCGCAGATCCTGCAGGTCGCCGAGGGTTACAAGGAGCAGGCGGTCGCCGAGGCCAAGGGCCAGAGCGCGCGCTTTCTCAAGGTCTATGACGAGTACAGGAAGGCGCCCGACGTGACCCGGCAACGCATCTATCTGGAAACCATGGAGCGCGTGCTCGGCGGCGCCGACAAGCTGGTCTATGACGGCGGCGGCGCGGGATCGCAGGGGATCGTGCCGTATCTGCCGCTGAGCGAGCTGTCGTCGCGGCGTCCGCCCGCCGCTACGCCCGGCCAGCCGCAACAGCAGAGCGGGAGCACCCGATGAAGACCGGAATTGCAGGAATCGTAGCGCTGGTGGTGCTGGTTGCCGCCATCGTCGTCGGCTACAGTTCGATCTTCACCGTGAGCCAGACCGAGCAGGTGCTGTTGGTACGCTTGGGCGAGCCGGTGCGGGTCGTCACCGAACCGGGGCTGAACTTCAAGGCGCCGTTCGTCGATACCGTGATCAGCATCGACAAGCGGATCCTCGATCTGGAAAATCCGTCGCAGGAAGTCATCGCCTCCGATCAGAAGCGGTTAGTGGTCGATGCCTTCGCCCGCTATCGCATCAAGAACGCGCTGCGGTTCTATCAGAGCATCGGGTCGGTGCCGGCGGCCAACATCCAGCTGACGACGCTTTTGAACGCGGCGTTGCGCCGGGTGCTGGGCGAGGTCACCTTCATCGAGGTGGTGCGCGACCAGCGCGAAGCCCTGATGACCAAGATCCGCGATCAGCTCGACAGGGAAGCCGGCGGCTACGGCATTTCGGTGGTCGACGTCCGGATCCGCCGCGCCGACCTGCCGGAGCAGAACAGCCAGGCGGTGTATCAGCGGATGCAGACCGAGCGGCAGCGCGAAGCCGCCGAGTTCCGCGCCCAGGGCGGCCAGAAGGCGCAGGAGATCCGCTCCAAGGCCGACCGCGAAGCGACCGTGATCATCGCCGAAGCCAACTCCACCGCCGAACAGGTGCGCGGCGAAGGCGACGGCGAGCGCAACCGGCTGTTCGCCGAGGCCTATGGCAAGGACGCCGACTTCTTCGCGTTCTATCGCTCGATGACCGCCTACGAGAACGGCTTGAAGAGCTCAGACACCCGATTCCTGCTGCGGCCGGATTCGGACTTCTTCAAGTTCTTCGGCAATTCCAGCGGCAAGCCGCCGGAAACCGCCGCGGCGAAGCCGTAGCAGGCTGCTTGGAAGGGGAGGCAGGCCGGCGCCCGCCGGCTTTGCCTTCCCGTCCGCGCTCCTTTACAGAAAGCGCGACGAGGGCGGCCTAGCACCGCCGGCTCGCCGGACGAGGCCGTCGGCAGCAGCGCCGACCGCGTGGAGGATTGAGCTCGATGAGGTCTATTGCGTTCGGCGACTTCCTCATCGGCCTTGGGATTCTGTTCGTGCTGGAAGGCGTGCTGTTCGCAGCCAGCCCGTCCTGGATGCGCCGCGCCATGAAGAGCGCGATGGCGTCGTCGGATCAGCTGCTGCGCATCGCCGGCATCGGCTCGGCGATCGCCGGGTTGATCCTGATCTGGCTGGTGCGTCGCTAGAGAGAGTATAAAAATACCTGCTAGGCGCGACCCGATCCACGGCAACGTGAGCGCGAACCAGCGTTTTAGGCCGCAACCCGGCGGATCGATGGGGTATCCTGCGGCCTCTGCTTGCGCCGATCCAAGGATCCGGCACAGTGTTGCGGACATCCAATCACCTCCGCTCCCGATTCAGGAGACATCTCGACCATGCCCGCTGCGATTTCAGCCCTTAGCCTCCGCCTGCGCCCGATCGTCGTGGCCGTCGGCCTTGCCTGTGCCGCCGCGTTGAGCGTCGCCCCGGCACAGGCCCGCGGTCCGGACGGCATCGCCGACGTCGCCGAAAAGGTGATCGACGCGGTGGTCAACATCTCCACCACCCAGACCATCGAGGCCAAGGCCGGCCCCGGCGACGGCAACAAGGGCGCTTCGCCGCAGCTGCCGCCGGGATCGCCGTTCGAGGAGTTCTTCGACGACTTCTTCAAGAACCGCCGCGGCGGCGACAAGGGCGGCGGCCCGCGCAAGACCAATTCGCTGGGCTCCGGCTTCATCGTCGACACCGCCGGCATCGCCGTGACCAACAATCACGTCATTGCGGACGCCGACGAGATCAACATCATCATGAACGACGGCACCAAGATCAAAGCCGAGCTTGTCGGCGTCGACAAGAAGACCGATCTGGCGGTGCTGAAGTTCAAGCCGCCGGCGAAACCCTTGGTCGCGGTGAAGTTCGGCGATTCCGACAAGCTGCGGCTCGGCGAATGGGTGATCGCGATCGGCAACCCGTTCTCGCTCGGCGGCACGGTCACCGCCGGCATCGTCTCGGCGCGCAACCGCGACATCAATTCCGGACCCTATGACAGCTACATCCAGACCGACGCCGCGATCAATCGCGGCAATTCCGGCGGCCCGTTGTTCAACCTCGACGGCGAAGTGATCGGCGTCAACACGCTGATCATCTCGCCGTCCGGCGGCTCGATCGGCATCGGCTTTGCGGTGCCGTCGAAGACCGTGATCGGCGTAGTGGATTCGCTGCGGCAGTTCGGCGAATTGCGCCGCGGCTGGCTCGGCGTGCGGATCCAGCAGGTCACCGACGAGATCGCCGAGAGCCTCAACATCAAGCCCGCGCGGGGAGCGTTGATTGCCGGCGTGGAAGAAAAAGGCCCGGCGAAGCCCGCCGGCATCGAGCCCGGCGACGTCGTCGTCAAGTTCGACGGCAAGGACATCAAGGAGCCGAAGGACCTGTCGCGCGTGGTGGCCGACACCGCGGTCGGCAAGTCGGTCGACGTGGTGATCATCCGCAAGGGCAAGGAAGAGACCAAGCAGGTCACGCTCGGCCGGCTCGACGACGGCGACAAGCCGGTGCCGGCCTCGGTGAAGAGTCAGCCGGAAGCCGAAAAGCCGGTGACGCAGAAGGCGCTCGGCCTCGATCTGGCGGGGCTCAGCAAGGAGCTGCGCGCCAAGTACAAGATCAAGGACAGCGTCAAAGGCGTGCTGATCACCAGCGTCGATATCGGCTCGGATGCGGCAGAGAAGCGGCTGGCTGCCGGCGACGTCATCGTCGAGGTGGCGCAGGAAGCCGTCGGCAATGCCGGCGACGTCAAGAAGCGGATCGAGGCGATCAAGAAGGACGGCAAGAAATCCGTGCTGCTCCTGGTCTCCAACGGCGACGGCGAACTGCGCTTCGTCGCGCTCGGCGTGCAGTAGTCTCTGCAAAGTGCTTTGACGCGAACCCCACCCCAACCCTTCCCCGCAAGGGGGAGGGGAGTTCGCTGCGTTGCGCGGGACGTCCCGCCTTCAAATCCAGGCTCGGTCCCAGATAAATTGAGCGTCGAGAGTTGCATTGCGAATGAGCAATGAGCCGCCGATCGTTGCTTTTGAAGGCGCCGCCGAGTGCTGCCCGCTTCGCTCTCCCTCGCGGGGAGGGGGCGGGGTGGGGGTAACTGTACCGGGTCGCGGTGTTGGATTGGTGGGCAGGTAGATGTCGATGGCCAGCGTCAGCGCGTTTCAACAATTCCTGCAGGATCACGACACCGCGACCGCGGCGATCGTGGCGTGGTGCCGACGTCATCAGCCGGGTAGCGGCGATGACCTGGCGGCGCGGGTGCTGCTCGATCGCGAGGCCGATCCCGGCGACTATGACGGCCTGCTGCAGCTCGACGCCGGCGAGCCGATCCGCTGCCGGCGCGTGTTGCTGACCTGGGGCAATCAGGTCGTTTCCGAAGCGGAGAACTGGTATTTTCCGCGGCGGCTTCCGCGCGAGATGCAAACCGCGCTGACTGGCAGTGAGCCGTTCGGCGCCGTGGTGGCCGGTCTGGCGCCGCGGCGTACCACCATCGCCGTTCATACCAGCGACGACATTCTGAAGGGCGGCAAAGCTGTCGAAAGCTGCCTTGCGGAACTTGAGCGGGCGGCGGTGTTCTCGCCGGTCGAGGCCTTCGTGCTTCACGTCACCGCGGTGATGGAAGCCTCAGGCGTGGTGCTGGCGGAATTGCGCGAACATTATCGCAGGGAGTTGCTGGCGTTCTGATTCGAAGCCTGGCCGATGACGCAGGCGGCAGCGATCCCGCCAGGTTCCACCGTGCGAGCGGGCGAGCGCCTCACACGCCGGGAACAGTTAATTCCTGATCCTGAGAGGACTCGGAAGCGCGGTGCTCCTCCGAGATCACGTTATCGCAGGAGAAGCAGCGAAACACGTGCACCGACGGACGCAGCAGGATTCGCGGAAGCCGGCCAATCAACGTCATGGCGGCGTTGCAGGATTCACAACTTGGCGGGGCCAAGCTGCCCCCGCCGTCGATCGATGCCATGGCAAGCGCCTTTTATAAACTTCAACCGACGATATGTCCGCAAACGAACATACGCAGCTAGAGTTTCATCTGGCTGCTCAATTTCGCTCATTTCGTGGATTTTGGATGGCTTCGGCGGGACATTCTGCGGCCCGTGAAGACGGGCCGCGTCCCAAACCTCAGCCGGTGACGAATTCGCTGCGTTTGAAGCCCTGGGCGTAGAGCAGCGCGGTGAGGTCGCCGAAATCGATCCGTGCATGCGCGGCGGCGGCGACCGCCGGCTTGGCGTGATAGGCGACGCCGAGGCCTGCGGCCTGGATCATGCCGAGGTCGTTGGCGCCGTCGCCGACCGCCAAGGTGTCGACTTCGTCGAGATCGAGCTGTTCGCGCAGGTCGAGCAGCGCGGCGAGCTTGGCGGCGCGGCCGAGGATCGGCTCGGCCACCATGCCGGTCAGCACGCCGCCGTCGACCAAGAGCTCGTTGGCGCGGTTCTCCTGAAAGCCGAGTTTGGCGGCGACCGCGCCGGTGAACTGGGTGAAGCCGCCCGACACCAGGCAGGCATAGGCGCCGTGGGCGCGCATCGTCGCCACCAGCTCGCGGCCGCCCGGGGTCAGCGTGATCCGCTCCCGCAGCACCTGGGCGATGACGTCGAGCGACAGGCCCTTGAGCAGCGCCACGCGCTCGCGCAGCGCCGGTTCGAACTCGATCTCGCCATGCATGGCGCGTTCGGTGATCGCCGCGACATGGGCCTTCAGCCCGACGAAATCCGCCAGCTCGTCGATGCATTCCTGGCCGATCATGGTGGAATCCATGTCGGCGAGAAAAAGCTTCTTGCGCCTGGTGGCGACAGGCTGCACCACGACGTCGACCGGAAAGTCGCCGCGCGCTTGGCGCAGTCGCTCGGCGATCGTGGCCGGCGCTTCGTCGGAGGCGAAGGCGATGTCGGCGGCGACGCCCTCGCTGAGCCAGACCGCGGTGTTCGGCGTCGGCAGCACGGTGCGGGCGGCCTCGAGCGCGGTGGCATCAAGCGCAGGATTGCTGGGATTGCAGATGAGCGTGGCGACGAGCGACATGGCCGAGGCTATTCCGGAACGGGGCAGGGCCGTGCTTATCGCAGGGCCGACCGCCAGCGGCAAGTCGGCGCTGGCGCTGCGGATCGCCGAATCGCACCGCGGCGTGGTGATCAACACCGATTCCATGCAGGTCTACCGCGACCTGCGGGTACTGACGGCGCGGCCGACGCCCTCCGACGAGGCGCGGGCGCCGCATCGGCTGTACGGCACGGTGGACGCCGCGCAAAATTTCTCCGCCGGGGCCTGGGTGGAGGCCGCGGCGGCCGCGCTGGCCGAGGCGCGCGCGGGGGGGCTTCTGCCGATCTTCGTCGGCGGCTCCGGGCTGTATTTCAAGGCGCTGACTCGGGGACTGTCGGCGGTGCCGGCAATTGCGCCGCAGGTCCGTGACGACGTCCGCGCCCGGCTGGAGCAGGGCGGCGTCACAGCGCTACACGCCGAATTGGCCGCGCGCGATCCCGTTACGGCGGCGCGGCTCAATCCGAACGACCGCAGCCGCATCGCCCGCGCGCTGGAAGTGGTCGAGGCCACCGGGCGATCGCTCTCCGACTGGCACCGCGACGCGCTGCCGCCGCTGCTGCCGCCGGATCAAGTCACAGCGCTGTTTCTGGCGCCGGAGCGCGACGAGCTTTACGCGCGGATCGACGCCCGCTTCGAGGTGATGCTGGCGGCCGGCGCGCTCGACGAGGTCGCCGCGTTGGCCGCGCGACAACTCGACCCGCTGCTGCCGGCGATGAAGGCGCATGGCGTGCCGGCGCTGATCCGGCATCTTGCCGGCGAACTCTCGCGCGACGAGGCGGCGGCGATCGGCTGCGCCGATACGCGGCATTACGCCAAGCGGCAGTTCACCTGGTTCCGCCACCAATTGCCGGAGTTTGAATGGGTGAGGCCGGAGGCAGCGGCGGCGTTGCTGATCGACCAGCTCGCCGCCGCTTCGCGCTTGCATGGCTGAACGCCGCTTTCCGGCTCGCGGAACGGCCGAAACACGGCTATAGTTTAACAACGCCTCATGCGAACTGACCTTGACATTAGAGGTTCGCTCGTTATGTTTCGCGCAACCTTCGAGAAGCCGGAGCCACTCGTGCGACATTTAATTACCCTCTCGCTTATCGTAGTACCTAGGCGCACCGTCTTGGGTGGCTGAAGCCATTCGTGAATAGACGGTGTGCGGAAGGGCCTCTTTTAGGGCCCTTTTTTATTTTCCGAGCGTCCTAGACCAAGCCAGCGCGCCAAGCGCATCCCGGAGCCAGCCAATGACCACCGCAGCCAGCGACAGCAAGAGCCACGATGCCAACCAGATGACCGGCGCGGCGATGATCGTCCGCGCGATGATCGATCATGGCGTCGAGCACATTTTCGGCTATCCCGGCGGCTCGGTGCTTCCGATCTACGATGAGCTGTTCCAGAATTCCGAGAAGCTGCAGCACATCCTGGTGCGCCACGAGCAGGGCGCCGGCCACGCCGCCGAAGGCTATGCCCGCTCCACCGGCAAGCCCGGCGTGGTGCTGGTGACGTCGGGCCCCGGCGCCACCAACATGGTGACGCCGCTCGCCGACGCCTTGATGGATTCGATCCCGATCGTCTGCATCACCGGCCAGGTGCCGACCCATCTGATCGGCAACGATGCGTTCCAGGAATGCGACACCGTCGGCATCACAAGGCCGTGCACCAAGCACAACTGGCTGGTCCGCGACATCAAGGATCTGGCGCGCGTGCTGCACGAAGCGTTCTACGTCGCCACCTCCGGCCGGCCCGGCCCGGTCGTGGTCGACGTGCCGAAGGACGTGCAGTTCGCCACCGGCACTTATCATCCGCCGCGCAAGTCGGATGTGCATGTCTCCTACACGCCGCGGCTGAAGGGCGACGCCGGACAGATCCGCAAGGCGGTGGCGCTGATGGCCAACGCCAAGAAGCCGGTGATCTATTCCGGCGGCGGCGTGGTCAATTCCGGCCCCGAGGCCTGCAAGCTGTTGCGCGAATTGGTCGAGGTCACCGGCTTTCCGATCACCTCGACGCTGATGGGGCTCGGTGCTTACCCTGCGTCCGGCACCAATTGGCTCGGCATGCTGGGCATGCACGGCACCTACGAAGCCAACATGACGATGCATGATTGCGACGTCATGCTGTGCATCGGCGCGCGGTTCGACGACCGCATCACCGGGCGCACCGACGCGTTCTCGCCGAACTCCAAGAAGATCCACATCGACATCGATCCGTCGTCGATCAACAAGAACATCCGCGTCGACGTGCCGATCATCGGCGACGTCGGCAATGTGCTCGGCGATATGCTGGCGGCGTTCAAGGCCGAGGCCAAGAAGCCCGACATCAAGGCGTGGTGGCAGCAGGTGGCGACCTGGCGCGGCCGCAATTCGCTGGCCTACAAGAAGAACAACGACGTCATCCTGCCGCAATACGCCATCGAGCGGCTGTACGCGGCGACGCGGGGCCGCGACACCTACATCACCACCGAAGTCGGCCAGCATCAGATGTGGGCGGCGCAGTTCTACGGCTTCGAGGAGCCGAACCGCTGGATGACCTCCGGCGGGCTCGGCACCATGGGCTACGGCCTGCCGGCGGCGCTCGGCGTCCAGGTGGCGCATCCCGACAGCCTGGTGGTCGACATCGCCGGCGATGCCTCGGTGCAGATGACCATGCAGGAGATGGCGACCGCGGTGCAGTACGAGCTGCCGATCAAGATCTTCATCTTGAACAATCAGTACATGGGCATGGTGCGGCAATGGCAGCAGCTGTTGCACGGCAACCGGCTGTCGCATTCCTACACCGAGGCGATGCCGGACTTCGTCAAGCTCGCCGAGGCCTATGGCGGCGCCGGCTTCCGCGTCACCAAGCCGTCGGATCTCGACGGCGCGATCCAGGACATGATCAAGGTGAAGAAGCCGGTGCTGTTCGATTGCCGGGTGGCGTCGATGGAGAACTGCTTCCCGATGATCCCGTCCGGCAAGGCGCACAACGAAATGCTGCTGCCGTCGGAAGCCAACGACGAAGCCACCGCGGCCGCCTTCGCCGGCGGCAAGGCGCTGGTGTGATGAGATAGCGCCGCGCGTCACCTCTCCCCGCGCGCGGGGAGAGGTCGGCTTGCGAGCGCAGCGAGTAAGCCGGGTGAGGGGGCGTTGCGATCGCACTAGACGCATCAACCCCCTCACCCCAACCCTCTCCCCGCAAGCGGGGAGAGGGAGCGCGCCGCGCCCGGTTCGGCCGCTGTGCGTAGTCTCTGGCTCCGACGAACAACGACTCTGGAATGTGAGAACAACACAATGAACCAGCCCGCATCCGCTTACTTCATGGACGAGCGCAAGGACCCGATCGAAACCCACACGCTGTCGGTGCTGGTGCAGAACGAGCCCGGCGTGCTGGCGCGCGTCATCGGTCTGTTCTCCGGCCGCGGCTACAACATCGAAAGCCTCACGGTGTCGGAGACCGAGGCGCAGAAGCACGTCTCGCGCATCACCATCGTCACCACCGGCACGCTGGCGGTGATCCAGCAGATCAAGAATCAGCTCGATCGCATGGTGCCGGTGTATCGCGTGGTCGACATGACGCTGTCGGGCCGTTCGATCGAGCGCGAACTGGCGATGGTCAAGCTGCGCGGCGTCGGCGAACACCGCGTCGAGGCGCTGCGGCTCGCCGAAGCGTTCCGCGCCCGCGTCATCGACGCCACCATCGAGAGCTTCGTGTTCGAGATCACCGGCAACTCCGCCAAGATCAACCAGTTCATCGACCTGATGCGGCCGCTCGGGCTGGTCGAAGTCTCCCGCACCGGCGTCGCCGCGATCGGCCGCGGCCCGGAAGGCATGTGAACTGGACTTCTCCCGGGCCGGATATACATTGTGTATCCGATCAGGGAGCGCCGCGATGAAGGTCAAAGTCGCCAAATGGGGCAACAGCCTCGGCATCCGGTTGCCGAGCGCCGCCGCTGACAGCGTCGGCGCCACGGCCGGCAGCGAGCTCGATCTCACCATCGAGAACGGCGAGCTGCGCCTCAGGTCGATCCGCAAGACATCGGCGCAGCTGCTCGAGGAGATGCTCGACGAGATGGAGCGGCTTGGACCCGAGCAGCAGTCCGAAACCGTCGATTGGGGGCCCGATCGCGGGTCCGAGATCATCGACGATGACTACTCGCGCGGGATCTTGGTGGAAGGGCCGGACGGCGCGCCGGTTCGCGCCGATTCCCTGCCAACGAGACATCCGAAGAAGCGCGATGAAACTTCCTGACGCCGGTGACATTGCGTGGGTCGATTTGGACGACACGCGCGGAAGCGAGCAGTCGGGGCGTCGGCCGGCGCTTGTTCTGACGTCGCAAGCCTTTCACGAAGTCTCCCGGCGCGCGGTGGTGTGCCCTATCACTTCGAAAATTCGCCACTGGCCGACCAACATCACTCTGCCGCAGGGCATGAAGACGAAGGGCATGATCATGGTCGACCAGGTGCGCTCGATCGATCGGGCCGAACGGTTGTTCGATATCATTGAGCAGGCCCCGGCGCAGATTGTGGACGATGTGCGGGGCAAGCTCGCGGTGCTGCTTGGAATCGACGTTGCGACCCTGGGCGGCGCCGGCACTGGCGAGACGGTCTGATCGCCCCGCATGAAGCTCACCGACATCGCCCTGGCGCTCGTCGTCGCGCTGATCTGGGGACTGGGCTTCGTGTTCACCCGGCGTGCCGTGGCGGAGCTGTCGCCGGCGGTGCTGACGCTGGTGCGCTTCGCGGTGGCGGCGCTGCCCTGCATCCTGTTGCCGCGGCCGAAGCTGGCCTGGCCGATCTGGATCGGCATCAGCCTGTTGCTGGTCTGGCAATATCTCACCCAGACCTACGGCATGGCGCAGGGCGTGCCGGCCGGGCTCACCGCGGTGATCGTGCAGAGCCAGGCGCTGTTCACCATCGGCTTTGCGGCGCTGCTGCTGCGCGAATTTCCGACCCGCGGCCAGCTCGCCGGCATCGTGGTGGCGAGCTGCGGCCTGCTCTTGATTTGCTTCACCGTCGGCTACGATTTCAGCGTGCTCGCCTTCGTGGTGACGATGACCGCGCCGCTGTCGTTCGCGCTGTCCAACCTGCTGCTGCGGCAGGCCAGGGAGGTGCCGATGCTCGACCTGTTCGCCTGGGTCAGCCTGGCCTCGCTGCCGCCGCTCGGCGCCGCGGCGCTGGTCGCCGACGGCCCCGCCGCGATCTGGCAGCAGGTCGGCCATCTGTCGCCGGGCGGCATCGGCTGCGTGCTGGCGCTATCGCTGGGCTCGACCACGCTCGGCTACTGGATCTGGGGCCGGCTGCTGCACGCCTATAGCGCAGCGCAGGTGGTGCCGTTCGCGCTGCTGGTGCCGTTCATCGGCGCCGGCGCCTCGGCGATCGTGTTCGGCGAGCAGTTCGGCACGCAGCGGCTGGCCGGCATGGTCATCGTGGTCGGCGGCATCGCCATCATGCTGCTGGCGGGTCGGTCCAAGGCGCTGCCGGAGGTGGCGTGAGGCGGCCAACCGCAGCGCAACATGCCAGAAATCACCGCCGCGGGCTTGTCTCGCGGCATTCGCCGCCCTAAAAACCGGCGGCATTTCAAGAACCGGCGCCGGGGGCGTTGTCAGGTTCGTCAACAGGCCGGTTTGACGCGTTCAGCCGCCGGAATAAAGGAACGACCATGCGTGTATATTACGATCGCGACGCCGATTTGAACCTGATCAAGGGCAAGAAGGTCGTCATCATCGGCTACGGCAGCCAGGGCCACGCGCATGCGCTCAACCTGAAGGATTCCGGCGTCAAGGACGTCGCCATCGCGTTGCGCAAGGGCTCCGCCACCGCGCAGAAGGCCGAGGCCGCCGGCTTCAAGGTGATGGAAGTCGCCGAGGCTGCCAAATGGGCCGACGTGATGATGATGCTGACCCCCGACGAACTGCAGGGCGACATCTACCGCGAGCATCTGCACGACAACATGAAGAACGGTGCCGCGCTGTTGTTCGCCCACGGCCTCAACGTGCATTTCAACCTGATCGAGCCCCGCGCCGATCTCGACGTGCTGATGGTGGCGCCGAAGGGCCCCGGCCACACCGTGCGCGGCGAGTATCAGAAGGGTGGCGGCGTGCCGTGCCTGATCGCGGTGCATAAGGATTCCTCCGGCAACGCCCACGACCTCGGGCTGAGCTACGCCTCCGCCATTGGTGGTGGACGCGCGGGCATCATCGAGACCTCGTTCAAGGAAGAGTGCGAGACCGATCTGTTCGGCGAGCAGGTCGTGCTGTGCGGCGGCCTGGTCGAACTGATCAAGGGCGGCTTCGAGACCCTGGTGGAAGCCGGCTACGCGCCGGAGATGGCGTACTTCGAGTGCCTGCACGAGGTGAAGCTGATCGTCGACCTGATCTATGAAGGCGGCATCGCCAACATGAACTACTCGATCTCCAACACCGCGGAATACGGCGAATACGTCACCGGCCCGCGCATCGTCACGCCGGAGACCAAGAAGGAAATGAAGAAGGTTCTGGAAGACATCCAGAACGGCATCTTCACCCGCAACTGGATGCTGGAGAACAAGGTCAACCAGACCTCGTTCAAGGCCACCCGCGCCAAGTTGGCCGAGCACCAGATCGAGGAAGTCGGCGCCAAACTCCGCGACATGATGCCCTGGATCAAGAAGGGCGCCTTGGTCGACAAGAGCAAGAACTGATTGGCGCACAGCCGGGCCTGACGGCGTCATCCTGCAGGGTGACGTCGACCACGGAATTCTAAGCAAACGGGATCGCAGCGATGCGGTCCCGTTGTGTTGTGCTAGCATCCGCGCAACCAAGCGGAGGGCCCCATGCGATCCATCGTCATCACCGGCGTATCCACCGGCATCGGCCACGCCGCGGCGAAGCTCTTGCTCGCGCGCGGCTTTGCGGTGTTCGGCAGCGTGCGCAAAGAGGCCGATGCGGATCGGCTCAAGGCCGAGTTCGGCGAGCACTTCACGCCGCTGATCTTCGACGTCACCGACGAGGACGCGGTGAAGGCCGCGGCGCGCGAGGTGCGCAGCGCGCTGCGCGGCGAGACGCTGGCCGGGCTCGTCAACAATGCCGGCATCGCGGTGGCGGGGCCGGTGCTGGAATTGCCGCTCGCCGACTTCCGCCATCAGTTCGAGGTCAACGTGATCGGGCCGATCCTGGCGACGCAAGCGTTCGGCCCGCTGCTCGGCGCCGATCCGGATCTCGAGGGCCCGAAGGGCCGCATCGTGATGATCAGCTCGCTGGCCGGCAAGTTCGGCAATCCGTTGATGTCGGCCTATTCGGCGTCGAAGCACGCGCTGGAGGGGCTGTCCGACGCGCTGCGCCGCGAATTGATGCTGTTCGGCATCGACGTCCTCGTGGTTGCGCCGGGCGCGGTGAAGACCCCGATCTGGGCCAAGGCCGACGAGGTGGATGTGTCCGGCTTCGAAGCCTCGCCGTTCTTCCCGGCGCTGCAGCGGGTGCGCAACTACCTGCCGCAGATGGCCGCCAAGGGCCTGCCGGCGGAGCGCATCGCCGAGGGCATCTTCACGGCGTTGACCGCGCCGCATCCGCGGGTGCGGGTCACGCTGACGCCGGATCCGCTGCGCAACTTCATCACCAACATCCTGCCGAAGCGCACGGTCGACAGGATCATCGGCAAGAGTCTCGGGCTGCTCCCGCCGACATAGCGGCCGCTGCGCTGCAGCACGATCACGCCGCTATCTGGCCCCGCAATGCGGCGAGGGTGCGGATTGTTGCAAACTGATTGCACCTACATGACGGTTCAATTACGGTTTGATGACATGATGCACTAGCCGGCTGCATCGTCCGCCTTCTGGTCACCGCCAGCCAAGGCAGTGGCCCCGCCGTGCGCAGGTGTGTCCCGCCATGGGGCTGCCGCCCAATCCAGTGCCATCGGTGGGCGCGGCCACTGCCGCCGCGCCGGTCAGCGTCTGGCGGATGCTGGCCGTGGTGCCGCCGCAGCTCGCGGCCTTGGCGCTGATGCTGCACACCGAAACCGATTTCAACGGCCGGCTCGGCTTCCTGTTGGCCTGGGGATTGCTGAACTGCGCCTGGATCGCGGCGCTGCGCCGCCCGGCCTTGTCGGGTGCGTTGTCGCTGACCATGGTGGTGATGCTGGTGCTGCTGTCGCGGCTGAAGCACGACATCGTGCAGATGACCGCGAACTTCGTCGACCTGATGGTGATCGACCGCGACACCATCGCCTTCCTGTTCACGATCTTTCCGGAGCTGCGCTGGTCGGTGATCGGCACCGTGCTGCTGATCATCCCCTTGATGTACGCGCTGTGGTGGCTCGACCCGATCCGGATCCGCCGGCAGCCGGCGCTGGCCGGCGCCATGCTGTGCCTCTCCGGCCTGATCGGCTACGCGACGGCGTGGCCGGACGAGGCCTGGCGCGGCTATTACGACGACGGCTACCTGTCGAAATTCGCCCGCTCCGGCGTCACCGCGGTGTCGGATTTTTTCAGCTACGGCTTCATGGAATCCGACGCGGTCGCCGCTGATCAGCTGAAATTGCCGCTGGAGCAAGCCTGCCATCCGGTGGGAAGGCGGCCGAACATCATCATGATCCACGACGAGTCGTCGTTCGACATCCGCGCCGCCGCGCAGGTCAAGGTGCCGCCGGGCTATGGCGCGCATTTCAAATCCTTCGACGGCAAGGCGCGCAAGTTTCTCGCCGAGAGCAATGGCGGGCCGAGCTGGTTCACCGAATACAACGTGCTGGCCGGGCTGTCGTCGCGCTCGTTCGGCCGCTTCGCTTACTTCGTCACCCGGATCGCGTCGGGGCGGGTGGAGCGCGGCCTGCCGCTGGCGCTGCGCCGCTGCGGCTACTCGACGACCGCGCTGTATCCCGCCAACGGGGCCTTCATGAGCGCGCGCAACTTCCAGACCACCACCGGGATGGAGCGGTTCTTCGACGCCCATGATCTCGGCTCCAGCCATGTCGAGCCGGACCGCTTCTTCTACGACAAGGCGCTCGGGCTGATGCCGCAGCAGGGTGCGCAGCAGCCTTTCTTCATGTTCGTCTATCTCGCCGCCAATCATTTCCCCTGGCAGACCAAATTTCGTCCGGAGTTGACGCCGGACTGGCGCGCGCTCGGCAATGCGCCGGTGGTCGAGGAATATCTGCGCCGCCAGGCTTTGAGCGTCACCGACTACGCGGCCTTCCTGGCGCGCTTGAAGAAGCTCTATCCGGCGCAGCCATTCCTGATCGTGCGGTTCGGTGATCACCAGCCGGAATTTTCGCCGCAACTGCTCGATCCGGACCTCGACGAGGCCGGCCTCGGCAACAAGCTGATGGCCTATGACCCGCGCTACTACGCGACCTATTACGCGATCGACGCGCTCAACTTCCAGCCGGTCGACAGCCCGGCGATCATGGATACGATCGACGCCGCCTATCTGCCGCTGGTGATCCAGGAGGCGGCGGGGTTGCCGCTCGATCCGTCGTTCGCCGAGCAGAAGGCCATCATGCTCCGCTGCAACGGGCTGTTCTACGCCTGCCGCAACGGCGCCGAGGCGCGGCGCTTCAACCGGCTGCTGATCGACGCCGGCATGATCAAAAATCTGTAACGATCAAGAAGGAGCCCAACGCCGTCATTGCGAGGAGCTCTTGCGACGAAGCAATCTAGGGCATCGCATGAGGCCCCTGGATTGCTTCGCTTCTCGCCGGCGCTGCGCGCCGGCCTCGGCTCGCAATGACGGAAAATTCCCCGATTCTGCTCGCTGCTCTTTCGGACAGGCGCTAAGATTACGGCTGGGCCGGCCAGCGCTGGACGCGCATCGCGTTGGATGATCGGGATCATGGACTCTCCGCTGCTCATGCGCCTTGGCGCCGCCGCCTCGGTGACCGGCCACGTCGCGGTGCTGGCGCTCTTGCTGCTGGCGGGCGTGTACCCGTACGAGTCGGTGAGTTCCAACGCCATCAATGTCGAGCTGGTGCCGGCCGAGGAGGTCAAGCCGCCCGAACTGACCCCGCCTGCGTCCACGCCGCCGCAGCCGCAACTGCCGTCGCTGGAGCCGTCGACGCCGGCGCAGCCCGAAGCCGCAGCATCACCGGAACCGCCGTCGCCGCAGGCCAAGCCGGCGGGGCAGCCGCAGCAGACCGCGGCGTTGGACAAGCCGGAGCAGCGACCCTCCGAGCAACCGGCGCAGCCGTCGGCTCAGCCGGAGCCGCCGCAACAGCCGGCCGCGCCGCAGCCCGCGTGGCCGCCGCCGATGGCGGCGCCGCAGCCGCCCGACGTCACCGAACGGTTTCACGTCATGCTGGGGCTGCCGGCGGAGAGCCTCGGCAAAGAGGTCGGCGGCGAAGCGGCCGAGGGCGCCAACATCGCGGCCTCCGACACCGAGAAATTGCGCGCGCATCTGCGCGGCTGCGCGGCGCTGCCCGGCGCGGTGGCGCCGACCGACAAGGTGCGGATCGTGATCCGCATCGCGCTCACGCCCGAGGGCCGGCTGGCGTCGCCGCCGGCGCTGATCGAGGCCAGCGCCTCGGCCAAGGGTCCGCTGCTGATGCAGGCGGCGATCAAGGCGCTGCAGGACTGCCAGCCCTACGCGATGCTGCCGGCCGACAAGTATCAGGAATGGCGGGTGCTCGACATCGGCTTCACGCCGCAGGATTTCAAAGGGTAGTTGCTTGTCCGGCCGATCGGATGCGTCCAATCGGCAACGAAGCTGTCATTCCGGATTGCGAGTTCGTCACCGGGCTGCCCGACCGCGTGGATGAATCTCGACAACAGGCGTGCCCCGGACGCAGTGCACCGCGCCGCCCTTGCGGCGTGGTGCGCTGCAGAGCCGGGGCCGTTACGGATGCTGCCTTTGGTATGATCCCGGCTCGCGTCGCAGCGCAAGCGCGCTGCTCGCGTCCGGGACACGATGCTTACTTTGCGCAGCGACGACCCGCTAGAGACTTTTCGAGTTGGATTGATGCGCTTCAAGATTCCCCGGCTGTCATTCCGGGGCGCGAGCCAGAAGCGCGTTCACGCGCGTCTTCGACGCGCTATGGCTGCGAGCGAGCCCGGAATCCATAACCCCTGCAGGGGACACGGATTCCGGACTTGCTCGTTCTTCGAACTCGCAATCCGGAATGACGGCCGCGTTTGGGTTGGATGCTTCAATCTCAACCGAAAATGCTCTGAAATGCAGTGGCCACCTCACCGTCGATGTGCGCTCTGCACGCTCCCTCAGCGCGGCGCAATCCGCTGCCACAGCCAGCGCGCCACCGCATCCGGCGTCGTCGCGCCGTCGCCGCCGGCGGCGCGCAGATTGGCTTCGCGCATCGCGGCGATGTCGATTCTGCCGAGCAGCGGCGTGAGCGCCGCGCGCAATGCGGCGTCGTCGGCGCGCCGCGGCGCTATCAACACCACCGCGTCATACGGCGGGATCGCCTGTTTCGGATCGTCCAGCACCACCAGATCGTATTTCGCGATCAGCCCGTCGGAGGTGTAGCCGGCGATGACGTCGACTTCGCCCGAGGCGACCGCCGCATACATGAAATCCGGCTGCAGGGTGCGCTGGCTGCGAAACGCAAGCCCATAGGCCGCGCGAAGCCCGGCCCATTCCGGCCGCGAGAAGAACTCGTAATCGCCGGCGATCGACAATGTCGAAGCATGTTGCGCCAGATCCGCAATCGAGTGAATGCCAAGTGCCTCGGCGCGAGCCCGCGGCATCACCAGCGCATAGGCATTGGCGAAGCCGAGTTCGCCGAGCAATGTCACGTTTGACCGCGCGAGCTCGGCCGTCAGCTCGGCGAGCAACTCCGCGCGCGGTTTGATCTCCTTGTGATGAAACTGATTGGCCCACAGCGTGCCGGAGTAATCGACATAGACGTCGATGTCGCCCGCCGCGAGCGCGTCATAGATCACGCTGGAGCCGAGCCCTTCGCGGCTGGTCACCGACAGCCCGGCGTCGCGCAGCCGCTGCGCGATCAACGCCGACAGCACGTATTGCTCGGTAAAGGTCTTGGCGCCGACCACGTAGCGCGTCCCGGGCTGCGCCAATGAGGGCGCCAGCGTCGCCGCCAGCAGTGCGACCAGGCCGAGGCTGCCCGCCGCGATCCGCAGCCGGCTGCGCTGGGTGAGCCCGCGCTCGATCAGCGCCAGCAACTGATCGACGGCAAGCGCCAGCACCGCGGCGGCGGCGCAGCCGAACAGCACCAGCACCCAATTTTGCGTCTGCAATCCCGCGAAGATGTAGTTGCCGAGGCTGGTCTGGCCGATCGGTGTCGACAGCGTCGCGGTGCCGATCACCCACACCGCGGCGGTGCGGATGCCGGCCATCATCACCGGCAGCGCCAGCGGCAGTTCGACCATCAGCAGCGATTGCCGCGGTGTCATGCCGACGCCTTGCGCGGCCTCGATCAGCACCGGGTCGATGCCGTCGAGCCCGGTGATGGTGTTGCGTAGCACCGGCAGCATCGAATACAGCGCCAGCGCCAGCACCGCCGGCAGAAATCCGAACGCCGAGAAGCCTGTGCCGAACCAGCTGAGCGACAATGCCGCGAGCGCCAGCAGCAGCGGATAGAACAGAGCGAGCAGCGCCAGCCCGGGCACGGTTTGCACGACGCTGGCAAACCCCAGCAACGTGGTCCGCAGTAGCGGTCGGCGTCGCGAAACAATCGCCAGCGGCAGGCTGACCAAGAGTCCCAGCGCCAGCGCGGCGAGGCTGACGCGGACGTGGCTTCCGAGATAGTCCGGCAGATGCGCCAGCGCTTCGGCCCAGCGCGGATCCTGCAACACGCTCATGCGGCGCCTCGCGGCAGCAGCGCCTGCAGCCGCGCGGCCTGGCGCCGCGGCGTCTGCAGCATGTCGTTGACGTAGCCGTCGTCGCTGCCCGCCAAGTCGGCCGGCGTGCCCTGCGCCAGGATGCGGCCTTCGCGCATCACCGCGATGCGGTCGGCGAGCAGCAGCGCCTCGGTGATGTCGTGGGTGATCATCATGGTGGTGAGGCCGAGCCGGTCGTGCAGCGCGCGAAACTGCGCGCCGAGCGCGTCGCGGGTCAACGGATCGAGCGCGCCGAACGGCTCGTCCATCAGCACGATGGCGGGTTTGGCGGCCAGCGCGCGGGCGACGCCGACGCGCTGGCGTTGGCCGCCGGACAGTTCGTGCGGAAAACGGTCGCGATATTGCGCGGCATCGAGCTGCACCAGCGCGAGCAATTCGTCGACCCGGGCGGCGACCGCGGCTTTCGACCAGCCCAACAGTTTGGGCGTGATGCCGATATTGCCGGCGACGCTGAGATGCGGAAACAGCGCACCGCTCTGGAACACGGTGCCGATGCGCCGGCGCAGCGCCACCGGATCGGAGCCGCTGATATCCTCGCCCTCGATCCGGATTACGCCGCGATCGGCGGTGATCAGCCGGTTGGCGAGACGGAGCAGGGTGGTCTTGCCTGATCCGGAGCCGCCGACGATCACCAGCAACTCGCCCTTGGCGACCGCGAATGAGACGTCGTTGACGGCGCGAACGCTGCGGCCATCGCCGCCGCCGTCGAAACTTTTCTCGACGTGTTCGAACGCGATGAGGGGCATGTCGCCGGTCATGATCAGTGGCTAGCACAACCCTGGCGTTCGATAAAGCCGAGGAGGGCCCTTGAATGTTGCCGCGCGGCGCTTCAAGACAGCGGGCATCATGATCGCGTTTCGACAAACATTTCGCGGCAGGCCGCGATGACCGCGCCGCAGCTCTGCCGTGTCGCGCGCCTCGAGCTGATCCGCGACGGCTGGCGTTGGCCGTTCGCCGACCAACAGCGCGCCGAGATCGACGCGCATTTCGCGCAGCGCCGCGAGGAGAAGCCGGCGATGTTCAACGGCCGGGTGCTGCTCGGTCGCAACGCGACGTTCACGCAAGATTGCTTCAGCGCGGATATTTTCGAAACCGATTTTGCCAGCTTCCTGTCGTGGCGCGATTGGGGCTATCCCGATCCGAGCGTGTTCAACGGCTTCGGCATGGGCGCGCTGCGCACGAGCGACGGCGCCTTCGTGCTCGGGGAGATGGGCCAGCACACCGCCAATGCCGGCAAAGTGTATTTCCCGGGCGGCACGCCGGATCCCTCCGACTTGCGCGGCGACCGGCTCGACATCGCAAGCAGCATCAGCCGCGAGATCGCCGAAGAGACCGGCTTGAGTGAGGCCGACTATCGGCCGAGCGACGACTGGACCTGCGTGGTGTCGGGCGGCGCGATCGCGATGCTGCGGGTGTTGCATATTGATCAGCCCTCGAGCGTGCTGCGCGCTACGATCGAAGCGACGCTGGCGCAGCAGACGGCGCCGGAACTCGCCGCGATCCATCTGGTGCGCGACGCGCGTGATTTCACCGCGGCGATGCCGGGCTTCGTCACCGCGTTCCTGGCGACGCAGTTCACGCCGCGGTGACGCGGGGCAGGCTGGCTTCGGCGGCAGCGGCCATGTAGCGTCGGCGCAACGAACCGGAGCGTCCCGCCATGTCCGACACCAAGAAATCGCTTGCTGCTAAATTGAAGCCCTACATCGCGCCGTTCCGGGTCGACGGAACCGAGCGCTTTCACCTCAAGGCGCACAAGACCGACGCCAAGGGCGGGCTCGACAAGCACGAGGCCGAGCAGATCATCGAGGCCAACCGCAAACGGCTGAACGATTTCCAGGAGATGCTCTACGCCCAGGACCGCTGGTCGCTGCTGCTGATCTTCCAGGGCATGGACGCCGCCGGCAAGGACACCGCGATCAAGAGCGTGTTCGACGGCGTCAATCCGCAGGGCTGCGAGGTGTTCTCGTTCAAGACCCCGACCAGCCACGAACTCGACCATGATTTCATGTGGCGCGCTGCCACAAGTTTGCCGCAACGCGGACGGATCGGAATTTTCAACCGCTCCTACTACGAGGACGTGCTGGTGGTGCGGGTGCATCCCGAAATCCTCGCCAAGCAGAAGATCCCGCAGGTGCTGGTGACCAAGAAGGTATGGCGCGAACGCTTCGAGGACATCGCGTCGTTCGAGCGCTACCTGGCGCGCAACGGCACGGTGGTGCTGAAGTTCTTTCTCAACGTCTCCAAGGAAGAGCAGCGCCAGCGTTTCCTCGACCGGCTGGAAGATCCGGCGAAGAACTGGAAGTTCTCGATGGCCGACGTCTCCGAACGCGCGCTATGGGATCGCTATCAGGCGGCGTATCAGGACGCGATCGCGCATACGTCGACGCCCGCCGCGCCGTGGCACATCGTGCCGGCCGATCACAAATGGTTCGCCCGCGTGGTGATCGGCTCGACCATCGTGGCCGCGTTGGAGAAGCTCAATCTGCATTTTCCGAAGACCGACAAGGACTCGCTGAAGGAGTTCAAAGAGGTCCGGCTGGCGCTGGAGCACGAGGCCAAGAAGGGCGCCCGGCCGCGGCGGCCGGCGGGCAAGATGGCCAATGGCAAAGCCGGCAACGGCAAGGCCGCGGCCAACGGCAAGAGCCCGGTGGCGCACGATTAGGTTTGCGCCTCGACGCGGCGCGCAAGCGTGCGGTTGCCGATCAGGATCGCGCCGATCAGCGCGATCGTCGCCAGCGGCGCGAAACGGCCGGCCGAAACATAGACCGCGGGGCTGAGCAGCGGCACCAGCCAGATCGCCGCGGCGAGCAGCCACGCTCCAGGAGCCCACGGCGCCTCGCATGAGGCCAGCCACAGGCCGAGCGCGACGACCAGCAGCACCGCGTCATAGGGCCCGGAATGCGGCGCGGCGAGAATGGTCGCGGCGAGCAGCAGCGCCAGCCTCAGATCCGGCGCAAGCCTGGCGCGGAACGCGATCACGGTGGCGAGCGTCGCGCCGACCACGGCGATCAGTTGCAGCGCCGAGGCGAGCTGCTCGCCGGCGCCGAGCAGACGCACGCAGGCATAGACGCTGTGGCCCCAGATCCGGCCATAGGCCACCCATTTCGGATCGGCGCTGACCAGATTCTCGATCACCCGCGGCAGCCACCAGATCCAGATCTCAAGGCCGAACATCAACGCACTGACCGCGGCCAGCGCCAACGCGGAGCCGGCGGCGGCCAGCAGCGCGCGCCATTGTCCGGCGGCCACGAGCGCGATCGGCAGCAGCAGACAGAATTGCGGTTTGAAACTCAGTAGTCCAAGCAACACGCCGGCAAGCACGGTCCGTCGCGGCAGCGCGCGAAACCCGGCGACGATCAGTCCGGCGACCAGCAACGCGCATTGGCCGTCGGTGATATTGATCGCCGCCGCCGGCGAGATCAGCGCCGCGAGCGCAACAAATCCCGCCGCCTGCGGCCGGTCGGCGCCGCGTAGCAGTGCCAGCGCCAACAGCGCCGCGCTGAGCGCCTGGAAGGCGAGGTAGGAGCCGAAGAAGCCGAGCGGCGCGAAGGGCCGCAGCATCACCAGAAAGCTCGGCGGATAGAACCACGGCCGAAACGCCAGCGGCGACGACAGCCAGTCGTGCAAGGAGGAGTTCAGATAGGCGGTGAAGCGGTCGCCGTCGAACAGCAGCGTGAGATTGCCGTCGAGCACGGCGCGGATCGCGCCGTAGAACACCATCCAGTCGGTGCCGAGCCCGATATGGTTGAGGCCGACCGCGCCGGGGGCGACCGCGGTCGAGACCACAACCGCCCAGCCGTACAGCGTGGCGACCACGAAGATCGGCAGCACCAGCAGCGCCGCCGGGCCGCCCGACCGCGCGGTCGCTAGGCTCCTCGCAATGACCGGGTGCATGGCGTGATCGCGGTCTCAGCCGTGGGAATGGACGCCGAGGTCGTCGCGCGCTTCGATGCCGAGCCGGTCGAACAGCGCGCGATCCTTGTTCTCGCCGGGATTCGGCGTGGTCAGCAGCGTGTCGCCGATGAAGATCGAGTTGGCGCCGGCGAGGAAGCACAGCGTCTGCATCTCGTCGCTCATCGCGGTGCGGCCGGCGGCGAGGCGCACGTCGGAAGTCGGCATCAGGATTCGCGCCAGCGCGATGGTGCGGACGAAGGCGATCGGATCGACCGGCGTCGCGGTCTCGGCGATCGGGGTGCCCTCGATCGGGATCAGCATGTTGATCGGCACGCTCTCCGGATGTTTCGGCAGGTTGGCCAGCGTGCGCAGCATCTCGACGCGGTCGGTCGGCTTTTCGCCGAGGCCGAGGATGCCGCCGCAGCAGACCTTGATGCCGGCGTCCTGCACCTTCTGCAGCGTGTCCAGCCGGTCGCCATAGGTGCGGGTCTTCACCACCGACGGATAGAACTCTTCCGAAGTATCGAGGTTGTGATTGTAGTAGTCGAGCCCGGCGTCTTTCAGCTGCTTGGCCTGGTCGTCGCTCAGCATGCCGAGCGTCACGCAGGCTTCCATGCCGAGCGCCTTGACGCCTTTGACCATCTCGATCACCGGCGCCATGTCGCGGTCCTTCGGCGAGCGCCAGGCCGCGCCCATGCAGTAGCGCGTAGCACCTCCGGCCTTCGCCGCCTTGGCGCCTTCGATGACCTCTTTCGGGTCCATCAGCTTGGAGGCGGGCAGGGCGGTGTCGTGATGCGCCGACTGGCTGCAATAGCCGCAATCCTCGGCGCAGCCGCCGGTCTTGACGTTCAACAGCTGATTGCACTGCACCTTGTTGGGATCGAAGCTCTGGCGATGGATCGTCGCGGCCCGGAAGATCAGGTCCATGAACGGCGCGTGATAGATCGCGGCGGCTTCCTCGCGCGTCCAATCGTTGCGGATGGTAGGGGTGGCGTTCGCCAGAGACGGCAAATCGATGGTGTTCAACGGATGCTCCATAGCCCGGATCTGCAATTTGCATGAACCAATACGGGGTTTCCGGCAGCCGCGAAACCCTAGATCCGAGCAGGATGGTACTGCCAAAGGCGCAGCCATTAGGTCAGTCCGGCTGACCAACTTTTGCCGTTGCAGCGGCCGGGTTTTGTCGTTTACAAGAAGGCCTGGGTGCGTCGCCGGCAACCAACCGTCAATGGTTTTGGCTGACGATGCAGACCTGAAGGTGGATTGATGCTGATTCGCAGCGATAGGATTGGAATGGACGAGGGGACGGCGCAGGCCGGTTCCGCCGCGATTCCGGCTGCGTTGCTCTCCACCCTGCTGCTCGGCGGGCTGCTTCTTATTCGCCCCTGAGGGCCGTCTGGGCGCGTGCGCCTGGGCACTCAGGGGTTCGAAATCATCGCCAAACCCCATTTTGCGCGCCGAGCGCCGCACCTGACACAAGGAATATTCCCATGACCGCCACCATCCCGTCCGACAAGGACCGCGTCATCATTTTCGACACCACGCTGCGCGACGGCGAGCAATGCCCCGGCGCCACCATGACCTTCGAGGAGAAGCTGGAGGTCGCCAGCCTGCTGGACGCGATGGGCGTCGACGTCATCGAGGCCGGCTTCCCGATCGCTTCCGACGGCGACTTCGCGGCGGTGCACGAGATCGCCAAGCGCGCCAAGAACGCGGTGATCTGCGGCTTGTCCCGCGCCGGCGCCAAGGACATCGACCGCTGCGCCGAGGCGATCCGCCCAGCCAAGCAGGGCCGCATCCACACCTTCCTGTCCACCTCGCCGGTGCACATGAAGTACAAGCTGCAGATGGACGCCGAGCAGGTCTATCAGCTGGTGATCTCGGCGGTGACCCGCGCCCGCAACCACACCGACAATGTCGAATGGTCGAGCGAGGACGGCACCCGCACCGAATTCGACTTCCTGTGCAAATGCGTCGAGGCGGCGATCAAGGCCGGCGCCACCACCATCAACATTCCCGACACCGTCGGCTATTCCGTGCCGGAAGAATATTACGACCTGTTCAAGCGGGTTCGTGAGAACGTGCCGAATTCCGACAAGGCGGTGTTCTCGGTGCATTGCCACGACGATCTGGGCATGGCGGTGGCCAATTCGTTGGCCGGCATCCGCGGCGGCGCAAGGCAGATCGAATGCACCGTCAACGGCATCGGCGAGCGCGCCGGCAATACCGCGCTGGAAGAAGTAGTGATGGCGATGCGGGTGCGCAACGACAAATTGCCGTTCTGGAACAAGATCGACACCACGATGCTGACCCGCGCCTCCAAGGTGGTCTCGGCGGCGACCTCGTTCCCGGTGCAGTACAACAAAGCGATCGTCGGCCGTAACGCCTTCGCGCATGAGAGCGGCATCCACCAGGACGGCATGCTGAAGAACGCCGAGACTTACGAGATCATGCGGCCGGAGTCCGTCGGCGTGAAGCAGACCTCGCTGGTGATGGGCAAGCATTCCGGCCGTCACGCCTTCGTCCATAAGCTGGAAGAGATGGGCTACAAGCTGGGCCAGAACCAGTTGGAAGACGCCTTCGTGCGCTTCAAGGCGCTGGCCGACCGCAAGAAGGAAATCTACGACGAGGACATCGAGGCCCTGGTCGATCAGGAAATCGCGCAGTCGCACGACCGCATCAAATTGCTGTCGTTGACGGTGATCGCCGGCACCCACGGCCCGCAGCGCGCCACCATGAAGCTGGACGTCGAAGGCCAGACCAAGATCGAGGAGGCCGAAGGCAACGGCCCGGTCGATGCGGTGTTCAACTGCATCAAGGCTTTGGTGCCGCACGTCGCCAAGCTGGAGCTGTATCAGGTCCACGCGGTGACCCAGGGCACCGATGCGCAGGCCGAAGTCTCGGTGCGGCTGGCGCATGAGGGCCGCTCGATGACCGCGCGCGCTGCCGACCCGGATACCCTGGTGGCTTCCGCCAAGGCCTATCTGAGTGCGCTGAACAAGATCGTCATGAAGCGCGAGCGCGACTTGCCGGTGGCGGAAGCCGCGGCGAGCTGATTGCGACCAAACGACGCGACGGCGTCATCATCATCCAACGCGGCGCCGCAAAGCGCCGCGTTTTTTATTGCGCTGCAGCACACTCACCCCGGCGCTCCCTGCTAACGGGCAATAGCCATTGCATGTAAGTATCTGTATGGAAGTGATGCAGTGAGGCTGGAACCGGTTACCGGGCGGTCTAAGGAATATGGGAGGTCAAATGCGCAAGTTGATGTTTGCCGCGGCGTCCGTCGCGATGATGGCTCTGGTCGGACCGGCCGCGGCGCAATCGCCGATCGTCATCAAGTTCAGCCACGTGGTGGCGCCGAACACCCCGAAGGGGCTGGCCGCCGAAAAATTCAAAGAACTCGCTGAGAAGTACACCGCCGGCAAGGTCAAGGTCGAAGTCTACCCGAACTCGCAGCTCTACAAGGATAAGGAAGAGCTCGAAGCCTTGCAGCTCGGCGCGGTGCAGATGCTGGCGCCGTCGAACTCCAAGTTCGGCCCGATCGGCGTGCGCGAATTCGAAGTGTTCGATCTGCCCTACATCCTGTCCGATCTGCCGACGCTGCGCAAAGTCACCGACGGCCCGCTCGGCACCAAGCTGTTGCGGCTGCTCGATGCCAAGGGCATGACCGGGCTGGCCTATTGGGACAACGGCTTCAAGATCATGAGCGCCAACAAGAAGCTGGTGACGCCGGCGGACTACAAGGGGCTGAAATTCCGCATCCAGTCCTCCAAGGTGCTCGACGCCCAATTCCGCGCGCTCGGCGCGATCCCGCAGGTGATGGCGTTCTCCGAAGTCTATCAGGCGCTGCAGACCGGCGTGGTCGACGGCCAGGAGAATACGCCCTCCAACATGTACACCCAGAAGATGCACGAGGTGCAGAAGTTTACCACCGTCACCAATCACGGCTATCTCGGCTATGTGGTGATCGTGAACAAGAAGTTCTGGGACGACCTGCCGGCTGAGCGGCGCGCCGAGCTCGACAAGGCGATGAAGGAAGCGACCGCTTTCGGCAACGGCCTGTCCGCCAAGGAGAACGAAGACGCGCTCGCCGAGATGCAGAAGTCCGGCAAGACCGAGCTGGTCAAGCTGACGCCGGAGCAGGACGCGGCGATGCGCAAGGCGATGGAGCCGGTCTATGGCGACGTCGCCAACCGGGTCGGCAAGCCGCTGATCGAAGAGTTCCTGAAAGAGACCAAGGCGACCAACTGATCTTGCGTTCCAACCGACGCCCGTGCTGCGCGCGGGCGTCGGCTGCTACTCTGCGCGGGTCGCGTGACACGGCACAGACCGTGGCGCCACCAATAATCATCTGGGGGAATGATGCTGCTTCGCATCCTCGATCGGCTTGAGGAAATCCTGATCACGACGCTGATCGGCGCCGCCACGGTGATCATCTTTTTCGCGGTGCTGCACCGCTATCTGGTCGGCATCCCGCTGTTCTATCCGCTGCTGTTTCCGATCAACATGTCCTGGGCGCAGGAACTGTGCATCTACATGTTCGTGTGGATGGCGAAGTTCGGCGCCGCCTACGGCGTGCGCACCGGCATCCATGTCGGCGTCGACGTGCTGGTCAACCAGCTCGACGAGCGCTGGCGCAAGGTCACCATCTTGTTCGGGCTGTTCTGCGGCGCGCTGTTCACCGCGGTGATCGGCACCATGGGGGCGAAATTCGTCTACGGCCTGATGCAGACCGATCAGGTCACCCCCGACATGGAGCTGCCGAGCTGGATCGTCTATCTGTGCATCCCGCTCGGCTCCTATCTGATGTGCTTCCGCTTCCTGCAGGTGGCCTGGAGCTTCGCGCGCGGCGGCGAGCTGCCGCACCACGACCACGCCTATGTCGAGGGCATCGAGGCCGAGATCCCAGCCACCGGCGGCCGGGAGGTGCTGCGATGAACAGCGCCATGATCTTCGTGCTGCTGATCGGATTGATGCTGACCGGCATGCCGATCTCGATCGCGCTCGGTCTCACCGTGCTGTCGTTCATCTTCCTGATGACCAGCGTGCCGATCGAATCGGTGGCGTTGAAACTGTTCACCGGCATCGAGAATTTCGAGATCATGGCGATCCCGTTCTTCATTCTCGCCGGCAATTTCCTCACCCATGGCGGCGTCGCGCGCCGCATGATCAACTTCGCCACCTCGATGGTCGGGCACTGGTACGGCGGGCTCGGGCTCGCCGGGGTGATGGCCTGCGCGCTGTTCGCCGCGGTGTCCGGCTCGTCGCCCGCCACCGTGATCGCGATCGGCTCGATCATGATGCCGGCGATGGTCAAGCAGGGCTTCCCGAAACGGTTCGGCGCCGGCGTCATCACCACCTCCGGCGCGCTCGGCATCCTGATCCCGCCCTCGATCGTGATGGTGGTCTATGCGGTGGCGACCGGCGGCAGCGTCGCGCTGGATCCCAACGGCGTGCGGGTGTCGTCGGCGTCGGTCGGGCAATTGTTCATCGCCGGCGTGATCCCGGGCATCATGCTGGCCTCGCTGCTCGGCCTCACCACCTTCTACCGCGCCTGGAAGAACGATTATCCGCGGATGCAGCGGGCGACCTGGCTGGAGCGCTGGCAGGCGTTCCGCAAATGCGTCTGGGGCCTGTTGCTGATCGGAATCGTGCTCGGCGGCATCTATGCCGGCTGGTTCACGCCGACTGAAGCCGCCGCGGTCAGCGCGGTCTATGCGTTCGTCATCGCGGTGTTCGTCTATCGCGACATGTCGCTGAAGGACGTGCCGAAGGTGCTGCTCGGCTCCGCCAATATGAGCGCGATGATCCTCTACATCATCACCAACGCGGTGCTGTTCTCGTTCCTGATGGCCAACGAAAACATCCCGCAGCAGATCGCCAATTGGATGTCGAGCGCCGGCATCAACTGGGTGATCTTCCTGCTGGTGGTGAACTTGCTGTTGTTGTTGGCGGGCAATGTGATGGAGGCGACCTCGATCGTGCTGATCATGGCGCCGATCCTGTTTCCGGTGGCGGTCAAGCTCGGCATCCACCCGGTGCATCTCGGCATCCTGATGGTGGTGAACATGGAGGTCGGGATGTGTCACCCGCCGGTCGGGCTCAACCTCTATGTCGCCTCCGGCATCGCCAAGATGGGGATCACCGAACTCACCATCGCGGTGCTGCCGTGGCTGCTGACGATGATCGCGTTCCTCGGTCTCGTCACCTACATCCCGGAACTGTCGCTGTGGCTGCCGCGTACGCTCGGCATGCTGTGATAATCACTCGCAGCATCGGATTACAACTTGGTAACACGGCCGTTTGTGTCCAAACCGTAAGTTGATCGGGCAGGGCGGCGCGCGCATCTTCAGGCCACCTTTTGAAGGAGAGGTTGCTATGAAGAAAGCTCTGCTCGCCGGCGTCGCCGTGCTGGTGCTCGCCGGATCCACCGCGGTCTATGCACAGCATCGTCCGTGGTTCGGCCATCATCACGCCCGGATGAATCCGGAAGACCGCGCCGCGTTCGCCGACGCCAAGATCGCCGCGGTGAAGGCCGGGCTGAAGCTGACGCCGGACCAGGAGAAGCTCTGGCCGCCGGTGGAAGCCGCGGTGAAGGAATTTTCCAAGCTTCGGATCGACCGCGCCAATGCCCGAATGAAGGCCATGAGCGACGACGACGCGCCGAAGCTCGATCCGGTGACCCGGTTGCGCGACCGCGCCGAGGCGATGGCCGATACGGCCGCCGCGCTGAAGAAGATCGCCGACGCTGCCGACCCGCTGTACAAGACCCTGGACGATGGTCAGAAGCGACGGCTGGCGGTGCTGACCCATGACGGCGGCCGATTCGGCGGCGGCCACTGGCGGCATCACCGCGACGGCGACCGCGGCGATCGCCGGCAGGACGATCGCGGCGGCAGCGGCTGGCGCGACAGCGCTCCGGACCGGCTGTAACGGTCGCCGGGCCGGGCTTTTCGGCCCGCATCGCCGAGCATTGAAGAAGCCGCCGGGCGCCGGCGGCTTTTTCGTTTCATTTTTTTGACAATGGCAGGAAAAATCCGCGGGCTCGCTGGACATCCGCAATTCGCTTTGTTAAACGGACGCCGTCCTGCAGAGGACTTCCGGACTTGGTCCGGGCGCATAGCTCAGTTGGTAGAGCAGATGACTCTTAATCATCGGGTCCCAGGTTCGAGCCCTGGTGCGCCCACCAAGGTCCCGCTTTAAGAACGGCTATTTAGCTAAACGGTGGGGGAGCCGGGATCGACCGGCTTGCGATCCTGATCATCCTGTGACGTCCAGCTCGCTGGATATCTCAACGAACCCTCTCAAGACATTCCCGCGTTATGCCAGCAATGAGGCTCCTTCGGGCTGCCCCCGGCGGGCCGCTGGATGGCCGGGTGTACCCGGGAAACGCGCCGTTCGAGAACAGCGGGCCAGGGCTTTAAAGCTCGCCGTCTTTAAATTATGTACACCCAATAATGTTGACGTGCCCAATTTTCGGGTGCACAAATATTCGCATGGAAGATCGGTTCGACGTCGCTAAAGATGCGATTAATAAGGCCCAGCACAAGATTTCGCTGGCACGTGCCTTTGATATGGAGATCGTCCAATTCGCCGAGGACGGCCGGTTCGACTACGGCGAGACCCGCTACCGGGCCTGGGGCTACATCGATGGCAAGCCCCACTTTCTGGCCTACACCCTGCGGCACGGCAAGATGCGCCCGATCAGCCTGCGCCGCGCTCACGCGAAGGAGATGAAACGTCGTGTCAAAGAAACCTAAATTCGACCCGGCGGTCCACGACGAGAACCCGGAGTGGACGGCGGAGGATTTCGCCAAGGCTCGCCCGGCGTCAGAACTGCCGCCGGAAATTCTCGCTCAATTCAAAAACAAGGTCGGTCGTCCCCGGATCGAGAGTCCGAAGGTGCCGGTGAAGCTGCGGCTCGATGAGGCTGTGGTCGAGGCCCTGCGGGCGACCGGGCCGGGCTGGCAGACCAGAATCAATGACATGCTGAAGGCGAAGATCAGCCGGGGCAAGGTTAGGTTCGAGGCGGATGGGCCGGCAAAACGGAAGAGGGCGTAGGAGAGACGTATGGCAAAGAAAAAATTCCCTACCTATCGCTGCGTGAAAAGCTTCACGGGCGACCTCGAATACACGATGTATAAATTCGTCGCGGGCAAGACCTACACTGACGACCGTACGACGGTGATGGATGTGTATATCGATGGTTATTTTGAACCAGCCGAGCCCGACGAAAACACAATTGTGGTCCACCATCCCCACGGGTGAGCGACTATCTGGCGTGTCAAGTTGCATTAGCGTATTCGGCTCGCGCATCGCGCGCTTTGGCGTTGAGGCGGACCAGGAGTTTGCGCGCC
>NZ_JACHIH010000010.1:0-63601 GCF_014203125.1 Rhodopseudomonas rhenobacensis
CGATGACCACCAACATCTCCAGCGTCCAGGCGCTCAAGCCGGTGACCGGCGACAGCGCCATCACCGAATACGTCACCGCGATGATCGGCGGGCAACTGTTCGGCCTGCCGATCTCTCGCGTGCAGGACGTGTTCATGCCGGAGCGGCTGACCAAGGTGCCGCTGGCGCCCGACGACGTCGCCGGCGTCTTGAACCTGCGCGGCCGCATCGTCACCGCGATCGACATGCGGGCCCGGCTCGGCCTGCCGAAGATCGACGACACCAAGCCGCCGATGGCGATGGGTGTTGATCTGCGCGGTGAATCCTACGGCCTGCTGATTGATAGCATCGGCGAAGTCTTGAAGCTCGCCGACGACAGCCGCGAGGTCAATCCCGTCAACCTCGACCCCCGCATGGCCAAAATGGCCTGCGGCGTCCACCGCCTCAACGGCCAGCTGATGGTCGTCCTCGACGTCGACCGCGTCCTCGAAATCGGTGGTTCTGCGCAGGCCGCCTAACAACGACAGTGACTATTCGGTGAGATCAGCGACCAGGATGAATCGGCGATCCAACCAAGTTTCCGCAATCCCGTCTCATCGTGTCGGTGACCGTCGGGATGTTCCATCAGGAAAGAGATCATGACCCCACTCGACTATGAGTATCTCCAGAAGCTCCTGAAGGATCGCTCCGGCCTGATGCTGTCGGCGGACAAGCGCTACCTGCTGGAGAGCCGGTTGCTGCCGCTGGCGCGCAAGATCGGCGTCCCCGGCATCAGCGAATTGGTCCAGAAGATGAAGACCGGGCCGGACTCGCTGATCCACGACGTGGTCGAGGCGATGACCACCAACGAAACCTTCTTCTTCCGCGACAAGACGCCGTTCGATCATTTCAAGGACAGCGTGATTCCGGATCTGATCAAGGCCCGCGCCGGCCGCAAGAGCTTGCGGATCTGGTGCGCCGCCGCCTCCACCGGCCAGGAGCCGTATTCGCTGGCGATGATCCTGAAAGACATGTCGGCTCAGCTCGCCGGCTGGCGCATCGAAATCATCGCCACCGATCTGTCGCCCGAGGTTCTGGAGAAGTCCCGCTCGGGGCTCTACACCCAGTTCGAGGTGCAGCGCGGCTTGCCGATTCAGCTCTTGGTCAAGCACTTCAAGCAGGTCGGCGCGATGTGGCAGCTCAATCCCGATACGCGCGCGATGGTGCAATATCGGCAGTTCAATTTGCTGCAGGACTTCGCCCCGCTCGGCAAGTTCGACGTCATCTTCTGCCGCAACGTGCTGATCTATTTCGACCAGCCGACCAAGACCGACATCTTCAACCGGCTGATGAAGGCCAACGAGCCCGACGGCTATCTGTTCCTGGGCGCCGCCGAGACCGTCGTTGGCCTCACCGACAGCTATCGGGTCTGCCCGAAGCGCCGCGGCGTGTATCTGCCGAATCCGGCCGCGGCGCGCGCGCCGGCTGCGGCGCCGCAGTTCGCGGGCGGACTGAAGACCGGCACAGCGTCGGGCCGTTAGGAGAGTGCGATGGCGACCGAGAATTCAGGGCCGGAGCGGGTGACATTCGGGCGCGGCTACAGCGTCTGGATCATGGGCATCGACGGAACCTGGCGCCGCAACTGCGTGCTGAAGGCGGTGTCGGCCAACGACGCCGAACTGATGCTGGACGGCTCGATCGAGGGGCTGAACTTGAAGGAGTTCTTCCTGCTCTTGTCGTCGACCGGCCTGGCCTATCGGCGCTGCGAGCTGATCCGCGTCAACGGTTCGGAAATCGACGTCCGCTTCCTGAAGGCCAAGAGCAAGAACGGCAAACCCAAACGCGACGACCAGGCCACCGCCTGATCGGCGCGTGCGTCGCGATACGGCGCCGCGCCGGCCGATAGCAAGAAATTCGCAGGGTCGGGCTTACCCTTCTTTCATGCGCTCGGCGCATAGTGGTTCGGCCCGGTCACTGATCATTGCCGCCGAGAAACGGCGGCGCCGGGTGAACGGACGATGCGATGCCCGATTCCGAAACCGACAATGTCGCGCCAATGGTTCTGATCGTCGACGACGATCGCATGCAAGGGCGCCTGATCGGCGACGTCTGTTCGCGGATCGGCTATCGCTCGGTGTTTGCCCCGTCCTACGATGTGGCGGCCGAGCTGATCTCCAGCACCCCGTTCAGCTACGTCACCATCGATCTGGCGCTCGGCGACCGCGACGGCATCGAGCTGTTGCGGCTGATCGCCCAGTTGCAGGTCCGGCCGCGGGTCATCGTGATCAGCGGCTGCGAGCAACGCATCCTCAACGCCGCGGTGCGGCTGGCGCATTCCACCGGGGTGTGCGACGCGGTGGCGCTGCCCAAGCCGATCGAACTGGCGGCGCTGCGCAAGGCGCTGACCACCGCGCCCTGCGATTGCAGCACGCTGCGGCGTCCGGTACGCGAGCCGGCTGTGATCACCGCCGCCGACCTCGATCACGCGGTCAGCCACGGCGAGATCTACGCGGCGTTTCAGCCGAAGATCGAATTGGCGACCGGCAAGGTGATCGGTTGCGAGGCGCTGGCGCGCTGGGACAGCGCGACGCTCGGCCCGGTCGGACCCGACCTGTTCATTGCGCTCGCCGAGCGCACCGGCGCGATCAAAGAGCTGACGCTGCAGATCCTGCGCAGCGCGCTGCGATTGGCCGGCGAGATCGGCCGCGACGATGCGACGTTCGTCGTGGCGGTGAACCTGTCGGCGACGCTGCTGTCCGATCCGACGATATCCGAGGATATCGGCCGGCTGCTGCGGGAAGCCGGCGTGCCGGCGCGCTCGCTGATGATCGAGATCACCGAGACCACGGCGATGGGCGACGTCTCGCTGGCGATGGATACGCTGCTGCGGCTGCGGATCAAGGGGATCGGCATTTCGATGGACGACTTCGGCACCGGCTACTCGTCGATGTCGGTGCTGGCGCAGATGCCGTTCTGCGAATTGAAGATCGACCGCTCCTTCGTCAGCCATTGCCTGGCCGATCCCGACCTGTGGAAGGTGGTGGCGTCCTCGGTGGCGATCGCGCGCGCCTACAACATGACGACCGTCGCCGAGGGCATCGAAGACGTCGCCACCTGGCAGGCGCTCGCCGCATTGGGATGCGACGGCGGGCAGGGCTATGTGTTCTCCCCGGCGCTGCGCCACGACGGGTTTCGGGCCTGGCGCAACGCCTGGAACGCGGAGCTGCGCGTCAAAGGCCCGCCGGCGTCGCAGACGCTGCGCAAGGCCTGAGCGGCGGATCTACTACACCTCCGCGCTTAAACCGCGACCGTCACGTAGCCATCGTCGGGTGCCTCGGCATTGCAGGCCGCGCCGAACGCGCCCGCGAGCCGTTCGACCAGCACGGCGTAATCCGCTGCGCCGATCGTGGCCGCGGTGCTTTCCAGCTCCCGCGCCAGCCCGGCGAGGTCGTGCAGCCCGAAGGTGGCGGCTGCGCTCTTCAGCGAATGCGCCTCGCGCTCGATCTCGCGGCGATGCGCCGCGACCGGCCATTGCCGCAACATTGTCAGCCGCTCCTCGGTGTCGTTGAGGAACACCGCGACGATCTCCATCGTGGCCTCGCGGCCGATCTCTTCGACCATGGTCTCGAACACCTCGCGGGCCACGCGCAGCCTCGTCGCGGCGGCTTCGCCTGGCTCGAGTTGCGACGTAGGTGCGGCTTCGAGGCGCGCGATCGCGCCTCCGTCCGCCGCGGCCTGCCGCGGCAGCACCCGCAGGATCGCTTCGACCAGCGCCTTCTTGCGCACCGGCTTGGAGACGAAGTCGTTCATGCCGGCTTCGCGGCAGGCGATCGCGTCTTCGGCGAAGGCGTTGGCGGTGAAGGCGATGATCGGCACGTTGTGCATCTCGCCGTCGCAGCCGCGGATCGCGCGGGTCGCCTCGAGCCCGTCCATCTCCGGCATCCGCACGTCCATCAGGATCACGTCGTAGCTGAAGCGGGCCGCGGCGGTCACCGCTTCGTTGCCGTCGGAAGCGGTGTTGGTCTGGGTCGCAAAATCCTGCAGCATCTTTGCCGCGACCAGGCGGTTGGTCGGATTGTCGTCGACGATCAGAATCCGCAGCGGCCGGCCGAGCGCTTCGATCCGCTCGCGGAATTCGCTGTACACCACCGGATCGTCGGTGTCCGGCGCCGGCAGCTCGCTGGCGAGCGGCAGCGTCAGGCAGAACCAGAACGTGGTGCCTTTGCCGAGCGTCGAACTCACCCGGATCTCGCCGTCCATCTGCTTGACCAGGCGCTTGCAGATCGCCCGCCCGAGACCGGAGCCGCCGAACCTGCGGCTGATCGAGCTGTCGGCCTGCGCGAAGTCGGTGAACAGCGATCCGATGTCTTGCTCGGCGATGCCGATGCCGGTGTCGCTGACCGTCCACTCCAACGAGGCCGATTTCTCGTCGGCCCACCGGCACTTCGTCGTCACCACCACCTCGCCGGCCGGGGTGAATTTCACCGCGTTCGACATCAGGTTCAGCAGCACCTGCCGGATCCGGCCGGCGTCGCCTTGCAGCGCGAAGGGGAGCTGCGGATCGATCTCGTTGCGGATCTGCAGCCCGCGCGCGGCGGCGCGGGGCCGCACGATGCTGAGCGCGGTTTCCACCAGCGTTTCGGGCGAAAACGCGATGGTTTCAAGCGACAGCCGTCCGGCCTCCAGCTTGGAGAAATCCAGAATGTCGTTGAGCAGGTCGAGCAGCGCGTCGCCGGCGTCGTGGATGCCCACCACGCTGCGCCGCTGCTCGGGGTCGAGCCGGCTGTCGAGCAGGGAGGTGGCGAGCCCGAGCACGGCGTTCATCGGCGTGCGAATCTCGTGGCTCATCATCGCCACGAAGGCCGACTTCGCGGCGTTGGCGGATTGCGCGTCGACGATCAACTGCTCCTTGCGGATCCACCAGCGGGCGATCACGATGGTGACGATCAACAGAACCACGGCGGTGATCGACGTCATCACCAGCAGCAGCACGGCGATCTCGCGCCAGCTCTGCAGCGCGCTGGCCTCGGTCTGGCTCACGGAAATCAGCACCGGATAGTTCGGCAGCCGCCGCGCCGAGCGCAGCCGCATCTCGTGATCCTTGTCGCTGGCGTCGCGCAGCCGGCCGCCGGCCGCCAGCGCCCGCTGCGCCGCGCCCGACGAAGCCTTGCCGATGTGGTCGGAGGTCGGGTAGTGCGCCAGCAGCAGGCCGTCGTCGCGCATCAGCGACACCGAGGTGCCGGCCCCGGGCGAGGTGGCGCCGAAGAAGCTCTCGAAATACGACAGCGACAATGCGCCCAGCAACAGGCCCATGAATTCGCCGTTCGGCTCGTTGAGCCGTCGCGCGATGTAGATGTTCCAGGTGCCGTTGCCGCGGTTGCGGACCGGCGCGCTGATGAAGCTCTCCAGATCGGCGTCGGCCTTCAGCGCGGCGAAATAGTCGCGATCGGAGATGTCGAGGTCGGGAATCGGCCAGTAGCGCGAGAAATTGAGCAGCTTGCCGCGCTCATTGATCATGGCCACGGCGTCGACCTGCGGCAGCCCGGTGATCTTTTCCCGCAGCATCAGGTGGGTGTCCTGATCGGCCATGGTCCGCTGATAGGACGCACTGCCGGTGACGCCGCGGCGGGCCAGATAATCGCCGACGCTGGACAGCACCAGGTCGAGCGATTTGAACGAGCGGTCGGCCTCTTCGGCGAGCGTCAGGCTGTAGCGGGCGAGGTTGACTTCCGCGGTGCGCAGCGTGCTTTCGCGCAGATTGTTCAGTACGTAAAGGTTGGTGCCGACGATGGCGGCGATCAGGCTGCAGCTGGTGAGCAGCAGCGCGCCGAGCGATCGTTTGAAGGAGGGTTTCATGGTCGGATCACCGGCGGTGCGTCGGCGGATCTGAGCGGCATCGATCGATCGATGTCGCTCCTGCGAACGCGACGATGACCGTGATGGAGCGCGCCGGATAGTCGGATTGCGCGCGCAGTCGCCGACAGCGCCAGCAGCGCGCCGGGCAGGAGCGTGAGTTTCTTGTGGAGACGGACCGGAGTGGTTGGACTATTCGGCGAAGTAGCTCTACTCAGTCTCATGCCGGTTCCACCAGTTTATCAGGTGCCAGACCGCGTGCTGCGCAAGACTCCCGCTGCAGCGTTCTGGGGATGGTCCGCAAGCGCCCCGCATTATGCACCGAATAGGGCACACGGAACCTACTGATCGTGGTACTCTGCGGCAACAGAGTTAGGTGCTTTCCTGCTAGTTTTGCGTTAATAGCATGCCTCGTACAGCTACGAGGGTTGAACCGATTAGCGACTCGGCTAAAGGTGAACGCGGAGTATTATTCATGAATGTAAACACATCGGGACGTGAGATATTTGTCGTCGACGACGACCCGGCCGTTCGCGAAACCCTGTCCATCGTCTTGTCGGCAGCCGGCTACCAATCGATTTGTTTCGCCGATGGCGATGCGTTGCTGGCGGTGGCGCGGTCGCGTTGCCCGGCTTGTATTCTGCTCGACGTCCATATTCCCGGTCGCTCCGGCCTGGACATTCTGGAAGAGCTGCACGCCGAGGATTATCCGGCGCCGATCTTCATGATCTCCGGCAAGGGCGACATCGCGATGGCGGTCAACGCGATCAAGAACGGCGCGCTGGATTTCATCGAGAAGCCGTTCCGCGGCCCTGAGATCGTCACGCGCGTCGAGGAGGCGATCGAAGCCTTCACCCGCCGTCGCGCCGCCGGCCTGGTGCCCAAGGTGCCGTCGCTGAATTTCCCCGGCCGCGAACCGCTGACGATGCGCGAGCGCGAGGTGCTGGAGCTGTTCTCCGCGGGCAACACCAACAAGGAGGCCGGCCGTCAGCTCGGCATCAGCCCGCGCACCATCGAGTATCACCGCGCCAACATCATGAAGAAGCTCGGCGCCAAGAACGCCACCGATCTGGTGCGGATCGTGATGGCCGCAGTGCCGAGAGCGTAAGTTCAACGATCCGCGGATCGTTGAACCGCACGTGCTGCTGCGCGGTGACCGCGGCCATTGATTGCGGCCGCGGGGCGCGACGGGACTGCAGTGTCCTGCGAGGGGCCCTGTCCGAGACGGTCCGGGCAGAAGGTCCTTCGATCACAAAGTCCTTCGATCACAAAGTCCTTCGATTACAAGGTCCTTCGATCACAAAGTCCCTCGATCAGAAGGTCCCGGGAAACGCGCCGCCATCGAGCAGCAGGTTCTGGCCGGTGATGAAGCCCGCTTTCGCACCGCACAAGAACGCGCAGGCGAGCCCGAATTCCTCCGGATCGCCGAACCGGCCGGCCGGATTCTCGCCCATCCGCTTGTTCATGATTTCCTCGACCGGAATGCCGCTGGCCTTGGACTGGCCGGCAGACACCGTCCGCAGCCGATCGGTGTCGAACGGCCCCGGCAGCAGCGCGTTGATGGTGACGTTGTGGCGCACGGTCTTGCGCGACAGCCCGGCGACGAAGCCGGTGAGGCCGGAGCGCGCGCCATTCGATAGCCCGAGCACGTCGATCGGGGCTTTCACCGCGGCCGAGGTGATGTTGACGATGCGGCCGAACTTGCGTTCGATCATGCCGTCCACCGTCGCCTTGATCAGTTCGATCGGGGTCAGCATGTTGGCGTCGAGCGCCTTGATCCAGTCGTCGCGGGTCCAGTTGCGGAAGTCGCCGGGCGGCGGGCCGCCGGCGTTGTTGACCAGGATATCGGGCGACGGGCAGGCGGCGAGCGCGGCGGCGCGGCCTTCCGGCGTGGTGATGTCGCCGGCGACCTCGGTGATCTCGACCTCGGGATAGAGCTTACGCAAGTCAGCCGCGGCCTGCGCCAGCGCTTCGGCGCCGCGCGCGGTCATGGTGACGTGCACGCCTTCCGCGGCCAATGCCGCGGCACAGGCGCGCCCCAATCCCTTGCTGGATGCGCACACCAGCGCGCGGCGGCCTTTGATTCCAAGATCCACGTTGAATTGCTCCTGATTGATGTCGACGAGGTCGAATGCCGTGGACACTAGCCGCCCGGGTGCAGCCTGCCTAGATCGCAGCACCGCAACGCTGTTGCCCGCTCGTCAAAGCCGATGGGTCTGCTTCAACTGGGCGATATAGGCGGCGACGTCGGGCGGCAGCGATTTGAAGCCGCGCTGCCCTGCTGCCGACAACAACGGCCGCAATTGCGAACCGGCGAGGAACGCCGGTTGCGCATGGGCGGGGATCAACTCGTCGAAGATCAGCACCATGGTGATCGCCACCAGGCCGACCCGCACTGCGCCGAGCGCGGCGCCGCCGAGCCGGTCGACCGGGCCGATACGGGAACCGACGGTTTCGTTGATCGCGGCGCGCAACAGCGAGCCGAGCGCGATGCCGCTGACCAGAAAGGCCGCGATGAAGGTGAACGAGCTCTGCGCCGTCGGCATCTCCGATGCGGTGTCGAGCCGCGCCCCGATCAGCGTGGTGGCCCACAGCGCGATCGGCATGGCGAGCAGATAACCGAGGATGGTGACGGCGCTGCGCAGCAACCCCGCCTGGAAGCCGATCGCCACCGCGGCGAGCAGTGCGACATAGACCACGATGTCGAAGGCGTTCATGGCGGCTCCGGGCAGCGGGCAGCGGGCCGCGCCCGCGGGACGGACTGTTCTCGTCAAATTGTCTGCGGTTTGCTCCTGCTGCGCGCCGCGCTATCAGGGGCGCAAGCAACAACCGAGGAAACCGCATGTCCGACTTATTCGACGTCAGTAAAGAAACCATCCTCATCACCGGCGCGTCGCAGGGGCTGGGCCGGCAATTCGCCCGGGTGCTGGCGGCGCATGGCGCCGCCGTGGTGCTGGCGGCGCGGCAGGTCGACAAGCTGCAGAGCCTCGCGGCCGAGATCGCCGCCGCCGGCGGCCGCGCCGCGGCGGTGAAACTCGACGTCACCGACATCGGCGGGATCGGCGCGGCGATCGACGAGGCCGAAGCCCAACTCGGCCCGCTCAGCGTCCTGATCAACAACGCCGGGATCGCGGTGGAAAAGCTCGCGGTCGAGCAGAGCGAAGCGGACTGGGACGCGGTGATCGGCGCCAACCTCAAGGGCGCCTACTTCACCGCGACCGAAGCGGCGCGGCGGATGACGGCGCGCGGGCAGGGCGGCAACATCGTCAATGTGGCCTCCGTGCTCGGCTTCGCGGTGATGAAGTATCTGGCGCCTTACACCATCTCGAAGGCCGGCCTGGTGCAGGCCACCAAGGCGCTGGCGCTGGAATGGGCCGGCAGCGGCATCCGCGTCAACGCGCTGGCGCCGGGCTATATCGACACCGAGATCAACCATGAGTTCTGGGCGACGCCGGGCAGCGAAAAGCTCACCAAGCGCATCCCGCAGCGCCGCGTCGGGCACGAATCCGATCTCGACGGCGCGCTGCTGCTGCTCGCCTCCAACGCCTCACGCTACATGACGGGGAGCGTCATCACCGTCGATGGCGGGTTTCTGCTGACGTAGGCGAGCAATGTCGCGCCATTGCGTATTTGTTCCTGTAGCCAAGGGTCTTTGATTGCAGGCGTTCAATTCAAACGAGGCCGTCATTCCGGGGCGTGAGGCCGCAGGCCGAACGAACCCGGAATCCAGTATTCCAGGTCGGTGAGTACTGGATTTCGGGTTCACTCGCAGCTTCGCTGCTCGTGCCCCGGAATGACAGGTGATATTTGGGCCACGCATCAATTCAGACGCGTATCAATTCGATAAAAGAAGAGGCAAACTACTCAATTCACCCTCAACTCCTCGCGGATCATGTCCGCCGCCTTCTCGCCGATCATGATGGTCGGCGCGTTGGTGTTGCCGCCGATCAGCGTCGGCATCACTGAGGCATCCACCACGCGCAGCCCCTGCACCCCGTGCACCTTGAGTTGCGGATCGACCACCGCCGTCGCGTCATCGACGCCCATCTTGCAGGTGCCGACCGGGTGATACACGGTGTCGACGCGCTGGCGTAGGATTGTGCGGATGTCATCGTCGCTGCGCACCTCCGCCGTGAACATGTCCTTCTGCTGCAGCGCCTGCAGCGCCGGGGTTTCCATCAGCCGGCGGGTGGTCTTGTAGCCCGCGACCATGGCTTCGAGGTCGCTGTCCTCGCCGAGAAAATTCGGATCGATCGACGGCGGCGCCAGCGGATCGGCGCTGGTCAGCCCGACGCTGCCGCGGCTGTCCGGGCGCAGCAGGCAGACGTGGCAGGAAAAGCCGGTGCCCCAGCGCCGCTTGCGGCCGTGGTCGTCGACGATCGCCATGCCGAAATGCAGCTGGATATCTGGTGCTGCGAGCTCGGGGCGGGTCTTCAGGAAGCCGCCGCATTCGGCGAAATTGGTGGTCATCGCGCCGCGGCCGTCGCGGCGATACTTGCCGATCGAGGCCAGTTGCCGCGCGATGCCGCGGAACGAGGTGCCGGTGAAATACGGGCGGTCCGACATGTAGGCGAAGATGAAATCCGGGTGATCCTGCAAATTCTGGCCGACGCCGGGCAAATGATGCACCGACGCAATGCCGTGCTGCGCCAGCGCGTGCGCATTGCCGACGCCGGACAGCATCAGCAAGTGCGGGGTCTGGAACGCGCCCGACGACAGGATCACCTCGCGCCGCGCGCGCAGCTGCAGCGTCTTGTCGCCCTGGCGATATTCGACGCCGACGGCGCGGGTGCCGTCGAATAGGATGCGGCTGGCGTGGGCCTTGGTCTCGACCCGCAGATTGCTGCGCTTGCCGATATGCGGCTGCAGATAGGCGCGCGCAGCACTCCAGCGCTCGCCATTGTGCTGGGTTAGCTGGTACAGGCCGAGGCCCTCCTGCTCCTCGGCGTTGAAGTCGTCGCGGATCCGGAACTGGGCCTCGCGCGCCGCCTGCAGATAGATCTCGTGCACCGGATTGTCGGTGCGGAGCTTATTGACGTAGAGCGGGCCGCTTTGGCCGTGATATTCGCCGTTGAAATCGGAATTGTTTTCCGAGCGCTTGAAATAGGGCAGCACGTCGTCATAGGACCAGCCGGCATTGCCGAGCGACGCCCAATGGTCGTAGTCCGACTTGTGGCCGCGGATATACACCATGGCGTTGATCGCCGAGGAGCCGCCGAGCCCCTTGCCGCGCGGCTGATAGCCGATCCGGCCGTTGAGGCCGCGTTGCGGCACGGTCTGGAAATGCCAGTTGTTGAGCTTGCTCGGCACCATGAAGGCCAGCGTGTAGGGCGTCTTCACCAGCCAATTGTCGCAGGCGCCGCCGGCCTCGAGCAGCGCCACCGAGGTCGCGGGATCTTCCGACAATCGACCGGCCACCGCGCAGCCGCCGGAGCCGCCGCCGACCACGATGAAATCATAGCTCTCGCTGCTCTCGCTCATGTTCCGTCCCTATCGTTTGTTATTGATCGCCGGTCGGCGCGTCGGCCGCCGGCGTTGTCGTCGTAGTGTCGGCGCGAGGCTACGAGAGCCAGCGCAGCAAAGCGGCGAGCCGCTTCAGCCTGCCGCCATAGGGCGGATAGAGGTCGGCGAAGCGGTTGTAGGGCGAGCGATAGAACACCGGCTTCAGCTTGCTGAAGGTGGTGAAGCCCCATTCGCCGTGATAGGCGCCGGAGCCCGAGGCGCCGACGCCGCCCATCGGCTGGTTGACTTGCGCGAAATGCACCAGGCAGTCGTTGACGGTGACGCCGCCGGACACCGTGCGCGCCAAAACCTCGTCGCGCGCGGCCTCGTCGGTGCCGAACCAGTACAAGGCCAGCGGCCGGTCGCGGGCGTTGATGAAGGCGATCGGTTCGCTGGCCTCGTCGTAGCCGAGGATCGGCAGCAGCGGCCCGAAGATTTCCTCCTGCATGATCTTCATCTCGGACGTCACGCCCGTCAGAATCGTCGGCGGGAATTTGCGCAGCGCTTTCCACGCCGCGTCGTCCGGCTTAGCGGTCTGCACCACGTTGGCGCTGTGCGCCTGCGCATCGGCGAGCAGGCCCTCCAGCCGCGCAAAATGCCGATCGGCGATGATCGAGGTGTAGTCGGCGTTGCCGGGCTCGGTGCCGAACATCCTGGTCATGGCATCGCGGACCTTCTCGGCGAAGGCCTGCAGCGAGGCTTGCGGCACCAGCACGTAATCCGGCGCGATGCAGGTTTGGCCAGCGTTGAGCAGCTTGGCATAGGCGATCCGCGCCGCGGCCTGGTCGAGATCGGCGGAGCGGTCGATGATCACCGGCGACTTGCCGCCGAGCTCCAGCGTCACCGGGGTGAGATTGCGCCCGGCGGCGGCGGCGACGATGCGGCCGACCCGGGTCGAGCCGGTGAACATCAGATGGTCGAACGGCAGCGCGGCAAACGCCTCGGCGATGTCGTCGTCGATGCCGGTCACCACCATCTCGGTCGGGTCGAAGGTGGCGGCCACGGTCTCCTGCAGCAGGGCTGCGAATCGCGGCGTCAATTCGCTCGGCTTGATCATCACAAGGTTGCCGGCGGCGAGCGCCGCCACCGCGGGCGCCAGCGTCAGCTGCAGCGGATAATTCCACGGCGCGATGATGCCGACGACGCCGAGCGGCTGCGGCAGCAGCCGGTTGTTGCCGGGCAGGAACTGCAGCTGGGTGGCGATGCGCCGCGGCGCCATCCAGGCCTTCAGCTGCTTCGACGTGTGTTTGATCTCGCCCAGCACCGACAGCGTCTCGGCGATCTGGGTCTCGACCGCGCAGCGATGGCTGAAATCCGCCGAGATCGCCGCGTTGAAGCGCTCTTCATGGTCGAGAATCAACGCCCGCAGCCGCGCCAGCCGGTCGCGCCGCGTCTCCAGCGACGGCGGCGGGCTCTGCCGGGAGACTTGCCGCATCCGATGAAAGCCGTCGTCGAGCGCCCTGCGCCCGGCACTCTGCACCGCCTGATCCATGATGTGTCCTCGCCGAGATCCCGGTCTGTGCAACGCCGGATTTTCCGCATTTTGCGCACAGATTGCATCGTCCGCAATGGTGCAACCGGTAGGCGGTTCCCGGCCGTCATAATATCTTGAAAATAATGCAGACAGCCCTTCCCAAACCCGTCGAGCATTGGTACACACCCCTCGCACCACGGCGTTCGCCCTGGTTGCCCTCTCAGGAACCTTCCAGATGGGATCGATCGGCGCCCGTGGGCGTTGGCGGTGGCGTCTGGAGACGGTCTTGCAAGGGCGTGCAAAGGTTTATCGCGGGGTGGAGCAGCCCGGTAGCTCGTCAGGCTCATAACCTGAAGGTCATAGGTTCAAATCCTATCCCCGCAACCAAACTTTCTAAATGATTTCAATGAATTAGCCCGCCTCTGGCGGGTTTTTTCATGCGTTGCAGTGCGGCCACGATGCCGCACTGAGCCGGACAGCGTGTTATCGGACGGCAATGTGGCGCCCCGCCGCGATCGCCGGCCGTCTCACCGGCCGTTGGCCTGGCGCCGCGGGTCGCATTCATTGGCTGGCATGCTTTGGCTGGCATGCTTTGGCTGGCATGCTTTGGCTGGCATGCTTTGGGCCGCATCCTTCAGTTCGCATCCTTTAAGTCTCGCACGTCCCGGCATTGCGATCCGGAGGCCTCAGCGGCTCGTCCGCCAACGGGGCGGCCGCGATCGGAGCGCCTGGTGAACACGTCGATGACTGGGTGTCAGCAACGATACGTCGCGATTGCGCGATCGTCGGCTCTGCGATGCGCGGAGGAAAGCCAGATCCAGAAAGCGCATCGCCCTAGAGACTAGCGCGAGCTGGTAATTACGGTCGGGGCGAAATCAGGATGGGGTTCGACGATGCGATCAACTGCAGACAGGTAGCAACGGTGACGCCGCAAACTTCGAAGTGATTTTTTAGCTTGAAGAATTAGCTTGCCTAAATGGAAGGGGCATCCCGCAGGATGCCCCATTTTGTGCATAAGCTTGTTAACGGGAGGCCCTCAATCACCAGTCCGCTAAAACCAGTTAGTCTGCCGATAAAGGCTATTGCACGCACGGATTGTGGAATGCTTTAATCCGGCTGTCAAGGCGGCGGGGGTGGTAGTGCTTGAAAGAAAATCAAAACCATATCGTCTCGGTCTGGACCTCGGCTCGAACTCGCTCGGCTGGTTCGTCACGCGGCTTGAAAAGCGTGGCGATCGCTTAGAGCCGATCGCGCTTGGTCCCGGCGGTGTCAGGATATTTCCGGATGGCCGCGATCCGCAGAGCAAAGCGTCCAATGCCGTCGATCGCCGGATGGCGCGTGGCGCGCGCAAGCGGCGCGATCGGTTTGTCGAGCGCCGTAAGCAATTGCTGGAGGCATTGGTTCGCCACGGCCTGATGCCGGCGGAGGCGGCGGCCCGCCGGGCGCTGGCCGGGCTCGATCCCTATCAGTTGCGCGTCAAGGCGCTCGCCGAGGCGCTGCCGGCGCATCATGTCGGCCGCGCGCTGTTTCATCTCAACCAGCGCCGTGGCTTCCTCTCCAATCGCAAGACCGACAACAAGAAGACCACCGAGGACGGCGCGATCAAGCAGGCCGCCTCGCGCCTGCGCGACAGCATGGCGGAAGAGAATGCCGAGACGCTCGGCGTGTTCTTCGCCAACCGGCATCTGTCGGAAAAATACCTCGCGCGCCAGGATAAGCTGCGTGCCGAACTGAAACGGATCGGCAAGGATCATTTGACCGGCAATGCCCGCAAGAAAGCCTGGGCGAAGTTGCGCAAGCGGATGTTCGGCAACGACGTGCTCGATGCCGGCGAAGCGCCGGACGGCGTGCGCGCCCGCGCCAACATCACCGGCACCAAGGCATCTTACGATTTCTATCCGACCCGCGATCTGTTGATTGACGAATTCAACAAGATCTGGGACGCCCAGGCGCCGCATCATCCGACGATGACGGAGGCGGCCCGCGACGAGATCGCACACATCGTCTTTTTTCAGCGGCCGCTGAAGGACGCGATCGTCGGCAAATGCACGCTCGCGCCGGCGACACGGCCGTTCAAGGAAGACCCCGAAGGCTATCGCGCGCCGTGGGCGCATCCGTTGGCGCAGCGGTTTCGGATTCTGTCGGAAGCGCGCAATCTGGAAATCCGCGAGACCGGCAAGGGATCGCGGAAACTCAGCAAGGAGCAGAGCGACAGGGTCGTGCTGGCGCTGCTCGGCAACAAGGAGGTCACGTTCGACAAGCTGCGGACGTTGCTGAAACTACCCGTCGAAGCGACATTCAATCTGGAATCGGAACGCCGCACTGCGCTCGACGGCGATGCGACCGCCGCTCGGCTCTCCGATAAGAAAGGCTTCGGCAAAGCCTGGCGCGGCCTTGCGCTGGAGCGCCAGATCGCGATCGTCGAAAAGCTGCTGGAGGCTGAGGTCGAAGCGGACTTGGTCGATTGGCTCGAGCGCGACTGTGGCCTGGAGCCGGAAGCCGCCGCGCGGGTCGCCAATACCACGCTGCCGGAGGGGCATTGCCGTCTCGGCCTGCGCGCCATCAAGAACATCGTGCCGATCCTGCAGGATCAGTTGAGCGACGACGGCGTCGCCGGCGCCGGCTATCACGAAGCCGCCAAGCGCGCCGGCTATGATCACGCCAAATTGCCGAGCGGCGAGCAGCTCGACTATCTGCCCTATTACGGCCAATGGCTGGCCGACGCGGTGGTCGGCAGCGGCGATGCGCGCGATGAGAAGGAACGCCAATATGGCCAATTTCCCAATCCGACCGTGCATATCGGCTTGGGACAACTGCGTCGCCTCACTAACGAGCTGATCCGGAATTATGGGCCGCCAGCGGAGATTTCCATCGAGTTCACCCGCGCCTTGAAGCTGTCCGAGAGCCAAAAGGTCGAGGTGCAGCGCGAGCAAAGAAAGAACCAGGAGAAGAACAAAGCGCGCGCCGCCGAGCTGGAGAAGTTCGGCTTTCCGGCCAACCCGCGCAACCTTCTCAAGCTGCGGCTGTGGGAAGAGCTCAATTTGCGCGATCCGCTCGACCGCAAATGCGTCTATACCGGCGAGCAGATCAGCATCCAGAGGCTGTTGAGCGAGGAGGTCGATATCGACCACATCCTGCCGGTGGCGATGACGCTGGACGACAGCGCAGCCAACAAGATCGTTTGCCTGCGCTACGCCAATCGGCACAAGCGCAAGCAGACGCCGGTCGAGGCGTTCGGCGGCAGCCCGACGATCGACGGTCGCCGCTACGATTGGGAGGAGATTGCCGCGCGCGCCGCGGCGCTGCCGAAGAACAAGCGCTGGCGCTTCGATGCCAATGCCCGCGAGGAGTTCGACAAACGCGGCGGATTTCTGGCCCGCCAGCTCAACGAGACCGGCTGGCTGGCACGGCTCGCCAAGCAATATCTCGGGGCGATCACCGATCCGAACCAGATCTGGGTCGTCCCCGGCCGTCTCACCAGCATGCTGCGCGGCAAATGGGGGCTGAATTCGCTTTTGCCCGACCACAACTACGCCGGCGTGCAGGACAGAGCCGAGGAGTTTCTCGCCTCGACCGACGACATGGAATTTTCCGGCGTAAAGAATCGCGCCGATCATCGTCACCACGCCATCGACGGTCTGGTCGCGGCGCTGACCGACCGCTCCTTGCTGTGGAAAATGGCCAATGCCTATGACGAGGAGCGGGAGAAATTCGTCATCGAGCCGCCCTGGGCGTCGATGCGCGACGATCTCAAAGCCGCGCTGGAAAAAATGGTGGTCTCGCACAAGCCGGACCACGGCGTCGAAGGCAAGCTGCACGAGGATTCGGCCTATGGGTTGCTCAAACAACCGGAGCTGGTCGATGACGGCGACAAGGACGGCGCCAATCTGGTCTATCGCAAACCGATCGAGAGCCTGAACGACAACGAGATCGATCGGATTCGCGATCGCCGGCTGCGCGACCTGGTCCGCGCGCATGTCGATGCCGAAAAGGCCAAGGGCGTGGCGATCGCCGACGCGCTGCGGCAGCTCAAGGGGCCGTCGGACCATCCGCATTTCAAGCACGGCCTGCGGCATGTGCGGCTGCTGAAGAAGGAGAAGCCGGACTATCTGGTCCCGATCGCCGACCGACGCACCGGCGAGCCCTACAAGGCCTATAGCGCCGGCGAGAATTTCTGCGTCGAACTGTTCGAGACGGCGGACGGCAAATGGGACGGCGAGGCGATCCGCCGCTTCGACGCCAACAAGAAGAATGCCGGCGCGAAAACGCCGCACGCTCCGCGCTGGCGTGCCGATCACCTCGGCGCCCGGCTGGTGATGCGCGTTCACAAGGGCGATCTGATCCGGCTCGAGCACGACGGCCAGAGCAAGATCATGGTGGTGCACCGGCTGGACGCGGCGAAGGGTGGCTTCAAGCTTGCCGCGCATAATGAGACCGGAAATCTCGACAAGCGCCACGCCACCAACAACGACATTGATCCGTTCCGCTGGCTGATGGCATCCTATGGCACGCTGAAGAAGATGTCCGCCGTGCCGGTCCGCGTCGATGAGTTGGGGCGGGTCTGGCGCATCGATCCGCGTTAACTACGTCTTGCTACACGCGTTGCGTGTAGCAAGACGCGCCCGCATAATCTCGCCTGTCGAGGAGCGTATCCGTTGGAGGCGAGCGGCCATGGTCGGGCGCGTGGTGGAAATTGCGACCGACGGTCGGCATCTTGCGATCGACCGCGGCTTCATGACCATCGCCGAGAAGGGCGGCGAGCTTGGCCGGGTGCCGCTCGATGATCTGGCCGCCGTCGTCGCCAACGCGCATGGCCTGACCTACTCGAACAACCTGTTGGTCACCCTCGCGACGCGCGGCGTGCCGGTGGTGCTGTGCGCACCGAACCACCGGCCGGCCGCGCTGGTCTGGCCGGTGGATGGTCATCACGCCCAATCCGGGCGGATGAGCGATCAAGCCAGCGCATCGGCGCCGCTCAAGAAACGCCTTTGGCAGCAGATCGTGCAGGCGAAAATCCTGGCGCAAGGCGCGACGCTGGCCGCGGTCGGCGCCGAAGCGGGCGGCTTCCGGCTGCTGGCGCGGAAAGTCCGCGCCGGCGATCCCGACAACGTCGAAGCCGAGGCGGCACGGCGCTATTGGCCGTTGTTGATGGGATCGGATTTCCGCCGCGACCAGGATGGCGACGGTCTCAACGGGCTTCTGAATTACGGCTACGCGGTGCTTCGCGCCGCGACCGCCCGGGCCGTGATGGCGGCCGGCCTGCATCCCAGTCTCGGCCTGATGCATTCGAACCGGGGCAACGCCATGGTCCTGGTCGATGATCTGATGGAGCCGTTCCGGCCGACCGTCGATCGCGAGGTGCATCGGCTGAAGGGCGGTGGAATCCTCGACGTCACCGGCGAAGCCAAAGCGGCGCTGGCGCGAACCATGATCATCGATCTGGCCGTGGACGACGGGCTCAGCCCGGTGATGACTTGCCTTGAGCGGCTCGCGGCGTCGCTGGCCAAAGCCTATGCCGGCGAAGCGGACCGCTTGATCTTGCCGAAGCCCGGCCTGCCGCTCGGCTTTTGATCCATGGCGCCGATCGGCAACGGATCGCCGCCGGCCTTGTCAGGTTATCGAATCATGTGGCTCGTCGTGCTGTTCGACCTTCCGGTAGGCACCAAGAAACAACGCAAGGCCGCGACCGGCTTTCGCCTGAAACTGCTCGATCTCGGCTTTGAAATGACGCAGTTTTCGGTCTATTTACGGTTCTGCGCCGGCAAGGAGCAGGCCGAGGTCTATCAACGCAAAATCGAGCAGGCGATGCCTTCGTCGGGCAAGGTGCATATTATCGCCATCACGGACAAACAATATGAAAACATCCGCACCTACCGGGGACGAAACCGTGAACAGAGCCCTCAGAATCCGGCTCAATATGCCCTGTTCTGACGCCGCCGGCGCTTTCAGGCGCTGCGTTTCAACGAAAAAAGGCCTTGTTTCCAAGGCCTTAAATCATGAGCGAGTTTAGCGGACTGGTGATTGAGGGCCAACCGAAACTTGTGCGCGCTTGTCGCGGTGGTGGCTGTCAGTTTAGCGGACTGGTGATTGAGGGCCAACCGAAACAGTAACCTATCTGTCGCGTTACACGTTGAAAGTTTAGCGGACTGGTGATTGAGGGCCAACCGAAACTTCGACGCGCTCCACACATTGGCGCCGTCGAGTTTAGCGGACTGGTGATTGAGGGCCAACCGAAACGGCACGGTGATCGACGTGTCGACCGAGGCCAGTTTAGCGGACTGGTGATTGAGGGCCAACCGAAACACCCCGCATCTGTTCGAACTGCAGCGGCTAGTTTAGCGGACTGGTGATTGAGGGCCAACCGAAACCGGCCGATGGTCCTTGTGCTCGCCGCCGAGAGTTTAGCGGACTGGTGATTGAGGGCCAACCGAAACCAGATCCACCATGTCGACGAATTCCCCCTTCAGTTTAGCGGACTGGTGATTGAGGGCCAACCGAAACGGGCGTGATCCACGATCCGAACGGCAGGCCGAGTTTAGCGGACTGGTGATTGAGGGCCAACCGAAACGCCATCACGAATTGACCAACGTCGCCGGCCAGTTTAGCGGACTGGTGATTGAGGGCCAACCGAAACCGGGTTTCGCGCGATCATGTCACCAACTTTAGTTTAGCGGACTGGTGATTGAGGGCCAACCGAAACCAATCAGGGTTCATGGCCGGCATCGCGGCGAGTTTAGCGGACTGGTGATTGAGGGCCAACCGAAACCCTGATGGTCGTCTGCCAGCTTGCGGTTTGAGTTTAGCGGACTGGTGATTGAGGGCCAACCGAAACGGCTTTCGCGGCATGCATAGGGTCCGACCAAGTTTAGCGGACTGGTGATTGAGGGCCAACCGAAACGCCTTCGCTCAAGGCATCTTCAGCCGTCACAGTTTAGCGGACTGGTGATTGAGGGCCAACCGAAACGGGGTGTATGCAGGCTGTGAAAGGCCGCCCAGTTTAGCGGACTGGTGATTGAGGGCCAACCGAAACCCGACGTACGGCATCCAGATGGGCCGCGCCAGTTTAGCGGACTGGTGATTGAGGGCCAACCGAAACAAATGGTACGGCAGCAACGTGTGGGGCCTCAGTTTAGCGGACTGGTGATTGAGGGCCAACCGAAACACTTAAGGAAAGCGGTCGTCTTACGCCGGAAGTTTAGCGGACTGGTGATTGAGGGCCAACCGAAACGACGCCGATATCAACCAAAAAGGTGCCATTAGTTTAGCGGACTGGTGATTGAGGGCCAACCGAAACTGAAGCCATTGCTGCGGCGAAATCCGAGATAGTTTAGCGGACTGGTGATTGAGGGCCAACCGAAACTGCGAAAGCACAACCGAAACATCCATCCGGGGCTGATCGCAGTGGATATGCCGTCCGCCAACGCTGCCGCAAGCGCATTGAGGAGGTGTTCGGCTGGATCAAGGCGTCCGCCGGGCTCGCCAAAGTCAAGCTGCGAGGCCGCGACCGCGTCGATGCCACCTTCACCCTGGCACTGGCCGCCTATAACGTCATTCGACTACCAAAATTGCCGGGCGCAACCGCGTGATCGGCAACCGAACGAACGTCAAGATGGTGGGGCGATGCGTTCCAGTCCGAGGTGCCGCCACACATCAAACTCCCTCCAGCACGCTGACATGCACGGCGCGGGTTTCGGTTGGCCCTCAATCACCAGTCCGCTAAACTCTGACGCCCGGCTCGCGCTACTACCAGAGGTTTCGGTTGGCCCTCAATCACCAGTCCGCTAAACTAGCGTCGGCGATCCGTCCGCGGTCATACGTGTTTCGGTTGGCCCTCAATCACCAGTCCGCTAAACTGAGTCGCCCTATGTCGGACGCAACAATCCTGTTTCGGTTGGCCCTCAATCACCAGTCCGCTAAACTAGCGTGAGCGCGAAATAGACCGGCATCTCGGTTTCGGTTGGCCCTCAATCACCAGTCCGCTAAACTGCAGCCGCCGGCCAACAGCAACAAGACCTTCGTTTCGGTTGGCCCTCAATCACCAGTCCGCTAAACTGGTGACGAATTTGGTCCCGCTGTACTTGCTGTTTCGGTTGGCCCTCAATCACCAGTCCGCTAAACTGTGAAGCGGCACCGGCCGCTGATCATCGTGGTTTCGGTTGGCCCTCAATCACCAGTCCGCTAAACTGCCTTGCCGCCCTTCTTGCCGAGGATGTTCGTTTCGGTTGGCCCTCAATCACCAGTCCGCTAAACTTTTGCGTCAACGGTGCCGGTGTCGTTTTCGTTTCGGTTGGCCCTCAATCACCAGTCCGCTAAACTTTACCGGCGAACGACGCGATGGCCTCGGCCGTTTCGGTTGGCCCTCAATCACCAGTCCGCTAAACTACCCCAGGCAAGCGAAGCGAGGGCGTCGTGGTTTCGGTTGGCCCTCAATCACCAGTCTGCTAAACAAAATTCACCCCAGATCGACCGCCGTCGAACACTTCTTCAACAGCCTGCTAGGATTTGCAAACCAGATCTTGCAACAGCGAGTCTGCCAAGAATTCCTCTGGGATTGCGACCCGACATTGTTGCATGGCCGTCGTCAATGCTCCATCCCAATGTGCTGTGACCGCCTTACCCTGCAGAGGCAGGCCGAAGAATGAGATCCTTGCGGCCGCGGCGGCGTAGTCAGCGGCGCCGAAGCGCCACGGTTCGGCGTTGTGCTCACGCATGACTTGGTTGCCGATGTGCAATCCGGGCCAATCGAAATCGCCGTGATAGCGAAGCCGCGCGCCCGCTTCGCTCAGTTGCAGCAACAGGCACCGTTGCGCGGCCGCGGGCATGCCATCGGTACAGACCAGCGGCGCGCAATCGGCGCCCCAGCGATCGGCGGCGATCGCAATCAGATTGGGATTTTCGCAGACATAGACCGTGCGGTGGGCCACGTCCCAGGTGGGCGGTGAGCGCAGCAGCGCGCGCAAGGATGCGTAGCTCGGCTCGCCCGCGCGCCGACGATCGCTCTCCGCCTCGCGGGTCGGAAGATTCAGGAACAGCACCGGGCGCGCCAACTCATTGACCAGGATGCCGGCTTGAGCCCAGATCTCGCGGTCGCGCTCCACGCTGGCGTTGCGTTCGAGACCGCCATTTGCCGCGGCCTCAATTGGCGCGTCGTCATCGCCGTCGTGGGATTGCGGCGCAGACCGACGCAACACCGCGAGCACCAGCGCCGCGGTGGCTTGGCCGCCGTCGAGCGCATGGGCATCGCCGAGCACGTCGGCAGCCAATTGCGAACGGGTGAGGCCCTGCGCGGGCAGCCGTTGCAGCACCGCCTCGGCGCGGCGACATAGTTCGATCGCCGCCGCAGCATTCTGTCGTGCAAGACGCTTGAGCAGTCCGAGGCCCGCCGGCGACTGCAGCAATGCGGACAGGCTCGCGTGGTGGCAGGCGCCAATCACATCCGACCATAGCGTTTGTAGCGCGAGGCGTGCGCTGGCGAGGTGTGTGATCGGGCCATCGAGCTGTTCCAGCGCATCGCGCAGCGAAGCTGCGATCCCGGCGTTTTGGAACGCGGCATCGAGCACGCGAAGGTCGATCTGTAAGGAGCCAGAGTAGCGCTGCGGGCGGCCGAGCAATGCTGCGAGCGCGGCGTGCTCCTCCGCGGTCAGTCGGTCGATGCGAAGGCTTTCGACGACGTCGTCGGGCGTGTGGCGTTCAAAGCGCCGGCGCAGCCGCTTGCGCAGCGAGGCGAGACGCTCGCCGCCGAGCAGGCGCTGAAGCCGCGCGTCGGTTGCGGCTCTCATGTCGGCGCAAACCTGCGGTCGGGATCCTCGTCGCGGCTCTTGGCGCGGCCATCCCAGTTCCAGCGCGAGACGAACACCGCGTCGATGCCTTCGCGGCGCTGCAGCTGGCAGATCGCGACGCCGGGCAATTCGGCGTAGCAGCCCCATTCGCGTTCGCTGGTGATGACGAAGTCGAGGTCGAATTCCCGGATCAGCCCCATGCAATGGGCGCGGGCGGAATCGTCGATCCCGGCGAAGGCTTCGTCGAGCAGCATCAGCCGCGGCGCCTGCGCCGAGCTGCCCTGGCCGTAGAAGCTGGCGATCGCGGCGAATAGCGGCACGGTGAGGCCGAGCGCGCGTTCGCCGCTGGAGGCCGGGCCGGAGAGTTTGCGCCAATGCCCGTCCTGCCAGCGCTCGACGCGGAAACGGTGCCAGCGCCGATAGTCCAGCGCGCGGGCGAGTTGCTCGATCAGGCTGCCGCCGCCGTCCCTGCCGAAGCCCAGATCGGTGCGTTCGCGCTCGGCGGCGATGCGCTTCTGCAACATCGCGCCGACCACGCGGCGGTCTTCCGCCGACCACAGATCCGCGCTGGTGTTCAAGAGCCGCTTGCGTGCGGCGTCGAGCCCGACCGGGGCGCCTTCGTCCTCCGGCAGCGGCTGCCAAAGGAGGCGATAGCGTACGCCGGTGGAGGTCGGGCGGCTGTGCAGCTCCTTGTTGATGGCGTCGCGCTGAACTTCAGCCGCTTGCAGCAGACGCTGCACCTCGGAGGCGATCTCGGCCTGCAGGTGATTTTCCAAGACGGCGCGCTCGTTGGCGGTGAGCAGTTCGCTGCGCTGCGCGATCTCCTCGGCGAGCCGCACCGCCAGCCGAGCCGGCGGTTCGGGTCGGTTCTGGTAGACGATGTGGACGGTCAGTCCCCAGTCGGTGGTTTCGGCCTGGGCCTGGTGGCCGAGTGCGCTGAGCGCGCGCTGCAATTCGGTGAGGTCGGTGGCCATCTCCCGCTGCACCCGCGCCCAGCTTTCCTCGTCGTCCTTGCGTTCGGACAGCGCCTGTTCGGCCCGGCGCGCCAGCGTCAGCGCGGGATCGATCGTCCATGCGCTGGCCATATCGGGTAGTTCTGCTTGCGGTAGCGCCGCTGACAGCAGCCCGGTGGCGGCAAAATGCTGGAACCTGGCGATCGCTTCGGCGCGCGCCTCGCTGCTTTCGGTGAAAGTCGTCTCCGCAGTCTTGGATTTTTCTCCGGCGACCGCGCTCGCCTTGCCGGAGCTGATCAGGGCTTCGCGCGCCCCTTTCAATGCGTCATCGCCCGCTTTGACGGCGGCGACGGCCGCGGCCAATTGGCGTTGCAATTGCTCGACCATCGCGCCGACAGCTTCGCGCAACACGCCGAGCCGGGTCGCGGCTTCTTCCGCTTCGATGCGGGCCGTCGCCAGCTGCTCTTGCTGTGTCGCGAGGTGCTCGCGCGCCTCGCTTTCGCGGTCGCGTTGCCGCTGCAGGTCGAGCAGCGCGAAACGCAACTCCTGGGCGACCTGCGCAAGCTGCAGCTGGGCATCGCGATAGTTGTCCAGCGCCGCCGCGATCGCCGGCAAGTCGGCGGGCGACGCCGGCAATCGCAGGTCGGCGGCATCCGCGGCGAGCCGTTGCCGCACCGTCTGCAGCGCCTGCTCGGCGTCGCGGCACCGCACGTCAGCCTCGGCCAGTCGTCGCAGGGCGTCCTGTGCGTCCCGTGCGCAGGCTGTGGCGGCGAGATGGGCATGGCGCAACGCCTCGTCGGAGGGCGCCGAGCGCCATTCCTCGGCGGCCCGATCCTGGTCGCGCGCGAGCTGCGCGGCCATCGCCTGCAACGCCGCGAGTTGGGCGGCGATCAGTGTCAGGCGCTCGGCAATCTCGGCCAGTCGCTTCGCACGAGCCGCGGTGCGGGCGGCATAGCCGATATAGGCCGCCGTCGGCTTGTCCCAGGCGCCGGTCAGCGCGCCGAGGCGAAAGCGGCCATCGGGGGCGACCCAGGCTTCGCTGTCGATCGGATCGTCGTCCGCGCAGGCGATGCCCGACAGAATCGCAGCAATGACATCGGCCGACACAGGGCTGTCCGCGGGCACATCGGCCTGCAGCCAATCGCCGAGCGATTGCGAATGTGGCGACCGCCGCATTAATTGCGTGTCGTGTAACGGCCTGCCGCCGTCGCCGGTCTGCAGCGCGCCGTCGGGCGAAATCCACGCGTCGAGCAGGCCGGCGGCTTCGAGCGCGGCCTCGAGACCGGCGCGCTGCGTCGCTGTGACGACGTCGTGAAAATCGACCAGCTGCCACAGCGGAGCCCCTTGGCGCGCAGTCCGGGTATTGGCATCGCGTATCGCGGGCTGCGGCGGCGAGGTATCGACGCCAGCTTCCAGACGGCTGCATTCGTCCTGAAGCGCGGCGCGCTCGATTTCAAGGTTCTGTTGTTGGGCGTCGAGCGTGACGCGGCGCTGCGCGAAACTCACGCTGGCCTGCTGCTGCGCGGCCTGCAATGCTTGCCGCGCCGGATTGTCGCCCTGCAGGGCGACCACCCAGTCGGCGAGCGCGGTCAGCGCCGCGAGGCCATCGTCGGGGTCGATGCGCAATTGCGTCAGGCCGGCGAAGTGGCGCTCCCAATCCTGGACAAGGTTTTGGCCCTGCCGCTCGACGGCGGCATCGGCCTGCTCGCGTCGGTTCGCAGCGGCTTCGGCGGCGTCCCGTCGTTCGTCGCGCGCCGCTTGGTGTTGCGCATGCAGAGTTTCGGCCGCGGCGACCTCCGCCTGGCGCCGCCGCAACACGGCGATCTGGTCGCGTCGCTCGGCGACCAAAGCGGCAAGCTCGGAGCGCGCTGCCTCGAAGGCGTGCGGCGTCAGTTCGGTCAATGCCGCGGCGTCGCAGCTTGCCAGCGGATTGCCGCCATGGGCCACGGCAATGCCCGCGCTGGCGGCATAAGCCGCGCCGTCGCGGCGCAGTTCGGCGAGCTGACGTTCGGCTTGCGCCATGCGTTGCGCCGCCTGTGCGGTTTCGCCGACGCTACGCGTCAGCCGGCGCGCCGCCTCGTCGGCCGCCGTGGCGGCGGCCTGCGACGCGCGCTGCCGCGCGGCGGCGTCGCGCGCCGCGGTTTCCAGCCGGTTGGCGTCCTCCATCCCGGGGCCGCTGCGCAGGGTTTCCAGCCGCGCCTGGTCGCGCTTGAGCGCACGCTCGGCCTCGTCCTGCGCGTCCTGCGCGAGCGCTTCGGCGGCCAGCGCTTGTGCCAGCCCCGCCTGCGCCTCGCCGCGCGCCCGGCTGGCATTGTCGAATTCGGTTTGCGCCTGCCGCAGCGCCCGGGCCTGGCGCCGGGTCTGGGTGCCGGCATAGATCCGGTAGCGTTGCTCGAAGCGGTCGATGGCTCTGGCCAGCGTCTGGTATTCCTCGAGCTGGCGGCGATCTTCCTCCAACTGGCCGAGCGCCTCGGCGACGTCGCCAAGCAATTCGGTCGGCAGCGGCGGCAACGCCTCGGTCAGCGCATTCGACAGCGCGGTCTCGTCCGGCTTCTTCGACAATTGCGGTTGGCGCAATTGGATCAGCGTATCCATCAAGGCGTCGTAGCGCCGCGCCCCGAGCCGAAACAGCCGCTCATCGACGGCGCGCCGATAGCTCGAGGCGGTGTCGAACAGCTGGCCGCGGCCCTGCAGCGCGTCGCGCAGCCGTTCCTTGGTCAGCACGTTGCGCTGCTCGCTGATCAACCAGAGATCCTGGTTGAGGCGCGGCGCGGCGTCGCTATCGTCGAGCACGAAGAACCAGCTCTCCACCTGCGGACGCGCCGCTGCCGCGGACAATCCGGCGCCGAGCGTGAGATAATGCGGCGTGCCGTCCTCGGCGAGCCGACCGAACTCGATCCAGGCATAGCCGATGCGCCGGTCGTAGCTGCCCATCAGCAGGTTCCAGGCCATCTTCTTGCCGCTGTCGCCGTCCGGCTCGACCCGTGACGATTTCAGCTGCGCGTCGAGCAGGAAGGGCAGGGTCAGCGACAGCACCTTGGATTTGCCGGTGCCGTTGTTGCCGCGCAGCAGCAGATGGCCGTCGCGAAACCAGAACTCCTCGCTGTCGTAGTGGAACAGCTCCACCAGGCCGAGCCGCAGCGGCTGCCAGCGCGTTCGCGTCGGGATCGGCAAGGCTGGTCTTGCGGTCTCCGCAAGAAACGAAGTCGGGCGGTCGTTCATGGCGATCCGAACCGATCCTTGCCGACGGAGCCGGCGCGCGGTTCACGGCTGTCGCGGATTTCGGCGTCGCCGAGCGCGAAGCGCGCCAGCGCCGGCAGCGGCTGCACGGTGTCGGCATCTCGGACGATGAGGTGGAGTTTTTCCAGCCGTTCGATTGCGATCTCCGTCAACTCGCGTTCGGCACCAGGCTCGCGTGCCGATTTGCGCCAGTAGCGACCGAACCTGGTCTTGGCGTCGCGCAGGAAGGCGATGATGTCGTGCTCCGGGGTGAACGCCGCCGCGGCCGGTGTCGCGGCAGCGGCCTCGGCCAGGCGCATTCTGTAACTGCTGGCCAAATGCTCCGCGACCAGCAGCGTGGCGTGGGCGTCGGTGCCTTCGGCCGGCATCGCTACGTCGGTCAGCACGCCGGTCTCATCGACCAGCGCCAGCCCTTCGGCGCGTTGTTCGGCCACCAGGCCCGCGGCGTCGCGCAAGCGCGCGGCCATGGCGCCGCGCTGATTGACGAAATAACCGCGGGCGTCGGGGTCCAGCGTGTCGAGATAGACTACGGGATCGTCGAGCAGCCGGCGGGCGAGGTGGTGGCGCAGCGCCGTGCGCCGGCCCTCGTCGCTGTCCGCCACGTGCTCATCGACCAGCGCATGCAGCCGCTGCTCGAGCGTGATCGGGGCGTCTTCCGGTCGAAAGGTCGATGGCCCCCGCACCGCCGCCAGCATGCCGGCGAGCGCGCGGCGCTGCACGTCGTAAAGGGCGTCGGCCTGATCGCCGCCGGCATGTACGAAGGCCTCTTCGTCGCCGGCGACGCGCGCCAGCACCCCCAACTCCAGCAGCGTGCGGCAGACCGCCACCAGTTCGCGCCGCTCGTGCGGAGCGCCGAGCGTGAAGCTAAAGTTCGACGCCGCCAGCGCCGGGTCAGCGGCCAATTGCAGCAGCCGCTCGCCCAGCAGCCGCAGCGTGATCTGCGGATCGGCGCGCTCCAGCACCGCGCAGGCGAGACAGAGCAGCACATAGCGGCGGCGATCGTAGCCGGGCAGGCCGCGCATCGTGCTGTCGAGATCGGCAGGACGCTTATAGAGGCGGGCGCCCTCATGTTCGATCTGCAGCGGCCAGCCGGTTTCCCGCGCGAACCAGTCGCGCAGCGCGTCGGCCTGGCGGCGGATGCCGGGAAAATCGTCGTGCTCCGGACTCATCAGCGGCGTCATCAGCAACGCGCGCACCGCGCTGCGAAACTCCTCGCGCTGGAAACGCTTCTGTTGCTGGCCGATGCTGCGACTGTCGCTGGACCTTTCAGGGCTGGGCTGCATCGGCGTCCCGTGTCGGCGTGATGGTGATCAGATGGTCGCGCCCGGAAAACACCCCGAGCGGCGTGTCGATGCGGGCGCGACTGTCCGCCGCCAGCGGCGTCAGGCTGATATGCAACAGCCCGTCGCCGGTCTGCCGCTCCGCGGTGGCGTCCGGTCCGGCCTGTTCGCTCAACGCTTCGCCGAGCAGTCCGAGGAAAAGCCCGAAGGCGTGACGGTCGAGTTCGCCGAGGTCGGACAGGCGGGTGGGGTGGCCGGTGGCAAGGCGCCTGCGCGCCGCTTCGACCTGCTGCGATTCCTCGGCGAGTTCGCGCGCCAGCCGGGCGCGGGCGTCGGCGCGGTCGCGCACCCGTGCCAACGGGCCGCGCGGCGCCGCCTCGCCGTATTCGCGCAGCCGCGGGTGAATCCGCAAAGCCGGCGCATCGATCCAGCGCGTGCTGGCCGGCAACTCCGCGTCGGCGTCGGGATTGAGCGAAAAATGCCGCGCCGGATTGAGCGCGAAGGCGGCGCGCGCCAGCCGATGCGTCTCGCCATCTTCGGCGCAGTCGGCGAACCACAGCGAGAGCATGCGAAAATCCGCGGAGCGATCGCTGCGGCCGCTGCGGCGCTCGTTCAGCGCGGCGATCGCGCCGAGCAATTGCGGAATCGCCGACCTCGCCCGCGCCCGCAACAATTCGGCTTGCGAAGGCTCGTGGCCGGCGCGGAAGAACCAGCCGCGCAGACCCGTCCAACGTTCGCGCCAGACGTTCCAGGATCGGGTTTGGGCATCGATGCGATCCTGCTCGTCGCCGGGCGCGGCGTCGCGGGCCTCGCGCGCAGCCACCTGCTGCAACATCGCGTCGATGCTCGGCTCCAATGCGAGAATGAGCCCGGCGATCATGTCCGAGCGGCGCACCAGATCGCCGATGAAGCGCTCCAGGTAGTCGATCAGCCGCCGCTTGTAGTTCGCCACGGCATTTTCTTCGGCCTGCTGCAGTTCGATGCTGCGCGCCACCCCGGCCATGAACGCCTGGGCGTTGTCGGCCAGGCCCTCGAACACCCGCACCAGATCCCGCAGCGTCGCGTGGATTTTTGCGGCGTCCGGTTCGGTCTCATCGGCCAGCGCCTTCATCGCCTGCAATCGGCTGGCGATGTCTTCGAGCGCCACGGTTTGCAGCTCGGCGCGGCGTTGCAAGGTTTGCACGAACAGCGCCAGCGCCGATTCCACGGCTTCACCGCCCTGCGACAGCCGGTACAGCAGGCGCGCCCGGTAGAAATCGTTCAGGCTGGAAACCCGCGCCGTATCATGATGCGATTCCAGATTGCCCCAGGCCGAAAGCTGGCTGAGCGCTGCGTTGACGTCTTCGATGCGTGGGGTCTGTCCGTCCGGCCATCGGGCTTCGGTCAAGACGTCGTCGGGCCGCAATTGCAGGCGATATTGCCGCTTGGCCGCGGCAAACACATCCATGATGCAGCGATACAACGCCGACTTCTCGGCGCTGACATGCCTGAACAGTTCGGCTGAATCGCTCACGGCTGGCATCGGACGTTTCCAGATGGTCCTGGACTGCAGATATCGATCGGCGCCATAGGTTAGCGGATTTGTGGCTTTGTTCCAGCCATATCGGCTTCCGTCGATGGTGTCAGGAATTGCGCGGGGCCGGCCGCGCGGCGCTTGCACTCAACTCAGAGCCAGTTCTCGACGCGAGAGGCCCGGCATGCGGCTGAACTCGCGAATGCGAATGCGGATGCACCGATTGGAGCTGCCGCCACGGCGGTCGCGCGCGCGAATGTTGGCGCGCCGTCGCCGCGCGATCAGACGTCAGATCCGTGGCAGTTCCTGGTGCAAATCGGCATGCAAGTTGTCGCGGCGCTCGCGTCTGGCAACGAAGCCAACGCGCCGGCGCATCCATGGATTGAGCACGATCGGGCCTCCGGCGCAAAGAGCCTGAAAATCCCGATGCCGGCCCCGAAAACTGCAATCAAAATCGCAAATGCATTTTCTGCATTGGCGGACAGCTTGCGGGCCAACGACGCCCATAGGCAAAACGAGCTGAATGATTTCAGATAATTACAGTTGGCGGAGCCGGGCGGATAGGAACTCGTCTTACGTACACCAATGATGCTACGAGCTTTGGTATGGCCCTCTCGACCAATCGCAAGAATCGGGTGTTGCAGGTCCCCGCAACCAAACTTTTCTAAATAGTTACAATGAATTAGCCCGCCTGTAGCGGGCTTTTTCATGTCTTGCAGAGGCTTCCTGAACGTTACCATCAATCCTTTCTTGGGCACAAAAATCCACACCGCGATTTGGTGAGGCCGCTCATCCACGTTGGGCTGCTCCTCCCTCGGCCGACGGACGCCTCTACAGGTTTGGGAAGGCCGGCCGCTTGGTTGAATGACCCGGCCTTCCACGGCGACACCCGACGGTACCCGTTTCGGCACCATCCGCTCTGCGTCAAGTTTCCGGAAACAGGCGTGGAAACAGAATGTCGAGTGCCTCTGTTGGGAAGCGCAACGACACCGGGCCTTTGGGGGTTTCCGATCCGAGAAGCCCTGCATTGATCACATCCCCCAGGATGCGGCGCGCGGTCCGGTCGGGCAGGCCGGTGATGCGGGCAATCTCGCCGCGCTCAAACTGGCCGCGAATCAGCGCCTCTTCGAGCAGTCGCCGGGCTTCCGGCTTCAATGTTTCGCTGCGTTCGACGTAGACGCCGAGTCGTGGCCCAAGCTTGTCGAGTTCGAACAGGCTTCCCATGAATTGCACCTGATCGAGCGAGACCTTGAGAAACCAAAGTACGAAGTCGCCGAGCGCCCGGAGCGAAAGGTTGCCACGGCCATCGAGATCGCCCTGACGCGGCATATCGGCAAGGTCCATCATTTGCTTGTATTCGCTCGGAGCGTTCAATCCGCGTGCAAGCCCCCGCGAGATCGACCAAAGCCCATGCGCGCCGACGCCAGCGAGTTGAGCCATGGCGTGGCTCATGAGGCGGCTCACGCGGCCATTGCCGTCCAGAAAAGGATGGATGTAGTTGAAACGATGATGCGCGGCGGCCATGGCCATGATCCGGCCCGCCGTCTTCAAAGACTTGAAAGAGTAGCGTTCCTCGAAATAGGCCATGAAGTCATCGACCCGATGGCTCGACGGCGGAATGTGCCGCCCGACCGTGACATCATGCTCGGGACGCGAGCGCCAGGCGCCGGGCTCCAAACTGAACTCGGCATGATCACCGCTCATCCGCAGCGTCTCCTTCGGAACGTCGCGATAGAATTCGAGGTGCAGCCATTTGATGAACTCGATCGACGCAGGTTCAGGGAGATTGTTGGCGTCGGCCATGCGATCAATTTTGGTCTGCACGCGCACGTGGGCAGCGGCTTCCAATTGCAGATCCCTGCGCTCCTGATCCTGATCAAGCTGTCCTTCGAGGGCGCGAGCGATATCTCTCGGGCGGGTGTTGTGGCCTTCGATGAGGTTGCTGTAATAGGTGTTCATCAGCCGCACGAGATCGGCGAGATTGGCGGCCGTGCGCGGATGCAGGCCGGTTCCTAATCTGGCTGAGGCGGCCGACAAATCCGCAATCACGTCGGCGATCGCTTCTGACGTTTCTGCAAGCCGGGTCGGTTCGATCCGCTGGGTTGTTTCTTTCGCCATTTGGCCGATCTGGTAAGATGTTAAGATGTTGAAAATACAGCAGCAAAACTAATATTGTATCAAGAATGGCCGATGTCTTGGCCGATCTTTGCCGTTTGGTTGGTCGCTTGCTGCATGAAGCGACGCATTACATTCGACGTTCGTCGAAGGCCAGTTTGGTCGATCCTCTGGATGAACTGCCCAGGGCAATAGGCGGCGCTAAGATTTGCTAACCAGATCTTGCAACAGCGAGTCTGCCAAGAATTCCTCGGGGATTGCGACCCGATGTTGTTCCATGGCGGTCGTCAATTCTCCATCCCAACGGGCTGCGACCGACTTACCTTGCAAGGGCTGCCCGAAAAGGGAGATCCTTGCGGCTGCGGCTGCGTAGTCAGCGGCGCCGAAGCGCCACGGCTCGGCCCCATGCTCACGCATGACTTGGTTGCGATGTGCAATCCAGGCCAATCGAAATCACCATGATAGCGAAGCCGCGCGCCCGCTTTGGCAAGCTGGAGCAAAAGGCATCGCTGGGCGGATGGCTTCGGCAGCCTCACCACGATCCTCGAGTGTGCTGTGCGCCTCAGTCAGTCGCTCGGCCTTTTTTCCGATAGAGATTCGACACGTTCGGAAGGGTGTCCGGAATATCGACGAGCCGGTTTGAATGCGCCTCACGGACTGCCTCGATGACATTGACGTATTTGTCGGTGATCTCGCGCTGACGCGTTTTCACAGCCTGCCGGAGTTCATCGCCGACAATGCTGAGCTCTGGAACCTCGGCGCTGCACATGTCGATGGCAGCCGACAACAGCGTTCTGCAGGCGATCTTGACCGGGGCGTGTGGGTGCGGCGATCCGGTTCCTGCCACGAGCCGGATACCGGCGACCGCAGCGTTGACCGCGTGCACGCTCTTGCGCTTGTCTGACAAATCCATTATTCATGAATCATGGAAATAAAGCTGGCCACCGACGCTTTGTCCGCCCTGTCGCAGCGCACCCGGCTGGAGGTGTTCCGGCTTCTGGTTCGTCGCGAGCCGCAGAGCGTCGCCGCTGGCGATCTCGCCAAGGCCATCGGCGTCCCGGCCAACACCATGTCGGTGCATCTCAACGTGTTGAGCCGGGCTGGCCTCGTCAGCTCCGAGCGGCACAGCCGCTCCATCGTTTATCGCGCCGATCTCAATCGCTTCCGCGAACTGATGCTGTTCATGCTGAAAGATTGCTGCGACGGCCGCAGCGAGATCTGCGCGCCGTTGTTCGCCGACCTGATCCCCTGCTGTCCTCCGAAGGAATCCGTCGATGCCTGACCGCGTCTTCAACGTGCTGTTTCTCTGCACCGGCAACACCGCCCGCTCGATCATAGCCGAGAGCATCCTGCGTAAGGACGGCGCCGGTCGATTCAACGCCTTCTCGGCAGGTAGCCAGCCCAAGGGTGTGGTCAATCCCTTCGCGCTGAAAGTGCTCGCCGACAGCAACTATCCGACCGAGGGGCTTCGTTCCAAGAGCTGGCAGGAGTTCGCCGCCGCGGACGCGCCGGTGATGGATTTCGTCTTCACCGTCTGTGACAACGCCGCCGGTGAGGCCTGCCCGGTGTGGCCCGGCCAGCCGATGACGGCGCATTGGGGCATCGACGATCCCGCAGCGGTCGAGGGCGGCGATATCGATAAGGAGCGCGCCTTCGTTCAGGCGTTCCGCTTCATGAAGAACCGCATCAGCGTGTTTGCGGCACTGCCGATCAAGCGGCTCGACGGCGTCGCGCTGGGCGCCAAGCTGCGCGAGATCGGGCACTCGGAGGGCGCCAGCCACGGCCGCCCGGACGTGGCGTGATGGACGTCGTCATCTACCACAATCCCGCCTGCGGCACCTCGCGCAACACGCTCGGCCTGATCCGCAATGCCGGGATCGAGCCGCACGTGATCGAGTACCTGAAATGCCCGCCGAGCCGGGCGCTGCTCACGCAACTGATCGCACGCGCAGGGCTGAGCCCGCGGGAATTGCTGCGCGAGAAAGGCACGCCGTTCCAGGAGCTGAAGCTCGACGATCCAGCGCTCAGCGACGATGATCTGCTCGACGCGATGATGGCGCATCCGATCCTGATCAATCGTCCGCTGGTCGTCTCGCCGAACGGCGTGCGGCTGTGCCGCCCCTCCGAAGCCGTGCTCGATCTGCTGCCGCCGCAGCAGGGCGAATTCGTCAAGGAAGACGGCGAACGCGTTATCGACGCCGCCGGCCGCCCCGTCGCAACCGCCTGAGGCCACCATGTCCAGCTTCGAACGCTATCTGACGCTGTGGGTCGCGCTGTGCATCCTCGCCGGCATCGCGCTCGGCCATTTCATGCCGGGGCTGTTTCAACTGGTCGGCACGGCGGAGATCGCCAAGGTCAATCTGCCGGTGGCGGCGCTGATCTGGCTGATGATCATCCCGATGCTGGTGAAGATCGATTTCGCCGCGCTGGCGCAAGTGCGCGAGCATTGGCGCGGCATCGGCGTCACGCTGTTCATCAACTGGGCGGTGAAGCCGTTCTCGATGGCGGCGCTGGCCTGGCTGTTCATCGGCTGGTTGTTCAAGGACTATCTGCCCGCCGATCAGATCAACTCCTATATCGCCGGGCTGATCATTCTCGCCGCCGCGCCTTGCACGGCGATGGTGTTCGTGTGGTCGAACCTCATCAAGGGCGAGCCGCATTTCACGCTGAGCCAGGTGGCGTTGAACGACACCATCATGGTGTTCGCGTTCGCGCCGATCGTCGGCCTGTTGCTCGGGCTCTCCGCGATCACCGTGCCGTGGGACACGCTGTTGCTGTCGGTGGTGCTGTACATCGTGGTGCCGGTCGCGATCGCGCAATTGCTGCGCCGCCGGGTGCTGGCGACCAGCGGGGAGGCGGGCTTGCAGCGCCTCCTCGGCGTGTTCCAGCCGCTGTCGCTGGTGGCGTTGCTGGCGACGCTGGTGCTGCTGTTCGGTTTTCAGGGCGAGCAGATCATCAAGCAGCCGATGGTGATCGCGCTATTGGCGGTGCCGATCCTGATCCAGGTCTATTTCAACGCCGGCTTCGCTTACGTCCTCAACCGCGCCGCCGGCGAGCAGCATTGCGTGGCCGGCCCCTCGGCGCTGATCGGCGCCAGCAACTTCTTCGAACTGGCGGTGGCCGCCGCGATCAGCCTGTTCGGCTTCGAGTCCGGCGCGGCGCTCGCCACCGTGGTCGGCGTGCTGATCGAGGTGCCGGTGATGCTGTCCGTGGTGTGGATCGTGAACCGCTCGAAGGGCTGGTACGAGGACGGCTCGCCGCATCCCGTGCGCTTGAGGTGACGCGGTTGTGCCGCCGCCGGCTGATCATCGACCACGCCTCTGCCGCCTGCCACATCTGAAGGAGATGCCGCGATGAAGACGATTCAAGTGTTCGATCCAGCACTGTGCTGCAGCTCGGGTGTCTGTGGCGTCGACATCGACCAGGCACTGGTCAGCTTCGCGGCTGACGTGGACTGGGCCAAGCAGAACGGGGCGAACATCGAGCGCTTCAATCTGGCTCAGCAACCGATGGCATTTGCCGAAAACCACACCGTCAAGAGCTTCCTGGAGCGTTCGGGCCAGGAAGCCCTGCCATTGACGCTGGTGGACGGCGAGGTCGCCCTCGCTGGCCGCTACCCGAACCGCGCGGAATTGACCCGCTGGACGGCCGGGACCGAGCCGGCCGCGGAAGCGCAGCCTGTCGAGAGTTGCTGTTCCGGCGGGCGATGCGGCTGAACCCAGTCTCATGAAGTTCCTTCAGCAACCTCCGCGGTTCCTGTTCTTCACGGGCAAGGGCGGCGTAGGGAAGACCTCGATCGCCTGCGCGACCTCCATCACGTTGGCCGAAGCCGGCAACCGAGTGCTGCTTGTCAGCACCGATCCCGCCTCCAATGTGGGACAAGTGTTCGGTGTCAGCATCGGCAATCAGATCACGGCGATCCCCGCCGTCGCGCGTCTTTCCGCGCTGGAAATCGACCCTCAGGCGGCGGCGCAGGCCTATCGCGAGCGCATCGTCGGGCCGGTGCGCGGCCTGCTGCCGGACACGGTGGTCAAGAGCATCGAGGAACAACTCTCGGGGGCCTGTACCACCGAGATTGCCGCGTTCGACGAATTTACCGAGTTGCTGACGGATACGGTGCTGACGCAGGCGTTCGATCACATCGTGTTCGACACGGCCCCCACAGGACATACCATCCGGTTGCTGCAATTGCCGGGCGCCTGGAGCGGCTTTCTGGAACACGGCAAGGGTGATGCATCCTGCCTTGGGCCTTTGGCCGGGCTGGAAAAGCAGCGCGCCCAATACAAGGCTGCGGTGGACGGGCTGGCCGATCCCGCCAAGACGCGTTTGGTGCTGGTTGCCCGCGCACAGCGCACCACTTTGCAGGAAGCAGCCCGCACCTGCGGTGAACTCGCCAGCATCGGGATCTCCCGACAATATCTGGTGATCAACGGCGTATTTCCAATCGACGCTGTTGCCGGCGATGCGCTGGCTGAATCAATCGTGACGAGGGAGCAGGCGGCGCTGGCGGCCATTCCCGCCGCGCTCAGCGCGTTGCCGACCGACCAGATTGCGCTCAAGCCGTTCAATCTGGTCGGGCTCGAGGCGCTGCGTCAATTGTTTCTGCAAACCGGCCCAGCGACCGCCGATCCGCCGGCTGAGCCGCCTAGTGTCCAAGCGCCGAGCCTGTCCGCGCTAATCGGTGACATCGCCGCGGAGGGCCACGGCCTCGTGATGCTGATGGGGAAGGGGGGCGTCGGCAAGACCACCCTGGCTGCCGCCATCGCGATCGAACTGGCGCGGCGAGGACTTGGGGGTCATCTCACCACCTCCGACCCGGCGGCGAATCTGAACGACACCCTGGATGGCACGCTGGACCATCTGACGGTCAGTCGCATCGACCCGGAACAAGTAACTGAGCAGTATCGCGCGCAGGTGCTGGCCAGCAAAGGCGACAAGTTGGACGCGGCTGGGCGCGCCCTGTTGGAGGAAGATTTGCGATCGCCTTGTACCGAGGAGATCGCGGTGTTTCAGGCGTTCGCACGCGTCATTCGCGAGGCCGGCAAGACATTCGTGGTGATGGACACCGCCCCGACCGGGCACACTCTGCTGTTGCTCGATGCCACCGGCGCCTATCACCGGGACGTCGCCCGCCAGATGGGTGAAACCGGCATGCATTTCACGACGCCGATGATGCAGTTGCAGGATCCCAAGCAGACCAAGGTCCTGATCGTCACGCTGGCGGAGACCACGCCGGTGCTCGAGGCCGCGGATCTGCAGGCCGATCTGCGCCGCGCCGGAATCGAACCGTGGGCCTGGATCATCAACAACAGTGTCGCCGCAGCCGAAGTGACGTCGCCATTGCTGGCGCAGCGCGCGCGCAATGAATTGCGGGAAATCGACTCGGTCGCCAACCAACACGCCAGTCGCTACGCCCTGGTGCCCTTGCTGAAGGACGAGCCCATTGGCCTGAAGCGGCTGCAACGGCTGATGGATCTGCAGGCGTAGCGGGGGTGTCATGAATCGGTGATATCTCGCTCTTTCAGGCCCATTGACCTGTTAGGAGACGAGGGTGAGACATTGGCTCAAAGCGTGCATTTTCGGATTGGCCCTGGCGGGCGTCACCGCGCTCGGGACAGGCGGCAGCCATGCACTTGACGAGCGCTACCTTGATGCCGATGGCGATTTGCTCGCAGACGTTCCAACCGACCCGAGCAAGCTGATCGATCCCGACACGCTGGTGTTCGCCTACACGCCGGTCGAGGACCCTGCCGTCTATACAAAAGTGTGGGAGGGGTTCCTCAAGCACATGGAAGTGGTGACCGGCAAGAAGGTGCAGTTTTTTCCGGTGCAGTCGAACGCCGCCCAGATCGAGGCGATGCGCGCCGGCCGGTTGCACGTCGCGGCCTTCAACACCGGATCGAACCCGATCGCGGTGGCCTGCGCAGGATTCCGTCCGTTCGCCATGATGGCTGCGATGAACGACGAATTCGGCTACCGGATGCAGTTCATTACCTATCCGGGATCGGGAATTGAAAAGGTCGAGGATATCAGAGGAAAGAAGCTCGCCTTTACCAGCGAGACATCGAATTCGGGCTTCAAGGCGCCCTCGGCTCTGCTTCGCGATCAGTTCAAGATGGAAGCCAAGAAAGACTACGAGCCGGTGTTCTCCGGCAAGCATGACAACTCGATCCTCGGCGTTGCCAACAAGGACTATCCGGCGGCTTCGATCGCCTCCTCCGTCATGGACCGGATGATCGCCCGCAACGTGATCAAGCGCGAGCAGGTCAAGGTCATCTACGCCTCCGATCGGTTCCCGACGTCTGGCTATGGCGTTGTGTACAACTTGAAGCCGGAGCTTCAGAACAAGATCAAGTCGGCGTTCTTTTCCTTCAATTGGGACGGATCGGAGCTGCTGAAGGAATTCCAAAAGTCTGAGCCGCCACAGGAAAAATTCGTCGAGATCTCCTTCAAGGACTCGTGGAAAGTCGTTCGCGACATCGACGCCGCCATGGGCATCAGCTATACGTGCAAATGACGGCGCAGGCGCCTTTGGGCAGCCGCCTTGGGATCGCAATTGATGCTCCGAATCCAGGCGCTGACCAAGACGTATAAGAACGGCGAAGCCGCCTTGAAAGGCGTCTCCCTCGGTGTCGAAGCAGGAGAGATCATCGGCCTGATTGGCCCGTCGGGGGCGGGCAAGTCGACGTTGATCCGTTGCGTCAACCGGCTGATCGAGCCGAGCTCGGGGCGGGTGCAGCTCGGCGAGGTGGAACTCACCGGCCTTTCTGGCGGCGCGCTTCGTCGCGAACGTCGCCGGATCGGCATGATTTTCCAGGAGTACGCGCTGATCGAGCGCCTCACCGTCATGGAGAACGTGCTCGCCGGCCGGCTCGGCTATACCGGATTCTGGAACAGCTGGTTCCGACGCTTCGCTGCGCAGGACGTCCAACGCGCGATTGCGCTCCTCGAACGCGTGGGACTGATCGACCACATCGACAAGCGCGCTGATGCGCTGTCGGGCGGCCAGCGTCAGCGCGTGGGCATCGCGCGCGCCCTGATTCAGCAGCCGGAATTGTTGCTGGTCGATGAGCCGACGGCGAGTCTCGATCCCAAGACGTCCCGGTCGGTGATGCGGCTGCTGACGGAATTGTGCATCGAAAACCGGCTGGCGGCGATCGTCAACATCCACGACGTGGTCCTTGCCCAGGCGTTCCTTCCCCGAATCGTCGGGCTCAACGCCGGTATCGTCGTCTATGATGGCCCTGCCAGCGGGTTAACCGCCGAGGTGTTGACCTCCATCTATGGCGAGGAAGATTGGACCCGGACCGCGGCGGGGGAGGGCGGGAGTGACGATGGGGAGCCCTTGGTCATCGCGCGGATGGAAGCCGAGCAGTGAATTCGGGCACCTCCGCATCAAGCGCTGTTTCGACCAGTCTTGCCGCAGTTTCGGCGCGGCGCTGGCGGCCGCCGCGATTGATCGAAAGCCCGTTGGTCCGTTGGGCGGCGTTGCTCGGGATTGCGTCATATCTGGCTCTGGCCTTTGCCACCATCGACGTGAACTGGACGCGGGTTTCAGAAGGCGTGGTGCGGGCCGCTCGGCTGTTCGAGAGCTTTATCTCGCCGAATTTTACGTCCCGCTGGAGCGACATTCAGCAAGGGACGATTGAAAGCTTGACCATGACGGTCACGGCGACCGTGGCCGGTGTGCTGCTGGCGGTTCCGATCGGTTTGGGCGCCGCGCGCAATCTCGCGCCTTGGTGGGTCTACGGCATTTGCCGCGGTGTTATTGCAGCGTCGCGCGCACTGCAGGACATCATTGTCGCGATCTTCTTCGTCGCCATGTTCGGCTTTGGTCCATTCGCGGGCTTTCTGACGCTCACCGTCTCGACGATCGGGTTTCTCTCCAAGCTCCTCGCCGACGACATCGAGGAGATCGACCCGGGGCAGGTGGAGGCAATCCGCGCGACCGGCGCCGGCTTTTGGCAGGTGATCGACTTTGCAGTCGCGAGCCAGGTGATTCCCCGCCTCATCGGGCTCACGGCCTACAAGGTCGACATCAACTTCCGGGAATCCTCGGTGATCGGCATTGTCGGCGCCGGGGGCATCGGCGCGACGCTCAATACCGCGCTCGACCGCTACGAGTTCGATACGGCAGGCGCAATTCTTCTCATCATCATCGGCATCGTCATGGCCTGCGAATACGGCGCAGGCGCCATACGGAAACGGTTCGCCTGAAATGCCGACGACGCGCACGGCCACGGGCAAGACCTCAGGGTGGCGGTTCAAGACCTGGCGACGAACGCGGCTGGAGTGGCTCGGCTGGCTGGCGCTGGTCGCGCTGACGGTGTTGTGCTGGCGCGTGATGACAGCCGGCACCATCTGGTCGTTCGTCGAGGACGCGCCCCGTCAGGCCGCGGACCTGTTCGGTCGCATGCTGCCGCCGCGCTGGGACTATGCCAATAGCCTGTGGCGGCCGTTGTGGGATACGATCAATATGGCCACGCTCGGCACGGCGATCGCCATCGTCGTTGCGACGTCGCTCGCCTTTCTGGCAGCGCGCAACACGACGCCGAGCATGCTCGTCCTGCGACCGCTGGCATTGTTCGTGATCGTGGCCTCCCGCTCGGTCAACGCACTGGTGTGGGGGCTGCTTTTGGTTGCCGTGCTCGGCCCCGGCGTCCTGGCGGGCATCATCGCCATCGCACTGCGTTCGATCGGCTTCATCGGAAAGCTTCTCTACGAGGCCATCGAGGAGATCGACGAGATGCAAGTCGAAGCGATCAGGGCGACCGGAGCCTCGCCTGCGCAGGTGATCACCTACGGCATCGTCCCGCAGATCCTGCCCGCCTTCGCGACCATTTCCGTGTTCCGCTGGGACATCAACATCCGTGAATCGACCGTGCTCGGGCTTGTCGGCGCGGGAGGCCTGGGACTTGCGCTGGAGACCTCGCTCAATACATTGGCATGGCCACAAGTGAGCGTGATCCTGCTGATGATTCTGGCGACAGTCGTGTTCAGCGAATGGCTCACCGCCAAGGTCCGCAAGGGAATTCTCTGACAAAAATCGGGCGCGGGATAATCTCGTGCTGAACTCACGAGCCGTCGAATGCCTCCGGCACGCTGAGGCCCTCATCCTGAGCAGCCGCCACTTGTGGCCGCGTCTCGCAGGATGAGGCAGCCCGCTCCATGCTCTGGCCCCGACATCGGCCGCAACGCCTTTCCGCCCGGTCCCAGGCCGTGTTGCAGCAGCCATTGCGATAATCGGGGCGAGGTCGTTTCGCATTCCTCGGCAAGGCCGCCGGCAAACAACCGCCATTGGTCGAGGTTGCGATAGGGCACGCCAACGATGATGGGGATGCCCAACTGCACGCGGGTCAGCTGACAAACGACCGCTCTGCAACACAAGCGAACCTGTTCCCGCACAACAAATTTCACCTAATAAAAACATCCGCGACGATGTGAAAATTCATTTGCCGGATTGCTTGGGATGCCTCTCTATTGAGCTCAACAAGAGACGTATTTGGGCGGAGACGGCGAAGATGGAACGTCAACGAGACGCCGAGAGGCATTGCGTGATGCCGGCGCGTCCCCCGATGGGGCGCGACAACGGCGGAATCCAGGCGCTCGACCGGGCCTTCCTCATTCTGGATATTATCGCCGACGCCGGCGGCGAAGCGAAGCTGACCGAGATCGCCGGCATTGCGGGCCTGAACGTCTCGACCTGCCATCACCTGATCTCGACGCTGTACAATTGGGGATACGTCGCGCGCGGTCCGAACAGCCGCAGCTACGTGCTCGGCTCGCGCATCCTGCATCTCAGCGCGGCGTGTCTGCGCCAGGTGGATCTGCCGCGCCGCGCGCAGATCTATCTCGATCGGCTGAACGACCAGACCCACGAGGCGGTGCAGCTCGCCATCATGCAGGGCACCAATCTGGTCAACGTGCTGCGCCGCGAGTCGCGGCACGCCGTGCGGGTCGATGCGGGGCTCGGCGGCAAATCCAATGCTGCGCACGCCACCGCGACCGGCAAGGCGATCCTGGCGTGGCTGCCGCCCAGCGAACTCGATCGCATCATCGCCGACAAGGGGCTCACCGCGTTCACGCCGCAGACCATCACCGATCTCGATCGGCTGAAGGAAGAGCTGCGGATCGTGCGCCGCAACGGCGTTGCGGTCGATCGCGAAGAATTCCAGCCCGGCGTGATCTGCATCGGCGCCGCGATCCGCGACCACGCCGGCGCCGTCGTCGGATCGATCAGCGTGTCGTCACCGCTGTTTCGCGCCACGGACGACTACGTCGACGACATCAAGCGTCACCTGATCTCCGCGACCAATGAATTGTCGAGCGAACTCGGCGCGCTCGGCGCCGTCCTTGGAGGAAATCCCAAAGCCATCGCCGCCGAATAGTCAAGAAACCAAAAGGGTCAACCGATGTACAATCCTGAGAACGTCAAGACCTCGCCCGATTTCCCGATTCCCGACACCATGCGCGCCTGGGTGCTGGGCGATCCGGATCAGCTGACGCTCGCCACCAAGCCGGTGCCGGTGCCGAAGAAGGCCGAGGTCCTGGTCCGTATCGATGCCGTGGCGATCTGCGCGACCGACCTCGAGATCATCCATCATGGTCCGCCGGCGATGATCCAGGGCGGACTGCCCTACAACAAGAACTTCACGCCGGGCCATGAATATATGGGCACCGTCGCGGCGCTCGGGCCGGGCGTCGACGAATACAAGATCGGCGAGCGCGTCACGGTGGAAATTCACGCCGGCTGCGGCCAGTGCAAGCGCTGCCGCGAGGGCATGTACACCTCGTGCCACAACTACGGGCTGAACTACGGCGACGTCGACAAGGGCCATCGCGCCAACGGCTTCACCACCGACGGCGGCTTTGCCGAATACGCGGTCAACAGCATCAACACCCTGGTTCGCGTCTCCGACGAGATGTCGGACGAAGAAGCCACGCTGGTGGTCACCGCCGGCACCGCGATGTACGGCCTCACCGAGCTCGGCGGGCTGGTTGCCGGCGAGAGCGTGGTGGTCACCGGCCCGGGTCCGATCGGCCTGCTCGGCGTCGCCGTCGCCAAGGCGCTCGGCGCCAATCCGGTGATCCTGACCGGCACCCGCGACAATCGCCTGCAGATCGGCCTTGAGCTCGGCGCCGACTACGTCATCAACGCCAAGAATGAGGATCCGGTGGCTGCGGTGCGCAAGCTGAACGGCGGCAAGGGCGTCGACTACGTCGTCGAATGCTCTGGCGCGCCCGACGCGGTGAACGAAGCCGCCCGCATGGTCAATCGCGGCGGCCGGATCTGTCTGGCGGCATTCCCCGGCAAGCCGGTGGAGGTCGATATCGCCTATCTGGTGCGCAACAACATCTACGTGTTCGGCATTCGCGGCGAGGGCAAGAGCGCCACGCATCGCGCCGAAGCGTTCATGGCGCAGAAGCGGTTCGACGCCACCAAGGTGCACACCCACACCTTCGCGCTGGAAGATCTTCCGACCGCGCTGCGCTACGCCCGCGAGCGCATCGAGGACGCCATCAAGGTCGTGGTCAAGACCCACGGTCATGCGGCGATCACCAGCGTGGCGGCGGAATAGTCGGGACATCCCATGTTGAGTTGCGACACCTATCTCAGTCCCGGATCTCTGGACGACGCGCTGGCAGCGGTGGCTGCCAGCGACGGCCGGTTCCGTTTCGTGGCCGGGGCAACCGATCTGTTGCCCTGGGCGCGGGAGGGCCGCGCCGGCGACGTCCACGTCCCGTTGCTGGTGGATATTTCCGGCATTCCGGATCTGCGGACCATCGAGCCCAGGGATGGACGGATTTGGATCGGGGCCGCAACGCCGTTTCAGAGGTTCCTCGATCATCCTGAGCTGATCAGGCTGATGCCCGGCATGCCGGATTGCGCGGTGTGGTTCGCCGACAATCAGATCCGGGAATCCGCGACGATCGGCGGCAACCTGGTCAACGCCTCGCCGTCGGGCGACGGCATTCCGCCGCTGCTCACCGCCAATGCGACGATCGAACTCGCCGCGTTGCGCGACGGCGCCATCCGCCGTCGCCGGGTCAGCCTTGTGGATTTCATCAAGGGCCCCGGCCAGACCGAAGCCGAGCACGACGAGATCCTGCTCGGCGTCGAATGCGACACGCTCGAGGGCTATGGCGGGGCGTTCGAGAAAGTCGGCCATCGCCGTTCGCTGGTGATCGCGGTGGTCTGCCTGTCGGCGGTGGTTCGGCTCGATCCGTCGGGCACGCGCTTCGAGGACGTCCGCGTCGCGATCGGCGGCGTCGGTCCGGTGGCGCGGCGCATGACGGATGTCGAGCAGCGGCTGATCGGCCAGCCGATCACCGCGGAATTGTTGCGCGCGTGTCTGGTCGGTTGCGAGCAGTTCGTCATGTCGCGCACGCGGCAGGAATATCGAAAGCTGGTCGCTCCGGGTTTCGTCGCGCGCGGTCTTGCCAACGCCATCGAACGCGCCGGCGGAAGCCCCGACGCCTGCGGCATCGCGAAGGAGATTGCAAATGGCTGAGCTCAAGATCGAGACCACCGTGAACGGCCGCCGCATCGCCAGGCGGGTGGATCCGTCGCAGCGCGTGCTGGATTTTTTGCGCGACGATCTGCACCTCACCGGCACCAAGGAAGGCTGCGGCGCCGGCGAATGCGGCACCTGTTCGGTGTTCGTCGACGGCGTATTGGTGAAGTCCTGCCTGCTGCCGGTGGCGAAAGTCGCCGGCAAGACCATCGACACCATCGAGGGGCTCGCCGTTTCGGGCGAAATGTCCGCGGTGCAGAAGGCGTTTCACAAGGCCGGCGCCAGCCAGTGCGGTTACTGCATTCCCGGCATGGTGATGGCCGCGACGGCGGCGCTGCGGCTCAACCCGGATGCCGATCGCGAGGAAATCAAGGAACGGCTCGGCGGCAATATCTGCCGCTGCACCGGCTATCAGAAGATCTTCGACGCCGTGGAAATGGCGCGGGATTTCCTCAACGGCAAATTGTCGGCGACCGCGTTCGACGAGCTCGACGCCGAAGACGGCAAATATATCGGCGTCAACGTGCGCCGCATCGATGCGCCGTCGAAGGTGACCGGCGCGTTGCGCTATGCCGGCGACATGGTGCTGCCGAACATGCTGCACGTCCAGGTGCTGCGCAGCCCGCACCCGCATGCCCGCATCGTGTCGATCGACGTGACCGACGCCGAGGGATTGCCCGGCGTCGAGGGCATCGTGACCTCGGTCGACGTGCCGGGCCAGGACGGCTTCGGCGTGTTCGTCAGCGATCAGCCGGTGATGGCGCGCGACAAGGTGCGCTACGTCGGCGAGCCGGTCGTGGCGATCGCCGCGGAGAGCTTGGCGCAGGCGCGGCGGGCGATCGCCAAGGTGCGCGTCGAATACGAGATGCTCCCGGCGGTGTTCGACCCCGACGAGGCGATGAAAGAAGGCGCGCCGATCGTCCACGACTACGCGCCGGACAATATCGTCAAGCATATCCCGATCCGTAAGGGCGACATCGAAGCGGGATTTGCGCAAGCCGACCTGATCGTCGAGCAGACCTACGAGACCCAGCAGGTCGAGCACGCTTATCTGGAGACCGAAGCCGGCCTCGCCTATGTCGATCACGACGGCGTGGTGACGGTGCATTCGCCGAGCCAGAACATCACGCATCACCGCCACATGCTGGCGCGGATTCTGAATCTGCCGATCAACAAGGTGCGGATGATCATGAGCCCGGTCGGCGGCGGCTTCGGCGGCAAGGAGGACATGATCTATCAGGGCATGCTGGCGCTGTTGACCATGAAGACGCGGCGGCCGGTACGGCTGGTGTTCACCCGCGAAGAATCCATCGCCACCACGGCGAAACGCCATCCGTCGCGCACCAGCTACAAGATGGGCCTGACCAAGGACGGCCGCATCCTCGCCTCGCAGGTTCGCATCGTCTACGACGGCGGCGCTTACGGCATGTCGACCGAAGGCGTGATCCGCAAGGGCGCGATCCTCGGCGGCGGGCCGTACAACATCCCCAACATCCAGATCGACACCTACGGCGTCTACACCAACAACACCCCGTCGGGCGCGTTTCGCTCGTTCGGATCGCTGCAGTCGCAATTCGCCACCGAGTCCCACCTCGACATCTGCGCCGAGCGGCTCGGCATCGATCCGTTCGAGCTGCGGCTGACAAACGCGATGCGCAAGGGCGACGCCACCCACACCAAGCAGCCGCTGAAATCCTCGGCGATGTCCGACGTGCTGGAGGCCGCGCGCACCGCGTCGCGCTGGGAGCACGGCGCGCCAAACATCCGCGGCGCGACGCGGTCCGATCTCGCCGGCGAAGGCACCCGGCCGTCCTGCACGCTGTCGCCGCGCGCGGTCGCCGAGACGCCAGCGCCTAAGCTTCAGCACGAGAAGGGAGCCGCGTGATGGCGAGGAAACGCGGACGCGGCATGGCCGGCGGTTGGTACGGCATCGCCCGGACGGCGGCGGTCGATCGGGCCGGCACCTGGGTCGAGATCGACGACGGCGGCACCGTCAAGGTGGTCACCGGCGTCACCGAAATCGGCGAAGGCATCCTCACCGTGCTGGCGCAGATCGCCGCGGAAGAAATCGGCGTGCGGCCGGAAGACGTCGTGCTCGGCGACAACGACACCGCGCGGTCGCCGGAAGCCGCCCATGCCGGCGCGACGCGGCAGACCTACATGCTCGGCAATTCGGTGGCGATGGCCTGCCGCGAAGCGAAGGGACGCTTCGTGCAGGCGGTCGCCGAGATGTGGAGCGTCGATCCGGACTCCATCGCCACCGGCAACGGCTATGTCTGGGCGGTCGATACCAACTTCCGCCAGTCGATGGCGCAGGCCGTCGAACAGATCAAGAAGCGCGGCGTCGTGGTGGTCGGCTCGGCCAACTTCACCGCGCATCACACCGGGCTTGATCCGGTGGATGGCAGCGGCCGGCCGTGGCAGGCCTATGTGTTCGGCTGCCAGGTCGCCGAGGTCGAGGTCGACACGGTCACCGGCGAGGTCCAGGTGCTCGGGGTGTGGGCCGCGCACGACGTCGGCCGTGCCGTCAACCCGCGTGGCGTCGAAGGCCAGATCGAAGGCGGCATCGTCCAGGCACTCGGCCAGGGCTTGATGGAGGACTACAAGCTGGCGCAGGGCCACACCACCACGCCGGGCTTCGCCAAGTACATCCTGCCGACGTCGCTCGATGTCCCGCACGTCACGTCGATCATCGTCGAAGACCGCGACCCGATCGGCCCGCTCGGCGTCAAGGGGATCGGCGAGCCCGCCATGGTGCCCACCATTCCGGCGGTGATGAACGCCATCTACGACGCGATCGGCGTGCGCATCACCTCGCTTCCGGCCTCGCCGGAACGCATCCTGGAAGCCCTCGCCAAACAGCGCAATCCGACGATCAGCGAAATCAGAAGCCATTCATAAGAATTGGCACTTGGAGGAAACCGATGTCGACGCTTAACGCAGACGGTCCGTCGCCGGGCCTGGTCGTGCCCAATGGTGTGGTGGTCGCCAAGGCGGCTGCGGAAAAACCGCGGTTCTATCGCAAGCTCTACGTCCAGGTGCTGATGGCGGTGGCGCTCGGCGCGATCCTCGGCCACCAGTTTCCAGACCTGTCGGAATATCTGAAGCCCTACGGCGACGCCTTCATCAAGGCGATCAAGGTGGTGGTCGCGCCGATCATCTTCTCCACCATCGTGGTCGGCATCGCCAAGATGGGCGACATCCGCCGCGTCGCCAATGTCGGGCTCAAGGCGCTGATCTATTTCGAGGTGGCGTCGACGCTCGCCTTGGTGATCGGCATGGTGGTCGGCCATCTGTGGAAGGTCGGCGTCGGCATCAACGCCGACCCGGCGTCGTTCGACACCAGGGCGGTCGAGAACTACGCCAAGGTCGCCAAGCACGTCAACATGACCGACTTCTTCCTGTCGATGATCCCGACGTCGTTCGTCGAGCCGTTCGTCAAGGGCGACATCCTGCCGGTGCTGTTCATCGCGCTGTTGCTCGGCATGGCGCTCAGTCTCGCGCAATCGCGCGGCAAGCCGATCGTCTCGTTCCTTGAATCGATCTCGGTGGCGCTGTTCGGCATGGTGCGGATCATCATGTACGTCGCGCCGCTCGCGGCGTTCTGCGCGATGGCTTTCACCGTCGGCAAATATGGTCTGGGGACGCTGCTCGATCTCGGCCAGCTGGTGGCGTCGGTTTACGTCGTCAGCATCCTGTTCGTCGTCCTCGTGCTCGGCGGCTTCCTGCGGCTGGCCGGTTTCAACATCTTTCACGTGCTGGGCTACTTCAAGGAAGAGATCATCTTCGTGTTCGCGGCGACCTCCGCCGAGACGATGATGCCGCGCTCGATGCAGAAGCTGGAAAAGGTCGGCGTGTCGAAGGAAGTCGTCGGCCTGGTGATGCCGGGCGGGTTCTCCTTCAACATGGACGGCACCGCGATCTACATGACCATGGCGGTACAGTTCCTGGCGCACGCCTTCAACGTCGAGCTGACGATCTGGCATCAGCTCTCGGCGCTCTTGGTGATGCTGTTCACCTCGAAGGGCGCGGCGGGCGTCACCGGCGGCGGCTTCATTGCGCTCGCCGCCACGCTGCCGGTGCTGGATTCGGTGCCGATCGCCGGCCTCGCGCTGCTGCTCGGCGTCGACCGCTTCATGGCCGAGATCCGCGCCGCCACCAACCTCACCTCCAACATCATCGCCACGCTGGTGGTGGGCCGCTGGGTCGGCGCGGTCGACATGAAGGTCGCGGCGGAAGAGCTGCGCACCGGGTTTGTCGAAACCGAGGAAACCCGCTCCTGGGATATGGGGCATTCCGCGGAGATTAAGGCGACCTGACGGACGCGCCCGGTCACCCATCGAAACTTCAGAGGACGGCACTATGAGCAAACAGGCAGTCGCCAGCGGCGCGCTCCGCGAGCTGGGCAAGATCGATAAGAAACCCGGCAAGGGTGACGACCGCGATGCCGAGATCCGGGCGCGCGCGCGCGCCATCCACGCCGCCGGCGGACTCGGTCATGCTCTGGCGGACGGCACGCTGCCGACCCAGTTGCGCGTCTCGCTGTCGGAGGCGCTGATCCTCGGTCTGTTGAAGCAGGGCGTCGCGACGTTCTTCGCGATCTTCGGCCACGGCTCCACCGACATCGCCAACGTGCTGCGCATCTACGATGACGAGGGCGTCACCAAGACCATCAACTGCCGCAACGAGGTCGAGATGGCGCACGCCGCGACCGCGTTGCGCTGGACCTACGGCGAGACCCCGGCGGTGATCACCTCGATCGGGCCGGGCGCGCTGCAGGCGATGGCGGGGTCGCTGGCGGCGGCGTCCAACGGCGTCGGCGTGTATCACGTCTATGGCGACGAGACGACGTTTGGCGAAGGCTACAACATGCAGCAGATCCCGAAGCCGCAGCAGGGCCTGTACGGTCGCATGATGGCGGAGATCGGCGAGGCCTATACGCTGCATACGCCGGAAGCGCTGCGGGAATCGCTGCGTCGCGGTGCCGGCCGGGTGTTTCACCCCTACAAGGCCGGGCCGTTCTATCTGATGCTGCCGATCAACACCCAGCCGCAGATGGTGGAGCTGAATCTCGCCGCGCTGCCGGAGCGGCCGGAGTTTCCGCTCACCACGGTCGCCTCGGCCGAGGTGCTCGATCGCGCCAGCGAGCTGATCGCCAGCCACGCCCGCGTGATGATCAAGGCCGGCGGCGGCACCCGCGGGCACGATTGGGCGATCCGGCGGCTCGCCAACGCGGCCAACGCGGTGGTCGTGCTGTCGCCCGGCGCCAGCGGCGTCCTGACCGACGCCGATCCGCGCAACATGCATGTCGGCGGCTCCAAGGGCTCGATCAGCGGCAACTACGCGATGGAGAATGCCGAGCTGGTGATCATGGTCGGCTCGCGCGCGGTGTGCCAGGCGGATTGCTCAGGCATCGGCTACAAGTCGGCCACCAACGTCATCAATATCAACGGCGATATCAACGACGTGATGCACTACAACCACACGCTGCCGCTGGTCGGCGACATTTCGGTGATCGCCGACGCGCTGGCGGATCGTCTCGAGGCCCGCACCGCGGCCGCCGATCACGCCGGCAAGCACGCCTGGCTGCAGGCCTGCCTCGCCAAGAAGCAGGAATGGCGCGCCTATCGCGAGACCCGCTTTCACGCGAGCCCCTTGGCCGACGAGGTGTGGCAGCGGCCGGCGCTGGGCCAGCCGGCAGCGATCAAGGTGGTGGCGGATTTTGCGAGGCGGATCGACGCGGTGAAGTATTTCGACGCCGGCGACGTGCAAGCTAACGGCTTCCAGGTCGTCGAGGACGACCGCACCGGCGACACCTTCACCGAGACCGGCGCCTCCTACATGGGGTTTTCGGCGAGCGCCTTGCTCGCCGCGGCCGCGGCCGAGAAGCCGCGTTACGCGATCGCGTTCACCGGCGACGGCTCGTTCATGATGAACCCGCAGATCCTGATCGACGCCGTCGAGCACGGCGTCCGCGGCATGCTGGTGATCTTCGACAATCGCCGCATGGCGGCGATCACCAGCCTGCAGCTCGCGCAATATGGCGAGCAGTTCCGCACCAACGACCGCGTCGCGGTGGACTATGTGATGATGGCGCAGGCGGTGTCGGGCATCAAGGCGATCCACGGCGGCTGGACCGCGGCCGAGCTGAAGAGCGCGCTTGAAGAAGCGCACGGCCACGATGGCCTCAGCGTGCTGCACGTTCCGGTCTATGCCGGCGAAAATCCGCTCGGCGGGCTCGGCGCCTGGGGCGAATGGAACGTCGGCAATTGGTGCGAGGCGGTTCAGCACGAATGGCTGCATCAAGACCTTTGAATTCAACCAGCGGGTAATCGACATGTATCATGATCGCGATTTCGGGCTTTACATCGAGGGACGCTGGAGCTGGGGCAGCGGCACGCAGAAGAAGCCGATTCTGGATCCGGCGACCGAAGGCGTGATCGGCCACATCCCGGACGCCAATTCCGACGATATCGAGCAGGCGCTGCAGTCCGCCGCGGCGGGTTTCAAGCTGTGGAAGGCGGTGCAGCCGTGGGAGCGCAGCGAGAAACTGCGCAACGTGTCGCAGCTCTTGCGCCAGCGCATCGACGAGTTAAGCATCGTGATGTCGACGGAATCCGGCAAGCCGCTCGCCGAATCCCGCGGCGAATGGATCGCCTGCGCCGAGCAGTTCGAGTGGTACGCCGAAGAGGCCAAGCGGATTTTCGGACAGATCTATCCGGGACGCGACGAGGCGACGCGGATGTCGGTGATCTATCAGCCGGTCGGCGTGGTCGCGGCGTTTTCGGCGTGGAATTTTCCAGCGTTGCTGCCGGCGCGTAAGATCGCGGCGGCCCTGGCGGCGGGCTGCTCGGTGATCCTGAAGCCCGCGGGCGAAACCCCCGGCTGCGCGGCGGCGATCGTCAAGGCCTGCCACGATGCCGGCCTGCCGCCCGGCGCGGTCAACATGGTGACCGGCAACTCGGCGCGGATCGCCGAGCAATTGATCCGCTCGCCGATCGTCCGCAAGGTGTCGCTCACGGGCTCTACTCCGGTCGGCAAGCAGTTGCTTCACCTGTGCGCCGACGGCGTCAAGAAGGCCACCATGGAGCTCGGCGGCCACGCGCCGGTGCTGATCTTCGCCGATGCCGATATCGAGGCCGCCGCGGAGGCCTGCGCCAAGGCGAAATTCCGCAATTGCGGCCAGGTCTGCGCCTCGCCGAGCCGGTTCTACCTGCAGGAAGCCGCCTACGATCGCTTCGCCAAGCGGTTCACCGAGGTCGCGCAGCAGTTGACGATCGGCCGGTTCGACGCGCCGGGCGCGGATTTCGGGCCGCTCGCCAACGCCCGCGGGCTCGCGCATAGCAAGCGTATCGTGAAAGACGCGCTGGAGCGCGGCGCGAAACTCTTGACCGGCGGCAAGCAGCCGGCCGGGCTCGATCGCGGCTTCTTCTTCGAACCCACCGTGCTCGGCCATGTGCCGGACGACGCCACCATCATGATCGAGGAGCCGTTCGCGCCGATCGCGCCGCTGGCGGTCTTCCGCGACTTCGACGACGTGGTGGCGCGCGCCAATGCAACTCCGTTCGGCTTGACCGGCTACGTGTTCTCGCGCGATCTTCGCACCGCCACGATGGCGGCGGAGGCGCTGGAAGTCGGCATGGTCGGCATCAACGAAGTGGCGATCGCCTCCGCCGATGCGCCGTTCGGCGGCATCAAGGAAAGCGGCATGGGCCGCGAGGGCGGCAGCCTCGGCATCAAGGACTATCTCGAAGCCAAATTCATCAAGACCCGTCTGACCTGAGAACTGAGCCCCCATGAAAAATGATGACGTGCACGGCCTTGCCAACGGGCTGACGAACTACGGCGACCGCGATTTCGCGTTGTACTTGCGCAGATCCTTCGCCCGGTCGATGGGCTATTCCAACGAGATGCTGGCGCGGCCGACCGTCGGCATCGCCTACACGCCGTCCGGCTTCAACAACTGCCATCGGCATTTTCCGGAACTGCTCGACGCGGTGAAACGCGGCGTGATCGCGGCCGGCGGATTGCCGTTGGAATTTCCCACGGTGTCGCTCGGCGAGGTGTTCCTCAGCCCGACCAGCCTGCGATTCCGCAATCTGATGGCGATGGACACCGAGGAGATGATCCGCGCCCAGCCGATGGACTCGGTGGTGCTGATGGGCGGCTGCGACAAGACCGTTCCGGCGCAGTTGATGGGCGCGATGTCCGCCGGCCGGCCGGCGATCCAACTGGTCGGCGGTCCGATGATGACCGGGCGCCATCAGGGCGAACGGCTCGGCGCCTGCACCGATTGCCGGCGGTTCTGGAGCAAGTATCGCGCGACCGAAATCGACAAGGTGACCATCGACAAGATCGAGGGCCGGCTGTCCACCACCAGCGGCACCTGCGCGGTGATGGGCACGGCCTCGACGATGGCCTGTCTCGCCGAGGCGCTCGGCATGATGCTGCCCGGCACCGCGGCGATTCCCGCGGTCCATGCCGATCGGCTGCGCGCCGCGGAGGCCAGCGGCATCGCCGCGGTGCAGATGATCGGCAGCAACCGCACGCCCGGCAACATCATCACCGCGAAGTCATTGGAAAATGCCTTGCAGGTGCTGCTGGCGATCGGCGGCTCCACCAACGCCATCATCCATCTCGCCGCCATCGCCGGCCGCGCCGGCCTGCCGATGTCGCTCGATCGCCTCAACGAGCTGTCCGACACCACGCCGGTGCTGGTGAATCTCAAGCCGACCGGCGACAACTACATGGAAGACTTTTTCGCCGGCGGCGGCGTCGGCGCGGTGATGCGGGAATTGAAGAACGACCTGCATCTCGATTGCCTGACGGTGACCGGCGAGACGCTCGGCGAGCGGCTCGCCGCCGATGAGGAATGGGTCGATCGCAGCATCATCGCGGCCTACGACCGGCCGATCGAGCCGGTCGGCGGTCTGGTGGCGCTGTTCGGCTCGCTGGCGCCCGGCGGCGCCATCCTCAAGCGCTCCGCCGCCGACGAGCGGTTGTTCGAAGGCGAGGGGCGCGCCGTGGTGTTCGATTCCCTCGCCGATCTCGCCGCGCGCATCGACGATCCGGATCTCGACGTCCAAGCCAACGACTATCTGGTGTTGCAGAATGCCGGGCCGTTCTCGGCCTCCTGCATGCCGGAGGCCGGCTATCTGCCGATCCCGAAGAAACTCGCGCAGCAGGGCGTCAAGGACATGGTGCGGCTGTCCGATGCGCGGATGAGCGGCACCGCGTTCGGCACCGTCATCCTGCATGTGACGCCGGATTCCGCCTCGGGCGGTCCGCTGGCCTTCGTCCGCAACGGCGACCGTATTCGGCTGTCGGTCAAGCAGCGGCGTATCGACCTGCTGGTCGAGCCTGCTGAACTCGAGCGGCGCCGCGCTGCGAAGGGCAGCGTCGTTCCGCCGGTTCCCGAGCGCGGTTACGGGCGGCTCTACGCCGAGCAGATTCTCGGCGCCGACGAGGGCTGCGACTTCCGCTTCCTGAAACCCGTCGCCGCGGAATAGCGCGTCCCCGGCCATCACGTGGAAGGCGTCGGGCTCGATCTCGCGATCGCGCCCGCGCCGCCACCGCTCATCAGCTTATGGGTCCGCAGCCGATCACGTGCATCGGCCGGGAACCAGAAGATGCTCGGCATTCTTGCATCCGGTGCTCCTCGACAAGGAACGCTAGCGCCCGCCGCGTGTTCACCCGACATCATCATCCGGAGCTGGAGTCCCGCGATCCGCGGGTCGATGGTCGGCCGCCAGACCGACAGCTCCCGCAGACCCCCGATGATGCGGACGAGACCGGGAGCAGCCAGTGAATTCGCAACAGATCAGGCGGCTTGCAGCCGACTGCGGCATTGCCGCCGACTATGTCGATGCGCGCGGCGGCACGGTGGGTGTCGCGGACGACGTGCTGCTGAGGCTGTTGAACGCCATGGGCATGCTGGGGCCCGGCGGCGAGGTCGCCGAAGCGTTGCAGGCCGCAGCGGTCTTGCCGCCGGCGATGGTGATCCGCGCCGAGCGCGGCCGAATTGCCATCACGCTGAGCGACGCCGTTCCGCAGGGCAAGATCGCCTGGCAGGTGCGCTTCGAAAACGGCAAGCGGCGGCGCGGCGAAACCGAACCGACCCGCGCCCGCCCCGGGTCCCCCCGCCAGTTGGTGTTATCCGACATTCCCTACGGCTATCATCAACTGACATTGGAGGCGCCGGAGGCGCACACCGTGCTGATCGTGACGCCGGGCCGTTGCTGGCTGCCGGAGAACGTCGCGCGCGGCGGCCGCTCGTTCGGCATTTCGCTGCAGCTCTATCTGCTGCGCTCGGCGCGCAATTGGGGGATCGGCGACTTCGGCGATCTGGCGCAGTTCGCCAAGCTCTCCGCCAGCCACGGCTGCGACGTGCTCGGCCTCAATCCGCTGCATCAGATGTTTCCGGACAACCCGGAGCATGCCAGCCCGTATTCGCCGGCGAGCCGCCGCTTTCTCAACGTTCTCTATATCGACGTGCCGGCGATCCCGGAATTCCGCCATTCGGCACGCGCCCGCGCGCTGCTGGAGCAGCCGGCGTTCAGCGAGCGCCTGTCGTGCTGCCGCGCCGCGGCCCAGGTCGATTACCGCGCGGTCAACGCGCTGAAGCTCGAAGCCTTGCGGCTGGTCCATGCCGATTTTCACGCCCACGCCGATCAAGCGCGCGGAAGCGAATTCGACGGCTTCGTCAAAGAGGCCGGCGAAAGCCTGCACAACACCTCGCTGTTTCAGGCGCTGCGCGATCACTTCACCGCGACCGATCCGGCGCTCGGCGAGTGGCAGCGCTGGCCCGATGCCTTTCGTCGTCCGGATTCGCCCGAGCTGATGCAGTTCGCCCACGATCATCGAGACAACGTCGACTTCTACAACTGGCTGCAGTGGATCGCCGATCAGCAGCTCGCTGCGGCGAAGGACGCCGCGATGCGCGCCGGCATGCGGATCGGGCTGTATCGCGATCTCGCGGTCGGCTGCGATCGCACCGGCTCGGAGACCTGGGCGAGCCCGACGGATTTCATGGCGCAGACCCAGGTCGGCGCGCCGCCGGATATTTTCAATCCGGCCGGGCAGAACTGGGGCCTGCCGCCGTTCAATCCGATCGCCTTGATGCGGCAGGGCTACCGGCCGTTCGTCGATCTGGTGCAGTCCAACATGCGCCACGCTGGCGGCTTGCGGATCGATCACGTGATGGGGCTGCAGCGGCTGTATTGCATTCCCGAAGGCCTGCCGGCATCGCAGGGCGCCTATATCAGCTATCCGTTGGACGATCTGATCGGGATTCTCGCGCTGGAGAGCCACCGGCATCAGTGCCTGGTGGTCGGCGAGGATCTCGGCACGGTGCCGCCCGGCTTCCGCGAGCGCATGGCGGAGGCCAACATCCTGTCCTATCGGGTGCTGTTCTTCGAGCACGACGAGCTCGGCGAGTTCTTTCCCCCGGAGCTCTATCCGCGGCTCGCGGTGGCGGTCGCCGGCAGTCATGATCTGCCGACGCTGCGCAGTTGGCTGGCCGGCACCGATATCGATCTGAAGCATCGGCTGGGACTCTATCCGACCCCGGAGGAGACGCTCTCGCAGGGCGTGCGGCGCGACGCGCAGCGGCTGAAGGTGCTGCGGATGCTGGATTTGGAGGACGTCGAGCCGATCTCCGCCGCGGCGTTTTCCGAGGCGGTGCATCGGTTTCTCGGCCGCACCGCGTCGGTGCTGGCGGTGACGCAGCTCGACGATCTGCTCGACGAGCACGATCCCGTCAACGTCCCCGCGACCTCGCACGAGCATCCGAACTGGCGGCGGCGCTACGCCCATTCGATCGACAGCCTCACCGAGGATCATCCGGCATGGCGGCTGCTCGAGATCGTGGCCGCCGAGCGGCGGCCGAGCGGGCACGGCAAGCGGGCGTCCTGAGCCGAGCGGCTTGGCACACATGACCGCGATGCAGCCACGAAATGCCGCCGCCGCGGTCGACAAAGCCGCAAGATCCGGCGACGATAGGGGACACTCACGACGTTAAAGGCGATCGCATGACGATTCATCAGCGCGGCATCTCGAGCCCGATCGATCCGGTGAAGCTGGACCGCTTGGCAGAACTCGCCATCAAGGTCGGGCTGCGGCTCGAGGCCGGGCAGGACCTGCTGGTCACCGCGCCGACCGCGGCGCTGCCGCTGGTCCGGCTGGTCGCCGAGCACGCCTATCGAGCCGGCGCCGGGCTGGTGATCCCGATGCTGTCGGACGACGCGATCACGCTGGCGCGCTATCGCTTCGCGCAAGACGAAAGCTTCGATCGCGCCGCCGGCTGGCTTTATGAGGGGATGGCGAAGGCGTTCGGCGCAAACACCGCGCGGCTCGCCATCGTCGGCGACGATCCGATGCTGCTGTCGGGGCAAGATCCGGCGCGGGTGTCGCGGGCCAGCAAAGCCAATTCGATCGCCTACAAGCCGGCGCTGGAAAAGATCGTCGGATTCGACGTCAACTGGAATATCCTGGCCTATCCGAGCGCGTCCTGGGCCAAGCTGGTGTTTCCCGACGACGCCGAGGAGGTGGCCGTCGGCAAACTCGCCGAGGCGATCTTCGCGGCGTCGCGCGTCGACAATGACGATCCGGTCGCGGCCTGGACCGCTCACAATGCCGAGCTGCGGGCGCGCACCGCCTGGCTCAATGGCCAGCGCTTTGCGGCCTTGCACTATTCCGGGCCGGGCACTGATCTGACGATTGGTCTCGCCGATGGCCATGAATGGCAGGGCGGCGAGTCCACCGCCAAGAACGGCATCACCTGCAACGCCAATATCCCGACCGAAGAGGTGTTCACCACGCCACATGCCCGCCGCGTCGAGGGGCGGGTGGTCTCCTCCAAGCCGCTGTCCTATCAGGGCTCGCTGATCGACGACATCGCCGTGGAATTCAAGGATGGCTGCATCGTCGCCGCCAAGGCGAGCCGCGGCGAACAGGTGCTCAACAAGGTGCTCGACACCGACGAGGGCGCGCGCCGGCTTGGCGAGGTCGCGCTGGTGCCGCATTCGTCGCCGATCTCGCACAGCGGCCTGTTGTTCTTCAACACGCTGTTCGACGAGAATGCCGCCAGCCACATCGCGCTCGGCCAATGCTACTCGAAATGCTTCCTCGGCGGCGACCGTCTGACGCCTGAGCAGATCGCCGATCAGGGCGGCAACAAGAGCCTGATCCATATCGACTGGATGATCGGCTCGGCCGAGACCGACGTCGACGGCATCGCGGCCGACGGCCGCCGCGTGCCGGTGTTCCGCAAGGGAGAATGGGCCTAAGGAACAAACCTCGCGGAGCCGGCGTCGCCGATTTCCCCCGTGGCGCGGTCGCAAAAAATCGGCGACAAATGGGCCAGGGACGGCGGCAGGCCTTGCCGCCAAGATCCGGCACAGTGACCGGCCAGGGAGCGCGATGGGACCGATCAACCTGTTATGGCTGCAGGCCGCGGGCTGCGGCGGCTGCACCATGGCGATTCTCGAGCAGGGCCGCGCCGGCTGGTTCGCCGAGCTGGCATCGTTCGGCATCAACCTGTTGTGGCACCCCTCGGTCAGCGAGGCCACCGCCGACGAAGTGACCGACCTCCTCGCCGACGTCGCGGCCGAGCGCACGGCGTTGTCAATACTTGTGGTCGAGGGCGCGGTGCTGCGCGGGCCGAACGGCAGCGGCCGGTTCAACATGCTGGGCGGCACCGGGCGCTCGATGGCGTCCTGGATCGGCGAACTGGCGCCGCGCGCCGACTATGTGGTCGCGGTCGGCAGTTGCTCGGCCTATGGCGGCGTGCCGGCGGCCGGGCACAATCCGACCGATGCCTCCGGCTTGCAGTTTCTCGGCACCGAGCCGGGCGGCGTGCTCGGCGCGGCGTTTCGCTCCAAGGCCGGCCTGCCGGTGATCAATATCGCCGGCTGCGCGCCGCATCCCGGCTGGATCGCCGAGACGCTGGCCGCGCTGGCGCTCGGCGATTTTTCCGATAGCGCGCTCGACAGTTTCGCGCGGCCGAAGTTTTTCGCCGAGCATCTGGCGCATCACGGCTGCGCCCGCAACGAGTTCTACGAATTCAAGGCCAGCGCCGAGGCGATGTCGCAGCGCGGCTGCCTGATGGAGCATCTCGGCTGCAAGGCGACGCAGGCGGTCGGCGATTGCAATCAGCGCGCCTGGAACGGCGGCGGCTCCTGCACCCAGGGCGGCTATCCCTGCATCGCCTGTACCTCGCCGGGCTTCGAAGCCGCCAGCAACTACATGACCACCGCGAAAGTCGCCGGCATTCCGGTCGGCTTGCCGCTCGACATGCCGAAAGCCTGGTTCGTGGCGCTGGCGGCGCTGTCGAAATCGGCAACGCCGAAGCGGGTGCGCGCCAACGCCAATGCCGATCACGTGGTGGTGCCGCCGACGCCGTCCGGGCAGCGGCGCAAGTGATGCGGCGGATCACGGTCGGCCCGTTCAACCGCGTCGAGGGCGATCTCGAAGTCCGGCTCGACATCGACGACGGCGTGGTGGTGTCAGCCGAAGTCACCGCGCCGTTGTATCGCGGCTTCGAGCAGATTCTCGAAGGCCGGCCCTCGCTCGATGCGTTGACGCTGGCGCCGCGGATCTGCGGCATCTGCTCGGTGTCGCAGTCGATGGCCGCGGTGGCGGCGCTGCGCGCAGTGGACGGCTTGCACCCGGCGCCGAACGGCCTACACGCCGCCAACATCGCCCACGCCGCGGAAAACGCCGCCGATCACCTGACGCATTTCTACGTGTTCTTCATGCCGGACTTCGCCCGCGCCAGCTACGCAGGCCGGCCCTGGCACGCCGCGGTGGCCGAGCGTTTCGCCGCCACGCGCGGCACCGCCGCGCGAGAAGTGCTGCCGGCGCGGGCGCGGCTGCTGGAGATCATGGGCCTCGTCGCCGGCAAATGGCCGCACAGTCTGGCGTTTCAGCCGGGCGGCACGACCCGGGCGATCGGGCTCGGCGAGCGGGTGCGGCTGTTGTCGATCATCGCCAACTTCCGCAGTTTTTTGGAAACGACCGTGTTCTACGACGATCTCGAGGCGGTGCTGGCGCTGGATAGCGGCGCGGCGTTGGAGAGTTGGCGCGATGGCCGGGGCGGCGATTTCGCAAGATTTCTCGCGATCGCCGACGATCTTGCGCTCGACAAGCTCGGCCGCGGCGCGGCGCCGCTGATGAGCTTCGGCGCCTATCAAGGTGTTGATGCGCCGCTGTTCGCCGCCGGGCTGTATGATCCCGCCACATCGCGGTGGCGCGCGCTGGACATCGACGCCATCACCGAGGACGTCTCGCACGCCTGGATGCGCGACACCGCGGCTGAGCCGGCTTTGGCGCAGACGCTGCCCGACGCCGATCGGCCGGGCGGCTATAGTTGGTGCAAGGCGCCGCGGCTCGACGGCCGGCCGATCGAGGTCGGCGCATTGGCGCGTCAGGCGGTCGACGGCGATGCGCTGATCCGCGATCTGTTGCGGCGCCATGGCCCCAACGTCAGAACCCGGGTGATCGCGCGGCTAATGGAAACGGCGGGGTTGGCTTTGGCGATGCAGCGCTGGGCGCGGCAGATCGCACTCGACGCGCCGTTTCTCGATCCCGCCGCGCGGGTGGGCGAGGGCGCCGGCATTGGTCTTGTGGAGGCCGCACGCGGCAGCCTCGGCCACTGGATCGAACTCTCGGGCGACCGCATCCGCCGCTATCAGATCATCGCGCCGACCACCTGGAATTTCTCGCCGCGCGATGCCAACGGCATTGCTGGTCCCTTAGAGCAGGCGCTGGTCGGCACCCCGGTCGGCGAAGAGGGTGCAGCGTCGGTCGCCGTGCAGCACGTGGTGCGCTCGTTCGATCCCTGCATGGTGTGCACCGCACACTAAAAGCACATCGCAAATGCCTTGATGCGCTCGACCTTCGAAGCCGTCATTCCGGGGCGCGCGCAGCGTTAGCTGCACGCGAACCCGGAATCTCGCTCCGCGTTCCGCCTTGCCGCAAGATTCCGGGTTCGCTCGGCCTTGCGGCCTCGCGCCCCGGAATGACTGGGTGTTGAATTGAACGGCCGCTGCCCGCGCTCCGGTCACTCGGTTACCAGCCGCGCAACACACTTGTCACCATTGCGACATCGCGCTGTCGTCTGCCCGGTTCGAACGATTCTAAACATCGGCTTGTTTTCAAGCACTTGCGGCTGCGTGCGACGCTGCTCCGCAGTTGGCCTGGTTCTTGCGATCCTTCTCCTCAATCGCGGCGCGCACGGACGCATCGCGGATCAAGGAACGCCGAGGAGCCGCCATGGGCGCAGGGACAGAAACATTCTATGAGGTGATCCGCCGCCAGGGCATCACCCGGCGCAGCTTCGTCAAATTCTGCAGCCTGACCGCGACCAGCCTCGGGCTTGGACCGATCGGCGCCACCGAGATCGCGCAGGCGCTGGAGACCAAGCCGCGGGTGCCGGTGATCTGGATGCACGGGCTGGAATGCACCTGCTGCTCCGAGAGCTTCATCCGCTCGGCGCATCCCTTGGTCAAAGACGCCGTGCTGTCGATGATCTCGCTGGATTACGACGACACCATCATGGCGGCGGCCGGCCATCAGGCCGAGGCGATCCTGCAGGAGACCCGCGAGAAATACAAAGGCCAGTACATCCTCGCGGTGGAAGGCAACCCGCCGCTCAACGAAGACGGCATGTTCTGCATCGACGGCGGCCGGCCGTTCGTCGAGAAGCTGAAGGAGATGGCCGAGGACTCCATGGCGGTGATCGCCTGGGGCGCCTGCGCCTCCTGGGGCTGCGTGCAGGCCGCCAAGCCCAACCCGACCCAGGCCACCCCGATCGACAAGGTGATCCGCAACAAGCCGATCATCAAGGTGCCGGGCTGTCCGCCGATCGCCGAAGTGATGACCGGCGTCGTCACCTACATCACCACCTTCGGCCGCTTGCCCGAGCTCGACCGCCAGGGCCGGCCGAAGATGTTCTACTCGCAGCGCATCCACGACAAATGCTACCGCCGGCCGCATTTCGACGCCGGCCAATTCGTTGAGGAATGGGACGACGACGCCGCGCGAAAAGGCTACTGCCTGTACAAGATGGGCTGCAAGGGCCCGACCACCTACAGCGCCTGTTCGACGGTGCGCTGGAACGGCGGCGTCTCGTTCCCGATCCAATCCGGCCACGGCTGCATCGGCTGCACCGAGGACGGCTTCTGGGACAACGGTTCGTTCTACGACCGGCTGACCACCATCAAGCAGTTCGGCGTCGAGGCCAATGCCGACAAGATCGGCGCCACGGTGGCCGGCGTGGTCGGCGCCGCGATCGCCGCGCACGCCGCGGTGACGACGGTGCGCAGCATGGCCAAGCGTCGCAACGACAACGGCGGCAACGGCAACGGCAACAAACCCAACGATAAATCGGCCGGCTGAGCGGGGAAGCGCAGATCATGACCAACATCACCACGCCGAATGGCTTTTCGCTCGACAATGCCGGCCGCCGCGTCGTCGTCGATCCGGTGACCCGGATCGAGGGACATCTGCGCGTCGAGGTCAACGTCGACGCCAACAACGTGATCCGCAACGCGGTGTCCACCGGCACGATGTGGCGCGGCATCGAAGTGATTTTGCGCGGCCGCGATCCGCGCGACGCCTGGGCCTTCACCGAACGGATCTGCGGCGTCTGCACCGGCACCCACGCTCTGACCTCGGTGCGCGCGGTGGAAAACGCGCTCGACATCAAGATCCCGGAGAACGCCAACACCATCCGCAACATCATGCAGCTGACGCTGCAGGTGCACGATCACATCGTGCATTTCTATCACCTGCACGCGCTGGACTGGGTCGACATCGTCTCGGCGCTCTCCGCCGATCCGAAGGCGACCTCGACGCTGGCGCAGTCGATCTCCAACTGGCCGCTGTCGAGCCCGGGCTACTTCAAGGACCTGCAGACCCGGCTGAAGAAGTTCGTCGAGTCGGGTCAGCTCGGTCCGTTCAAGAACGGCTATTGGGGCCATCCGGCCTACAAGCTGCCGCCGGAAGCCAATCTGATGGCGGTGGCGCATTATCTGGAAGCGCTCGACTTCCAGAAGGACATGGTGAAGATCCACACCATCTATGGCGGCAAGAACCCGCATCCGAACTGGCTGGTCGGCGGCGTGCCCTGCGCCATCAATGTCGACGGCGTCGGCGCGGTCGGTGCCGTCAACATGGAGCGGCTCAACCTGGTGTCGTCGATCATCGACCAGATGGTGACCTTCACCGAGCAGGTCTATCTGCCGGACTTGCAGGCGATCGCCTCGTTCTACAAGGACTGGACTTTTGGCGGCGGGCTGTCCTCGACCTCGGTGATGAGCTACGGCGATATTCCGGAATACGCCAACGACTATTCGGCGGCGTCGCTGAAAATGCCGCGCGGCGTGATCCTCAACGGCAATCTCAACGAGGTGCTGCCGGTCGATCTTGCCGATCCGTCGCAGGTGCAGGAGTTCGTCACCCACTCCTGGTACAAATATCCCGATGAGACCAAGGGCCTGCATCCGTGGGACGGCGTCACCGTTCCGCATTATGAGCTGGGGCCGAAGTCGAAGGGCACCAAGACCCGGATCGAGGCGGTCGACGAGGAGGCGAAATACTCCTGGATCAAGTCGCCGCGCTGGAAAGGCAACGCCGTCGAGGTCGGTCCGTTGGCGCGCTACATCATCGGCTACGCGCAGAACAAGCCGGAGTTCAAGGAGCCGACCGAAAAGCTCCTCAAGGACCTCGGCCTGCCGGTGACCGCGCTGTTCTCCACGCTCGGCCGCACCGCGGCGCGCGCGCTGGAGGCGCAATGGGCGGCGCATCAGCTGCGCTACTTCCAGAACAAGCTGATGGCGTCGCTGAAGGCCGGCGACAGCGCCACCGCCAATGTCGAGAAGTGGAGCCCGGAGACCTGGCCGAAGGAGGTCAAGGGCGTCGGCTTCACCGAGGCGCCGCGCGGCGCGCTCGGCCACTGGATCAAGATCAAGGACGGCAAGATCGACAACTACCAGGCGGTGGTGCCGACCACCTGGAACGGCAGCCCGCGCGATCCCAAGGGCGGCATCGGCGCGTTCGAGGCGAGTTTGCTCGAAACCCCGATGGCCGATCCGAACCAGCCGCTGGAAATCCTGCGCACGCTGCATTCGTTCGACCCCTGCCTGGCCTGCTCGACCCACGTGTTGAGCGAGGACGGTCAGGAGATGAGCCGGGTGACGGTGCGCTGATCGCGCATGGGAGGAAACCGATGCGGCTAGTTGCGCCTGGGTGCTCATTGCGAGCACGGCCTTCACCTCTCCCCGCTTGCGGGGAGAGGTCGACCCGGCGGAGCGCCAGCGAAGCCGGGTCGGGTGAGGGGGCGCTTCATCGAAACGCGGCGGGGGGGGGCCCCCCCGGCCCCCCCCCCCCGTGTTGGCGCGCCACCCCCCCCCACCCCCC
>NZ_JACHIH010000010.1:63611-133094 GCF_014203125.1 Rhodopseudomonas rhenobacensis
GCGCGCGCGCCCCCCCCGGGGGCGGGGGGGGGGGGGGGCCCCCCCCCCCGGCGGGGGGGGGGGGGGGGGGGGGGGGGCCCCCCCCCGCTTCATCGAAACGCGGCGCCCCCTCACCCGGCGCGCCAAGCTTCGCTTGTCGCGCCACCCTCTCCCCGCAAGCGGGGAGAGGGAAGTTCGCCGCGCCGCTGCTATCAACGTCGACGCTACGCGGCAGCAAACGTTTCATCCAGCCGGGTTGGCCCCCAGGCCCGTGCGGCGGCTTCAAGGAGATAACCATGACCGAGATCGCGCGGGTTCACGGCCCCCTCGACGCCCACGGCGAACGCGCCAAGTCGCTGCAGACCGTCTATGTCTATGAAGCGCCGGTCCGGCTCTGGCACTGGGTCAACGCGCTGTTGATCGTGACCTTGTGCATCACCGGCTATCTGATCGGCTCGCCGCTGCCGTCGGTGTCGGGCGAGGCCTCGGCGAGCTTCCAGATGGGCTACATCCGCTTTGCGCATTTCGCCGCCGGGCAATCGCTGATCGTGTTCTTCCTGCTGCGGCTGTATTGGGCGTTCGTCGGCAACCGCAACTCGCGGCAGATCTTCTATCTGCCGCTGCACAACCGCACCTGGTGGTGGGGCATCCTCTACGAGTTGAAATGGTACCTCTTCATGGTGAAGGACCCGAAGAAGTACATCGGCCACAACCCGCTGGCGCATGTGGCGATGTTCTCCTTCATGCTGTTCCTGCTGTTCATGATGGCGAGCGGCATGGCGCTGTATTCCGAAGGCCAGGGCATCGACAGCTGGCAATACAAGGTGTTCGGCTTCATGTTCGCGATCTTCCCGAACAGCCAGGATCTGCACACTTGGCATCACCTCGGGATGTGGGCGATCGTGGTGTTCGTCGTCGTGCATATCTACGCTGCGGTGCGCGAGGACATTCTCAGCCGCCAGAGCATGATCTCGTCGATGATCTCCGGCGAGCGCCTGTTCCGCGACGACATCGACGATTTCCCGCGATGAGCGCGATGATCAGCAGCGACAGCCAGCCGCTCCGCACGCTGGTGCTCGGCATCGGCAACATCCTGTGGGCCGACGAAGGCTTTGGCGTGCGCGCGGTGGAGCAATTCCACCAGCGCTACGTCTGTCCCGAGAACGTCACGGTGATGGACGGCGGCACGCAAGGGCTCTACCTCGTACAATATGTCAACGAGGCCGACCGGCTGATCGTGTTCGACGCCGTCGATTACGGCCTTGCGCCCGGCACGCTGAAGCTGGTGCGCAATGAGGAGGTGCCTAAATTCACCGGCATCAAGAAGATGAGCCTACATCAGACCGGCTTCCAGGAAGTGCTCAGCGCCGCCGAACTGCTCGGTCATGTGCCCAGCGAGATGTTGCTGATCGGCTGCCAGCCGCAGGATCTGGAGAACTGGGGTGGCCCGTTGACCGCGCCGGTGCGCGGCCAGATCGACGCCGCGGTCGACGCCGCGGTGGCGGCTTTGGCCGCGTGGGGCGTCGAAGTGACGCCGCGCGAAAGGCCGCTGGCACCTGACGAGCGCCTGCTTGAAGGCGCGATCGATTTCGACAATTACGAGCGCTGCCCGACCGCGCGGGCGCTGCTCGGCGATCGCGGTGCGTGATCGAGCAGGGGAGCCCAACCGCATGTGCGTAGGCGTGCCGATGACGGTGGTGACCAGCGACGACGGCACCGCGCTGTGCGAGCGGCGCGGCGAGCAGCGCCGCGTCTCGACGCTGCTGATCGGCGAGGTCGCGGTCGGCGACCGGGTGCTGGTGTTCATCGACAACGCGGTGCGGCTGCTCGAGCCTGAGGAAGCCCGGCTGATCGACGACGCGCTCGATGGCCTGGCCGCGGCGATCGAGGGCCGTGACTTCGAACATCTGTTCGCCGACCTGATCGACCGCGAACCGCAACTGCCGGAATTTTTGCGCAGCCAGGTCACGCCGCAGGGTTGAGACCGCGCGCGACGCCGTGCCGGCGTTGCCCCTGCGACTAATGTGGGGTCGCACGCTCCTGCAATTTAACTTTGCAGCGCTGCCAAATCATGTTTCCATTTGCGGCGTCGCCTCGCCGCGGGATGGTCAGAAGCTGTCCAATATCGGCCACGTTGCTTCCATCGGCGGGCGTCGAATGGTTGGCATGTCGCTTGCTGAACCGTTCAAAGCTTGCCCGCTGAATGGCAAGTCGAAAATACAACAAGTGTCGAAACACAACATCACGGGGGGAAGATGAGCACATCGCTCGCTGCAGAAGACGTGCGCCTTGATGGCATGCCGACGGTCGATGCCGCGACGCTCGACGACATCTTCGCCTCCGCTCCCGAAACCATCCTGCTGCTGTTCTTTCGCGGCGATCCGACCCGCGCCGAAGTCGGCGACATCGCCGTGGTGCTGCCGCAACTCGGCAAGGCGTTTGCCGGCCGGCTGCGTCCTGCCGTCGTGGCGGCCTCGGCCGAGCAAGCGCTGATGCAGCGCTGCGGGGTCCGCGCGATGCCGAGCCTGGCGCTGCTGCGCGCCGACCGCACGCTCGGCGTCATTGCCAAGATTCAGGACTGGTCGGTCTATCTCGCGCGCATCGAAGCGATGCTCGCAGCCGACGGTCATTCCGCGCAGCAGGGAGCGACGTCATGAAGGTGGGCTATTGGAGCGCCGACGGCGGCGACGACGTCGCGATGATGCTGCTGCCGGTCGGCCACGATCCCGCCGACGCCTCCCGCCGCGGCCTGACCCGGACCGGCGCGGTGGCGGCGCTGTCGACGCAGAGCGGCGCCGAGCTGACGCAGCAATGTCCGCAATTGCTGGCGCTATTGCCGCGGCTCGCCGCCGCCTTGGCGGCGCAGCGCGCCGACGCGCCGACGCAAGTTTTTGCGCTGGATGAGTTGTCACCCGCCGAGCGCGAGCTGTTGGTCGACGTGCTCGGCGAGGGCGAGGTCGGCGGCATCGTCGCGCTGCCGGATCGCCGCATCGTCCAGATCCAGGAATCCGTGCTTGCCGGGCTGTGGCTGGTCCGCATCGAGGGCGACGCCGCGCAGCCGCGCGTCGAATATGTCGAGATCGGCGCGATCCCCGAACTGGTGCGCCGCGCCGCGCAGGATTTCACCGCCAGCGACGTGGTGCTGGGCGACGCGCCCGCCGACGCCATGAACGTGATGCCGGTGCTGGCGGAGATCCGCGAGCGCAAGGCCGCGCATCGTCCCGGCCTGCCGTCGCACGTCATCAACTTCACGCTGTTGCCGATGAACGCCGTCGACATGGCGCATCTGCAGGCCACGCTCGGCAACGGCCCGATCCAGCTGCATTCGCGCGGCTACGGCTCCTGCCGGGTGCTGGCGACCGCGACGCGCGACGTCTGGTCGGTGCAGTTCCTCAACGCCATGGACACCATGATCCTCGACACGCTGGAGATCGGCGACGTGCCGGCCGCGGCCTGCGCCGCCGACGAAGATTTCCAGGACTCCGCGGAACGCTTGCGTGAAATCGTCGAGGCGTATTTCGAATGAGCGGCTTCGAGAATTTCGGCCGGCGCGAAACCGACGTGGCGACCCGGATGGAATGCGGCATCTGCTGGACGGTGTACGATCCGGCGGACGGCGATCCCAATCGCGGCGCCGAGCCGGGCACGCCGTTCTCGGAGCTGCCGGAAGACTGGAGCTGTCCGAACTGCGACGCGCCGGCCAGCAAATTCATGAGGCTCGACGATGAGCCGTGACCCCGCGCAAACCAAGGCTGATACTGACAAGGTCGAGGCCGAGAAGGCCGCGGCGATCGGCGCGGCGCTGGCGGCGCTGTATCGCGCCGCCGATCGCGGCATGCGCGAGCTGCCGATCTACAACACGGCACTTGAGGTTGCCGCAGTCGGCTTTCGCGCGCACGAGGGGCGAGCGCTCGGCGTGGTGCTGACGCCGTGGTTCATGAATCTGGTGCTGGCGCCGCTCGATGCCGGCGAGGGCAGCGATGCGCCGCCCGGTGCGACGGTCTCGCGCAGCCTGCCGGCGGGCCTCTTCGAATTCACCGTCGGCGCGCTGGATGGTTTTGGCATCATCGAGAGCTGCTCGCTGTATTCGCCGATGTTCGACTTCGCCGATCAGCAAAGCGCGCTCGCCGCAGCCGAGGCGGCGCTCCAAGCGGTGCTCGATCCGGGATTCGACGTGGCGCCCGCGGAGACTGCAGCCGCGTCGCCGCCAAAGCCGCGAAGCGCCGCGATCGATCGGCGCAATTTCCTGCGCGGCGCGTTGTCGAGCGGAGCGCGGCCATGACCAGCGCGGCGGCAGCGGATGGCATCGAGGTCACACTGTCCGTATCGGACGGCCGTGTCACTGAGGTTGCCATCACCGCGCGGCCGCCCTCCGGCATCGATCGCTACGCCAGGGGCCGGCCCGCCGACGAGGTCGCCCGCGCGCTGCCGCGGATCTTTGGGCTCTGCGCGATGGCGCAGGGCGCCGCAGTCGCTGCGGCGATCGCCGCCGCGCGCGGCACCGCGCTTGCTCCCGATCAGTTGGCGGCAAGGGCGAGCGCGGTCGCCGCCGAACGCGTGCTGGAATTGCTGCGCGGCACGGTGACCATGCTTGCAGGATCGGATCTCGGCGGCACCGCGCCGGCGTTGCGCGCGCTCGCCGCCGCGACCCGCAGCTTCAGCTTCGACGCGGCGTGGACCGACCGCGCCACCAGCGATGCCGCGATCGCCGCGATCGAGCAGAGCCTCGACGCGCTCGGGCTGCCCAAGCATTGCTTCGACGACGCCGATACTTATCAACGCTGGACTGCATCCGATGCGCCGATGGCACGACTGCTGCAGCCGTTGCTCGCCGGCGATGCCAGTTTCGGCGCGCGGCCGCTCGACGCGCTCGATCCCGCCGACGATGCGGTGATCGCCGATCAATTGGCGCAGTCCGGCGCGGCGTTCGCCGCCCGTCCGCATCTGCAAAGCCGCACGCCTGAAACCGGCGCGTTATCGCGGACACACACGCATCCGCTGCTGGCCTCGCGCGAGACAGGCTTAAGCGCGCGCATCCTGGCGCGGCTGATCGAGGCGCGGCAAACGCCGGAGCTGCTACGCGGGCTCGCCTCTGGCACGGCCGATCCCGCCGAACTGATCGCCGCGACGCCGCTCGCGCCCGGCATCGGCTTCGCCGCGGTGGAATGCGCCCGCGGCCGGCTGCATCACTGGATCGCGCTCGACGGCCATGACCGCGTCGCGCGGCTAGAAATTCTGGCGCCGACCGAATGGAATTTTCACCCCGAAGGCCCGCTGGTGCGCGCGCTGCACGGCGTTGCCGCGAAAGCCGATGACGACCGCCGCCGCATCGAACAACTAATCGCGGCGTTCGATCCGTGCGTAGGCCTTTCGGTGCATTTTGCGGAGGCCGCCGATGCATGAGATGGCTTTGTGCGAAGGCATGCTCGACATCATCCAGCGCGAGGCCGAGCGCCAGCAATTCAGCCGGGTGCGCGCGGTCTGGGTCGAGATCGGCGCGCTCAGCCATGTCGAGCCCGAGGCGATGCGGTTCTGCTTCTCCGCGGTGACCCACGGCAGCATCGCCGCCGACGCCCGCTTTGAGGTGGTGGAGGTGCCTGGCGAAGCCTGGTGCATGACTTGCGAGAAGACCGTGCCGGTTAAGCGGCGCTACGATCCGTGCCCGCATTGCGGCGGGCATCAATTGCAGGTGACCGCGGGTGACGACCTGCGCGTCAAGGAATTGGAGGTCGATTGATGTGTACGGTGTGCGGATGCGACGGCAAGCCCGATCACGATGATGCTCACGACGGCCACGATCATGAGCACGAGCACGCCCACGGCCATGCTCATCATCATCACCACCATCATCATCACGATGGCGATGACCATGATCATAGCCGTGCGCATGACCACATTCATGATCATGCGCATAATCACGCCCTTACGCATGATCACGACCATGACCACGCGCCGGCGAGTGCAGCCACGCTGGATTTCGGCGGCGGCATCGCCGGCGTGCATGTCGCCGGGCTTTCGCAATCGCGCATCGTGCAGATCGAGCGCGACATTCTCGGCAAGAACAACAGTTATGCCGCCGACAATCGCGCCCGCTTCGCCGCCGCCGGCACGCTGGCGCTGAACCTCGTTTCCAGCCCCGGCTCCGGCAAGACCTCGCTGCTGGTCCGCGCCATCACCGACCTCAAGGACAAATTCCCGATCGCGGTGATCGAGGGCGATCAGCAGACCGCCAACGACGCCGAGCGCATCCGCGCCAGCGGCGCGCCGGCGATCCAGATCAACACCGGCAAGGGCTGCCACCTCGACGCCCACATGATCGGCCACGCGTTCGGTCAACTGCCGCCGCTGGCGCAAGGCGTGCTGTTCATCGAGAATGTCGGCAATCTGGTCTGTCCCGCGGCGTTCGATCTCGGCGAGGCGCACAAGGTGGTGGTGCTGTCGGTCACCGAAGGCGAAGACAAGCCGCTGAAGTATCCCGACATGTTCGCAGCCGCCGATCTGATGCTGATCAACAAGGTCGACCTATTGCCGCATCTGGATTTCGATCTGGCGAGCTGCATCGAATACGCCCGCCGGATCAATCCGAAGATCGCGGTGCTGACGCTGTCGGCGCGTAGCGGCGAGGGCCTGCCGGCGTTCTACGCCTGGATCGAGAAGCGTTTGGCCGAAGCGCGCGGCGCCGCCAAGGCGGCCGAGTAACCGGAGAACGAGCGAATGTGTCTGGCGATCCCGGCCGAAGTCATCGAACTCTTGCCCGACCAGATGGCGCGGGTCAGCGTCGACGGCGTCGGCAAGCTGGTCTCGGTGGCGCTGCTCGACGAGCTCGCGATCGGCGACTACGTCGTGCTGCATGTCGGCTTCGCGCTGACACGGATCGATCCGGAGGAGGCGCGTCGAACCCTGGCGCTGCTCGGCCAGCTCGGCGCGGAGGTTTTGGCATGAAATACGTCGACGAATATCGCGACGGAAAGCTCGCCCGCGGCGTGGCGGCCGCCATCGCCCGCGACAGCGATCCCGCGCGCAACTACGCGCTGATGGAATTTTGCGGCGGCCACACCCACGCGATCTCGCGCTACGGCCTCGAGGACCTGCTGCCGGGCAACGTTCGCATGGTGCACGGCCCCGGCTGCCCGGTCTGCGTGCTGCCGGTCGGCCGCATCGACATGGCGCTGCAGCTCGCAGCAAAGCCCAACGTCACGCTGTGTTGTTATGGCGATCTGATGCGGGTGCCGGGCTCGCGCGGCAACTCGCTGCTGCGCGCCAAGGCGGCGGGCGCCGACATCCGCATGGTGTATTCGACGCTCGACGCGCTCGTGATCGCCGAAGCCGAGCCGTCGCGCGACGTGGTGTTCTTCGCCATCGGTTTCGAGACCACCACGCCGCCGACCGCGCTTTCGATCCGGCTGGCGCTGAAGCGGGACCTCGGCAATTTCAGCGTGTTCTGCAACCACGTGCTGACGCCGTCGGCGATCGAACGGATTCTCGCCTGCGACAGCGACGGCGTGCGCATCGACGGCTTCGTCGGCCCCGCGCATGTCTCGACCGTGATCGGCACCGCGCCGTTTCGGCGCTTTGCGCAAGACTTCGCCAAGCCGGTTGTGGTCGCGGGCTTCGAGCCGCTCGACGTGATGCAGGCGATATTGATGCTGATCCGCCAGGTTAATGACGGCCGCCACGAGGTCGAGAATCAGTACATCCGCGCCGTCACCGAACACGGCAACCGTATCGCCCAGGCCGAGGTCGCGGACATTTTCGAACTGCGCGAAAATTTCGAATGGCGCGGGCTTGGGCAACTTCCCGACAGCGCGCTGCGGCTGAAAGACGCCTATGCGGGCTTCGACGCCGAGCGGCGCTTTGCGCTCGATGATATTTCCGCCAGCGACAATCCGGCCTGCGAATGCGGCGCCATCCTGCGCGGCGTCAAGCGCCCGGCCGAATGCAGATTGTTCGGCACCGTTTGCACGCCAGAAACCCCGATGGGCTCCTGCATGGTGTCGTCGGAGGGCGCTTGCGCGGCGCATTGGAGCTACGGCCGGTTTCGCGACCACGCCAGGAGGAAGACCGCATGAGTGCGCGCCAGCGTCACTTGAAGCTCGATCTCGCGGCCGGCCGGGTCGAGCTGTCGCACGGCGCCGGTGGTCGCGCCATGGCGCAACTGATCGCCGAGGTGTTTCATCAAGCACTCGACAATGAATGGCTGCGCCGCGGCAACGACCAGTCGGCCTTTGATGTGGCTGCCGGCCGCATGGTGATGACCACCGACGGCTATGTGATCTCGCCGTTGTTTTTCCCGGGCGGCGACATCGGCTCGCTTGCGGTGCACGGCACCATCAACGACGTGGCGATGGCCGGCGCCCGGCCGCTGTATCTGTCGGCGAGTTTTATTATCGAAGAGGGGTTTCGGCTCGCCGATCTCAAGAAGATCGCCGACAGCATGGGCCGCGCCGCGCGCGAGGCCGGCGTCCCGGTGATCACCGGCGACACCAAGGTGGTGGAGCGCGGCAAGGCCGACGGCGTGTTCATTTCCACCGCCGGCGTCGGCGTGCTGCCGCACGGGCTGGACCTCTCCGCCGACAAAGCGCGGCCGGGCGACAAGGTGCTGCTGTCCGGCTCGCTCGGCGATCACGGCGTCGCGGTGATGTCGCGGCGGCAGAATCTCGCCTTCGAGACCACGATCCAATCCGACTCCGCGGCGTTGCACGGCCTGGTCGGCGAGATGGTCGCGGTGGCCGGCGCGGGCCTGCGGGTGATGCGCGATCCGACCCGTGGCGGGCTCGCCGCGACACTGAACGAACTGGCGCAGCAATCGTGTGTCGGCTTCCGCATCGACGAGGACGGTCTGCCAATCAAGCCGCAAGTCGCCGCCGCCTGTGAATTGCTCGGGATCGATCCGCTCTACGTCGCCAACGAAGGCAAACTCATCGCCATCGTCGCGCCGGAGCACACCGATGCGGCGCTGGCCGCGATGCGCGCGCATCCGTTGGGGCGGGAAGCCGCGATCATCGGCGAGGTGGTGGAAGACGAGCATCGTTTTGTGCAGATGACCACCGCGTTCGGCGGCGGCCGCATTGTCGATTGGCTGGCGGGCGATCAATTGCCACGGATCTGTTGAGGGCGCGATGGATGCTTTTGCGAGCGAAGGCCGGGTGGCGGAGCGCAACCGCGGGCGATCGATGACCGCCACCGTGCTGGTGGTCGACGACGAGGTGCGGTCGCTGGAATCGCTGCGCCGCGTGCTCAGCGACGAGTTCGAGGTGATCTGCGCCAAGGACGCCGCCGAGGCGCGGCGCTGCCTGGAAAGCGAGATCGTCCACGCCATCCTGTGCGACCAGCGCATGCAGGACGAGACCGGCGTCGAATTCCTCAAGCATGTGCGCAGCACTTGGCCGGATCCGGTGCGGATGATCATCTCCGGCTATTCGCAGTCCGAGGACATCATCGCCGGCATCAACGAGGCCGGGATCTATCAATACGTCGCCAAGCCCTGGCATCCCGACCGGCTGCTCGACACCGTGCGCGGCGCGGTCGAACTGTTCCGGCTGCAGCAGGAGACCGAGACCGCCGCAGTCGACATGAAGCTGACGCCGGAGCGGGTGACCCGCGTGGTCACTGAAAAGCGCGGCGCCGCGAAGCAATTGTATGATTTCGACCGCATCGTGCACGCCCCGGATAGCCCTTTGCGCGGCGTCATCGATCTGGCGCGTCGCGCCGCGGAGTACGACATCTCGGTGTTGATCACCGGGGAATCCGGCACCGGCAAGGAGTTGCTGGCCCGCGCGATTCACTACGGCTCCGGCCGCGCCGGCAAGGCGTTCGTGGTGGAGAATTGCGGCGCGCTGCCGGATCAGTTGCTGGAAAGCGAATTGTTCGGCTGCAAGAAGGGCGCCTTCACCGGCGCCTATCAGGATCGCATCGGACTGTTCGAGGTCGCAGACGGCGGCACCATCTTTCTCGACGAGATCGGCGAGACCTCGCCGGCGTTTCAAGTCAAGCTGTTGCGGGTGCTGCAGGAGAGCGAGATCCGCCCGCTCGGCGCGCAGCGCGTGCGCAAGGTCGACGTCCGGGTGGTGGCCGCAACTAATCGCGACCTCGAAGCCGAAGTGCGCGCCGGCCGCTTCCGCCGCGATCTGTATTATCGGTTGGCGGCGTTCCCGCTGCACATGCCGCCGCTGCGCGAGCGACCGATGGATATTCCGCTGATCGCCGCGAAGGTGTTGGCCGACGTCAACAAGTCCTATGGCCGCCAGGTCGCGGGCATTGCGCGCGATACGCTGATGGCGATGCAGCGGCACGATTGGCCGGGCAATGTCCGCGAATTGCAGAACGAGATCCAGCGCATGGTGGTGCTGGCCAATGACGGCCGGCTGCAGATCCGCGATCTGTCGCTCCGGGTGCGCGACGGCGGCGCGCCGGCCGCGCCCGCGCACGCGCTCGCAGGTGAAGCCGCGACGCTGAAGCACCGCGTCGAGGCGCTGGAGCGCTCCATGATCGTCGATGCGCTGGAACGGCACGGCGGCAACATCAGCCGGGTCGCCGCCGAACTCGGGCTGTCGCGGGTGGGCCTGCGCAACAAGCTCGCGCGCTACGACATCCGCAAGGGCGTCGTCGATGACGAATGACGTCGGCGCGGACGGCTCGATCGTGAAGGGAGGCGACCGCGCGCCGCCCGGGCTCGACGGCGAGCGCGAGGCGGTGTGGATCGAAGTGATCCGCAAGATGGACGAGGTCTACGCCGACCTGTTGCGCTACGAGACCGACCTCGAACAGAAGAACGCCGCGCTCGAAGAGGCCCAGGCCTTCATCTCGAGCGTCATCGAATCGGTGTCCGACATCCTGATCGCCTGCGGCCGCGACGGCAGCATCCTGCAGGTCAATCCCGCCGCGGTGTATCTGTTCGGCCGTCCCGCCGAAGCGCTGACCGGCCGGCCGCTGGTCGAACTGATCGACGCCCCCGATCGCGTCCGCGTCGACGCGCTGTTGAAGGCGGGGCTGTCGTCCGACGTCATGACCTTCGAGATCCGCTTCGTCACCGCCAGCGGCATCTCGGATCTCTACGCCGTCAACGGCGCCACCCGTTACGATCCCGCCGGCGCCCGGGTCGGCACAGTGCTGACCGGGCGGCCGATCGGCGAATTGCGCCGCGCCTACGAGGCGCTGCACGCCGCGCACAGCGAGTTGCAGCGCGCGCAGCGGCAACTGGTCGAGCAGGAGAAGATGGCGAGCCTCGGCCGGCTGGTCGCCGGCGTCGCGCACGAATTGAACAATCCGATCAGCTTCGTCTATGGCAACATCCACACGCTGGAGCGCTATCGCCAGCGGCTCGGCACTTACCTCGGCGCGATCCATGGCGGTGCTGACGCCGCCGAGATCGACGCGCTGCGCCACGAGTTGCGGATCGACGCGCTGCTCGACGACAGCGGCTCCTTGATCGAGGGCACGCTGGAAGGCGCGATGCGGGTCTCCGACATCGTCAAGAATCTGCGCCGGCTGTCGTTCCTCAAGGCCGGCGAGGCGCAACAGGTCGACATCGAGCGGGTGATCCGCACCGCGGCGCGCTGGGCGTCGCGCGCCAAGGCCGGCCGGGTCGAGATCGTGTTCCACATCGAGAAGGATCTGTCGGTGGTCGGCAATGAGGGGCAGTTTCACCAGATCATCGTCAACCTGGTCGACAACGCGCTCGATGCCAGCCGCGGCGCGACCGAGCCGCTGATCGAAATTCGCGCCAGCCGCCGCGGCGGCGAGGTCGCGATCGCGATCGCCGACAACGGCCCGGGCTTCGCCGAAGGCCTGATCGACAAGATTTTCGAACCGTTCTTCACGACGAAGCCGGTCGGCGAGGGCACCGGGCTCGGGCTGTGGATCAGCTACGGCATCGCCCGCGAATATGGCGGCGCGCTCGCCGCGGCGAACCGCTCCGGCGGCGGCGCGGTGTTCACGCTGACGCTGCCGGCGGGGTGATCGCGCGGCTGCGCCGGTTGCCGTGCGGGGCATGGCGCCTCCACGAGTCGTCCCTGCGGCACGCAGGGACCCATCACCCCTGGCGGTGCGTTTGACGGCAACGTCGTCACACGCCGAGCGTCTGCCGTGCCCATCACGTCATGATGCATGACCGCGATGCGGATGCCGCGCAGATCAAAACCTTGACGCCCGCGCTCGCTCTGGCTTGGTAAGCCGACGCGCCGGTGATCGGCGGTTGGGCGATCGCGGGGCGCGGCACAATGAGCGAGGATCACCAGACGATGCACCGGGTGTTTGCTTACGGCACGTTGAAGCGCGGATTGAAGAACCACCATCTGATGGCGCGGGCGAGATTTATCGGCGTGGCGACCAGCGTGCCGCACTACCGGATGATCGCCGGCGACTATCCGGTGCTGTTCGAGGACGGCGCCGGGCTGTTGCCGGTCAGCGGCGAATTGTTCGAGGTCGACGACGCCACATTGATCGAGCTCGACAAGCTGGAATCGGTCGGCGATTTGTACGACCGCAAGACCGTCGCCATCGCGCTCGGTGAGCGCGTCACCGACGCCTTCATCTATATCGGCCGGCCGGTGGCGTGGGCGAGCCGCGGCTGGCCGCCGTTCACCGCGCGCGATCGCGACGGCCGGCTGCATTGGCCGGCGTTGGCGGAGTGAGTTCTTTTCGCCGCGCCCATCCAACACAAGCCTTGTTCATTCGAGCAGCGATCCAAATGAAGCCGTCATTCCGGGGCGCGAGGCCGAAAGGCCGAACGAACCCGGAATCCAGTATTCCAGGGCGGTGAGTATTGGTTTCCGGGGTCACTCGCGGCTATCGCCGCTCATGCCCCGGGATGACGGCCTGTTACTTGTTGAACGCGTACCCCACCGCCAACCGTCATTCCGGGGCGCGAGGCCGAAAGGCCGAGCGAACCCGGAATCCAGTATTCCAGGGCGGTGAGTATTGGATCCCGGGTTCACTCGCGGCTATCGCCGCTCATGCCCCGGGATGACGGCCTGCCGCGTGACGACCGCCAACTAATTGTTCAGCGCGCCAATCTATCACCAATCGTCATTCCGGGGCGCGGGCCGCGGCAGCGGCACGCGAACCCGGAATCTCGCCGCGGCGAAAGAGCCCGAAGCCGTCGCGAGATTCCGGGTTCGCTCGAGCTATCGCTCTCGCGCCCCGGAATGACGACCTGCTATTTGTGATGCGCGTCAACACGCTCGCGACGGCCTGCGCGGGCCGCGTCCACGCCCCGCCGTCAAAACCGAAACGCCAGCGCCTCCGGCGGCAGTTTGACGTCGGGCAAATTGCGCGGATCGGCGACCGGATCGAGCACCTGCTGGCGGATCGGGATCACGCCGGCCCACACCGGGAACGCGTAGTCGTCGGCCTCGTCCTCGGGGTGGCCGGTGCGGATCTTGGCGGAGGCCTCGTCGAACGGCATCGACAGCACCGTGGTGGCCTTCAATTCCTTCGGCAGCATCGGCCGCAGCCGCTCCCATTGCCCGGCGATCAGCCGGTTCACGAAGGTGCGCAGATGGGCTTCCTTCTCGTCCGGATCGGTGACCTTCTCAGGCTTGCCGAACACCATCACCGAGCGGTGGTTGATGTTGAAGTTGTAGGCCGAGCGCGCCATCACCAGGCCGTCGATGACGCTGGCGGTGAGGCAGACCTCGGCGCCTTCGATCGCGGTGATCATGCGGCTCGCCGCCGAGCCGTGCCAATACACCCGGTCGCCTTCGCGCCAGTGCATGGTCGGCGTCACCAACGGCTTGCCGTCGACCACGTAGCCGATGGTGCAATGGGGGATCGCGTCGAGGATCGCCGCGATGGTGTCGTGGTCGTAATTGGCCAGCCAATTGTAGCGCTTGACCCGGGTGCGGTCGCTGGGCGGGGTGGACATCGTCGCATTCCTATCGTTGTCAGGCATCGCGGTCGTAATATCCACTGATATACAACGCGGCGCCTGAGTCGATAGGCCATTGGGCGATGCGCCGCATTGCGCCCAGTGCCAAGCGGCGCGTTACAGCATGCCGGGGCGAAACAGCTTGCGCCGGCTGATGATCTTGCCGGACACCATGAACACGCCGTCGCCCTCGTAGTGCAGCGTCTGCGGATGTTTTGGCGAGGTCGCGACATGCGCCTTCACCACCTCGAAGATGAAGAAGTTGTACTTGTCGACCAGGCCGTCGTCGGCGAGCTTGCATTCGAAATTGGCGTGGCACTCGGCGATCAGCGGCGCCTTGACCCGCGTCGCCGGCTCAGCGGTCAGCCCGAAATGTTCGAATTTGTCGATATCCGCGCCAGAGGTGTTGCCGATTCCGACCACGATGTCGGTCAGTTTTGTGGTCGGCAGGTTGATCACGCATTCGCCGCTCTCGCGGATCAGCCCGAACGAGTGATTGCCGCCCGAGATCACGCAGCCGATCAGCGACGGCGTGAACTCCATCACGGTGTGCCAGCCCATCGTCATGATGTTGCGTTCGTTGCCGCGCGCCGACGACACCAGCACGATCGGGCCGGGCTCCAGATAACGGCGCACCTGCGACACCGGAAAATCAAGCTTCGCCGCGCGTTGGCTCATGACTCTGTTCCCGCCTGGTCCCGCAAAAATCCTAGCAGATCTTCGACCGCGGTGCGTTGCTGCTAACTGCCGAAACACGCGGCAATGGCTCGATTTCAGGCTCGCGCGCGTGTCTGCGGTTTCGCCGCGGCTTGCGAAAGCCGCGGAAAACCCCTTAAAAACCGCTGCGAACGGTCGCTTCGCCGGCACTTTCACAATATTGTTGCGGCACCGAATCAGCCAGCAAGGAGATAAAATGGCGACGCAGATGACCAAATCGCAGCTAATCGAGAAGATCGCCACCCAGAGCGAGCTGGCCAAGAAAGACGTCAAGGTCGTGCTCGAGGCGATGACCGAGATCGGCTACAAGGAGCTGAAGAAGAACGGCGTGTTTCTGGTGCCGGGCTTCGCCAAGTTCGTGGTGATCAAGAAGCCGGCCACCAAGGCGCGCAAGGGCACCAACCCGTTCAACGGCGAGCCGATGGTGTTCAAGGCCAAGCCGGCCCGCAAGATCGTCCGCGCCCGTCCGGTCAAGGCCGCCAAGGACTCGGTGTAATCCGCCGACGCTGCAACCGCCCATCCGGTCGACGGCCGGGTGGGATCACGGCAAACCGAGCGCTGGGCCATCGCGGTCAGCGCGAGGTGACGAAGCGTCCGGCCTGGGTGCGATCCTGCCAGCCGAATCGCACCAGCTCCGGCACCGCGTGTTCTTCGACCGGCCAGCCGACGCAAAGATAGGCGATCAGCTTCCAACGTTCCGGAACCTGCAGGTCGGCCTTGGCTTGATCGGGATCGAGGATCGAGACCCAGCCGATGCCGAGCCCTTCGGCGCGGGCGGCGAGCCAGAACGTCCCGATCATCGCCGCGACCGAATAGTCCAGCGTCTCCGGCATGGTCTTACAGCCGACGCCGGCGCCCTGCTGGGTGCCGCGATCGCAGAACACCGCGAACTGCCGCGGCGCGACGTCGATGCCCTCCAGCTTCAACCGGGCGTAGAGCGCGGCGCGATCGCCCTGGAAGGTGGCCGCCGCCTTGGCGTTGGCGGCGACGAAGTTCTGATGGATCTTTTCCCGCATCTGCGGGCTGTCGACGCTGACCCAGCGCCACGGTTGGCTGTTGCCGACCGACGGCGCCAGCTGCGCCAGATCGAGCAGCCGCTCGATCAGATCCGGCTCGACCGCGTCGCGGCGAAACCGCCGCACGTCGCGCCGCCATTCGATCAATTGGGCGAGTTTTGCAACAAATTCGGGATCGAAATCCGGCGACCTTTGCCCGAGCTCTGGCTCGGTCAACGGGCCGGCGTCGAAATGCGTCACCTTTGGTCTCCTCAGCACAGTCAGCGCGTCGGCAGGTCGCTCGAAGCCGAGGCGAGACCTGGGCCGAAAACGCGTTCGCCCGCTGCTAACGCGGCGAACCGGATCCGGTCGCAACCCCACGACTGTCAAGCGGTTAGGTTCAAAAGCTGGCAGCGCGCGGAGGATGGGCGGAACTTTGGAACCGGCGCTGTTAAGACCTTGTTAGTCATCGGGCGACCGGCCTGTCAACGTTGTCAAGGCCACTTGACGAAATTGCCGCAATAGGCGGCAGACGCCGGGAATCGACAGGTATTATCTTGTTGCCGACTCCCGCCGCACCTGGCCCGACTGCCCAGTGCTCATGCAATCGCCTGAAGCCTGGTCACGTCGAACGGATGGCCCGCCATGCCTCGCGTTTGCCTGACGTCGAGGCATCCGAACACGCCGGCGGCGATTCGCGCCGGTGAGCCGGTGTCGGCGCTAGATTTTGCCCTCGAGCACGTCGCTGAGGCTGGCGACGTCGGTCAAAAGCCGCGCCGCGGCGCGCAGCAGCGGCACCGCCAGGATCGCGCCGGTGCCTTCGCCGAGCCGCAGCCCGAGGTCGAGCAGCGGCTTGGCCTGCATCGCCTGCAGCGCGATGGCGTGGCCGCGCTCGGCGGAGCGATGCGCGAACACGCAGTAGCCGCGCGCCGCCGGCTGCAGCCGGATCGCCAGCAGTGCCGCGACCGTCGAGATGAAGCCGTCGACGATCACCGGGCGGCGCTGCGAGGCGGCGCCGAGGATCGCGCCCGCCATCATGGCGATTTCCAGCCCGCCGAATTCGGCGAGCACGTCGAGCGGCGCGGTGACGTCGCTGCGCGCCGCGGCCTTTTCGATCGCCGCGCGCTTCTTCGCCATGCCGGCTGAGTTTTGCCCGGCGCCGACGCCGATGCATTCCTCGAGCGGCGCGGGGGCCAGCCGATGCAGCAGCAGCGAGGACGAGGCGGTGTTGCCGATGCCCATTTCGCCGAGCGCGATGATGTCGGCGCCGTTGCGGATCTCCTCCACCGCGAGCGCGCAGCCGCGGTCGAGCGCGGCGATCGCCTGCTGCCGGGTCATCGCCGGCTCGCGCGCGGCGTTGGCGGTGCCCATCCGGATCTTGGCGTCGATCAGCCCGGGATGCTTCGGCAGCTCGGCGGCGACGCCGGCGTCGACCACGCGGATTTCGACGTTGGTGGCCCCCGCGAAGGCGTTGGCGCAGGCACGGCCGGCCAGATAGGTCATCACCATCCCCACCGTCACCGCGGCGGGAAATTGCGAGACGCCTTCTTCGGTGAGGCCGTGGTCGCCGGCGAACACCAACAGCACCGCATTGTCGCCGCGCGGCTCGCCGGGATGCCGGATCTGGCCGAGCTGCACCGCGAGGTCCTCGATCTGGCCGAGCGAGCCGAGCGGCTTGGCCTTGCCGTCGATCCGCGCGCGGATCGCGGTTTCGGTGGCGGCGTCGATCGGGGAAATGCCGGGCGGCTGCCAGGCGATGTCGGTGGCGGTGGGCATGATCTGTCCTCGTTGCAAGGCGGCGTAACTGGCGCAGCGCATCGCCGCGGTCAACACCACCTAAGCGTGGTTGACCGTGCCGGGCGCGCCGCGCTAGCGTTGTGGCCGATGGTCCTTCCACGTGGAAGGTGAAAAGGGAAGCCGGTGCGAGAGTTCTCAAACCCGGCGCTGCCCCCGCAACTGTGAGCGACGAGCCCGCGCCGAGGCCACTGGGATGTTCCTGGGAAGGCGGCGAAACGGCTTTGACCCGCGAGCCAGGAGACCTGCCATCGAAGACTGTGCTTTGAAGGCGTCGTCGGGGCGGGGTGCACCGGGCGGGAGCGAGCGCGATGGCGGTAAGCCGTCGCACGCGATCCAACAAAGCTCGCGGCCGCACGGCCTTGCTATGAGCCTTCGATGCATCGCCACCTCCGCGACGATCCTTCCTTAGCGACGACGACGCTGCGCCCGACGCTGGTGCTGGGCGGCGCGCGCTCCGGCAAGTCGCGGTTCGCCGAGCAACTGATTGAATCCACAGGGCTGGCGCGGTTCTATCTCGCCACCGCGACCGCCGGCGACGACGCCGAGATGGTGGCGCGGATCGCGCATCACCGCACACAGCGCGGCTGCGGCTGGACCACCATCGAGGAACCGCAGGCGGTGGTCGAGACGCTGGCGCGCGAAGCCGGTCCCGGCCGCGCCGTGCTGGTCGATTGCCTGACGCTGTGGCTCGCCAATCTGATGTACGCCGACCGCGACGTTGCCAGGGCCTCGCGCGACCTCGCCGACTATCTGCGCGATGCCGCGCAGCCGATCGTGCTGGTGTCGAACGAGATCGGGCTTGGCCTGGTGCCGGAGACGCCGCTCGGCCGCGACTTCCGCGACGCCCAGGGCCGGCTCAACCAGATCGTCGCTGCCGCCGTTCCCAACGTCGTTTTCATCGCCGCAGGCTTGCCGCTGTGGCTCAAACGCTCACCCGCAGGAGAGCCATCCGCATGACCGCATCCACCGACGACGAGGACAATCTGCGCCACGCCGAGAAGGCCAAGAAGCACAAGGCGGTGCGCGACAAGATGATGGCCGGCAAGATCGGCGAGAAGGGCCTCTTGATCGTCCACACCGGCACCGGCAAGGGCAAGACCTCGGCGGCGCTCGGCATGGTGTTCCGCCATATCGGCCACGGCATGCCGGTCGGCGTGGTGCATTTCACCAAGTCGCAGAAATGGGACACCGGCGAAGCCAAGTTGCTGTCGAAATTTCCCGAACTGGTGACGCTGCACATCATGGGCGAGGGCTTCACCTGGGAGACCCAGGACCGCGCCCGCGACATCGCCGCCGCCCGCGCCGGCTGGGAGCGCGCCAAGGAACTGATCCGCGACCACCGCCACCGCATGGTGCTGCTCGACGAACTCAACATCGTGCTGCGCTACGACTATCTGCCGCTCGACGAGGTTCTGGCCTTCCTGCGCGACGAAAAGCCGGCCGACAAGCACGTCGTCATCACCGGCCGCAATGCCAAGCCGGAACTGATCGAGCTCGCCGATCTGGTCACCGAGATGACGCTGGTGAAACATCCGTTCCGCGCCGGCGTCAAAGCCCAGAAGGGCGTGGAGTTTTAGCGCGATGATGTTCTGCTCCGCAGGCGTAAAGCGCACGGCTTCACCTCTCCCCGCTTGCGGGGAGAGGTCGACCCGGCGGAGCGCAGCGAAGCCGGGTCGGGTGAGGGGGCGTCTCAATTGATCACAACCTCACCAACCCCCTCACCCCAACCCTCTCCCCGCAAGCGGGGAGAGGGAGCGCGCCGTCATCGGAGCAACTGATTTGACCACCACCACCCCCGCGCTGATGATCCAGGCTACCGGCTCCAACGCCGGCAAGTCGACGCTGGTCGCCGGCCTCGCGCGTGCGCTGGTGCGCCGCGGGCTGAAAGTAGCGCCGTTCAAATCGCAGAACATGTCGAACAACGCCGCGGTGGCGGTTGACGGCGGCGAGATCGGCCGCGCGCAGGCGGTGCAGGCCCGCGCCGCGCGATTGCCGCCGAGCGTGCACATGAACCCGGTGCTGCTGAAGCCGCAGACCGACACCGGCGCGCAGATCATCGTGCAGGGCCAACGCTGGGGCGTGCTCGGCGCCAGGAACTATCTCGACAAGAAGGCGGCGCTTTTGCCGTTCGTGCTGGATAGTTTCGCGAAGCTCGCCCGCGACGCCGACATCGTGCTGGTCGAAGGCGCCGGCAGCCCCGCCGAGATCAATCTGCGCAAAGGCGACATCGCCAATATGGGCTTTGCCGAAGCCGCCAATGTGCCGGTGCTGCTCGCCGGCGACATCGACCGCGGCGGCGTCATCGCCAGCCTCGCCGGCACGCATCTGGTGCTGCAGCCCGACGAGCGCGCCCGCATCCAGGGCTTCATCATCAACAAGTTTCGCGGCGACCCGCGGCTGTTCGACCAGGGCCTCGTCGCGATCACCAAGCTGACCGGCTGGCCGTCGCTCGGCGTGGTGCCGTGGCTGCCGCAGGCGGCGCTATTGCCGGCCGAGGACGCCGTGGATCTGAACCGCGCGCATCAATCGACCGCGACACGTATCATCGCGGTGCCGGTGCTGGCGCGGATCGCCAATTTCGACGACCTCGATCCGTTGGGGCAGGAGCCTGGCGTGAAACTGATCTTCGTGCCGCCGGGCCAGCCGATCCCCGGCAATGCCGACGTGGTGATCCTGCCTGGTAGCAAATCCACGCTCGGCGATCTGGCGTTCCTGCGCGCGCAGGGCTGGGATATCGACATCGCCGCGCATCTGCGTCGCGGCGGTCATGTGCTTGGATTGTGCGGCGGCTATCAGATGCTGGGCAAGATGATTGATGATCCGGACGGCGTCGACGGCCCGGCCGGCACGGTGCCGGGGCTCGGCCTGCTTGATATCAGCACGACCATGACCGGCGACAAATCCACCACGCTTGTGTCAGGCGTACATTGCGACAGCGGTGCCGCGATCCAAGGTTACGAGATTCACCTCGGCCGCAGCGACGGCGCCGATTGCGCGCGGCCGTTCCTCACCATCGATGGTCGGTCCGATGGTGCTGCGTCGCGCGACGGCCGTGTGCAAGGCACTTACGTGCACGGGCTGTTTGGCGGCGACGCGTTCCGCAAGGCCTGGCTGGCGCGGCTCGGCATCGCCTCGACGCTGGCTTACGAATCGCAGATCGAGACCGCGCTCGACGCGCTGGCCGATCATCTGGAGACTCATCTTGATATCGACGCGATCCTCGCGATCGCGCGCAGCCGTCACAGCAGCAATGCCAGCGCCGCGTAAAGCACAGCCTCGAAGCCGCAGGCCGCCGCCATCAGCCGCAGCGCGCGGCCGATGTCGTGGGGTGTAGCATCGTGCCGTGCTTCTGCATTGAGAAACGGATCTTCGACCAGGCCCTCGGCATAGCGCCGCGGCCCGGCCAGCGCCACGCCGAGTGCGCCGGCCATCGCCGCCTCCGGCCAGCCGGCATTCGGCGAGCGATGTTTTGGCGCATCGCGCAGCATCACCTTGAACGCCTTACTGATCGATCCTTTCGCGAGTGGCGCCGCGAGCGCGATCAGCACGCCGGCCAGCCGCGCCGGAATGAGGTTGACCAGATCGTCGAGCCGCGCCGCCGCCCAGCCGAACGAATAGTAGCGCGCGCTGCGATGGCCGATCATCGAGTCCGCGGTGTTGATCGCCTTGTAGGTGATCAGTCCCGGCAATCCGAACAGCGCCAGCCAGAACACCGGCGCCACCACGCCGTCGGAAAAATTCTCCGCGCAGGATTCGATCGCCGCGCGCGACACCCCGGCCTCGTCGAGTTGCTCGGGATCGCGCCCGACGATCATCGCCACCGCCCGCCGCGCCGCCGTGAGCCCGCCGCTGCCGAACGCCTCGCGGACTCGGGCGACGTGCTGATACAGACTCCGCTGCGCGATCAGCGTCGAGGCGAGCAATCCGAGCCAGAAAACGCTGCCCCAGGTTTGCCACAAGATTTTCTGCAGCAAAAACCCGGTGCTGGCGGCGACCGTCACCAGCACGATCACGGCGATGATACCGGCGAGCTTGCGCAACGCCGAGGACCAATGCTCGCGATTGAGCGAGCGGTCGAGCCAGCCGATCAGCGCGCCGATCCACACCACCGGATGCGCGACGCGGCGCCACAGCCAATCCGGATCGCCGATCAGCGCATCGAAGATCAGCGCCGTCAGCACGATCAGCAAGGCATCCTGCGAGATCAGCATCTCAAATTCCCTGCATTCGACTCACGTGATCGGTTGCCGCAGCCTTATCACAACGGCCGCGGGCTCTCGCGCTTTGTCGCGGATGATGGCATGAGGCGGCGATGAAACACGGCGGCGATTTGACCGAAGCGATGGCGCGCCACGGCGGCGCGCCGCAGCAATGGCTTGATCTCTCCACCGGCATCAATCCGTGGCCGTGGCCGATTCCTGTTATCAGCGACGAAGCCTGGCAGCGGCTGCCGTCGCGCGCCGACGCGGCCGCGCTGATCGACGCGGCCCGCACGGCCTATGGCGTGCCCGCTGCGACGTCGATCGTCGCGGCGTCCGGCACCCAGTCGCTGATCCAGTGGCTGCCTCATCTCGCTACGCCCGGGCCGGTCGCGATCGTGGGTCCGACCTACAGCGAGCACGCGAGCGCGTGGCGCAGCGCCGGCCGCGAGGTGATCGCGATCGGCGATATCAGCGAACTGCCGCAACAGGCGCGCCATGCGGTGATCGTCAACCCGAACAATCCCGACGGCCGCATCGTCGATCGCGCGACGCTCGCGGCCGCAGCACGCCTGCTGCAGCCCCGCGGCGGCTGGCTGGTGATCGACGAAGCCTTCGCCGATGTGACGCCGGAGATCACCGCGAGCGCGCTGTGCGCCGATTTGCCGATCGTGATCCTGCGCTCGTTCGGCAAGTTCTACGGCCTCGGCGGCTTGCGGCTCGGCTTTGCGCTGGCCGCGCCATCGATCGCCGATCGGATCCAGGCTGCGATGGGGCCGTGGTGCTGCTCGGGTCCGGCGCTGCAGATCGGCGCCGCGGCGCTCTGCGACCACGTCTGGGCCGAAGCGACCCGCGCGGCGTTGGCGCGGCAGGCCGCGCGGCTCGACGCAATCCTGCGCAACGCCGGGCTCGAGCTGATCGGCGGCACCGCGCTGTATCGATTGACGCGGCACCGCGAGGCCGTGCGCATTCATGCCGCGCTGGCGCAACAGCAGATCTGGTGCCGTCGCTTCGACTGGGCGAACGATTTGCTGCGATTCGGCCTGCCGCCGGACGACGCCGCGCTGGATCGGCTGGCGGCTGCGCTCAGCGACCGGCGCTAACCCTCCCGGCCGACGCGGTCCCACCCCGCGCTGTCGTCGTGCCCCGCCCACCTCGTTGAACCTCAGCTTCGACATGTTCCGTCATACGCCTTGGGCCTGGCGGTGATAGGCGAAAGACCCGCTGCCGCCCCGCGATTCGCGCCCCGGTGAAATTTCGGTGGCCGTGCAGCGGGCGATTGCGCATAAAGCACGGCGTCACGGTGTGACCAACCACAATATTTTGGGGGATATTTGCGTTTCGAATTGCCGGTGCAGCGGCTGACGCAGCCGCACAGTGAGGATCGTGGCGCGGTGCGGCGCGCGGGTCTCATCATCCTTTGCCTGGTGGTGCTGCGGCTGGTGGTGGCCGCCACCACGCCTTTGACGTTCGACGAAGCCTATTACTGGACCTGGTCGAAGACTCTGGCCGGCGGCTATTACGATCATCCGCCGATGGTCGCGGTGATGATCCGGCTCGGCACGCTGCTCGCCGGCGACACCGAGTTCGGCGTTCGTCTGGTCGGGGTGCTGCTGGCCCTGCCGACCAGCTGGGCGGTGTATCGCAGTGGTGCGATCCTGTTCGGCTCGGCGCGCGTCGGCGCCACCGCGGCGATTCTGTTCAACACCACGATGATGGCCTGGCTCGGCACCATCATGGCGACGCCGGACGTCCCGCTGATGCTGGCGTCGAGCCTCGTGCTATGGTCGTTGGCCAAGCTCATCCAGACCGGGCGTGGCGCGTGGTGGCTTGCGGTCGGTGCCGCGGTCGGCGCGGCGCTGCTGTCGAAATACAATGCGCTGTTCCTCGGCCCGACCCTGCTGATCTGGATGATCGCGGTCGCCGATCTGCGGCGCTGGTTGCGCTCGCCGTGGCCCTACCTCGGTGGCCTGGTGGCGCTGCTGCTGTTTTCGCCGACGCTGATCTGGAACGCGCAGCACGAGTGGGCGTCGTTCCTCAAGCAGTTCGGCCGCGTCGGCGCCGATGAATTCCGCCCGCGCTATCTGCTCGGCCTGCTGGCGGGCCAATTCGTCGTGATGACGCCCGCGGTGGCGATCCTCGGCTTCAGCGGCCTGTTGGCGCTGGCGCGCGGGCTGCCGGGATTGCGCGGCGCCGCGACGCTGCTGCACGCCACGATCTGGGTGGTGGTGGCTTATTTCGCCGTGCACGCGCTGCACGAAGAGGTGCATCCGGACTGGCTGTGTCAGATCTATCCGGCGCTGGCGATCGCGGCCGCAGTGGCGGTCGAGCGAACCGAGTGGCGGCCGCGATGGCAGCGCTTCGTCGATTTTCTCGGCCGCTGGGCGGTGCCCGGCAGCGTGGCGATGGTCGCGCTGATCGTGCTGCAATTGCACAGCGGCGTGCTCAGCGGCTATCGCAACGAAGAGGGCGTCCGCCTGGTCGGCGTTGGCTTTCCCGAGGTGGCGCGGCAGATCGAGCAACTGCGCGTCCGCCTCGGCGCCAGTTGCATTCTGGCGACCGACTACGGCACCACCAGCTGGCTGATGTTCTATCTGCCGCCGGGCAGTTGCGTGGCGCAGCATTTCGAGCGGATCCGCTGGGCCAATGCCAAGGAGCCGGATGCCGCGCAGCTGAACGGCAAGCTGCTGTTCGTCGGCCGCGACTCCTATCAGCACTGGCTTCACCCCTGGCTCGTGCAAGCCTTCGCGAGCGTCGACCGCGTGGCCGACGTCTCGCGCATGCGTGGACCGACGGTGATCGAGACCTATCGCGTCGACCTGCTGGACGGCGCGAGAGGTGATATTCTGCTGCGATGGCCGCCGCCGGAGTTGATCCGGCGCCGCGGTCTCTGATCTAATGGCGTCGCTTTCGATTTCGCCAGGAAGGACACGCCGTTGAAGTCGCTCGGAGCGATGCTGCTGCTCGCGCTCGCCGTTTTCGCCTATGGCCTGTATGCCGATATCACCATGACGCGTTGCGTCCGCGGCAGCCTGACGTCGGCGTTGGGCTTGTGCGCGAAGGGCTGATCCGCCACGGCTGGTGCCGGGGCGCGTTCCGGCGTGAGCCGCCGGTGGCGCAACTCCGATTCCATGGAGTCGTAGTTTTCAAGACAGGGCAGAATTCGGCAGGACCGCCATGGGCGACAGCGATCCGTTTTACGGCAGCATCGCGGTGTTTCGCGGCTTTGGCAGTCTGATGGAGCCGTCGCTCTACGCGGCGCTGCCCGATGACTGGACGATTGGCGTCGCCGATATCGTGGATTCCACCGCAGCGATCGCGCAGCAACGTTACAAGGCGGTCAACATCGCCGGCGCCGCGGTGATAGCAGCGGTGAAGAACGCGCTGTGCGGCCGGGATTTTCCCTTTGTGTTCGGCGGCGACGGCGCCAGCTTCGCGGTGCCGCCGCGCGATGTCGACGCGGCGCGTGCTGCGCTCGCGGCGACCGCGACGTGGGTCGATGCCGAACTGCAATTGACGATGCGGGTGGCGCTGGTCCCGATGTCCGAGATCAGAGCGCGCGGCCTCGATGTGCGGGTGGCGCGGTTCGCGCCGTCGGACAACGTGTCTTACGCGATGTTCACCGGCGGCGGTGTCGGATGGGCCGAGGCCGCGATGAAGCGCGGCGAATTTGCGGTGCCGGTCGCGCCGCCGGGCACCGCGCCCGATCTCAGCGGACTGTCCTGCCGGTTCGAGGAAATGGCCTCGGTGCGCGGGGTGATCCTGTCGGTGCTGGTGGTGCCGATGCCGGATGCCGATCCGGCGGCGTTTCGCGCGCTGATCGAACAACTGATTCTGCAGGTCGAGCGAAGTCCAGACGCCGGGCGGCCGGTGCCGGCGCGCGGCCCACCGACGCGCTGGCCGCCGCGGGGATTCGATTTCGAGGCGCGCGCCGCCCGCGGTGGATCGCTATGGGCGCGCCGCGCCGCGGTGCTGACGCAGACCCTTGCGGCCTATCTGATCATGCGCTTCGGCCTCAGCGTCGGCGGCTTCGTGCCGTCGACCTATCTGCGGCAATTGGTGGAGAATTCCGACTTCCGCAAATACGATGACGGCCTGCGCATGATCCTGGATTGCACGGAGGAATTGGCCGACGCGCTGGAGCGGCGATTGTCGGCTGCGGCGGCCGAAGGCGTCGCAAGCTATGGCCTGTCGCGACAGGACGCCGCGATGATGACCTGCTTCACGCCCTCGGCGCTGCAGGGCGATCACGTGCATTTCATCGATGGCGCGCGAGGAGGTTATGCGTCCGCGGCGGTCGGGCTGAAGGCGATGCAGGCGTGAGGCGCCGCTATTTGCCCGCGCGGGTCCAGGCCTCGCCGCCGCACAACGCGCCGACGCAGCCTTCGACCTTCAGCGTGCCGGGGCCGGTCGCCGAGAGGCTGCTCTCATAGGTCTTGCCGTCATCGGCGTTGTAGATGTGACCCGACCATTTGCCCGGCGCCGACGGCCGCATGTCGTTGAAGATCTGCAATCCGATCACCGGGCGCTGAGCGCGCGCCGGATCCGGATTCTTGTCGTCGATCGCCGGCTTGCCGGTGGCGCGATCGATCGGATCCCTGAGCCAGACCACGGTGCCGCACAACGCCGCGCCGCATTTGGCGATCTTCACCCGGGCGTCGCCGGCCTGGGTCAGCCACACGCCGGTCGGCGCGCCGGGGCTTTGAGCGTGGGCGTTCGGTGCAGGGGCCAGTGTCGCCAGTAAAACCGCAACGAAACCAAATCGACCCATCATCAATGCCTCCCAGGCAATTTCAGGCCAGCCAATGCCAGTCATGGAAAGGATTGCGCGAAACCACGCCAAGTCCCACGTTCGCAATTGCGAGGGGATGGTTGTGGATACCAAAAAACCAGATTTGTGCAATGACATTGACGCGAACGGCGTTCAACTTATCCGCATCGCAGCCGCGCGCGCGATTATGTGAAGGGGCCACGTTGTCGCGGCCCGTTCACTGGCCCCAGCGGGTGAAGCGCACCGCGGCGGCGGTGCACAGTCCGAACATCACCATCGCCACAGCGACCAGCACGAACAGCATCCAGGCCGGCGCCGCGAGCGCGCTCAAGACCCAGCCGCCGACGCCGACCAGCAGCAGACGTAGCGTCGAGGCGAGCACAGGTCCGCCGACCTTGGCGGCGCCTTGCGAGGAAAAATACAGACAGACGCCGAGGCCGAAAAAACAGAACACCGGACCGGCCCAGGCGAAATAAGAACTGGCCGCGGCGGTGACGGCCGGATTGCTGGTGAACAGCGACACCCACAGCGACGGCCAGATCGCCACCAGCCATCCGACCGCGCCGACGCCGAGCGCGGAGGTCGCGCCCGCGGTCCATGCTACCCGTCGCGCCCGCGCCACGTCGCCGGCGCCGATCGCCATGCCGACCATCGGCACCGAGGCCACGCCGACCGCGAAGGCAATCGGAATCAGCAGAAATTCCAGTCGCGATCCGATGCCGTAACCGGCCAACACCTCGGTGCCGAAGCCGGCGAGAATCTTGGTGAAGATCAGGATCGTCAGCACGGTCTGCAGCGGCGACAGGCACGACACCGCGCCGACTTTCAGAATGTCGACGAACATCGCGCGCTGAAACGTGAACGAGGAAAATTGCAGGCTGAGCCGGCCGCGACCGCTGACCAGGTACCAGATCAGGAACAGCGCCGCGAGCGAGAAGCCGAGCAATTGCCCGCAGGCGACGCCTTGCATGCCGAGTTGCGGCATGCCGAACAGCCCGAGGCCGAGCACGCCGCCGACGACGATCTGAATCGCCGCGGCGGCCAGGATGGTCATCGCCGGCAGTTTCATGTCGCCGGTGCCGCGCAGCACCGAGGCCAGCGTATTGACCATCCAGATCGAGATCGCGCCGGAAAACAGCACGTGGGAATAGCCGCAGGCTTCCGCGAGCACTTCGCCGCGACCGCCGAGCAGCACATAGAACGAGCGGCCGAACAGCAGCATCACCAGCGTGAACAGGAGGCCGCCACAGGCGCCGATGATCGCCGCATGCAGCGCCAGCACCGCCGCGCGCTCGCGATTGCCGGCGCCGAGCGCGCGGCTGATCGCCGAGGAGACGCCGCCGCCCATCGCGCCGGCCGACATCATCTGGGTCAGCATCGCGAACGGAAACACCAGCGCGATCGCCGCCAGCGGTGCGAGGCCGAGCCGGCCGATATAGGAGGTCTCGGCCACCGCGATCAGCGCGCTGCCGAGCATCGCGATGGAATTGGGGATCGCCAGCCGCAGCAGCGTCGGCAGGATCGGCGCGGTCAACAGCCCGTTCGCCGGCGCGGCCTGCAGCGGGACGCTCAGCGGCAGCTCGAGGCTCATGCGCGTCTCCCAGGGCCGTCGTCGACCGGCGATCTTATAAATGATGATCGACATATTATGCGAGTTGCCGCGCGAGCGCCAGTCCCCCTCGCGCGACCCCTGCGTCGCACGCATTCGGCCAATCCGCCGCGGCGGATGGTCAATGCTCGAATCCGATGTCACAGTGGAAAAAATATCTCAGGTGAGGAAACATCATGCGGGCAGCCCAACTCGGCGCATTGCAGCGCTGGTCGATTTTGGCCGGCGCCGCCATCCTGCTCAGCCTGGCGATGGGGATGCGGCAGAGCTTCGGGTTGTTCCAGCCCTCGGTCATTCGCGACATCGGCATCACCTCGGCGGATTTCTCGCTCGCCACCGCGCTGCAGAACGTGGTCTGGGGCGTCACCCAGCCCTTCGTCGGCATGTTCGCCGATCGCTACGGCACGCGCTATGTGATGCTCGGCGGCGTGCTGATCTATGCCGCAGGGCTGGTGTTGATGATGGTCGCGACCTCGGCGCTGGTGTTTACGCTGGGCGCCGGCTTCTGCGTCGGGCTGGCGCTGTCCTGCACCGCCTCCAGCCTGACCATGACGGTGACCTCGCGCACGGTGTCGGCCGCCAAGCGCAGCGTCGCGATGGGCGCGGTCTCAGCGGTGGGCTCGCTCGGACTGGTGATCGCCTCGCCGCTGGCGCAGACGCTGATCTCGACCTCCGGCTGGAAGGTGGCGCTGATCGGCTTTCTCGGCCTGGTGGCGGTGATGCTGCCGTCGGCGTTTTTCGCCGGTCGCTCCGACAAAATCGAAATCGACAAGGCCGACGACAGCGAGCAGTCGCTCGGCAGCGTGATGCAATCCGCGCTCGGCCATTCCGGCTTCGTGGTGATGTCGCTGGCGTTCTTCGTCTGCGGGTTGCAATTGGTGTTCATCACCACGCATCTGCCGAACTATCTGGATATTTGCGGGCTCGATCCGTCGCTCGGCGCCACCGCGCTCGCCATCATCGGGCTGTTCAACGTGATCGGCTCCTATATCTGCGGTTGGCTCGGCGGCCGCTATCCGAAGCAGCTGCTGCTCGGCGGGATCTACATCATCCGCTCGGTGGCGCTCGGCGCGTATTTCTATTTTCCGGCCTCGGCCGCCTCCACCATGGTGTTCGCCGCGGTGATGGGCTCGCTGTGGCTGGGCGTGGTGCCGCTGGTCAACGGCCTGGTGGCGCAACTGTTCGGGCTGCGCTTCATGGCGACACTGGCCGGCGTCGCCTTCCTCAGCCATCAGGCCGGCTCGTTCCTCGGCGCCTGGGGCGGCGGAATGATCTACGACCGGCTCGGCAGCTACGACGCGGCGTGGCAGGCGGCGGTGCTGATCGGACTGATCGCCGGGGTGTTTCAGATGCTGATGAATGTGCGGCCGCCGCAGCGTCGCGAGGCGCTCGGTGGCGCGGTGGTCAATGCGGCGTGAGTGATCGCGCCGGTATCTTTGTGAAGCTCGCCGCGCTCGCGCGTTGCGTTTGACGGCGACGCGCATGTCTTGATCGCGACTTTGAATCTTCGCACACAAATGCTTATGATTTGCAGCGGGAACCATTTATAACGGTTCCAGTTAAGACGTGACTCCCATCACTGTGGAATGGACCCATGACCTTCACGCTGCCCGACCTGCCTTATGCCTATGACGCGCTCGCGCCGTATATGTCGAAAGAAACACTCGAATACCATCACGACAAGCATCACCAGGCCTATGTCACCAACGGAAACAACCTGCTGAAGGGCACCGAATTCGAGGGCAAACCGCTCGAGGAGGTCGTCAAAGGCTCGTTCGGAAAGAATGCGCCGTTGTTCAACAACGCCGCGCAGCACTACAACCACATCGAATTCTGGAAGTGGATGAAGCCCAACGGCGGCGGCGACAAACTGCCGGGCCGGCTGGAAAAGAAGATCACCGAGGATCTCGGTGGCCTGGAAAAATTCAAGACCGATTTCGCCGCCGCCGGCGTCGGCCAGTTCGGCTCCGGCTGGGCCTGGCTGTCGGTCAGCAAGGACGGCAAGCTGGAAATCACCAAGACCCCGAACGGTGAGAATCCGCTGGTGCACGGCGGCACGCCGCTGCTCGGCGTCGACGTCTGGGAGCACTCCTACTACATCGACTACCGCAACAAGCGCCCGGATTATCTCAAGGCCTTCGTCGATCACCTGATCAACTGGGATTACGTCGACGAATTGTTCTCCAAGGTCTGATCTGACATCATCATTGAAGCAAAGGCGGCAGCGCGCGCTGCCGCCTTTGCTATGTGCGCAAGCTGCGCGCGAGGCTGCGAATGCCGCGCTTTACCCCGCCCGCGCCGGCTTGTCGCGGTAGCGCAGATGGAACGCGCAGCCGCAGCCCGGCGGGTGCGACGCCACGTCGGCGACGTCGGTGTTGACCTCGGGCGGCTCGCTCGGCGCCAGCGGCGGCGTCGCCGCGGCGCGGTCCGGGATGTAGTTCAACACCGGGGCGAGCCAGCGCTCGGCCTCGGCCACGCTCCAGCCCTTGCGGGTCGCGTAGTCCGCGACCTGGTCGCGCTCGATCTTGCCGACGCCGAAGTAGAAGCTCTCCGGATGGCCGAAATACAGCCCCGAGACCGAGGAGCCCGGCCACATCGCAAAGCTCTCGGTGAGCGTCACGCCGGCGTTGACCTCGGCATCGAGCAGCGCAAACAACGTGGCCTTCTCGGTATGATCGGGCTGCGCCGGATAGCCCGGCGCCGGGCGGATACCCTGATATTTTTCCGCGATCAGTTCGTCGGTCGTCAGCTTCTCGTCCGGCGAGGTGCCCCAGAATTCGGTGCGCACCCGATGATGCATCCGTTCGGCGAAGGCTTCGGCGAGGCGGTCGGCCAGCGCCTTGGCGAGGATTGAGGAGTAATCGTCGTTGGCGGCCTTGAACTTGTCGGCGATGACGTCCTCGCCGATCCCGGCGGTGACCACGAAGGCGCCGATGTAGTCGGCGACGCCGGAACCAACCGGCGCGATGAAGTCCGAAAGGGCTGCGTTGAAGCGGCCCTCGCGCTTCTCCAACTGCTGACGCAGCGTGTGCAGCGTGGTGATCGAGCTCTGCCGGCTGTCGTCGGCATAGACGATGATGTCGTCGCCCACGGCGTTGGCCGGCCAGAAGCCGATGGTCGCCCTGGCGGTGAACCAGTTCTCGGCGACGATCCGCTCCAGCATCGCTCTCGCGTCGACGTAGAGCGCTCGCGCGGCTTCGCCGACTTTTTCGTCGTCAAGAATCGCCGGGAAACGCCCGGCCAATTCCCAGGCCTGGAAGAACGGCGTCCAGTCGATGTAGTCGACCAACTCGGCGAGCGGATAGTTGCTGAAGCTCTTGACGCCGAGGAATGACGGCTTCGCCGGCTTCGTCTTCGCCCAGTCGAGCTTGACGGCGTTGCCGCGGGCATCGCCGAGCTTCAGCCGCTTCTTGTCGGCCTGGGCGCGGGCGTGCGCCGCAGAGATCTTTTGATATTCGGCGCGGATCTCCGCCGCATAGGCGTCGCGGCGATCCGGCGCCAGCAGCGAGGAGGCGACGCCGACCGCGCGGCTGGCGTCATGGACGTGCACCACCGCGCCATCGGGATAGTTGGCGTCGATCTTCACCGCGGTATGCACCCGGCTGGTGGTGGCGCCGCCGATCAATAGCGGCATGGTTAGCCCGTTGCGCTGCATTTCCGAGGCGAGGAAGCTCATCTCGTCGAGCGACGGCGTGATCAGGCCGGAAAGGCCGATGATGTCGGCGCCCTCGCGCTTGGCGGCCTCGATGATCTTCGCCGCCGGCACCATCACGCCGAGGTCGACCACTTCGAAATTGTTACACTGCAGCACGATCGCGACGATGTTCTTGCCGATGTCGTGGACGTCGCCCTTCACCGTGGCAATCACGATCTTGCCGGCGTTCTTGCGGCCGTCGCCGGTGATGCCGGCGGCGAGATTGTCGGCCTTTTCCTTCTCCATGAACGGCATCAGATAGGCCACCGCCTGCTTCATGACGCGGGCGGATTTCACCACCTGCGGCAGAAACATCTTGCCGTCGCCGAACAGGTCGCCGACCACGTTCATGCCGGCCATCAGCGGGCCTTCGATGACGTGCAGCGGCCGCGCCACGGTGAGCCGCGCGGCCTCGGTGTCGGCCTCGATATATTCGGTGATGCCGTGCACCAGCGCGTGGCTGAGCCGCTTCTCCACCGGCCAGTCGCGCCAGGCCAGATCCTGCTCCTTGGTCTGCTTTTCCTTGCCGCGATATTTTTCGGCAAGCTGCAACAGCCGCTCGGAGGCGCCGGGGTCGCGGTTGAGGATGACGTCCTCGCAGGTCTGGCGCAGCTCGGGGTCGATGTCGTCATAGACAATCATCTGCCCGGCATTGACGATGCCCATGTCCATGCCGGCCTTGATGGCGTGATACAAAAACACCGAATGCATCGCCTCGCGCACCGGCTCGTTGCCGCGGAACGAGAACGACAGATTGGAGACGCCGCCGGAAATATGCGCGTGCGGCAAATTCTTGCGGATCCAGCGCGCGGCTTCGATGAAATCGACGCCGTAGTTGTTGTGCTCTTCGAGCCCGGTGGCGATCGCGAATACGTTGGGATCGAAGATGATGTCTTCGGGCGGGAAGTTCAGCTGGCCGACCAGGATGTCGTAGGCGCGTTTGCAGATTTCGGTCTTGCGCGCGAAGGTGTCGGCCTGGCCCTGTTCGTCGAACGCCATCACCACCACGGCGGCGCCGTGCCGCCGCGCGATCTGCGCCTCGTGAATGAATTTGGCTTCGCCTTCCTTCATCGAGATCGAGTTGACCACCGGCTTGCCCTGCAGGCATTTCAACCCGGCCTCGATCACCGCGAATTTCGAAGAATCCACCATCACCGGGACCCGGGCGATGTCGGGTTCGGCGGCGACCAGGTTGAGGAACGTCACCATCGCGGCTTCGGAATCCAGCAGACCCTCGTCCATGTTGACGTCGATGATCTGCGCGCCGTTCTCGACCTGGTCGCGCGCCACCTGCAATGCTGCGTCGTAATCACCGGCGGTGATCAGCTTGCGGAATCGCGCCGAGCCGGTGACGTTGGTGCGCTCGCCGACATTGACGAAGGGAATGTCCGCGGTGAGTTCGAACGGCTCCAGCCCCGATAGCCGCAGCCGCGGTTCGATCGTCGGCACGATGCGCGGCTTGTAGGGGGCGACCGCTTGGGCGATCGCCGCGATATGGTCCGGCGTGGTGCCGCAGCAGCCGCCGACGATGTTGACGAGGCCGTCGCGGGCGAATTCGCCGACCAGGCGCGCCATGAACTCAGGCGTTTCGTCGTACTGGCCGAACTCGTTGGGCAGCCCGGCGTTCGGATAGGCGCAGATCAGCGTGTCGGCGACCCGGCCGATGTCGGCGATGTGGCCGCGCATGTCCTCGGCGCCGAGCGCGCAGTTGAAGCCGATGGTGATCGGCTTGGCGTGGCGTACCGAATTCCAGAATGCTTCCGGCATTTGTCCCGACAACAGGCGGCCGGACTTGTCGGTGATGGTGCCGGAGATCATCACCGGCACGTCGATGCCGCGCGCCTCGGCGATTTCGGCGATGGCATACAGTGCCGCCTTGGCGTTCAGGGTGTCGAAGATGGTCTCGACCAGCAACAGATCGGCGCCGCCGTCGAGCAGGCCGTTGATCTGCTCGGCATAGGCCAGCCGCAGATCGTCGAAGGTGACGGCGCGGTAGCCGGGATTGCCGACGTCGGGCGAGATCGAGGCGGTGCGGTTGGTCGGGCCGATCGAGCCGGCGACGAAGCGCGGCTTGCCGTCCTCGGCTTCGACCAGCTTGGCGGCGTTGCGCGCCAGCCGCGCGCCCTCAAAGCTCATCTCATAGGCGATGTCGGAGAGGTCGTAATCGGCCTGCGCGATCGAGGTCGAGGAAAACGTGTTGGTGGCGACGATGTCGGCGCCGGCGCGCAGATATTGCGCGTGAATGTTTTCGATCGCCTGCGGCTGGGTCAGGATCAACAGGTCGTTATTGCCGCGCAGGTCGCGATGGAAATTATGATAGCGCTCGCCGCGGAACGCCGCCTCGTCGAGCTGCAATTGCTGGATCATGGTGCCCATGGCGCCGTCGAGCACCAGGATGCGCTCGCGGGCGAGCGCGAGCAGGGCGGTGCGCTGGGCCGAGATCGGAGTGGTCATATCAGGCTGCTTTCCGTGCGCCGTTCGGCCGAAAGCCGAGCAGGTGGCTGATCGCGAACACCAGGTCCGCGCGGTTCATGGTGTAGAAGTGGAAACTGTCGACGCCGTGCTTGGCGAGCTTTTGCACCTGGCCTGCGGCGACGGTCGCCGCCACCAGTTTCCTCGTGTCCGGATCGTCGTCGAGGCCTTCGAATTTTTCCGCGAACCAGGCCGGGATGCTGGTGCCGGTGCGCGCGGCGAAGTTGGCGGCCTGCTTGAAACTCTGCACCGGCAGGATGCCGGGCACGATCGGGATGCTGATGCCGCGCGCCCGCACCCGGTCGAGGTAGCGCAGATACAGCTCGTTGTCGAAGAAGCACTGGGTGATGGCGCGGGTGGCGCCGGCGTCGATCTTGGCCTGCAGCATGTCGATATCGGCGTCGAAGTTGGCGCTTTCCGGATGCTTCTCCGGATAGGCCGACACCGTGACCTCGATGTCGGCGTAGCGGCGCTTGATCGCGGCGACGAGGTCATAGGAGTGCTGATAGCCCTGCGGATGCGCGGCGTAGCTGTTGCCGAGTCCGCTCGAAGGGTCGCCGCGCAACGCCACGATGTGGCGGACGCCGACCTCGTGATAGCGCGCCACGACGTCGTCGACGTCGGCCTTCGGCGCGTCGACGCAGGTCAGATGCGCCGCCGGGGTCAGGCTGGTCTCATTGAGCAGGCGGGCGATGGTGGCGTGGGTGCGCTCGCGGGTCGAGCCGCCGGCGCCGTAGGTCACCGAGACGAAATTCGGGGCGAGCGGCGCCAGCCGGCTGATCGCCTCCCACAGCGTGCGCTCCATCTCCTCGGTCTTCGGCGGAAAGAATTCGAAGGAAATCGCCGGGCGGGTCGCGGGCATTAGCTCGGTCATGTCTCGTCAGGCTCCGTTATGCCGCGTTCGAGCGGGATGCTCACGTCGAGCGTCCGCGCCCGCTGCTGTCGCGCAATGGTTGCCAATTTAGGACGAAGCGTCGCCGCGGCCTAGCCCACGATGGGCTGATTTCGAATGGGAAATTGCCCATCAGACTTCATTCGGGTCCTTCAAAAAGTCGATTGACGGCGCCGGTGGGCGAAAAGATGGGAGGCGCTCGGCCCGCGAAGGCGGTCTTTTTGTTCTGCAAATACAGTGCCTTTAGAGGTCTCACGCAGCGCGGTGCCAGTTGTTTCTTCGTCAATCTCGCTGGTGGGCAAGGCCACATAGCGTCGCGTTCATGCCATTTGGCCCACATTTCCAGAAGAACGACGAACAAGCTGGCCGCAAGCTGCCGCGGGGCTGCTCTGCTCGGCCGGGGCCATTGCGGTCGGAGCGTCGTGCATTAATTTGGCATCATGACACCTCTTTCCATTCTCGATTTGTCGGTGGTCACCACCGGCACCAAACCCGCCGCGGCGCTGCGCAACAGCATCGACCTGGCCCAGCACGCCGACCGCCTCGGCTATTCGCGCTATTGGCTGGCCGAGCATCACAGCCTGTCGTCGGTGGCGAGTCCGGCGCCCGACATCATGATCGGGCAGATTGCCGCGGTGACCACTAAGATCCGGGTCGGCTCCGGCGGCGTGATGCTGCCGAACCACGCGCCTTTGGTGATCGCCGAGCGCTTCAAGATGCTGGAGGCGCTGTTTCCCGGCCGCATCGATCTCGGCCTCGGTCGTGCCCCCGGCACCGACCAGGCCACCGCGCACGCGCTGCGGCGCCGGCTCGACGTCCGCGAGGGTGATGATTTCCTGGAGCGGCTGCAGGAATTGACGCTGTGGGAGACCCGCGAGTTTCCGCCCGGCCACCCTTACAACAACGTCGTCGCGATGCCGGACGATGCGCCGCTGCCGCCGATCTTTTTGCTTGGCTCGAGCGACTACAGTTCGGAACTGGCCGCGCAGGTCGGCATGGGCTTCGCCTTCGCGCATCATTTCGCGTCTTACGATGCGGTCGCGGCGCTGACCGACTATCGCCGCTCGTTCCAGCCGTCGCGCTGGCGGCGGGCGCCGCATGCCATTCTGGCGGTGGCGGCTGTGGTCGCCGAAACCGACGCCGAGGCGGAGCGGCAGGCATCGTCGATGGATCTCAACCGGCTGCTGCGTAATCGCGGTCAGTATCTGCCGTTGCCCAGCATCGAGGAGGCGCTGGCCTATCCCTACAGCGAGCGCGACCGCGCGCTGATCGCGCGCGACCGCGAGAAGCTGTTCGTCGGCGCTCCGGCGACGGTGATGGCCGCGCTGCAGCCGATGATCGAGGCGAGCCGCGCCGACGAGCTGATGGTGATCACCGCGACCTTCGACCACGAGGCGCGCAAGCGGTCGTATGGGCTGCTGGCGGAGGCGTTTGGTCTCGGTAAGCGCGCCGCGGCGTAAGCCGGGGCGCCAAGCCACGCGCTGTCAGCTCTGCGTCTCGCTGAAGGTCGCCCGGAACGGGTGCGCCGGATAGACGCCGACGATGCGGAATTCGCGCGAGAAGAATTTCAGCTCATCGAGCGCGAAGGCGAGGTTGCGGTCCTCGGGGTGGCCGTCGACGTCGGCGTAGAACTGCGTGGCGAAGAAATTGCCGTCGACCATGTAGCTCTCGAGCTTGGTCATGTTGACGCCGTTGGTGGCGAAGCCGCCCATCGCCTTGTACAGCGCCGCCGGCAGGTTGCGCACCCGGAACACAAAACTGGTGACCAGCGGGCCGGAGCCCGGCGGCGCCCAGCGCGGCTCGCGCGCCAGCATCACGAAGCGCGTGGTGTTGTGGGTTTCGTCCTCGACGTTCTCGGCGAGAATATCCAGCCCGTAGATCTGCGCCGCCAGCGGCGAGGCGATCGCCGCACAGCTCAGATCGCCGCGCTCGGCGACAATCCGCGCCGAGCCCGCGGTGTCGCCGGCGACGATCGGCTTGAAGCAGAATTTGCGGATGATGCGGCGGCATTGCCCGAGCGCGTGGACGTGGCTTTCCACGCTCTTGATCCCGGCGAGCGTGGCGCCGCGCGGCGCCATCAGCTGGTGATGGATCGGCAGAAACCATTCGCCGACGATGAACAGGTTGGACTGCGGCAGCAGATAGTGAATGTCGGCGACGCGGCCGGCGACGGAGTTCTCGATCGGGATCATGCCGAGATCGGCCTCGCCGGAACTGATCGCCGACAACGCATCCTCGAAGGTGGCGCAGGGCAACGGGTCGGCGGTCGGAAAGGCCTCGACGATCGCCAGATGCGAGTTGGCGCCGGGTTCGCCCTGGAAGGCAATCTTCAAAGTCTTTGTCATTGCGCCTTGTACCAATCGTTCAGATCTTTGCCAGTGCGGCTAAACTTTGAGTCAGGAGCCCAGCACGCGCCGCGCGGTCTCCAGATCCGCCGCGGTGTCGACGCCGCGCGGCACCGCGTCGACGATGCCGACGTCGATCCGCATCCCGGCCTCCAGCGCGCGCAGCTGTTCGAGCTTTTCGCGCTGCTCGAGCGGCGAGGGCGGCAGGGCGACGAAGCGCTGCAGCGCCGCGCGCCGATAGGCGTAGAGTCCGATGTGGTGATAGCGCGGGCCATCGCCCCATGGCGCGGTGGCGCGGGTGAAGTACAGCGCGCGCAACCGCCGGTCGCCGAGCGGCGAGCCGATCACCTTGACCACGTTGGGGTTGAGGCTCTCTTCCTCGGTATGGATCTCGGCCGCCAGCGTCGCGATGTCGACGGCGGGATCGGCGAGCGGCCCCAGCACCGCGCGAATGTTGTCGGGCTGAATGGTCGGAAAATCGCCCTGCAGGTTGACCACGGTTTCGATCGCGCCGTCGGGGTCCAGCGTGCTCAGCGCCTCGAAGATGCGGTCCGAACCGGAGGGATGGTCGGCCCGCGTCATCACCACCTGGCCGCCATGCGCGGTCACCACGTCGGCGATCTCGGCGGTGTCGGTGGCCACAGCCACCGCGCCGATCGCCGCGGCTTCCGCCCGGCGCAGCACATGCACGATCATCGGCAGCCCGGCGATGTCCATCAGCGGTTTGCCCGGCAGCCGCGTCGCGGCCATGCGGGCAGGAATCAGCACCAGCGTTTTGGTCTCGGTCATGGGATTGTGGATCTGGACCGTGCCGCAGGTGAACCTGAAGCCGCCGAACGCGTTGAAAACGGTCAGGATTCGGCAGCCGAAGCGTGAACTGGCGCGGTTATACGGGTTGCCACAGCGCGGGCAAACCGTTATCTGATCGCCTTACAACTTTAGTTGCGACTGCCAATGAACAGCGCGGCCCACGCCGGTCCCGCTGCCGACAAAATGAAAACGGGAAACGCACGGAGCCTCGCCGACATGGACTCCTTTGAATTGAATAAAGTGGTGGGCGCGGTGCTTGCCACCTGCCTGCTTCTGCTGGTGTCCAATTTCGCCGCCCAGGCGATCTTCACGCCGCGCAAGGTCGAGAAGCAGGGGTACGATATTGCCGTCAAGGAGGAGGCGCCTCCCGCCGCCAAGGGCGCCCCCGCAGCCGCAGTGACATCCGAGCCGATCGAGAAGCTGTTGCAGACTGCGTCGGTGGAACGTGGCATGGCCGCCGCCAAGAAATGCGCGGCCTGCCACACCTTCGAAAAAGGCGGGCCCAACCGCACTGGCCCGAACCTGTTCGGCGTGGTCGGCGATCATGTCGGCGAAGGCCGCAACGGCTTCAACTTCTCCGCCGCGATGAAGGCCAAGGGCGGCACCTGGTCGTTCGATGCATTGAACCAGTTTCTCGCCAGCCCGAAGGGTTATGTGCCCGGCACCGCGATGGGCTTCGCCGGCATCCCCAAGGACAGCGAGCGCGCCGACGTGATCGCATATCTGCGCAGCCTGTCCGACGCGCCGGTTCCGATTCCTACCGCGGCGAACTAGCCGACGCGCTAGCTCCAGCTCAGCGACGAATCAGCGGCCGGGTTTCCTGGCCGCTTTTTTCGTGGTCGTCAGCCTCCCGGGACGTTTGGCCGCAACGCTGTTGTGGTTGCGGTGCTATGTTTCGCGCGCGGGCCGCAAAACCTGCCTTATTGTTGCGTCGTTGCACGCGCTCCATCGTCGGGCGGCCGACCACGCGGGTCGGGATTTGCCCTCCGCCATTGCCCCGACTAGATTTCAGGCGTTGGCTCCTGAGGCGGTGCTGGCCACCGCGGCGTCATCAGAGGAACCTGATTTGCCCATCACCCGACGACATCTTCTGCAAAGCGGCGCCTTGGCGGCGGCCGCACCGGCGCTGGGCCTCGGCGCATTCTCTGTCAGCGGCGGCGCGTCCGCGCAGGCCGCGCCGGCTTGGCGCCATGGCCTGTCGCTGTTCGGCGACGTCAAATATCCGGCCGACTTCAAGCGGTTCGATTACGTCGATGCGAATGCGCCGAAGGGCGGCGTGGCGCGGCAGATCTCGATCGGCACCTTCGACAATTTCAATCTGGCGGTGGCCGGCGTGAAGGGCTCGATCGCGCCCGCGGTCGGGCTGATCTACGAAACCCTGATGACACAGTCGCAGGACGAGGTCGGCGCCGAATACGGGTTGCTGGCGGAAGCCGCCGCGCATCCCGACGACCACTCCTGGGTGATGTATCGGCTGCGCGCCGACGCGCGCTGGCACGACGGCAAGCCGGTGACGCCTGAGGACGTGATCTTCTCGCTGGAAGCGCTGAAGAAATACAGCCCGCGCTATGCCTCGTATTATCGCCACGTGGTCAAGGCCGAGAAGACCGGCGACCGCGAGATCAAATTCAGCTTCGACATGCCGGGCAACCGCGAATTGCCGACCATCGTCGGCGAACTGGTGGTGTTGCCGAAGCATTGGTGGCAAGGCAGCGACGAGCAGGGCCGGCCGCGCGACATTTCCGCCACCACGCTGGAGAAGCCGCTCGGCTCCGGTCCCTATCGCATCAAGGATTTCGTCGCCGGCCGCTCGGTGACGCTGGAGCGGGTCAAGGATTATTGGGGCGCCGCGGTGCCGGCGCGGGTCGGCCAGAACAATCTCGACGAACTGCGCTACGAATTCTTCCGCGACAATCTGGTGGCGCTGGAAGCCTTCAAGGCCGATCAGGCCGACTGGATCGTGGAGAACTCCGCCAAGCAGTGGGCCACCGCCTATGATTTCCCGGCGGTGACCGAGAAGCGCGTCGTCAAGGAAGAATTCCCGATCAACGATTCCGGGCGGATGCAGGGCTTCATCTTCAATCTGCGCCGCGAGATGTTCCAGGACGCCCGGCTGCGCCGCGCCTTCAACTACGCGTTCGACTTCGAGGAGATGAACAAGCAGCTGTTCTACGGGCAGTACACTCGGATCAACAGCTATTTCGAAGGCACCGAGCTCGCCTCCAGCGGGCTGCCGCAAGGCGCCGAACTGGCGCTGCTGGAGCCGCTACGCGACAAGCTGCCGGCCGAGCTGTTCACCACGCCCTACGCCAATCCGGTCGGCGGCAATTCCGACGCGGTGCGCGCCAATCTGCGCGAGGCGATGCGGCTGCTGAAAGAGGCGGGCTTCGAAATCCGCGACCGCCGGCTGGTCGATGCCGCCGGCAAGCCGGTGCTGGTGGAGATGCTGGTGCGGGATCCCTCCTCGGAGCGGATCGCGCTGTTCTACAAGCCGTCGTTGGAACGGATCGGCGTCACGGTGTCGATCCGAACCGTCGACGACGCGCAGTACGAGAATCGGATTCGCGCCTTCGATTTCGACATGATCACTGATCTTTGGGGCCAGTCGCTATCGCCCGGCAACGAGCAGCGCGACTATTGGGGCTCGCAGGCCGCCGATCAGCCGGGCTCGCGCAACACCATCGGCATCAAGAACCCTGCGGTCGACGCGCTGATCGAGAAAGTGATCTTCGCCCAAGACCGCGCCTCGCTGGTCGCCGCCACAAGGGCGCTCGATCGCGTGCTGTTGTGGAATTTCTATCTGGTGCCGCAGTTCACCTATGGCTATGCGCGCTACGCGCGGTGGGATCGCTTCAGCCACGCCGAGCCGCTGCCGAAATACGCCCGCGCCGGGCTGCCGTCGCTGTGGTGGTACGACGCCGACAAGGCCGCCAAGATCGGCAAACGGTCTTGAAGGGTTCGCGGCGCATGGGCGACCTCAATCGCCGGCATCTGCTCGGTCTCGGTCTCGGCGCGGTGGCGGCGGCCAATTTGCGGCCGGCCAATGCGGCCGAAGGCGGCGAGGGCGAGGCGCACGGCATTTCGGCGTTCGGCGACCTGAAATATCCGGCGGATTTCCATCACTTCGACTACGTCAATGTCGCCGCGCCGAAGGGCGGGATGTTCTCGACGATTCCGTCCTACCGGGCCTTCAACCAGTCGTTCTTCACCTTCAACTCGCTCAACGCCTTCATCTTCAAGGGCGATGGCGCGCAGGGCATGGGCCTGACCTTTGCGCCGCTGATGGTGCGGGCCGGCGACGAGCCCGACGCGATGTACGGTCTGGTCGCCAAATCGGTAAAGGTCTCCGCCGATGGCCTCGCCTATCGCTTCACGCTGCGGCCGGAGGCGCGGTTTCACGACGGCAGCAAGCTCACCGCGCACGACGCGGCGTTTTCGCTGACCGTGCTGAAGACCAAGGGCCACCCGCTGATCACCCAGCAGATGCGCGACGTGATCTCGGCGGAAGCGCTCGACGACGCTACGTTGCAGGTGACATTTTCGGCCAGGCGCGGCCGCGACGTGCCGCTGTTCGTGGCGGGGCTGCCGATCTTTTCGCAGGCCTATTACGCCAAGCATCCGTTCGATGAGTCGACGCTGGAGGCGCCGCTCGGCTCTGGGCCCTACAAGGTCGGCAAGTTCGAAGTCGGCCGCTACATCGAATTCGAGCGGCTGAAGGACTGGTGGGGCGCCGATCTGCCGGTCAGCCGCGGAGCCAACAATTTCGACGTGGTGCGCTTCGACTTCTATCGCGACCGCGACGTCGCCTTCGAGGGCTTCACCGGGCGCAGCTATCTGTACCGCGAGGAGTTCACCTCGCGGGTCTGGAATACGCGTTATGATTTTCCGGCGGTCACCGACGGCCGCGTCAAGCGCGAGACGCTGCCGGACGAGACGCCGTCCGGCGCGCAGGGCTGGTTTCTCAACACCCGCCGCGACAAATTCAAGGACCCTCGGGTGCGTGAGGCGCTGGGCTGCGCGTTCGATTTCGAATGGACCAACAAGACGCTGATGTACGGCGCCTATCTCCGCACGGTGTCGCCGTTTCAGAACTCCGACCTGATGGCGGAAGGACCGCCGTCGCCGGAAGAGCTGGCGCTGCTGGAGCCGTTCCGCGGCCGGGTGCCGGACGAAGTGTTCGGTGCGCCCTATGTGCCGCCGGTCTCCGACGGCTCCGGGCAGGACCGCGCGCTGTTGAAGAAGGCGGTGCAATTATTGCAGGCCGCCGGCTGCGTGATGAAGGACGGCAAGCGGATGACGCCGCAGGGCGAGCCGTTCAAGATCGAATTTCTGCTCGACGAGCCGACCTTTCAGCCGCATCACATGCCCTACATCAAGAATCTCGCCACGCTGGGTATCGAGGCGTCGCTGCGGCTGGTCGATGCCGTGCAGCACCGCGCCCGCCGCGACGATTTCGATTTCGACCTCATCATCGAGCGCTTCAGCTTCTCGACGGTGCCGGGCGACTCGCTGCGGCCGTTCTTCTCGTCGCGGGCGGCCGCGACCAAAGGCTCGAGCAATCTCGCCGGCATCGCCGATCCGGTGGTCGATGCGCTGGTTGAAGACATCATCGCCGCCGACACCAGGGTCAAACTGGTGGTCGCTGCGCGCGCGCTCGACCGCGTGGTCCGCGCCGGCCGCTATTGGGTGCCGCAATGGTACTCGGGCTCGCATCGGGTGGCCTATTGGGACGTGTTCGGTCACCCGGCGAAACTGCCGAAATATCTCGGCGTCGGCGCGCCGGATCTGTGGTGGTCGACGGCGAAGTCCGCCGCTGCCGAACAGGCGAAATAGCATGACCGCTTACATTGCCCGCCGCGTGCTGCTGATGTTTCCCACGCTCTTGGGAATCCTGTTCGTGTCGTTCGTGGTGGTGCAGTTCGCGCCCGGCGGCCCGGTGGAACGGGTGATCGCGCAATTGTCCGGCGCCGACACCGGCGCGGCGTCGCGCGTCTCCGGCTCTTCCGGTGGCGATTTCGGCGCCCGCAGCCAGGTCGGCGCCTCGGGCGATGCGGTGAATTCAAAGTATCGCGGCGCCCAGGGGCTCGACCCGGATTTCGTGAAAAGTCTGGAGAAGCAGTTCGGCTTCGACAAGCCGGCGCCGGAGCGATTTGCGATCATGCTGTGGAATTTCGCAAGGTTCGATTTCGGCAAGAGCTACTTCCGCGACGTCAGCGTGCTGCAGCTGATCAAGGAGAAGCTTCCGGTGTCGATGTCGCTCGGGATCTGGATGATGCTTCTGACCTATCTGATCTCGATTCCGCTCGGCATCCGCAAGGCGGTGAAGGACGGCTCGCAATTCGACACCTGGACCTCGGCGGTGATCATCATCGGCTTCGCGATTCCGGGATTCCTGTTCGCCATCCTCTTGATCATCCTGTTCGCCGGCGGCTCGTTCTGGAGCATCTTTCCGCTGCGCGGGCTGACCTCGGACGGCTGGAGCGATTTCCCCTGGTACTGGAAGATCATCGACTATTTCTGGCACATCACGCTGCCGTTGATCTCGATGGTGCTCGGCGCCTTCGCCACCATGACGCTGTTGACCAAGAATTCGTTCCTGGATGAGATCCGCAAGCAATATGTGATGACCGCGCGCGCCAAGGGCTGCAGCGAACGCCAGGTGCTGTACAACCACATCTTCCGCAACGCCATGCTGATCGTGATCGCCGGCTTTCCCGGCGCCTTCATCCACGCGTTCTTCTCTGGCTCGCTGTTGATCGAGACCATCTTCTCGCTCGACGGGCTGGGATTGCTCGGCTTCGAGAGCGTGCTGAACCGCGACTATCCGGTGGTGTTCGGCACGCTGTTCATCTTCTCGCTGGTTGGTCTCGTGGTGAACCTGCTGTCCGACCTGGCGTATATGTGGATCGATCCGCGGATCGATTTCGAAGCGCGCGAGGTCTGATGACGATCATCGCGCGCCAGCCGATCGAATCGACCACCACAGCGCCGCTCGGCGAGGCCGTGCCGCCGGCGCGGCGGCTGTTGGCGCCGTCGCCGCTGAACCGGCGGCGCTGGCAGAATTTCAAATCCAACCGCCGCGGCTACTGGTCGTTCTGGATCTTTCTGTTGCTGTTCTTCGTCTCGCTGTTCGCCGAATTGATCGCCAACGATCGGCCGTTCCTGATCAAGTTCGACGGCAAATTGTATTTCCCGGCCTTCGTCAGCTATTCGGAGACGACGTTCGGCGGCGATTTCGAGACCGCGGCGGATTATCGCGATCCGTTCCTGCAGAAGCTGATCGCCGAAAAGGGCGGCACCACGATCTGGCCCTTGATCCGCTATTCCTACGACACCCACAATCTCGACCTGCCGACGCCTGCGCCGTCGAAGCCGACCTGGATGCTGACCGAAGCCGAGTGCAAGCCGGTGGTGCAGAAGAAGGGCCTCAATGGCTGCCGCGATCTCGAGTACAACTGGCTCGGCACCGACGATCAGGGCCGCGACGTGGTGGCGCGGCTGATCTACGGCTTCCGCATCTCGGTGCTATTCGGCCTCAGCCTCACCATCATCTCCTCGGTGATCGGCGTCGCCGCCGGCGGCATCCAGGGCTATTTCGGCGGCTGGGTCGACCTGATGTTCCAGCGCTTCATCGAGGTGTGGAGCGCGATCCCGTCGCTGTATCTGTTGCTGATCCTGTCGTCGGTGCTGGTGCCGGGCTTCTTCGTGCTGCTCGGCATTCTGCTGTTGTTCTCCTGGGTGTCGCTGGTCGGGCTGGTGCGCGCCGAATTTCTGCGCGGGCGCAATTTCGAATACATCATGGCGGCGCGCGCGCTCGGCGTCTCCAACGCCAAGATCATGATCCGGCATCTGTTGCCGAACGCCATGGTCGCCACCATGACGTTCCTGCCGTTCATCGTGTCGTCGTCGGTGATGACGCTGACCGCGCTGGATTTCCTCGGCTTCGGGCTGCCACCCGGTTCGCCGTCGCTCGGCGAGTTGCTGTCGCAGGGCAAGGCCAATCCCCAGGCGCCGTGGCTCGGCTTCACCGGATTCTTCGCGGTGGCGATCATGCTGTCGCTGTTGATCTTCATCGGCGAGGGCGTCCGCGACGCCTTCGACCCGCGCAAGACGTTCAGGTGAGGCTGTGGTAGGCTGCCGGGAAGGAGAGGAGTGATGAACAAGATCGTGCCGGACTATCCCGTCGATAAGCTCCCCGCAGATTTACGCGAGGGGCTGCCAAAGCATGGTTCGGTCGAAATCGAGTTCAGGCTCAAGCAGCAGATGCAACCGCGGGTGTTGTTGGCGCCGCTGGCTGGGGCCGTCCCGAACATCCATGGCCGCGACGAGGAAGTGGTTCAGTATATCCGCGAGCTCCGTGAAGACAGCTGATGTGGGAGCGTTACAGAGATCGGCCGATCTATCTCGATTCCAACATTATTATCTACGCGATCGAGCAAGGCAGCCGATCGACGCAGACGATGTACGAGATGCTGAGCGCGATCGATGCCGATGTGCTGCGGGTCGTGACCTCGGAGTTGACGATTGCGGAAGTCATGCCGAAACCGATATCGCTCAACAGCCCTGACCATCTGGCCAAGTATGAGCTGTTCTTTTCGCCGTCCAGTCCGATTCTCACCTTGCCGGTCAGCCGTGAAATTCTTCTGGCATCCTGTCATGTTCAAGCTGAGTTAGGGATCAAGCCGATGGATGCGATCCACGTCGCGACTGCGATGGCGGCGGGATGTGATTACTTCCTGACTGAAGATCATCGGCTCGGCCGCTCGATCGCCGGCGATCTGAAATGGCTCCAACTCTCCGAGTTCTCCTGATGGACGTCCTCAACCAGCCCTTGCTCGACGTTCGCGACCTCTCGGTGGCGTTTCACCAGCCGAGCGGGCAATCGATCGCGGTCGATCACATCTCGTTCGAGATCAAGCGCGGCGAATGCGTGGCGCTGGTCGGGGAATCCGGCTCCGGCAAGTCGGTCAGCGCGCTGTCGATCCTGAGGCTGCTGCCCTATCCGACCGCGTCGCATCCCTCCGGCAGCATCCGCTTCAAGGGCCGCGAATTGCTCAACCTGTCGGAGCACGAGATCCGCAGCGTGCGCGGCAACGACATTTCGATCATCTTCCAGGAGCCGATGACCTCGCTCAATCCGCTGCACACCATCGAGTCGCAGATCGGCGAGATCTTGCAGCTGCATGGCGGGGTGCGCGGCGACAAGGCGCGGGCGCGGATCCTGCAGCTGTTGACCCAGGTCGGCATCCCAGAGCCGGAGACCCGGCTCGGCAGCTATCCGCATCAATTGTCCGGCGGCCAGCGCCAGCGGGTGATGATCGCGATGGCGCTCGCCAACGAGCCGGATCTGCTGATCGCCGATGAGCCCACCACCGCGCTCGACGTCACCGTGCAGGCGCAGATCCTGGCGCTGCTCGCGGAGATCCGCGCGCGGCTCGGCATGAGTCTTTTGTTCATCACCCACGATCTCGGCATCGTGCGCCGCATCGCCGACGTGGTCTGCGTGATGCACAACGGCAAGATCGTCGAGCAGGGGCCGGTCGAGCAGGTGTTCACCGCGCCGCAGCACCCTTACACACGCGCGCTGCTCGCCGCCGAGCCGAAGCCCGATCCGGCGCCGCCGCGGCCCGACGCGCCGGTGGTGATGTCGACCGACGATCTCAAGGTCTGGTTTCCGATCAAGCGCGGCCTGATGCGCAAGACCGTCGGCCACATCAAGGCGGTCGATGGCGTCAGCCTCAGCGTGCGCCGTGGCGAGACGCTGGGCGTGGTCGGCGAGTCCGGCTCCGGCAAGACCACCCTTGGGTTGGCGCTGTTGCGGCTGATCTCGTCGGACGGGCCGATCGTGTTTCTCAGCAAGAACATCCAGGGCCTGAAGTTCAAGGCGATGCGGCCGTTCCGCCGCGACATGCAGATCGTGTTTCAGGATCCGTTCGGCGCGCTCAGCCCGCGGATGTCGGTCGGCGATATCGTCGCCGAGGGCCTCAGCGTACATCAGCCGTCATTGTCGCAGGAGCAGCGCGACGCCCGCGTGGTCAAGGCGCTGCAGGATGTCGGGCTCGATCCGGCGACGCGGTTTCGCTATCCGCATGAATTCTCCGGCGGCCAGCGCCAGCGTATCAGCATCGCCCGCGCGGCGGTGCTGGAGCCGAGCTTCGTGGTGCTGGACGAGCCGACCAGCGCGCTCGACATGCTGTTCCAGGCGCAGATGGTCGATCTGTTGCGCGACCTGCAGCGCAAGCGTGATCTGACCTACCTGTTCATCTCGCACGATCTGCGCGTCGTCGCTTCGCTGGCCAGCCATCTGATCGTGATGCGTCACGGCAAGGTGGTCGAAGAGGGCGAGGCGTCGGAACTGTTCGCGCAGCCGAAGACCGACTACACCCGCGCGCTGTTCGCCGCCGCGTTCCGCATCGAGACCGAGCCCGGCGGCGCCGCGGCACAATGAGTTTTTGAAATGGATGATCATCAAACGACAATGTCCGTCATTGCGGATCAGGCGGCCGAAGTGACGGTCTCCGAACCGTCGCTGATCGGCCGCGGCTTCATGGCCTATCAACGCTTCGACGTTGTGCTGCACCGCGATGGCGAACCGCCGCTGCAACAGCGCCGCGACCTGTTGCGCGCCAACAAGGTTGCTGCGGTGCTGCCGGTGGATCTGGCGCGCGGCGAGGTGGTGCTGATCCGCCAGTTTCGGCTGACGGCGCATTTCGTCACCGGCCGCGGCGAGATGGTGGAGATCGTCGCCGGCCGCGTCGATGAGGGTGAGACCCCGGCTGAGGCGGCTTCGCGCGAATGCGTCGAGGAAATCGGCGCAGCGCCGTCGCGCCTTGTCGAACTCTACAGCGTGCTGCCGACGCCGGGTATCACCGACGAATCCGTGACGTTCTTTCTCGGGCTGATCGATGCCTCGAATCTGCCGGAGCGCTGCGGGCTTGCCGAGGAGACCGAGGAGATCCGCCCCTTCGCGGTGTCGATCGACGCGGCGATCGCCGCGCTCGAGAGTGGCCTCGTGGCCAACGCGCTGTTGGTCAGCGCGCTGCAGTGGCTGGCGCTGCACCGTGATCGCTTGCAGGACTATGCAAGGAATCCAGCCGCCTGATCGCGGCGAGGTCGCTGCCCGCGGCAGCGATCCGCGCGATCGCCGCGCCGATGCCTTCGATCGCGGTGGCCATGGCGTGAGCGTTGGCATGAACGATGCTGTCGGCGTCGCGCACGATGGCGACGTGGCCTTTCCAGAACATCAGGTCGCCGCGCTGCGGGCTCTGCATTTCCGCAACTGACAGCGCGCGTCCAAGCTGGGCCTGCTGCATGTCGCTGTCGCGCGGGCAGGCGAGGCCGCACGCATTCAGCGCAACCTGCACCAGCCCGGAGCAATCGATGCCGAGGCTGCTCTTGCCGCCCCACAGATAGGGCGTGCCGAGAAAGCGCTCCGCCACCGCGACGAAATCGCTCTCGAAGGCGTCGATCGCGCTCACATGCTGGGCCGGCACGTATTGGCCGTCGTGCGTGATGGCAAAGCCGCCATCCAGCCGCGCCACCGCAAGCCGCGCGCCGAGCGGCAGCGTGTCGACCGGCGGCAATTTGATCGAGGGGCCGGGGAAGGCGAAGCTGCGTAGCGCCGTCACCTTGTGAGTTGCGGGCGGTCCCGGCGGATACAGCGCCAAATCAGGCAGCCAGCCGACATAGCCATCGCTGTGCAGCTGGCCCCAGTCCCAGCCTTCCGCGCTGCGCTCGTAGATCGTCACCCGCTCGCCCTTCAGCGCCTGAGTGTCGAGCATCGCGCCACCGAACGGATCGCGGCGGACGGGCGCGACACCGTCGAACACTTCGAACTCTTCGCCGGTCACGAAGCGCAAGGCCTCGACCTTGCCCTCGAGATGCTTCGCGGCGAGGTCGGGCCGCGCCGGCGTCAGCCGCGGATCGCGCGTCAGGTCAGCCATAGCGCTGGCTCAGCAATTTGTAGATCGCGCGCGCGGCCTGGCATTCGCCGCCTTCGGGACGTCCAGGCTTGGCCGTCGGCGTCCAGCCGTAGATGTCGACATGCAGCCAGCTCGCAGCGGTTTCCACGAAGCGCTGCAGGAACAGCGCGCAGGTGATCGACCCGGCGAAGCCGCCGGATGGCGCGTTGTTCAGCGCGGCGACCTTGGAGTCGAGCCAGGCGTCATAAGGCGGCCACAGCGGCAGCCGCCACAACGGATCGTTCTCGGTCTTGGCGCAGCGCGCAACGTCGAGCGCCAGCGCCTCGTCGTTGGTGTAGAACGGCGGCAGATCGGGGCCGAGCGCGACGCGCGCAGCACCTGTCAGCGTGCCGAGATCGATCAACAGCTCCGGCGCCTCTTCGTCGGCGAGCGCCAGCGCGTCGGCCAGCACCAGCCGGCCCTCGGCGTCGGTGTTGCCGATCTCCACCGTGGGCCCCTTGCGCGACGGATACACGTCGAGCGGCCGCATCGCGTTGCCGGCCACCGCGTTCTCCACCGCCGGGATCAGCACCCGCAGCCGCACCTTGAGCTTGGCGTCCATGATCATCAGCGCCAGCGCCAGCACATTGGCGGCGCCGCCCATGTCCTTTTTCATGATCAGCATGCCGCTCGACGGCTTCAAATCGAGGCCGCCGGAATCGAAACACACGCCCTTGCCGACCAGCGTCACCTTCGGATGCTTCGGATCGCCCCAGGAAAAATCGATCAGCCGCGGCGCGCGGTCGGAGGCCTTGCCGACCGCGTGGATCAGCGGATAGTTCTGCGCCAGCAACGCCTCGCCGATGGTGCAGCTGAAACTGGCGCCGAACCGCTCGGCGAGTTCGCGCGCAGCTGTGGCGAGCTGCTCCGGTCCCATGTCGTTGGCCGGGGTGTTGATCAGATCGCGCGCCAGCGTCACCGCCTCGATGATCCGCGACAGCTCGTCGAAATCGATCCCCTCCGGCGGGACCAGCTTGACCGCCAAGGCCTCGGCCTTGCGATAGCGGCTGAATTTGTAGCTGCCGAGCGCGAAGGCCAGGGTGGCCAGACGCAGATCATGCGGCGCGTTGGCGAAGCGGTAGGTTCCAGGCGGCAGCAGCTTCGGCAATTGGCCGACGCGAAACGGATCGAGCGATTTGCCGGTCGGATCGTCCAGCGCGAACAGGATCTGCGCGACGCCGCCCTCGGGCGCGGGCAGCGCCAGATAGTCGCCGGGCTTGGCCGCGTAATTGTTGGCCATCGCAAACTGCCGGGCGTGGTCCGGCAGCGCCGCGCAGGCGGTGTCCCAATTGGCCTTGCTGACGAAGCTGATCGGCGTGGCCGACAGCCCCGGGGCGGTTTCAAACACGGGATGCATCGGAGCCTCATATGCAAGCGGGCGAGCGCGCGCGGGCGGAGGCGTCGCCGATTAACCCGCCGTTAGGGTTAACAGACTATTGCTCGGGGTCAGCCATCGTCCGCGCCCACCGTGAGTAAGCTGTCATGCGTCAGCCGTCCAGTCTCGCCCGCACTGTTGCATCCGCCGCCGGCGCGGCGCTGCTGGCGGCGTCGCTCGGCGGCTGCCAGACCACCGGCTCGGACATCACCGGCTCGCTCGGCCCCAGCAAATCCGACGCCTTGGCGGCCGATCCGCGGTCGGCGGTCGAGGTCTATGGCGAGCGTTACCGTTCCAATCCGAAAGACGCCGAGGCCGCGTTGCGCTACGGCCAGGCGCTGCGGGCCACCGGCCAGCGCGCGCAGGCGGTCGCGGTGTTCGAACAGGCCACCATTGCCAGTCCGGGAAACAAGACCTTGCTCGCCGGCTATGGTCGCGCCTTGGCCGATGCCGGCAGCTTCCAGCGCGCCTTCGACGTGCTCGGCAGCGCGCATTCGCCGGAGAATCCGGATTGGCGGATTCTGTCGGTGCAGGGCACCACGCTCGATCAGATGGGACGTCATGAGGAGGCGCGGCGCTACTACGCCAGCGCGCTGAAGATCAAGCCGGAAGACCCTTCGGTGCTGTCGAATCTCGGGCTGTCCTACGTGCTCACCAAAGAGCTGGCGAATGCCGAACTGACGCTGCGTCGCGCCTATGGCGCGGGCGCCAGCACCGATCCGCGGGTGCGGCAGAATCTGGCGCTGGTGGTCGGGCTGCAGGGCCGCTTCGCCGAAGCCGAATCCATCGTGCGCGCCGACCTGCCGGCCGACGAAGCCGCCGCCAACGCCGCCTATCTGCGGCAGATGCTCAGCCGCAAGGAAGCGCCGCGGCTCGGTGCGCAAGCCGACGATCCCCGCGGCCGCTCCTGAGCGTCCGAGTCAAAAGGCAGCAAGCAAATCCGTGGTTTCGTCGTTGCGAGCCGAGGCCGGCGCGCAGCGCCGGCCGAACAACGAAGCAATCCAGGGGCCACCCATGGAGCCCTGGATTGCTTCGTCGCAAGGGCTCCTCGCAATGACGGGTTTAATGCCTGATTTCGTTGATCGCTTTTTCCGGCAGACGCTGAGCGCTTCCTTCATTCGATCAGAATAAGCGGCATCGCCGCCGGGCGCCCGTGGCTGCGGCGGCGAAGCTGCAAACGACACGTGACGTAGCAACGTGCGGGCGGCAGCGATCGCGTCGCCCGATCAAGCCGCTGCTACTGCATCGCCGAGATCTTGATCGCGGTCGGGCCCAGGATGACGACGAACAGCACCGGCAGGAAGAACAGGATCATCGGCACCGTCAGCTTCGGCGGCAGTGCGGCGGCTTTCTTCTCCGCCTCGTTCATCCGCATGTCGCGGTTTTCCTGCGCCATCACCCGCAGGCTCTGGCCGAGCGGGGTGCCGTAGCGCTCCGATTGCTGCAGGGCGAGGCAGACCGATTTGACGCCTTCGAGGCCGGTGCGCTTGGCCAGATTCTCATAGGCGACTTTGCGATCCTGCAGATAGGACAGCTCCGCGGTGGTCAGCGTGAACTCTTCGGCCAGCGCGATCGACTGCGAGCCGATCTCGATCGAGACCTTGCGGAACGCGGTTTCGATCGACATGCCGGACTCCACGCAGATCAGCAGCAGATCGAGCGCATCGGGAAACGCCCGCTTGATCGAGACCTGCCGTTTGGAAATCGCGTTGGTCAGGAACAGCATCGGCGCCTGCATGCCGAGGTAGCACGCGGCGATGCAGATCGCGATCTTGATCGGGGTCGCCTGTTGCATGTGGGAGATCACGAACACATAGAGCCCGCTCGCGATCAGAAAGGCGAGCGGCATCACCATGCGGAAGAACAGGAAGGTGACGTAGGGCGCCTGGCCGCGATAGCCGGCCATCACCAGCTTGTCGCGGGCGGTTTCCTGCGCCACCCATTTGCCGAGGTTGAAGTCTTCCACCACCTTGGAGACGAACTGTTTCGGCGCTTGACGCAGCGACACCCGTTCGGCTTTCGCCATGCGGTCGCGCTCGCGCTGCCGGATCCGCTCGCGTTCGCTGGCGACGGCCTTCATGCGCTTGGACAGGCTTTCGCCGGCGAACAGCGGCATGATCAGCGTATAGGCGGTGGCGCTGGCGGCGATCGCAGCCAGCAGCATGGTCATGAAACGAACATCGTGGAATTTCTCGATGATGAGTTCAAACATGCTGCACCGTCAAAAGTCGAAATTGATCATCTGCTTCATCACGAAGATGCCGATCGCCATCCACAGCACGCAACCGGCCAACAGCAGCTGCCCGGTCGGATGCGTCCACAACAGCGAGATGTAGTCCGGCGTCGTCAGGTACACCAGGAACATCACGATCGGCGGCAATGAGCCGATGATGCCGGCGGAGGCCTTGGCCTCCATCGACATCGCCTGGATCTTCTCCTTCATCCGCTTGCGGTCGCGCAGCACCTTGGAGAGGTTGCCGAGCGCTTCCGAGAGATTGCCGCCGGACTTCTGCTGGATCGCCACCACGATGCCGAAGAAGTTGGCTTCCGGCAGCGGCATCCGGTCGTACAGCCGCGCGCAGGCTTCGCCGAGCGGCATGCCGATCGCCTGGGTTTCCAGGATCGCGAGGAATTCGCTCTTCAAGGGTTCGGGGGCGTCGGCGGCGACGACTTTCAGCGAATCGAACAGCGGCAGCCCGGCCTTGATGCCGCGCACGATGACGTCGACGGCGTCGGGCAGCGCCTTGAGGAAGTTCTTTTCGCGGCGCTTCTTCAGGTAATTCAGCGCCCAGCGCGGCAGCCCGAAGCCGGCGGCGAAGCCGAGGCCGACCGCGGCCATCAGCCCGCCGCCCAACAGGTAGGTGATCGCGAACATCAGGGCGCCGAGCACGCCGGAGCCGATGATGAATCCCTTCGGCGTCCATTTCACGCCGGCCTGGGTCAGCCGGGTGCTCAACGCGACCTTCTTTTCCTTCTTCAGCCGGGCTTCGACTTCCTTCAGCGAGCCTTCGACCTGTTCGCGGCGCGACCGCTGCGAGCGGTCGGCCATGCGCACCACGGGCTCCGGACGCGCCAGCGAGGCGCGGCGCTGTTCGGCCGCCTTCTGTCCCGACAACGAGGGATAGATGAAGACCCATGCGAGGCCGCCGACCGCCGTGGCGGCGAGGAAGGCGACGGCGAGCGTTTGTATCTGCATCGATGTCCCCGCTAGATTTCGACGACGGCTTCGGCGGCGTCGAGCGCCGCGGCGAGCCGCTTTTCCTCGCCGTAGTAGCGCGCGCGATCCCAGAACCGCGGCCGGCCGATGCCGGTGGAACGATGCCGGCCGACGATGTGGCCGTTGGCGTCCTCGCCGACCATGTCGTACAGGAAAATGTCCTGGGTGATGATGGTGTCGCCTTCCATCCCCATCACCTCGGTGATGTGGGTGATGCGGCGCGAGCCGTCGCGTAGCCTTGCTGCCTGGATCACCACGTCGATCGAGGCGCAGATCATCTCGCGGATGGTGCGCGACGGCAGCGAGAAGCCGCCCATCGTGATCATGGATTCGCAGCGCGACAGCGCCTCGCGCGGATTGTTGGCGTGCAGCGTGCCCATCGAGCCGTCGTGGCCGGTGTTCATCGCCTGCAGCAGGTCGAACGCCTCCGGTCCGCGGACTTCGCCGACGATGATCCGTTCGGGCCGCATACGCAGGCAGTTGCGCACCAGCTCGCGCATCGTCACCTGGCCTTCGCCCTCGATGTTCGGCGGTCGGGTTTCCAGCCGCACCACGTGCGGCTGCTGCAGCTGCAATTCGGCGGCGTCTTCGCAGGTGATGATGCGCTCGTCGTCGTCGATGTAATTGGTCAGGCAGTTCAGCAGCGTGGTCTTGCCGGAGCCGGTGCCGCCGGAGATCAGCACGTTGGCGCGGCAGCGGCCGATGATCTGCAAAATCGTCGCGCCTTCCGGCGTGATGGCGCCGAACTTGACGAGCTGATCGAGCGTCAGCTTGTCCTTCTTGAACTTGCGGATGGTGAGCGCAGGGCCGTCGATCGCCAGCGGCGGCACGATGGCGTTGACGCGGCTGCCGTCGGCGAGCCGAGCGTCGCAGATCGGCGAGGATTCGTCGACGCGGCGGCCGACCTGGCTGACGATGCGCTGGCAGATGTTCAAGAGCTGCTGGTTGTCGCGAAACCGGATGCCGGTGCGCTGGATGCGGCCGGCGACTTCGATGAACACCGTGCCGGCGCCGTTGACCATGATGTCGGAAATGTCGTCGCGCGACAGCAGCGGCTCCAGCGGGCCGTAGCCGAGCACGTCGTTGCAGATGTCGTCGAGCAGTTCCTCCTGCTCGGCGATCGACATCACGATGTTCTTGATCGCGATGATCTCGTTGACGATGTCGCGGATTTCCTCGCGCGCGGATTCGGTGTCGAGCTTGGCGAGTTGTGCGAGATCGATCGCCTCGATCAGCGCGCCGAAAATGGTCGCCTTGACCTGGTAATAGTTATCCGACCTACGGGTCTCGATCGCGATCGCGGCCGGCGTCGACCGGGCCGGGGCGAGCGGCGGCGACGCCACCGCGGCGGGCGGCGCATCGATCGGCGCACGCAACGCAACGCCGGTCGCCGGCTCCGGCGCCGCTGGCGCGGGCTTCGGCAGGCGGCCGTCGTTATCTGCTCCGCTACGCTTACCAAACACGACGATGCTCCACCCCGGGCGTTATTTGGCCCGCAATTTCTCGAGGAACGGCGCGAGCAACGAGCCGCGCGGTTTTTTGGTTTCGCCGCGGCCGGTCAGCCGCTGGGCGATCTGCAAGAACATTTCGGTGGCGCGATGATTGGCGGAAATCTCCGCGATCATCTGGCCGTTGTTGGCGGCGGCGCCGAAGATCTGCGCGTCGAACGGAATGCTGACCACCGGCTGGCTTTCGATCGCCTTGGCGAATTCGTTGGCGTTGATCTCCGGGCGTTTCGGCACGCCGACCTGGTTCAGGCAGTAATGCGGCGGCCGATCGTTCGGCCGCGCCGCCTTCAACAGGTCGTACATGTTCTTGGCGTTGCGCAGATTGGCGAGGTCAGGCGCAGCCACGATCAGGATGTCGTCGGCCGAGACCAGCGCCCGCTTGGTCCAGCCCGACCATTGGTGCGGCACGTCGAGCACGATGCAGGGCATCGTGGTGCGCAGCGTGTCGAAGATCGAGTCGAACGCCTCGCTGCCGAAGTCGTAGACCCGTTCCAGGGTGGCGGGCGCCGCCAGCAGGCTGAGGTGATCGGTGCATTTCGACAGCAGCCGGTCGATGAACGCGGTATCGACGCGGTCGGGAGAGAACACCGCGTCGGCGATGCCCTGCGGCGGGTCCTGATTGTAATCGAGGCCGGCGGTGCCGAAGGCGAGGTCGAGATCCGCGACCACCGAGTCCAATGCGAGGTCGCGGGCGATCGCCCAGGCGACGTTGTGGGCGATGGTCGAGGCGCCGACGCCGCCCTTGGCGCCGACCACCGCGATGATGCGGCCGACCGCGCGGGCTTCGGGGGCGGAGAACAATCCGCAGATCGAGGCGACGATCTTGATCGGCGCCACCGGCGCGATCACGTAGTCGCTGACGCCGCGGCGCACCAGCTCGCGATACAGCGTGACGTCGTTGACGCGGCCGATCACGATCACCCGGGTGCCGGCGTCGCACACCGTGGCGAGCTGGTCGAGCCCGGCCAGGATGTCGCTGCGGGCGTCGGTTTCCAGAATGATGACGTTCGGCGTCGGCGCCGAGCGATAGGCCTCGATGGCAGCCGCCATGCCGCCCATCTGAATCTTGAGATGCGCCTTGCCGAGCCTTCGATCCTCGCCGGCGGATTGCACCGCCGCCGCGGTCTCGACGGTTTCGCAGAATGCCTGCACCGACACCCGCGGCGCCGGCGCGATATGCTCTTCCGGCGCCGACGGCGGCGTGGTGGGCTCTTCGGGCGTTTGGCGTGCGTAACTGATCATTTGCCGGTATCGCTGATCTTGGTGTCGGTCGGGACCACGGGGATCGTCTTGCGGTAGTTGTCGAGGAGAACGGTCCGCCGCGCCGTGTAGGCGGGAGTTTCCGCCCGCGGCTGCACCAGGTCGGACGGGTTGGCGACCATCGCGGCGAGGTTGCGCTGGTTGGCGCAACCGAAATTGTAATACGGCTTGTTCTCGAAATAGGCCTTGTTCTTGATCGAAGGCCCGAGATCGTCCGGCCACAACCCGCACGGGCCGACGCTGGCGGTGATCCGCGGATAGTTGACGCGGATGGCGGCGAACTGCCGGGGATCACGCGGCTGAAACTCGCGCACCGTCACGCTGCCCGGCGGCAAGCCTTTGGCGGCCAGCAGCGCGCGGATCTCGCGGACCGATTGCGCCGCGGCGCGGGCGTTCGGGGTGTGGATCGGCGCGTCGATCACCACCTGGCCGGTGCCTTCGCGCAGCCAGTCGTCCGCCAATGCGGCGAGGTCGGCGCGCTGCGGCCCGGTCAGGCCGCCGCGGCCGGTGCCGACGAACACCACCATGCTCTGGTCGGCCTCCTGGATCGCGATCGGATGGCGTTGCCGAGAATCGTCCGGAATGCTGGCGGTGAGGTCCACGGTCTCGGTGTGGGTGCAGGCGCCGAGCGCCAGGCAGAGGCCGAGCAATGCGCCGCCCGAGCGCAGGCGGCGGAGCTGTTTGGCGGGGTGTTCGCGCGTCATCATTGTGGTCCTTGTCCCGCCTCAGTCGGTGATGAAGCCATAAGTGCCGCGATAGTTCTTGGTCGGCTCGGTGCGACCGGGAACGCCGTAGATCCGGTTGATGTTGCCGAGCAGGTCGGCCTGCGGGTCGGAGGCGTCGGCGAAGCCGTCGTCCGGACGCGACAGGTCCTTCTGCGCGACCGCACGAACGATGTAGGGCGTCACCAGGATCATCAATTCGGTGTTGTTGTTGACGAAGTCGCGGCTGCGGAACAGCGAGCCCAGCACCGGCATTTGCGATGCGCCCGGAAGGCCGCTGATCGCCTGCTTGGTCTGCTGCTTCATCAAGCCGGCCATCGCGATCGATCCGCCCGAGGGGATCTCCAGCGTGGTGTCGGCGCGGTTGGTCTTCAGGCCGGGAATCGTGGTGTCGCCGATCGTAATCGAGTTCTGCGACGACAGCTCCGAGACCTCGGTCGAGACCTTCATGCTGATCCGGCCTTCGCTGAGCACGATCGGCGTGAAGTTGAGCGCGATGCCGAACTTCTTGAACTGGATGGTCTGTTTGCAGGGCGACGTGGAACAGTCCGGCGCGCCGGGGACCGGGAATTCGCCGCCGGCGAGGAAATTGGCGGATTCACCGGAGATCGCCGTCAGGCTGGGCTCGGCCAAAGTGCGGACCACGCCAGCGGATTCCATCGCCTTCAGTGTCGCCTTGACCGACGGCCCCGAACCGAACGCCGCCGAGATCGCGTTGCCGGACACCAGGTCTTTGCCCGACGCGTTGAACGGGTTGGAGTTGTTGAAGGTGACGACGGTGGTGCCGTAGCTCATCGAGCCGCTGAGATCGATGCCCATCTGCTTGACGATGTCGCGCTGCACCTCGGCGACCGTGACCTTCAGCGTCACCTGATCGCGGCCCCGCACCGTGATGCTGTTGACGACGTTGTCGATCTTGCCGACCAGGCGGGCCGCGATATCGCCGGCCTGCTGCGCTTCGATCTGGCTGTTCACGGTGCCGGACAGCACGACGCCGTCGCCGAGGCCTTCGATGCGGATGTCGGAGCCCGGCAGCGTCTGCTTCAGCGCGGCGCGGATGCCGTTGAGGTCGCGGGTCACCGCGATGTCGTAGGCGGCGATCTGCTGGCCGGTGGAATCGAAGAACACGATATTGGTCTGGCCGATCGCGGCGCCGATGATGTAGGCGCGCTGCGCCGAGCGCACCACCGCGTTGGCGATCTTGGGATCGGCGACCAGCACATCCTTGATGTCGCGGGGCAGGTCGATCACGATCGATTTGCCGACGCCGAGCGCCAGAAAGCGGGCGTTCATCTGGCCGTCGCCCATCGCGGCGGCGTGGCGATAGTCGGCGGCCACCGCCTCGCTGAGCACCGGATTGACGATCATGGCCGTCGCCGCAGACAGCCACAAGGCGCGAGCCAGCGGACTGCGCATCGGCCGATGGGGTTTGCTGCAACTCATAGCCGGTCCTCTGGTCACTTCTGCGTCGCGGTCGGGGTCGAGACGCCGAACCGCACCACGTTGACGCTGTCGCGCTTGGCGTTGCGATCGTCCGGGTTGATGTCCGCGGCATTGGCATCGGCGAGACTGCGCAGCGCCAGCGACAGCGTGCCGCTCTGCCGGGCGCGGGCCAGGCCCTCGGATTGCTCGGGCTTCAGTTCGAGCGTCGCGGTCTTGCCGACCACGACTTTCTGCCCGTTCTTCTCTTCGACGGTCTGGTCGATCGCCAGCACCCGGATGTTGCTGAGGATGATCTCGGAATTGACCGCATCGGCGGAGGCGCGCGCGTCGGGATTTTTGTCGCGCTTGGACAGTATCACGTCGACCCGGTCGTTCGGCAGGATGAAGCCGCCGGCGCCGGTTTCCGGCGAAATCTCGGTCGAAACCGCGCGCATGCCGGCCGGCAGAATCGCCGCCATGAAGCCCGAGCCGTTGGCCTTGACCAGTTTCAGGTCGCGGATCGGTTCGCCGGCGATGAAGGACGACCGCGCGATCGATCCGGCGATCTGGGTGGTGGCGTCGGGGCGCTGATTGCGGCGGATGAACATGTCGCTGGCGGTTGCGGCCGGCCAGGTCTGCCACTGCACGTCGCCGGGGGTCAGCGCCTGTCCCAGCGGGATGTCGGATTTCGCGACCAGCACCTCGATGGTCTGCAACTCGGCGACCGGCGCCGCCGGAGGGGGCTGCTGGTCGGCGCCGCTGGCCAGATAGGCTGCCACGCCGCCGGCGCCGACAGCGATGGTCAGGACGACAATGCGTGCCGTATTCATACGCTTCACTTTCCACATTACGCGGCGACGCATGCGTCGCTGTAATCCGGAGTTGACCAGCTATTCGTCAAAGCATGGTTAATGAGGCGTATCTAAATCGCGCCCGCGGATAACGCGGGGGCGCTTCAGTTGATCGCAAAGTGGGAGAGATCGACCGCGCGGATCCATTCGGTTTCCGGATAGATCATCAACGCGCCGATGGCGAGCGCGATGCCATAGGGAACGCCGGTCTCTTTGTTGTGCAGCCGCAGCAGCCACGACTGCCCGCACAGCGCGTAGGGCAGCGGCCATTGCCGAAACTGCAGCAGCAGCAGCGTCAGCGCGCCGCCGAACAGCGAAGCGTAGAGCAGATATTCGAGCAGATGGTCGAAGCCGAACCACAGCGCCGCGGCCGACGCGACCTTGGCGTCGCCGCCGCCCACCCAGCCGAACGCAAAACAGGTAAAGGCGATTGCCAGCACCGTGCCGCCCGCGGCGGCATGCGACAGGATTTCCTGCCATCCCATGCCGCTCAGCCCCGCCAACGCCACGAAGCCGGCGATCAGCAATAGCGAGACGCGGTTGGAAATGGTCATCGTGAACAGGTCGCTGGCTGCCGCGAAGGCCATCAGCGCCGGAAACAGCATGATACGAAGCAGGTCGAGGATCATCAGTTCACCACGCCGTTCGGCGGTCGGGGACGGGGACCGCGGGCAAATTAGCCGGAACAGATGAACAATCGGGAAATGCGTGACGGCTCACCAGGACAGGGCGATCCGGATCGCCAGCGCCAGCAGCGCCAGCACCAGCGCGCTGCAGACCAGCGCAATGGCCTCGTCGATGCGGGCTCCCGCGGCGATGCGGGCCGTCGTCGGCCCCATCCGTCCTGTACTCAGCTTACTCATGATCACGCCGCCACCGACTTATTGGTCTTCAAAACAACGAAGGCCTCGGAGGTTCGAGGCCTTCGCTGCAACGCTGCGTAAAAGGCTTACTTGAGGGCGCTGCCCACCGAGGTGAACTTGCCGGTCAGATTGGTGCCGACGGTGTTGACCGCGGTGATGATCGCAAGCGCGATGCCGGCGGCGATCAGACCATATTCAATCGCGGTGGCGCCCGATTCGTCTTTCAGGAAACGCGCAACGATATTCTTCATGAGACTACTCCATGTATCCACGTGGCTGTGAACTTCTCTGGTCTTGCCGGCGTTCTCAGCACCGGGACCATGGCGCGAAGCTAGGATCCGGAAATTGCGGTGCAGTTAATTCGACTACAGAAACACCGCTGCAATTCGCTGTTCTTTGACACAGTAAATTTCGGCTTAAGCTGCCACAACTTGTAAGGGGTCCGGATTTTGCCGGATATTTCAGGGTTTTGCCGACGACGCCGACGCTGCGGCCGCGCCCGGGATTCTACCAGCAAGGGGCGATCGCGCCCGGCGCGGCAGCCGCCACAGCCCGACATTTGCAGTTCGTTCACTAATTAACGTCACCTTTGCCATGACGGGCGCCGGCCCCGCTGCGTATCGCTATGGCCGGCTTTTAGACGTCCCGGGGTAGAGTATGTGTAAGAGTGTGAAGCGCCTCGAGCTGCGCGCGGCGTGGCTCGCCGCAACGGTCGGCTTGGCCCTGCTGGGCCCGCTGCCCGCCGCCGCCGAGACCGCGAACGGCGTCATCGCGGTGAACGTCGACCAGGCGAAACTGGTGAAATTTCCGGCGCGCATCGCCACCATCGTGGTCGGCAACCCGCTGATCGCCGACGTGACGTTGCAGCCCGGCGGCATCATCGTGGTGACCGGCAAGGGCTACGGCGCGACCAATGTGATCGCGATGGACCGCGCCGGCGAGGTGCTGCTCGACCGGGTGATCCAGGTCGAGGGCCCGACCGACCGGGTGGTGACGGTGTATCGCGGCGTCGATCGGGAATCCTACAGCTGTACGCCGACCTGCCAGCGCCGGGTCACGCTCGGCGACGGCGAGGGCTATTTCAAGTCGGCGATGGACCAGGCGGGCAGCCTGAATACGCAAGCCAGTGGCGCGTCGACGGCCGCCAAGCCGAACTGATCGCGGCTCTGACGCTGGACCAGCCGGCACGGCGGCCGATGCCGGCCGTCGTCCGCGGCGCCGGCATGGTTAGCATGGCGTTAACGGAACCCGGCAGTCTGTTTCGAACCCCGGCAACACTTCAACAATCAGTTCTCGCTAAATTGCAACGACAGTAAGGGTCAGTGCGAGGTTGTATCGATGCCAGGCTTCAGGTGTTTGCAGGCCGTTACCCTGAACGCCTTGCGCGGCTTCGGCCGCAATCGGCGTGGCGCGACCGCGGTCGAATTCGCGCTGGTGGCGCCGTTCTTCTTCGGGCTGCTGTTTGCGATCATCGAGGTCGGGCTGGTTTTCTTCGCCGGACAATTGCTGGAGACCGGGACGCAGGACAGCGCCCGCGCGTTTCTGACCCAGACCAATCCGGCGCTGGCCTCGGATTTCAAGCAGCTGGTCTGCGACCGCGTCAAGATGCTGCTCAACTGTGACGACCTGCGCGTCGACGTGCAGTCGTTTGCGCCCGGCGCGACCATCGACATCAAGAATCCGATCGACAGCAAGACCGGAGCGTTTGTCGACAGCTTCGTCTACACGCTGCCGCCGAGCGCGAACAGCAACTACACCATCGTGGTGCGGTCGTTCTATCCATGGCCGCTGTTCGTGACCAAGCTCGGCTTCGATATGTCGAACATCGGCCGGGGCACCGCCAACAGCAAGCACCTGTTGGCCGCGACGGCCGCGCTTCGCCCGCAATGATGGCCAATCCGATGAAGATGCGCGCACTGTCTCATTTGCCCTGCTGGCTCTCGTCACCGCTCGGACGATTCCGCCGCGATCGCGGCGGCGTGGCGGCGATCGAATTCGCCATGATCGTGCCGTTGATGCTGGTAATGTTCTTCGGAACGGTCGAGGTGTCGTCGGGCGTCGCGGCGCGTCGCAAGGTTTCGATCGTCGCGCAAACCATCTCCGATCTGACCTCGCGCAGCAAGTCGGTGGTCGATAGCGACGTCAGCAATTTCCTCAGTATCGCCGACGCGATCATGACGCCGTATTCCGCCACCCATTCCGCCACCCAATTCCAGACCACGATCACCGAGGTCTATATCGACCCGGTGACCGGCAGGGGCGTCGCGCAATGGAGCAAGGGCGACGTGGTCAGAAGGCCCGGCACCACCGTCGACGTGCCGAGTGATCTGATCGCAAAAGACTCGAACAGTAAGGTTATCGCCGGGCAGTACCTGATCTACAGCGAGGTCAAGTATCTCTACACGCCGACGGTGGCTTGGATTGCCAAGGCCGGCATCCCGCTTCACGACGAGACCTTCACGCGTCCCCGGCAATCGAGCTGCGTGCTGTTGAACCCGGCGTCGGCAACCGCGGCCTGTCCGACCCAGGTCTCCTGACGCGAAGTCTCCTGACGCGAAGTCTCCTGACGCGAAGTCTCCTGACGCGAAGTCTGCCGACGCGAAGTCTCCTCAGAGCCTGACTCAAAAAGCAGCGAGCATAATCAGCGGTTTTGTCATTGCGAGCCGAGGGCGGCGCGTAGCGCCGACCGAGCAGCGAAGCAATCCAGGGGCATCGCGTGCAGCCCTGGATTGCTTCGTCGCAACAGCTTCTCGCAATGACGGGGCTAATGCCCGATTTCATTGATCGCTTTTTCGAGCGAGGCTCTGTCGCCAAGTCTCCTGACGCCGTCTCAGGCCTGATGTTCTGACCACCGCGCAACGAAAAAAGGCCGCGCTAGTAGCGCGGCCTTTTCGACTTGTTAGCTCATCCCGCAGCGCTCGCTGACGGGATGCAGATTAGCCGGCGGCGCGGAGGTTATCGGCCGAAGACTTGCCAGAGCGACGATCGGCGACGATTTCGTAGCTGATCTTCTGGCCTTCACGCAGGGTGCCAAGGCCGGCCCGCTCAACCGCGCTGATGTGCACGAACACGTCGTTGCCACCATCGTCCGGCTGAATGAATCCAAAGCCCTTGGTCGCGTTAAACCACTTCACGGTTCCCATGCTCACGGGGGTAGTCCCTTCTCAATATAGATATAGTCGAAACCCACTTTTGATGGGCTGGTGAGATCGAATTTTGGAAGGGTCGTCAGCGTAAACCGGCTGTACCGGTGGATAGCTAATGTCGTCCGGCCGAAAATCGATTAGTCGATGTTATGCGAAAGCGGTCCCCAAAACAATCCTGACGTGCACGATTTTTTAATCGGAAAGCCAGTTGTGTCCGGGGTGCCAAGCACGTTTGAGTTCATGCCGCGGCGGCGTTTGACGGCCGCCGCAGCGCCGTTACCTGCGGCGAAACTGACCGCGCGGCGGGGCGCCACGGGGCGGGCCGCCGCCGGGACGTTCGTCCTTGTGGCGGAAGATCAGCCGGCCCTTTTCCAGATCGTAGGGCGACATCTCGATGGTGACACGGTCACCCGCCAGCGTCTTGATGCGGTTCTTCTTCATCTTGCCGGCCGTATAGGCGACAATTTCGTGTCCGGCGTCGAGTTGCACGCGGTAGCGCGCGTCGGGAAGGATTTCGGTCACCAGTCCTTCGAACTGGATCAGCTCTTCTTTAGCCATGGTCGTCTCCAGATCGGCCGTTGATCAGCGCTGCGGTCTTTGTTTGCGGTTGGGTTGAGTTCCGGGGCGGCTCTCGCGATGCAGGAAAGCGACGCCCTGAATGCCTTCCTTGGCAGCCGGCTGCGGCTGCGGGCGGGCGGTGGTCTCGTGCCGGGTCGGCTCGTGCCGAGAAACCGCAGCGGCGATAGTACCACCGGTCGGCCGGCGACGGCGACGCGGGCCGTTCGAGGAGGGGGCCACGTCGTTGCTGCGCGGGGAGTGTACGTGCGGAGCGGCATGCGCGCCGCGATGCTGCGACACCTTTGCTACGGTATCGCGATGCCCGGGGGTGCGGCGATCTTCCTTCGGCAGCGTGATCCGGATCAGCTTTTCGATGTCGCGCAGGAACGCCATCTCTTCGCCGGCGACCAGCGAGATCGCGATGCCTTCGGCGCCGGCGCGCGCGGTGCGGCCGATGCGATGGACGTAGGTCTCGGGGATGTTCGGCAGATCGAAATTCACCACATGGGTGATGCCGTCGACGTCGATGCCGCGGGCGGCGATGTCGGTCGCGACCAGGGTGCGGATTTCGCCGGCGCGGAACGCTGCCAGCACGCGCTCGCGGTGATTCTGCGACTTGTTGCCGTGGATCGCGTCGGCGGTGATGCCGGCGCGCGCCAGGCCCTTCACCACCTTGTCCGCGCCGTGCTTGGTGCGGGTGAAGATCAGCGCCCGGTTGACGTTCTCCTGCTTGAGGATCTGCGCCAGCAGGGTCGGCTTGGCGGAGTGATCGACCTGGATGATGCGCTGGGTGATGCGCTCCACCGTGGAGGCCACCGGGGTCACCGCGACCCGCGCCGGATCGCGCAGCATCTGGTCGGCGAGGTCGGCGATGTCCTTCGGCATGGTGGCCGAGAAGAACAGCGTCTGCCGCTTGATCGGCAGCTTCGCCACGATCTTACGGATGTCGTTGATGAAGCCCATGTCGAGCATGCGGTCGGCTTCGTCGAGCACCAGGAATTCGACCTGGTTGAGCTTCAGCGCGTTGGTCTGCACGAGGTCGAGCAGGCGGCCCGGCGTCGCCACCAGCACGTCGAGGCCCGGCATGATCGAGCGGACCTGGCGACCCATCGGCACGCCGCCGATCGCCAGCGCCGAGGCCAGCTTGATATGGCGGCCATAGGCATTGAAGCTCTCGAGGATCTGGCCGGAGAGTTCGCGGGTCGGGCTCAGCACCAGCACGCGGCAGGTCTTCGGCTGCGGCTTGATGCGGTTTTCCAACAGGCGGTGCAGAATGGGCAGGGCGAACGACGCGGTCTTGCCGGTGCCGGTCTGGGCGATGCCGACGACGTCGCGGCCGGCCAGTGCAAGGGGAATGGTCTGCGCCTGAATCGGCGTCGGGGTCAGATAATTTTCTTCTTTAAGCGCACGCGAAATGGCTTCGGCCAGGCCGAATTCCTGAAAGGAGGTCAAAAGGTTGGTTCTTTCCATTACAAAGGTAGGCGCCCGGCAAGCTGAACCAGGAGCGCACGAGGGGTGTCTGGTGACACCCGCGTGTTTGGGGCGTCGGCTTTGTTAGCTGAAGGGGCAAGCCAGAAACCGTTTAAGACGGGCTCAGAACACGCGGCTCGCATTGACCCGATGAGTCTCAAGGTCGCTCCCTCATATGGAACAGCCGCGCGACAGATTCAAGCTGTAATCGTCCGCAGGCTGACTTTCTTCCAAATTGCCGATCAAAAAATAGCCTGGTCGAAATTTTTGCACGCGAAGTGAGCCGATTGCTGATTATTGCGGCAAATGTTCGCGGCGGAGCAATGCCGGCGCGGCCGCCTGACCAACCGCGAATCTCGAAATTCCCCGCATCTCCATTCCCTTATCGCTTTACCCCGCCATGGCATGGATCTTGCGATTCCGTCAACGCAGACGGCCGTGGGGCCACGCATCACTGTAGATCTCTGCGTCAGGGAGACGATACCTCATGCTTATTGAACCGAAGAAAGCGACGCCGATCAGCCGGCGTGGCTGGCTGGCAGCGACCGCCGGTCTGATTCTGGGCCTGGCCTCATTCAGCCCCGCGAAAGCCGAAGACACCATCAAGGTCGGTGTTCTGCACTCGCTGTCGGGCACCATGGCGATCAGCGAAACCACTTTGAAGGACACCATTCTCTTCCTGATCGACGAGCAGAACAAAAAGGGCGGCGTGCTCGGCAAGAAGCTCGAGGCCGTGGTGGTCGATCCCGCCTCGAACTGGCCGCTGTTCGCCGAAAAAGCCCGCGAGTTGATCACCAAGGACAAGGTCGCCGTGGTGTTCGGCTGCTGGACCTCGGTGTCGCGCAAGTCGGTGCTGCCAGTGTTCAAGGAGCTGAATTCGATCCTGTTCTACCCGGTGCAGTATGAAGGCGAGGAATCCGAGCGCAACGTGTTCTACACCGGGGCGGCGCCGAACCAGCAGGCGATCCCGGCGGTCGACTACCTGATGAAGGACGAGAAGGTGAAGCGCTGGGTGCTGGCCGGCACCGACTACGTCTATCCGCGCACCACCAACAAGATTCTGGAAGCCTACTTGAAGTCGAAGGGCGTCAAGCAGGAAGACATCATGATCAACTACACGCCGTTCGGTCACAGCGATTGGCAGACCATCGTCGCCGACATCAAGAAGTTCGGCTCGGCCGGCAAGAAGACCGCGGTGGTGTCCACCATCAACGGCGACGCCAACGTGCCGTTCTACAAGGAGCTCGGCAATCAGGGCGTCAAGGCCACCGACATTCCGGTGGTGGCGTTCTCGGTCGGCGAAGAAGAACTCGCCGGCATCGACACCAAGCCCTTGGTCGGCCATCTCGCCGCCTGGAACTACTTCCAGTCGATCAAGACCCCGGAGAACGAGAAGTTCATCAAGGCCTGGCAGGCCTATACCAAGAACCCGAAGCGCGTGACCAACGACCCGATGGAAGCCCACGTCATCGGCTTCGACATGTGGGTCAAGGCGGTGGAGAAGGCCAAGTCGGTCGACGCCGACAAGGTGATCGACGCGCTGCCCGGCACCGAGGCCAAGAACCTCACCGGCGGCACCTCGAAGATGCTGCCGAACCACCACATCACCAAGCCGGTGTTCATCGGCGAGATCAAGGCCGACGGCCAGTTCGACGTGGTGTGGAAGACCCCCGGCCTGGTGGCCGGCGACGCCTGGTCGAAGGAGCTCGAAGGCTCCAAGGACCTGATCGGCGACTGGGTCGGCAAGAAGTGCGGCAACTACAACACCAAGACCAACAAGTGCGGTGGCCAGGGGTCCTGATCGGATCCGCGAGCGCACCTCTCCCCACGCGCGGGGCGAGGTCGATCCGGCGGAGCGTTAGCGAAGCCGGATCGGGTGAGGGGGCGCATCGGCAACACGAGGCGCCCCCTCACCCGACGCGACAAACTTCGTTTGTCGCGCCACCCTCTCCCCGCAAGCGGGGCGAGGGGGCGGAGGTTGCGATGCTCCGAACTTACATCCAGGCCTGTATGACCTGATCCAAACCAGCGAAGGCGGCGTCACCACCGCCTTCGCTTCCATCCGCCGGGGTCCGCCAGTGCTCAGCCAATTCCTTGATCGTTGTCTGCTTGATCGTATTCGCGCCTTTGCCTTTGCAGTCCTATTGATCGCAGCGTCCGCCATCCCCGCTCTGGCCGGTCCGTTCGAGGACGCCGTCGCGCAATTCGCCAATGATTCGTTTTCCGATACCGAGGAGGCGGTCGGCGTCGTCGCCACCTCGGGAAATCCGCAGGCCTACGCCATCATCAGCGCGCTGCAGGCCGGCCGGCTGATGGCCGATCCCGAATCCAAGAAAGTCTTCGTCACCCAGCCGGACGGCAAGATCGCCGACGCCGCGACCGGCGAGGCGGTGCAAAGCCTTCCCGATGGCGCCAGCGCGGTGCGGCTCAACAACCGGCTGCGCCGCACCGTAGAGGCCGCACTCGGTGGTCTGACGCTGCAATCGCCGGATTTGGCGAAGCGCATCCAGGCGGCGCAATCGGTGTTCAAGACCCACGACGAGGCGATGCTGCCGATGGTCGACAGCGCGCTCGCCAAGGAGACCACCAGCGCCGCCAAGAAGGCGTTCAGCGAGGCGCGCGCCGCGATTCTCTTATTCAAGCAGGACGCCACCGATCCGGAGAAGCTCGAAGCCATCGCCACCATCAAGGCACGCGGCGACCAGGAAGCGCTTGCGCTATTGACCGGGCTTGCCGGCGAGCAGTCGGTCGCGGTGACCCGCGCCGCGGCGGCAGCCACGGCGGCGATCGAGAGCCGGCTGGCGCTGTGGTCGATGGCGCAGAACGCCTGGTACGGGCTGTCGCTCGGCTCGGTGCTGCTCTTGGCCGCGATCGGGCTTGCCATCACCTTTGGCGTGATGGGCGTCATCAACATGGCGCATGGCGAGATGGTGATGATCGGCGCCTACGTCACCTTCGTGGTGCAGGAGACCATCCGCACCAGCTATCCGGCGCTGTTCGATTATTCGCTGCTGATCGCGGTGCCGCTGGCGTTCCTCGTCGCGGGGCTGATCGGCGTCGTGATCGAGCGCAGCATCATCCGTTTCCTCTACGGCCGGCCGCTGGAGACCTTGCTGGCGACCTGGGGACTGTCGCTGGTGCTGCAGCAGGCGGTGCGCACGCTGTTCGGTCCGACCAACCGCGAGGTCGGCAATCCGTCCTGGATGTCGGGCGCGTTCGAGCTCGGCCAGATCGTGATCACCTACAACCGGCTGTGGATCCTGTGCTTCACGCTCGCGGTGTTCGCGATCCTTCTGGCGATGCTGCGCTACACCGCGCTCGGCCTCGAGATGCGCGCGGTGACGCAAAATCGGAGAATGGCGGCGTCGATGGGCATCGCCACCTCGCGGGTCGATGCGCTTACATTCGGGCTGGGCTCCGGCATCGCCGGGATCGCCGGCGTGGCGCTGTCGCAGATCGACAATGTCAGCCCCAATCTCGGCCAGAGCTACATCATCGACTCTTTCATGGTGGTGGTGTTCGGCGGCGTCGGCAATCTGTGGGGCACGCTGGTCGGCGCCTTCACGCTCGGCATCGCCAACAAGTTCCTGGAGCCGGTCGCCGGCGCGGTGCTCGGCAAGATCGCGATCCTGGTGCTGATCATCCTGTTCATCCAGAAACGTCCGCGCGGCCTGTTCGCGCTGAAGGGCCGGGCGATCGAAGCATGATGATGACGCGTCTTTCCTTCGCCGACACCCTTCGAGGCTCGGACTTCGTCCTCGCACCTCAGGGTGACGACGGCGCGCAATGTGGCACAGCCGTCATCCTGAGAGCCTGTGAAGCTATTCGATTGGCGGCTCTCGGCGATATGATGTGTCGCGATCGCTGCGCAGGAGTGCGGTTGGAGGAGTGCGGTTGGTGGGGTGCGGTCGGTGGCTGATCGGCTACGCCGCGGCGCTGTGGGTGAGGCGATGGCCTTGCAGGATGTTGTTGGCGAGGGCGAA
>NZ_JACHIH010000011.1:0-122695 GCF_014203125.1 Rhodopseudomonas rhenobacensis
CGGATGGTCTCGGCGAATTCGAAGCCGTTCATGTCCGGCATCTCGATGTCGGTGAGGATGGCGTCGAACTCCTGGCCGGAGCGCAGCACGCCCAAACCCTCTTGCGCGTTGGTGGCGAGCCGCACCTTGTAGCCCGCGGCCTTCAACACCGGGCCCAGCATGTTGCGGAAGAACGCCGAGTCGTCGACCAACAGGATCGACTGCGCGGAGCTGGAGGGCCGCATTTCCTTGCGCTTGAACCAGTCGGCGAACGCCATCGGCAGGAAGTGGCCGACGTCGATCACTTCGGTGGCGGCGCCCTTGATCACCGCGGAGCCCAGAATGCCCTCGTGGCTGGAGCCGACCTCGATCTGCAGATGCTCCTCGACGATGTCGACGATCTCGTCGACCACCAGGCCCATCGCGCGGTCGTCGTCGGCGAACACCAGGATCGGCTGCGCCCCGGAGGTCTGCACGGTGACGCCCTCCATGGTGACCAGCGGCATCAATTGATCGCGGTACTGCACCATGTGGCGGCCGTTGGAGTATTCGATCTTGTCGGCGGCGATTTCTTCCAGACGCGTCACCAGCGACAGCGGCACCGCCTTGGGCTGCTTGGAGCCGGCGCGGAACACCAACAACGAGGTCAGCTGATCGGCCGAGGAGGCGCGGTTGGCGGCGTTCTCGTCGGCGATGTCGTGCTGGGCTGCGACCGAGGTGCCGAGCGCCTGCGCGATGCCGTTGGGGTCGACGATCATGATCACCGCGCCGTCGCCGAGGATGGTGTTGCCGGAGAACATGCCGATGTGCCGCAGCTTGGTCGACATCGGCTTGACGACGATTTCTTCGGTGTGGAACACGCCGTCGACGACGATGCCGAAGGTCTGGTTGCCGACCTGCGTCACCACGATGAAGCCGTTCTCCGGCTCGGTGACCTTGCCGTCGTCGATCTGCAACAGATGCCGCAGATGCATCAGCGGCAACAGCTTGTTGCGCAAGCGCAGCACCGGGGTGTCCTTGATGCGCTCGATCTTGTGTTCGGAATTGGCGTGCGCGCGGACCAGCTCGACCACCGCCAATTGCGGGATGGCGAAGCGGTTGCCGGCGGACTCGACAATCAGCGCCGAGACGATCGCCAAGGTCAGCGGGATCTTGATGGTGACGCTGGAGCCCTCGCCGGCCACCGACTTGATGTCGATGGTGCCGCCGATCTGATCGATATTGGTGCGCACCACGTCCATGCCGACGCCGCGGCCGGAGACGCTGGTGACGGCGGCCGCGGTGGAGAACCCCGGCGCGAAGATGTATTTGTGGATCTGGCTCTCCGACATCTTCTCGACGTCGGCTTCCGAGGCGAGCCCGTTGGCGATCACCTTGGCCTTGATCCGCGCGGTGTCGAGGCCGCGGCCGTTATCGGCGATCGACAGCACGATGTGGCCGCCCTCGTGATAGGCCGACAAACGAATGGTGCCCTGCTCGGGCTTGCCGGCGGCGGCGCGCTCGGCGGGAGTCTCCAGGCCATGATCGGCGGAGTTGCGCACCATATGCGTCAACGGGTCCTTGATCAGGTCGAGCACCTGGCGGTCGAGCTCGGTGTCGGCGCCGTGCATCTCCAGTTCGATCTGCTTGCCGAGTTCGCTCGACAGATCGCGCACGATCCGCGGCAGCTTCTGCCAGGCATTGCCGATCGGCTGCATCCTGGTCTTCATCACGCCGTCCTGCAGTTCGGCGGTGACGGTGGAGAGCCGCTGCAACGGCACCTTGAACTCGGTGTCCTCGTGGCGGCGGCTGATCTCCAGGAGCTGATTGCGGGTCAGCACCAGCTCGGACACCATCGTCATCAGATGTTCGAGGGTGTCGACATTGACGCGGATCGACTGGTTGGCGATCTTGTCGGCGTCGTGCGGCGGCGTGTCCAATTCCACCACGGTCTTCTTACGGGCGGCGGGCTTCGCCGAAGGCTTCGCCTCAAGCTTGCTGTCCGGCCTGCTCATCTCGACCACCAGATGGCCGGGCTTGGCCTCCACCGGCTGCGGCAGCTCGACCGCGACTTCGGTCTCGCGAAACGCCCGCTCCAATTCGTCGAGCGAGACTTCGCCGGGGCGCAGCGCGCGCTCCAGAATCTGCGGCACCAGCGTGCCCTCGGCGACCGCGGGCGTCGCGACGATTTCGGGCTCCACCTCGGGCGCCAGCGCAGCCGCGATCGCTTCGGGCGCGATCTCGTCGGGCGCGGCCTCCGGCATCGGGCGCTGCGACAACACTTCCAGCTCGCCGATCAGATCGTCGTCGACGCCTTCTGGCTCGGCTTCGGTGGCTTCCAGCCCGCCCAGAATCTCCTTGATGCGATCGATGGTGAGCAGGATCAGCGTCACCGCTTCGCCGGTCACCGGCATGCCGTCGCGGAATTTGCCCATCAGCGTCTCGGCGGCGTGCGCCAGCGCTTCCAATCGCGGCAAGCCTAGAAACCCACAGGTCCCCTTGATGGTGTGAACCAGACGAAAGATGTTGTCCAAAATCTTGGCGTTGTTCGGGTCCTGCTCGAACCGGACCAGCTGATTGTCAACCGTGTCCAGACTCTCATTCGTCTCCGTCAAAAACTCGCGCAACAAGTCGTCCATCACGATACGCCTTTCCAAACCCTTCGCGCCGCGCCTTACGAAGACAGATCGCCGATATCCGCCGTCACGCGCATCTTGCCCGTTTCTGTTTTGGGCCCCGTGGGCGTGGCTGCGAAGCAAGTCGCTCGCATCTTCGTCCACCGGGCGCCATCTTTACCGATCAAACCTTACATTTCGTCTACACGCGCAATGCTCGCTCAAGCAGCTAGCAGTAGCTTGGACGAGTCTACCCGCCCGTTAATTTTGACGTTGGTACAAATACCGGCCGGCGGAGGACGATCGACAACGCGCAGCGCGTGACAATGCGCGCAAATATCTCGATGACACGCAGGACGCGAATGCCGCGCGCGTGCTCATGCTACTTTCGATTCATGGTTGCGCAGAATCTTAACGACCGCCGCGCTCGCACTGTGGCGTTCGGCGTTACGCCGCGCGCACCGTGGTGAGAAACAGCGTGACCTCGTCCTTCAGCCGGCTGCTGTCGCGCGACAGCGACTGCGCCGCGGACAGCACCTGCGACGAGGCGGAGCCGGTCTCGCTGGCGCCGCGCTGCACGTCGCTGATGTTGGCGGAGACCTGCTGGGTGCCCTGCGCCGCCTGCTGCACGTTGCGGGAGATCTCCTGGGTCGCAGCGCCCTGCTCTTCCACCGCAGCCGCGATGGTCGAGGCGATCTCCGACATCTTGCCGATGGTGTCGCCGATTTCCCGGATCGCACTGACCGATTGCTCGGTGGCGGTCTGGATGCTGGAGATCTGCTGACCGATTTCGCCGGTGGCCTTCGCGGTCTGCTCGGCGAGCGCCTTGACTTCCGACGCCACCACGGCGAAGCCGCGACCGGCCTCGCCCGCGCGAGCAGCCTCGATCGTCGCGTTGAGCGCCAGCAGATTGGTCTGCCCGGCGATCGCGTTGATCAACGCGACGACGTCGCCGATCCGCGCCGCAGCCATCGCCAACTCGCCGACCCGATCGTTGGTCTTGCGCGCCTGCTCGACCGCCTCGTTGGCGATCCTGGCGGAGTCCTGCACCTGGCGGCTGATCTCGTTGACCGACGAACCCATCTCCTCGGTGGCGGAGGCCACCGACTGCACGTTGGTGGAGGCTTCCTCGGAGGCCGAGGCGACCACGATGGCGAGCTGCTGCGAGCGCACCGCGGTCGTGGTCAGTGTCGCGGCCGAGGATTCGAGCTCGGTGGAGGCCGAGGAGACCGTCTCGATGATCTCGCCGATCGCGCCTTCGAAGCGGTCGGCCAGTTGGTGCATGTCGCGGCGGCGATGATCGGCCGCGAGGTGCTCCTGTTTGGTGATCGCCTCCGCCTCGGCGCTGGCCTTGGCTTCGGCGTTTTGCCGGATCACCACGATGGTCTTCGCCATGTCGCCGACCTCGTCGCCGCGCTCGGCGCCTGGAATGGTGACACCGGCCCCCGGTTGTGCCTGCGCCCCAGTGACCGATGCCGAGGTGAGCGAAACGCTAATCGGTCGAAGCTGAGGGACTGTTAAGTTCGCGCCTGGTAGAATTCCGAGCCCCCGGCGCGCGCGGCCAACCCGCCGGACGTGGCATGCGAACGCGCGCGGCGACGCGTCGATCAGGCGGCGCGGACCGTGCGCAGAAACTTGCTGACTTCGTCCTTCAGCCGGCTGCTGTCGCGCGACAACGACTGCGCCGCCGACAGCACCTGCGCCGAAGCCGCGCCGGTCTCGCTGGCGCCGAGCTGCACGTCGCTGATGTTGGACGACACCTGCATGGTGCCTTGTGCCGCCTGCTGCACGTTGCGGGAGATTTCCTGCGTCGCGGCGCCCTGCTCTTCCACCGCCGAAGCGATGGTCGACGAAATCTCCGACATCTGGCCGATGGTGACGCCGATCTCCCGGATCGCCGCAACCGAGCCCTGGGTTGCGCTCTGAATCCCGTTGATCTGCTGGCTGATCTCGCCGGTGGCTTTGGCGGTCTGCTCGGCCAGCGCCTTGACCTCGGACGCCACAACGGCGAAGCCGCGCCCCGCCTCACCGGCGCGCGCCGCCTCGATGGTGGCGTTCAGCGCCAACAGGTTGGTCTGACCGGCGATGGTGTTGATCAACTCGACGACGTCGCCGATCCGGCTCGCCGCCTGCGACAACTCGCCGACCCGATCGTTGGTGCTGCGGGCCTGATCCACCGCCTCGGAGGCGATCCGCGACGAATTCTGCACCTGGCGGCTGATCTCGTTGACCGACGACGACATCTCTTCGGTCGCCGACGCCACCGACTGCACATTGGTCGAGGCTTCCTCGGACGCCGCGGCGACCAGCGTCGCCAATTCCCGCGAGCGGTCCGCCGTCGTCGTCAGCGTCGTCGCCGACGCCTCGAGCTCGGTCGAGGCCGAGGAGACGGTGTGGACGATCTCACCGACCGCGGCTTCGAAGTCGTCGGCGAGCTTGTACATGTCCTTCTTGCGCAACTCGGCCATCAGGCGATCCTGCCGGGCCTTGGCCTCGGATTCCTCCTGCGCCTTGCGTTCGGCTTTGACCTTGAAGGTCTCGACCGCCTGCGCGATCTCGCCGATCTCATCCTTGCGGCCGAGCCCGGGAAGCACGATCGCGAAATTGCCATCGGCCAGCTCATGCATCGCTTTGGTCATGGCCGACAATGGCCGCGACACCGAGCGGCCGATCAGGAAGCCCATCAGGCCCACGATCACGACGATCCCGGCGATGCTGATCTGCATCAGCGACTTGGTCTGCCCGCGCGCGGTCAATTCCGCGCTCTGGGCGGCCTCGCTGCTCTGCTTGACCGATTGTTCGACCGCCGCAATCATCGGTTCGATCGCCGCGAAGCGGGCCGAAATCGCGCTCTGCTCCTTGGCGGCCAATTGCGCGGTCGCGACCCAGGCGAAGAAGTCGCGCTGATAGGCTTCGAGCTTGCGGCCGAGGTCGGCCTGCGCCTCCGCCGGAATATCGGATCGCGCGAGTTGCGCGGAAAACTCGGCCGCGCGTTTCTTCATGTCGTCGCCGGATTTGGCTTCGCCGCGCAGCATGAAATCCTTCTCATGGCGCCGCATCATCAGCATGGTGACCGCCAGGCTCGGCCTGTCGAACGCCTTCAGCGCGCCCTCGATCGCGTGCACCGAGGCACGCAAGCTGCCTTCCAGGCCCTTGTCCTCCTTGAGGCCGAGCTTGACGCGCGCGGCGGTCAACGCGGCAAAATGAGCGTCGTAATCCGCAGTGCCGGCTTGCATCGCGTTGAGGTTCTGCACAAGATCGTTCTGCCCGAGCGCGCTCGCCTGCCGCCGCATATCGTCGAGATCGGCGGACACTTCCTTGCTCATTTGCAGGTGCTCCTGGACGTTCTTCTCATCCTTGCGAAGCAGGAAATCCTTTTCGGCGCGGCGCATCCGCAGGATCGTCACCAGCACCTTGTTCTGCAGCGCCTCGAGCGAGCGTGCGCTGTCGTCGGCCTTGCGAAACACGTCCTGTTTGGCGTCGCCCAACAAATAGAGTCCACCGAGCAGCAGCAACCCGGCAATTCCGAGTGCGGCGATCGAACTGATTTTGTGAGTGAGTCGCAAAGTGAACATGTCGTTGTTTCCGCAAAGGCTGCGCTGAGGAGCTGTTGGACGTCGTGGCGCATGCGGGCGAAGGCAAGACGAGGGATCTGCCATCTCAGCATCCGCAATCGGCGGCGCACCGAACAACAACCCGAACGTTGCAGCGAAAACACTTAACGTTTCGTCATGCGGAACCGCTGCGACGAACGTTTGACGCTGGCAATGCTACCGGCATCGCCGCGATGGCGACCGCAGCGACGCGGCTCGACGTCAGCTGTCGGGATCGAACCGCGGACCGCGGACTTCACCCCAGGAGTGCACGATCGGCAGTCCGGCGAGCGCGCTGCGCAGGTTGGCCAGCGAGATCCGCAGCGCCGCCAGATCGATCGGCTTCGGGAAACTGTGCAGCAATTCCATGCCGAGCGAGCGCGCCAGCAGCCGCGCGGCACTGCGCCGCTCGGCATTCATGCCGCTGATCAGGATCACCGGCCCGTGGTAATCGGCATCGGCCATCGCCTGCAGCACCTCGTTGCCGTCGCCGTCCTCGAGCATCAGGTCGAGGGTCACGCAGGCGAAGCGACGGCCGCGCAGCAACTCGATGCCCTCGGCGCAGCTGTTGGCCTGGGTCACTTGGTAGCCGGCCTTTTCCGCCGCGGCCGCGATCAGCATCCGCTGCGTCGGGTCGTCGTCGACCACGAGAAGGCCCAACAGGCCGAGAACGGTCTCCGCCGGAGCGGCCCGGTCCGCAACCTCGGCGCGTCGACGTCTGCTCATGCCTTGTCCTCGGTCATCGCAAATCGTTGGGATCGACTTAGCGAACGCGGTCGACTGGTTCGTTAATCGAAGGCCAGGCTTTACCCGATGCGTTTACGGCTGCTTACGCGGCGCCCGACAATTTGAGGAACTCGTCGGCGCGCAGTTAGTCACGGCTCGCCGGTGCCGCTGATCAGCGCAAAGGCGTGCCGCGCCACCATCAGGTCCTCGTCGGTCGGGATGATCCAAGCCGAAACCCGGCTGGCGGGCGAGGTCAGCCGCGGCCCGGAGACGGCGGCCTCGTCGATCTCGACGCCGAGCCAGGCCGCCTGTTGCAGCACGCGACGGCGGATCTCGGGCGAATGCTCGCCGATCCCGGCGGTGAATACGATGGCGTCGAGGCCGCCGAGCGCGGCGGCGAGCGATCCCAGTTCGCGGCCGATGCGGTAGACGAACAGCTCGACCGCGGCGGCGGCATGCGGGTCGTCGCTGCCGAGCAACGTGCGCATGTCGCCGCTGATCCCCGACACCCCGAGCAGCCCGGAGTGCCGATACAGCAGGTCGCGCACTGCGGCCGGCGTCATGCCGTTCTCTTCCAGCAGATACAGCACCACCGAGGGATCGATGGTGCCGCAGCGCGTCGCCATCGGCAGGCCGTCGAGCGGCGTGAAGCCCATGGTGGTCGCGACGCTGCGCCGGCGATGCAGCCCGCACATGCTGACGCCGCCGCCGAGATGGGCCACCACCACGCGACCCTCGGCGGCCTCGCCCAGCATATCCGGCAGCACGCCGGCGATGTATTCGTAAGACAGCCCGTGGAAGCCGTAGCGGCGCACGCCCTCCGCGGTGATCGCGCGTGGCAGCGCGTAGCTGGTCGCGACCTCCGACTGGCCGTGGTGGAACGCGGTGTCGAAGCAGGCGACCTGCGGCAGCCCCGGATGCAAGCGCGCCAAGGCTTCGATCGCCGCGATGTGGTTCGGCTCGTGCAGCGGCGCCAGCGGCACCAGCGAGCGCATGGTCGCCAGCACCGCATCGTCGACCAGCACCGGCGCCGCATAATGCGCGCCGCCGTGCACGATGCGATGCCCGGCGGCGGTCACCTGATAATCGGTGAAATGGCGATCGAGCCAGCGCAGGATATTGCCCAGCGCATCCCCATGCGTGGCGGCGGCGATCGGGTGCTCGGTCAGCACCGCGCCGCCGGCAGCGGTGGCGCGCAACTGCGCCGCCTCGCCGATGTTGGCGACCTCGCCGTTGCACAACAGCTCCTGCTTGGTGGGACGTTCGCCGGCCGGATACAGCGAGAACTTCAGGCTCGACGAGCCGGCATTGACCACCAGGATGGCGCCGGTCATCGCGTCATGCTCCCGCTGCGCATCCGCTCACGCCGTCCAGCGCCAGTCGACGATCTCCGGCAGGTCGTCGCCGTGTTCGCCGATATAGAGCTTGTGGCGCTGGATGCTGTCCCAGTAGCGCGCGGTCGCTGCCGCCGCCAGACCGCTCAGCCGCGGGATGCGCAGGATCGCATCCAACGCCAGCCGATAGCGGTCGAGATCGTTCAGCACCACCATGTCGAACGGCGTGGTGGTGGTGCCCTCCTCCTTGTAGCCGCGGACATGGATATTGTGGTGATTGTGCCGGCGATAGGTCAGTTTGTGGATCATCGACGGATAGCCGTGGAACGCGAAGATCACCGGCTTGTCGGTGGTGAACAATTCGTCGAAGCCGCGGTCGTCGAGGCCGTGCGGATGCTCGCTGCGCGGCTGCAGCACCATCAGGTCGACGACGTTGACCACGCGGATGCGGATGTCGGGCACGTACTCCCGCAACAGCTTCACCGCCGCCAACGCCTCGACGGTCGGCACGTCGCCGGCGCAGGCCATCACCACGTCGGGATCGCCGTCGTCGTTGCTGGCAAAGCGCCAGATCCCGGCGCCCGAGGTGCAGTGCCGCACCGCGGCGTCGATGTCCAGCCACTGCCATTCCGGCTGCTTGCCGGCGACGATGACGTTGACGTAGTTGCGGCTGCGCAGGCAGTGATCGGCCACCGACAGCAGGCAGTTGGCATCCGGCGGCAGATAGATCCGCGCGATGTCGGATTTCTTGTTGGCGACGTGGTCGATGAAGCCGGGATCCTGATGCGAGAAGCCGTTGTGATCCTGGCGCCAGACATGCGAGGTCAACAAATAGTTCAGCGATCCGATCGGCTTGCGCCACGGGATCGTGGCGCAGACCTTCAGCCATTTGGCGTGCTGGTTGAACATCGAATCGATGATGTGGATGAAGGCTTCGTAGCAGGAGAACAGGCCGTGGCGGCCGGTCAGCAGATAGCCTTCGAGCCAGCCCTGGCACAGATGCTCGCTCAGCACCTCCATCACCCGGCCGTCCTGGCTGAGGTTGATGTCGACGTCCTCGACCTCCGCCATCCATTCTTTGCCGGAGACCTCGAACACCGCTTCCAGCCGGTTCGACGCGGTCTCGTCGGGACCGAACAGCCGGAAATTCTGGCTGTCGAGATTCGCCTTCATCACGTCGCGCAGATAGTGGCCGAGCACGCGGGTGGATTCCGCGCGCACCGAGCCCGGGCCGGACAGCGTCACGGCGTAATCATGGAAGTCCGGCAGCGACAACGGCTGCAGCAGTTCTCCGCCATTGGCGTGCGGATTGGCGCTCATCCGCCGGTGCCCGGTCGGCGCCAGCGCGACGAGGTCGTCGCGCAGCTTGCCGTTGCCGTCGAACAAGTCCTGCGGCTGGTAGCTGCGCATCCAGTCCTCGAGCAGCTTCAGGTGCTCCGGCGCCTTGAAGTCGGCGATCGGCACCTGATGCGCGCGCCAGGTGCCTTCGACCGGCAGGTTGTCGACGAATTTCGGCCCGGTCCATCCCTTCGGGGTGCGCAGCACGATCATCGGCCAGCGCGGCCGCTCGGTGGCGCCGTGCTGGCGGGCTTCCTCCTGGATATGGCGGATCTGCGCCAGGATCCGATCCAACGTGCCGGCCAACAGCTGGTGCACCACGGCCGGATCGTCGCCCTCGACAAAATACGGCTCGTAGCCGTAGCCGCGCAGCAATTCGGTGAGTTCGACGCGGCCGATGCGGGCCAGCACGGTCGGGTTGGCGATCTTGAAACCGTTGAGATGCAGGATCGGCAGCACCGCGCCGTCGCGCACCGGGTTGAGGAACTTGTTGGAATGCCAGCTGGTGGCCAGCGCCCCGGTCTCCGCCTCGCCGTCGCCGACGATGCAGGCGACGATCAGATCGGGATTGTCGAACGCGGCGCCATAGGCATGCGCCAGCGAATAGCCGAGTTCGCCGCCTTCATGGATCGAGCCGGGAGTCTCCGGCGAGACGTGGCTTGGAATGCCGTGCGGCCAGGAGAATTGCCGGAACAGCCGCTGCATACCGTTGCGGCTGCGCTCGATCGCCGGATAGCGCTCGGTGTAGGAGCCTTCCAGATAGGAGTTCGCCACCAGCCCGGGGCCGCCATGGCCCGGACCGATGATGTACATCATGTTGAGATCGTGCTGCTTGATCAGCCGATTGAGGTGCACATAGAGCAGGTTGAGACCCGGCGTGGTGCCCCAGTGGCCGAGCAGCCGCGGCTTGATGTGCTCCAGCCTCAGCGGCGTCTCCAACAGCGGATTGTCCTGGAGATAGATCTGGCCGACCGAGAGGTAGTTCGCGGCGCGCCAATAGGCGTGCATCTTCTCCAAAAGGTCTGGCGACAACGGATCAGGCATGCGGGTCTCCAACTCTGCTGACAGCTTTGGCATCGGGGGTCCGGGGAGCCGGCGCGGCGGTGTTGCGTAAAGCTTGCAACTGCGGCCGATGAGAGATGATGCTCACGATCGCGGCATTCCGGTAGTCGTTGATCGCGTTGCTCGCTCGTCGAGCCATGCGGTAGGTGATGGGCCGAACACGATGACGGTGAGCGTAACCATGCCGAGCCGGCGCGCAATGAGTATTGTCGTGATCGCTAATCTTCACCTTTGATGCTGCCACAACAGAACAAATGCGATCCGGCGCCGCATCTTTTTAACTATTCTGAAGCTGTACACGCTGCTGCGACGGTTGATCTGGATCAACTCTCTGCCCCACGCCTTCTTGATTCGGATCAATGTGTTTGTTCGGCGGGCGCAGAAGATGCGGCCGGTTGAGACCTGCCCACCTCAGAGGCCAATCATGACCGATTCCGAGCTGCGTCAGAATATTCTTGACGAGTTTGATTTCGACCCCAGCTTCAACAGCGGACATATTGGAATTGTTGTCGACAACAACGTGGTCACCCTCAGCGGCTACGTCAACAGCTACGCGGAAAAATTGGCAGCCCTCGCCGCAACCCGCCGCGTCAAGGGCGTGCGCTCGCTCACCGAGACGATCGAGGTGCGATATCCGTTCGATCGCACCGCCGACGATCAGATCGCGCAACGCGCCTCCGACATTCTGGATTGGGACGTCTTGGTCCCGGCCAATGCGATCGAGGTCCAGGTCAACGACGGATGGATCACGCTCAGCGGCAATGTCGACTGGCATTACGAGCGAACCGCCGCCGAAGACGACGTGCGCAAACTGTCCGGCGTCCAGGGCGTCACCAATCTGATCGCCATCAACAATCCGAAGGTCGATACGTCCATCATCCGGGACAAGATCGAGTCGGCACTGAAACGTCATGCGGAGATCGGGGCGAAGGCCATCCGCGTCACCGTGCAGAACGGCAATACGGTGGTGTTGGAGGGCAGCGTCGACACTTGGGACGAGCGTCGCGCCGTGCAGAATGCCGCGTGGTCGACGCCGGGGGTAGCATCGGTCGATGACCGTTTGATGATCTGCTGACGATCCGTTTTCGCCGCGCCGCCGCGCGGTCTTCAAAGCCTCACGACACCTCCTCGTTCTCGACCGTAGCCCGCGTCGGTTTCTCCGCGGCGGCCCGCCGCACCACCGTGACGGTACACGGCGCTTCCGCCGCGACCTTGGCCGACACGCTGCCGAGCAGCTTGCGCAGCGCTGAATTGCGCCGTGCGCCGATCAGGATGTGGTTGACGTGGCTGGCGTGCACGAAGTCGAGGATCGCGGCCGCCGGATCGATGGCTTCGAGCACGTGCGCGGTGAGACGGTCGTCCGCCAGCTTCAGCGGCTGCGCCCAGTTGCGCAGCGCGACCAGGCGATCGACGTGCTTGTTGTGGCCGTGCTCGTCCAGCGTCTTGTCGATGGTGATGCGGCCGAGCTTCAGCACGTTGAGGCAGGCCAGCCGCGCCGACGGCAGCGTCGCCAGAGTGCGTTCGGCCACCGCGCGAAGCTCCTCGTTGAGTGCGGTGGAACCTTCGGCAAGATCGATCGCCACCGCGATGATCGGCGCCGACGCCAATTCGTCGGCGAGCGACGCCTTCGGCCGCGGCTGCTTCAGGTCGGGGTTGAAGCGGCGGCGCAACGCCGTGCTCCAAGGGTCGCGCTTCAGCTTTTCCGAGCGTGCGGTGAGCTTGACCTCGGCCGGATGCGTCAGGTCGAACACCAGCTGCGCCGCGGTCGGATGTCGCCACGCCGGTTCGATCTCCAGGCAGCGCAGCACGATCTCCTGCAGCCACAACGGATAGTCCGGCTTCAGCTTGCGCGGCGGCGCCGGATCGCGCCACAGCCGGCGGCGCATGCCGTACATGGTCTCGGTTTCGCCGAACGGGCGAACGCCCGTGGTGAAGAAATACAGCAGCACGCCGAGCGCAAACAGGTCGCTGCGCGGATCGTCGCGCACCCCGAGCAGCCGCTCCGGCGCCATATAGGGCGCGGTGCCGAATGGCAGCCGGAATTCCTCCTGCATCAGGTCGGGCAACAGATCGCTGCATGCCAGGCCGTAGTCCAGCACGACGGCCTCGCCGGACGGCCGGAACATGATGTTGGAGGGCTTGATGTCGTGGTGGATGACGTGCTGGCGATGCAGATCGGCCAACGCCGTGGCGATCCGCGCCGCGATGTCCACGGCGTCCGCATAGGGCAGCGGCAGCTCGGGCAACCGCGACAGCAACGCCTTGCCGGCGATCCGCTCCATCACGATGTAGGGCTGCACCGCAAAGTCGCCGGCGGCGACGAAGGCCGGGACGTGAAGCCCGGACAATCGCGGCATGATCATCTGCTCCATCTCGAAGCTGACGATCGCGGCGGGGTCCTCGCCCTCGCCGATTTTCGGCAGTTTCATCACCATCGGCATGGTCGAGCCGGCGCGGCTGACGTTGAGCAGCGTCGCCATGCCGCCCTGATGGATGCGCTCCTCGATCAGAAAGCCGTCGACCGTCGAACCCGGCTCGGGCGAGACGCTGGTCATGGCTATTTCCCCACCAACAGCCGTTCGGCGAGCCAGGTCGGCAGTCCGTTGTCGCGGATCCGCGCCGCCGCCTGCTCGACGTCATACGGCGCGCGGCAATAGGTGATTTCGCGGGTGTCGGTGTTGAACAGCGCAAAGGCGGCGGCCGGATTGCCGTCGCGCGGCTGGCCGACCGAGCCCAGCACCACCAGCCATTGCCGGCCCGGCAACAGCTGGATCGGCGCGCCGCTGGTCGGCACGAACGAGGTCATCTTGCCGGTGACCGACAGCGAATACAGCGCCGGCTTGTGGACATGGCCGCAGAAGGTGACGTGGGCGAAGGTCGACTGCATGCTGCGGGAGGCGCCGCTGGAATCGGTGACGTAGATCCAGTTCTCCGGACGGCTCGCCTCGGAATGCACGTAGAGCCGGCTGTGCTGCTCCTCCTTCATCGGCAAGGCCGCGAGAAACTGCCGCTGCGGCAGCCCGAGTTCGCCGCGGGTCCATTCCATCGCCGCCTGGGCGTGGGCGTTGAGCTGCACCTTCGGACTACCCACCGCGCAATCGTGGTTGCCCATCACCGCCACCGCGCCTTGGCCGACCAGATCCATCGCGGTGGTCACCACCCAATCCGGGTCGGCGCCATAGCCGACAAAATCGCCCAGCAGCACGATCTGCTCGGCGCCGGCCTCGCGCGCCTTCGCAAGACAGACCTCGAAGGCTTGCCGATTGGCGTGAATGTCGGCGAACAGCGCGATTAGCACCTTGCATCCTCCCCAGGACAGACTGATTGGCCGCCATAGGCTGGCGTTGATTCTTGTCAAAGAGCAAGGCCCGCAGCCGCCGGCCGATCCCGACGCAGCGCGTGCCGTCCCCAAGCTCGTCATTCGCCCGCGACCGACCAGGCTCCTTACCATAGCGCCCGCGCGGCGCGGACAAGTTTTGCGCCTAAGATGATCGCGGGTCCGGTGTCACGACACGCGCGCCCGCTTCGCCCAAGGCATCGCGATGCCGCCCGTCCGAATTCATCAGTGCAACGCAATAGAATTCTTGATCTGGCGCAAGCGGCCAAGGTTAGAGATGTGACAGCATCAAGAAAAGTTGAGTTTGGAGGCGTCCATGACTTCGTCGAGCAACAAGAAGCCGAGGGCAACCCCAGTTCCCAGCAACGTGGCCGACGTCGTCCGCGAGTGGGAAGAAATCGCCGCGAGCCCGAAAGAACTCGAAGCCTTCGGCCGCGCCATGGCCAACATGGTTAAGGATCTCGGCCTCTCCCCCAGCGAGCTTCGCGCGCTGGCGACCAAGGGCAGCAACGCCAAGGAATTGCCCTGCCTGCTGGAAGCGTTGCGGATCAGCATTCGCGCGCTGGCGGAAAAAGAACCGATGCTGCTGAACGATCTGCGTCGCGCCTGTGCGTCGTGCGAACACAAGCGCGAATGCGACGCCGACATCGCCGCCGGCACGCTGGTGCCGGGCTATCAGCGCTATTGCCTAAACGTGCAGGCGCTCGATGCACTTCAGCACGACGACAAATTCCACTCCGAATCCTGATCCGCCGCCGCTCCGCCGATCGGATCGCGACCAATGGCGAATTGTCATCATCGGTGATGAGGTGCAGCGACGCTGCCGTGCAAGCGGGCGACGCCGAGACCATCGCAAAGCATCGATCGCGCAGGGCAAATTCAATACTCGTGCACCAGTCGTTTGATCTGAGTCAAACTTAACTGACAGCCAATATGTCATGCTTTCTTGACAATGACGGGAGAGAGTCAGTGCGCATTATTCTCATTCATCCGAACTACCATTCTGGCGGCGCCGAAATCGCAGGAAACTGGCCGCCGGCATGGGCGGCCTATCTCGCCGGCGCACTGAAGTCGAATGGCTTCACCGACCTCCTCTTCATCGACGCGATGACCGAGAACATCTCCGACGACGACCTCAAGGCGCTCATCGCCAAAGAGAAACCCGACCTGGTCGGCTGCACCTCGATCACCCCGTCGATCTACAAGGCCGAACGCACGCTGCAGATCGCCAAGGAGGCGCATCCCGACTGCGTCACCATGCTGGGCGGCGTGCACGCCACCTTCATGTTCCAGCAGGTGCTGACCGAAGCGCCGTGGGTCGACGTCGTGGTGCGCGGCGAAGGCGAAGAGATTCTCGTCGAGCTGGCGCGCGCGGTGGAGAGCGGCCAGTGGCCGGCCAATCGCAACGACATCAAGGGCATCGCCTTCACCGACCAGACCGCGGACGGCACCCAGGTGGTCGCCACCGCGGCCGCGCCCACCATCAAGGACCTCGACGGCATCAGCCCGGACTGGGGCATCCTGAAGTGGGACATGTACAAGTACATCCCGATGAACACCCGGGTCGCGATCCCCAACATGGCGCGCGGCTGCCCGTTCACCTGTTCGTTCTGCTCGCAGTGGAAATTCTGGCGCGACTACCGGGTCCGCGACCCCAAGAAGGTGGTCGACGAGATCGAGGAGTTGGTCACCAAGTACCAGGTCGGTTTCTTCATTCTTGCCGACGAAGAGCCCACCATCAACCGCAAGAAGTTCATCCAGTTCTGCGAAGAGCTGATCGCCCGCGGCCTGAACAAGAAGGTGCAGTGGGGCATCAACACCCGCGTCACCGACATTCTGCGCGACGAGAAGCTGTTGAAATTCTACAACGAGGCGGGCCTGATGCACGTCTCGCTCGGCACCGAAGCCGCGGCCCAGCTCAAGCTCGATCTGTTCAACAAAGAAACCAAGATCTCCGACAACAAGAAGGCGATCCGGTTGCTGCGTGAAGCGGGCATCGTCTGCGAAGCCCAGTTCATCGTCGGCCTCGATTCCGAGACCCCCGAGACGCTGGAAGAAACCTATCGCATGGCGATGGACTGGAAGCCCGACCTCGCCAACTGGTCGATGTACACGCCGTGGCCGTTCACGCCGCTGTTCAAGGAACTGAGCGACAAGGTCGAGGTGTTCGACTTCGACAAGTACAACTTCGTCACCCCGATCCTGAAGCCGGCGGCGATGGAGCGCGGCGAGCTGCTCGACCGGGTGATGAACAACTATCGCCGGTTCTACATGTACAAGGCGTTCTTCTCCTATCCGTGGTCGGGCACCGGGCGGCGCCGCCGCTACCTGCTGGGCTGCCTGAAAGCATTCCTGAAGGCCGGCTTCGAACGCAAGTTCTATGATCTCGGCCGGGTCGGCTATTGGGGGCCGCAGTCGAAGAAGAAGGTCGACTTCCACTTCGACAACACGCGCTCGAAGGCGTTCGGCCAGACCGCGGATTGGGAAGCCAACGCCGATCGGTCGCGCAAGGCCAACACCCCCGCCATCGTCTCCGCCTGCGGCGGCGGCACCGAGCAGATGGCGGAAGACGCCGAATGCGCCGCTCTGCAAGCCAAGGTCATGGACAAAGCCGATGGCGCCGGCGCAGTCAGCCGCCATTAAACCCGCCGTCGTACCGGCTTCGCCGCATGGAGATCATGCGGCGAAGATCGGTCCGAATGCGGTGATCCAACTGATCCAGGCGCTGACCGCGGCTGGACTTGACGACGCGGCGAAACAGATCTTCGCCGCGGCGGGCGCCAGCGACTGGCTGGCGCGGCCGCCCGGCGAAATGGTCGACGAACGCCCGGTGGCGGCGATCCATCAGGCGGTGCGCCGGCTGCTGCCGCCCGACCAGGCGATTGCGGTTTTAACGGATGCGGGACTGCGGACCGGCGACTATATCCTCGCCAACCGCATTCCGAAGTTCGCGCAGGTGATCCTGAAGCTGCTGCCGGCGCCGCTCGCGGCCCGGATGCTGGTCAAGGCGATCACGGCGCATTCCTGGACCTTCGCAGGTTCGGGGCGGTTTTCCGGCCAGGTAGGCCGCAACGTGGTATTCGAGATCGCCGGCAATCCGATTTGTGCCGGCGAGCACGCTGAGAGCCTGGTCTGCGTCTGGCACGCGGCAGTGTTTCAGCGGCTGTTTCAGGTTCTGGTGTCGCCGAAGTCCCGCGCCTTCGAGATCGCCTGCGGGGCTCATGGCGACGCCGCTTGCCGCTTCGTGGTCGACTGGAAGGCCGTCCCGGAGCGATCCTGCGCCAAGGCCGCCGCAAGTGGCGCAGCTCCCTCGACTTGCTGCGGCTGTTGCGCCGAATCTGCCGAACCTGTTTCGCCCGACAGCGGCCCCAGCGCCGGACATGTCATTTCGTCGAAAGCCCATTGATCGCGGGCGAGTTGAGAGACACATCAGATGACATCTGCTTTGGAAAAATACGCCAAAAGTTCGGTGCCGCGCTACACCAGCTACCCGACCGCACCGCATTTCGCCGCGGAGTTTCCGGAATCGATCTATCGCGGCTGGCTGGCGCAGCTCGACCTCGACGAGCCGATCTCGCTGTATCTGCACGTGCCGTTCTGCAAGCAGATGTGCTGGTACTGCGGCTGCAACATGAAGCTCGCCGCGCGCTACGAGCCGGTGGCGACCTATCTGCAGCATCTGTTGGATGAAATCGACCTGGTGGCCGGTGCGATGCCGGGCCGGATGCCGGTCGGCCATGTGCATTTTGGCGGCGGCACCCCCACGGTGCTGGAGCCCGACGATCTCGGCGCGGTGATGGCGCTGATCTCCGATCGCTTCCGCCTGGTCGACGGCGCCGAGCTCGCGATCGAAAGCGATCCGCGCACCTTGACCGACGCCATGGTCGACAAGATCGGCGCCATCGGCTTCACCCGCGCCAGCTTCGGCGTGCAGGAGTTCGACCCCAAGGTGCAGGCCGCGATCAACCGGATCCAGCCGCCGGAGATGGTCAAGCACGCGATGGATCGGTTCCGCGCGGTCGGCGTCAACAGGCTCAATTTCGACCTGATCTACGGGCTGCCCTACCAGACCGCCGAGGATCTGCGCCGCACCGTTGAACAATGCGTCGAGATGCGGCCGGACCGCGTCGCGCTGTTCGGCTACGCGCATGTGCCGTGGGTCGCCAAGAACCAGCGTATGATTCCCGACGAATCGCTGCCGCAGCCGGCGCAGCGCGCCGAACAGGCCCGCGCGGCCGCCGACGCCTTGGTCAAGGGCGGCTATGTGCGGATCGGCATCGACCATTTCGCGTTGCCTGGCGATTCGCTCGCGGTCGCCGCCGCGACCGGCGAACTGCACCGCAACTTCCAGGGCTACACCCCCGACGCCTCGCCGACCCTGATCGGCATCGGCGCCACCTCGATCGGCCGCACGCCGTCGGGCTATGTGCAGAACATCAGCGAGACCGGCGCCTATATGCGCGCGGTCGAAGCCGGCAAGCTGCCGATCGCCCGCGGCCATGCCTTCAAGGGCCAGGACGACCTGCGCGCCCACGTCATCGAGCGGATCATGTGCGACGGCAAGGTCGACCTCAACGCCGTGGGCCGGATCTTCGGCGCCGCCGAGGAATGGTACGACGGCGAACGCGAGGCGATCGCAGAACTCCAGAAGGACGGCGTGCTGACCTATGCCGACGGCGCGCTCACGCTCACCCCCGCCGGCGAGCCGCTGGCGCGCGTGGTCGCCGCGGTGTTTGACACTTATTTACGCAACTCCTCGGTCCGCCATTCGATCGCGGTCTGAACTCCACAATCATTTCGCAGCCCTGGGACAACTACCAGGACCGGCCGAGATATCGAAGAAGCCGCCGAATTTCGGCGGCTTTTTTGATTCACCTCAAGCCGTTTTGCGACTTTCGGCGCGATATGTTGTTGGCGGTAATATTGAGCCTCCGAAAGTCGAATTGCCTCTGGAACGCGCAGCCGCATTTTGCAGCAGGGGAACGTTAAGCCCGGCCGGATAACCATCCCGGTTTGCCGATGTGGCCAGACCATCGAGGTTGAACATGACGACCAAGATCAAAGTCACGGATGAAATGCTCGCCAAGGCGATGGCCGCCTATCGCGGCAGCGGCGGCACCGACGATGCCTGCCTGCGCGCCGCGCTGGAAGCCGCGCTGTCGCAGGAGACGTTCTCAGTCGGCGATCAGGTGACCTGCGTCCATGGCAGCGTCACCGGGATCATCCTGTCGATCGTCGGCGACGAAGCGCTGATCTCGTGGTCATGCCGCGGCAAGTCGACCGCCAAACTCGCCACCCTCGACCACGCCGACGAACTCCGGGTGCAGCCCGCCGCCTGATTAGCGGCACCGCGCCGCCGCCCCGAATTCCGTGGAACCCGGCAATCCGGGGGTGACAACCGGCGAATATCAGGCAGACTCCCGACATTGTTCGGGGTGCGCCGGTGACTGACACCAACAAACTCGTCCTGCTGCTCGCTGCCGGGCTCGGCGCCGTCGCGCAGCCCGCGGCGGCGCATGCGCAGTGGTGGTCGCGCGCGCCGGTCGACTACGAGGACTGCGCCGAGCGCGCCGAAAAAACTGCGGCCAGCAAAGAGGCCCGCGCCGAACTATTGAGCCAGTGCGAGGCGAAGTTCGCCGGACGCCGTAAGCCCGGCGGCGGCTACACCTACTACGACTTCATGCAGGACAGGCATTTCGACATCGCCGGCCCCAATCCGACGACCGAAGAGCAACGCCAGTTCGACCAGCACTACACCGCGTTCCTCGACGAGCAGCGGCGCAACATTATCGCCGCGGCGTTCGCCCAAAGGCAGCGCGAATTGACCGAGGCGGAGCGGGCCCGCAAGCCGGCGCCGCAACCACAAGGCGGCAAGCCGCCTCCCCGGTTGGCCTCGGCCAGTGCTACGCCCGATGCGAGGCGCCCGACCGCACCGCGGCCGGCCAAATCGACGGCGTCGCCGCCGCGCCCGACGATCGGCATTGGGAGCGGCAGCGCGGCAGCATCGCGCGGCCAGCGCAGCGCCTGCGGCGATAACGCGCTGTCCTGCGGCTGGTCGCAACTCGCCGCCGGCGTCTCCAGCCTGAAGAAGTCGCTGTTCGGCCCGCCGCCGAAGAAGACCAAGCGTAGTTCGTAAAACGCCTTCGGCGCTCAGCGATCGGCGCGGCCGATCACCGCCATCAGTTCGAGGATTTTCTGCCGCTGGTCGGCCTTGTCGCCGCTGGCGATGGCGTGCTCGACGCAATGCGAGACATGATCCTTCAAAATCTCTTCCTCGAGCCGGCGCAGCGCCGCGCGCACCGCCGAGATCTGGGTGACGATATCGATGCAGTAGCGATCGTCGTCGACCATCTTCGCCAGTCCGCGGACCTGACCCTCGATTCTGCTGAGGCGTTTTTGGCACGATGCCTTGATGTCTTTGCGCATTCCGTCTATATACCCCCATAGGGTATCAGTTGCAAGGACGAGACGGCGATGACCAAGGCAAACGACGGCGCCAACGAACAGGCTCGCGGCTGTTGTGGCAAACCCAAGGCAGAGGTCGATGCGGCCACCACGCATCAGCCTGACGCGTCATCGCGCGCGGACCTCGTGCAACTCACCGACCTCTCGCAACTGCGCCGCGACGCGTCCGCGAAAGCGATCGATCCGGTCTGCGGCATGAGCGTCGACACCACCGCCGGCAAGCCGACGTTCGATTATCACGGCGCCACCTATCACTTCTGCTGCAACGGCTGCCGGAGCAAGTTCGCCGCCGATCCGGAGAGCTATCTGGCGAAATCGCGCGACAAGGCCGCGGCCTCGTCCTGCTGCGGCGGCGCGCATGATCATTCGAGCCACGATCACGCCGGCCACGACCACGCGCATCATGCGGCGCCGGCCGCGAGCCTCGCGATCGACCCGGTGTGCGGCATGAGCGTCGACAGCAATGCCGGCAAGCCGACGTTCGACTATCACGGCATCACCTATCACTTCTGCTGCAACGGCTGCCGCAGCAAATTCGCCGCCGATCCGGAGAGCTATCTCGACAAATCCAAAGCTAAGCCGCAGCCTGAAGTGCCGGAAGGCACCATCTACACCTGCCCGATGGACCCGCAGATCCGCCAGGTCGGTCCCGGCACTTGCCCGATCTGCGGCATGGCGCTGGAGCCCGAACTGGTTTCGCTCGACGACGCGCCGAACGCCGAACTGGTCGACATGACGCGGCGGTTCTGGATCGGTCTTGCGCTCGCGTTGCCCGTTGTGGTGCTGGAAATGGGCGGCCATCTCGCCGGCGCGCATAATTGGGTCGACCCGACGCTGTCGAACTGGATTCAGTTTGCGCTGGCAACGCCCGTGGTGCTGTGGGCCGGCTGGCCGTTCTTCGTGCGCGGCGTGCAGTCGCTGATCACCCGCAACCTCAACATGTTCACGCTGGTCGCGATGGGCACCGGCGTGGCCTATCTCTACAGTCTGGTCGGCACGCTGCTGCCGCAGGTGTTTCCCGCCGCGTTCCGCAGCCATGGCGGCGCGGTGCCGGTGTATTTCGAGGCCGCCGCGGTGATCACCGTGCTGGTGCTGCTCGGCCAGGTGCTGGAGCTGCGCGCCCGCGAGGCCACCTCCGGCGCGATCAAGGCGCTGCTCGGTCTCGCACCGCGCACCGCGCGCCGCATCGACGACGCCGGCCTCGACCACGAGGTCGAGATCGACGCGCTCGCGGTCGGCGACAAGATTCGCGTCCGGCCCGGTGAGAAAGTCGCGGTCGACGGCGTGATCCTGGAAGGCCGCGCCACGCTCGACGAATCGCTGGTCACCGGCGAATCGCTGCCGGTGACGCGCGAGCCGGGCGACAAGGTGATCGCCGGCACGCTCAGCCAGTCCGGCGGCTTCGTGATGCGCGCCGAACAGGTCGGCCGCGACACCGTGCTGTCGCGCATCGTGCAGATGGTGGCGCAGGCGCAGCGCTCGCGCGCGCCGATCCAGCGTGTCGCCGATCAGGTCGCCGGCTGGTTCGTGCCTATGGTGATCGCGGTGGCGATCACCGCGTTCTTCGCCTGGGTGGCGTTCGGCCCCGAGCCGCGGCTGACCTACGCGCTGGTTGCCGCGGTCAGCGTGCTGATCATCGCCTGCCCGTGCGCGCTCGGGCTCGCCACGCCGATGTCGATCATGGTCGGCGTCGGCCGCGGCGCCCAGGCCGGCGTGCTGATCCGCAACGCCGAAGCGCTGGAGCGGATGGAGAAGGTCGACACCTTGGTGATCGACAAGACCGGCACGTTGACCGAAGGCAAGCCGAGCGTGGTGGCGATCGTCGCCGCGGAAGGCTTTGACGAAGCCACCGTCCTGCGGCTCGCCGCCAGCGTCGAGCGCGCCAGTGAGCACCCGCTGGCCGACGCGATTTTGCGCGCCGCCAAGGAACGCCAACTCGAGCTGTCCAAGGTCGATGATTTCACCGCGCCGAGCGGCAAGGGCGCCACCGGCAAAGTCGACGGCAACACCGTGCTGCTCGGCAATGCCGCGCTGCTGAGCGCGGCCGGCGTCGACAGCAGCGCGCTGGATGCCCGCGCCGAGCAGTTGCGCGGTGACGGCGCCACCGTGATCGGCATGGCGATCGACGGCCGATTGGCCGGGCTGTTCGCGATCGCCGATCCGATCAAGCCCTCGACGCCGGACGCGTTGAAGGCGATGGCCGCCGAAGGCATCAAGGTGATCATGCTGACCGGCGACAACCGCACCACCGCGCAGGCGGTGGCGCGCAAGCTCGGCATCGCCGAGGTCGAATCCGAAGTGCTGCCGGAGCAGAAGAGCGCGGTGGTCGACAAGCTGCGTAAAGCCGGGCGAATCGTCGCGATGGCCGGCGACGGCGTCAACGACGCCCCGGCCCTCGCCGCGGCCGACGTCGGCATCGCGATGGGCACCGGAACCGACGTGGCGATGGAAAGCGCCGGCATCACCCTGGTCAAGGGCGACCTCGGCGGCATCGTCCGCGCGCGCAAGCTGTCGCAGGCGACGATGCGCAATATCAGACAGAATCTGTTCTTCGCTTTCGTCTACAATGGCGCCGGGATTCCGATCGCCGCGGGCATTCTCTATCCGACGTTCGGGCTGTTGCTGTCGCCGATCATCGCCGCCGCGGCGATGTCGCTATCGTCGGTGAGCGTGATCGGCAACGCCTTGCGGCTCCGCGCCACGCGGCTGTGAGCAGACACGTAGCATCCTGCTCAGCGCTCTGCTGCGCTGCAAATCGGTTTTGATTTATCGCAAGGATCAGAGCCGGTTTGGCACTATCTTGCATGCGACCCGGCCAATGATGTGCATGGTCCGGTCAAATCTGCCATTATCGCATTCTCTTTCATCAGACAGCTGCTAAGTCGAGGTCGGTCGATGTCCAAAATGATCGAAATTCTGCAGGAAGAGCATCGCAACATCTCACGGCTGCTCAACGTGCTGGAGCAGGAGCTGAAGGTGTTCGATCGCCGCGAGCGGCCGGATTATGAGATCTTTCAGGCGATCATCCAGTATTTCCAGGAATTCCCCGATCGCTGCCACCACCCCAAAGAAGACGTGGTGTTCGAGATTCTGAAACAGCGCAGCCCGGCGGTGACCGCCGCGGTCGGCGACATTCAGTCCGACCATCGGCTCGAGGCCGAGCGGCTGCGCCGGTTCTCGCAGATGGTCGACGACATTCTCGCCGACCAGGAGATTCCGCGGCAGACCGTCCACATCGCCGCGGAGGATTTCATAGATCACCAGCGCCGCCACATGGCCAAGGAAGAGAACCTGCTGTTCCCGGCCGCGCTCGACACCTTGACGCCGGCCGACTGGGCGAAGATCGACGCCCGGGTCGACGACCGCAAGGATCCGATGTTCGACGGCGCGGTCGAGAGCCGCTTCCAGAATCTCTACAGCACGATTCTGCGCTGGGAGAAGGAAACCGAAGAGCAGCGGCTGAAGATGAGCCCGGCGCAGGGCTGACCCAAGCAAACGGCGTCGCCCTGGCGACGCCGCTATTCAGCGCGCGGCGAAAGCGCTCAGGCCGACGCCGCGTCGCCGTCGTATTCCGCCCAGCAATCGGCGGTTTCGAACACTTTGACCTGCGACAATTGCGGCAGCGCCGGCTTGATCCGCTGCCAGATCCACAGCGCGATGTTCTCCGCGGTCGGATTCTCCAGCCCGCTCACCTCGTTCAGGCAATAATGGTCGAGGCTCTTCAACACCGGGCCGAACGCCGCTTCGATGTCGAAGAAATCCACCACGAAGCCGCTATGGGGATCGACCGGACCCTGCAACTGCAGCTCGACCCGGTAGGAATGGCCGTGCATGCGGTGGCAGCGGTGCGTCGCCGGGACATGTGGCAGACGGTGGGCAGCTTCGAAGCTGAAGGCTTGGGTGATTTTCATCGAATTCCGGGGGTGTTGGACGCCGCCGACGGCGGGCGGCGTTGCGGCGCGGACCCTATCGGAGTGGGCGACGGTTTTGAAGCCCGCCGCGACGCAACGCACCCCGCCGCTGCATGCTCCACGCCGCGGCGCGAGATCGGTTCCGGCGGCAAGCGCGACCGCAGCGCGCCGACAATTCGCCGTTGGTTCCGAACCCTCGTAGTGGTGCGAGGAACTTCAGTTGCCGCAGGGTTAGCGCCGGCTTAAGGCCAGCAAACACGACTTTGAGTTGCGTAACGATTCCAACGCGTCGGATTCATTGATTCAAAACCACCCCAGTAATTGTACAGGGGCTGGTGAGACTCCCTTAAAGCCTTCACCTGCACCCTCCGCGAGTTCCGGGGGTGGGTGAGAATGACTATACGCAGCAACACAATCGAGGCGATCACGGCGCGCGCAGGAGCACGACGATGTTGAGCGTCCCGACACTGTGGCTGGTCGTCATCGGCAACTTCATCGCGCTGGGTCTGGTGTGGACCTATGTGATGCGCAGCTACCCGAACTTCGTCGCGGCGCCGTATTGGACCGCGGCGGCCTTCGTGGCAGCCTTGGCGGCGGCCACCGCGCTGTTGCGGAGCGTCATCGACTCGCCGCTGCCGCAAATCATCGGCAGTGCCATGATGATCATGGCCTGCTGCCTCGGCAGCATGGGGATGGATCGCTTTTTCGGCCGTCCCGCGCTGTGGCGGTTGAGCTTGAGCGTGGTCGGCCTGAGCGTGATGGCGTTCAGCTATTTCAGCTTCGTTGATGTCAGCATCCCGATGCGCATCGTGGTGTACTCGATCGGCGAGGCGGTGCCGATCATGCTGTCGCTGCGGCATCTGGTGTGGCGACAGGACAAGCAGCAACACCACCCCGGCTCCCGGATGACCGCCGCCGTCGCCGCCGCGATCGTCGTGGTGCTGATCGTGCGCTCGATCGCGGCGCTGACCGGGATCGGCGGCGAACTCAGGGTGTTGCACTTCAACCCGCTGCAGGCCTTCATGGTGCTGCTGTTGGTGTTCCTGTCGATGATGTGGTGCTTCGGCTTCCTGCTGATGACGATCGATCGGCTGCGCGCCGAGGTGGCGAAGCTGGCGATGCTCGACGATCTCACCGGCGCCGCCAACCGCCGCCAGCTGTTGCAGCGCCTCGAAGAGGAATGCGCGTTGTCACGGCGCACCGCCGGTCCGTTCGCGCTGCTGGCAATCGACCTCGACGGCTTCAAGGCGATCAACGACAGCTACGGCCACGCCACCGGCGACGCCTGCCTGCGCGACTTTACCCGCACCGCGCAAAGCTGCCTGCGTTCCGGCGATCTGTTGGCGCGGATCGGCGGCGACGAGTTCTCGGTGCTGCTGCCGGCGACCACGCTGCGCGAGGGCGCGATGATCGCCCGCCGGCTGCTGGAGGCATGCCGGGGCACCGGACAGGGAACGGCGATCACGGTCTCGGTGTCGATCGGCGTCGCACAATGGACCAAGCTGGTCGGCGCCGATGCCGAGCGGCTGATCGCGGCGGCCGACCATGCGCTCTACGCCGCCAAAAAGTCTGGCAAAAACCGCCATGCCGTCTATGAACCGGCATCGGAACAGCCGGCCGCCTCGGAGCTTGAGGACATGCCGCTGCTCCGCCAGACCGCTTAGATCGCGGCGACCTCGCCCGCGCCCGCCAAGGAAACCCCATGACCGACCTCACGCTGGACCTCGCCCGCACGATCCTCGACGCCGCGCTCGCCAAGGCCGGCGAGAAGAAGCTGAAGCCGCTTGCGGTGTTCGTGCTCGACGCCCGCGGCTGCATCAAGGCTTCGGCGGCGCAGGACGGCACCAGCCTGCTGCGCGGCGAGATCGCCCACGGCAAGGCCTATGGCGCGCTGTCGCTCGGCATGGGCTCGCGCGCGATCTTCCAGCGCGCCCAGGAGCAGGCCTATTTCGTCAGCGCGGTGAACACGCTGGCGCGCGGCGCGCTGGTCCCGGTGCCGGGCGGCGTGCTGATCCAGGATGCCGCCGGCGCGTTGCTCGGCGCGGTCGGCATCAGCGGCGATACCTCCGACAACGACGAAGCCTGCGCGATCGCCGGCATCGAGGCGGCCGGGCTGAAAGCCAACGCCGGATAGGCGCCACTGGTTTCGGACGCCGCGCGCAACCGGCTTTTTCGCATTGACGCATTGCTTTGACGGCCCGGATGGCAGGCGCTATGCGGGACGGATCGCACTGCCTGTGATCGGAAACATGACCATGGACTATCGCCAACTCGGCCGCAGCGGCCTGAAGATTTCTCCCTTGTGTCTCGGCACCATGATGTTCGGTGGCGCCACCGACGAGCCGACCGCGGTGCGGATCATCGACAAGGCGCGCGGCGCCGGCATCAATTTCATCGACACCGCCGACGCCTATTCCAGCGGTGCCGCCGAGGCCATCGTCGGCCGCGCCATTGCCAAGCATCGGCAGCATTGGGTGCTGGCGTCGAAACTCGCCAACCCGATGGGCGAAGGACCGAACCGCGGCGGGCTGTCGCGACGCTGGGTGATGCAGGAGGTCGAGGACAGCCTGAAGCGGCTCGGCACCGACCATCTCGATATCTATTACTTGCACAAGGAGGATCACACCACGCCGCTGCACGAAACCGTGCGGGCGATGGGCGATCTGATCCGCGACGGCAAGATCCGTTACTTCGGCGTGTCGAACTATCGCGCCTGGCGGATCGCCGAGATCTGCAACATCTGCGACCGGCTCGGCATCGACCGCCCGGTGGTCAGCCAACCCTACTACAACGCGATGAACCGGATGCCCGAGGTCGAGCAGATGCCGGCCTGCGACTTCTACGGTCTCGGCGTGGTGCCCTACAGCCCGCTGGCGCGCGGCGTGCTCACCGGCAAGTACGCGCCCGACGCCGCCCCCGACAAGGACAGCCGCGCCGGCCGCCACGATATCCGCATGATGCAGACCGAATGGCGCCCGGAATCGCTGGAGCTGGCGCAGCAGATCCGCCGCCACGCCGAAGCCCGCGGCATCACCGCCGGTGAGTTCGCGGTGGCCTGGGTGCTGAACAGCGGCTTCGTCAGTTCGGTGATCGCCGGTCCGCGCACCGAGCCGCAATGGGACGCTTATCTCAAGGCGCTGAACTATCGCTTCACCGCCGAGGACGAAGCTTTGATCGACAATCTGGTCGCTCCCGGCCATCCCTCGACGCCGGGCTACAACGACCCGGCCTATCCGATCGAAGGCCGCCGCGCCCGCACGGCTGGTAGTATTTAACCACTTCGCCGTGCAGCGGCGCGCGTGACAATCGACGGTTGATTGGCTAAGGCTCTAGCCCCGGAAATCCGTTTGGTTTCCGGGGCCTCTTCATGTCTCGAACGCAAATCAATCGGCACGAGCGCCTTGCTGGGCCGCTCTGCTCCGCAGCCTGCGACGCCTCCGCGCTCGCCGTCCCGGCTGCGTCAGAAAGGATAACTCCATGACCGCCCACCATTTCCACGCCGTGATCTGGATCGACCACCGCGAAGCGCGGGTGTTCCATTTCAACCCGACCGAGGTCGAAAAGCTGGTGATCCATCCGGATCATCCGACCAAGCACGTGCACCAGCAGTCCAGCAAAGACGAGCACGCCTATTTCCACGCCACCGCCGAGGCGATCGCCGACGCCGGCGCGGTGCTGGTGGTCGGCCCGGCGCACACCAAGACCGACTTCGTGAAGTACTTCGAACAGCACCATCCGAAGCTGAAGAGCATCATCGCCGGCGTCGAGACCGTCGACCATCCGAGCGACGGCCAGGTGGTCGCCTTCGCCCGCAAATATCTCAAGGTCACCGACCGGGTCACCCCGCAGATCGTGTGATCCTCGTGGCCCGGACGCGGGGTGGCGCGCCAGCTCCGCCCCGCGAGCCGGGACCATTCCGAACGCCGCGTTCCGTAACGGCCCCGGCTCTGCGGCGCACCACGCCGCAAGGGCGGCGCGCTGCGCCGCGTCCGGGCACGCTTCTTCACCTCTCCCACTGGGAGAGGTCGGCGCGAAGCGCCGGGTGAGGGGTTTCGCCCTCTCGATAGACCGTCCCCCCTCACCCCAGCCCTCTCCCCATGGGAGAGGGAGCAGGCCGTAATCGCGGCAGCGCTCAAACACACCTCTCCGTCAACGCTACGCAGTCGGCCCTCACGCCACCCTGCCGTCGACCACGGTCACGATGCGGTCGCAGCGCTTGGCGAGGTCGTCATTGTGGGTGACGATCAGAAACGTGGTGCCGCGCTCGCGGTTGATCTGCCGCATCAGTTCGAACACCGCATCCGCCGACTTGGTGTCGAGATTGCCGGTCGGCTCGTCCGCCAGCACCAGATCGGGGTCCATCGCCAGCGCACGCGCGATGGCGACGCGCTGCTGCTGGCCGCCGGACATGTTGGTGGCGTTGTTGTCGCGCCAGCGGCTGAGGCCCACACGATCCAGCAATTGCTCGGCGCGCGCGCGCATTTCGGCGTCGGGATGGCCCTTGTCGACCAGCATCGGCATCATCACGTTCTCGCAGGCGGTGAACGCCGAGATCAGATAGTGATACTGGAAGATGAAGCCGATGGTCTGGCCGCGTAGCTGGGTCAGCGCCGCGTCGCCGAGCGTAGCCGTATCGACGCCGTCGATCGCCAGCAGTCCCGAGGTCGGCCGGTCGAGCAGCCCGATGATGTTCAACAGCGTGCTCTTGCCGGAGCCGGACGGCCCCATCAGCGCCAGGAAATCGCCGGACTGCATCGCAAGATCAATGCCGTGCAGCACCTCGGTCTCGACCGCGGTGCCGACATTGTAGGACTTCCTGATCTGCTCGAGCTTGAGAACTTCAGCCACGGATCGCCACCACCGGATCGAGATTGGCCGCGCGCAGCGCCGGCGCGATCGCCGCCACCACGCCGGTGAGCGTCGCCAGCCCCGACGCCATCACGAACAACTGGGTTTCCAAAATCAGCGGAAACAATTCGCTGCCGTCGACCTGGCGGGCATAGCGGTGCCAGACGATCAGCGCGAAGGCGCCGAGCGCCGAGCCGATCAGCGCGCCGAGGAAGCCGAGAATGCCGCCCTGGATCAGGAACACGCGCAGGATCTGCTCGCGCTTGGTGCCCATCGCGCGCAAAATGCCGATGTCCTTGGAGCGCTGGATCACCGAGACGATCAGCACCGCGGCGATGCCGAACGCCACCGACAGCCCGACGAAAGCGCGGATCAGCGTGTTGGAATTCTGCTGCGCCTGCACCGCGGTGAAGAACTGCGCGTTGGTCTTGATCCAGCTGTCGGCCTGCACCGGCAGCATCGCGGCGATTTCCCGGGCGATGGTTTCGGCGGCGTAGATGTCGGTCACGGTGAGGTCGATCGACGTCACCCCGCCGATCAGCCCGAGCAGGCTTTGCGCGGTGCGCAGCGCCACGAAGGTGGAGCGCTGGTTGGCGCCCTTGTTGCCGAGATCGAAGATGCCGTTGATGGTGAGGATGCGGTTGCCGCCCATCGCGGTGGTGACGTTGATCTTGTCGCCGAGCGAGGCGCCGAGGTCCTTGGCCAGCTCGGTTCCGATCAGGATGCCCTCGCTGGTGATCTGGCTGCCGCCGGCGACGATGTAGTCCGGCACCCGCACGATGCGGAAATACACCTCGGGCTCGATGCCGGTCAGCGTGATCGCCCGGTTGGTGTCGCCGCGCAGCGCCAGCCCGGAGCCGGAGACGGTCGGCGCCACGGTGACGATGTCGGGGCGGTTCTGCATCTCGACGCGGATCTTCGGCCACTGGTCGATCGACAGCACGCGCTGGGTCGGCCGCTGCACGATCGCCGCCTCGATGGTGCCTTTGTCGGTGCGCAAAGGCCGCGCCACCTGGTCGGGCGGGATCAGCTGGATCTGCGGCTGCGAGGTCAGCACCCGCTTGATGAAATTGGCCTGCAGCCCGGCCAGCATCGCCGACATGAACACGATGACGCCGACGCCAATGGCGATGCCGGCGAGGATCACCAACGTCTGCATCAGCCCTTCGAGCAGAAAGCGCACCGCCGCGATCCACTCGAACGGCAGCCAGCTCTTCATGGCAGCACGGCCCGGATGCGCTGCCCGGCCTTCACGCCGGACGTCAGCGGCACCACCAGATCGCCGGGCAGCACACCGTCCAGCACTTCGAACTGCCCGGTGCCGCGTAAGCCGAGCCGGACCGGCTGCTGCTGGGCACGGCCGAGACTGGCCTTCAGCACCCACGGCGTCCCGGAGGCTGGATCATGCACCGCGCGCGCGGGGACCACCACGGCGTTGTCGCGCCGCGCGATCTCGACGTCGACCGAGACCGTCATGTCCTGCCGCAGATAGTCCGGCGGGTCCTGCACCAAGAGCTTGATCTGCACCGAGGCGCGGTTGATGTCGACCGAGGGATTGATGTAGCTGATCACCGCGACGAAGCGCTGGTCGGGATAGGCGTCGGCCGAGGCCAGCGCCTTTTGCCCCAGCGTCAACAGCCCGAGGTTCTTCTCGTCGATCTGCACCACCACCTGGATGTCGCCCTTCGGCGCCAGCACCAGCATCGCCTTGCCGGGCTGCGCCACCATGCCGCGCTCGACGTTGCGGGTGATCAGCACGCCATCGCGCGGCGCCACGATGGTCGCGTAGCCGAGCCTCGCGCGCGCGGTGTTGAGATTGGCGCGGGCCTGGGCGAGCTGGGTCTCCGCCATCACGTAGTCGCTGCCGACCGGGCTCGAGGTGAACACCTGCAGCTCCGCGGTGCGCACCTGGGTGCGGGCGACGTCGAGATTCTTGGTGGCGTCGTCGAGCGTGGCGCGGGTGCCGTAGCCGCTTCCGGCGAGCTTCGAGGCCCGATCATAGGCGGCTTGCGCGTTGAGCAGATTGGCCTGCGCCTGCATCAGCGCCTGATCGGCGGCGGGCTTGGTGAGTTCGCGCAATTGCCGGACCCGTGCCTCGGCCTGCGCCACCGCGCCTTCGTTCTGAATGACGGCGGCCTGCAATTCCGAGGCCTCGATCACCACCAGCTTCTGGCCCTGCTTGACCTGCTCGCCCTCCTGCACCAGCACGTCCTCGACGGTGCCGGTGATCTGGCTGGCGATCTCCACCCGATACGGCGTCTCGATATGGCCGCTCGCCACCACGGTCTGCACCAGGTCGCCGCGCACGACCTGCGCCACCACCACTTCGGGGCCGAGCACGAGGCGCAGCGCGCCGAGCAATGCTGCGCCGAATACCAGGATCAGCGCCGTCACCGACCATTTGTGCTGCCAGCCGACCGAGAGCGTACGCGCCAGCCGGCCGGGCGCGGCGGGCGGCTTGGCCTCGGGCGAAGCGCTGGGCTTGTCTGTGGTCATGTCCATGCGGCGGTCCGCCATCGTCAGATCAGCGGGATAGCGCCGAACCGCCGGATCGCCTTTGCGAAGGATCAATGAGTTGATTGCAAAGAAGTATTTGTGAACATTCGGTCATGTGAGCAAGACCGCACAGTCGGCCTGGCAACCATGGTCCAATTGGCGGCGGGGGCGATCTCGGCAAAGCTGACGCGGTGTTCGACCAAGCAGGCTGCACGGGAGCGGAGTGATCTGATGTTGTCGGTGATAGTCGCCGTCGTCGCGCTGGCCGCGGCCACGCTCGCCGTCTCATGGGCCCTGACCCGAATCATCGAAGCCCGCAACCCGCCGCGCGGCCGCTTCGTCGACGTCGACGGCGTCCGGCTGCACGTCGTCGAGCTGCCGTCGCGCGACGGCGACCCCGACGCGCCGACGGCCTTGCTGCTGCACGGCGCCAATCTCTGCCTCGACGACATGCAGATGGCGCTGGCCGGCGTGTTGTCGAAACGGATGCGGGTGATCATCCCGGACCGGCCGGGGCAAGGTTTTAGCGAACCGGGACCGGGGCCGGTCGCGGCGGCGGAATATCAGGTGCAGCTATTGCGCGGCCTGGTGCAGCAACTCGGCGCCGGGCCGCTGGTGGTGGTCGGGCATTCGTTCGGCGGGCTGATCGCGCTGCGCTACGCGCTCGACGATCCCGACGGCGTCGCCGGCCTGGTGCTGATCAACCCGACCACGCATCCGCGGCCCGAAGGGCTGCCCTGGTTTCAGCGCCTCGCCGGGGTGCTGATCGGCCCGCTCGCCACCTATACGCTGCTGCTGCCGCTGTCGTTGGCGATGCTGCCCCGGCTCACGCAGCGGATGTTCCGGCCGGAACCGGCGCCGGCGGATTATGCCGCGCGCAGCCGGCTCACGCTCGGGCTGACGCCGCGGCGGTTCTCCTCGAGCCTGCGCGAATACTCCGAGCTGCGCGACCAGCTGATCGCGCTGGTGCCGCGCTATCGCGCGATCGCCACGCCGACCGTGATCGTCGCCGGCTTTGCCGACCCGGTAGTGCCGCCGAACATCCACGCCGAAGCGCTCGCCGCGCAGATGCCGCAGGCGCAGCTGGTGCATCTCGCCGGCGCCGGCCATATGGCGCATCACGCCCATGCCACGGCGATCGGCTACGAGGTGCTGCGGCTCGGCCTCGCGCGCTCAGAGCCGGTCGACTCTGAGAAAGAATGCCCAGACCAGTGACAACACCGCCGGCACGCCGACCCACGACGGATGCTGGCACAGCACGTCGCCGTAGCGGCAGATATCATTGGACCACGGCAACGCGCTGTTGCCGGCGCCGAAAAACACCCCGGCTGCAACAGCCAAAATCAAAGCTACCAGGAACATCGCAGTGCCTCCCATCAGCCAATGCTGCGAGCCTCGCCGGCAGATTTGAATCGCGGGTGAATCCGATCGTCTAAAATCGGGGGTATCGGCGAATTTTTCAACCTGGGGTGCGTGCTGCGGACCCGCGCCGGCAACTCGGCGTTACCGCCAAGCGTTCGGCGAATGTGTTACATTGCCGCCGATTCATCCTTTGTGCAGAACCGGAGCCTCCTGGTGACATCTCTCAAGCTCGTCGGCGCCGTGGCGCTGCTCTCCGTTGCGATCGCGACCCCGGCGCTCGCCGGCTCCCATAAACATGCGCGGCATCACCGGCATCATCATCACGCCCAGGACTACTACAGCCACAATTACGGCCCGGGGATCTGGCCGGAGCCGTTCGCCTATTACGACGGTCCGCTCCGCGCGCTGTGCAAGCAGAGCGCCGCCGCCTATCGCGGCCAGGACGGCCGGCGCCATCCCTGCAATTAGCTGCAAGCAGTTTCGCGTCGGGCGAGCGCGCCTCCGCGGCACAAAACGCTGCGCCGCGACGCAACTTGCGGCCGCCTTCGCGGTTGATCAGCATGACCATGCACCAGCAGAGCTATTCGGGTCCCACGGCGAACGCGCGGCGCAAGTCGCGGGCGCCGATCATCGATCAGGACGGCCGCGAAATCCCGCGGGATACGCTGCGGCGGGCGCCGTTCGACGATGGCGGGTTTGATTTTCAAAGCTGGCGCGGCAACGGCTTTTCGCCGCTGTCGCGGGCGCAACGGCTGGCGCGGCTGGAGGCGCTGGCCAAGCTGCTCGACGTCGCCTTTATCCTGCCGGGCACCAAGATCCGGTACGGCCTCGACGGGCTGATCGGACTGCTCCCGGTGGTCGGCGACGTGATCACCACGGCGATCTCGCTGTGGATCGTGCGGGAAGCGCGCGAACTCGGCGCCCCCTGGCACATCACCGCGCGGATGCTCGGCAATGTGGCACTCGACGGCGCAGTCGGCGTGGTGCCTTTGCTCGGCGACGCCTTCGACGTCATGTTCCGCGCCAACGTCCGCAACATGCGGCTATTGCGACGTTGGATCGACAAGCAGCGCTAACTGCGCTGCACCGGGCGTCTTACGCGGCGTCCTGATCGGCATCGGCGGCGGCGGCAGGTTCTTCCACCACGACACGGCGCTCCAACGGAAACGCTTCGCTCTCATACAGCGAGCGAATGCCGCTCTGATCGAAGCGGGCTTCTTCAACCTGAAGATAAGCGCCATTCAGCGAATCCGCCGGCAGCTGTTCGATCGCGAACTGCACCGCAGCGGCGGCGGTGTCGAAGCGGCGATAGGCGAAGCCGGCGCGCTTCTTCTTGCGGATCGCCGCCGGGAACAGCTCAGCGGCGGTGTTGTAGTTGAATGCAGCCATGGTCAGTGACCCCTCTCTCACGATGGAAATGACGACCCGGTTATGCAAGGTCAGCGGACCGAAGGCGGTCTAACGAGATCATTTCTGGACAGGTCTCTAATATAGGCGCGTTGCGCGGAAATGCTATTCCTGCGAGGGCGGATGATGAATCGTCCCCTGACGCCGCGCCGGCTCGATTAGCCGTTTGATTTCAGCGCCATGGGTCTTGGCCGCGCAGCTTTGCGACGCCCGGCTAAGACGAATATCCGATTAAATACGGTTGCGGTCTATTTTGGCTGCAACTTAAGCGCGGCGGAATTAATACAATAGCGCAGGCCGGTCGGCCCCGGGCCGTCCTCGAACACGTGGCCGAGATGGCCGGAACATTGCGAGCACAACACTTCGGTGCGGACCATGGCGTGGCTGACGTCGCGTTCCTCGTCGACGTGATCAGCCGCCGCCGGCGCGGTGAAGCTCGGCCAGCCGCAGCCGGAGTCGAATTTCGCATCGGACTCGAACAGCGTCTGGCCGCAGCCGGCGCAGACATAGGTGCCCTTGGTCTTGTCATGCTCGTAGTCGCCGGAGAATGGCCGCTCGGTCGCCTTCTCGCGCAACACCGCGTATTGCATCGGCGTGAGCTCGTTGCGCCACTCGGCGTCGGGCTTGACGATCTTGGCGGTCTTGGTGGTGGTGTCTGACATTCGATCCTCCTGTGGCGGCCGATCAGTTGGTGACCTTGGCGGTGCTCACCAGCGTCGGCTTCTCAACGTATCGTTGTGCGAAAAGCTTCTTCAGGTTCTCGACCTTCGGCAGATCGTTGTACGCAATATAGGGCTGGTTCGGGTGCAGCGTCAGGTAGTCCTGATGATAGGCCTCCGCCGGATAGAAGGCCTCGAGCGCGCCGATCTTGGTGACGATCGGCTTCTTGAACAGCTTGCCGGCGTCGAGCTGGGCGATATAGGCCTCGGCGATCTGCTTCTGCTCGTCGTTGCTGGTGAAGATCGCCGAGCGATATTGCGTGCCGCTATCCGGCCCCTGCCGGTTGAGCTCAGTCGGATCGTGCGCCACCGAGAAGAAGATCTGCAGGATCTGGCCGTAGCTGATCTGCTTCGGATCGTATTTGATCTCGACCGCTTCGGCGTGGCCGGTCATGCCGGTCGACACCGCGGTGTAGTTGGCGGTCATCTTGCCGCCGCCGGCATAGCCGGAGACCGCGTTGAGCACGCCGGCGGTGTGTTGAAACACCCCCTGCACGCCCCAGAAGCAGCCGCCCGCGATCACCGCGGTCTGCACGCCATCCTTGGACTGCACATCCACCGCGGGCGGCGGGATCACCACGGCCTCCTCGGAGGCTTGCGCAAAACCGAACGACCACACCGCCAAGGCACCTGCGGCGGCGCCCAAGATCAGCCGGGTGAAGGGAGAACGCATGGGGGCTTCCTCGAGTTTCTGGGCCACGTCGGGCCGCGACACCGAAGATACGCAACGTCTCCGCGGTTGTTACGGCCAAAGCCACACAAGTCCGTGATCGGCGACGAGCCTGACCATGGCCGCACCCGCCTGCGGCTTCACCGGCTACGGTTCGCGCCGACGTCGGCTGGTGCGGGACTGCCCAATTAGGGTTAATCCGGGGTGGGGGCTTTATCACCGCGCTGTGAAGCGTATGGATATCGACGGCCCGGTGGCGGAAGATCAACGCAGGAGCTGTGCAAGGCTCCTTATCCTGGTTCAAGTCCAGGCCGGGCCTCCAATCCCCACCTCTCGCAGCAGCTTCCGTCTACGGAGCCGCCCAGGCAAAGAAGACGGTGCCAAATTGCCGGTTGAGGGGCACCTTATAGGACTTTCCCGGCTGCGGAATCTGGTCTAAAGACAGCCCGCGCGCAAGGGAAGCCTGGCGCCTGACAGTCAAGGGACGCGCGGCTGCGCGCCCTTTTTTTGTGCCCGGATTTCCGCCCGTCGCGCTAGCGAGACCGAATGCCCAAACGTACTGATATATCGACGATTCTCATCATCGGCGCCGGCCCGATCGTGATCGGCCAGGCCTGCGAATTCGACTATTCCGGCACCCAGGCCGTGAAGACGCTGAAGGACGAGGGCTACCGCATCGTCCTGGTCAATTCCAATCCGGCCACCATCATGACCGACCCGGAATTGGCGGACGCGACCTACATCGAGCCGATCACGCCGGAGATCGTCGCCAAGATCATCGAGAAGGAACGCCACGTCATTCCCGGCGGCTTCGCGCTCTTGCCGACGATGGGCGGGCAGACCGCGCTGAACTGCGCGCTCTCCTTGCGCAAGCAGGGCACGCTGGAGAAATTCGACGTCGAGATGATCGGCGCCACCGCCGACGCCATCGACAAGGCCGAGGATCGCCAGCTGTTCCGCGAGGCGATGACCAAGATCGGGCTGGAGACGCCGAAGTCGCGGCTCGCCAACGCCACCGCCTTGAAGAAGGCCTATCGCGAGAAATATCTCGAAGACCGCGCCAAGCTCTCCGGCGAGGCTTTGATCGCGTTCGAGCGGCAATGGGTGCTTGGCGAGAACGACCGCCGCAAGCGCTATCAGGAACAGGCGCTGGGTTCGGCGCTGATGGCGTTGTCCGAGATCGGCCTGCCGGCGATCATCCGGCCGTCGTTCACGATGGGCGGCACCGGCGGCGGCATCGCCTACAACAAGGAAGAATTCCTCGACATCATCGAGCGCGGGCTCGACGCCTCGCCGACCAATGAAGTGCTCATCGAAGAATCCGTGCTCGGCTGGAAAGAGTACGAGATGGAGGTGGTGCGCGACAAGAACGACAACTGCATCATCGTCTGCTCGATCGAGAACCTCGATCCGATGGGCGTGCACACCGGCGATTCCATCACCGTGGCCCCTGCCCTGACGCTGACGGACAAAGAATACCAGATCATGCGCGACGCCTCATTGGCGGTGCTGCGCGAGATCGGCGTCGAGACCGGCGGCTCCAACGTGCAGTTCGGCGTCAACCCGGTCGACGGCCGCATGGTCGTGATCGAAATGAATCCGCGGGTGTCGCGTTCTTCGGCTTTGGCGTCGAAAGCCACCGGCTTTCCGATCGCCAAGGTCGCCGCCAAGCTCGCGGTCGGCTACACGCTCGACGAGATCGCCAACGACATCACCGGCGGCGCGACGCCGGCGTCGTTCGAGCCGACCATCGATTACGTCGTCACCAAGATTCCGCGCTTTGCGTTCGAGAAATTCCCCGGCGCCTCGACCACGCTGACCACCTCGATGAAGTCGGTCGGCGAAGTGATGGCGATCGGCCGCACCTTCCAAGAATCGTTGCAGAAGGCGTTGCGCGGGTTGGAAACCGGCCTCACCGGGCTCGACGAGATCGAGATCGAGGGGCTCGGCCGCAGCGACGACAAGAACGCGATCCGCGCAGCCCTCGGCACGCCGACGCCGGACCGGCTGTTGCAGGTCGCGCAGGCGATGCGGCTCGGCTGGACCGACGAGGAGATCTTCACCTCCTGCAAGATCGATCCCTGGTTCCTGTCGGAATTGCGCGGCATCGTCGACATGGAAGCCAAGGTGAAGGCGAGCGGCCTGCCCGGCAACGCCTTCGGCATGCGCACGCTGAAATCGATGGGCTTCTCCGACGCCCGCCTCGCGGTGCTGGCCAAGACCACCGAAGCCGATGTCAGAGCGCAGCGCCACGCGCTCGGCGTCCGCCCGGTGTTCAAGCGCATCGACACCTGCGCGGCGGAATTCGCCTCGCCCACCGCCTATATGTACTCGACCTACGAGTCACCGTTCGCAGGCTCCCCCGCCGACGAAAGCGCGCCGTCCGACAAGAAGAAGGTGATCATCCTCGGCGGCGGTCCGAACCGCATCGGCCAGGGCATCGAGTTCGATTACTGCTGCTGCCACGCCTGCTTCGCGCTGCACGACGCCGGCTATGAATCGATCATGATCAACTGCAACCCGGAAACCGTGTCGACCGACTACGACACCGCGGACCGGCTGTACTTCGAGCCCTTGACCGCCGAGGACGTGCTGGAGATCATCGACGTCGAGCGCAAGAACGGCACGCTGCACGGCGTCATCGTGCAGTTCGGCGGCCAGACCCCGCTGAAGCTGGCGCGCGCGCTGGAAGCCGCCAATGTGCCGATCCTCGGCACCTCGCCGGACGCCATCGACCTGGCCGAAGACCGCGACCGCTTCAAACGCGTGCTCGACAAGTTGAAGCTGAAGCAGCCGAAGAACGGCATCGCCTATTCGGTCGAGCAGGCGCGCCTGGTCGCCGCCGAACTCGGCCTGCCGCTGGTGGTGCGACCGTCCTACGTGCTGGGCGGCCGCGCCATGCAGATCATCCGCGAGGAGAGCCAGCTCGGCGACTACCTGCTCGGCACCCTGCCCGAGCTGGTGCCCGCCGACGTCAAGGCGCGCTATCCGAACGACAAGACCGGGCAGATCAACACCGTGCTCGGCACCAATCCCTTGTTGTTCGACCGCTATCTGTCCGACGCCATCGAGATCGACGTCGACTGCCTGTGCGACGGCCGCGACACCTTCATCGTCGGCATCATGGAGCATATCGAAGAGGCCGGCATCCACTCCGGCGACTCGGCCTGCTCGCTGCCGCCGCATTCGCTCGACGCCCCGATGATCGCCGAACTGGAGCGGCAGACCCGCGACATGGCGCTCGGGCTCGACGTGGTCGGGCTGATGAACGTGCAGTTCGCCATCAAGGACGGCGACATCTACGTGCTCGAGGTCAACCCGCGCGCCTCGCGCACCGTGCCGTTCGTCGCCAAGGTTGTCGGCATTCCGGTCGCCAAGCTCGCCGCAAGGATCATGGCCGGCGAAAAGCTCGCCGACCTCAAGCTGCAGAAGCGCAAGCTCGACCATGTCGGTGTCAAGGAATCGGTGTTTCCGTTCGCCCGCTTCCCCGGCGTCGACACCGTGCTCGGCCCGGAGATGCGCTCCACCGGCGAGGTGATGGGGATCGACCGCTCGTTCGAGATCGCCTTCGCCAAGAGCCAGCTCGGCGGCGGCACCCGCGTGCCGCGCAAGGGCACGGTGTTCGTCTCGGTCCGCGAGGGCGACAAGACCCGCATCCTGGAGGCCGTGAAACTGTTGTGTTCGCTCGGCTTCAAGGTGCTGGCGACGTCCGGCACGCAGCGCTTCCTCGCCGACAACGGGGTGCCGGCCGAGAAGGTCAACAAGGTGCTGGAGGGCCGGCCGCACATCGTCGACGCCATCACCAATGGCGAGATCCAGCTGGTGTTCAACACCACCGAAGGCCCTCAGGCGCTGGCCGACAGCCGCTCGCTCCGGCGCGCTGCCCTCTTGCATAAAGTTCCGTATTACACCACTCTTTCGGGCGCGGTTGCGGCCGCGCAGGGCATCCGGGCCTACCTTGGTGGGGACCTTGAGGTCCGGACGCTGCAGAGTTATTTTTCCGACACCTGATCGGCCGGGCCGGACGGGCCGGCACTGACGGGCAATACTCCGGCTGGGCGGGAACCCGTCCGCCGCAGGAATGTTCTGCTTCGGCGCTTGCGGTCACCCCCCGGATCGCGGTGAGATGGCGCAAGCCGGATCAGGTCACCAGACCGATAACCGTTTCGTGTGAGCCACATTCCGTGACACGTGACGAACACGTTGAAGGACGAAGATCGATGATGGAAAAGGTACCAATGACCGCGGGCGGTTATGCCGCCCTCGAAGTCGAGTTGAAGCAGCGCCAGTCGGTGGATCGTCCGCGAATCATCGAGCACATCGCCGAGGCGCGCTCGCATGGCGACCTTTCGGAAAATGCCGAGTATCACGCCGCCAAGGAAGAACAGTCCCACAACGAGGGCCGCATCGCGGAGCTCGAGGACAAGCTGGCGCGCGCCGACATCATCGACATCAGCAAGCTCTCGGGCGACACCATCAAGTTCGGCGCCACCGTGACCCTGGTCGACGAGGACACCGAGAAGAAGGCGGTGTGGCAGATCGTCGGCGAGCCGGAAGCCGACGCCAAGAAGGGCCGCATCTCGATCACCTCGCCCTTGGCGCGTGCGCTGATCGGCAAGAAGAAGGGCGCCTCCGTCGAGGTCGTCGCGCCGGGCGGCGCCAAGGCCTACGAGATCACCAAGGTCGAGTGGCGCTGAGTCTCGCGCGTCGACGTTTTCCCGACGCGTTTCAGTTATGACGAGCATTCGAGGGCCGCAGCGATGCGGCCCTTTTTGTTTGTGCGGAAATGTTGACCGGCGTGGATCGCTGCGCCGCACGAAGGGAGAGTCATTCCGGGGCGCGAGAGCGCAAGCTCGAGCGAACCCGGAATCTCGCCACGCGCGCGATCCTCCCTCCGCGCAGCAAGATTCCGGGTTCGCTCGCCCAAAAGGGCTCGCGCCCCGGAATGACCAGCCGCGGATTGACGAGCCGCGATTAAGAATTTCGCCGCCAAAGCTAACTCAGCTTCAATTCCAGCGGCACCGCGGCGGCGTATTTCGAGTTGCGCAGCACCAGCGAGGTGCGGACGTTGCGGACGTGCGGCGCGGCGGTGAGATGCGCGACGAAATGCTGGAACGTCGCCATGTCGGGCGCGACGCATTTCAAAATGAAATCCACCTCGCCGGACAGCATCCAGCATTCGCGCACCAAGGGCTGATTGCGGACGAACTCCTCGAAGCCGCGCAGATCGGCTTCGGCCTGGCTCGACAGATGCACCGAGGCAAACACCGTCACATCAAAGCCCAGCCGCCCGGGATCGAGCAGCCCGCGATAGCCCTGGATGTAGCCTTCCTCTTCCAGCGTCCGCACCCGCCGCAGACAGGGTGGCGGCGAAATGCCGACCCGCTTGGCCAGTTCGACGTTGGTGATCCGGCCGTCAGCCTGGATCTCACCGAGGATCTTCAGATCGATCTCATCAAGGTTCTTGGACACGCGCTTGCATTCCCGGTCGGCCCGCGAGGGGGGTAAATCGGCAACAGTTTTAGCGCAGCGCCGCAGCTTTGCGTAATTTTATTTCGCGACCGGTGCATAATTGCAAAGTTAGGGGAAAATTTGCCGATATGGATTGCAAATCTTGCATAGCTCCCCAGATGACTTAGAGTTGCGATCGGTGTCCTGAGGCCGAAATCTGCCGTCTTTACCTTCGGTTCTGGGGCGCCAGCTTGATCTCGTCGGATTCAGGCTCCGAGGGGAGACCTTCGTGAACCAGATCCAGACGAGAAAGTTCCGCTGTTCTTAAGCGATGCCTTGCTCAGCCTTTCCGCTCGCACCGCATCTCCCTGACGAAAGGGATCAATGATCCATGGCTAACCCCGTTCACGCCAAAGTTGTAATTATTGGATCGGGTCCGGCAGGATATACGGCGGCGATCTACGCCGCCCGCGCGATGCTGGAGCCCGTCCTGCTGCAGGGCATGCAGCCCGGCGGCCAACTCACCATCACCACCGACGTCGAGAACTACCCCGGCTTCGCCGACGTGATCCAGGGCCCCTGGCTGATGGAGCAGATGGAGAAGCAGGCGACCCATGTCGGCACCAGGATCATCACCGATCTGGTCACCGACCTCGACCTGTCGCAGCGGCCGTTCCGGCTGAGCTGCGATAGCGGCGACGTCTATCTGGCCGAGACCGTGATTCTGGCGACCGGCGCCCAGGCGCGCTGGCTCGGCATTCCCTCCGAGGAGAAATTCAAGGGCTTTGGCGTCTCGGCCTGCGCCACCTGCGATGGCTTCTTCTATCGCGGCAAGGAAGTGGTCGTTGTCGGCGGCGGCAACACCGCGGTCGAGGAAGCGCTGTTCCTGACCAACTTCGCCACCAAGGTCACGCTGGTGCATCGCCGCGATCACTTCCGCGCCGAACGCATCCTGCAGGAGCGGTTGTTCAAGAATCCGAAGATCGAGGTGGTGTGGGACGTCGCGGTGGATGAAATCTGCGGCGACGAGAACCCCACCAAGGTCACCCATGTCCGGCTGAACAACGTCAAGACCGGCGCCGTGACCGAGCGCGCCGCCGATGGCGTGTTCATCGCGATCGGGCACGCGCCGGCGACCGAACTGGTCAAGGGCAAGATCCGGCTGAAGCCGTCCGGCTATGTCGAGGTCGCGCCGAATTCGACCGCCACCTCGGTGCCCGGGCTGTTTGCCGCCGGCGACGTCGCCGACGAAACCTATCGCCAGGCGGTCACCGCCGCAGGACTGGGCTGCATGGCCGCGTTGGAGGCCGAGCGCTTCCTTGCGGCCAGCGCCAGCGAGCGGGTAGCGGCGGAATAATCATGGCCCGAAATCACGACGGATTCACCGATATGGACTGGGATAAGCTCAAGGTTTTCCACGCTGCGGCGGAAGCGGGAAGCTTCACGCACGCCGGCGAACAGCTTGGGCTGTCGCAATCCGCGGTCTCGCGCCAGGTCAGCGCGCTGGAGCAGGAATTGTCGGTGTCGCTGTTTCACCGCCACGCCCGCGGCCTGATCCTCACCGAACAGGGCGACCTGTTGTTCCGCACCGCGCATGACGTGTTCATGCAGCTGCAGGCGGCGCGCGCCAAGCTCACCGACAGCCGCGAGCGGCCGAGCGGCGATCTCAAGGTCACCACCACGCCCGGTCTCGGCATCCATTGGCTGGTGCCGCGGCTCGGCGAATTCACCGCACTGTATCCGGAGATCCGCATCTCGCTGATCGTCACCGACGAGGAACTCGACCTGTCGATGCGCGAAGCCGACGTCGCGATCCGCACCCGCAAGCCGACGCAGCCCGACCTGATCCAGCGCAAGCTGTTCTCGATCGGCTTCCATGCCTATTGCGCCCCGGAATACATCAAGCATTTCGGCACGCCGCGCACTTTGGAAGAATTGGACAACCACCGCCTGATCATCCTCGGCGACACCCAGGTTCCGCCCTATCTGCAGAACCGCAACTGGCTGATCGACGCCGGGCGCAACGGCGCCGGCCCGCGCGAACCGTATTTCAAGGTCAACAACATTCTCGGCGTGATCCGCGCCTGCCAGCAGGGGCTCGGCATCGCCGCGCTGCCGGACTATCTGGTCGAGGAAAACAACCGGCTGGTGCAGCTGTTCGGCGAGCAGGACTCGATTCAGCTCGATACTTATTTCGTGTATCCCGAAGAATTGAAGTCGGTGGCGCGGGTTCAGGTGTTCCGCGACTTCGTGGTCAGCAAGGCGCAGCGCTGGCCGTCGTGATCGGCGGGCCGCTGCATGACTGACATGCGGCGGGTCTGGTTGTCGGGCAGCCGCCATGCGGCTCATAATCATTGCACGCTGAAAGTCCGCGGAGCCGTTTGTCCCCTCCTCCAAGCGACGCGAATTTTCAGTCCTCCTTCTTGGAAGGAAATGTGTCGGCCTCAGACGGCCACGACCTTGCCGGGCTCCCTATGGGCCCGGTTTTTTTTGCCCCGAGCGCAGCCGTCCGCCGCGCCGGCGCTCGCCGTTTCGGCGCACACAAAAAAATCCGCTTCAGCCATCCCTGAAGCGGGTCGCTTATCGATGATGCGAAGGACCGCTGGTCCACCGGACTGTCTGCGAAGTGTCAACGCGCGGAGCCCGCGCGCTCAAGCTGTTGGATGCGGCTCAGGCCGCCTTGTGCATGGCGCCGTTGCCGGTGCCGGCGCCGCGGATCGCCTTGACCGAGCGTTCGATCGCAGCCCACAACCGGCCGATCTCGGAGGCCGCGCGTCCGTCGGGCGAGTATTCCTTGGCGCCTTCGCCGTGGCCCAGCGCCAGCAGCAGATCGGCGCGGTTGGTGATCTGACCAGTCCAGACCGGAGCGCGGAATTTAGCCAGCGCTTCGCGGGCCAGCGTGACGATGCGGCTTTCCACCTCGTCGCGCGGCGCCGGTGCGCCGTTGATCACCACCGCATAGGGCTTGCGCGCGGCGCGGCACGACAGGATGGTTTCCTGCACGGCGTTGACGTCGAACACGCCGGGACGCGCCGGAATGATCACCATGGTGGCGTTGCGGATGGCGTCCTCGACCACCGGGGCGACGGTCGGCGGCGTATCGATGAACACCCATTCGATGCCGTCGCGCTTCGCCGCAGCGACCAGTTCGCCGACCGATCGGGTGGCGGTCTTCAGCAGCGGCTCGTTGGTGCCGCGCAGCTTATGCCAAAGCGTGAGCGAGCCTTGCGGGTCGGCGTCGATCAGCAGACAGGGCTTGGTCGCTTTGTGAACGTGGGCAGCTAAATGCGCGGCCAGGGTGCTTTTCCCCGAACCACCTTTACGCGATGCGAAAACGATGACGTTCATACATTGGCCTCCCGAGATTGACCTTGGAAAGCGAAAGTGAATCACCGCGCTGATTCGTGAAAGTTAAAACTTCAATTAATGCTTGACGGGGGAAGCTGATTTCTTCGCAGGCTGGCTTTTGAGTCACAGCCCAATTTTGATCAATGGCCCGTGCAGGTCCGGCGCTATTTGATCATAGGCCGCGAGTCACAGCCCCGCCGCAAATGTGTAGTTGGCGAGTGCTAACGCACCGACCGTTCGCGGCGCGCCAACCACTTCTGTTCGACCCAGCCCAGACTCTTGGCGATCGGCCCCTGCAGAACCGGAACATCCTGCGCGATCAGGATCAGGCCGAGCGGCAGCATCCAGACCCCAAGCACCGGAAGAAAACTGAACACACCGCCGACCATCAGCAGGCCGCCGACAGGAATCCGTACCAGGCGCGATGACGGCTTGCGCAACCAGGCGACGCCGGAGGCGGCGCGGGGCGGCAATTTGCCTTCGAACCAGGCCATGTGGCGATCGAGTTCAGCCTTATGGTCGTGGCTCACGGTGTCTCCCGACGTCGTCGATGACTCATCACTGGGTTTGTAGATGTGGGTCGAGGGGTCGTTCCCCAACGCGTCAGGTTGTCGCGCGACCTCGCCTCGCATTGCGTTCATCGCGGGCAGCACCGAGCTGCGCGGCTTTGCGACAGAACTAATCGCGCCTCGGCTGCGCGGTGCTTCACGATTCATTGGCGCCGATCCCACGCTCGTCGAGCACGCTTTGTCCCTTCGGCGTGACGGCGTAGCGCGGCGTCGCGGTTCCCGACTCGCCGGCTAATTCGATCAATCCATCGCCCAACAATTGCGCGAGCTTGTCCTGCTGCGCCGGATTGAGGTCCAGCCCCGCGCTGCGCGCGATCTCGACCAGCGTGGAGATCGTCCGGTCACTGGGCTCTTGGTCCATCATCGCTCCCTTTGAGGAAGGCTAACGTGAGCCTTGCGCATGTGTTCCAGCAGGCGCCCAACGTCAGCGCGTGCCATCCCGGCATCGGCGATGCCCGACAAATCAGTCCTGCCGCAGTTCGCTGGCTGTGCTAGATCCTGACGACATTCATTGATCGGTAACGACACATGGAACGGGTAACGGTTTCGCTCGACGACGATCTCCTGGAGCAGTTCGACGGGTTCATTCGCCGCAAGGGCTATATGAACCGATCCGAAGCGGTGCGTGACGTGCTGCGGGACCGGCTGCAGGAAGACCGGCTGTCGGAAAACAAGGCGCCGCTCTGCGTGGCCTGCCTGAGCTACGTCTACAACCACCACGAACGCGAGCTGGCGCGGCGGATCGCCGAGATCCAGCACGCCAACCACGACCTGATCCGCTCGACCATGCACGTCCACCTCGACCACGAGAACTGCCTGGAAGTGTCGATGATGGAGGGCCCGACCAGCGCGGTGCGGGAACTCGCCGACGCCCTGACCGCGCAGACCGGGGTTCGCCACGGCCGCGTCAACGTGGTCCCGGTCGATGTGACGGCGGTGTCGCACAGCCACGGCCATCATGGTCACCATCACGACCATGGAGACGACGCTGACACGCCGGCTCCGCACTTCCATACCAGTCCAAAGACGTAGACCGCATCGCCGCCGAACGCGCGACGGGCCCTTGCACTTCCAAACGACGGCGCGTATGACGAATTACGAAATCGTCGTAACGTCGCATGATGGCAGCAAGACTATGAATAAAATGGGGATTTTTCTTTCCACCGGGGCCCTTGTGGCCGCCTTGGGGTGCGGCGTGGGGACCGCCGAGGCGCATTTTCAGGAGATCCTCCCCTCCGCCGACATCGTCCCCGAGGAAGGCCCGCGCACGGTGTCGCTCGACGTCGTGTTCACCCATCCGATGGAGCGCGGCCCCACCATGGATATGGGACAGCCGGCGCAGTTCGGCGTGTTGGCGAAGGGCAAGAAGACCGACCTCCGCGGCGCACTGATCAAGAAGGACGTCAACGGCAAGACCGCCTATGGCTCGTCCTACCACTTCACCGAGCCCGGCGACTATGTGTTCTATATCGAGCCGGCGCCGTTCTGGGAGCCGGCGGAAAAGAAATACATCCTGCACTATGCCAAGGCGGTGGTGGATTTCGGCGCCGGCGATGACTGGGACGCCTTGGTCGGTTTTCCGATCGAGATCCAGCCGCTGAGCCGCCCCTACGGCATTTGGACCGGCAACCTGTTCCGCGGCGTGGTGAAGAAGAACGGCAAGCCGCTGGCCTTCAGCACCGTCGAAATCGAGTGGGTCAACGACGGCTCGGTCAAGGCGCCGGCCGATCCTTTCGTCACCCAGGTGGTCAAGACCGACGCGCAGGGGGTGTTCGCCTATGCGATGCCGCGCGCCGGCTGGTGGGCGTTCAACGCCCTGACCGATGCCGACAAGCCGATCAAGGGTCCCGACGGCAAGCCGGCCCGCGTCGAGATCGGCGGCACCATCTGGGTCAAGGCCGTGGACATGAAATAAGCGGCAGCCGCGGTACACGCTCATGGCCCACATCCCCGACGGCGTTCTCTCGCTCCCGGTGCTCGCCGTCGGCGCCGCCGTCGCGGTCGCGGGTTGTGCCTACGGGCTGAGGCGGCTGGATGCCGAGCGCATCCCGCAGGTCGCGGTGCTGTCGGCGGTGTTCTTCGTCGCCTCGCTGGTGCATTTCCCGGTCGGCCCCTCCAGCGTGCATCTGATCCTGAACGGACTGGTCGGCGTCGCGCTCGGGTGGGCGGCCTTCCCGGCGATCCTGATCGCGTTGTTGCTGCAGGCGGTGATGTTCGGTTTCGGCGGCTTGGTGGTGCTCGGCGTCAACGTGATGAACATGGCGGTGCCGGCCGTAATTTGCGGGCTGGCGTTCGACATCGTTCGGCAACGCGGCGGCGAGCGCTGGGCGGTGCCGGCCGCCGGCATCGCCGGCGTGCTGGGCGTGCTGTTGACCGCGTTGTCCGTCGCACTGGTGCTGGCGCTGAGCGGTCGCGAATTTTTGCCCGCCGCCAAGCTGGTACTGGTGGCGCATCTCCCGGTGATGATCATCGAAGGCTTCTTCACCGCGGCCGCGATCGGTCTGGTGATCCGCGTCAAGCCCGATGTGCTGGATCGCACGCCGGCCTTTTCGATCGAGGAGCCCGCGCGATGAAGATGCTGGCTTTCACCCTGGCGTTCGCGGTCGCGGTGCTCGGCAGCAGCGGCGACGCGCTGGCCCACAAGATGAAACTGTTCGCCACCGCCGAAGGCGCCGTGGTCTCGGGCTATGTCTATTTCAGTCCCGGCGGACGGGCGCAGGATGCCCAGATCGCCGCGACCGCGGCGGACGGCGCGACGGTTTTCAGCGGGCGGACCGACGCGCAGGGCGGCTTCCGCTTCGAGGTTCAGCGCCGGGCCGACTACCGCATCGCCGCAGACGGCGGCGACGGCCACGAGGCGCACTTCACCATCACGGCCGCCGAATTGCCGCAGAGCCTGCCCGCCGAACCGGCCCCGACGCCCACCACGACGGCCGCGCCGCCATCGAGCCCGCCGCCTACTGCCGCGGTCGCGCCGGCACCGCCGCTTCCCGATCTGGCCGCCTTGGTCGAGCAGAGCGTGGCCCGGCAGATCCGGCCGCTGCGCGAGCAGCTCGACAGCTATCAGGAAACGCTGCGCTGGCACGACGTGCTCGGCGGCCTCGGCTACATCATCGGGCTCGGCGGACTGGCCTATGGCTTTGCGTCGCGCGCCAACGGCCGGCCGCGCCGACGCCTCGCCGCGAGCGAAAAGGAGGCCGCCCGATGAGCGTGCTGGACGCCAATGCTGCCGTGACGGGCGACGCCTGCGTCTGCGACGCCGATCTCAACGCCGCCCCCCTCGCCAGCCCGATCGACACCCTCGACCCGCGCACCCGGCTGCTCGCAGCGGCGGCCTTTGCCCTGGTGGTTGTCGGAGTGAACGCGCCCGCGGCGCTGGTGCTCGCGCTCGGGCTCGCCGCCGGTCTCGGCGCCGCGGCGCGATTGTCGTTGACCGGGACGCTGCGCAAACTCGCAGCACTCGACGGCTTCATGGTGATGGCGCTGATCACCCTGCCCTTCACCGTCCCCGGCGAAGCCTGGCTCAGCGTCGCCGGACTGCCGGCGAGCTGGCAGGGCGTCGAACGCGCGGCGGTGATCCTGCTGAAGGGCAACGCGGTGGTGCTCGCCATCCTGGCGCTGGTCGGCACCATGGAGCCCGTGGTGCTCGGCCGCGCGATGGCGCGCCTCGGCGCGCCGGAAAAGCTGGTGCATCTCTACGCCTTCACCATTCGTTATCTCGACGTGCTGCAGCGTGAATACGCCCGGCTTCGCACCGCCATGAAGGCGCGGGCGTTCAGCCTGCGCGCCGACCGCCACACCTGGCGCAGCGTCGGCTGGCTGTTCGGCATGCTGATGGTGCGTTCGATCGAGCGCGCCGAGCGGATCATGGCGGCGATGCGCTGCCGCGGTTTCGATGGCCGGCTGTGGTCGCTGCAGGACGATGGCGGTTTTCGCCGGACCGACGGCGTGTTCGCGCTCGCCTCGACCGCCGGCCTGGCGCTGCTCGTCGTGGTCGGCAGCCTGTGACGGCACCGCTGTTCCGGCTTCAAGGCATCTGCTTCGCCTATGAACCGGGCCGGCCGGTGCTGCGCGACGCCGGGTTTCGGCTGGACGCCGGCGAGCGCGTCGCGCTGGTCGGGCCGAACGGCGCCGGCAAGACCACGCTGTTTCACATCATGGTCGGTCTGCTGCATCCCTCCGCAGGCGTCGTGGAAGCCTTCGGCACGGTCCGGCGGGCCGAGAAGGATTTCCGCGAGGTGCGAGCACGCGCCGGCATCCTGTTTCAAGATTCCGACGATCAGCTGTTCTGCCCGACCGTGCTGGAAGACGTCGCCTTCGGCCCGCTGAATCTCGGCAAGTCGCCGGCCGAAGCGGCCGGCATCGCCAAGGCCACGCTGGAGTCGCTCGGCCTCGGCGGCTTCGGCAGCCGCATCACCCACAAGCTGTCCGGCGGCCAGAAGCGGCTGGTGGCGCTGGCGACGGTGTTGGCGATGCAGCCCGACGTGCTGCTGCTGGACGAGCCGACCAATGCGCTCGACGCCGAGACCGAGGAGCGGCTGACCGGCATCCTCGCCGCGCTGCCGCAGGCGATGGTGATCATCGCGCATGACGAGCGTTTCCTGGCGCGGCTGTCGACCCGCAGCGTCCGGCTGGACGGCGGCTATCTCACGGAAGCGACCGCGCGGCTTTCATAAATCGTCCGTAAACAACGGCGCATCGGCGCGATCGTTGACTTCGTCACAGTCGCCGCGATTGATCCATGTCAAACGGCGCCGGCCGATCTGACGCATAACGCCTCTACATATTCGAATGTGAATGATCGATCGGCCCGCCGTCGGTGTCGACGAGGCGCGATCGCCCACCGCCGGCCTGCGTCCGGCAGAACAGGACACATCATGATGAAGGTTGCGGTCGTGGTTTGGATCGTCGTCGGCGCCTCGCTCGCCGGATGCGCGATGGTGGCCGTGCTGGCCATCCCGGCTCTCGCCGATCAGGGGATGCAGCTGATTCCCCGCGCCGTGCTCGCGGGCTTCGTTGTCGCCATTCCGCTGTCGTTCCTGATCGCGCGCAAGATCGCCCGGCAGTCCGTCAGATAACCCCGTAGCGTCGCGGCCATGACCGAAACCAATATCGAAGGACCGCTCTACGTCGCTCGCACCAAGATCTATCCGCAGGCCGTTCATGGCCGCTTTCGGCGCATCAAGTGGGGGCTGCTCGCGATCACGCTGTCGATCTACTACCTGTTGCCCTTCGTCCGCTGGGATCGCGGGCCGGGGCTGCCGAACCAGGCGGTTCTGATCGATCTGCCGCATCGCCGGTTCTATTGGTTCTTCATCGAGCTGTGGCCGCAGGAGGTTTACTACTTCACCGGGCTGTTGATCATCGCGGCGATGACGCTGTTCCTGATGAACGCGGTGGCCGGCCGGATCTGGTGCGGCTACCTGTGCTGGCAGACGGTGTGGACCGATCTGTTCTACGCGATCGAGCGCTGGATCGAGGGCGACCGCCGCGAGCGGATGCTGAAGGACAAGCACGGCCTGACCTTCGGCTATCTGCGGCAGCTCGCCGTCAAGCACGCGCTGTGGCTGCTGATCGCGCTGGGAACCGGCGGCGTCTTCGTGCTGTATTTCGCCGACGCGCCCACGCTGGTGCGTGAGGTGGTCACGCTGCAGGCGCCCTCCATCGCCTATGTGTGGATCGGCATCCTGACGCTGACCACCTACGCGCTGGCCGGCTTCATGCGCGAGCAGGTCTGCATCTACATGTGTCCGTGGCCGCGGATTCAGGCGGCGCTGACCGACGAATGGGCGCTCAACGTCACCTATCGCCGCGACCTCGGCGAGCCCCGGATGTCGGTCAAGAAGGCCGAACTGGCGCGCGAACAGCAGCAGCCGGCCGGCGGCTGCATCGACTGCCAGCAATGCACCCACGTCTGTCCGACCGGCGTCGACATCCGCGACGGCAGTCAGCTCGGCTGCATTCAATGCGGGCTGTGCATCGACGCCTGCGATACGGTGATGCGTCAGGTCGGCCGGCCGCAAGGCCTGATCGCCTACGACACCGACATCAACGGCCAGCGCCGCAGCGCCGGCAAACCGGCGATCTATCGCCCGATCCGTCCCCGCACCGTCTTCTATGCGGCGGTGATCGCCTTGGTCGGCGCGATCATGGTGTATGCGCTCGCGACCCGCAGTTCGCTCGGCGTCAGCGTGCTGCACGATCGAAACCCGCTGTTCGTGCCGCTGTCCGACGGCGGCGTCCGCAACGACTTCACCTTGCGGATCCTCAACAAGAACGCCGAGCCGCGGTCATTCCGCATCGACCTCGTCGGACTACCCGGCGCGACGTTGCAGGCCGCGGGCTTCGCCCACCAGGCAAGCGACGCGGTGATCGCCGAAGTCGGACTGGACCAGACCCGCGAGCTTCGCGTCTCGGTGACGCTGCCGCCGGCGTTGCTGCCGCGCAGCGCCGTCAACGTCACGTTCCGCGCCACCGACGCGGTGACCGGGCAGACCGCAACCGTGAACGATCATTTCATTCCCGGCGGATCGTGAGCGTGGCAAGCCGGCGCAAGCCTGTCGCGTTGCGATCGCCGGCAACGCCATCATTGAGCCAGGTCACGCTTTGTTTCGGATTTGATCGCTACACCCCGCGCATCGCCGCAGACGCGACGTTGCTTCCAGCCGCCCGCGCGCGGTGATTTGAAAGATCCGCCATGCGAATTCTGCCGTTTCACGCCGTGCTGCTGGCGACACTCGCGCTCTCGCCGTCGCTCGGTGGCCGCGCCGAGGCCATCGAAGCGAGCGTCGCGCCGAAGCTTGCCGGCAACGCCGACGACGCCGCGCTGATCCAGCGCGGCGAATACGTGGCGAAGCTCGGCGATTGCATCGCCTGCCACACCGCGAAATCCGGCCAGCCGATGGCCGGCGGGCTGGAATTGAAGACGCCGTTCGGCGCGCTGTATTCGACCAACATCACGCCCGACAAGCAGACCGGCATCGGTAACTATTCGTTCGCGCAGTTCGATCGCGCGATGCGGCGCGGCGTCGCCGCGGACGGCCACAACCTCTATCCGGCAATGCCCTATCCGTCCTATGCCAAGATCGACGACGGCGACATGCGCGCGCTCTACGCCTATCTGCAGCGTGGTCTCGCGCCGGTCGCTCAGGCCAACCAGCCGTCGCAGATGCGATGGCCGTTCAGCATGCGCTGGAGCCTGTCGTTGTGGAATTGGGCGTTTCTCGACGCGACGCCGTTCAAACCCGACCCCGGCAAGGACGCGGCGTGGAATCGCGGCGCCTATCTGGTGCAGGGTCCGGGCCATTGCGGCGCTTGCCATACCCCGCGCGGGCTCGCCTTCCAGGAGAAGGCGATGAGCGACGCCGGCTCCAGCGGCCAATACTATCTCGCCGGCGAAACCGTGGAATCCTGGCGGGCGCTGAGCCTGCGCGACCTGTGGACCGTCGAGCAGACCGCGCTGTTGCTGAAGACCGGACAGAACGCCTTCGCCACGGTGTCGGGCGGCATGACCGACGTGATCCACAACAGCACCCAGCATTTCGCCGACGGCGACCTGACCGCGATCGCCACCTATCTGAAATCGCTACCGCGCAGCGCGGCCGATCTGCCGCAACAGGCGCAGCCCGTCGCCGCGCCGTCCGTGCCGCCGAATTTGTATTCCAGCCGCGGCGGGCTGGGTTACGTGCAGTTCTGCGTCGACTGCCATCGTCAGGACGGCGCCGGCGTGGCGCAGATCTTCCCGCCGCTGACGCAGAATCCCTCGGTGACGGCGAAAAATCCGTCGACCCTGATGCATCTGGTGCTGACCGGCTGGAAGACCGCGGAGACCGCGGCGCATCCGCGGGTCTACACCATGCCGGCCTTCGCCCGGTTGTCGGATCAGGAGCTCGCGGAGATCCTCAGCTTCGTGCGCGACAATTTCGGCAATCACGCAGGCGCCGTCACGCCAGCCGAGGTCAAGGCGATGCGGGCCGAGCTCGATCCGAAGCTCACCGATTCCTCCGCCTTCATCACCCCGCGCGTCGCCGACCTGCTCGGCGCGGCCAACCCCGACCAACTGGTTCGCGGCATGCGGCTGCATCTCGACACCAAGGCGCTGCTGCCGGATCACGTCGGCGACGCGATGAACTGCACAAGCTGCCATCTCAATGTCGGCACCGTGGCGGACGGCTCGCCGTTCGTCGGCGTCTCGGCGTTCTTCCCGAGCTACGCGCCGCGCGCCGGCCGCGTCATCACGCTGGAGGACCGCATCAATGGCTGCTTCCTGCGCTCGATGAACGGCAAGCCGCTGGCCAAGGACTCCGCCGACATGAAAGCCATGGTGGCGTATTTCGACTGGATGAAGCGCGAGACCAAGCCGGAGGACAAGGTCGCCGGGCGCGGCGTCGGCAAGATCGATCCGGCCATCAAGCCGAACATCGACAACGGCCAGAAGGTCTATGCGGCGCAATGCGCGGTGTGCCACGGCAAGGACGGCGAAGGCCTTAAGCAGGCCGATGGCAAGCTGCTGTTCCCACCGCTGTGGGGCGACGCCTCGTTCAACATCGGCGCCGGCATGGCGCGCACCTACACCGCGGCGGCCTTCGTCAAGCGCAACATGCCGGTCGGCTTCCACGAGAAATTCCCGCTTGGCCAAGGCGGGTTGTCGGATCAGGACGCGGTCGACGTCGCGGAATTCTTCACCCACCAGCCGCGGCCGGACTTTGCCGGCAAGGTCAACGATTGGCCGAAGGACAAGCGGCCGCCGGACGCGCGCTATTGAGCGACGGGCCGCGAGAGGCCACCGATGATCTGGCGCGTCCGCTAAAGGCGGCCGCCGCACTCTGACAAGTGATTGATTTTGCTGGTACAGTTGGGTGGGCTCGAACCACCGACCTCCTGTTCCACAGACAGGCGCTCTAACCAACTGAGCTACAACTGCATCCGTGTCCGCCCGACCGGGAGCGAACGGGGCGGAAACTAGGTGCAACGCAAGGCTTTGGCAAGGCCGGGAATGCGAGGAAAAACGAACGTCTAGCGCAATCGGGCCCGGCCGTTGCCGCTGCAGGACGAAGCCGCCGCCACAGCCGCGAGATTCTTAGGAAACCAGGCGTCAGCCGGGCAAATCGGCCCACCGCCGTTCGCCCTCGCCGCCCTATCGCTGGCTCGGCACTCAAGCCTCGGCGGCAGCAGACCGACGATCCTGCTCCCGGAAAGACGCGCTGCCGAAGCCGCCGGCCGAAGCCAACCGCCGAATCAGGAGTTCGGCGGGGTGAACAGCTTGCTGGCGTGGGTCTTGATCGGCTCCACGGTGTCGGCCGCGGCCTTTTGCGTCAATTCGGCGAGCTCCCGGGTCTGCGACGTCAGGGTCTCGACCTGCTTGCGGGCGTGCGCGGTCCACAATTCCAGCGCTTCCGGCAGGCTCTTGGCGCCGATCAGCGACTGCGCGAAATCGAAGGTGGCGTTGGTGTTGGTCTTCACGATGTCGACCAGCTTGGCCGAATAGTCGGTGGCGCCCTTGCTGGCCGAGCTGAACACCGCCTCGATGGTGCCGTTCTGGCTTTCCGCGGCGTCCTTGAGTTTGGTGTAGCTCTCGCGCGCCTGCGCGACGCCCTTTTCGGCGATCGCCCGGACCTGTTCGGGAAGCTGGAACGGCGTCACGGAGGAGAACGGATTGGAATCGGCCATGCGGTGCATCCTTCGGGTTTGGAGTGCGTGACCCTTGCGAAGCCGCCGGGCCGTTGCAGCCCGGTTTGCCGGATCACCGACGCTTCGAAGCGCGCGTTGCAGCAAGGCGCGGTCCCAAAGCGTCCAGTCGCCCAATCATACCAGAAAAATTGTGCATTGCAACATAAGGACGCGACGGACAACAGCGCGGCGGCGTGGTCGCCCGCCCGCTCGCCTGCCGGGGGCGAGCCCCCGGCAGGCGGCGTAGCGCTTAAGTCTTCGGCTTGGCCGCTTCCAGCGCGGCGTGGCCGACGATCTGGCCGATTTCGCTGGCCTGCTCGGCCAGCGCCTTCATCTGGCTCTGCACGTATTCGCTGTGCAGCCGCATCACCTCGCCGAGATCCTTGGCGTGCACCAGCTGCTGGGCGTAATCCAGCGACGCGGTGACGTTCTTTTCCGCGAACGTCACCGCCTTGGTGGTGATGTCCTTGGCGCCGGCCCGCACCGTCTCGCCCTTGCCCTCGATCGCGCTGGCGGTCTGCTGCGCGCTGGCGAGCATATTTTCGAAGGCCTTGCGGGCCTGATCGAAGCTGGCTTCCGCCATCGACCGCACTTCCTTAGGAATTTCGAAACGATCACGCCCGTCCTGGTCCATGGTCACCACTCCTGTTTTGAAGCTCGCGGGCTGAAGCGCCCTTTTCCCCCGTTTGTGCCGACATTTTACGCCGTCCGCACATCACCGTTATGACGCCGTGCGCGTTATCGTGACGCATCGGCCGTGTCGGCCTCTTATCGTGGACCATTGAAATGGTTTTGCAACCCCAACGCGATTCAAACGTCGAAGGTTCTGCCGGCTGTGGAAATTAACGTTATCCTCGCTTAGCCGACGTGCCGATCGCCGGGGACGTGGACCTTAAGGCCGGCGGAGGCGATACTAACGAATTGTTAAGGCTGTCGCCTTGGCAAGACATCCGACGCGGACGGCTCGCCGTCACCGTCAGTCGTGAGTGCCGATGAACAGTGCGGAATTCCAGCTGCGAGGCGTCGACGATCCGCGGCTCGCGATCCACGCCACCAGCAGCCTGCCGGCCTGGTTGTGGGCGGTCGACGGCACGCGGATCATCTGGGCCAATCCGGTCGGCGCGCGGCTGTTCGGCGCGCGCAACGCCGCGGCGCTCGCCACCCAGACCTTCGGCCCGGCCGATCCGCATCGCCGCCAGGTGGCGCAATTGGCCGGACGGCTGTCGGCGGCGGGCGCGACACGGCTGGAGCGGCTGCGCGGCTTCGGCGCGCCGCTCGGCGCGCTGGTGACCTGCGGCTGCACCCGGCTGGAGTTTTCCGACGGCAGCGGCGGCGTGCTGATCGCCGCCGCCGAGCCGATCGGCCGCAGCATGCCGCTGGTCGAGCGGCTGCAACGGCTGGTCGAGGGCATCGAAACCCCGATCGCGACCTTCGCCCGCGACGGGCTGTTCATCGGCGCCAGCGACGCCGCGCGCGCGCTGCTCGGCTTCCGCGATCTCGCCGAAGCCGGGCTCGAAGCCGCGCGCCACGACGCGCTGAAAACCGGCCGCGCCGAGCTGCCGATCGGCATCGGCCACATGGTGCTGCAACGGGTCGGCGTCGGCGCCGACGTCGGATTGGTGGCGCTGCTGGTGCCCGGCGCGACGCGAGAGGCCGCGCAACAGCGGCCGCCGGCAGAAGCGACGCCTTCGGTTGAGACCAGCGCCGCGCCGGCCGCCGAACCGCCGGCCGAAGTTTCCCACCCCGACGCGCCTGCAGGGTCCGCGCCGTCCTGGAACGACGCCGCGCCGCCTGATGCAGCCGCCGAGCAATCGCCTGACAGTCCGGCTGAGCAAGCTGATGAAGCGACGGCAGCCGAAGCGACCATTGATGCGGCCGCTGAAGACGTCACGGCTGCGCCTGCCGAAGCCGTTGCCGCCGAAGCGCCCGCGGCCACCGATGAGCCGCCTGCGCTCGAAGCCGCGTCCTCGACCGAACCCGAACCGCCCGCACACGCCGAACTGTCGCCGCCCTGGTTCGAGGACACGTTGCAGCCGCGGCGGCATCCGCTGCGCTTCACCTGGCAAGTCGACGCCGAGGGCCACTTTTGCATCATCTCCGACGAATTCAGCCGGCTGATCGGACCGCGTACCGCCGCCGGCTTCGGCCGGCTGTGGCGCGAGATCGCCGAATTGTTCGGGCTCGACCCCGACGGCCGCTTCGCCGCCGCGATCGCCACCCGCAGCACCTTCAGCGGCATCGTGCTGCAATGGCCGGTCGATGCGCCGGAGCAGCGCCTCGCCGTCGAAATGTCGGGATTGCCGGTGCAGGATCGCGACGGCAATTTCCGCGGCTTCCGCGGCTTCGGCGTCTGCCGTGATATCGAGGGGCTGAACCGGCTTGCCCAGGCGCGGCGCAGCGACGATACGCTTCCGGCGCAGCCGCCGTCCGCCGCGACCGCGCCGATCGACGCAGCCGCGGCGCCCGACACCGCAAACGACAACGCCGACCTCACCGATCAGCCCCAGCCGGCTGATGTGCCTTCCTCAACAGATCCGGAAACCGCTGTGGATACGCCCAAAAATGTCCTGCCGTTCAGGCCGGCGAACGATCCGCGATCGCCGGCGCTGACCCCGGTCGAAAACAACGCCTTCAACGAGCTGGCGCGGCAATTGTCGGCGCGGCTGGAAAGCGAAGCTCCCGGATTGATCGGCGACCCCGCCAAGGCCGATGCGCCGACCGCAGCCGCTGAATCCGACGACGTCGCACCGCAGGACGTCGCCGACGACACGGTCGCATCCGAGGACGCCGCATCCGAGGACGCCGCGTCCGACGAAATTGCAGCCGAGCACGTTGTGGCGCCGGACGCCGAACCGCCATCGCCCGCCGACACCGCGCCTGATCAATCGCCCGCCCCGCAGCCGGCGCGCAGCGACCTGCCGCCCGACACGCTGCTGCTCGATCTGATGCCGGTCGGCGTGCTGATCTATCGGCTCGACCGCCTGCTCTATGCCAACCGCGCCTTCCTCGACCGCACCGGCTTCGACAGCGTCGCGGCGCTGGAACAGGCCGGCGGCCTCGACGTGCTGTATGTCGAATCCGGCCTTGAGAGCGCCGAGAACTTGGCCGCCGGCACGCCGATCACCATCGCCCCGGCGCAGCTCAGCGCCGACCAGCCGCCGCTGCAACCGGCCTCGGGCCGGCTGTTCACCATCACCTGGCAAGGCCAGTCCGCGCTGGCGCTGATCTTCTCGGAGACCGCCGCCGAAGCCGCGCCGGCCGAAGCCGCGCCGGCCGACGACGACGCCGAGCCGTTCACCGAGGCGCCGGCGATCGATCCCAGCCTGCCGTCGCCGGTCGGCGCTGCGAATGCCGAAGAGCTCGGCGCCATCCTCGACACCACCGCCGAAGGCATCGTGATGTTCGACGCCGAGGGGCAGCTGCACGTCTGCAACCGCAGCGCCGAAGCGCTGTTCGGCTATGCCGGCGACGACCTCGTGCAATGCAATCTGATCGATCTGTTCGCGCCGGAGAGCCAGCGCGTGATGCGCGACTATCTCGACGCCATCAAAGCCGCCGGCGCCGCAAGCCTGCTCGACCACGGCCGCGAAGTGCTCGGCCGGGTGCGCGAAGGCGGACTGATCCCGCTGTCGACGATCATCGGCCGTACCCGTCATGACGGCCCGAATTTCTTCGCCGTGTTCCGCGATCTGTCGCAGGTCAAGAAGACCGAGTCGGAGTTGATCCAGGCGCGCCGCCAGGCCGATCGCGCCGCGCACGCCAAGGCCGACGTGCTGGCGCGGCTCAGCCACGAGATCCGCGCGCCGCTGAACGCCATTCTCGGCTTCGCCGAAGTGATGGTGGACGAGCGCTTCGGCACGCTCGGCAACGAGCGCTACGTCGAATACATGAAGGACATCCGCGCCTCCGGCGAGCGCGTCATCGCCATCGTCAACGATCTGTTGGATCTGTCGCGGATCGAGACCGGCAAGCTCGAACTCGCCTTCACGCCGCAGAATCTCAACGAGCTGGTCGAGCAATGCGTCGGCGTGATGCAGCCGCAGGCCAACCGCGAGCGCATCATCATCCGCACCTCGCTGGCGCATCAATTGCCGAACGTGGTGGCCGACGCGCAGGCGCTGCGGCAGATCACGCTGAACCTGATCGGCACCTCGATCCATCTCGCCAATGCCGGCGGCCAGGTGATCGTCTCCACCGCGCTGTCGGATTTCGGCGACGTCGTGCTACGCGTGCGCGACACCGGCAGCCGGCTCAACGAGCACGAACTGGCTGCTGCGATGCAGCCGTTCCGCACCGCGGCGCCGAGCGACCGCAGCACCGAAGCGCCGGGCGTCAGCCTGTCGCTGACCAAGGCGCTGGTGGAAGCCAACCGCGCCCAATTCCACATCAAGACCGCGCCGCATTCCGGCACGCTGATCGAGGTGATCTTTTCCGAGGCGATGGAGAAGGCGTGAGGCGACCGCAAATGCCGCTCTTGAAACGCCGGTAGACACTCGCTAACTTTCTACCCTGGCGAGAGGTTGTACCATGCACCTCAACATCAAGAACGACGAAGCGCATCGGCTGGCGACCGAATTGGCGGCGCTCACCGGCGAGAGCCTGACCACCGCCGTTACCGCCGCGTTACGCGAGCAACTCGTCCGCGAGCGTCGGCGACGACAGACTGATCAGGTGGCGGAGCAGCTGATGAAGATCGGACGCCGCTACGCGTCGCTCCCCGACAGCGGACGAAGCGCCGAGGACATCCTGGGCTGTGACGAGCACGGGCTGCCGACGTGATCGTGCTCGATAGTTCGACGGTGATTGCGATCTTCCGGCAGGAAGAAGACGCCGCGCAGTTTGCGCGACGCATCGCCGAAGACGACCAGCCGATGATGTCCGCCGCCAATCTGGTCGAAACCTCGATCGTGCTGCGCGGGCTCAAGGACGTTGCGCCCGCCAAGGCCGAACGCTGGCTGGACGACTTCATCGCCGCGGCCGGCATTCGGATCGAGCCAGTCACTGCCGACCAGGCGCAGCTCGCACGCTCGGCGCATCTGCGCTTCGGCAAAGGGACCGGACATCGCGCGGCGCTGAACTACGGCGACTGCTTCGCCTACGGTCTGGCGAAAGCCATGGATGCTCCCTTGCTGTGCAAGGGCAACGACTTTCCCTCGACCGACATCACGCTGGCCTGAGGCGATACTGAAGCAGACTTTCTGCTGATCAGCGCGGCGATCGGACGTGAGGCGACGTTGCCCGCAAAGAGCTTTGCGGGAATGGCCGGCTCAGGGGGCCTCCCCAACGAGGGAGGCGGAGCGCCGAAAGGCGCGCCTTCAAGTAGTGGCCGCAGCTTGCAATCCGGAGCGCCGGACGACAGAGGCCGCGGAAACGCCTTTCGACGCTCCACCGTGGCGATTTTTCGCGTCGGGGCCGTGCTTCCGGGTGCAGGCGCGATGCACTCCGCACCGCCGATCCCGGCGATTTCGCGCCGTTCACCTGCACCGCGTCCAGCCAACCAGCAAGTGGCAGACTCTCCTAGTGGAGCCGGACGGCGACCCGAAGCGTCCCGAGTGCGCGAGGCAACGTCTGCCCCCGCCCGCAGGCGCCACCGCCCCACCCCGCATCTCCAAGCGTCCCAGGACACGCCCCTCGATGGGATGAGGTGATAGGAATATAATCTTCATTCGGCGCGTGTGTCAAGAGCGGCCGCGCAATCTTTCCGAACCGCTCGCGCGATAAAACCGGCGGCGGTTCGGAGTGAGCGTCGGCACGGCCGGCTCTATGCGATCACAGTCGTTGTGCTATTGGAGACACCACCAAAGCTCCAGCCGTTGCCATCGCATGCGGCCTCCATCACCTCCGATCGACAGGTTCCAAGGAGCCGGCATGTCCACGGTCGACAGTTCCCTGGTTGCGCAGCTGCCGTTGTTCGCGGGGCTGGACACGGCCGAGCTCGACGCCGTGCTGAGCGACGCCCGCTCGGCGCGCGTCGCCAAGAACGCCGCGGTGTTTCGCCAGGGCGACGAGGCGCTGTCGTTCTACGTGCTGCTGCACGGCCACGTCCGCGCCAGCAAGACCACCGCGGGCGGCGAGCAGGTGGTGGTGCGCTATGTCAGCCCCGGCGAAACTTTTGGCGTGGCGATGGCGATCGGGTTGCAGCGCTATCCGGCGACCGCGACCGCGGTCGAGGATTCCATCGTGCTGAGTTGGCCGGCGTCGAGCTGGCCGCGCCTGGTCGAGCGCTTTCCGCAACTCGCCTCCAACACGCTGCGCACCGTCGGCACGCGGCTGCAGGAGAGCCATACGCGGGTGGTCGAGATGTCGACCCAGCAGGTCGAGCAGCGCATCGCCCACGCGCTGCTGCGGCTCGCCAAGCAGTCCGGCCGCAAGGTCGACAACGGCGTCGAGATCGCGTTTCCGATCAGCCGCCAGGACATCGCGCAGATGACCGGCTCGACGCTGCATACGGTGAGCCGGCTGCTGTCGAGCTGGGAGAGCCGCGGCCTGATCGAGAGCGGCCGGCAGCGCATCGTGCTGCGCGATCCGCACGGGCTGGTGCTGCTGTCCGAGCAGGACCCGCACGGCGTCGAGCCGCCGGCGAAAGCCTAGCCCGCGATCGCGCCCTCCAGCGCCGCGCGGAACGCGGCGCGATCGACGCCGTGCTCGCGGCAGGCGTCTTTCATGGTGTGGAACGCGGCGATCGGGCAGCCGCAGCATTGCATTCTGAAATCCAGAAACGTCCGGATCGTCGCCGGCCAGCGCCGCATCAAGTCGTCGACCGGCAGGTCATCGCATAACGTCATGGCGGGCTCCATGGCCGGATGTCTAAGCGCGCGCCGCACCGCCTTCGTTGTCGCCGCGCAATGTTCCGGCCGGTTGCCCGAGCGCCGCCGCGGCCTGGAATCGCTCTAATCGCGACGTTGCGTCGCTGCTGCGATGCGCCGCGCTTTGCTACTGACTGAACGCATCGTAGCCCATGTTGGAGCCTCGCATGATCGCTATCCGCGCCGCCGCCCTCGCCGTCGCCGCCGCCCTTTTCCCGCTGCACGCCGCTGCCGCGGCCGAACAGGTCAACGTCTACACCTATCGCGAGACCAAGCTGGTGCAGCCGTTGTTCGACGCCTTCACCAAGGACAGCGGCATCGCCGTCAACGTGATCTCGGCGTCCTCCGGCCTCGAGCAGCGCATCAAGGCCGAGGGCGCCGGCAGCCCCGCCGACGTGCTGCTGACGGTCGACATCGGCCGCATCGACGACGCGGTCGCCGCCGGCGTCAGCCAGCCGATCAAGTCCGAAGTGATCGACGAGATCGTGCCGCCGCAATATCGCGACCCCAACGGCCACTGGGCCGGGATCTCGATGCGGGCGCGGGTGATCTATGCGTCGAAGGATCGCGTCAAGCAGCAGGCCATCACCTACGAGGAACTCGCCGATCCGAAATGGAAGGGCAAGATCTGCATCCGTTCCGGCCAGCACATCTACAACAACGCGCTGTTTGCGGCCTATACGGCGCGGCACGGCGAAGAAAAGGCCGAGCAATGGCTGCGCGGCCTGAAGGCCAATCTGGCGCAGAAGCCGTCGGGCGGCGACCGCGAGACCGCGCGCGACGTCGCCGCCGGCAAATGCGACCTCGGCATCGGCAACACCTACTACTGGGCGCTGATGATGAACGGCGATCCCGACAAGAAGCCGTGGGCGGAGGCCACCCGCGTGATCCTGCCGACCTTCGAGGGCGGCGGCACCCACGTCAATCTGTCCGGCGTGCTGCTCGCCAAGCACGCGCCGAACAAGGCCAACGCGCTGAAGCTGATCGAATGGCTGGCCGGCGACAAGGCGCAGCAGATCTATGCCGACGCCAACTACGAATATCCGATCCGCCCCGGCGTGGCGCTCAATCCGACCATCGCGGGCTATGGACGGCTGACCGCCGATCCGATGCCGATCGCCAAGATCGCGGCGCAGCGCAAGACCGCCTCGACGCTGGTCGACAAGGTCGGGTTCGACAACTGAACGTCGCCACACCTTCGCCACGCGCACGGCTACCTCATCCTAAGGAGCCCGGCGAAGCCCGAAGGGCGAAGCTGGGCGTCTCGAAGGATGAGGCCACGGGGCAAGTCCTCATGGTTCGAGACGGCGCTGCCCGCCTCCTCACCATGAGGACTTCTTCCGGTCGATCGCGCATCGGACGCATTGCCCTCGTCATCGCCCTGTTTACCGCACTGCTCGTCGCGACGCCGGTGCTCGGCATCGCGCTGACTGCGCTGCAGCCGGCGCCCGAGGTGTGGCCGCATCTCGTCGCCTATGTGCTGCCGCGGGCGCTCGCCGACACCGCGCTGCTGCTGATCGGCGTCGGCGCCACTGCGCTGTTGCTCGGCGCCGGCGCGGCGTGGCTGATCAGCGCGCATGACTTTGCCGGCCGCGCGTGGCTGCTGTGGCTGATGCCGTTGCCGCTGGCGATTCCGACCTATCTGTCCGCCTATGTCTATGTCGACCTGTTCGAGCCGCTCGGTCTGGCGCATCACGCGCTGGCGGCGCTGCTGCCGCAGGCCGACGCCGTGCAACTGTTGCCCAACCTGCGCTCGCTGCCGGGCGCGGTGCTGGTGATCGGCCTGGTGCTGTACCCTTACGTCTATCTGTCCGCGCGCAGCGTGCTGCAGGCGCAGACCGCCGAGCTTTCCGAAGCCGCGCGAACCCTCGGCGCCGGGCGCTGGACCATCCTGTGCCGGGTCACGCTGCCGACCGCGCGGCCGGCGCTGGCGGTCGGCGTCGCGCTGGTGGCGCTGGAGACGCTGAACGATATCGGCGCCAGCGAATATCTCGGCGTCCGCACCATGACGGTGGCGATCTTCGACACTTGGCTCAATCGCGGCAGCCTCGCCGGCGCCGCGCAGCTGGCGCTGGTCGCGCTCGGCATGGTGGCGTTGCTGATCGCGATGGAGCGCATCGGCCGGCGCAACGTCAGCGTGGAATTCTCCGCCGAAGCCCCGCGGCTGCGGCCGCGCACCCCGCTCAAAGGCGGCCGAGCGGCGCTGGCGTTTGCCGCCTGCCTGCTGCCGCCGCTGCTCGGCTTCGTGCTGCCGGCCTGCTACCTGCTCGCCCTCAGCCTGCGCCGCGGCGCGATCGCCGGCGTCGATCTTGCGCTATGGCGCGACGCGCTGCATTCGGTGACGCTGGCGTTGCTCGCGACGCTGCTGGCGCTGTTGCTCGGGCTGATCGTGGTGCTAGCGCAGCGCTGGCGCTCCGGCGCAGCCGCCTCAGCCGCGGTGGCGGTGGCGCAGACCGGCTACGCGCTGCCCGGGCTGGTGCTGGCATTGGGCTTGCTAACGCCGCTGCTGTGGTTCGACAACGCGCTGATCGCGCTGGCGGCCGCGCTCGGCGCGCCGTCGCCGGGGCTGTTGCTGATCGGCTCCGGCGGCGCCGTGGTGGCGGCCTATGTGATCCGGTTTCTGGCGGTGCCGACCGGGCTGTTGAAAGCCGGCCTGGCGCGGATTCCGAAGGATTATGACGACACCGCCCGCGCCGCCGGCGCGTCGCGGCTTACCGCGCTGTGGCGGATCGATCTGCCGCTGCTACGCCCGGCGCTGACAGGTGCTGCGATCGTGGTGTTCGTCGATTGCCTGAAGGAGTTGCCGGCGACGCTGCTGCTGCGCCCGCTCAACGTCGACACGCTGGCGACCTCGATCTACCAATATGCCAGCCGCGGCAGTTTCGAGGACGGCGCACTGGCCGCGCTGATCATCGTCGCCGCCAGCATTCCGCCGGTGATCTGGCTGACCCGATTTTCCGACCGAGCGGTGTGAGCCCCCTCGCTGTTTGTTAGCCTCGCCACAACGCGGCGCCGCGTCGGAATTCAGATCGCGCGCTCGACGCGCCGAAAGCCGGTTGCGCCGGTCGATCTCTCGAACTCCGGATGCCGTTTTTCTTCGACAGCGACGAAGCCCGCCTTGGCGTAGCAGCGCTCGGCGGCAGCATTTCCAATGTAGAAGGTGATCGAGGCGCGGCGGTGGCCGGCCGCAGCGCCCTCCTCCAGCGCCTGCGCCAGCAGCGCCTGCATCAGTCCCTGACCGCGATAGCTGGGCAATGTCGCCACGTGTTCGATGAACCAATTGGCGTCATCGCCCGGCATCCAGCACGACCTGAGATAGGCGCCGCGCTGGTCGATCGCGGATTGTTCGGCCGGCTCGATCTCGGCATCGCGCAGCGCCTGTTGCAGCACGGCGCGGGTCGCGGCGCCGACGCCCGCCGAGGGCAGCGCACACAGCGCCGCGGCCGGCGTGCCTTCTACCTCGGCGATCCAGAAAAGCGAGACATGCCAGCAGGATGTGATGGGATGGGTGGCGATCGCGCGCAGCAAAGCGCGGCAGCGCGGTTCAGGCCAATTGAGCGCGATGTCGAACCAGCCGCGCGACCGATGGCCGCGCTGCGCAGCCAGAATGGCCCCGACGATGAAGTCGGCGTCGTCGGTCCCGGCACGGCGGAGCGTCGGCATCGCGGCCACCCTCCCTCTGCGTCACGCGTTCGGCCGCGTGGGCGTACGTCTTGCTATGCAACATGCGGCGGGCTCCCCAGGATGAGGGCACCGGGAAGCCGGCCCCCCCCCCCCCCGCAGACCACCGCCTCACGCGTTCTGCAGCGCCACGCGATAGTCGGCCTCGGTATTGGCCTTGACGTCGTCGAGCGTCACGCCGTCGGCGAGTTCGATCAGCGCCATGCCGTCGTTGCCGTGCTTGTCGATGGTGAACACCGCCAAATCAGTGACCACCATGTCGACCACGCGCTCGCCGGTCAGCGGCAGGTTGCAGCGCTTCAGCAGCTTGGGGCCGTCCTTGGCGGAATGCTCCATCACCACCACGACGCGCTTGACGCCGGCGACCAGGTCCATCGCGCCGCCCATGCCCTTGACCATCTTGCCGGGGATCATCCAGTTGGCGAGGTCGCCGTTCTGCGCCACCTGCATCGCGCCCAGGATCGACAGGTCGATATGGCCGCCGCGCACCATGCCGAAAGAGTCCGCGCTGGAGAAGTAGCTGGTCGACGGCAGTTCGGTGACGGTCTGCTTGCCGGCGTTGATCAGGTCGGGATCTTCTTCGCCCTCATAGGGGAACGGCCCCATGCCGAGCATGCCGTTCTCGCTCTGCAGCACCACGTCGACGCCTTCGGGGATGTAGTTCGACACCAGCGTCGGAATCCCGATGCCGAGATTGACGTAGAAACCGTCGCGCAATTCACGGGCGGCACGCGCCGCCATCTGTTCACGAGTCCAGGCCATCAGACTTCTTCTCCACATCCGGCGGGGACGGCCGGGTCGGTGCGCTTACGGGTGGTGCGTTGCTCGATGTGCTTCTTGGCGCTGCCGACCTCGACGATGCGCTGCACGAAGATGCCCGGCGTATGGATGTGGTCGGGATCGATCTCGCCCTCCGGCACCAGCTGCTCGACCTCGGCGACGGTGACCTTGGCGGCGGTGGCCATCATCGGGTTGAAGTTGCGCGCGGTCTTGCGGTAGACGAGATTGCCCGCGGTATCGCCCTTCCAGGCGTGGACGATGGCGATATCGCCGAACAGCCCGCGCTCCATGATGTATTTCTCGCCGTCGAATTCCTTCTCTTCCTTGCCCTCGGCGATCAGCGTGCCGACCCCGGTCTTGGTGTAGAAGGCGGGAATGCCGGCGCCGCCGGCGCGGATCCGCTCGGCCAAAGTGCCCTGCGGGGCGAATTCCAATTCCAGCTCGCCGGCCAGGAACTGCTGCGCGAACAGCTTGTTCTCGCCGACATAGGACGAGATCATCTTCTTGATCTGGCGCGTTTCGAGGAGCCGGCTGAGGCCGACGCCGTCGACGCCGGCATTGTTGGAGACCACGGTGAGGTTCTTCACGCCGGAATCGCGGATCGCGTCGGACAGCCATTCGGCGATGCCGCACAGGCCGAAGCCGCCGGACATGATCATGATGCCGTCTTTGAGGAGGCCGTCGAGGGCCGCGTGGGCGTCGGGGTAGACCTTGTTCATGTTGCTAAGACCTGATGCAGGAGAAGGCAGAGGGCAGAGGGCGAAGGTTGCCCGCGTGGCGGTGCAGAACCGCGCCTGGTGCCCAAAACGGACGGTCTCAAGCCACGTTCCGAACCAGACCACGCTGAACGACAGGTGTCCTGGTATCCTTAGAAAGGCGAGTTGCAGGCAGCCGAGGCGATGAAACGAAGACGCATTAACCTCTTATGTTGCGACTAATAAGCGAAATTGTCTTGACCCGTCAATTGCGACATCGGCGTGGATGGCGGGCCGCACGGCCTTGAAAGCGTCAAGAAAACCCATCAAGTTGGCGGCCTCGGCCGAGGCCCCCGCGCCTGCCCGTCTTGCTCACCTTCAACCGGATATGTCACTGGCGATGGCCCAAGGAATCAGACGCTTGGGGATGTCGGTCGCGGTCCTGCTCGGCCTGGCCCTCGTCGCGCTGTTCGCGACCTCGGGCCTGCTCGACCGCGAGGCGCTGCGCGATGCGGTGGAGGCGCAGATCCGGGCGGTCAGCGGCCTGGAGATGGTGGTCAACGGCGACATCGAGGTCTCGGTGTTCCCGGCCAGCCACGTCTCGTTCCACGACGTCGACCTGAAAAGCCCCGGCACCGACGGCCCGGCGCTGCGCGCTGCGGTGCTGACCGGCAATCTGCGGCTGCTGCCGCTGTTGCTGCGGCGGTTCGAGATCGCCGACATCGTGCTGTCGCGGCCGAACATCCGGATCGACCGCGCCGCCGACGGCTCCAGCAACTGGACGCCGTTCATCGACACCCTGACCCACACCATGCGTCCCGGCGCCGACAACCCGATGTCGTTTTCCGAGATCCGCCTCGAGGACGGCGAGATCAGCTATCTCGACGCGGCCAGCCACGCCGCCGAGACCATCGGCAAGATCGACCTGTCGCTGGCCTGGCCGTCGATCTCGCGCACCTTCGCGGCCACCGGGCAGTTCGACTGGCGCGGCGAACGGCTCGACGGCAGCATCAGCGTCAACGACTTTCTCGCCGCGCTGTCCGGCGAGCGCTCCGGGCTGAAAGTCCGCATCGCCGGCGCCCCGTTGAAGCTGGCCTTCGACGGCGCCATCGCCAATCGCGCCAGCCTGATGCTGGAAGGCACGCTGAGCGCCGACGCCGCCTCGCTGCGCAACGCGCTGCGCTGGGCCGGCCAGGAGCCGCCCGGCGTCGGCGGCTTCGGCCCGTTCGCGTTGAAGGCCCGCGCCAGCGTGGTCGGCCCCCAGGTGGCGCTGACCAACGTCAACATCGAGCTCGACAAGAACGTCGCCGAGGGCGTCATCACCTACGCCAATAACGGCCGGCAGTCGCTGCAGGCGACGCTGGCCGCCGGCGCGCTCGACTTCACGCCGTACCTCTCGACGATCCGGCTGCTGGCCTCCGGCGCGCGCGACTGGAATCGGCAATTGTTCGACCTCGGCGCCGTCAATCCGATCGATCTCGACATGCGGATGTCGGCGGCCAAGCTGACGATCGGCTCCTCGACGCTGGGGCGCACCGCGCTCGGCGCCAATCTGCGCGGCGGCACGCTGGCGCTCAGCATCGGCGAAGCGCAGATCTACGGCGGCATCGCCAAGGGCTCGTTCGGCATCTCGCGGTCGGACACCGTTGCCGACGTCAAGGCGCAGTTTCAATTCGTCGACGTCGACCTGATGGCCTGCGCCAGCGACCTGTTCGGAGTGCGCAAGCTGTCGGGCCGCGGCAATCTCACCGTCGCGCTGGAGGCCTCCGGATCGAGCCCGTTCGGGCTGGCGCAATCGCTCGACGGCACCGCGAGTCTCACCGGGCACGACGGCGCGATCACCGGCTTCAACGTCGAGCAGTTGCTGAAGCGGCTGGAGCGGCGTCCGCTGTCCGGCGGCGGCAATTTCCGCAGCGGCCAGACGCCGTTCGACACGCTGAATATCGGGCTGCGGTTTCACGACGGCGTCGCCACCGCCGAGGACATCCGCATCGAGGGACCGGCGGCGCGGATCTCGCTGACCGGCACCGCCTCGGTGCCGGCGCGCGAATTCGACCTCAAGGGCACCGCCAGCCTGGCCTCGGTGGCCGGCGCCCCGCCCGGCTTCGACCTGCCCTTCGTGGTGCAGGGGCCGTGGGACGATCCGTTGATCTTCCCCGATCCGGAGAGCCTGATCCGCCGCTCGCCGGCCTCGGCACCGCTGCTCGACGCCGTCAAGGACCGCAAGACCCGCGACGCGGTGCGCTCGGTGCTGGAGCGCTTCACCGGGCAGAAGAAGGCCGAGCCGGACGCGGCGATCACGCCGCCGGCCGAAGCCGAGCCGAAGCCGAACTGAGCGTTGCCGTGCTGGGACCTGTGCATCTCAGGGGATGCTACGAGCGAACCCGGAGATTCGCATCATGAAGGGCTTTCTGGCCGTGTTCAGCGGCGCATTGTTTCTGGTGTCGGCATGGGTGGGGGTGCGCGCAGAAATGAGCGCGCGCAGATACTTTCCGCCCTCATTCGCAGATGAGCTTTCGTCGCGATACTTCATGCAATACGTGCTGTTCGATCGGACGATACCCCTGGAAATCCGGCGGCGCTTTGCGGTTTCCTCGGCGCTAGCGATCATGGCCTTCGCGGGCTTTGCCGCGGTGGCCTACCTCTCCGACAATTTTGTCATCGCTGTGCTTTTGCTTCTGATCTCTGGTTACGCGGTCGCGAACATCGTTGTGCAGTGGCGCAGAGCGAGGCGGTAGCGGACTGTCGGGGTCGGGCCACCGCCAAAGCCGCGCAACCGTCTCACATCGGCGCGGCGCTGTCGGCCCTGGCATTGGACAGCTTCGACGCCAGCGAGGCGACGATGATCAGCAGCGTGACCGCGGCGATGATCAGCGTGCAGATCGCGTTGATCTCCGGCTTCACGCCGAGCCGCACCTCGGAATAGATCCGAATCGGCAGCGTCGCCGAGCCCGGTCCGGTGGTGAAGCTGGCGATCACCAGATCGTCGAGCGACAGCGTGAAGGCGAGCATCCAGCCCGCCGCGATCGCAGGCGCAATCAGCGGCAGCGTCACAGCGACGAAGGCGCGCAGCGGCGTGCAGCCGAGGTCCATCGCAGCTTCCTCCAGGCTGCGGTCGAGCGCGCCCAGCCGCGACTGCACCACCACCGCGACGAAGCACATCGTCAGCGTGGTGTGGGCGATGGTCACGGTCCAGAAGCCGCGCTCGGCATTGAGCGCCACGAACAGCAACAGCAGCGACAGCCCGGTGATCACTTCCGGCATCACCAGCGGCGCATAGAGCATGCCGGAGAACAGCGTGCGGCCGCGGAAATGCCCGCCGCGCGCCAACGCCACCGCGGCCAGCGTGCCGATCACCGTCGCCGCGGTCGCAGAAGCCAGCGCCACGCGAAAACTCATCCACGCCGCCGCCAGCATCGCCTGGTCGTTGAAGAATTCGGCGTACCAGCGCGTCGACCAGCCGCCCCACACCGTCACCAGCCGCGAGCCGTTGAACGAGTAGATCACCAGGATCACGATCGGCAGATAGAGAAACGCCAGCCCGAAGGCGAGCGAGGCGATGTTGAAGCGGGAGAGTCGCACGCGCCCCATCACCGCCCGCCTTCCAATTGCCGGCGCTGCAGCCGCTCATAGGCGAGCAGCGGCAGCAGCAAGAGCGCCAGCAGCAACACCGCCAAAGCCGAAGCCACCGGCCAGTCCTTGTTGGTGAAGAACTCCAGCCACAGCGTCTGCCCGATCATCATCGAGTCCGAGCCCGCGAGCAGATCCGGAATCACGAATTCGCCGACGATCGGGATGAAGCACAGCAGCACGCCGGCGCCGATGCCGGGCAGCGACAGCGGCCAGGTCACCAGCCAGAATGCGCGGCGCGGCGAGGCGCCGAGGTCTTGCGCGGCCTCCAGCAGCGACGGCGGGATCTTCGAAAGCGTCGCGTAGAGCGGCAGGATCATGAAGGGCAGATAGGAATACACCAGGCCGAGCATCATCGCGGAATCGGTCGACAGCCACACCACCGGCGCCGACACCAGATGCAGCCCCAGCAGTATCTGGTTGAGCAGCCCGTCATGCTGCAGGATGTTGATCCAGGCATAGATCCGGATCAGGAACGAGGTCCAGAACGGGATGATCACCAGCATCATCGCCAAGGCCTGCCAGCGCCGCGGCAGCCGCGCCATCGCGTAGGCGATCGGATAGCCGATCATGAGCAGCAGCGCGGTCGCGGCGGCGGCGACCGCCAGGCTGCGCAGGTAGGAGCGCCAATACAGATCGTCGGCGAACAGCAGCTTGAAATTGTCCAGCGACAACGCGGCGAACGCCGCCTGCAGCGCCTCCCAGCCGGCGCCGAGATCGAACAGCGGCAGATAGGGCGGCTGCGCGATCGCCGCCTGCGACAAACTGATTTTCACCACGAAGCCGAACGGCACCAGGAAGAACAGCAGCATCCAGAGCAACGGCGCGATCGACGCCAGCCGCGCCGGACGGGTGAACATCCGCCGCGCGCTCATCGCGGCAACACCACGCAATCGTCGGGCGAAAACCACGCCACCACGTGCTGGCCGCGGGAAAAATCGTCGACCTCGACGCGGGCCACATTGGCGAGCGTAGCGCGCAACGTCGCGCCGGCGTCGAGCTTCACCGTGTAGCTGGTCAGCCCGCCGAGATAGCTGAGATCGCTGACCACGCCGTCCCGCCGGTTGAGCCCGGCGGCGGCATCAGCGACCGGGCCGCGGCGCGACAGCCGGATCTTTTCCGGGCGGATCGCCACGCTGACCGCGCTGTTGATGTCCACCTTCTGCCGCGGCGGCGCCACGCTCAGCGTCGCCGCATCCTGTGTGGTCACGGTCAGCCGATGCGGGTCCTGCTCGGCCACGGTGCCGTCGAGGATGTTGACGTCGCCGACGAACTCGGCGACCCAGCGCGACGCCGGCGCCTCGTAGAGCTGCCGCGGCGCCGCCACCTGTTCGAGCCGGCCCGCCGACATCACGCCGATGCGGTCGGCGACCGTCATCGCCTCGTCCTGGTCGTGGGTGACGATCACGAAAGTAGTGCCGAGCCGCCGTTGCAGCTCGATCAGTTCGCGCTGGGTGCTTTCCCGCAGCTTCTTGTCGAGCGCCGCCAGCGGCTCATCGAGCAGCAGCAACTTCGGCCTTAGCGCCAGCGCGCGGGCCAAGGCGACGCGCTGCTGCTGGCCGCCGGAGAGCTGATCGGGGCGGCGATGCGCGAGCCCCTCGAGGCGCACCAGCGCCAGCATTTCGGCGATCCGCGCCTTGACCTCGGCGCGCTTCAGCCCGGCTCGTTTCAGCCCGAAGGCGATGTTGGCCTTGACGGTGAGGTGCGGAAACAGCGCGTAGTTCTGGAACATCATGTTGACCGGGCGCCGATGCGGCAACACGGAAGCAACGTCCTCGCCGTCGAGCAGGATGCGGCCGCGGTCCGGCGTCTCGAAGCCGGCCAGCATCCGCAACAGCGTGGTCTTGCCGCAGCCCGACGGGCCGAGCAGCGCGAAAAACTCGCCGGCCTTGATGTCGAGCGACAGCCCGTCGACCGCTTTGAAGCCGCCGAATTTTTTCTCGACCGCTTCGATCCGCAGCAGCGGCGCCTGGGACGCCGCTAGAGCTGCGTCGGTCGTGGCATGGTGATCCGTCATCGCAACAGCCAACCCCCGGCGCCTAGGCTAGCCACGGATCGCGGACGGCTCAACCTTTGCGCCGGCGCAGCCACAGCTTTGTGCTGAACGCGCCGCGAGGGCGCGCCGTCAGCTGGCGCGCGAAATCGCCAGCCGCGGGCCGCTGAGCCCGACCAGCCGGGCATATTGCTCGATCGGCGCCGGCTTGCCGATGAAATAGCCCTGCACGGCGTCGCAGCCTTCGGCGACCAGGAAGTCGAGCTGCTGCTGGGTCTCGACGCCCTCGGCGACGATCGACACGCCGAGCCCGTGGCCGAGCCCGATCACCGCGCGGACGATCGCCGCGGATTGCGGGTTGTGGCCGAGGTTCATGACGAAGGCGCGGTCGATCTTGATCTTGTCGAACGGGAACGCCTGCAGATAGGTCAGCGACGAGTAGCCGGAGCCGAAATCGTCCATCGAGATCCGCACCCCGAGCCCGGTCAGCCGGCGCAGCAGCGACAGCCCGCGGTCGAAATCCTCGATCAGCACGCCCTCGGTGATTTCCAATTCCAGCCGGCTCGGCTTCAATCCGGTTTCCAGCAGGATGCCATGCACCGCGCTCACCAGATCGCTGTTGAGAAATTGCGCCGGCGACAAATTGACCGCGATCTGCAGCGGCTTGCTCCAGGAGGCGGCCTCCTGGCAGGCCTCGCGCAAAATCCATTCGCCCATTTCGACGATCAGCCCGCTCTCTTCGGCGAGCGGAATGAAGTCGCTCGGCGGCACGAAGCCGCGGGTCGGATGAAACCAGCGCGCCAGCGCCTCGAAGCCGACGAAATCCTCGCTGCCGACCCGGCTGCAGCCGTTGGCCTGCGGCTGGTAGTGCAGCGACAACTCGCCGTTCTTGATCGCGGCGGACAGGTCCTGATGCAGCACGCGGCGGTCGCGGATCTGCCGATCCATCTCGGGTTCGTACAGGCTGACCGAGCCGCGCAGTTTCGCCTTGGCGCGAAACAGCGCCGCGCCGGCATTGGAGAGCAGCGAGGCGGCGTCGGCGCCGTTGGCCGGAAACACCGCGACGCCGGTGGTGACGCCGATCCGCACCTGCTTGCCGTCGATCAGGAAGCCGCCGGCCACCGCCTTGGCGAGCTCGTCGGCCAGATCCAGCGCCGCCGCCGGCTGCGGCCCGTCGATGATCAGCCCGAATTCGTCGCCGCTGAGCCGCGACACCACGCCGCCGCGCGACGACAGCTGGATGCAGCGCGCGACCTCGACCAACAGCTTGTCGCCGATGGCGTGGCCGAACACGTCGTTGATCTCCTTGAGCCCGTCGAGATCGACCGACAGCACGGCGAATTCCTCGGGGGTGTCGCGGCAAGCCTCGATCATCTGCGCCAGCGCCTGCAGGAACGCGGCGCGGTTCGGCAGATCGGTCAGCGCGTCGTGGTAGGCCATATGCGCCATCCGCGCTTCGGTCTGCCGCCGGTCGGTGATGTCCTCGTGGGTCTTGATCAGATATTGCGGCGCGCCCTCGCCGTCGACCACGGTGACGCGGCGGGTGAGGAACAGCCGCAACCCGTCCTTGGTGCTGATCGGGTGCTCTTCGGTCATCAGTTCGCCGCGGCGCACCGCGTTGGCGTCGCGCTCGGCGATCAGCTTAGCTTCCTTGGGATTGAAGATGTCCAGCGCCGACAGCCCGATGGCGTCCTCGCGGCGGCGGTTCAGGATCGTCTCGGCGCCGCGATTGGCGAACAGATAGCGGCCGTCCTGCGCGCACTGCACGGTCAGCGAGATCGGCACGTTGTCGACCACCAGCTCGAGGAATTTCTTGGTGCTGACCAGTTCGCGCGACAGCGAGCGCCGCTCGGTGACGTCCTCGAACAGCGCGATCAGGAATTCCGGCCGGTTCTTGTCGTCGCAGGCCACCACGCGCCTGGTGTCGATGACGCGGTCGGGGCCGCCGCCGACCTCGACCGTCAATTCGGCGCGCAACGGCTCCGGCGAGGCCAGCGCGGCGCGATCGGCTTCGCTGATGGTGTCGGCGGTGGCGGCGGAAAACAATTCGCTGGTGCGCCTGCCGAGTATGCGCTCGCGCGGCATCCCGGAGAAATGTTCGAAGGCGCGGTTGGCGAGGATGTAGCGGCCGTCCTCCATCGACTTCGCCGCGACGCAGACCGGGATGTTGTCGATCACCGACTCAAGGAACTGCTTGGCGGTTGCGAGCTCCCGGGACATCTGCAACTGCGTGGTGCAATCCTCGTGGGTGGCGATCGAGCCGCCATTGGCGAGCCGCGAGAACTTCACCTGGATCGAGCGGCCGTCGGGCAGATCGGCGATGTGTCCGGTCGGCGTCGAGGCGGTGCGATAGAATTCGTCGGTGGCGAGATCCAGCATGCCGCGGCTGCGGCGCAGGTCGAGCAGCTGATCGCCGGTGACGATCGCGGCGACGTCCGAGCGCTTCAGCCCGTAGATCTGCAGATAGCGGTCGTTGAGGAACATCACCCGGCCGCGGGCGTCGACCATGACGATGCCCTGGTTGAGGCTGTTCAGCGCGGTTGCGACGAACACGCCGCGGCGATGATGCGCGCTGCGGATCCGGCGCACGCTCGACATCGCCCAGATCGCGATCGAGGCCAGGAACGACACCGCGATCAGCCCGCCGATCAGCAACTCCCAGATGATCTGGGGATCGAACGATCCGATATAGCTCGCCGGACTGAATTCCGGCGCCGCCATCGCCGGACTGGAGGTCGGAGCAGTCATCACGAGACAGCCACCAATCGACGCAGCGAGTCGAGATAGGCCGCCCACCTTCCAATTGTTGCCAGCCATAAACCACCCGGGTATTTACGCCTGGAGAATTACGCGGAACGAGTGTGAATCGCGTAAACGTGCGATGATACAACCGTATCAGAGGGCATAAATTCAGCTGATTGCCGTGACGTGGTTAATGCATTGCTAACCGCTTGCCGATTGCCTTGAAATGAGGCGCTGCGGGAGCGGCGCGGGCACTCGGCGAGCGCGGCAATGCGCAACGTCTGGCTTGATGGACTGCCAATGGACAGTGTGGAATGCGTCGTGGTCGGCGCCGGGGTGGTGGGACTCGCGATCGCGCGGCGCCTGGCGCGCGCCGGGCTCGAGGTGATCGTGCTGGAAGCCGCCGAAACCATCGGCACTGTCACCTCGTCGCGCAACAGCGAGGTGATTCACGCCGGAATCTATTATCCGTCGGGCAGCCTGATGGCGCGGCTGTGCGTCAGCGGCCGCCGCGCGCTTTACGATTACTGCCGCGACCACGGCGTGCCGCACCGCGCCTGCGGCAAGCTGATCGTCGCCACCGCGGCGGCGGAAGTCGACAAGCTGCAATCGATCCGCGCCCACGCCGAATGCAACGGCGTCGACGACATGCAGGCGCTGGACGCCGATGCGGCGCGCGCGCTGGAGCCGGCGCTGCAGTGTGCCGCCGCGCTGTTGTCGCCGTCGACCGGCATCATCGACAGCCACGCGCTGATGCTTTCGCTGCGCGGCGACGCCGAAGACGCCGGCGCGGCGCTGGCGTTTCATGCGCCGCTGTTGCGCGCCCGGGTGATCGCCGACGGCTTCGAACTCGACGTCGGCGGCGACGCCGCGATGACGCTGCAATGCCGGCTGCTGATCAACGCCGCCGGACTTGCCGCCTGCACGGTGGCGCGCAACATCGATGCGATGCCGATCGACCGCATCCCGCCGGCCTATTACGCCAAGGGCAATTACTTCAGCTGCGGCGCGCGGGCGCCGTTCAGCCGGCTGATCTATCCGGTGCCGGAGCCCGGCGGGCTTGGCGTGCATCTGACGTTGGATCTCGCCGGCCAGGCCAGGTTCGGTCCGGACGTGGAATGGATCGACAGCATCGACTATCGCGTCGATCCGGCGCGCGCCGAACGGTTCTATCCGGCGATCCGCCGCTATTGGCCGGGGCTGCCGGACGGCGCGCTGATGCCCGGCTATTCCGGCATCCGGCCGAAGATCGTGCCGCGCGCGGTGGCGGTGCAGGACTTTATGATTCAGGGCGCCGCGCAGCACGGCGTCGCCGGGCTGGTCAATCTGTTCGGCATCGAATCGCCGGGGCTGACCTCGTGCCTGGCGATCGCCGACCTGGTCGGCGATCTCGCCACCAGTACGGCTGAGGCCGCGTGAATTCTGAAGAGTTTGAGTTATGAAAGGGAAGTGCGCGAGCCGCGTTGGAAAAGTGTCGTCGGTGAAAGCTGCCAGGCCCGGCGACAAGATGTCGAGGCGGCGCTTTTGGCTTGCCCGATGCGAGGTCGCGCAAGTGATGCTGCGGATCACAGATCAGATCACTTGCGCGATAGGTCCGCTGGCGGTGTCCGCCGGACTCTTAGTTGTACGAGATTTCTACTCTAGTGCAGCGTGTCGACACTTTGCCGCAGGCGCGCGATCTGGTCTCGGACCATCAATTTACGGCGCTTCAATTCAACAATTCGCAGGTCGTCGGTGGAAAGATGAACAAGAGCGTCGTGCAGTTCGGTCTCCAAAACCTGATGTTTACGTTCCAATTCAACGAGATGCGCTTGAAGAGCCATACCAAACCTCCTGGGTGCGATTGAACCTCAGACGTGATCCGGATCATGAAGCTTACATGACCTGTTGGAGCTGTCGATAGGTATTCGAAACCGGCGGCTTAGTATTTGTCGATCGCCTGCAACGAATTGTGAATGTTCGCCCCCTTACCTAAGTGCAAAATGAGACATAACGCTTGCCCGACAGGGTTAGTCGGCCTCGGTGTTCCACGAGGTCGCGGTTGCAAAAACTATTCGACCAAGACGAATAGTCGCAGCGGGCTTGCGACTTGCTACCTCGGCCCGCAAAGGCGATATTCCCTCCGATCCACAGTCCTCTCGCGACGCTTCGCGATTTCAAGTCAATCGAAATCATGACCGACGAAGATGAGCGCGAACTCGGCGCCGAGCTCGCAAAGCTGCAACAGGAACACCGCGATCTCGACGCGGCGATCGATGCCTTGCACCATTCGCCCGCGCCCGATCTGTTGCGGCTGCAGCGGCTGAAGAAACGCAAGCTCAGCCTGCGCGACCGCATCGCCTTCATCGAAGATCAGATCACCCCGGACATCATCGCGTAAGCACAGCGGGCGCATCGGCGCGCTGCCGATGCCGGATCGCCTTGCGCGCATACATCGCGCGGTCGGCGGCGGCCAGCGCGTCGCGGGCGTCGGTGCCCGGCCCCAGCGTGGCGACGCCGGCCGAAATCCCGGTGCCGGCGGCGCGGCCGGCAAACGCGAAGCGCAGGCCGTCGACCGCGGCTTCCAGCGCCTCGGCTTTGGCCTTGGCGTCGGCCTCGGTGAGATTCCACAACAGCAGCACGAATTCGTCGCCGCCGAGCCGCGCCACGACGTCGGACGCCCGGACATGGCGCAGCAGCACCGCGACCACCGCCTTGAGCACTTCGTCGCCGGCGGCATGGCCGAAGCTGTCGTTGATCGGCTTCAGGTGATCGACGTCCAGCATGATCAGCGCGCCGCTGGCGTGGTAGCGCTCGATATAGGCGATCGCGCGCCCCAGTTCCCGTTCGAAGCCGCGGCGGTTGAGGATGTCGAGCAGGAAGTCGGTGTCGGCGGAGGCCCGCAGCTCGTCGAGCCGGGCCTGCGCCGCGGCGAGCTGCGCCTTGAGGCGACGGTTTTCCAGCTGCGCGGCCTTCAGCCGCGCCGCCAAGCCGGCGTCGGCCGGGTTTGCCGTTTTTGTGGGCTGGCGGCGGCTGCCGGCTTTTCGAGCATCCGGGTCGCTGGATTTCTTGCGCATGGAATCAAGACTTGCCGCTATTGACCAAGAAAGGATAGTCCATTCCGGGCCCCTTGCCAGCCGCCACCCCGGCCCGGTAATTTCCAGCTATCTTTTTGGATTCTCGAAAGAATCGATTGAATGACCTACCCCGTCGCGATCATCATGGGAAGCCAGTCCGACTGGGAGACCATGCGCCATGCCGCCGACACGCTGTCGGCGCTGGGCGTTCTGCACAAGGCCCATATCGTGTCTGCGCACCGCACGCCGGACCGGCTGTATGCGTTCGCCAAGGGCGCCAAGGCGGCCGGCTACAGCATCGTGATCGCCGGCGCCGGCGGCGCCGCGCACCTGCCCGGCATGGCCGCGGCGCTGACCGAGCTGCCGGTGCTCGGCGTTCCAATGGAATCGAAGTCGCTGTCGGGCGTGGATTCGCTGTATTCGATCGTGCAGATGCCGGCCGGCATCCCGGTCGGCACGCTGGCGATCGGCAAGGCCGGCGCGATCAACGCGGCGCTGCTCGCCGCCAGCATTCTGGCGCTGAACGACGCGGCGCTTGCCGCGCGGCTTGCGGCCTGGCGGGCGGAGCAAACCGCGTCGATTCGTGAGCAGCCGGAGGACTTGGCGTGAGTGGGTTGCAACGCGTCACGCTGAAGCCCGGCGACACCATCGGAATTCTCGGCGGCGGCCAGCTCGGCCGGATGCTGGCGCTGGCCGCGGCGCGGCTCGGGCTGAAGTGCCAAGTGTTCTCGCCGGACCCGGATTCGCCGGCGTTCGACGTCGTGCAATACGCCACCTGCGCCGAATATGCCGAGGTCGAGGCGCTGGAACTGTTCGCCAACGACGTCGACGTCATCACCTATGAGTTCGAGAACATCCCCTCCTCGGTGGCGGCGATCCTGGCGTCGCGCCGGCCGGTGGTGCCGGATCCCAAGATCCTGGAGCTGACCCAGGACCGGCTGATGGAGAAGGATTTCGTCACCCGGCTCGGCATCCCGACCGCCGCCTATGCGGACGTCAGCTCGCTACAGACGCTGCGCGACGCGGTGGCGCGGATCGGCCTGCCGGCGGTGATCAAGACCCGCCGCTTCGGCTATGACGGCAAGGGCCAGGCGATCATCCGCGAAGGCTGTGACCTCGACGCGGTGTGGGCCGAACTCGACACCCGCGCGGCGATCCTCGAGGCATTCGTGCCGTTCGAGCGGGAAATCTCGGTGATCGCCGCGCGTGGCTATGACGGCCAGGTGGTGTGCTACGACGTCACCGAGAACCAGCACCGCAATCACATCCTGAACGTGTCGCGCGTGCCGGCGGCGATCTCCGAGGAGCTGGCGGCGCGGGCCTGCGGCATCGCCGAAACCATCGCCAATGCGCTCGGCTATGTCGGGGTGCTGGCGGTGGAACTGTTCGTGGCGCCCGGCCCCGACGGCCCGGTGCTGCTGGTCAACGAGGTCGCGCCGCGGGTGCATAATTCCGGGCACTGGACGCTGGACGGCGCCTCCGTGTCGCAATTCGAGCAGCACATCCGCGCGGTGGCCGGCTGGCCGCTGGCGCAGCCCGTCCGCTACGGCGCCGTCACCATGACCAACCTGATCGGCGACGAAATCCACGACTACGCCAAATGGCTGTCGCAGCCCGGCGCCACCGTGCATCTGTACGGCAAACGCAACGCCCGGCCGGGCCGCAAGATGGGGCATGTCACCGTGGTGGAGCCCGAGAAATCCTGATTTGCGGGCGCCGCGGCGGTGCACAGTCCACGAAAGATTGCGCTTCTAAGGTGGACTTTGCTGTTTTGATCTGATACATCCGCGCCCTTAAGGTTGAGGGCATGGCCTTTGTCGGCCCTTCGCTTTCTCAGAATTCCAATCCGATTAATGAAAGAGGATGCCGCGTGCAGGTTCTCGTTCGCGATAATAACGTCGATCAAGCTCTCAAGGCGCTGAAGAAGAAGATGCAGCGCGAGGGCATCTTCCGCGAGATGAAGCTCCGCGGTCATTACGAGAAGCCCTCTGAGAAGAAGGCCCGCGAAAAGGCGGAAGCCGTGCGCCGTGCGCGCAAGCTCGCCCGCAAGAAGCTGCAGCGCGAAGGTCTGTTGCCGATGAAGCCGAAGCCGGTGTTCGGCGCCGGCGCCGGCGGCGATCGCCGCGGTCCGGGCGCTGGCGCCAGCGCCGGCCCGCGTGGCCCGCGCTAAGCCTTATTGAATTTCAGTTCAGACTGCGTCGACGCGGGCCTCACGGCCCGCGTCGACGTTTGTGCGCGTGGGATCGTGCGTGCGGGATCATGCGGGTGTGGGATCATGTGTGCGGGATCGTGTGTGGGATCTGGCGCTTGTAGGCTTGGGGTCCCGACTGACCGTGGCCGAAGTTGAGATCAGCGCCGCGGCGTCCGTCCCCTCGCCCCGCTTGCGGGGAGAGGGTGGCGCGGCAAGCGAAGCTTGTCGCGTCGGGTGAGGGGGCGCCGCGTTATGCCGAGACGCCCCCTCACCCGACCCGGCTTCGCTGCGCTCGCCGGGTCGACCTCTCCCCGCAAGCGGGGAGAGGTGAAGCTGCGCTCGCGGCAGGCGTTCCGATCAACTTTTCAAGTGAGTCTATTGCGGTGATATTGCCAGGATGCGATCCGGGCGACGGGAGTGCGTCGCTCTCAGCCGGAGGCCAAGCTCCCCGGCAATAACGACGCTTCCCGTCGAACAGCTACCGCGGGACCACCGCGTGGAACACCGACTTCGCCGCCGAGAACATGTCGTCGCCGACCGAACGGCCGGCGTCGGCGCGGGCGTCGGACGATTCCGGAATGTCGGCCGGCGGCGTCGGGCGCTGCGGATCGTGCGGGTTCGAAGCCTGCGCGTAGGCCGGCGTCGGCGGCGGCAGGATGGTCACCGGGCGGTTCAGCGGCTCCACCGGATTGCTGGCGGCGACCGGCGGCGTGACGGCGGCCGGCGGCGGCGTCAGGCTTGCGGGAGCCGGCGGCTGGCTCGGCATTGCGGGCGCCGGCGGCACCGAGGCGACGTAGGGCGGATCGGGCTGCTTCGCCGGCTCCGGCGCGCGCGGCAGCGGCTCGGCGGCGCGCGCCGCCTCGTTGGAGTTGCGCAGCCGTTCGATAGCGGCGCGGGCCAGATCGTTGGCGTCGCGGCGCTCTTCCTTGGTGGTCGGCTCGACCGGCGGGGTCGCGGTCACCGCGGCGACGGCGGCGGGCGCCGGCGTCGGCGCGGGAGCCGGTGCAGGCGCGGTCTTGGCCACGGCGCGGTCGTGCAGCATCGGCTGATGCGTGCGGCCGGTGCGCTCGATCTTCTCGGCTTTCTCCGCCTTGTCGGCGGCAGCCTTGTCGGCGGCGGCCTTGTCGGCCTTGTCGGCGCCGCTGCGCTCGGCCTTGTCGGTGCTGGGCTTGCTCTTCAGGGTGACCGGGGCATCGGAATCCCCCAGGCTGGCGCTCTTGGCATCGACCTTCGCAGCCTTGGCGGGCGCAGCGGTCTCGTCAGCCTTCTTCGAATCGATCGCCGACACCGCGGCAGCAGGCGGTGCATCGGGTTTGTTGATGTAGTGATTGACGATGTAGGCACCGAGCACCGTGGCGAGTACCGACGGCAGAATGGTGTGAAAGATATTACCTATGTATTTGAGCATTACCGCCCTCTCCCAGCGAGGTTTTGATGCGGGAACTTTGAGGCTGATTGAGGGATCAACTGCGACCGATCAATGGCAATGTGACGCGACGCTGCCATGCGATGGAGTTCGTCGATCTCAGCCTTGAGAGTGGTCGGCCGCGATGCGACGCCGCACGGTCAAGGCTTCAGTTCGACCTCAAGAAACACGATGTCGATATACGTTTCGTTAAGAACGTCATGTTCGACCCCGGCCTTGCGAAAATAGGATTGGCCGGCCTGCAATTGCGCCTTCGATCGGCTGCCGTCCGGCGCCACGATGGTCATCTCGCCGGCGATCACCGGCACGATGACGTAATCCATCTCGTGGCGATGATGCCCGGTGGCGCCGCCCCGCGGCAGCCGCCACTGCGTGACGCGGACTTCGGCATTGTCGATCTGAACCTGGGATTCTGCGCTGATCGTCATCGGTCCGTCCTCTGCGGCACGCGCCCGACACGGGATTCGGACAGCATCATGCATGACCGACACTAGCGCCGGATGACGCTGCGAAGAACCATCATCGCGGTATGAATGATCTACGGAATGAACACCAGGAAGACGAACACCGCGAACACCACGAGGTGGACCAGCCCGAACAGGATGTTGGTGCGGCCGGTGCCGAAGGTCAGCATGCTGACGAAGAAGGTCAGCACCAGCAGCACCGCCTCCTGGGATTCCAGACCGAGCACCAGCCGCTTGTCGAGCACGAGCGCCACCGTGGAGACCGCCGGAATGGTCAGGCCGATGGTCGCCAGCGACGAGCCGAGCGACAGGTTGATGCCCTTCTGCAGGTCGTTGCGCCGCGTCGCCCCGATCGCCGCGAGGCTCTCCGGCAGCAGGATCAGCCCGGCGACCACGAGGCCGGCGAACGCCACCGGCGCCCCCATCCATTCGGTCGCGGTCTCGACCACATGGGAGAATTTTTCAGCCAGCAGCACCACGCCGAGCAAGGCCACCGCCAGCAGCACCAGGCTGAGCGCCAGGCTGCCTGCCGCCGCGCCGGCTGCGGCCGGCGCCGCCGCGACGTGCTCGTCGACGAAATAATCGCGGTGCCGGAAGGTCTGGGTGTAGAGGAACAGCACGTACAGCACCACGGTGGTGAGGCTGACGAAGGCGAGCTGCGCCGCCGAATAGAACGGGCCGGGATCGGCGAAGGTGTAATTCGGCAGGATCAGGATGATGGTCGACAGCACGATCAGCACGCTGAGGTAGAGGCTGACGCCGGAGATGTGGAATTCCTGCTCCTTGAAGCGCAAGCCCCCGATCAGGATGCACAGACCCACCAGGCCGTTGCAGACGATCATCACCACCGCGAACACGGTGTCGCGGGCCAGCGTCGGCACCACCTTGTCGCCGAGCATCATGGTGGTGATCAGCGATACCTCGATCAGCGTCACCGCCAGCGTCAAGAGCAGCGTGCCGTAGGGCTCGCCGAGGCGGTGCGCCAGCGCTTCGGCGTGGTAAACCGCGGCGAACACGGTGCCGAACAGCACCACCAGCAGCACCGCGGCAAAGCCGAAGCCGAACAACGTCGGAGCAAAGTCCAAATGAAAGATCGAGGTGGCGGCGAACAGCGCCGCCGCCAACAACGGAAACACCCAGGCCGACGCCGGCATTCCGGCGCGGGCGTGGTGCGCCGGCGTGGCGGTCGGGTGTCCGCTACGCGCGGTCGCGCTCACTTCGCTTTTCGACGTCACGTTTCAGGCTCTCAGGCACATCCCGGCAGGCGCACGCGATCGCATGGGCTGCGTGCCACTCCACCCGCTGCTCCCGTGTCGCCTTCGGCGGCATGGGATGCAAGCGGTGCCATTCCTTGTTCATGACATCAAGCGCGGCTGGTTAAGCAAAGCCTAACGTCGCCTCGCCTCACATGCCCTTGACGATGTTCTCGGTCATCTTCTTGGCGTCACCGAGCAGCATCATGGTGTTGTCCCGATAGAACAACGGGTTGTCGATGCCGGCGTAGCCGGACGCGAGCGACCGCTTGATGAACATCACGGTGCCGGCCTTCCAGACCTGCAACACCGGCATGCCGTAGATCGGCGAGGTCTTGTCGTCCTCGGCGGCCGGGTTGGTGACGTCGTTGGCGCCGATCACGAAGGCCACGTCGGCCTGCGCGAATTCCGAGTTGATGTCCTCGAGCTCGAACACCTCGTCGTAGGGCACGTTGGCTTCGGCGAGCAGCACGTTCATGTGGCCCGGCATACGGCCGGCGACCGGGTGAATCGCGTACTTCACCTCGACGCCTTCCTTCTTCAGCGTGTCGGCCATTTCGCGCAGCGCGTGCTGGGCCTGCGCCACCGCCATGCCGTAGCCCGGCACGATGATGACCTTCTGGGCGTTCTTCATGATGAAGGCCGCGTCGTCGGCCGAGCCGAGCTTGACCGGGCGCACTTCGCCGCCGGCGCCGCCGCCGGCCGCGGCGGTCTCGCCGCCGAAGCCGCCGAGGATCACCGAGATGAAGGAGCGGTTCATCGCGTGGCACATGATGTAGGACAGGATCGCACCCGACGAGCCGACCAGCGCGCCGGTGATGATCAAGGCCGAATTGCCCAGCGTGAAGCCGATGCCGGCCGCAGCCCAACCCGAGTAAGAGTTCAGCATCGAGATCACGACCGGCATGTCGGCGCCGCCGATCGGGATGATCAGCAGGGCGCCGAGCAAGAGCGCTATGCCGGTGATGACCCAGAACGCGGTCTCGCTGCCGGTGATCACCAGATAGACGATCGCGGCGAACATCACCACGCCGAGCACGATGTTGACCATGTGGCGGGCGGGCAGAATGATCGGCGCGCCGCTCATCTTGCCGGAGAGCTTCAGGAACGCGATCACCGAGCCGGTGAAGGTCAGGGCGCCGATCGCGACGCCGAGCGACATTTCGACCAGGCTGGCGCCATGGATGTTGCCCGGGGTGCCGATGTCGAACGCGGCGGGCGCGTAGAACGCGCCGGCGGCGACCAGCACCGCGGCCATGCCGACCAGCGAGTGGAAGGCGGCGACCAGTTCGGGCATCGAGGTCATCGGCACCTTCTTGGCGATCACCGCGCCAATGCTGCCGCCGATCGCGATGCCGAGGATGACGAGGCCCCAGCCGAGCAGGTCGGCGGGAGGATGGCCGGCCAGCGTGGTGGCGACCGCGATCGCCATGCCGGTCATGCCGAGGAAGTTGCCCTGGCGGCTGGAGGCGGGCGACGACAGCCCGCGCAGCGACAGAATGAACAGCGCGCCAGCGATCAGATACAGAAGCGCGGAAAGGTTGGCGTTCATCGAATTTTCCTACTCACTTCTGCTTTTTCTTGTACATCGCCAGCATCCGCTGGGTGACAAGGAAGCCGCCGAAAATATTCACCGAGGCAAAGATCAGCGCGACGAAGCCGAAGCCGCGCGCCCACACACCGCCCTCGCCGACCATCGCCACGCCGACCGCGAGCAAGGCGCCGACCACGATCACCGAAGAGATCGCGTTGGTCACGCTCATCAGCGGGGTATGCAGCGCGGGCGTCACCGACCACACCACGAAATAGCCGACGAACACGGCGAGAACGAAAATCGACAGCCGAAACACGAACGGATCGACGGCCTGCACAATATGTTCCATGGCGGCTCTCCTTAAGCTTTCGGCTGGAAGTTCGGGTGAATGACGGCGCCGTCCTTGGTCAGCGCGGTGGCCTTCACCAACTCGTCGTCCCACTTCACCGCGAGCGACTTCGACGCCTTGTCGAACAGCGTTTCGATGAAGGAGAACAGGTTGCGCGCGTACAGGCTCGAGGCCGAAGCCGCGACCCGGCCGGCGACGTTGGTGTAGCCGACGATCTTGATGCCGCCGACGTCGGTGACCTGACCGGCCACCGCGCCTTCGACGTTGCCGCCGCGCTCGATCGCCAGATCAACCAGCACCGAACCGGGCTTCATCGACGCCACCATCTCGGCGGTGACCAGACGCGGCGCGGGACGGCCGGGGATCAACGCGGTGGTGATGATGATGTCCTGCTTCTTGATGTGCTCGGCGGTGAGCGCGGCCTGCTTGGCCTGATACTCTTTGGACATTTCCTTGGCGTAGCCGCCGGCAGTCTGGGCGTTCTTGAATTCCTCGTCTTCCACCGCGAGGAATTTGGCGCCGAGACTTTCGACCTGCTCCTTGGTGGCGGGACGCACGTCGGTCGCGGTGACCACGGCGCCGAGCCGGCGCGCGGTGGCGATCGCCTGCAGGCCGGCGACGCCGACGCCCATCACGAACACCTTGGCGGCGGGAATCGTGCCGGCCGCGGTCATCATCATCGGAAACGCCCGGCCGAAGGCTTCGGCGGCCTCGATCACGGCGCGGTAGCCCGCGAGGTTGGCCTGGCTCGACAGCACGTCCATCACCTGCGCGCGGGTGATGCGCGGCATCAGCTCCATCGCGAAGGCCGAGACGCCGGCGTCGGCGATGGTCTTCAGCGCGGCTTCGTTGCCGTAGGGGTCCATGATGGCGATCACCAGCGCGCCGCGCTTGTAGTTCGCCAGTTCAGAGGCCTCGGGGCGCTTCACCTTGATGATGATATCGGCGTCCTTCAGCGCGTCGGCGCTGACGGTGGCGCCGACCGCGGTGAATTCCTGATCCGGCAGTCCGGATTTGATCCCGGCGCCGGGCTCGATCGCGATATCGATCCCCAACGCCTTGAACTTCTTCACCGTGTCGGGCGTCGCCGCGACCCTCGGTTCAGCAGGATCCAGTTCTTTCGCAACAGCAATTTTCATAGAGCCTCCGCCGCGCGGAGCACGCGCGTGAGTGAGCCAATGGGCGCGCCGCTTGGCGGCGCAGTCCGATCGAAATTAAGTCAGGAAGATTGCCATCAGAGCGACGACGGTGACGACGGCTGCGGAGCCGTATTTCACCAGCTTGATGAAGCCTTCATAGGTCTGCTCGTGGGCGACATAGTCGTTGCCGTCGGCAGCGGTGTAGGCGACGTCGTGGTGCTCAGCCATCGATCTCTCCGGACAATGTTCGAGAAGCGTGTGTGCAATTAGCGCAATCTTATTGCGAGAGCAACGGCGCCCGCGGCAGATCCCCTAACCCATTTTGGTTCATTCGAAAGTCTAGCGCGCATTCGCCGCGCGCGGCAGTGATTTCGTGGATAACATCCCAGCCGCCAAAGGGTTTTCGCGATACGAAAGGATCGCGCGATTTCTGCGGCCGGTCAGTGGGGCGGCTTCGAGGCGCAGGGTTTTTGCCAGGCGTTAGCAACCACGGCGCGAAAGACTCAGGACGGCCAATTGTCGCGGATCCAGCGCGTCAGGCTCTGCTCGGAGACCTCGCCGGCGGCGAGCGAGAGAATGATCTCGGTCGCCTGACCTGGATCGGGCGCAAAACCGATATCGTTGACGCGCAGAAATACCATCATCGCCTGGAAGGCGATGCGCTTGTTGCCATCGACGAAGGCGTGGTTACGGGCAAGACCATAGGCATAGGCCGCCGCCAGCGCCGCCATATCGGTTTCGCCGTAATGCCATTGATTGACCGGCCGCAACACCGCCGATTCCAGCAGGCCGCGGTCACGAATCCCTTCGGGACCGCCAAACACCGCCAATTGCTCGGCGTGCATGTCGATGACTTCGTCGACATCGAGCCACAGCGGCTCAACGGGCGCGCTCATTTGGCCAGGGCCGCCAAGGTATCGCGATAGTCGTGCATAACTTGGCGAGCGATTTCCATCGTTCGCGCATGTTTCGGATTGAACGGCGACAGCCGCAAACTGCCATCGGGCTGCTCGACCGGGTAGAACTTGTCGCCTTCTTTCAAATTGAGCCGTGCGAGCAGCTCTTTCGGCAGAATCACGCCGACCGAATTGCCGATCTTGCGGATCTGCAGCGCGGTGCTTTCGATTTTGAGATCGCGGGCAGCTTCGTTCATGGCCAACACCTCCGTTATACAGATGTATAACGCCGTTAAAGGCTCCGTTCAACAAATGTTTTACATGGCCTTTGACGCCGCCCCCGCCCCCGCTCCCGCCCCCGCTCCTGCGCCGGCCGCTGGCGCGACGCCGAGCCCGAGCGCGGCGCGGACCTCGGCCACGGTCTTGTTTCCGGCATCGCCGAATTTCGTCACCACCGGCGGGCCGACGTCGCTCGCCACGCTGACGTCGTCGCCGCCGCTCAGCAAGCCGTTGGCGATGTGGAAGCCGAGCGCGCGATAGACTTCGAACTGCTCCTCGCTGAAGAACTGGTCGCTGGTCGCCTCGTGCGGAAACTGCGCGTAGCGCCTCGCGTAATCGCGGACGTAATCGTTCTCGTCGCCGCTCAGCGATGATTTGAGGTAGAGCAGATATCCCCTTTCGCCGCCGCCATAGTCGATGATGCCGATCGCGACATGCGGCCCCGGATGCTCGACGGGCGGCGGGGTCGGCGGCTTGCCGGCGTTGACCGCCATCCATGCCAGCGTCGCGGCCTGGATCGGCGTCCACGGCAGATAAATGCGAATCCCGAGATCGATCCGCGCGTAGCGCTGCAACTTCACCAGCGAGGGAAAATGCATCGCGCTGTCGGCCTCGGCGTCGACCGCGATGATCAGCCGGCATTGCCGGCGCAGCAATTCGTAGATGCCGAGATTTTCGATGTGGCCGCCGTCGGTCAGGTACACCTCGTCGCTGTTCTCGTAGAGCCGGCCGGAAATTTCCGACCACAGATAGCGCGTGGTGCGGTGCGACGGCGTCCAGCCGCCGGGCTGCGCCGCCGCGGCGCCCGATCCGGCGGGCGCAAAGAACCTCGGGTTCTTCAGCCAATAGCCGAGCCGGATGTTAAGCAGCGCCAGCGTCGGCGTCAGCGGCCGGATGGTCTTGGAGCCCATATTCGCCGACGCCGCGGCACCGGAGATCGCCATCGCGGTGGCGAGATCGAGTTCGGGCGAAGCTGCCTCGAGCTGCTCGGTCGGCGCGTAATGCGTGGCCTGGCTGCCGATCCAGTGTTTCGAGAACACGAAGAAATCGGCATTGCGGCCGCGGCGGTTGGCGAAGTCGGAGCCCTGGATGTTGAGCGCGGCGTTGATCAGGTGATACGGCGCGTCGGCGGCCGACAGCGCACTGAGCCGCATCTTGTCGACTTCGGCGAAGTCGCGGCCCTGATCGCGGCTCACCTCGTTGGCCCGCGGCTTGGCGCCCGGGCGCTGGCTTGGATCGAACAGGAAGGCGCGGCCGAGCCGGTCGCGGTACAGCCGGTGCAGCGAATTGGCGTTCGGCGCCAGCGGCCAGGAGAGCAGAAATACCAGCGCCGCGACCGCCGCATATAACGCCGGCATCAGGTGGCCCTCCGGCACCAAGCTGGGAATGAACTTCGAGAGCCAGATCAGCCAGATCGGCGTATGCGCCCAAGCCTGCGGCGACGACGGATCCGCGAGGGGCTTCGCCGCCGCGGCGCAGCGGCTGGCGTCGTCGGGTTGCAGGCTGCCCTGCAGCGTCGCGGTGGACGCGCCATCGGGCTGCTGGAGTTTCACGGTGGCAGAGATCGCGGTCTGCGGACAGCGCACCTCTTCCGCCACCCGCTTGCCGTCATTGGCGATCGCCCAATAGCTCAGATAGAGATACGCCACCCAGATGATCAGCGGCAGCGCCAATCCGGCGACCCACACCGCGAGCTTGATGCCCTTGGCGCCGGCCTGCGCGACAAGGCTCGACCCCGCGGTGGCGCTGTTGAGAAACGCGCCGATCTGGCGCTGGAACGCCACCACCAGCGCGGTGACCGGCGCCGCGGCGGCGGCCAGCGTCTTCACCCAGCCTGTGAACAGCCCCAACACCAGCCCGCTGGCGCTGGCATTGCCGTGATCGGCGATTTCGAACATGCCTTCGATCACGAAGGGCTGGAATTCCATGAACGCGATCGCCACGAACAGCACCAGGAAGATCCAGCCGGCGCGGTCCAGCCAGCCCAACCGCGACGCCAGCCACGGCAGCGAGCGCAGGATTGCCCACAGCAGGAACAATCCGAGCAGCGTCAGCCCGACCACCAGCGTCAGGCCGAAGCTCTGCGTCAGATAGCGACTGAGGTCGATGCCGAAGAAATCCGATTTGTCGAGCAAGGAGCGCTTCGGGTTGGTCCACGCGGTGAACGCGGCCAGAAAGAGCAGCACCGGCACCACGAAGGACGAATTCGCCACCAGCCCGCGCAGGATGATCGCCGACGCGCTCAACACGTCGCGGAAGCCGCGCGGAATCAGATAGTTCGAATAGTTGCGCAGATGCCCGACCGCCGGCGTATCGCTGATGTCGGTCGCGGGGGCCGAGCCCGCGATCGGCGTCGGGCCGCCGCCGAACACGAAGGATTTGGTGCGGGTCAGCGTCGCCGACAGCGAACTGCCGAGATAGCCGCCGCCGGACACCGTCGACAGATAGTCGATCCGCGACAACAGGCCCTGATTGTTCAGCGCCTGCACCACGCCGAGACAAACCGACGCCGAGCGGATGCCGCCGCCGGACAACGCCAGGCCGACGGCGTCGAGGGGCTTGCCGGGGGCCGGCGTCGCGAGCTTCCGCGAGGGGTCGCGCCGGGTGTTGATGGCGTCGACTTCCTTGGCGAACACGCCGTGGAATTTTTCACGCCACGGCTGTTCGCCGGCGTCTGCATTGGGCTCAACCTGATCATCCATGACCGCCTCCCCTGCAGGCGCCATGGTAGACTCAACTGTTAGTTGACCTCAAGCCGCGATGCGAGGCGTCGCGCTTGCTAAGCCTTTACCCCATTGCCTCCAACTCATCGATCATACCGGCGATCACCGACAGCCCGCCGTCCCAGAAGGTCGGATCGCGGGCGTCGAGCCCGAACGGCTTCAGCAGCTCTGAGTAATGCTTGGTGCCACCGGCGCTGAGCATCGCCAGATAGCGCTCGGCGAAGCCGTCCTGGGCGTGCTCGTAAACCGCGTAGAGCGAGTTCACCAGGCAATCCCCAAAGGCGTAAGCGTAGACGTAGAACGGCGAATGGATGAAGTGCGGGATGTACATCCAAAAATTCTCGTAGCCCGGCTTGATGTCGATCGCCGGCCCCAAGCTCTCGCTCTGCACGCTGAGCCAGAGCTCGCCGATCCGCTCGGCGGTGAGCTCGCCGTTGCGGCGTTCGGTGTGGATCGCGCGCTCGAACGAGTAGAACGCGATCTGCCGCACCACGGTATTGATCATGTCCTCGACCTTGCCGGCCAAGAGCGCCTGGCGCTGCTTGGCGCTCCTGGTCTGCGCCAACAGCCGCTTGAAGGTCAGCATTTCGCCGAACACGCTCGCGGTCTCCGCCAGCGTCAGCGGCGTCGGCGCCATCAAGGCGCCGTTCTTGGCGGCGAGCACCTGGTGCACGCCGTGGCCGAGCTCGTGGGCGAGCGTCATCACGTCGCGCGGCTTGCCCTGGTAGTTCATCAGCACATAGGGATGCGCCGAGGGCGTGGTCGGATGCGAGAACGCGCCCGGCGCCTTGCCGGGCCGCACCGGCGCGTCGATCCAGCGGTCGGTGAAGAACCGTTCGGCGATCTTCGCCATCTCCGGCGAGAACGCCGTGTAGGCGGTCAGCACCATATCCTTGGCGTCGGGCCAGCCGATCGTGCCGGTGGCGGCGAACGGCAGCGGCGCGTTGCGGTCCCAATGCGCCAATTGCTTCTTGCCGAACCAGCGCGCCTTCAGCGCGTAGTAGCGATGCGACAGCTTCGGATAGGCGGCGCGCACCGAGGCCACCAGCGCGTCGACCACCTCGCGCTCGACGCGGTTGGCGAGATGCCGGGCGTCGGCGACGTCCTCGAAGCCGCGCCAGCGGTCGGAGATTTCCTTGTCCTTGGCGAGCGTATTGGTGATCAGCGCGAAGGTGCGCTCGTTGGCCTTGAAGGTCTTGGCCAGCGCCTGACCCGCGGCCTTGCGCTTTTTGGGATCGCGGTCCTGCAGCAGCGTCAGCGTCGGCTCGATCGCCAGCTCCTTGCCGCCGAGCTTGAAGCGCAGCGCCGAGATGGTCTGGTCGAACAAGCGGTTGAAGGCGCCGTAGCCGGTCTGGGATTTTTCGTGGAACAGCTGCTCGATGCGGTCCTCGAGCTGATACGGCTTGTCCTTGCGGCTGTCCTCGATCCACGGCCGGTAATGCCCGAGTTCGGGAGCCTGCATCGCGCGCTCGATCACCGCGTCGTCGACCCGGTTGAGTTCGAGCGCGAAGAACAACAGATGCACCGAGGCCGCGGTCAGCCGCTCGGAGACGTCGCCGTAGAACTTCGACAATTTCGGATCGACGCTGTCGCCGGCGTGAATGAGGCCCGCATACGAGGCCAGCCGGCCGGCGAGGTCGTCGATCGCCTCATAGCGCTGCACCGCTTCGGCGAGCCAGACCCCGCCGCTGTCCTTGGCGGTCTCCTCGGCGAGCTTGCCCTTGTAGTCGTGCTCGAAGGCGATGCAGTCGGCGTCGATCTTGTCGAGATCGCGCGCCACCTCCGGCGCATCGATGCTCGTATAGAGGTCGGCCAAATTCCATTCCGGCAGCGACGCGGTCTTGACCGCAGCGGCCTTGGCCCGCGTCGGCTTGCCCGGCGCAGCCTTGCCGGGCTTCGACTTGGTCGGCTTGGACTTGGTCGGCTTCGACTTGGTCGGCGCGGCGTTGGCTTGCGGCTTGCGGCTTTGGGTCTTCGCAGTCGTGCCGGCGGCCGGTTTGCGGGAGGACTTGGTGGCTCGGGAGGTCGCTGCTTTGGCCATGGGCTCTTTCAAAAAATTGCGCGTCCAATCAGGCAAACGCTACTAGCTGGGACGATAGCAGGGCAAGCGCCTGTTTGAAGGCGCTGCGCCGGCAGCATTGTGATGCCGGCAGCGTTGCGGCGGAGTGACACCCTGCGACAAGGCAACGCGGCCGGCGGATTTCACGTTGAATCCGCCGCGGCAAGCGGATATTTGCTTGGCACATGGAACTCGCGCTGCACTGCGCGATTGAGCAAGCGCGTCTAGGACCGGGCCCCTCTGGCAGTTCAAGCGAACTGTGATGTCGGACAGGACGTTCACAGAGAGGCCCGATGGAAGAATTCCTGACGATTTTCACGCCCGAGGGCCTGTCGGCGCTCGCCCAGGTCATCATGATCGACCTGGTGCTCGCCGGCGACAACGCCGTGGTGATCGGCCTGGCCGCCGCCGGCCTGCCGAAAGAGCAGCGCGGCAAGGCGATCCTGATCGGCATCGTCGCCGCCACCGTGCTGCGCATCCTGTTTGCCAGCGTCACCGTGCAATTGCTGCAGATCATCGGCCTGCTGCTGGCCGGCGGCGTGCTGCTGTTGTGGGTGTGCTGGAAGATGTGGCGCGAGCTGCGCAGCCAGTCGCATCACGACGCCGACGCGCTCGACGCCATCAATGGCGACACCGCCCCCGGCGCGCCGCGCAAAACGCTTCGCCAGGCGGTGTGGCAGATCACGCTCGCCGACATCTCGATGTCGCTCGACAACGTGCTGGCGGTCGCCGGTGCCGCGCGCGAGCACCCGATCATCCTGGTGTTCGGGCTGGCGCTGTCGATCGCCCTGATGGGCCTCGCCGCTTCCTTCATCGCCAAACTTCTGCAGAAGCATCGCTGGATCGCCTATGTGGGCTTCGTCATCATTCTCTATGTGGCGCTCGACATGTGTTACCGCGGCGTGCTGGAAATCTGGCCCGACGCGGTGACGCGGTTGCTCGCGCTGTTCTGAGCGATTCAATTTACCAAGCGTTAACGCTTGCGCGACCATGGTGGCCCAATTCGGGACAATTCGCCTTGGGGTGTGAGTGAGAATGGCTGCCACGATTCTGATCGCCGACGATGATGCTGTGCAGCGCAGGCTGGTCGAGAACATGGTGCAAAAGTGCGGCTACCACACCCTGGTGGTCGACAGCGGCGACGCCGCGATCGCCACGCTGACTGCTGATGACGCGCCGGCGATTGACGCGGTGGTGCTCGACCTGGTGATGCCCGGGCTCGACGGCATGGGCGTGCTGGAGCGGATGCGCGACGCCGGCCTCTCGATCCCGGTGATCGTGCAGACCGCGCATGGCGGCATCGACAATGTGGTGTCGGCGATGCGCGCCGGCGCTGCCGATTTCGTCGTCAAGCCGGTCGGCATCGAGCGGTTGCAGATCTCGTTGCGCAACGCGCTCAACGCCAGCGCGCTGAAGGGCGAATTGCAGCGGCTGAAGCACAGCCGCGACGGCAAATTGACCTTCGCCGATCTGGTCACCCGCAGCGAGGCGATGGGCCACGTGCTGCGGATGGCCAAGCGCGCCGCGACCTCGGCGATCCCGGTGTTGATCGAAGGCGAATCCGGCGTCGGCAAGGAACTGATCGCCCGCGCCATCCACGGCTCCAGCGAGCGCAGCGCCAAGCCGTTCGTCGCGGTGAATTGCGGCGCGATCCCCGACAATCTGGTGGAATCCATCCTGTTCGGTCACGAGAAGGGCGCCTTCACCGGCGCCACCGAACGCCACACCGGCAAATTCGTCGAAGCTTCCGGCGGCACGCTGTTTCTCGACGAGGTCTCGGAATTGCCGCTGGCGGCGCAGGTCAAACTGCTGCGCGCTCTGCAGGAAGGCGCGGTCGAGGCGGTCGGCGGGCGCCGCCCGCTGAAGGTCGACGTCCGCATCATCTCGGCGACCAACCGCAAATTGCTCGACCGGGTCAAAGCCGGGCAGTTTCGCGAGGACCTGTTCTACCGGCTGCACGTCTTGCCGCTGACCATCCCGCCGTTGCGCAACCGCCGCGAGGACATCCCGCATCTGTTGCGGCACTTTCTGGCGCGGTTCTGCGCCGAGGAAAACCGCACCATCACCGGCGTCAGCGGCGAAGCCATGGCGCGGCTCGCCCAGCTCGACTGGCCGGGCAACGTCCGCCAGCTCGAGAACGCGGTGTATCGCGCCGTGGTGATGAGCGACGGCAGCCATCTCGAGCTCGCCGACTTCCCGCTGACCGCCGCGCTGCCGAGCGTCGCCGAATTCGCCGGCGAGCCGCTGCTGATCGAACAGCCGTTTCATTCCACCGCGCCGCAGATCGTGGCCGGCCACGACATCCCGATCGCGCCGGGGCCCGCCGCCGGCAGCTTGGCGATGCTGTCGCCCGACGGCGAGGTCCGCCCGCTCGACGAGCTGGAGAGCGAGATCATCCGCTTTGCGATTTCGCATTACCGCGGCCAGATGTCCGAGGTCGCGCGCAGGTTGAAGATCGGCCGCTCCACGCTGTACCGCAAGCTCGACGACGCCGCCAAAACCGAGCGCGAGGTGCCCGCGGCCGAAGCCTCAAGCTGAGGACAACGCTGCAGATTTTCGCCCGAGCGAGGCTGCGGCATGGAACATTTGAACCGTTGCCGGCCGGTGACAGACAAAGCCACAGCCGCGTGGCAAAAACCTCGGGACGCTTGTCTCGAAGTTTCTTGTCAGTTTGTCGTGAGGATCTCTGCGCCGCGCTGGCCGCTTCGGCGGGGTGTGGTAATCCTTGATGAATCACAGCGGCCCGCCGCGGCTGTCAGCAACGTTCAATAGCGAGGAACTGTCCATCACGGGCAGCTCACCCAAGGGGTGCGATGAATGCGAGATGATTCCAATGGCCGCCGCGGATTCGACCGCGTCCTGATCGCTGTCGCGGCGACCTTCGTCACGCTGTCCGCCGGCTCCGCTCTGGCGCAGTCCGCCCCGGAGCGCAGCCCTTCGGATCTCGCCATCGATGCCGCCGTGCCGATGCCCGAGCCCGCCAACCTGCCACCGCCGTCGATCGGCGACTTCAAGATCGACACCCCCGACACCACCGCCTCGGTCACGCCGGCCACCGCCGTCGAGGCGCCGAAACTGGACGCCGCCGCGACCAGCGCTCCCGCCGCGGCGCCGGAACCCGCCGCTCCGGCCGCCAGCGCCACCGCGCCCGCCGTCGAGCCGGCCAAGGATGCGATCGCCAAGGAGATCGCGAAGGACAGCCTGTCCGGCGAGCCCGCCAAGCAGCAGGCCGCCGAGCCGTCGGCCGAGCCCGCCAAGACCGCCAGCGCCGTGGCGCCGGCCGACCAGCCGGTCGCCGACAAGCTGCGCGAGCTGCTCGGCGCCAAGTCGAGCCGCTATTTCGACCGCAAGGGCGAGCGCGCCGCGGTCGAGAAGTTCTACACCGCGCGGGATTTCGCGCCGCTGTGGACCCAAGCCGGTGCCGCCACGCCGGTGGTCGGCAGCGTCGCCGCGCGGCTGAAGGATGCCGCCGCCGACGGCCTCAACCCCGCCGACTATCCGCAGCCGGATTTCGCCGCCGCGACCTCGCCCGAGGCTTTGGCCGAGGCCGAGCTGAAGTTCACCGCCAGCGTGCTGGACTATGCCCGGCAGGCGCAAAGCGGCCGGATGCATTGGTCGCAGGTCTCCGGCGACATCCAGTATCCCGAACACCCGATCGATCCCGCCGAGGTGCTGGCCAACGTCACCACCGCCAAGGATCCGTCCGCGGCGCTGGCGAGCTATAACCCGCCGCACAAGATGTATCGGCAATTGAAGGCCAAGCTCGCCGAGCTGCGCGGCCAGGGCGATGGCCCCGGCGCGATCCAGATCGCCGACGGCCCGACGCTGAAATACACCGCGGCGCGCAAGAAGCAGGCCGCTGTCGAGGTCGACGATCCGCGGGTGCCGCAACTGCGCGCCAAGCTCGGCATCAGCGAAAATCCCGACAGCACCCGCTACGACGCCAAGGTCGCCGAAGCGGTGCGCAAATTCCAGGACGGCGCCGACCTCAAGGAGACCGGCGTGCTCGACGAGCGCACCGTCAAGGCGCTGAACAGCCCGAAGAGCGACCGCCAGATCGACACCGTGATCGTCAACATGGAGCGCTGGCGCTGGCTGCCGCGCGAGCTCGGCGCGCCGGCGCTCGGCGACGCCTATGTGATCCTCAACATTCCCGACTACACGTTGAAGGTGATGCAACACGGCGCCCAGGTCTGGACCACCCGCGTGGTGGTCGGCAAGCCCGGCAATCACGCCACGCCGCTTTTGACCGAGACGATGAAGTACATCACCGTCAACCCGACCTGGAACGTGCCGCCGTCGATCATCTACAACGAATATCTGCCCGCCCTGCAGCAGGATCCGGGCGTGTTGGACCGCATGGGCCTGAAGCTGGTGCGCAACCGCGACGGCTCGATCCACATTTCGCAGCCGCCCGGCGAGCGCAACGCGCTCGGCCGCATCCGCTTCAACTTCCCGAACAAATTCCTGGTGTATCAGCACGACACCCCGGACAAGAACCTGTTCTCGCGCGACGCCCGGGCGTTCAGCCATGGCTGCATGCGGGTGCAGAACCCGGATCAGTACGCCGCGACGCTGCTCAGCATCGCGATGCCGAACGAGCGCTACACGCCGGAGAAGATCCGCGGCATGTACGGCAAGAGCGAGATCGACCTGAAATTCGCCACCCCGATCCCGGTCAACCTCACCTACCAGACCGCGTTCGTCGACGACGCCGGCAAGCTGCAGGTCCGCAAGGACATCTACGGCCGCGACGCCGCGATGCTGGCGATCCTGCGCAACCCGAAGGGCAAGGATTTGGAGAACGTGGTCGCCCACGCCCAGCCGAGCTACGCGCGGCCGCGCGCCGACATTCCGCAGGGCGTGGCGTTCAACGACGGCGCCGGCAATGCCGAACCATCGTTCTTCGAGCGGCTGTTCGGCGCGCCGAGCGCACCGCCGCCGGCCAACCGCCGTCCGCAGCGCAACGTGTTTACCCGGTAACCAAGGCCTTCGAGGTTTCGGCGATGCACTCGCCGAAACCTCGGCACGTCGCGGTCAGTTCAGATTGATGGTGCCGGTCCAGGGCCAGCCGGCGTTGGTCACGGTGATCAAACGCATCCCGACGTCGTCGGCCTGGGTCGACGACGTGTTCCAGCACCAGTCGAATGCCTGCAACGGCACCGGCGTGTGATAAGAGCCGGACCAGTGGCTGCCGTTGTCGGCCTCGGCATAGAAGGTCGAGTATTTGTTTGTGGTCCATAGCACGGTGGCAGCCTGTCCCGGCTCGATCTTCCACCAGCCCTTCTTGGCCCAGTCACCGCCGTCGCGGCAGTTCGGGCTGTAATATCCGACAGCCACCCAGACGCGACTGCCGTGGTGATTGGCGAAACGCAGCCACATGGTCAGCCTCCCTTTTCCAGCTTCTCGCGCAGCCGCGAGGTCAGCGAGGTTTTCGGGGCGGGACCGCGTGGGGCCGGCGGCAACAAAGCCGGCGCCTCTCCGCGCTTTTCGGTGATCTCGTGCTCGAGGTGTCCGGATTTGTGATCACCGATCACCTTGTCGTCCAGTTTTGGATTCGCGGGACGGAAGCTCACCGTCGCCGCGATCTCCGGCTCGTCGTGTGCCATTGGTCGTCTCCTTGCGGTTCTCCACCCTCCGCAAAGCTACGCCCGCATGACGATTGTCGTCAATAAAACACGCGCATTAGGCGCATCGCGGGCGACGAGGGCCCTGGGACGATCCCGAGGCCGAGGCCCGGGCCGCTCGCCGATCGGCGCCGCGTTAATCCGAATACCCGAGCGAATCCAATGATTACACCGGCGGCCCCGCGGCCAGCATTAACCATCCTCCATCCTCGCTTCGGCACCGGGCTATTTTTCGCCACACTCGACAGGCTAGGTTAAGCCTAACGGAGGGTGGGGCGTAGTTTTCAATTAACCCTCCTGCTTTAAGACCGCATTCATCCTGTTCTCCACGCTACGGGGTTTCGGGGTTCAGGTTTGTCGCTGGTCATTTTGGGGTGGGTTCATAGGTGCTGGCTCGATTCGCACGCCGTTTCCTGACGCTCACAACATCCCGCGCCGCTGTTCAGGCCGGCATGGCGTCGCTGCTGCTTCTCGCCGGCGCGGGCTCCGTCCACGACGCCACCGCGCTGGGCGATAGCCGCACCCTCACCTTCCACCACACCCATTCCGACGAGAACCTCACCGTCACCTTCAAGCGCAACGGCCGTTACGACGAGGCCGCGCTGCAGCAGATCAACCACTTCCTCCGCGACTGGCGCAGCCAGGACCAGACCACGATGGATCGCCGGCTGTTCGACATCCTCTGGGAAGTCTACCGCGACGTCGACGGCAAGCAGCCGATCCAGATCATCTCCGCCTACCGCTCGCCCGCCACCAACGCCATGCTGCGCCGCCGCTCCTCGGGCGTTGCCCGCGCCAGCCAGCACATGCTCGGCCACGCCATGGATTTCTACATTCCCGGCGTGCCGCTGGAGCAGATCCGGTTTGCGGGGCTGCGGCTGCAGCGCGGCGGCGTCGGCTTCTATCCGACCTCCGGCTCGCCCTTCGTGCATCTCGACACCGGCAGCATCCGGCACTGGCCGCGCATGAGCCACGATCAGCTGGCGCGGGTGTTCCCCGACGGCCGCACCGTGCACGTGCCGTCCGACGGCAATCCGCTTCGCGGCTATCAGCTGGCGCTCGCCGACGTCGAGAAGCGCGGCAACCCGTCCGACGCCGCCGGCAGCGGCAAGAGCAACTTCCTGGCCTCGCTGTTCGGCAAGGGCAAGTCCAGCAACGACGAGGATGACGAAGGCGGCGCCGCCCCGACCGTGGTGGCCAGCGCCGACAACGCCTCCCCGGTCGGCCTGATGGCCGCCGCCCCCGGCAACATCAAGAACGCCGTGGTCAAGATCATCGATTCGGTGCCGCTGCCGCGCGCCAAGCCCGCGCTGGCCCCGGTGCAAATGGCATCCGCCGACCTGCCGCCGGCGCCGGTCGCCAAGCCCGCCGCCGCCAAGGCCGAGGCGGCCAAGCAGGACCCGAGCAAGCCGCAATCGCCCGCCGACATCATCAACGCCCGCGGCTTCTGGGACGACATGCCGGCGACCAAGCAGGCCACCCCGGCCCAGGTCGCCGCGATCAGCGCCCGCCAGGCGCTCGCCGCCGCCGATCCGCAATCCACCGCGACGATTTCCGAGGGCGCGATGCAGGCGATGGCCTATGCGCCGCCGCCGGCCGAGCGCGCCTCGGTGGTCGCCGCCAGCGCGCCGCTGCCGCGCAGCGTCCGCCCGGCCGCGCCGGCGCGCCACGCGATGGGCGTCAACGCCGGCACCACGGTGGTCGCCAAGGGCCAGCGCGGCGTCGGAGTCGTGGTCGCCACCTCGTCGCGGCTCGCCGCCGCCGCGGTCAAGGACAACGACGTCTGGATGCGCGCGATGATCCTCGCGCCGAGCGCCTCGACCATGACCTCGACGGTGTTCGGCGACACCGACCTCACCATCCTGCGCGCGCATTTCAGCAAGCCGCAGGCAGCGGTGGCGATGGCGTTCGCCGACGATCCGCAGTCCGGGATGCAGTGCGAGCGCTTCACCGGCGCCGCGGTGGCGCCGCTGTCGACCACGCCGTTCATGCGCACCGCGGCGCTGCGCTGAGCTAGCTATCGCGGGCGGCGTTCCGGTCGCCCGCCTAACTCCCCCCGCGCCTGGATGCACCTGCGCCTGACTGCACCTGCGCCTGGATGCACCTGCGCCTGACTCCCCTCCTCCCATCCCCACCCACCGCCGTCATCCTGAGAAACCCGGCGAAGCCCGCAGGGCGAAGCCGGGTGTCTCGAAGGATGGCCGCGGGCGCGGAGCCCGCCGCGCGTCTCGCAGCCGCATCCTTCGAGGCCCTCGCTTTGCTCGGGCGCCTCAGAGCCTGACCGAAAAAGTAGCGCGCAAAACCAGGGGTTTGTCATTGCGAGCCGAGGGCGGCGCGCAGCGCCGGCCGAACAGCGAAGCAATCCAGGGGCCTCACGCGGAGCCCTGGATTGCTTCGTCGCAAGAGCTCCCCGCAATGAAGCATTTAATGCCTGACTCCATTGATCGCTTTTTGAGTCGGACTCTCAGGACGACAACTCAGAAATGGGTCGTGGGGAGCACGGCTCGTGCAGCGCGCTGTCACATGGGTTGGACCTGATTGCGTCAAGATGCGGCGTGCGGTGCACAGCGCTGGACCATGCCGTGCGTGAAGTTTGGCCTGGAGAACGACGCGCCATTTGGCATGATCCAGCTGCGACGACGAGTTGACCCAACGGAAAAGCCAGAAGGGAAGAGCGAATGAGCAGCGGATTCATCAAGACCAATGACGGCGTCGAGATCTACTACAAAGATTGGGGTCCGAAACAGGCGCAGCCGATCGTATTCCATCACGGCTGGCCGTTGTCGTCCGACGACTGGGACGCGCAGATGCTGTTCTTTCTGGCGCAGGGCTACCGCGTCGTCGCGCATGACCGCCGCGGCCACGGCCGCTCGGCGCAGGTCGACAGCGGCCACGACATGGATCACTACGCCGCCGACGCCTCCGCGGTCGCCGAAGCGCTCGACCTCAAGAACACGGTCAATATCGGGCATTCGACCGGCGGCGGCGAAGTCGCGCGCTACGTCGCCAAGTTCGGCGAACCGCAGGGCCGCGTCGCCAAGGCGGTGCTGGTCAGCGCGGTGCCGCCCTTGATGCTGAAGACCGCGGCCAATCCCGGCGGGCTGCCGATCGAAGTGTTCGACGGTTTCCGCAAGGCGCTCGCCGACAATCGCGCGCAGTTCTATCTCGACGTCGCCGGCGGGCCGTTCTACGGCTTCAACCGGCCGGGCGCAGCAGCCTCGCCGGGCGTCGTCAACAACTGGTGGCGGCAGGGCATGATGGGCGCCGCCAACGCGCATTACGACGGCATCAAGGCGTTTTCCGAAACCGACCAGACCGACGACCTCAAGGCGATCAGCGTGCCGACGCTGGTGCTGCACGGCGAGGACGACCAGATCGTGCCGATCGACGATTCAGCGAGGCTGTCGGTCAAGCTGTTGAAGAACGGCACGCTGAAGACCTATCCGGGTTTTCCGCACGGCATGCTGACGACCCATCCGGACGTCCTGAATGCCGACCTGCTGGCGTTCGTGAAGGGCTGAGCGGCCGACCTCATGCAAGCCGAACATTGCGCGTGACAAGATTGGCGCGTGACGAGAGTGGCGCGTAAGGAGTGAGACACTCAAAGGTTTGCCCGCAGCGCTTGAGGCGCTGCGGGCAACAACAATGACGCCGGGCGTCGGTTTATTGCAATCGATCGGAATCGCTGCGCGATCCCTCACAGCATGCCGAGCGCCTGCATGTAGGTTTCCAAAATGGTCTCCTGCTCGGCGCGCTCGTTGGCGTCCTGCTTGCGCATCCGCACGATGGTGCGCAGCGCCTTGACGTCGTAGCCGTTGCCCTTGGCCTCGGCGTAGACGTCGCGGATGTCGTCGGAGATCGTCTTCTTCTCTTCTTCCAGCCGTTCGATGCGCTCGATGATGGCCTTGAGCTGATCCTTCGCGAATTGCGTCGCGGGCTCTTCCTTGACGGCGGCAGACGTGGCCATCTCGTACTCCTGATGTGACTGTTGGATTGCGGGTCGCTTGTATCGCGCCTCGCGGCGAAGCGACACTCAAAAGTGCGGCCGCGGTGGTCAACAGTGATCGCACGCATCCACAGCGATCCACAGCGCTTGCCGGCCGGCGGCGCCGCGCGATTGCAGAATCACCGCGCCGCAGCCCACGGGTTCCGGCCGGGTTGCGCGGCCGCCGCCGGCATGGTTTGCTCCGACGCCGCCGCCGGGCATTGACGTCATTGCCGGCGTTGTCACAGATTTTGCCATATCGCGGGGTTAAAGCTGCCGCGGCCGATTTCGACGCGGCCCGACCGGATGCCGTGACCTTGACAGCAGCCGACGGGCCAAGCGAAATCCTTGAGGGTTTGATATAGCTTGACCGTATGACCGCAGAAGATTCTCACCGCCACTCGTTTTCGCAGTCCCGCCTCGGCATCGCCCTGATGCCGGCGCTGGCGCTCGCCATGTTGGGTCTCTCCATCAACTCCGCGGCGGCGGATTTCCGCCTCTGCAACAACACCTCGAGCCGCGTCGGCATCGCGCTGGGCTATAAGGACGCCGACGGCTGGACCACCGAAGGCTGGTGGAACGTGGCGTCGCGCAGTTGCGAGACGCTGTTGCGCGGCACGCTGGTGGCGCGGTTCTATTACATCTACGCGCTCGACTACGACCGCGGCGGCGAATGGTCGGGACAGGCTTTCATGTGCTCGCGCGACAAGGAATTCACCATCAAGGGCACCGACAACTGCCTGGCGCGCGGCTTCGACCGCACCGGCTTCTTCGAAGTCGACACCGGCGAACAGCGCGCCTGGACGGTGCAGCTCACCGAAAGCAGCGAACAGAATACACAACGGCTGCCGGGCATGCCCGGCGCTCCCGGTCCAGGGACGCTCCCGGGAATGCCGAACTCACAGGGTGGAACGCCTCCGGGCGCGTCTGGTCTGTCTCCAGATGCTGTCCCGGGAAGCAAGCCATGAGACGCCTTCGACGAATCAAGATTCTCGCCACGCTGGGTCCGGCGTCCTCCGACGTTGCGATGATCCGCAAATTGTTCGAAGCCGGCGCCGACGTGTTCCGCATCAACATGAGCCACACCTCGCACGACAAGATGCGCGAATTGGTGAAGGCGATCCGCAGCGTCGAGAGTAGCTACGGCCGGCCGATCGGCATCCTGGTCGATCTGCAGGGGCCGAAATTGCGGGTCGGCATGTTCGGCGGCGGCGCCATCCAGCTCAACAATGGCGCCACCTTCGTGCTCGACTCAAGCAAGGAGCCCGGCGACGCCACCCGGGTGCAGCTGCCGCATCCGGAGATTCTTTCGGCGCTGAAGGTCGGCGACGCGCTGCTGCTCGACGACGGCAAGGTGCGGCTGATCTGCGAGGAAGCCTCGCCTGAGCGCGCGGTGACCCGCGTGGTGATCGGCGGCAAGATGAGCGACCGCAAGGGCGTCAGCCTGCCCGACACCGACCTGCCGGTGTCGGCGATGACGCCGAAGGACCGCGCCGATCTCGAAGCCGCGCTGGAAACCGGCATCGACTGGGTCGCGCTGTCGTTCGTGCAGCGCGCCGAGGACGTCAGCGAAGCCAAGCGGATGATCCGCGGCCGCGCCGCCGTGATGGCGAAGATCGAAAAGCCGCAGGCGATCGACCGGCTGCCGGAGATTCTCGAAGTCGCCGACGCGCTGATGGTGGCGCGCGGCGATCTCGGCGTCGAACTGCCGCTGGAGCGGGTGCCGAGCCTGCAGAAACAAATGACCCGGATGGCGCGGCGCGCCGGCAAGCCGGTGGTGGTCGCCACGCAGATGCTGGAATCGATGATCACCAGCCCAGTGCCGACCCGCGCCGAAGTCTCCGACGTCGCCACCGCGGTCTATGAAGGCGCCGACGCCATCATGCTGTCGGCGGAATCCGCCGCCGGCAAATTTCCGGTGGAAGCGGTCTCGACCATGAACCGGATCGGCGAAGAGGTGGAGCGCGACCCGATCTATCGCGGCGTGGTCACCGCGCAGCGTCCGGATCCGGAAGAAACCGCCGGCGACGCCATCGCGGGTGCGGCGCGGCAGATCGCCGAGACGCTGGATCTGTCGGCGATCATCTGCTGGACCAGTTCGGGCTCGACCGCGCTGCGGGTGGCGCGCGAGCGGCCGAAGCCGCCGGTGGTGGCGATCACGCCGAACATCGGCACCGGCCGCAAGCTGTCGGTGGTGTGGGGCGTGCATTGCGTGGTGGCGGAGGACGCCCACGACCAGGACGACATGGTCGACCGCGCCGGCTCGATCTCGTTCCGCGACGGCTTCGCCAAAGCCGGCCAGCGCGTCATCATCGTGGCCGGCGTGCCGCTCGGCACCCCCGGCGCCACCAACATGGTGCGGATCGCCTATGTCGGGCCCGGGGATGCGTAGCGCTAAGGCTCAGCGCGCCGCGTAGTAGCCGGGCTGATCGATGTCGGCGAGCAGGTCCGGCCCACTCGGCGTCCAGCCCAGCACCGCCTTGGTGTGCGCGCTCGACGCCGGCATGTCGGCGGCCGCGAAGTCTGCGAACCAGCCGAAATGCTCCGGCCCGCGGGATTCCACCGGCACGCCGAGCCTTCGCCCGATCACCGCGGCGATCTCCTTGAACGCGATGCCTTCATCGGCGATCGCGTGATAGGCCGCCTCGGTGGCGCCCTGCTCCAGCGCCAGCCGATACAGCCGCGCGGCGTCGAGCCGGTGCACGCCGGGCCAGCGGTTGAGCCCCTCGCCGACGTAAGCCGACACGCCCTTGTCGCGTGCGATGCCGATCAGGATCGGAATGAAGCCGTGGTCGCCCTCGCCATGCACCGACGGCGCCAGCCGGACGGTGGCCGCCCGCACCCCGCGCTCGGCCAGTGCGCGGGCGGTCGCTTCGGACTGGCGCGGGTAGTTCGGCCCGCGCTCCGGCACGTCCGCCTCGGTCGCGAGCCGGCCCGGTGCCAGCAATGCGACGCCGGAGGTCACGATCAGCGGCCGGCTCGATCCCGACAGCGCCCCGCCCAGCGCCTCGATGGCGCGGGCATCCTGCGCGGCGTTCTCGGCGAACTTGCTGAAGTCGTGGTTGAACGCGGTGTGGATCACCGCGTCGGCAGCGGAGGCGGCGTCGCGCAGCACGTCGAGATCGTCGAGCGTGCCGTGCAGCACCTCGGCGCCGGTGGCGGCAAGCGCCGCCGCCTTGTCCTTGGAGCGGCTGAGGCCGGTCACCTGATGGCCGTGACCGATCAATTCGTCGACGACCGCCGAGCCGACCCATCCGGTCGCCCCTGTTACGAATACGCGCATGTTGATCTCCCACTTTTGTTTGGTGAGAATTTGTAGCAGCTGCGATATCGTATTAAAGTAGTGACGTTATCCCGGTATAATGACTAACAGGATACACGGCGATGCCCGAAGCCAATCCGCTGGGGAGCTATCTGAAGAACCGCCGCACCAAGCTCGATCCGGCGGCGCTGGGCTTTGCCGGCGGCCGGCGGCGGACTCAAGGGTTGCGCCGCGAGGAAGTGGCGCAGCGCGCCAATATCAGCGCCACCTGGTACACTTGGCTGGAGCAAGGCCGCGGCGGCAATCCCTCCGCCGATGTGCTCGACCGCATCGCCCGTGCGCTGACCTTGACCGCGGTGGAGCGCGAGCACCTGTTTCTGATCGGCTTGGGCCGCCCGCCCGAGGTGCGTTATCGCGGCGTTGACGCGATCACGCCGCGACTGCAGCGGCTGCTCGACACACTCACGTTCAGCCCGGCGATCGTCAGAACGCCGACCTGGGACGTCGTGGCCTGGAATCGCGCCGCCGCGGCGGTGCTCACCGACTACGGCAAGCTGCCGCCCGACCGGCGCAACATCTTGCGAATGATCTTCTGCGATCCCGGCGTCCGCGACCGGCAATTGGACTGGGACACCGTGGCGCGCTTCGTGGTCGCGAGCTTCCGGATCGACGCGGCGCGCGCCGGCGCCGACACCGAGGTCGCCGCCTTGGTCGAGGAACTCAGCCAGGCGAGCCCGGAATTCGCCGCGATGTGGCGCGAGAGCGACGTGCAGAGCCACGCCGGCGGCGTGAAGCAATTGCTGCATCCGGACGTCGGGCCGATCCGCCTGGAGTTTTCCGGCTTCGCGGTCGATGGTCGGCCCGACCTCAGCCTGATCGTCTACAATCCGGCAACGCCGGCCGACCGCAAACTGGTCGAGTCGTTGATCGAACGGTTGCCCGTCGAAACCAAGGCGGACTAAACGACTTCTCGAGTTGGATTGATGCGCGTCAAGATCCCAAGGCCGTCATTCCGGGGCACGAGCAGCTTCGCTGCGAGTGAGCCCGGAATCCATAACCACCGCAGCGGTTATGGATTCCGGACTTGCTCGTTCTTCGAACTCGCAATCCGGAATGACGACTGCATGTGGGTTGGATGCTTCGATCCCAACCGAAAATGCTCGAAGTCCGCCCTGGTCGCGGAATCAGTTAGCGGAGTCAGCCCAGCTTGGCGTCCAGCGTGATCTTGGTGTTGAGCAGCTTCGACACCGGGCAGCCGGCCTTGGCCTTGCCGGCGAGATCCTGGAAGGTGGCGTCGTCGGCGCCGGGGATTTTCGCGATCAGCGTCAGATGCACCGCGGTGATCGAAAAGCCGTCGCCGTCCTTCTCCAGCGTGACGTCGGCCTTGGTCTCCATCTGCTCGGCGGTCAGCTTGGCTTCGCCGAGAATCAGCGACAGCGCCATGGTGAAGCAGGCGGCGTGCGCGGCGCCGATCAGTTCTTCCGGATTGGAGCCGGGCTTGCCTTCGAAGCGGCTGGCGAAGCCGTACGGGTAATCACTCAGCGCGCCGCTCTTGGTCGAGATCGCGCCCTTGCCGTCCTTGATGCCGCCCTGCCATTTCGCCGATCCGTAGGTGGTGCTCATGTCGCTCTCCTGATGAGTGAGTTGGTAGTTGATGCGGCGCCGCGTTCGGCGCCGGGGACTATTGCAGAACCGCCGCTTTCGGCCGCGCCGCGGCGATCATCGCGTCGATCTCGCGGACCACCAGGCCGGGCGCGGCATACTGCACCATATGCCCGACATTTGGCAGCACGATGAGTTTTGCGTGCGGCACCGCCGCGACGAACGGCCGGGAATGGATCTCCAGCGACGCGATGGTGTCGGCGTCGCCATGCAGCGCCACGGTCGGCACCGCGATCTGCGGATAGCGCGACACCTGCGCGCGCACCGCCTCCTTCAAGCCGACCAGATCGATGGCATTGGCGCGGAACTCCTGCGGCCGCAGCAACAGCGGCGTGGCGCTGGCCTCGACGAAATTTTCCGGCATCGGCTGCGGCGCGAACGCGGTGCGGGCGCCGGGCGTCACCAGAGCGAGCCCGATCGGCAGCGTGATGGTATGCGCCAATAGCGGGCCGATCAGCGGCGTGGCGATGATCTTGTTGTAGCTGCCAACCCCGCCGACCCATGGATGCGTCACCGGCGCCAGCATCACCAGCCCGGCGACCCGCTTGGGATGGTTCAGCGGCATCAGCGCGCCGAGCGCGCCGGCCAGCGAATGCACCACGATGATGGCGCGGTCGACGCCGAGCTTTCCCAGCGCCTGGTCGATCATCGCCGCCTGGGCGGTCGGCGAGGAAGTGCCGTCCTCGACGCGCGGGCTGAAGCCATGGCCGGGGCGGTCGATCAGAATCACCCGATGGGTCGCCGCCAATTGATCGCCGAGCGGCCGCATCGAACGCAGATTGGCGCTGGCGCCGTGGATCAGCACGATCGCCGGCCCCGCGGCGTCGCGCGGCCCGAGGTCGACGACATGCAGCGCGCCGCCGTCGACCGCGATGATCTCGCCGTCCGGCGCATAGCGCCGCTCCAGCCACGCGGTGCCGACCAGGGTGGCCAGCGCGAGAACCGCCAGCGTCGCCAGCGTCAGCATGATGATCATCGGCAATGTCCGGGAGGATTGCAGCACCCAGAGAATACGTCGCAGCGCAGCAAAGGTTTCGATCTGTTGCGTTCGACACAAAACGGCTCGTCATTCCGGATTGCGGTTCGTCACGGCTTTGGTGGACCGGGTGGGAGAATAAATCATGAAAACGTGCCCCGGACGCAGCGCACTGCGCCGCGTTTGCGGCGTGGTGCGCTGCAGAGCCGGGGCCGTTACGGAACGCGGCGCTTGGAACGGTCCCGGCTCGCTGCGCAGCGCAAGGGCGCTGCGTAGCGTCCGGGACACGCGACCTCGTTCGCGTGCGTTCTCTTGCAAGTTCGCAAATGAGCAATCGCGGACGCGCTAGATATCCCGGCCCTCGACCTTTTCGGTCAGGGTCTTGACCAGATCCGGCACCTTGTCGAGGTGCGGATTGACCGCCAGCGCCTTGCGGTAGGCGTCGAGCGCGCGCTTGTCGTCGCCGAGCTCCTGCATGATCATGCCGAGCCCGGCCAGCGCCCCGAAATGCCGCGGCTCGCGCACCAACACCTGCTCGATGTCGTGCAGCGAGCGGTCGTAATCGTTCTGCAGGTAATACACCGTGGCGCGCCGGTTCCAGCCCTCGAGATAGTCCGGGCGCAGCTTCACCACCGAATCGAGCAGCTTCAGCGCCACCGCGGTGTTGCCGGCGTCGAGCGCGGCCTTGGAGCGGGTCATCAGCAGCGCGGTGGTGTCGCTGGAGGTCTGCGCCCACAGCGCCCAGATTCGCGCCTCGACGTGCTTGGCGCTGGCGTCGTCCGGGGCGGCCTTCAGCGCGCCGAACAGGAAATCCAGCCCGCGGCCGCGGTCGGCGCCGACCTTGGGCAGCTTGGCCGGCGGCTCGGGCAGTTTCTTCAGCTCTGGCGAGGACGGATGACGCTGCGCCTGGGCGCGATCAGGCGACAACGCCCACGTCGCGGCGAGCAATGCCGCAACCAGCAGGACGGGGCGGATCAGGAATGCGGCCGAATGTCTCGATGCCATCGGCAAAGTCTAGCGGCGTGCGCCAGGCAAGCAAGCGCGCGCGGCGTCAAACCGCCGTGATCGGTCGAATCGGTCGGGATAAGAGCAATCGAGGCTGACGCGAAGCGTCGGCGATCAACCCTGGCGGGCCTTGAAGCGGCGCTGCACCTTGTTGATCACATAGATGCGGCCCTTGCGGCGCACCAGGCGGTTGTCACGATGGCGGGAGCGCAGCGACTTCAGCGAGTTACGGACCTTCATGAGACAATCCTGAGCGTTTGAAAGGCCGTGTGCGACAGGCCGAAAGCAGCGAAAACGGGCTTAATCCCGATGGCGGGGTGCCGCCCGAGACAGCCGGTTTCTAAGCCATCCGACGCCGGACTGTCAATCCGAACGGCACAATTACGCGCCGCAACCGACGTTTTCCCCTGCGGCTGCGCAAGCGTGGTTTCGAGATCGACGACCTCTCCGCGTCATGGCCGGGCTTGTCCCGGCCATCCACGGAAACGGGCAAGGCGTCGCTTGTGGGCGTGGATGGCCGGGACAACCCCGGCCACGACGTGGTGGGCGAAGCGCCTCATCACCGACACCCGCTTGCGGCCGGGTTCCTGAAATCAGGCGCTGACCACGCCAAGCGAAGGCGGCGTCGCGCGGCGAGATCGGCCCCTGCGCTCCAGCAAACCCAGCCTCACGCCAGCAAGGCGAAACTCACTCCGGCGAAACGCATCTCACTTATCTCACTCCGGCGGCACGTTGGCGGCTCGGACCACGCCGTTCCACTTCTTGATTTCGCTGTCGACGAAGCTTGCAAACGCAGCGCCGGTCAGCGTGCCCGGCTCGGCCGACAACGTCGCGAATTTCTGCCTTGTGTCGGACGCCGCCAGGATCTTGGTCATCGCCGCCACCAGCCGCTGATAGGCCGGATTGTCGTGCGCCTGCGGCATGTACAGCCCGAACCAGCCGATCGACTCGAAGCCCTTCAGCCCGGACTCGTCCAGCGTCGGCACCTCGGGCAACGCCGGCGCGCGCGTCAGCGTGGTCACCGCCAGCACCCGGATCACGCCGCCCTGCGACGCCGGGATCACCGTGGTCAGCGCGTCGAACATGATCGGGATGTGACCACCGATCAGATCGTTCATCGCCGGCGCCGCGCCCTTGTAGGGGATGTGCACGATGTCGACGCCGGCCATCTGCTTGAACATTTCGCCGGAGAGATGGTTGGCGCCGCCGATCCCGGTGGAGCCGAACGAGTACTTGCCCGGCTCCTTCTTCGCCATCGCGATCAGCTCCTGGACGTTCTGCGCCGGAAAATCCTTGGTGACGATCAGCGCGTTCGGGACCGAGGCCACCATCGCGATCGGCGAAAAGTCCTTCTGGGTGTCGTAAGGCAGCTTGCGGTACAGGCTGGGATTGATGACGTGGTGGGTCGCGGTCAACAACAGCACGCTGCCGTCCGGCTCCGACTTCGCCACCGCGTCCGAGCCGATGGTGCCGGAGGCGCCGGCGCGATTCTCCACCACCGTGGTGACGCCGAGTTCGTCGCCGAGATATTTGGCGACGAAGCGGGCGAGGATGTCGGTGGCGCCGCCGGCCGGGAACGGCACCACGATCTTGATCGACTTTACGGCAAACGGCTCCGCGGCGCCGGCGGTCGATCCGCCGAACCCCGCCAACACCAACGCCAACAGCAGCCACACCAGCTTCTTCATTCCCACCCTCCGAACGCGCCCGCTTAGCGAGGCTGCGCCTCGTGCGGGAATTCCACCATCGCCTCGCCGCTGGCGATATTTTCGCCGTGCTGATTGCGGACCAGCACCTCGATGATAACCCAGCGCGAGCGTTCCGTCGTCTGTTTTGACGTGATGATGCCCTGCGGGCGAATGGTATCGCCGGGCCGCACCGGCTTCAGCCAGCGGGTTTCCAGCCGCCGATGCACCGCGCCGGCGGGATCCGCCCAATCCGTCAGCATGCGGCTGATCAGCCCGAAATTGTTCATGCCGTGCATGATGATGCCGCCGAAATTGGTCTTGCCGAAATTGCCCTTCATGTAGTCGTCGTCGAGATGCAGCGGGTTGTAGTCGAGCGAGCCGTCGCAAAACAGCCGGATCGATTCCCGGCTGACCGCGAATTCCGGGCCGTCGATTTCGTCGCCGGCGGCAAGCATGTCGAAGCTGGTGGTCATCGGCGCACTCCTATTTCGGCCGGATGGTGTGGCCGCGGCCGGAACAGATCACCTCGCCGTGCTGGTTGAAGAACACGTTGTCGTGCACCACGAACAGCCGCTCGCGGCGGATGAATTTGTCGAGCGCGCGGGCCTGCAGCGTGATGGTATCACCCGGCCGCGCCGGGATGTTGTAGCTCCAGGACTGCCCGGCATTGACGGTGCCGGGCGTGCGCATCCAGTCGTCGGCCGGGGTGCAGGCGAACATCAGCAGGATGTGGATCGACGGCGGCGCGATCAGTCCGCCGTAGCGCGAGGCGAGCGCGTAGTCTTCGTTGAAGTACAAGGGATTGGTTTCGCCGACCGAGCGGCAATACAGCTCGATGGCCTGCCGGGTGAGCACGTAGGGCAGCGTCTTGCGCGCAACCCCGGGCATAATATCGTCCCAGACTTTCCGTAAATTTGCGTCTTTCCAAAAATCCGTTTCGAAAGCCTGCTGCAACATGCGCCTCCTCGTCTGATCGCCACGCGAACTTTTTCGTCGATTTATGTAAATACTGCGATTATAACTTCCTGCTGACAAGCGTTCTTACCGAGGGGACTTGAGTATGGCCAAGGAAAGCGACGGATTCGTCCGCGCCATCGCGCGGGGATTCTCGGTGGTGGAAGCGTTGGGACGGCCGCCCGGCCGCCACACGCTGTCCGAAGCCGCAGTCGCGTCGGGGCTGAACCGCGCCACCGCGCGGCGCATGCTGGCGACGCTGGTGGCGCTGAATTACTGCGAGGTCGACGGCCGTTACTTCAGCCTGCGGCCGCGCGCGCTGGGGCTCGGGCTGTCCTATCTCAACGCGCTGCCGTATTGGGGCTACGCGCAGAGCGCGCTGGAAGATCTGCGCAACGAGATCGGCGAATCCTGCGCGCTGGCGGTGCTCGACGAGGACGAGATCGTCTATGCGCTGCGGCTGCCGGCGCGGCGCATCCTGTCGGCCAATCTCGGCATCGGCAGCCGGCTGCCGGCGCATGTGGTGTCGCTCGGCCGGGTGCTGCTTGCGGCGCTGCCGCCCGACAAATTGCAGGCCTATCTGGCGAAAGCGCCGCTGCAGAAACTGACGCCGCGCACCATCGACGACCCGGCGACCTTGCAGGCGCAACTGCAGCGCACCCGCGAGCAAGGCTACGCCTGGATCGACGGCGAGCTCGATCCGGCGATCTGCGGCATCGCGGTGCCGGTGCGCGATCATCGCGGCACCGTGGTGGCGGCGGTGAGCATCAACACCATCTCCGGCGCGATCGACGAGGACGGCGCCAAGCAGCGCTTCCTCACCGCGCTGCGCCGCACCGCGCAGGACATCCAGAGCCAGACCGCGGCGGCGGCGTAGGCACGATCGCGCGTGCGGTCGCGCGCTGTTCGGCGGCGGCTTTGTCCGCGCGCTCTCCCTTGGTCACGTCTGCAGAGTGTTGAAACTGGAACTATGAGCCTCGAGTCCGTTCGCGCCTACTTCGCTGCCCAGGCCCCCGACATCGTCGTGCTGGAATCCGCCACCAGTTCGGCGACGGTGGCGCTCGCCGCCGAGGCCCATGGCGTGGCGCCGGCGGAGATCGCCAAGACGCTGTCGCTGCGGGTCGGCGAGCGGGTGTTTCTGCTGGTGACGAGCGGCACCGCGCGGCTCGACAACAAGAAGGCCAAGGCTGTGTTCGGCGGCAAGGTGAAGATGCTCGGCGCCGACGAAGTGGCGGCGATCACCGGCCACGAGGTCGGCGGGGTCTGCCCGTTCGGCCTGACATCGCCGCTGCCGGTGTATTGCGACGTCTCGCTCAAAGCGTTCGATATCGTGGTGCCGGCGGCCGGCTCGACCCACAGCGCGGTGCGGATCGCGCCGCAGCGGATGGCGCAACTGACCGCCGCCGAATGGGTCGATGTCTGCGAGATCCAACCGGCCTGACAGCAGCGCGGGGCCCGCAGGCCCCGCGATCGTTCGAACGATCAGTTGCTCACCAGCGGCGCCAGCCGTGGCGATAGCCCCACGGCCGATGCATGCGCGGCCCGTAGAACCGCGGACCACCGAAGCGCGGGCCATAACCGTAAGCGCTGTAGTAGTTCGGCCGCCACCAGCAGCGCCCCCAGGCATTGCAGACGTAGCGCACCTGGTCGACTTGGGCGGCCGGGCCGCTCAGTGCATTGGCGGCATTCGGCAGTCCGTTCGGCATCGCCGAGGCCGCGCCCGAGGACAATGCGAGGCCGCCGATGGTGGCGAGGGCGGCGAGCGCGAGTTTCAGTTTCATCGAATTTTCCTCCTTCGATTCCAAACCGTTCGCAAGCCTAAGCCGCCGTGGCTGAACGACGCCTGACCAACCGATTCATCTTGATGAATTGTTGGTAAGATCAGCGCGGGCCCGCAGGCGGCCTGCTGCGAGGGCTGCCAACGCGCCCGCCGCAATCCGCGTTCCATGCGGAAAGCGGGACGCGACATGCGGCGCGACGTTAAGGTTTGGTTTAGATTTGCGGCGCGGCGAGTCGAAGGGTCGGCGTCTCGCGCGTCGCCACGATGGCTCGCTCGCGCTCGCAAGGCCTTTGGGATCTGCGTCAGAAATTGCGACGGCCAAGCGCGGCGAACCACCGGGAAAAGCTCCCGGCTTGCTGCTGGATTTCGCTTCGCTCATCCAGGCTACGAAGACTACGAAGCCGCGCCGAAGACCGCCGTGCCGGTCGCCTACAGCCCGCTGAGGTCGCTCGGCACATCGCCGAACGCCCGCAGCAGCACCGCGTCGGAGAATTCACCCAGCATCGGATCGCCGCTGCGGCTGAACGCCACCGCGCCGATATGGCCCTCGGCGCGCGACAGCACCTCGGCGCGCATGATCGCCGCGTGGGCGCTGGTGCATTCGGTGCCCTCGCGCGCCACCGGCCCGTCGTCATCCAGCGCGAACGGCAGCGCCACGTAGTACGTCACATCCGCCATTGTCGAGCTCCTTCACTTGTCGCCTTCACGCGCCGTGTTGCGGCCCGCGCCGGACCCTCACGTCGACTCGCCCGGCGCTCCGACCGCGCCGCCGTGCCGGCCGCGGGCGAAGCCGCGCGACACCGCGGCGTTGCACTGCCCGAGCTCGAATTCGAGATACTCGTTGGCCAGGATCAGCGCCCGGATGGTCGAGCGCAGATCCCCGCCACAGGCGGCGATCGCGGCGTCCGCCGCGTCGTCGAGCCGGTCGGAGATCGCTTCGTTCGCAGCAGAATCAGGCATCGGTCGGTCCATCGTCAGGCCGAGATATTGTTCCCGTTTTGTTCCGGAGTCAACCCGGCTCCGCGCCCGCAGACCCGTCCAACCCTCTTTTAACGTCTGCTTGCTAAAACCGAACCTCGCGGTTTCGGCCAACGGCCCCGGCCACCTGAGGGTTTTGCGCTTTGGCTCTCATGGAAGCTCGTTCAGCCTCCCCGCTCGCCGGCCTCAAGGCGCGGTTGCGGGCGATGTTCGGCGGCGGCGACGACGCCTCGCTGACCAACCGGCTGGCCGGCACCATCTTCATCATCCGCGTCATCAGCGCCGCGCTGGCGTATCTGTCGCAAGTCCTGCTGGCGCGCTGGATGGGCGGCTCGGACTACGGCATCTACGTCTATGTCTGGACCTGGGTGCTACTACTCGGCAGCCTGCTGGATTGCGGCATCGCGGTCGCGGCGCAGAAGATCATTCCGGAATATCGCGCCGCCGGCGCCGACGCGCTGCTACGCGGCTTCCTCTCCGGCAGCCGCTGGGCGACGCTGGCCGCCTCCGCCGCGATGGCGCTGGCGCTCGCCGGGCTGGTGCGCCTGCTGTCGCCGTGGATCGATCCGCCGACCATGGTCCCCCTGTACATCGGCTGCCTGACGTTGCCGGCCTTCGTGGTCGCCAACACCCAGGACGGCATCGCCCGCTCGCACGACTGGATGCGGCTGGCGCTGATGCCGCAATTCATCATCCGGCAATCGCTGATCATCGGCTTCACCGCTGGCGCCGTGGTGCTCGGCTTTCAGCTCGGCGCGGTCGCTGCGATGGTGGCGAGTTGCGCCGCGGTGTGGATCGCGATGGCCGGCCAGCTGATCGCGCTGAACCGCCGGCTCAAAGCCGTGGTCGAGCCCGGCCCCAAGGCCTATGAATTTCGCGCCTGGCTGAAGACCTCGCTGCCGATCATGATGGTCGAGGGCTTCTACCTGCTGCTGTCCTATATCGACGTGCTGGTGCTGCAGCATTATCGCTCGGCCGAAGAGGTCGGCGTGTATTTCGCGGTGATCAAGACGCTGGCGCTGGTGTCGTTCATCCACTACGCGATGTCGGCGGTCACCGCGCATCGGTTCAGCGAATATCACACCAGCGGCGACAAGGCCCGGCTCGCCGCCTATGTCAGCCACGCCATCAAATGGACGTTCTGGCCGTCGCTGGCCGCGACCGTCGTGCTGCTGGCGATGGGCAAGCCGCTGTTGTGGCTGTTCGGGCCGCAATTCGTCGCCGGCTACGACATCATGTTCATCGCCGCGATCGGCCTCGTGGTGCGCGCCGCGATCGGCCCGGTGGAGCGGCTGCTCAACATGCTCGGCCAGCAGAATCTCTGCGCGCTGGCCTATGCGCTGGCGTTCGCGATGAATCTCGTGCTGTGCATCGCGCTGGTGCCGCGGTTCGGCGGCCACGGCGCCGCCGCCGCCACCTCGCTGGCGCTGACCTTCGAGACCGCGCTGCTGTTCTGGATCACCCGCCAACGGCTCGGCCTGCACGTGCTGGCGTTCGGCAAGAGGGGGTAGGACGGGCGAAGACTGGTTCGACATCCCTCCCGATGATATAATGGTCGGATGAGCAAAGCCGACCTCGAACTTCTGCTGCAGCGCGTTCAGACCTGGCCGGAGGCGGCTCAGGAGGAATTGGTCGCGGTCGCCAACCAGATCGAAAACGAACTCAAGCGTGATCACTATGTCGCGACGACTGACGAGTTGCGGGTGATTGACGCGGCGGCGGCTTCGATCGACGCTGGCGAAGCCGCGACCGGCGCGGAAATCGAGGCGGTGTTCGCAAAATTCCGACCATGAAGCTGGTCTATTCGCGGCGCGCACTGGCTGATTTGGACAACATCGCCGCCTACTACCGCGAACGCGCGAGCCCGGCAGTTGCCGGATCCATCGGCCTGCAATTGACCCGCACCATTGAGCGGATCGTGCAAACGCCGGCCGCAGCCCCTCGCATCTCGCAACGCTCCCGGATCCGGGTGGCCGCGGTGGTCCGCTATCCGTACAAAATCTTCTATCGCACCCGTGATGATACGGTCGACATTTTGCACATCCGACATACTTCGAGGCGTCCCTTCGAGGCCGATTAGTCCGCAAGGAGATCGCATTATGAAAAAGAAGCTGCCAAAGCTGAGAAGTGACGCCGCCGCCGAGGCGTTCGTCGCCGAGGCCGACCTCACGCAATACGATCTCTCCGGCATGGTGCCGATGCGGTTTGAGCTAAAGCCGAAGGACAAGTCGGTCAATCTTCGGCTGCCTGCGCAACTTCTCGAAGCCGTACAGCAGCGCGCCAAGCAGGCCGGGATTCCCTATCAGCGCTACATCCGCATGGCGCTGGAGCGCGCGTTGCAGGGATCGAAATTGCAGCGCCGTGCCCCGGACGCGGCGCAACGCGTCAGCGTTGCGACGTGAGCCGGGGCCGTTACGAAACACAGCGCTTGGAACGGTCCCGGCTCGCGACGCAGCGTGAAGAACGCTGCATCGCGTCCGGGACACGACCCCCGACCAGCTGCGTTCGCGTCCGGGACACGGGAATGATCAAGCTGCAGCGCCCCGCCCGCTACGCCGCGCCAACTGCGGCGCCCCCCCTCGCCGCTACGCCGCGGTCCAGCCGCCGTCCATCGACAGGTTGGCGCCGGTGATTTGGCTCGCGTCATCGCCGCACAGATACAGCGCCAGCGCGGCGACCTGTTCGGCGGTGACGAATTGCTTGGTGGGCTGCGCCTGCAGCAGCACGTCGTTGATCACCTGCTCCTTGGTCAGGCCGCGCGCCTTCATGGTGTCGGGGATCTGCTTCTCCACCAAGGGCGTCCAGACATAGCCCGGCGAGATGCAGTTCACCGTGATCTTGAAGGTCGCGAGCTCCAAAGCCGCGGTCTTGGTGAGCCCGGCGATGCCGTGCTTGGCGGCGACGTAAGCCGACTTGAACGGCGAGGCCACCAGCGAATGCGCCGAGGCGGTGTTGATGATGCGGCCCCAGCCGCGCTTCTTCATGCCGGGGATCACCGCGCGGATGCCGTGAAACGCCGACGAGAGATTAATGGCGATGATGGCGTCCCATTTCTCGATCGGGAAATCCTCGATCGGCGCCACGAACTGGATGCCGGCATTGTTCACCAGCACGTCGACCGAGCCGAAGGTCTTTTCGCCGAACGCGATCATCTCGGCGATCTCGGCGGGCTTCAGCATGTCGGCCGGCGAATGCACCGCCTTGACCGAGAAGTCGCTCTCGATCTTGGCGCGCTCGCGCTCGATGTCGGCGGGCTCGCCCATGCCGTTGATCACCACATTGGCGCCGGCGCTGGCGAAGGCGCGCGCATAGGCGAGCCCGATGCCGCTGGTCGATCCGGTCACCACGGCGGTCTTGCCTGTCAACGTCCCCATTCGCTGGTCTCCTTGTGTTGTGATTGGATGCGGCACGGATGCGCCGGCTTCTCTAGCACGCGCCGCGCGCCACGCGGCAATCGCGCGCCGCTATTTGAACGCCTCTTTGGTGAGATCGAAGGTCACCATGGTCTCGCCGTCCTGCGGCTGCTGCAGCCAGTCCGGGTGCCGCATCGACAGGTGCACGTCCTGCTCGCCGGATTTCCAGTGCTCGATCATGTTGAGTCGGGAGAAATCATAGTCCTTGGAGGACGCCTCGTAATTCCGCTTGCGATAGATCAGATGCACCACGCTGACGGTGTTTTCCTCCGCCGCCTCGTGCAGGATCGCATAGGCCGGATCGTTGCGCAGCTCGTCGGGCAATTTGTCGATCAGATCGCGCAGCGCCTTGCGGGTGTTGTGGATCTGTTTGTTCTTGTCGGTGTTGAGCCGGGTGCGGCTGGAAAACCGGATGTCCTTTTCGCGCTCGGCGGCCTCCAGCAGCGTCTCCGGCAGTTCGCCGCGGGCGCTGAACAGGTCGACCTGGAAGATCAACAGGTCGTCGACGGTCTCCTGCTCCAGCACATAGTCCAGCGGCGTGTTGGAGGCGATGCCGCCGTCCCAATAGAATTCGCCCTCGATCTCGATCGCCGGGAAGCCCGGCGGCAGCGCCGCCGAGGCCATGATGTGCTCAGGCCCGATCTTTTGCCTTGTGTTGTCGAAGTAGCAGAAATTGCCGCTGACGATGTTGACCGCGCCGACGCTGAGCCGCGTGGTCGCGGCGTTGTCGTTGATGCGGTCGAAATCCACCAGCCGCTGCAGCGTCGCGCGCAGCGGCGTGGTGTCGTAATAGCTGAGCGAGGTGGTCTCCAACGGCGGAAACAACAGCGGCGGCGGGAACCGCGGCGTAAAGAAGCCGGGCACGCCGAACGCCGCGGTCAAGGCGGCGCTGGCCTCGTTGAACAACGAATGCACCCGGTCGTCGTGCAGCAGCGGCTGCCAGGGCACCGGCGACGACGCCAGTTCCCAGAATTCCTTCAGCTTCGCCACCCGCTGTTCGCGCGGATTGCCGGCGATGATCGCGGCGTTGATGGCGCCGATCGAAATGCCGGCCAGCCATTGCGGTTCGAAATCGTGCTCGCACAGCGCCTGATAGGCGCCGGCCTGGTAGGAGCCGAGCGCGCCGCCGCCTTGCAGCACCAGCACGCGGCGACCTTCGGCGGGGGTCGAAGCCGGCTTGGCGGCAGCTGTATCCATCGGCGCCCCATCGGATGGTGGGAAGATGGCGCAAATTGGCGCGCGCCGGCTGCGGCGTCAATCGTGTCGCGTTGAATGGTTCGCCGCGCTCAGCGCGCCTCGGTCGAGGCCAGGATCAGCGTCCAGAACACCTTGTATTTGGTGTTCGGCGCATAGCTCGCCGCGATGCCGAGTTTTGTGACACCGGATTTCAGCATGTTGGCCTTGTGCGGCGGCGAATCCCGCCAGCCGGAAAAGGCCTCTGCCAGCGTGTGGTATCCGGCGGAGACGTTCTCCACCGCCAAGGTCGCCGGGTAGCCGCCGGCATTGAGCCGCTGCTGCAGCGGCGCCTTGACGTTGTGGTCGAGCTTGTTGCGCTTGGCCATGGTCATCGACTGGTCTTCGGCCAGCGCCACCAGCGCCGGATCGACCACCACCGGGCCGAGCCCGTTGTTGTGCCGGTACAGCGAGATCATCGAGGCGGCGGCCTGCGGATCGAGCTTGGCGCCGCCATTGGCCATGCTGAGATACATCGCCGGCTCTTCGACGGTCGGCGCGACCTCGCCGGCGCATCCGGCCAGCAGCAACAGGCCGAGACCGGCCAACACAAAGCGCAACATTGAATCAAATCCCCCGGACAGGGGGTGGTTGTTGCACGGCAACCATGGCTGAAAGGTGAATCTCAGGCGCCTTCGGCGAAAATCCGGTAGCGCCGCGGCTGCAGGCTGACGATGTCGCCGGGCTTCAGGTCGCGGTCGCGCGGCGCGTCGATCTCGATCAGCGTGCCCTCGCCCACCGCGCTGAGCAGGATGTCGGCGCGCTGCGTCGGGCCGAAGGCGCGGACGTGCTTCACGGCACCTTCCAGCGCGCCGGCGCCGGAGGGCCCGACCGCCAGATCATGGCGGCGGATGAACAGTTTCGACGGCCCGGGGCGAGCGTCGCGGGAGTCGAGATTGAGCTCGCGGTCGCCGAGCCGGACCCGGCCGTCGCGGATCTCGACCGGCAGCACGATGGATTCGCCGATGAAGCCGTGCACGAAGGCGGTCGCCGGCTCCTCATAGACGTCGCCGGGGCTGCCGATCTGCTCGATCTTGCCCTTGTCCATCACCACCACGCGGTTGGCGACTTCCAGCGCCTCTTCCTGGTCGTGGGTGACGAAGATCGAGGTGACGTGGATTTCCTCGTGCAGCGTGCGCAGCCATTTGCGCAGCTCCTTGCGCACCTTGGCGTCGAGCGCGCCGAACGGCTCGTCGAGCAGCAGGATGCGCGGCTCGATCGCAAGCGCCCTCGCCAGCGCGATGCGCTGGCGCTGGCCGCCGGAGAGCTGGCTCGGATAGCGGTCGGCCAGCCAATCGAGCTGCACCAGGTCCAACAGATCCTTCACCCGCGCCTTGATCTGCGCCTCGGATTTGCGGATGGCGCGCGGCTGCACCCGCAGCCCGAAGGCAACGTTCTCGAACACGCTCATATGGCGGAACAGCGCGTAGTGCTGGAACACGAAGCCGACATGGCGCTCGCCGGCGCCGCGCGCCAGCGCGTCCTCGCCGTCGAACGACACCGAGCCGGCGTCGGGCCAATCCAGGCCCGCGATGATCCGCAAGAGCGTGGTCTTGCCGGAGCCCGACGGGCCGAGCAGCGCCAGCAACTCGCCGGTCTCGACGCGGAGGTCGACATTGTCCAGCGCGGTGAAGCCGCCGAAGCGCTTGATGATATTGCGAACCTCAATCGTCACTGTGCGGCCGTCCTTCCTCGATCTGGCTTTCCAGAATGGTCTTGGCGATCAGCGTCACCAGCGCCAACAGCGCCAGCAGCGAGGCGATCGCGAACGACGCCACCAGCTGATACTCATTGTACAGAATTTCCACCAACAGCGGCATGGTGTTGGTCTCGCCGCGGATATGCCCGGAGACCACCGAGACCGCGCCGAATTCGCCCATCGCGCGGGCGTTGCACAGCAGCACGCCGTACAGCAGGCCCCATTTGATATTGGGCAGCGTCACCTTGACGAAGGTCTGCCAGCCGCGGGCGCCGAGCGAGATCGCCGCCTCCTCTTCCTGCGAGCCCTGCTCCTGCATCAGCGGGATCAATTCTCGCGCGACGAAGGGGAAGGTGACGAAGGTGGTGGCCAGCACGATCGCCGGCACCGCGAACAGGATGTGGATGCCGTGCGCCATCAGCCACGGCCCCACAAAGCCCTGCGCGCCGAACAGCAGCACGAACACCAGGCCGGAGATCACCGGCGAGACCGAAAACGGCAGATCGATCAACGTCACCAGGAAGGTCTTGCCGCGGAACTCGAACTTGGCGATCGCCCAGGCCGCGGCGACGCCGAAGATCAAATTGAGGCCGACCGAAATCACCGCGGTGACCAGCGTCAGCCAGATCGCCGCCAGCGCCTCGGGATCGGCGAGCGACGTGAGGTAGAACCTGACGCCCTTGGAGAACGCCTGCGCGAACACCAGGACCAGCGGCAGCACCACGAACACGGTGAGGAAGGTCAGCGCAAAGCCGATGATCAGCCCGCGCACCAGCCGCGGCTCGGTACGAGAGTCGCGCTTCGCCAACGGAACGGGTTTGGCGGCGACCGGCAAGGGTGTGGTGGTGGTTGCGATGGTCATGGCCTCATCCCACCGACAGCGCGCGGATCTGCGCCCAGCGTTGCAGCCGGTTCAGCAGGAAGATGATCAGGAACGACGCCACCAGCATCACCACCGCGATCGCCGTGGCGTCGGCATAGCGGAACTCGGACAATCGGATCACGATCAGCAACGGCGCGATCTCCGAGACGTTGGGCAGGTTGCCGGCGATGAAGATCACCGAGCCGTATTCGCCGACCGCGCGCGCGAACGCCAGCGCAAAGCCGGTGAGGATCGCCGGCGTCAGCGACGGGATGATCACCCTGGTGATGATCTGCCAGCGCGAGGCGCCGAGGCAGGCCGCGGCCTCCTCCAATTCGACGTCGAGATCGATCAGCACCGGCTGCACGGTGCGCACCACGAAGGGAATGCCGATGAAGATCATCGCCACGAAGATGCCGAGCGGCGTGAACGCCACCTTGATGCCGAGCGCCGCTAATGGCGCGCCGAGCCAGCCCTGCTGGGCGAACAGCGTGGTCAGCGCGATGCCGGCCACCGCGGTCGGCAGCGCGAACGGAATGTCGACGATGGCGTCGAAGATCCGCCGCCCCGGAAACCGATAGCGCACCAGCGCCCAGACGATCAGCAGCCCGGCCACCAGATTGACCAGGGCCGCGGCGAACGCCAGCCCGAACGAAATCTGCAGCGCGTGCAGCGTGCGATTGCTGGTGACGGTGTCGATGAATTGCGACAGGCTGAGTTCGGCGGTCTTGACGAACAGTCCGGCCAGCGGAATCAGGATCAGCAACGACAGCCAGGTCAGCGTCAGCCCCATGGTGAGGCCGAACCCCGGCAACGCGCTACGTCTGCCGGCCGCGCTCACTTCGACACCCGAGAGTGCGATATCCGTTGAGATGGTGATGGCACGCGCGGCGCGTTCGGCGTCACCTCTCCCCGCTTGCGGGGAGAGGTCGACCGGCGGAGCGCAAGCGAAGCCGGTCGGGTGAGGGGGCGTTGCGATGTGTCGCGCCGTCTCGTC
>NZ_JACHIH010000011.1:122705-132860 GCF_014203125.1 Rhodopseudomonas rhenobacensis
CCGTGGCGGGGGGGGGGGCCGGGGGCGGCGCCCCGCCCCCCCGCCGCCCCGGCCCCCCCCCCCCCCGCCGCGATATGGCGTGGCGCCCCCTCACCCCAACCCTCTCCCCGCAAGCGGGGAGAGGGAGCGCGCTGCCATCGTTGCTAAGCATCGGCCTGCATTCCAATCGCAAGATTTAGTTCTTGTAGATCTTATCGAACACGCCGCCTTCGGCGAAGTGTTCCTTTTGCGCCTTGGTCCAGCCGCCGAACACGTCGTCGATGGTGAACAGCTCGACCTTGGCGAACGAGTCGGCATACTTCTTGGCAATTCCGGCATCGCGAGGGCGGTAGAAGTTTCGCGCGGCGATTTCCTGGCCTTCCGGGGTGTACCAGTATTTCAGGTAAGCCTCGGCGGCGGCACGGCTGCCCTTTTTATCGGCAACGCTGTCGACCACCGCGACCGGCGGTTCGGCGAGGATCGAGACTGACGGCGCCACAATTTCGAACTTGTCCTTGCCGAATTCCTTCACCGCCAGATAAGCCTCGTTCTCCCAGGCCAGCAAGACATCGCCGACGCCGCGCTCGACGAAGGTAATCGTGGAGCCGCGCGCCCCGGTATCCAGCACCGGAACGTTCTTGTAGATGTTGGCGACGAACTCCCGCGCGCCTTCCTCGTTGCCGGATTTCTTCAGCGCGTAGCCCCAGGCGGCGAGATAGTTCCAGCGCGCGCCGCCCGAGGTCTTCGGGTTCGGCGTGATCACGCTGACGCCGGGCTTGATCAGATCGTCCCAGTCCTTGATCGCCTTCGGGTTGCCCTTGCGCACCAGGAACACGATGGTCGAGGTGTAGGGCGATGAGTTCTGCGGCAGCTTGGCCTGCCAATCCTTGGCCAGCAGCCCCTTGTTGGCGATGGCGTCGATGTCGTAGGCGAGCGCCAAGGTGACGACGTCGGCCTGCAGCCCGTCGATCACGCTGCGCGCCTGCGCGCCGGAGCCGCCATGCGACTGCTTGATCTCGACGCTCTTGCCGGCGTCCTTCTGATAGGCCGCGGCGAACGCCTTGTTGAAATCGCTGTAGAGCTCGCGGGTCGGATCATACGACACGTTGAGCAGCGTGACGTCCGCGGCCATCGCGGAGCCTGCCCAGATCAGTCCCGCAATCACGGGAAGAAAACGACGGATCATTTCAATCTCCATTGGCCGCAGGACACCATTGTCGTTGACGGCGAAGTTCGGAAACTCTTGGAGAACAGCGCGTTAGTCAACGAAACCAGATTTCAATGTTTGCGGCGATGCGGGGTCAATATCCTACGAAGTCTTGACAGTATGAATTCCGCATTCTGTCTTGGCTTGACCGGCCCAGCGGCCGGCGCGCGCGTCCTCGTCGGAGTCGGTCCGGCTGGTGCAAGGCATGCAGCCGACCGAGAGGAATCCGGCGGCGACCAAGGGATGCGGCGGCAATTTCGCGGCCGCGTAGATCGCATCGATGTCTTCCCGCGAGACATTGGCGAACGGGTTGAACTTCAACCGCGTGCCGTCCTCTTCGACCACCGGAATGTCGGCGCGCAAGCCGCCCTGGAAGCGTTTGCGTCCGTTGATCCAGCCGCTGAACGGCTTCAGCGCGCGGCTGAGCGGCTCCACCTTGCGGATGAAGCAGCATTGGTCCGGATTGGAGAACCACAGATCGCGCTCCGGATCGTCGCGGTCGAGCGTCTGTTGCAACGGCTGGACCGAACGCACGTCGGTCAGACCGAGCTGCGCGATCAGCGTGTCGCGATAGGCCAGCGTCTCCTCGAACAGCCAGCCGGTGTCGAGAAAGATCACCGGGATCGTCGGGTCGACGTCGGCCATCACCTTCAACAGCGCCGCCGACTCGGTGCCGAACGACGACACCACCGCGAGATGCTGAGGGCCCACGGCCGCCAGCGCCGCGGCGATCACCTCCGCGGGCGCGGCGTCGCGCAGCGCCGCGTCGAGCGCGGCCGCCGACGGCAGCGCCGGCGTCGCCGGTTGCGCGGGCTGGATCAAAACATCGCTCATCAGCTCGCACTCTCCGAATGCCGCGCCTGCAGCCGGCGCTGCCACGCGCTCAGCCGGCCGTCGCTGCTCGGCTGATAGAACACCGAATAACGCTTCGCGGTGGCGGCGAAGGCCGCGGCGTCGGCGTCCTTCTTCACCTCGAAGGCGTCGAAGCCGTTGCGCAGCAAAAACACGAACTGATCGCGCAGGATCTGCCCGGTGGCGCGCAACTCGCCGCGATAGCCGTGGCGTTCGCGCAATAGCCGCGCCTGGCTATGGGCGCGGCCGTCGCGGAAGCTCGGATACACCAAAGCCACCACCGCCAGCCGATCGAGATAGGGCACCAGGTCATCGACCGGGCGATTGTTCGGCCAGATCACGCCGAGCGGGCTGTTGCGCCCGATCAGCGCCTCGGGATCTTGCAGAAACCGCGCCGCCGAGACCAGCACCGCGCCGTCGAGCGGCAGCTCGGCGTCGTCGGCCAGATGCACGAACGGATCGGCGATCGTGGTTGCGTTCTTAACGAGTGGCATAGACGCGCTCCTTGAAGGGCTCGACCCCGAGACGCTTCACCGCGTCGATGAACAATTCATCCGGCCGCTGCCGCAGCGCCAGATAGGCTTCGACGATGTCTTCGACGACATTGGCGACGTCGTCGTAAGGCACCGCCGGGCCGATCAGCGTGCCGACCACCGCGCCTTCGTCGGCGCGGCCGCCGATGGTGATCTGGTAGAATTCCTCGTCGTTCTTCTCGACGCCCAAAATGCCGATATGGCCGACATGGTGATGGCCGCAGGCGTTGATGCAGCCGGAGATATTGATGTGCAGCCGGCCGATCAGGTTGGCGGTCTCGTTGGAGAACCGCCGCGTCAGTTCCTGCGCGATCGGGATCGACCGCGCGTTCGCCAGCGAGCAGTAGTCCAGCCCCGGGCAGGCGATGATGTCGGTGATGAGATTGACGTTCGGCGTCGCCACGCCAATCCGATCCAACGCCTGCCACAGCGCCGGCAGATCGCGCTTGGCGACGTGCGGCAGCGCCAGGTTCTGCTCGTGGCCGACGCGGATTTCGCCGAACGAATAGCGGTCGGCGAGATCGGCGATCGCGTCCATCTGCTCGGCGGTGGCGTCGCCGGGAGGTGCTCCGACCGGCTTCAGCGACAGCGTGACGATGGCGTAGCCTTGCTGCTTGTGCGGCGCGACCGAGTTAGCGAGCCACGCAGCGAATCCCGGATCGGCGGAGGCCTTGGTGAGTTCTTCCGGATTGTCCGACAGCTTGGCGTAGGCCGGATAGGTGAAGCGCGAGCGGATCTCCTCGATCATGGCGTCGTCGAGCGTCAGCGGCCCGTCGCCGATCTGCAAAAATTCCTCCTCGACCTCGTCGCGGAATTTCTCCAGGCCGAGTTCGTGCACCAGGATCTTGATCCGCGCCTTGTAGATGTTGTCGCGGCGGCCGTACTGATTGTAGACGCGCAGGATCGCCTCGACATAACTCAGGATATCGCGGCCCGGCACGAACGGCTTGATCACCTTGCCGATGAACGGGGTGCGGCCGAGGCCGCCGCCGACCAGCACTTCGAAGCCGGTCACGCCGGCGTCGTTCTGGCGCAGCCGCAAGCCGATGTCGTGGATCTTGATCGCGGCGCGGTCGTGATCCGACGCCGTGATGGCGAATTTGAACTTGCGCGGCAGGAACGAGAATTCCGGATGCAGCGTGGTGTACTGCCGCATGATCTCGGCCCAGATCCGTGGGTCTTCGATTTCGCCCGGCGCGACGCCGGCCCACTGATCCGCGGTGATGTTGCGGGTGCAATTGCCCGAGGTCTGCATCGCATGGATGCCGACTTCGGCGAGATCGGCCAAGGCGTCCGGCAGATCGGCGAGCGCGATCCAGTTGAACTGGATGTTCTGCCGCGTGGTGAAGTGGCCGTAGCCGCGGTCGTATTTGCGCGCGACGTGGGCGAGCTTGCGCAACTGATCGGCCGACAGCGTGCCGTACGGAATCGCCACCCGGAACATGTAGGCGTGCAATTGCAGATAGACGCCGTTCATCAGCCGCAGCATCTTGAACTCGTCTTCGGTGATCTCGCCGGCGAGCCTGCGCTGCACCTGATCGCGGAACTCGGCGACGCGCTCGTTGATCAGCGTGCGGTCGATTTCATCATAAGCGTACATAGGAAGCCTTACACGGTCGCAGGAATGTCGATGGTGACGCCGGTGCTGCGGATCAGTTCGCGCAGATTGCCGGGTTCGATCGCGCCGGAATCGTCGACGGTCACCGGCGCGATGTAGGGGCCGACCGCGCCGACGTCGTCGGCGGCGGATTCGGCGAGCAGCGCGCGCGCGGTGTCGACGGTGCTGACCACCGCGGCATCGGCCAGGTCGGTCGACCAGTCCTGGTGAGCGGTGCGCCAGATCACCGCGCCGTCACGGGCGCGGTTCGCGGTCACCACCGAGGGTCCGGTGATCTTGATTTTTTGTTGCAGAGGAGAGGTCATTCAGCAGCCGCCAACATTTCCGAGAGTTTTTGCGTGAGAGGGGTGAAGGGATGTGAGTTCGAATCTGCCTGCCACGGCGCGGCATGGGCCACGACGTCGCCGATGATCAGGATCGCCGGGCCGCCCTCGACCTCGGCGACTAACTCGGGCAACTGATCGAGCGTGCCGATCGCGGCCTTGGAATTAGGTCGGGTGACGCGCGCGAACACCCCGACCGGAGTCAGCGGCGAGCGGCCGGCGGCGAGTAGTCCGGCGCGAACCTGCGGCGCGGCGCTCATGCCCATATAGACCACGACGGTCATCTTCGGATCGGTCAGCGCCGACCAGTCGACGCTGGCCGCGCCCTCCGCCTTGTGCGCGGTGAGGAAGGTGATGCGCAGCGCCTCGTTGCGGAACGTCAGCGGCACTTCGAATTCGGCGGCGGCGCCGAGCGCCGCGGTGATGCCCGGCACCACCGAGTAGGAGATGCCGGCGTCGCGCAACGCCGCGATCTCCTCGCCGCCGCGGCCGAAGATCAGCGAATCGCCGCCTTTCAGCCGCACGCAGCGCTGCCCCGAGTTTGCCGCAACAATCAGCCGGCGATTGATTTCGTCCTGGCCGATGCCGGGCTGGCCGACACGGCGGCCGACCGCCACCAGCGTGGCGTCGCGCCGCGCGCGGTCGAGCACTTCTTGTGAGACCAGTTCATCGTAGAAGATGGTATCGGCATCCTGCAGCGCCCGCAGCGCTTTCAGCGTCAACAGGTCCGGATCGCCCGGCCCGGCGCCCACCAGCGTGACATGGCCGGCCTCGCTCGCGCCGGCGAAGTCCGACGGATTGTCGATATTTCTCAAAGCCTTATCAGCCTGGTCGAGATGCCCGGCGAGGACCTGCGCGCCGATCGGGCCATCGACCACCCGCTCCCAGAATTTGCGCCGCAACGGAAATTGCGGGATCCGCTGGTGAATGCTCTTGCGCCAGCGGCCGATGAAGCCGGCAAGCTCGCCGATCCTGGCCGGCAGCAGCGCCTCGATCTGCTGCCGCAACCGCCGCGCCACCACCGGCGAGGTGCCGCCGGTGCCGATCGCCACCACGACGTCGCCGCGATCCACGATCGCCGGCATGATGAAGCTGGAATTGCTGAGGTCATCCATGACGTTGACCGGCACGCCGAGCGCCCGCGCCCGCGCCGAAAGCGGCGCGCCGAGCTCGCCTGAGCCGGCGCAAAACACCGCGATCACGCCGGCGAAATCCGCCTGCAGCGGATCGCCCTCGATGAATTCGATCTGGCCTTCGCCCTTCTCGATGCCGCCCAGGTCAGTATGACCATCAGTCGCGTAACAGCGAATCCGCGCGCCGGCCGCAAGTAGCAGCCGCAGCTTGGCGCGTAGCAGGTCTCCGGCGCCGATCAGAAGGATCGGCCCGCTGCGCAAATCGAGGAACACCGGCAGAAATCGCATACAGGCTCCGTTGCCCGGAACATCGGGGTTGACTGGAATTATTTTCTATATATGTGTCTTTCACCGGCCGCAAAGAGAAATTTATTTCTTCTCTTTCGCACCGCAACTGTGGAATTTTTTACCTCTAACTGCAAGGCGCAGGAGATGGTTCTTCTCGACAACGGTCCGCGACGGCAGGAGTTGCTTGCCAGTGCGCGGTTCGCTGGCGGGCCGAACCGCTCGATTGCAGCCCGGAGAGCACGATGACGACCCCCGGCATGGACCACCTCGACGCGCTGGAAGCGCAGAGCATCTACATTTTGCGCGAAGCCTTCGCCCGGCTGAAGAAGCTGGCGCTGCTGTGGTCGCTCGGCAAAGACTCCAACGTGATGATCTGGCTCGCCCGCAAGGCGTTCTTCGGCCGGGTGCCGTTCCCCGCCATGCACGTCGACACCGGCAAGAAATTCCCGGAAATGTATGCGTTTCGCGATCAGTACTCGAAGGAATGGGATCTCGACTTGATCCTCGAATATTGCCCCGGCATCGAAAGCGTCGACCCGACGCTGCCGCCGGCGGCGCGGTCGGCGGCGCGCAAGACCGAAGGGCTCAAGCTCGCATTGGCCAAGCACGGCTTCGACGGCCTGATCGCCGGCATCCGCCGCGACGAAGAGGCCACCCGCGCCAAGGAGCGGGTGTTCTCGCCGCGCGGCCTTGAGGGCGGCTGGGACGTCCGCGATCAGCCGCCGGAATTCTGGGATCAGTTCAACGCCTCGCCGCCGCCCGGCTCGCATCTGCGCATCCACCCGATCCTGCATTGGACCGAAGCCGATATCTGGGCCTACACCAAGCGCGAGAACATCCCGATCATCCCGTTGTATCTGTCGCAGAACGGCAAGCGCTATCGCTCGCTGGGCGACGCCGACATCACCAATCCGGTGCAGTCGAGCGCCTCCAACATCGACGAAATCCTCATCGAACTCGATGGCACCAAGGTGCCGGAGCGCGCCGGCCGCGCGCTTGATCATGAAACCGAAGACGCCTTCGAGCGGCTTCGCGTCGCCGGCTATCTGTGAGCAGCATCGCCATGAACCTCGTCGTCCCCACTCCCTCGCCGTCGTCGTCGCTCGCCACGCCGAACGGCACCACCCGCCCGCAAGTCCGCATCGTCATCGTCGGCCATGTCGACCACGGCAAATCCACGCTGGTCGGCCGGCTGCTGCACGAGACCGGCTCGCTGCCCGACGGCAAGCTGGAAATGCTGAAGGAAGTCAGCGCCCGGCGCGGCATGCCGTTCGAATGGTCGTTCCTGCTCGACGCGCTGCAAACCGAGCGCGACCAGGGCATCACCATTGACACCACGCAGATCTCGTTCCGCACCCATTCGCGCGACGTGGTGCTGATCGACGCCCCCGGCCACGCCGAATTCCTCCGCAACATGATCACCGGCGCCTCGCAGGCCGACGCCGCGGTGCTGATCATCGACGCGCTGGAAGGCGTGCGCGACCAGACCAGGCGGCACGGCTATCTGTTGCACCTGCTCGGCATCAAGCAGGTCGCGGTGGTGGTCAACAAGATGGACCGGGTCGAGTTCAGCGAGGCCCGCTTCACCGAGATCAACGATGAAATCTCCGCGCATCTGATCGAGCTCGGCGTGACGCCGACCGCGGTGATCCCGATTTCCGCGCGCGACGGCGACGGCGTCGCCGAGCGCACGCAAAACATCGCCTGGTACAAAGGCCCGACCGTGGTGGAAGCGCTCGACGCGCTGACCCCGGCGCGGCCGCTCGACGAATTGCCGCTGCGGCTGCCGGTGCAGGCGATCTACAAATTCGACGACCGCCGCATCGTCGCCGGCCGCATCGAATCCGGTCAGCTCAAGGCCGGCGACGAGATCGTGATCATGCCGGCCGGCAAGATCGCCAAGATCAAGACCGTCGAAGGCTGGCCGGTGACGCCGGTGAGCGGCCCGCAAAGCGCAGGCCGTTCGGTCGGCATCACGCTCGACCGCGAATTGTTCATCGAACGCGGCGACGTCATCGCCCATACTGACGCCGCACCGCGCGACACCAGGAGGATCCAGGCGAGGATATTCTGGCTGCACCATCAGCCGCTCAGCGTCGGCGCCAATATCCTGGTCCGGCTCGGGACGCGGGAAACCCGCGCCAACGTCGTCGCCATCGAGAAGGCGGTCGATCCCGGCGAACTCGCCAGCGTCGCGGCGAAATCGATCGCCCGCAATCACGTCGGCGAAATCACCATCGCGCTGCTGCACCCGGTCGCCGCCGATCCCTATCTCGACAACCCGCGCACCGGCCGGCTGGTGATCGAGGTCGACGGCCGCATCGCCGGCGGCGGTCTGGTGATGAAGATCGAGGGCGGCCAACGCGGCACCGTCGACATCGTCCCGGTGGAATCCGCGCTGCGGCCGGAGGATCGCGCGGCGCGCTATCGCCATAACGGCGCGGTGCTGTGGTTCACCGGCTTGCCCGGCGCCGGCAAATCTACGCTCGCGGTGGCGCTGGAGCGCCGGCTGTTCAACCGCGGCGGCTCGCCGATCCTGCTCGATGGCGATACCTTGCGCGCCGGCCTCAACGGCGATCTCGGCTTTTCGCCGAAGGACCGCTCAGAAAATATCCGTAGGCTGGCCGAAGTCGCCACCCACCTCGCCCGCAACGGCCATATCGCCATCGTCGCGGCGGTGTCGCCTTCGCTCGAGGATCGCGCCGCGGCGCGGCGGATCGCCGACACGCTGTTCCGCGAGATCTACGTCGCGACGCCTGCCGAGATTTGCGAAAGCCGCGATCCCAAGGGGCACTACGCCAAGGCCCGCGCCGGCACGCTGAAAGGCTTCACCGGCATCGGCAACGACTATCAGCCGCCGGCCGCGAGCGAACTGACCATCGACACCGCCACCCGCCCGGTCGCCGAGGCGATCGACGAGATCGAACTGATGCTGGCGAAATCCGGCGTGCTGATCGAAGACCTCGTCGACCTCGCCGCCAACATCTAACCCGCCCGCGGATTCCGCAGCGACAGGAGCTCTTGTGAATCGTTTTGCCCTCGCCTTCATCGCCGGTCTCGGCGCCCTCACCGCGGTGTCCGCGGCGCGCGCACAGAGCCCGACCACGCTGCTCAACGTCTCCTACGACATTTCGCGCGAGCTTTATGTCGAGATCAACGCCGCCTTCACCAAGCAATGGAAGGCCAAGACCGGCCAGGACGTCACCATCAACCAGTCGCACAACGGCTCGTCGCGGCAGGCCCGCTCGATCCTGGAAGGGCTCGAGGCCGACGTGGTGACCTTCAACCAGGTCACCGACGTGCAGGTGCTGTACGACAAGGGCAAGCTGATCCCGGCGGATTGGGCCAAGCGGCTGCCGAACAATTCCTCGCCATACTACTCGCTGCCGGCGTTCCTGGTGCGCGCCGGCAATCCCAAGGCCATCAAGGATTGGGACGACCTGGTGAAGCCCGGCGTGCAGGTGATCTTCCCCAACCCGAAGACCTCGGGCAATGCGCGCTACACTTATCTGGCCGCCTACGCCTACGCAAAGCACAAATACGGCAACGAGGCCGAGGCCGACGCCTTCATCAAGAAGCTGTTCGGCAATGTCCCGGTGTTCGACACCGGCGGCCGCGCCGCGACAACCACCTTCGTCGAGCGGCAGACCGGCGACGTGCTGATCACCTTCGAGGCCGAGACCAGCGCGATCCGCGACATCGCCGGCAAGGATAAATACGAAGTGGTGGTGCCGCCGACCAGCCTGCTGGCGGAATTCCCGGTCAGCGTGGTCGACAAATACGCCGACAAGCACGGCACCCGCCCGCTCGCCACCGCCTATCTGGAATATCTGTATTCGCCCGAGGGCCAGACCATTCTGGCCAAGGCCTATAACCGGGTGAACGACAAGGCCGTGGCGGCTGAGTTCAAGGACAAGTTCCCCGAGGTCAAGCTGTACCGCGTCGAGGACGAGTTCGGCGGCTGGGACAAGCTCACCGCCGATCACCTCGTCTCCGGCGCCAAGCTCGATCAATTGTTCGGCGGACGCTAGGGAATAGTCCCGGCTCCACAGATGCCGCCTTCACCTCTCCCCGCTTGCGGGGAGAGGTCGACCCGGCGGAGCGCAGCGACGCCGGGCCGGGTGAGGGGGCGTCTCGGCATCACGCGGCGCCCCCTCACCCGGCGCGACAAGCTGCGCTTTTGCCCCCCCCCACCACCCCCCCCCCGGGGGGGGGGGGAAAT
>NZ_JACHIH010000012.1 GCF_014203125.1 Rhodopseudomonas rhenobacensis
CACTCCTCCAACCGCACTCCTGCGCAGCGATCGCGACACATCATATCGCCGAGAGCCGCCAATCGAATAGCTTCACAGGCTCTCAGGATGACGGCGGTGGATTGCGCGGTAGCGAGCCGCCCTTAGCCCAGATTCAACTCCTTGAAAAAGTCGTTGCCCTTGTCGTCGATGATGATGAAGGCGGGGAAATCCTGCACCTCGATCTTCCAGATCGCCTCCATGCCGAGCTCGGGATATTCCACCAGCTCGACCTTCTTGATGCAGTGCTCGGCCAAGTTCGCCGCGGCGCCGCCGATCGAGCCGAGATAGAACCCGCCGTGTGTCTTGCAGGCCTCGCGCACCGCGACCGCGCGATTGCCCTTGGCGACCATCACCATCGAGCCGCCGGCGGCCTGGAACTGATCGACGAAGGAATCCATCCGTCCCGCGGTGGTCGGGCCGAACGCGCCGGAGGCGTAGCCCTCGGGCGTCTTCGCCGGGCCGGCGTAATACACCGGATGGTTCTTGAAGTAGTCCGGCAGCGGCTCGCCGTTGTCGAGCCGCGCGCGCAGCTTGGCGTGCGCGGAATCGCGGGCGACGATCATGGTGCCGGTCAGCGACAGCCGGGTCTTGATCGGGTAGTTCTTCAAGGTGGCCAGAATATCTTGCATCGGCTGGTTGAGGTCGATCTGCACCACCTCGCCGCCGAGCGCCTGCTCGACCTCGGGCAGGAACCGCGCCGGGTTGTGCTCGAGTTCTTCCAGATAGACGCCGTCCCTGGTGATCTTGCCGAGCACCTGGCGGTCCGCCGAGCACGACACGCCAAGCCCGATCGGCAGCGAGGCGCCGTGGCGCGGCAGCCGGATCACCCGGACGTCGTGGCAGAAATATTTTCCGCCGAACTGCGCGCCGACGCCGAGCGACTGCGTCATCTTCAGGATCTCTTGCTCCATCTCCAGGTCGCGAAACCCGTTGCCGTCTGCCGAGCCATGGGTCGGCAGCGCGTCGAGATATTTCGCTGACGCCAGCTTCACCGTCTTCATGCAGAGTTCGGCCGAAGTGCCGCCGATCACGATCGCCAGATGATAGGGCGGGCATGCCGCGGTGCCGAGCGTCAGCACCTTTTCCTTCAGGAACGCCAGCAGCCGGTCTTTCGTGAGAACCGACGGCGTTGCCTGGAACAGAAAACTCTTGTTGGCGCTGCCGCCGCCCTTGGCCATGAACATGAACTTGTAGGCGTCATCGCCCTCGGCGTAGATCTCGCACTGCGCCGGCATGTTGTTGGCGGTGTTCTTCTCCTCGTACATCGACAGCGGCGCCACCTGCGAATAGCGCAGATTGCGGCGCAGATAGGCGTCGCGCGCGCCTTCGCTCAAGGCGGCCTCGTCGCTGCCGTCGGTGATGACGTTAAAGCCCTTCTTGCCCATGATGATCGCGGTGCCGGTGTCCTGGCACATCGGCAGCACGCCGCCGGCGGCGATATTGGCGTTCTTCAGAAAGTCCAAGGCGACGAATTTGTCGTTCGGGCTGGCGTCCTTGTCGTCGAGGATGTTGCGCAGCTGCTGCAGATGCTGCGGCCGCAGATAATGGTTGATGTCGCCGAACGCGGCCTCGGCCAGCGCCCGCAGCGCCTCGCGCTGCACCACCAGCATCTCGCGCCCCAGCACGGTCTCGACCCGCACGCCGTCGGACGTGATCTTGCGGTACGGCGTCTCGTCTGGGCCGAGCGGGAACAACGGGGTGTGCTTGTACGGCGGAACCGGGGTGGCGGCGGACGGGATCGGCGTGGGTGCGTTCATGGACTGGGCCTCGAGGGGAAATTTGGCACCCTGTCTAGGCGGTTTTGCCGGGATTTTGAAGCGTTCAAAATCGGCGGCGCGTGCCCTGCCTCGCTCAGGGGTGAACCTCAAAGGCCTTTCGACAGACCTCTCCTCAGCCGCCGTCGGCACCGCGCGGCGGGATCTGCCGTGTCTTCGACCGTATGAGGAGCCTGCGCATGCCCACCTTCAAACTGCCGCTATCCGGCGACGTCGTGCAGACCATCAGCCCGTGGACCGCCTTCCTCAGCCCGATCGGCAACCAGTTCGGGCTGATCAACATCACGCTCGGGCAATCCAGCGCGCCGCAGGTCGAGCAGGAGGTGCTGAACGACATCGGCAGCTACGGCAAGCAGCTCGGCCGGATCGGCGACGCGCTGATCGTGCTGCTGGCGCATCTGCCCGCCGATACCAGGCTGACACCCGACGAGCGCAAGGCGATCGACGCGCTCGACGACATGCTGCAGCAGATTGCCGACGTCAAAGCCAGGCACAACCGCGCAGCACACCGCCCGCGCAAGATTGCGGCGGCGGCTTGAGGCGGGGCATTAAATTTGATAGTTTGCTTTAAGTACCAGGCCATCGGGCATTTCGGGGCACGGACGGCGATTCGTCTGGATCGGCGATCCCCGACGCGCCGAGGAGGGTTTCTTGCGCGTTACACCTGCGAGCCGCCCCTATCTGATATTCGTCGCAACTCTGAATATCCTTGTCCTAGCGCTCTGCCTCTCCGCCATCGCATTTGTAGGGGTAGACGCGGTTTCGAACGCCGTGATCAGCGGGATGTTCGCGCTCGGCGCGCTATACGTTTCAAGGAACGTGCTGGTTTTTGGCTGGGCCTATCTTGAGCATCGATATTTCGAGATCGATGCCACGCCGGGAATGCTGACGATCCGAAACCGGGCGCGCCAGATCCAGATCAAGAGCTCCGAGGTTTCCGATTACTATGTCTATTACAACAAGATCGTGCTTCGCGTGCCGGCTGATCCGGGCCAGGAAAGCGTTCCGCCGTACGTGAACGTGCGCGCCGATACGATCGTTATCAACATCTACCTACTGCAAGATACCGCCAAGGTCATCGCCGCGCTTCGTGAATTCGACGATGCCTACCAATCCAAGAACCGCGTGAATGTTGGAATGATCATTCAGACGATCGGAGGCAACTTCTCTTAGAATGAAAAATCAGCCCGCGCGCCCATCGTGTTGGACGCTTTGTCTGACCGCAGCCCGAATCAGTGGAGCGGCGGCGCAGGGCGCAGCACGCCACGGTAGTCGTTGTAGCCCGGATGAGCGTAGCAAAATCCGGGGGAGCGGAGCTTCACCGTCCAACGCGCAGCACGAGCATGTCCGGCGGCGGCAGAAAGTCCTCGACGATCCTGACCCGACCGATCTCGCCTTTGCTTTATTTAACCATCGGCTTCTTCATCGGCTTGACCTTCATTCCCGGATTTCGCTTCGCTCATCCGGGCTACATCATCTCTTGGGGCCGAGCCGCGATGCGTTGCTGCAGCCGCGCGGTGAACTCCTCAAGCGTCAGCGTCTCGGCGTCTGGATCATCGCGCCGCCGCCGGACTTCGGCGATCTGGTCGTGGGTCAACCGATAGGCGCTCGCATCCGAGGCTTCCATCATCAGCAGCATCTCAACGGCGTCCTGCTGGCGCTCGGGCGGCCAGGTCAGCACGCGGTCGAGAATGGCTTTGACGTCTTCGCTGCTCATGCTGCAATCCTAGCACAATCTGCCGCCGCCGCGAAGCCGCCGAGCCGCGCCGGCAACGACCCTTGCCCCCCTCCCCCCGCTTGCCTAACGCGTTGCGTCGCGCTTCACTCTGCGCGGGACTGAGGAGACCGCGTGATGCTATCGAAACGCTCGCCCGGCCGGATGCCGGCCGCCGCCCTGTTGCCCGCTGCCTTGCTGGCGGCGCTGCTGCTATCATCCACCGCCGCGCGCGCCGATCGCTGCGACGACATCGCCCTGCATTTGAAGAGCCAGATCGACGGCGTGGTGATCGGCAGGACCATCGCCAATGCGATCTATCTCAGCCATCCGGCGGCGAAGCAGGTCAGGCTCGGCTGCGCCAGCCGCAATGTCAGCAACGAATTGTCGGCCACCGCCGAGGGCCGCAAGCCGTCCGCGGCGTTCCTGCAATTCGTCGCCGGCGCGGCGGCGGTGATCTTCACCATCCCGAAAGCCGATACGCTGCGCGGCGCCAGCCGCTGCCTCGGCCGGCTCGGGCTGTTGCGCGGCGACGACATCAAGACCCGCTATCGCCGGCTCGACATGCATTGCAGCCGGACCAAGACCGCGGCGACCATCACCATCGCGCGGGGCCGCGACGAGTAGTTTTCGCGCAAAGCATCGCATTTGAGCTAATCCGGTCGCGCATCGTTCACCACTGTGAGGCGATGCGTCGGATTGTGTCCAATTGTAAAAATGGATTCACCACTCGTTGGCGCCGGCGGCACAGAGTCCACGAACAATCCATCGAAAGGACAGCCGATGAGTATTTCCAGCGTCACGGCGTCACCGCCGCCGCCCCCGCCGCCGCCGGTCGAAGCCAGGCCGGTTGCGCAGCCGGTCGAGGCCAAAGCCTCGGAGCCGGAAAACGACAACGACAAGGACAATTCCCGCTCCGCGCCGCCGCCGCCCCCGCCGCTGCCGCCGGGCCAAGGCACCCGCGTCGACATCATCGCCTGAGCCGGCGCGTTGTGATGGTCAAGCCCCGCCCGCGCGGGGCTTTGGCGTTTTCTGCCCTTAGCCGTTAGCCGGGTTCGGCAGCAAGACATGAAGTTTGCATGGCCAAGCGTTCACCTCTCCCCGCTTGCGGGGAGAGGTCGATCGGCGAGCGCAGCGAAGCCGGTCGGGTGAGGGGGCGCCGCTGCGGGGGGAGCGCTTCACACAAGAGCGACGCCCCCTCACCCCGACCCTCTCCCCGCAAGCGGGGCGAGGGAGCTCGCTGCCGATGTGGCAAGGGAGCCCCCCAAATAGCGACGTTTAGGTCGAGCATTGAACAGCGCGTGCAAGGGAGCGGCGCGTTACCGATCCAGCGCCTTGTAGTGCCGGAAGATGCCGTCCTCGTTGAAGGCGATGCGGCGTGGGCTCGCGAGATAGGCCGCGATGTTCGGCCGTGCCGCGACGCGGTCGTGCAGCGCGACGAGGCGCGGCACCTTGCGCTCGAACCGTTTCATTCGCTGCGGAAACGCGTAGCGCAGGCCGTCGACGATCTGGAACAGCGAGAGGTCGACATAGCTGACCCGCCGCCCGCTGAGATAGTTGCCGTCGCCCAAGAGCTTCTCGAAATAGCCGAGAAATTTCGGCACCCGCTCTGTCCAGAACTCCTCGGTGCGCTTCTTCGCCGCCGTGCGCTGATCTTCGTAATACAACGTCACGCCGAGCGGATGATGGGTGTCGTGGATCTCCACCACGAGGTCGGCGATGGTGAGCTGCAGCTGATGCAGCCACAGCCGGCCGGCTTCGGATTTCGGCGCCAGCCCATGGCGCGGCCCGAGATAGAGCAGGATGTTGGCGACCTGGCCGATCACGAGCGAGCCGGCTTTCAGAAACGGCGGCGCGAACGGCGGGGTGTCGCCGCTCTCCAGCAGTTGGTTCATCGCCGCCATGCCGCCGCCCTCGCGGGCGACGTCGCGATAGTCGGCGCCGGCCTCCTCCAGCGCGAGGCGCACGTATTCGCCGCGGCCCTGGATGCTCGGCCAGTAGTACAACTCATAACGCATCGCGCTTTCTCCTTGCGGCGGCCCGCTCACAGCCCGACAGACAACGTTGCCAGAAAAAACGTGGACTCTTCGGCATTGCGAACCGAGGGCGGCGCATAGCGCCGGCCGAACAGCGAAGCAATCCAGGGGCCTCGTGCGTGGCCCCGGATTGCTTCGTCGCAAGTGCTCCTCGCAAAGACGAACTCAAACGCCTGCTTTCGTTGCGCATCTGGCTCACGCGCTCAGAACGTCCCAACGCGCGCTGTGAAAATCAGTTCACCGCAAAGCAATACAGCAGCCCCTCGCCGCCGGTCGATTTGAGGTCGGCTTGCGAGCAGCCGCCGTCCGGTCCGCGCGACGGATGTGCCGCGTTCCAGGATTTCGCGGTCGGGTTAGCGGCCGGGCCGGTGACATCGGAATGCCCGAGCATCGCCGCGCCCTGCACGCTGCTGCTCCAGTTCTGACAGGTCCGGTCGGTGCCGGGCGCAAACGCGGTGCCGTCGGGCTGGCTGCCGGTGAGAATGTCGTGGCGGTTCGGCTGATCGCCGAAGCCGTTGATCACCTCGCCCTTCTCGCTGAGCGCGGTCTGCTTGGTGATGGCATTGCCGCCGTGCAGTTCGGCGATGTCCTTGGCGATCACCACGCCCTTGGCGTTCTGCCACGGCCCGTTGCCGATGCGGTCGCGGGCGTTGATCGCCGGCTTGCCGTCGGCCTGCTGGGTCGAGAGATAAGCGTGCCAGGAGCGCACGCCGGCGGCTGTAACGCCGATGCCGGCCGCCTGCGCCAATTCCTGGCAATGATTGTCGGCGCCGGCCAGCCCGCCGAGATTGCCGCCGTTGCCGATCGAAACGCTGGTTACGAAGAAGCGGGTCTGCGGCGCGGTCTGCGCCTGGGCGGTCGCGCTCGCCAGCAACGCCGCGGTCAGCGCGAGACCGCCCCACATCCTCGCCGTTTGAATCGTCCTGAACTTCGCCGTCATGGTTGTCTCCGAGTTCCTCGCCGCGACGCCGCGAACCGGGCCGCGCAGCTGTCGCAAGCAGGATAGCAACGTTGCGCCCGGCGTCGGACAGGAAAAAGGCGCCGCGGTTTCCCGCGACGCCCTGTCTCAAATCATGGCGCCAGCGCTCAGGTCTGCTGGATCGCCGACAATTCCCACTCCGAGCCGCGGCGGCGGGCGAAGGTCCACACCTCGGTGGCTTCGGTCGGCTGCTCGCTGCCCTCGACGATCTTGCCGGTGGCGCGGTCGAGCGTCTTGTCGACCAGCGAGAAGCGCATCGCCACGCTGGCGTAATCGGTCTCGCCTTCGCGCCAGGCTTCGGCGAGGTCGCCCTGCAACAGCTTGACGTCGGACACCTTGTTCTCGACGCCGCGGGCCTTGTTGGCTTCGAGGTCGCCGCTGAAATACGACACCATTTCGGGGGTCGCCAGCGTGTGCAGGTGACCGATGTCGCCGTTCGACCAGGTGGTCTGGACCTCGCCGAGCAACTTCTCGAACGCCTCATAGTCGGCCGGGCCGATTTCCAGCGGCGCGGTGGAGCCGCCGAGGCCGAAGCCCGAGCCGGTGCGATAGTTCTGCTGCGCGCCGGGCCCGACGTCAGGGCCGGCGCCCGGGGCCGCATAGGCGGAGGCCGAAGCCGACGCCGGAGCGGCGGCGTTGCGGCGCTGCCACCACGACATCGCCAGCCGCACCACGATGATGATTAGGCCGATCTGCAGGATCAGGCCGATGATCGACGAGATGCCGCCGAGGCCCGAGAACAGTCCGCCGCCGAACAGCATGCCGAGCAGGCCGGCGCCGAGGAAGCCTGCGGCGAGGCCGCCGAGCATACCCATGCCGGGCCGGTTGAAGAAGCCGCCCTTGGCGGCGGCGCCGGCGGCCGGCGCGGCCATGCCGGGGCTGCCGGGCTGGGTCATGGTGCGGTTGAACGGCTGCGCGGCGCTGGGCGCCGTCGAGGTCGACGGCGGCGCCGAGAAGGTCCGCGAGCCGCGCGAACCGGAGCTCGAGCCGCCGCCGACGCGGGCGTCGGCCGACGAGGCGACGACCAGCATGGCCGGCAACGCCAGCGACATCACAACGGCGATGGCACCGACGAAGCCGCGGGTGCGTTGCACAAATTTCATGGTCTTTCCCTCACTTCCCCGATAGGGGGACGACGCCACTTAGATGGGCAGAGATGCATAGATGTGAAGCTGTCATTATGTCTCAGGGCTGCGGCGCTGCGTCGCGGCGCGGTCCCAAGGTGAAGGCGGTCTTAATCCGGGCGATCAGACCGCCGCCATCGTCTCCTTCACCGCCGCCACCAGCTGGCTCAGCGTGAACGGCTTCGGCAGGAAGGCGAATTGCTGGTTTTCCGGCAGGCTCTTTTCGAATGCATCCTCGGCATAGCCGGAAACGAAGATGATCTTCAGCTTCGGATTGCGGACCCGCATTTCCTTCAGCAGCGTCGGGCCGTCCATTTCCGGCATCACCACGTCGGAGACCACGAGGTCGATGGCGCCGTTCTGCGCCTCGATGGCGTCGATCGCCTCGAGCCCGTTGCCGGCCTCGATCACGCTGTAGCCGCGCGAGCGCAGGCCGCGGGCGTTCAGCGAGCGCAGCCCTTCCTCGTCCTCGACCAGCAGGATGGTACCCTGCCCGGTGAGATCCGCGGCGCGCGGCTTGGCCTCCGGCTTCGGCTCGGCCGCCACTGCCGCGACCGGGCCGGCGCCGGCGACGGCGGAAGGCTCCGGCTGGACGTCCTTCTCGGCGTTGTAGCGCGGCAGGAAGATGTGGAAGGTGGTGCCCTTGTCGGCTTCGGAGGCGACATAGATGAAGCCCCCGGTCTGCTTGACGATGCCGTACACCGTCGACAGCCCGAGCCCGGTGCCCTTGCCGACTTCTTTAGTTGAGAAGAACGGCTCGAAGATCTTGTCGACGATGTCGGCGGGAATCCCGGTGCCGGTGTCGGTGACGTCGATCCGGACGTAATCGGCGGGCGGCATGCCCTTGTAGGACAGCCGCTCGGCCTCCTGCGCCGAGACGTTGGCGGTGCGCACCGTGAGCTTGCCGCCGCTCGGCATCGCATCGCGCGCATTCACAGCCAGATTGACGATCACCTGCTCGAATTGCGAGACGTCGACCTTGACCGGCCACAGGTCGCGGCCGTGCACCAGATCAAGCTTGACCTTCTCGCCGATCAGCCGGCGCAGCAGCATGGTGAGGTCGCTCAAAGCGTCGCCGAGATGCAGCACCTGCGGCCGCAGCGTCTGCCGCCGCGAGAACGCCAGCAGCTGCCGCACCAAGGTCGCAGCGCGCGTGGCGTTCTGCTTGATCTGCATGATGTCCTGGAACGACGGATCGGTCGGCTTGTGGGCGTTCAGCAGGAAGTCGTTGGCCATCATGATGGCGGAGAGCACGTTGTTGAAATCGTGCGCGATGCCACCGGCGAGCTGGCCGACCATGTCCATCTTCTGCGACTGATTGATCTGGTTTTCCAGCGTGCGGCGCTCGGTGGTCTCCAGCATGTAGACGATCGCGGCCTCGGTATCGCGCTCGTCCTCCTCGATCGCGGTGACGAAGAACTGCGCCCAGCGTTCGCGGGTGCTGTCGAGCATCGCCTCGACCGGCGGGATGTCGCCCTGGCCCTGCGCGGCGAGGTTGATGGCGTCGCTAAGTTGGCCGCGCTCGCGGTCGCTGACCGCGGCCAGCACCGACTTGTTGACGGCGCCGCCGGGATTGAGGCTCTGCGCCAGTTTGGCGAAGCGGGCATTGCCGCGCACCACCGCGCCGGTCTTGTCGACGGTGGCGATCGCCATCGGAGTGTGGTCGAAGAACCGCATGAAGCGCACTTCGGCGGTGCGCTGCGGATCGGCGCGCTCGTCCCGCGCCCGGCTGATCACCAAAGTGCGCGACGGACCCGGCTTGCCGTCGGCGCCGAACGCCAGCTTGTGGAACAGCCGCGCCGGCATGGTCTTGCCGTTGCGCATCCGCAGGTCGACGTCGAACACTTCGGTTTTGACTTCGCCCGGCACCGCCGAGATCGAGGTCAGCAGCGAGGCGCCATCGCCCGACATGATGTCGTTGAGCTTCAGCCCGCCGGAGCCGATTTCCGCCAGATCATGGCCGAGCCAGTCCGCCAGCGTGGCGTTGACATAGACCAGGTCGCCCGCGGCATCGACCGAGAAGAAGCCGGCGGGGGCGTGGTCGAGATATTCAATGGCGTGCTGCAGCTCCTGGAACACGTCTTCCTGGCGCTCGCGGTCGCGGGTGATGTCGGCGAGCGACCACACCGTGAACTTGGCCTCGCGCTTGGTGAGCCCGAGCGGCCGCACCCGCATCCGCAGCCAGCGGCCCGGCGCGCCCTCGGTGCCGGCGACCCGCACCTCCTCGGTGTGGCGCTTGGCTTCGCGCGACGCTTTGAGCAGCCGAAACACCGCCTCGGAGACGTCGGGATTGCCGATGAACACCCGCTCGACCGGCCGCACGTCCTGCAGCGTCGCCGCGCCGGTGAGGTTGAGATAATTGTGGTTGGCATAGACCACATGGCCGCGCGGATCGGTCACCGCGACGCCGTCGAAGGCGTGGTCGGCCATCGGCCGCATGATCGGATCGTCCGCCACCCGATCGGCGAAGCGCACGATGCCGGCGGCGAAGGCGAACAGCGTGAACAGCCCGACCATCGCCAGCAGCGCCAGCGAGCCCATGATGTAGGGCTGCGCCGCGGCGCGGCCGAGCGTCATGAACGCCACCGCGGCGGCGACGATGGCGCCGGCGATCAACAGCACTAGCACGATGCTACCGCTGCGCCGCGGCGGCTCCGGGTTGCCCAAGGGATCGCCGGACGGATCGTTGGTGGCGTCGGTGGTCATGAGACTGTGCACATCCCGTCGATGGCGGCGCAAAAGCCGCGCGCGCCTGGCCTTGAGTGCCTGAATCGGAGCCGTCCGCGCAAGCGGATCATGCCCATAATGCAGGTATTTTGCGGGTCGTGCGGCATCTCAGGGACAGTGAACGAAGAATCTCGTCTTGAAGAGAGGTGCTTCGACACGTCGGCACTGGTCTTGTGAAGGTCCCTCGCTGCTCTTGTGAAGATCCCTCGCTGCAGTCAAGCTACCCCGCCTTGGAGGTGAAACTTCGATGAGCAAGGGCTCACATCTCGGCTTTGCCCGACGCTTGGCGGCAGATCGTCCCGCGGCACGGATTGGTTGGGTGCGGCGTCCGCGACCAGCCGGCAATAGCTTTGGAGCTTTGTCTTGTAACCAATTCTACTGTGGAGGGAGCCATGACAGGCGCCTTGGCAGGGCGCGCGGCTTTGGCCGTCACTTCTGAAATCCATAGCGTTAGGGTGGGCTTTCTGCCGATATGCGAAGCAAATTTTTCCGAATTTTCAGATTTTACCTGCGGTGCCTTGTCGAGGCGTGGAAGGGATCGTTTAGCATCGCGAACGCATGGAATGGCCTTTGGGGGCCATTCATCCTGTTCGGAATTCTCTATTATCGGGGGGAGACATTGCCCCTTTCAGATAAGCTCGATGGCTACGCCCTTCTGATTACCTTAGCATTCCTAGCATCAACCTGGGTTCCGATTTTCATCGTCCGGCTGATCCTCGCTCCGGAAAAATTACTCCACGAAATCGAATCTGAAATTAATCGGATGAAGGCGCTTGAACCTAAAAAGCACAAAAACAGCATTATTTCAGGGGTACAACTTGTCCCATCCGGTGATAAAATGTGCCTTGTAATCACTCCGAAAATCGGCGGCAAAGTGGTTCGTATATTCGCGGATGTAGCCCATCATAACTCAGGCAGTCGATTGGATGAACTCGGCTGGCCATATGGAGAGCGGTACTATCTAGGGCGGGTAAAGCTAGTCGCAGAAAATCTTAAGTTTTCCGTCGACGTCATGAAGAGCGGGCCAAAAGAAGCGCCCCCACAATTGAGGGGCTGGTTGTGGAGTTTGATTGACCCACAGAACGACAAAGAAAATGGCGCTCTTCCGTGCTTCATGTTCGGCAAAGAGCGTGTGACCTTTTCGTTTATGGACGACATTGGAGTGACGGATAGATTTCAAATGCTTCTAGTTAGGCCGAAAGACTGCGCGCCTAGCATTCATCCAATCGTACTAACTCTAGAGGACATGAGCAAATCCGCCTGAAGCCCCGTCATCGCCCAGATTCCGCGATTTTCTGCGCTCTGTCATGCTAGAATTCAATGTCGAGGGCTTAGGGGATTTTCCAAGTCCTCCCAGTTGGCAGGTGATCCTGTGATTGTGAAGCAATCCGCCCTTTCGATTGAAAAGATCGCCATCGAGGTCGCTCAGGCTCTGGTGAGGATTTCCACCTACGAGGATACGGTGCGGCTGTCGCTGCCGCTGCTGTATCCCGGCGGAGCGATGGTCGGGGTTGAAGTCTCGCGCCTGCGGGATGGATTTCTAGTGTCCGACGCCGGCGGAGCTCGTCGCGAAGCAGGACTCATGGGGGCGGAGCGCTCGTTCCAGCGCATTGCACTGGACGTCGCACAGCGGTTTGGCATTCGGTTTGATCATCATATGATGTTCGATCTCGATGTTGCCGAAGTTCATCTGGTCCCGGCGGTGATCGCGGTCGCAAACGCAGCCAAGACCGCGGTCGAAAATGCAGCGCTGCATCTTGCAACCACGGAGCACGCGGATCATCGAGCCTACCTCTGGGATAAGCTGCAAACGGCCTACGGCGCCGCTGCGATTGCGCGCGAGCCGGTGCGCTTCCAGGGCTCTTCCGAAAGCTGGGACTTCGATGCTGGGCTTCAAATGGAGGGCAAGTTGGCGCTCTTCGAAATTGTCACGCCCTACGCCAATTCGGTGAATAGCGCCGTTACTAAGTTTTTGGATGTAATGGATCTTGGGGAAGAAATCGCTCCGAAGAGGATTGCGGTTGTAACCAACCCTGACAAGACGCCCCGTCTTCTGGTTCTGGGCCGGACATCCAGGATTTTGCCCGCCGAGGCTTCAGCAGAACAGTATCGACGCGCGGCTTGAGCTGACAAGGCGACGCTCGGCTTCACCGCCGCCGGCCCGACAAGCCGCGCTTCAGGCCCATCACATAGCCGATAATCTCGGCGACCGCGTGATAGTGCTCGACCGGGATCTCCTCGTCGATCTTCACCGTGGCGTACAGCGCGCGCGCCAGCGGCACGTTTTCGATGATCGGCACGTCGTTGGCCTTGGCGACTTCGCGGATCTTGAACGCCACCGAATCGACGCCCTTGGCGACGCAGACCGGCGCCGCCATGCCGCTTTCGTAGGACAGCGCCACCGAATAGTGGGTCGGGTTGGTGATCACCACCGAGGCCTTCGGCACCGCGGCCATCATCCGCTTGCGCATCCGCTGCTGGCGGATCTGCCGGATCCGGCCCTTGATGTGGGGATCGCCTTCCGACTGCTTGTGCTCTTCCTTGACCTCCTGCAGCGACATCTTCTGCTTTTCGTACCAGGTGCGGTACTGGAAGAAGAAGTCGGCGATCGCCACCGCGGCCAGCATCGCCACCACGGCGGCCATCAGCTTCAGCGTCAGCGCGATGGTCAGCCCCATGATGGCGCCGATGTCGAGCCGGATCATGGCATCGAGCCGATGCCGCTCCGGCCACAGGATCGCCACCATCACCGCGCCGAGCGCGATCACCTTGAACAGGCCCTTGAGGAAATTCGCCGCCGCCTGCTTGCCGAACAGCCGCTTGGCGCCGGCCATCGGCGAGATCTTGCTGAATTTCGGCTTCAGCCCCTCCGCGGAAAACACCAAACGGTGCTGCAACATATTGCCGGCCAAAGCTGCGATGATCAGCATCAGGAACGGCACGCCCATCGCGGCGATGGTGGCGTAGAGCAGGCTCTGGGTCAGCGCCATCAATCCTGCGCCGTCGGTGCGGATCATCCAGGAATTTTCGATCAGGTTGCGCAGCGGGTTCTGCAGCCCGTTGCCGACCGAGGTCGAGAACGACGACAGCACCAAGGTGGCGCCGGCGATCATGAACCAGGTGTTGACCTCCTGGCTTTTGGCGACGTCGCCGCGTTGGTGAGCGTCGTCGAGACGCTTTTGTGTAGGGTCTTGGGTTTTTTCCGAGGAATCTTCGTCGGACATGGCTCAGCCCCTCACAGTCCGGGGATCAGCTGATGCAGCACGCCGGTGAAGTAGTTCAGGAACGTGGTCATCATCGTCGCCAGCACGGCGCCGAAGATCAGGAAGCCGGCGAAAATCGACAGCGGCACGCCGACGAAATACACCTGCATCTGCGGCATCAGCCGCGCCAAGACGCCGAGCCCGATATTGAACACCAGGCCGAACACCAGGAACGGCGCCGACAGCTGCATGCCGATCTTGAAGGCGGCGGCGAACGCCTGGGTGGCCAAGGATGCGACGTCGCCGCTCGACATGAATTCGCCGGGCGAAAAGATCCGGTAGCTGTCGTTGAGCGCCGCGATCACCAAATGATGGGTGTCGGTGGCGAACAACAGCGTCAGCCCGAGCAGCGTCAGGAAATTGCCGATCACCGCGCCCTGCTGGCCCTGGGTCGGATCGACCGAGGTGACGAAGCCGAGCCCGAGTTGCTGGGCGATCACCGAACCCGCGACCTGCAGCGCCGACAGCGTCACCCGCGCGGTGGCGCCGAGCACGATGCCGATGACGATCTCGTGCAGCATCAAGACGATCAGCGGCGTCAGCGAGGTCATGTCGACGTTGTAGTCGCTGCGGTGCAGCGGCAGGATCACCAGCGTCAGCACCAGCGCGATGGCGAGCTTGATGCGCGTCGGGATGTTGGTCTCGCCAAAACCCGGCATCAGCATCACCATCGCGGCGATGCGGGCAAACACCAGCATGAAGGCGGCGGCGAGCGCGGGCAGGAATGAGATGTCGATGCGCATGGCCGCCTTGCGCGAGGCTGTCGCGTCGCAAGCAGGTGTGACGGTGTCGGGCCGGCCCCGGCGATGCGGCGCTGCCCGACCCGATCATGCCCTAGCCCCCCATGATTCGCGACGAAATCCGCATCATGTGGCTGTGCAGCGCGTCGGCCATGAACGGCAGCGCCAAAATCAAAGTGACGAAGATGGCGATGATTTTCGGCACGAAGACCAGGGTCTGTTCCTGGATCTGGGTCAGCGCCTGCACCAGCGACACCACCACGCCGACCACGAGGCCCACCACCATCAGCGGCGACGACACGATGACGATGGTCCAGATCGCGTCGCGCGCGACGTCGAGGGTTTCCATGCCGGTCATTTCAAGTCCTTTGGTCGTGTCGAGTTTGATAGGAGCGTTGCGGCATCTTTTCCCCTCGCCCCGCTTGCGGGGAGAGGGTGGCTCGAATGCGCGCAGCGCGTTCGAGTCGGGTGAGGGGGCGCCGCGTTATGTCGAGACGCCCCCTCACCCGACCCGGCTTCGCTGACGCTTCGCCGGGTCGACCTCTCCCCGCAGGCGGGGAGAGGTGAAGTCGGTGCTCGGAACGAGCGTTCGGGCGCAACGTGGCGCATCGATTACTTTCTAGGATCCGTTGCGGCGAAGGCTGACGCCCCGCATCAGATCGACATCTTCATGATGTCTTCGTAGGACTGGATCATGCGGTCGCGCACCGAGACCAGCGTCGACACCGCGACGTCGGTCTCCGCCACCGCGGTGACCACGTCCATCACGTTGGATTTGCCCGACGCCATCGCCACGGTCTGGGCGTCGGACTTGCGGCCGGAGTCCAGCACGCTGCCGACCGCGTTCTTCAGCACGTCGCCGAACGACTGGCCGCCGCCGAGATCGGTCGGCTTGGCGCCGGCGCCGCCGGCGGAATCCATGATCCGGGCCAGGCTCGCATAGGCATTGGCGGCGACGGTGGGGGTTGCCATGGGTCAGCTCCTGATCACGCCTTGAGGATGTCGAGGGTGCGTTGAATCATCCGCCGCGTGGCGCTGATGATGTTGAGGTTGGCCTCGTAGGATCGCTGCGCATCGCGCATGTCGGTCATTTCGACCAGCGGATTGACGTTGGGATATTTGACGTTGCCGGCGGCGTCGGCGGCCGGGTTGCCGGGCTCGTATTTGACCCGGAACGAGGAATTGTCCGGCTTGATGCGACCGAGCGTCACCACCTTGGCGTCGAGCGCGCGGTCCAGCGCCGAGGTGAAGGTCGGCACCTTGCGGCGATACGGGTCGCCGCCCGCGGTCTGCGCGGTGGATTCGGCATTGGCGATGTTTTCCGAGATCACCCGCATCCGCCCGGCCTGCGCCCGCAGGCCCGAGGTCGCGATCCCCATCGCGCGGGAGAAGTCCATCGAATCGTCGGCCATGGCGGGGTGTCCCTAACGCGGCTCAGCGCTTGCCGATTGCGGTTTTCAACAGGCTCAGGCTGCGGCTGTAAAGCGAGGTGGCGGCGGCGTAATCCATCTGGTTGGCCGAGGTCTTCATCATCTCGTCCTCCAGGTTGACGGCGTTGCCGGCCGGGCGGGTCTGGAAGCCGGAGTTGCGGTTCTGCGCGAAGCTCTCCGCCCCGCCGGCGGCGGCGAGGTGGCTGGCGCTGGTGCGCAGCATCGGCAGCGAGCCCATCGGGCCCCAGGGGGCGAGCTGCCCGGTCGGAGCGAATTTCGGCTCGATCAGTTCGCGCGGCTTGAAGCCGGGGGTGTCGGAATTGGCGATGTTGTCGGCCAGCACCTTCTGGCGCTCCTGATGCCATTGCATCTTGGTGCGCAGCGCCGACAGCACGGGAAGATCGTTGATGGGCATCGCTGGCTCCGCCTCTCCGGTTCCGCGGCGCAGACCGGTAGGTGGGCAGATTTTGCCGCCCTCATGGTTAACAGCCAGTTAATTTCGCGAAAGGCAGATATCTCGGCCGCCTGATGCGTTACCTGTGCAGAATGCGGCGGTGTCATCGCGTCGGCGCATTTTCGCCCCAGATGGTGCGCTAACCGATCCATCTGATGGCGATTTGACGTCAGAAGTCGTTTTCGCTCGACCGATTCCTAGGCTATGTAAGAGCTTGCACGGCAACTCTTGCCGGCCAGATTTAAGAGATGGGCAAGACCAGGATTTGTTCGTAGTCCGTTGCATCGGTGCGGCCAGCGCGCCGGCGGTGTAACGCGGCGGACAACAACGTGAGTTGCCGGGGATAAAGCATGCAGTCGCCAGTTGTTTTCTTTTTCGCATTCGTGGCCGTCCTGGCCCTGATCGGCATCGCGGCCTGGCTGGTCCGCCGATTCGCCGGCAGCCGGCTCGGCGCCAGCACGAATCGCGGCCGGATGCCGCGGCTGGCGGTGATCGATGCTGCGGCGGTCGACGGGCGGCGCCGGCTGGTGCTGGTGCGCCGCGACAATGTCGAGCATCTGTTGATGATCGGCGGCCCGACCGACCTCGTCGTCGAACCCAATATCGTGCGGGCCAATCTGGCGCGCGAGCCGATGCCGCAGCGTCCGGCGGTCGGCACCGAGCCGCCGCCGCGGATTTCGCCGCTGGAGAGCGCCAATTGGGAGCCCGAAGCGACCGAGCCGCCGGAGCCGGTCATGCCGGAGCTGCCGCCGCGCCCGCAGCGTCCGGCCTATGCCGAGGAGCCGCGGCGGACGCCGCCGCCGCTGCCCGAACGTCGCGGCGGCAACGATCTCTTGGGCGGCCTCGATTCGCTGAGCCGGCCGGAGCCGCGCCCCGAACCGCAGCTGCGTCCGGAGCCCCGTCCCGAGCCGGTGATCCGCGCCGAACCGCCGGTCAGCCGTCCCGAACCGCGCCCTGACCCCCGACCCGATCCGCGGCCGGAGCCGCGTCCCGAACCCCGCATGGAGCCGGCGCCGCAGCGTCCGCAGCGCGCCGAGCCGGCCATGCCGCGCCCGATGCGCGAGCCCGCGATGAAGCTGCCGCGCACCGAGCGCGCCGCACCACCGCCGCCGCCCGCCGCGCCGGCGATGCCGCCGGCCTCGAACCTGTCGGCCGCCGACCAGAACCTCGCCGACATGGCGCAGCGGCTCGAAGCCGCGCTGCGCCGCCCGATCGGCGAGCATCGCGAAGCCTCGCCGCCGGTGGCGCCGGAGCCGCCGAATAGGCCGCAGCCGCGCGCCTCCAGCGACACCTCGGGCGGCAACGCCGCGCCCGCCGGCGAGCCGCCGGCCGCGGCCCCCTCGATCAAGACCGGCTTCGAAAATCTCGAGGACGAGATGGCCTCGCTGCTCGGTCGTCCGAAGAACCCTACGTGAGATCGCCGACCACCCCGCGTAGAGTTGTTGCATTTCTCCTCACATTGATCGCCGCCGGATCGCTCGCCGATCCGGCGTTGGCGCAGGATATCAGCATCAATCTCGGCGGCGGCCCGGGCGGCGGCGGCGTCACCGAACGCGCGATCCAGCTGATCGCGCTATTGACGGTGCTGTCGATCGCGCCGTCGATCCTGATCATGATGACGTCGTTCACCCGCATCGTGGTGGTGCTGTCGCTGCTGCGCACCGCGCTCGGCACCGCGACCGCGCCGCCGAATTCGGTGATCCTGGCGTTGGCGCTGTTTCTCACCGCCTTCGTGATGGGGCCGGTGCTGCAGAAATCCTACGACGACGGCATCAAGCCGCTGATCGCCAACCAGATCACCGTCGAGGAAGCGCTGCAGCGCGCGGTGGTGCCGCTGCGCGGCTTCATGCAGAAGAACGTCCGCGAAAAGGACTTGAAGCTGTTCATGGACCTGTCCAACGAACCGATCCCGGCGACGCCCGACGACCTGTCGCTGCGCATCCTGGTGCCGGCCTTCATGATCTCCGAACTGAAGCGCGCCTTCGAGATCGGCTTCCTGCTGTTCCTGCCGTTCCTGATCATCGACCTCGTCGTCGCGTCGGTGCTGATGTCGATGGGCATGATGATGCTGCCGCCGGTGGTGGTGTCACTGCCGTTCAAGCTGATCTTCTTCGTGCTGGTCGACGGCTGGTCGCTGGTCGCGGGGAGCTTGGTGCAGAGTTACGGGCCGAGTTAAGCGCCGTATTCAAAACCAATGAAATCCCTTGGCCATCAGCCCGGCCATACCGACCGCGACGCTGATGATCGCGCCGAACAGGAGGCGGAAATCGCCACGCGCATTGTCGCGTAGCGTCCGCAGATCGGTTTTGATATCGCCGATATCGCGTTGAATATGCTCAACGGCGGCTTCGAGTTTGGCGATCCGGGGTCCCATACCGTCAAATGTGCCCCCTCCGTCGGGCGGCTGCAAGGGGGGCCCCGGAGGCTTCGATCCGCCGAACCGGTCAGCCGCATTGATCAGCGACGGTGAATAGCCGGCGCCCTGTTCAGCCATGTTTTCGCTCGCGAAGCGCAGATGCCATCAGCGCGGCGGCTAATTGTCGAATATTGTTTTGCGCGTCCGCATTCTGGCGCCGAAACTCGGCCAGCGATTGGTTGGCAGCGTCCAACCGTCCATTCGACCAATCGATCATCACCCTTTCAAGCGTCGACTGCGACTCCAACGCGCGTAGCAAACCCAACAGAAGATGATCGACGTCCTGACGCGTCAGCGGAATGACGACACGCTCAGTTTGCGGGATTTCGTTCCATTGTTCGACCAGAGCTGTCGGGATCGTAAACAGCTCCGGAGCGGGTACATGCGGTGGCTGATGTGTGTCGTCCAACATTCTTCCCCCTCGGGTCAGAATATCGCAAAGCCTCTTGAACGCAACCAAGGATTGCCGACGACGTTGGTACGGACTACGGCGCCAACTACCTCGTCAGCGGGATCTTCCTCACCGCGATCTCCGGCAGCGCGCCCGTGGTCTCGGTGTCGGACGGCTTCTGCTGCGGCAGGATCGCCCGGGCGCTGGCGTCCGGGAAGCGGGCCTTCATTTCGCGCAGGAAGCCGTCCAGCGTATCGACGCTGGCGGCCATCTTGGCGATCGCGCTGAATTCGGCGTTGCTGCCGGAGGACGGCGTCGAGGCGATGTCGAACGCGATCTTGTCGGCGCCGCCCGGCATCAGCGGGGCGAATTTCTCGCGAAACCGGCCGAGCCCGAGCGCGTCCTCGGCCAGCGCGTAGCCGACCACGGCGCGGATCACGTCGCTCTTTTCGGCGGCGTCGAGCGGCTTGAAGTCGCGCCAGCGGTCGCCGAGATAGAGTTCGATCTGTTCGGAGGCCTCGCGCCAGCGCCGGCTCGCCCAGTAGATGTCGGCGCGCAACCGGATCGCTTCGCGGCCGGAGATGTTGGCGATGATGTCGAGCGCCAGGTCGTGGCGGCCGATGTCGCTCTGCGCGCGCGCCTCCAGCAACAACCGCTGGCTGCGCAATTCGCCGGACAGATCGGCGATCCGGGTCGAGCGCAACGCGGTGATGGCGCGGTCCGGCTTGCGGTTCATCAGATAGACCATGGCGAGCCGGGCCGCGACCTGGGCGCGCGCGGCGCCCTCCATGCGGCGATCGACCTGATACTGCAAGAGTTCGGCGGCCTGATCGAGCAGATCGACCGCGACCAGCCGATCCGCCAGCCGGCGGATCATTTCGTCGCCGCGGCGGCCGATCGGCGTCAGCCCGCGGTAGTCGTAGAACATCGCCAAAGCGTCGATCGGCGGCATGTCGTCGCCCTTCGGACTGAGAAACACCTGCGCGAACAGCGCCGAGGCGTCGTCCTGCGCCTGCCGCGCGCTCTGCGAATTCGGCAACAATTCGGTGGCGAGCCGCGCCGCCGCCAGCGCTTCCCGATAGCGGCCGAGATCGGCATACATCTTCGCCATCATCTGCTGGGCGCGGACCTCGATCTCGTCGCCGCGCCAGGTCAGCGCCAGCCGCTCCAGCTCGGGCAGCATGTCGGCAGGCTGAATCTCGCCGCGCTGCTGCCGCAGCATCAGGTCGAGCAGTTTGGCTTCGGTCGACGCCGCCCGGTTCGGCGAGACGATGGCGTCGCGATATTTCACCAGCGCGTCGCCGTCGCGGCCCAGCGCCTGGTCGAGCCGGCCGCGCAACACCGCCACCGCCGGCTGCAACTCGGCCGGCACGCCGACATGGTCGAGTTCGCTGGAGAGGTTGGTGGCGCCGGCATAGTCCTTGACCTCCAGCGAGGCGCGCATCGCCTCGCTGAGCACCACGCGCTGCATGTCGAGCGGCAGTCCGTTGGTGATGAATTCGACGTTCTTCAGCTTCTCGCGGGCTTCCGGCCATTTGCCCTGCTTGGCCACCGCCAGTGCCCGCCAAAGCTGGGCGTCGAAATTGGCGCCGATCGCCGGATGGCGGAGGTCCTTCAGCGCCTCCTCGGGGTGGCCGATCATCACGCTGCAGGCGGCGCGGATGATCAGCGCGATCGGATCGTCCTGGCCGGATTTCAGGTCGCCGAGCACCAGGTCGATGACGCCCTTGGCCTCGGCATACATGCCGCGCGCCATGTAGAACCGTGCCAGCTCGTAGCGCGCCATGGTGCGCGCCTCGCCGCTGGCTTTGGCCGAGGCGTTGATCAGTTCGTCCTGCTTGTCGGCGAAACTGCCCTGCTGGTTCTTCTGCCACTCGTTGACGTCGAAGATCGGCCGGGTCCGCGCGGTGTCGCGATCGCTGCCGCCGAACGAAGCCGACGACAGCGTCAGCCCGCCGGGCCGGCTCACCACCACCTTGTCGTCGGCCACCGTCGCGGTGACGTCGTCGGAATACGGCTGCACCACGACGCCGTGCAGCGATTCCAGCAGCGCGAACTCGACGAAGTCCTGGCGCTTGATGATGCCGCGCGCCGGCGGCGCCGCGGTGACCACCAGCAGCGTATCGCCGGCGTCGGGGTCGACGATGCGATGCAGCGCTCCCGCCGTGGTGAGCGGCACCGCGACATTGGCGCGCGCCGGATCGGAGATGTTGCGCACCGCCTTCAGCGGCAATGACGGCGACTGCACCGCGTCGGCAAAGGTCAGCGTCCAGCCCTGCGCGTCGCCGGTCAAGGACGCCAGCTGCGGCCGGCTGAGCCGGATGCGGACCGCCTGCCCGGTCGGCAGCGCGAGGCCGGAGATTTCGGCGATGTTGGAGCCGCCCTGGCGGCGCACCGGCTCGAGATCGACGAGCTTCGGGGAATCGAACACCAGCCACAGCGTGTCGGCGCGGTTGAACAGCGCCGCGGCGACCGGCGTGGCGAACGGAAACTGCAGCCGCAAGCCGGCATTGGTGCGGCGGATGTCGACCGCCATGCCGGGCTCGGTGGCGGCGGCGGCGGGCGCAGCGGCGACCGGCGTGGCGGGTTTTTCGGGCGCCGGCTTGGCGGCGACGGCGCTCTCCGGCTTGGCGGCCGGCTGTTCGACGCGCGCCGCCTCCGGCTTGGCAGCAGGCTGCGGCTCGACGATGGGCTCCGCGGCTTTTAGCGCCGCTTCAGCCTTCGGCTCCGGCTTGGCTTCAAGCTTGGGTTCGACCTTGGGGTCGACCTTCGCCTCGATCTTCGCCGCCTCGACCTTCGCCGCCGCCTTGGCGTCGGCCTTCATCTGCTGCGCGATCTGCTCCGAGTTTGGCGGCGTGATCTCGCCGGGCGGCGAGGCGCGGACCGCGCTTTGCAGCCGGGCTATCGCCGCCGGCAGGGATTGCGCCGGCTCGGGCTGCTGGAAGCCGATATCGACGATGTAGTTCTTCTCTTCGCGGAACGAATGCACGTCGACATTGCCGATCAGCCCGATCTCGACCGCCGAGCGGTCGGCGTCATTGGTCTGGCCGATCGAGGAAATGTTCGGCGGCGCCGCGAGCTTGGCATCGGCGAGGTCGAAGCTCAAAGGCGCGGTAAACAGCAAAGAGAGTTTCTGGTCGCTCAGCGTCGAATTGACGGTGACGCCGTCGGGCATTTCGAACACGTAGCGCACGAAGGTCGGCTGCACCGCGGCGCGCACCCGCACCGGCGGCCGAGCCTTGCCGGCCAAGGCGGCGCGCTGCGCCCGCAGCGCCTTTTCGGCGGCGCGGGCGCGATCGGACAATTCCTTCAGCACGTCCTGCGGCAATCCCGGCGGCGCGCCTTTCCAATCGTCCGGCAACAGGTCGACGTAGAGCCGCTCGCCGGCGGCCATCGAATTGACCGTGACCTTGCGCTGCAGCGCCAGCCGGATCGCGCCGCCGTCGGGATCGCGGCGCGCCGAGCCGACATAGTCCGGCACCGCGTCGGCCAATTTGTCGATCGGCACATAGACCGGCCGCTTGAAGCGGATCACCAGCACGCTGCCGGCGACCACGACGTCGGATTCCACGTCCTCGTCGAGCTTCAGCACCAGCCGGGCATAGCCGCCGCCCGCCGACAGCGTCGCCTCGCCTTTGACCAGCTGCGCCTGCGCGAGCGCCGGCACCGCGGTCGCGATCAGCATGGCGCCGGCGACGAAACCGAGCCCGGCGGCAAGCCAACGCCGCGCCGCCCGCGAGATTTCGCAGGCGCGCGACCAACCAAGCTTCGCAGCCGTTCGTGCCATGACGTCGTTTCTCGAGCGCGCCGGGGCTCGCTGATGCAGCGAGCCGACGCCTCGGAATCTAGATTTCGCGATTTAAGGAGTTGTTAAATATCCTGATTAGTTGCGATTTTGCTGCGCCGGTTTGCCTTCGATCTTCGGCAGTTCGACCGCGATCGCCGCCCGGTCGCCGCCGCCGCCGGCGCGGCGCGCCAGTTCGACGGTCAGCCGCTCGGCGGCTTCCGGCGCCATCAGCCCGAGAATGTCGGACATCTTGCGCGGCGCGATCTGCGAGGCGATTTCGAACAGCACCGGCATTTCCAGCCGGTCGAACACCTTGGCGGCGTCCTTCGGCTTCATGCCCTCGTACATCGTGATGATGCCCTTGAAGCGGCTGGCCTCGGTCTCGGTCTTCTGGCCGCTGGTGGCGGCGATCCGCGACTCCACGCCCTTGAGTTCCTCGACCTTGGATTCGATGCGCTTCTCCGCCGCCTTCAGCAGGCTCTCGCGGATTTCGACTTCGCGGGCGCGGGCGTCGAGCTCCTGGCGGCGCGACTGCAGCCGCTCCAAGAGCGCGCGCTCGGCCGGCGACACCTGCGGCGGCGGCTCGTTGATCACCGGCGGTTCGGTCGAGGTGGAGATTTCGGGGGCGGCGACCGCCGGCTTGTCGTCTTTCTTCGCCGCGGTCGAGCCGGTGATATCCTCATCGTAGCTGCGCCCGGTCGGGAAATTCAGGTTCTCCTCCGCCCACGACCGCTTGGCGGCGTTGGGCTGGTAGTCGAACACATAGCCGCCCTCCAGCACCAAGCCTGCGACCTTCAGCACCGCGAGGGCGAAGATCGCGACCAGCACCAGGGGGATGACACGGATATCCCGGAACAGCTTCATGCGGCGATGCCATCGGCCCTTCTGCGTTCGGCGAAAGCCTGCGCCGCGGCGGCGACCGCCTTGGCGGGCGACAATTGCGTCGGCGCGTGCGGCGCCGGCTCGGCGACGGGGGCCCGCGCCGCGCTGGCGATCCGCGACAGCCGGCGCAACACGTTGTCGCCCTCGGCGAGCTGTTTTTCAAGCTGTTCCGACAGGCTGCCGGCGGCCGAGATCTGGTTGCGCAGGTTCTCGTTGACCTCGCGCACCGTCATCTTCAGCCCGCCGATCGCGCGCTCGGCGATTTCGGTGGCGGTGATCAGTTCGCCGATCGTCGCCTTCAGCGAATGCTCGTCGGCCTTCAGGCACTTCAACCGCTTGTTGAGCAGCATGCAGTAGGCGATGGTCAGCACCAGCAGCACGGCGACCAGGCTTTCGATGACGATTCCTAATGAATGGCTCATTGTGTCTCCATTAGTTTGGTTTGCTCGTCGGCCTTTTCAAACATCGCGTAGGTGGTGTTCGGCTTGCGCAGCTGCTTGGTGACGCGGATCGCGACGCGGTCCGCCACCCGGCCCATCCGCCCTTCGGTCAAGGTGACGTTGCCGCAGCGCACCGCGACCAGCGCGTCGGCGCGCAATTCCAGCGGCAGGGTGTCGCCGACTTTCAGCCGCATCAGCTGCTTCAGCGGGATCTCGGCTTCGTACAGCACGGCGTCGACCGAAATCTCGGCCTGCGCGATCTCGGTCGACAGATGGCCTTCCCAGATCGGATCGCGGCCGAATTTTTCGCCCATGAACATCTGCATGAGCACGGCGCGGATCGGCTCGATCGTGGCGTAGGGCAGCAGCAATTCGATGTTGCCGCCGCGGTCTTCCATGTCGATATGCAGCCGCACCAGGATCGCGGCGTTGGCCGGCCGGGTGATCGCGGCGAAGCGCGGATTGGTTTCCAGCCGGTCGATCTTGAAGGTCACCGGCGACAGCGGCCGGAACGCCTGTTCGGCGTCGGCCAGCACCACTTCGACCAGCCGCTTCACCAGGTTGGTCTCGATCGTGGTGTAGGGCCGGCCTTCGACCCGCATCGAGGGCTGGCCGCGGCGGCCGCCGAGCAGCACGTCGATCATCGAATAGATCAGCGCCGAATCCACCGTCGCCAGGCCGAAATTCTCCCATTCCTCGGCCTTGAACACGCTCAGCACCGCGGGCAGCGGGATCGAGCTCATGTAGTCGGAGAACCGCACCGAGGTGATGCGGTCGAGCGAGACTTCGACGTTGTCGGAGGTGAAGTTGCGCAAGGACGTGGTCATCAACCGCACCAGGCGGTCGAACACGATTTCCAGCATCGGCAGACGTTCGTAGGAGACCATCGCCGAATCGATGATCGCCCGAATGCCGGAGTGATCGTCGAGATTGATCTCGCCGATCGAGAAGCCGAGTAGGTTGTCGATTTCCTCCTGCGACAGCACGCGCTCGCCGCCGCTCTTGCCGCTGCTGCTGCCGCCGCCGCCGCTACCGAGGTCGCGGCTGCCGTCCTCGACCATCGCCGCCCACTGGTCGGCCATCGCGCCGGTGAGTTCGTTGGCGGCGGCGTTCTTGGCGGCCTCTTCGGGATCCTCCGACGCCATCTGCGCTTCCCATTGCGCAGCGATGGCGTCCTGATCGACCTGGTCGTTACCCGCCATGGGATGTCCGCCCGCTCATTGGATCACGATTTCCTTGAACAGGACCACGTTGACCACGGCCGGGGCCACCGCGAGGTTGACCCGGCGCAGCATCTCTTCCTTGAGCCGGAACAGCCCGGCGGAGCCGGAAATGTCGCTGGAGCGCAGTTCGCGCAGATAGGTCTGGAAGATGTCGGTGACGCGCGGCATCGCCGGCTTGATCTGCTCGACCACCTTCTCGTCCTTGACCTCGAGCACCGCCTTGACCCGCAGATACTGGATCCGCTCGCCGGGCATGCCGGCGAGGTTGATGGTCATTTCCGGCACGTCGATGAACACCGGCTTCACGACCTCGACCTTGTGGGTCTCTTCGGCGCCGTGGCCGCGGAAGAACATGAACCAGGTGCCGCCGCCGATCGCCAGCAGGCCGACCACCGCGCCGATGATGATGAACAGCTTGCGCTTGCTCTTCGGAGCGGCTTCGCCGTCCTTGCCTTCTTCGACTTCGGTCTCTGCCATGGCTTGCCGTCCGAATGCCCGAAATCGATGCCCGAGACGCCCAAGCGCCCGGTTAAAAACTTATGTCGCAATGGTTAATGGAACCTTTCTTTCGCCCGCCAGCTAGGAAGATTTTGCCGGCAATTATGGTCAACAAACCGTTTTTGCCGCCTTTTGTGCCCCCCGTGAATCTACGCAATTGATTGTAATTGCTTGTAAATTCGCTGTGGCACAGGATTCGCTTTGCTGTTGGCTGAAGCGCGGCTTGGGAGAGCCTTAGCGCTTCGCAGCAACCACGGACGGCCTTTGGGAGAGGGGCGTGCGCGGGACAGCCAAAGGGGAGATCGACCGATGGAGAATGCCCTTCTCATCGGACTGACGCGGCAGATGACGTTGGAACGACAGATGGATGTCGTCGCCAACAACGTCGCGAACGTCAACACCACCGGCTTCAAGGCCGACAAGTCGCTGTTCGAGGAATATCTGTCGCCGGGCGCCCATGAGGACAACTTCGTCGGCCGCGACCGCCGCGTCAGCTACGTGCAGGACCGCGCCACCTTCCACGATTTCTCCTCCGGTCCGCTGGAGCAGACCAAGAACCCGCTCGACGTCGCGATCGACGGCAACGCCTTCCTGGCGGTGCAGACCCCGGCCGGCGAGCGCTACACCCGCGACGGCGGGCTGCAGATCAACACCCAGGGTCAATTGGTCAATGCGTCGGGCTATCAGGTGCTCGGCACCAACGGCCCGATCGTGTTCCAGCCCACCGACAAGGACATCACCATCGCCGACGACGGCAACGTCACCGTGCTGGAGGGCTCCTCGGCGGTGGATTCGCTGCGCGGCAAGCTCCGCCTGGTCAGTTTCGCCGACGCCCAGCGGCTGCTGAAAGAAGGCTCCAACCTCTATGCCGGCAACGGCGCCGCGGCGCAGCCGGCGCCGACCGCCCGGGTGCACCAGGGCTACATCGAGAAATCCAACGTCAACGCGGTGGCGGAGATGAGCCGGATGATCGAAGTGACCCGCGCCTACACCCAGCTGTCGTCGATGCTGCAGCAGCAGGGTGACTTGCGCAAAACCGCGCTCGAGAAACTCGCCGACGTTCCGGCGTAACGGCTTTTTGGAGACGAACCCATGCGCGCACTTTACACCGCGGCGACCGGGATGGCGGCCCAGGAGCTCAACGTCCAGGTGATCTCGAACAACATCGCCAACATGCGCACCACCGGCTTCAAGAAGCAGCGCGCGGCATTCCAGGATCTAATCTACGACCACGTCCGCCGGGTCGGCGCCCAGGCGTCCGATCAGGGCACCATCGTGCCGGTCGGCGTCGACATCGGCGGCGGCGTCAAGACCGTCGGCACGCCGCGCATGATGACGCAGGGCACGCTGTCGCCGACCGGCAACGACCTCGACATCGCGGTGCGCGGCGAAGGCTTCTTCAAGATCCAGATGCCGGACGGCACCTACTCCTACACGCGCGACGGCTCGTTCACCACCGACAACACCGGCCGCGTGGTGACGGCGAACGGCAATCCGCTGCAGCCCACCATCACCATCCCGACCGGCGCCAGCGGTCTCACCATCGCCAGCAACGGCCAGGTCTCGGTCACCGTCACCGGCTCGACCACGCCGACCGTGATCGGCCAGATCAGCCTGACCCGCTTCATCAACAAGGCCGGGCTGCAGCCGCAGGGCGACAACCTGTTCATTGAGACCGGCGCCTCCGGCCCGCCGCAGGACGGCATCGCCAATGCCGACGGCTACGGCGACATCCAGCAGCAGACGCTGGAGCAGGCCAACGTCGAAGTGGTCACCGAGATTTCCGACCTGATCGCCGCGCAGCGCGCCTACGAGATGAACGCCAAGGTGGTCAGCGCCGCCGACCAGATGCTGCAATCCACCTCCAACATGTTCCGCTGAGGACTTAAATGATGCGCGCCCCTTCGCTGCTCATCGGCCTCGCCATCGCCTTCGCCGGCGCCGGCCCAAGCCTCAGTCAGAATCTCAATCAGAATCTCAATCAGAGTCTCAATCAGAGTCTCAACCAAACGCCGGACCAGAGCCCCGCCCCGACCCGCGACGACGTCATCGCGCCCCCGGTGCTGCGCGCCAGCGTCACCGTGACCAGCGACCTGGTGCTGATCGGCGACGTCATCGACAATGCCGGCAGCGCCGGCAAGATTGCGATCTATCGCGCCCCCGATCTCGGCACCACCGGCGCGCTGCCGACCGCCAAACTGCTGGCGGCGTTGCGCGCGCATCAGGTGATCGGCGTCGAGACCCGCGACATCCGCGAAGTGAGCGTGACGCGGCTCGCCCGCACGGTGGCGGGCAGCGAGATCGAAACCCAGGTGGCGCGCGCCTTGGCGCAGGCCAACGGCCGCGCCGAGGCCGGCAATTTCGAGATCAGGTTCGACCGCGAACCGCAGACCCTGCAGCTCGACCCGTCGAACAGCGGCGCCATGGAGCCGGTCGCGGTCCGGCACGACCCGCGCAGCGGCCGCTTCGACGTCACCTTCGAGATCCCGCGTGACGGCGCTGCTCAGCCGACCAAGCTGCGCTTCACCGGCACCGCGATCGAGACCGTGGAAGCCGCGGTGCTGGTGCGCGGCGTCGAGCGCAACGAGGTGCTGAAATCCTCCGACGTGGTGGTCGAACGCCGGCCGAAGACCGAGGTCGGCAACGACGTCGCCAGCCGCGACGCCGCGGTCGGCATGCAGGCGCGGCGGCAGTTGCGCGCCGGCCAGGCGCTGCGGATCGCCGACCTCGCCAAGCCCGATCTGGTGTCGCGCGATCAGGCCGTCACGCTGATCTACGAGTCGACCGGGCTGTACCTCACCGTGCGCGGCAAGGCGGTCGAAAGCGGCACCGAGGGCGACGTCGTCAACGTGATGAATCTGCAATCCAAGCGCACCGTCGCCGGCACCGTGATCGGCCGCGGCCAGGTCGCGGTGCAGGTCGCCGCCCCCCGCATGGTGGCCTCGGCCGCTCCGATCGAAGCTCCCGTGGCGGCGCCAACCGCCGTCAAGACTCCCGCCTCTCGTCAACCTGAGTAATCGACATGTCCCAGTCACCGACGTTCAACCGCATCGTCCTCGCCGGCCTCCTTATGGCCACCGGCGGCCTCGCGGGCGGCTGTTCATCGATCGATCGGCTGTCGCAGATCGGCGAACAACCGAAGCTCGCGGCGATCGAAAATCCCACCGCGCAGCCCGGCTACAAGCCGGTGCAGATGCCGATGCCGAAGCCGGAGGCGGCCTCCTACAACGCCAATTCTCTGTGGCGCAACGGCTCGCGGGCGTTCTTCCGCGACCAGCGCGCGCATCAGGTCGGTGACATCCTCACCATCACGGTGAACTTCACCGACAAAGCCAACATCGCCAACGAGACCACCCGCAGCCGCACCAATTCCGAGGATTCCGGCATCACCGATTTCGCCGGCAGCCAGGTGATCGGCGGCAACGCTTCGAAGATCATGCCGGGCCGGATTCTCAGCGCGGATTCCACCTCGTCCAGCGACGGCAAGGGCACCGTGGTGCGCCAGGAAAACCTGCAGACCAGCGTCGCCGCGGTGGTCACGCAATTGCTGCCGAACGGCAATCTGGTGGTCGAGGGCAAGCAGGAGATCCGGGTCAATTTCGAAATCCGCGAACTGATCGTCGCCGGCATCGTGCGGCCGGAGGACATCCAGAGCGACAACACCATCGACTCGGCCAAGATCGCCCAGGCCCGCATCGCCTATGGCGGCCGCGGCCAGATCACCGACGTGCAACAGCCGCGTTACGGCCAGCAGGTGATGGACGTGCTGCTGCCGTTCTGACGCCGATCCGCTCAGGCATGATCTCCGAAAGCTCACGCATGATCGCGAAAAATGCATCGCGGATTTCGGGTCATGCTCCCCACCACTCCAGCGCAGGAGGACACGTCCTGAACTGACCGCGGCGCGCCGGTTCTCCCAACCGCGCCCCGCGCTCTCCCAGCCGGCGTCCGGCTCTCCCCGACTTCGCCAGACGCCGCTCTCCCGAGCTCCCACACCGCATCGCGAACCTAGGCGCGACGCGGTGTCCTACGCGGCCTCCGTCAGCTCCCCTGACGGGGGCCGTGCTCGTTTTGGGGGGGAATCGCCGCGATGACGGGGACGTGTCTCCCGTATGGCGGAGTTGTTCTCCCAAAATTAGTCAGTTCATGATAATGGTTCTTGTAGGAGGCCCTGATGGTGAAGGCCAAATCCAGTTCGACGTCGTTGCCCGAGTCGCTCGATCTTAAGGTCCGCAGCATCGCCTTGCGAGAAAATCGCACGCCGGCCAATGTACTGGAGAACGCGGTTCGCGTCTTCACATCGATGCCGCCGGAGCTCCGCGCGCTGCTGATCGAAACCTCCGCTGACGAAACCGAGGGCCGCTTGCGGCTGGAAGATCTCAGCCGCCGCATCATGTTCGCCTTGGCGCGTGATCGTTTCGAAGCCGCCGCGGCGAAGCTGGCGCGCTCATCAGCAGACATCGACGATGAGTTGCTGACTGCGGACGAGGTGAGCGTCGAACCGTTACCCCGCCGGTCCGCCCGCTGAGGCGGCGCGATGCTGATTATCGTTCCGGACGTCAACGTGCTAGTCGCCCGGGCCAACGCGGACCGCGCCGGGCGATCATCGACCATCAGCCAGAAGGTAGTGCGTCAGCTCATTTCCGGAACGCTCAATGGCGAACCGGTCCAGCTTGCGATGTCGTTTAAGATGATCGACACCTATCGCGGCGTACTGCTCCAAAAGGGTTACGATCGCGACGCCGCCGAGCAGTCCGCCCAAAGCTTGATCGAGCTGATGCGCTACGGCCCAGCCGGCTTCGATCCTTATCTGGTGCTCGGCGGCACCCCCGACCCATCGTTGCGGGATATCGAAGACGGAGGGGTTCTTTCGACCGCCTATGCCGCGCATGCCAACGTCGTGATCACCGACAATCTGAAGGATTTCGCAGGACAAGACGCCGAGGGGTACGTCACCTCGGTCGCTCGGATGGCAGACGGATCGGTCCGTGAATTGTATTGCTTGATACGCCAGCGGCCAGACGGCAAATCGCTGATCGTCGTGCATCCCGCGGATTTCGTCATGTGGACGCAAAGCGGATTGAAATTTTCCGCGGCTGCGATCAGGGCCCGCTATGCGGCTAAGCCGCAACCTTGATTCTGGCGCGGGCGGATAACCGGCTGACCGCCGCCTTTATCCGCGCGACGATACGCAGCCGACAATGCGCAGCCTCTCCCCTCGCCGCCCGAAAATTCCGGCCGGCGAACTAATCACGGGCGGCAGCGCCAACTACTCGTCGCGATACACCTTCTCGCGCTTTTCGTGGCGTTCCTGCGCTTCCACCGAGAGCGTGGCGATCGGGCGCGCCTCGAGCCGCTTCAGCGAGATCGGCTCGCCGGTTTCTTCGCAGTAGCCGTAGGTGTTGTCTTCGATGCGCTGCAGCGCGGCGTCGATCTTGGAGATCAGTTTGCGCTGGCGGTCGCGGGCGCGCAGTTCGATGGCGCGGTCGGTTTCCGAGGCGGCACGGTCCGCCAGATCGGGGTGGTTGACGTTTTCTTCTTGCAGGGTTTGTAGGGTGATCCTGGATTCCCGCAGGATCTCGTCCTTCCAGGCTAGCAGCTTTGCGCGAAAGTAATCGCGCTGCCGATCGTTCATGAAAGGCTCTTTTTCGGAGGGGCGGTAGCTTTTCAACTTATCCAAGGCCAATCCATCTGTCCGAGGGAGCCGGTTGTGACCCGGTCGCGCCGCCGCTTATATAGCGACGGCTTGTGACAGACAATATCGTCCGCGAGACGAACAGCGGAGGTTTTCCACCCTTCTGCGGGCGATGAAATCAACGGCAGCGCTGCCTTGGAACTAGCCGTTAGAACTGCCCGGCCTTGGCGAGTTCGACCTCGACCCGCAGCTCGATCTCCGACAGCACGGCGTCGAGCCCGGGGTCGCCCGACGAGCTCTTGAGGTCGGCGGCGGCGGCGCGCAGCCGCGCCACGGTGGCATTGTCAAACGAGCCTGACAGCAATCCCATCTTCAATTCGTCGAGCACGTCGAGCGCGCCCCTGCCGCGCGCCACCGAGCGGCGGCGGCGTTCCACCGGGTCCTCGATGCCCTGCATCGCCAGCAGCGCGTCGATGTTGGCGGTCGGCTTCGGCGCCGAGAGCGGCCGGGCCTCCGGGGCGGTGGTGGCCTCGGGCAGCGCAAAGCTGCTGCCGCCGCTGCGCCGTGGCGCGCTGGAGGGAGTGCCGAGTGTGGTGCCGTTCGGTCCGTAAATGCGCATCGTGGGTTTTTCCACCTGGGTCCGTCATACGGAGGGAACGCCGGCGCTGTTTGCCCATCCGTGAACGACAAGGCCTTCCCGGCAAACCTCGCCGGTTATGGTTAACGCCAGGTAAACGGCCCGGCAGAATCTGCCGGGCACGGCAGTTTCGCCGCGCAAGGCCCCCCTGCCCGGCCCCGCTCCGTCGCATTTTATCAAATCAAAACAGAGGTCTAACGGTAACGAAAGCGATGGCATGGCGCTGGCATAGAGATAGCAGGATCGCCATCGGGAGCTGGCGGATCCGGATCGACCTCAGCGGGGAGCCGAGATGCCAAGCGTGGGTTTGCCGAAACTGCTGCAGCTGATTTGCCGGGCGGCCGTTGCGGCCGGCGTGGCGATGACGCTGTCCTGCACCGGCGCGGGCGCCACGTCGCGGATCAAGGACCTCGCCAATATCGAAGGCGTGCGGCAGAACCAGCTGATCGGCTACGGCCTGGTGGTCGGCCTCAACGGCACCGGCGACACCCTCAACAACATCCCTTTCACCAAGCAGTCGCTGCAGGCGATGCTGGAGCGCATGGGCGTCAACATCCGCGGCGCCACCATCCGCACCGGCAACGTCGCCGCCGTCATGGTCACCGGCAACCTGCCGCCGTTCGGCACCCAGGGCACCCGGATGGACGTCACGGTGTCGGCGCTCGGCGACGCCAAGAACCTGACCGGCGGCACCCTGCTGGTCACCCCGCTGCTCGGCGCTGACGGCAACGTCTACGCCGTCGCCCAGGGCTCGGTCGCGATCAACGGCTTCCAGGCCGAGGGGGCGGCCGCCAGCATCACCCGCGGCGTGCCGACGGTCGGGCGGATCGCCAACGGCGCCATCATCGAGCGCGAGATCGAATTCGCGCTGAACCGGCTGCCCAACGCCCGGCTGGCGTTGCGCAATCCCGACTTCACCACCGCCAAGCGGATCGCCGCGGCGATCAACGATTTCGTCGGCGCCAAGAGCGCTGAGCCGATCGATCCGTCGACGGTGCAGCTCAGCATTCCGGCCGAGTTCAAGGGCAACGTGGTCGCCTTCCTGACCGAGATCGAGCAGTTGCAGGTCGAGCCGGATCTCGCCGCCAAGATCGTGATCGACGAGCGCAGCGGTATCATCGTCATGGGCCGCGACGTCCGCGTCGCCACCGTGGCGGTGGCGCAGGGCAACCTCACCGTGACGATTTCCGAAAGTCCGCAGGTCAGCCAGCCCAATCCGCTGGCGCGCGGCCGCACCGTGGTGACGCCCAATACCAAGATCGGCGTCACCGAGGATGGCAAGAAGCTGGCGCTGGTCAAGGACGGCGTCTCGCTGCAGCAGCTGGTCGACGGCCTCAACGGGCTCGGCATCGGCCCGCGCGACCTGATCGGCATCCTGCAGGCGATCAAGGCCGCCGGCGCGATCCAGGCCGACATCGAGGTGATGTGATGATCGCCAGCGCCGCCCACGGTTACTCCGCCGCCGCGATGCCGACCATCAACGGCCGCCCCGACATCCAGCTCGCCGAGGCGCTGAAGAAGGTGTCGCCGCAGATGCAGGCCAAGGCGCAGACCCAGGCCACCGATTTCGAGGCGATGTTCCTGAATTCGATGTTTTCGCAGATGACCAGCAGCGTGAAGGGCGAAGGCCCGTTCGGCGACACCGTCGGCACCGGCGTGTGGCGCTCGATGCTGACCGACCAATATTCCAAATCTTTCGCCAAGGCCGGCGGCGTCGGGGTTTCCGCCGACGTGTTCCGCCAGCTCATTCTTCAGCAAGCCAGCCGCGCCAGCTAAGCGCAAAGGACGCATCATGCAGCAGCAGCGAGCTCAATCCATGCCGGCGCCGTCGGCGTTGCCGCCGATTTCCACCGCCGCCGAGGCGCGGCAACTGGCCGAAGGCCTGATGGACGTGATGACCAACCTGCTCGGGGTGATCGAAAAGGAAACCGAGCTGGTGCGCGCCGGCCAGGTCGGCGAGGCGATCCAGCTCGAGCCGAGCAAGACCGAGCTGTCGCGGCGCTATGTCAGCACCATCCTGCGGGTGAAGGCCAGCCAGCAATATTTCGCGCTGACCACGCCCGACTTGCTCGCCGCGCTGCACCGCCATCACGAGGTGTTCCGCGCCATGCTGCAGGTCAACCTCACGGTGCTGGCGACCGCGCACGCGGTCTCCGAGGGCATCGTGCGCGGCGTCAACGCGCAGATGCAGCGCCGCAACATCCCCAACACCTACACCGCGAGCGGCCAGCGCGCCGCCCCCGGCCCGCGCAACATGACGCCGATCGCGATCAGCCGCTCGATGTAACGCGGCGCCCGGCGGCGCTTTGCGGCCGCACGCGGCGCCTCACCAGGGGCCGTACCGCGCGCGGTCACATTCAAAGCAGCCGCGGCGTCATCGCGAGCCGAGGACGGCGCGCAGCGCCGGCCGAACAGCGAAGCAATCCAGAAGCGCCGAGCCCGGAGCCCCTGGATTGCTTGGTCGCAAGAGCTCCTCGCAATGACGGGTTGAGCGCTTGTGGTCGCGGCGCCGGCCCGTGCCGCGCGCGCGATGGCACGCTGCCGCAGAGAAATATCTGCTCGCAAAACCGCCCGCATATTTCTGCTTCGATCGACTCAATCCGTCGGCAATCCGGAAGAATTGCGAAAACCATGCCGCGCAGCGGCGGGTGTTTCGCCGCAGACTCCGCTTGCAACCCCGTAGATTCCCCAGCATTGATGCGCGCGATCGAGTTCGCCATCGCAATGCACGCGGCGAACCGGCACGGTCGGCGGCGCGGGTCGCGCCGGCCGCATCAGCCATTGGCATTTGAATCAAATCATCACGCGTTACGTAGCTACGAATTTAGACATTCGGCGCATCGTCCATGCTGGGACGGGTTGGGATTAGACTTTGTGGAGGCCAGGAGGCTGCCATGGGAGCCGATTTCAACATCAAGCCGGTTGGGTCGCCGGTCGCGGCACAGTTCATTCGACCCGCGCCCGAAGCGGCGCGGACGGCTGTAGCGACCGAACTACCAACCGAGAAGAGCGTCGCGGCATCGGACAAATCATCGGCGACGACGTCGTCGGCGAGCTACGATCTGATGGCCGCAACCGACCAGGTCGCGCATCAGGTGATCGTCGATCGCGCCGCCGCGCAGGTGGTCTATGTCACCGTCGACACCACCACCAATCTCGTCGTCAATCAGTATCCGGAAGCGTCGCGGTTGCGGGCGCGGGCCTATATCCGCGCGCAGGACAACGCCAAGCTCGACCAAAAGACCCTGCCGACCGACCGCACGGCCTAGCGCAACGGCCTGCCGCAGTTCGTTGCGATGCCCGCCGGCTGCTGCCGCGCGGCGCTTTGTCGTGGGTGGATTTTGCCGAGCGCTTTGAACGACGCGGCGCGGCGCATCGCCTGGGATTTACGCCCGGCCGCTGAGCCCGGTGGCGATGTTGCGGTTGATGTCGATCAGCACCTGCAGCCGTTCGCGCTCCGGCTTGAGCTGCAGCGCGGCGCAATGCGTCAGCACGAAGATGCCGATATTGGCGATGTTCTGCCGGATCGCGATGGCTTCCGGGTTGGCGTCGCTCAACGCATCGCTGACGAAGATCGACCAGAGCTTGCGGTTGAAGATCAGCGCGGCCGAGAGCCCGGAATCCGACTCGTTCCAATTGGTGACGGCGTCCTGCAGCTGTCGGGCCGCCTTGAGCAGGGCCTGCGCTTCGATGTCCCGGGGAGATGCGATCTGCTGCGCTGTGCGAGCATAGGCCTGGGCACCGACAGACATTTACGACCTCAACAATTCTTCTTCACGCTTGATCAGCGACCGCAATTCCCTGAGAGCTTTGTAAAGATTGCCGCTTAAAATTAGATTACTCGCGGCCTCGATCTGCTCCCTAAAACTCGGCACAGCTTCGATCAATTCCTTGATGAAGCCGAGATAGAGATCCTGATACGCCGGAATGTCGTTCTCCAGATACATCATCTGCACGCACAGATAGATGCGCTTGGCCGGCGTGTTGGCGGTCTCCGATGTGAGAATATCCTTCTCGCGCAAAATCGGCGCGTCGCCGTCGATCAGAAACGCGGTTCGGGAATCCGAATTGGTGATGACGCTTTGACCGATGATGATCCGCTCGAACGGCTTCAGCTCAACTCGCAAAGGCATACCACTCTCCTTCTGGGTGCGTGCTGCGGCCGTCAAAACGCCGACGGCCCCGGCGGCCCGAATCACATGCTGCGCGGACCTCTGCCATCCACCCAGCATATAGAACTGTCGCAACTGACGACAGTTGCCGCGAGCGAAGCTTACCCGAGGGCTCCCGCCCCCTCAAACGACGAAAGCGGCGTGGTTGCCCGCGCCGCTTTCGTCGTCGAGCGTGGCGAAATCGCGGTTATTGCAGCAGCTTCAGCACGCTCTGCTGCGACTGGTTGGCCAAGGCCAGCGCCGAGACGGCGATCGACTGCCGGGTCGACAGCGCCTGGCTGTTGGCGGCCTCTTCGTTGGTGTCGGCCAGCGTCAGGTTGGACGAGCCGGTCTGCAGCACGTTGATCAGGTTCTTGGCGAACTCCTGGCGGATCTGCACGATCGACAGGTTGGAGCCGAGCGAGGAGGCCTGCGAGCGCAGCGTGGTGGAGGCGACGTTGAGCGCGGCCATGGTCTTGTTGGTCGCGGCGTTGTCGATGAAATCGGTGCCGATGGTCAGCGTCGGCACGCCGAGCCCGGCCGGGGTCAGCGCCGTGCCGACGATGTTGAGGGTGGATTTTCCGGTTTCGTTGAACACCAGCTTCAGGGTGTCGCCGGCGAGAAGATTGACGCCGTTGAACGAGGCGTCCTGCGAGGTGGTGGTGATCTGCTCAATCACGTTGTTGTACTGCCGAACCAGGTTGGCGCGGGCCGCCTGCGAGGTGAGATCTTCGACCGGCGGATTCGGCACGGTGAAAGTCAGCGCCGAGGTAATCGTGCCGCCGATCGCGCCGCCGTCGAGCGTCGAGCCCAGCGTCGATGACGCGTAGTCGTTGCCGGCGGCGATCACCAATGTTCCGGTGGCGTCGAGCGAGGCGCTCATATTGTTGGCTTTCAGAGCCACGTTGAGCTGCGCCAGGGTCTTGACGGTGCCGTTGGTGCCGTCGCCGAAGGTGACGTTGACCGGGGTGCCGCCCTTGAACGAGCTGAAGCTCAAGGTCTTGCCGCTGACGCCACCGATGCCGGCCGAGCGCGTCGCCGTAAAGGTGGTGTTGGTGCCGGTGTTGCCGGCCAGCCCGAGCGCCACCAGCGCGTTGCCGGTGGCGGAGATCGTGAGGTCGGAGCTGGTGCCGGTGGAGATCTTCAGCGCCCCGGCGACGACCTGGGACGCGACCCCGGTACCGGGGGTCAGCGACAGCGCGCCGCCGGCCGAAATGCTCTTGCCCTGCGCGCCGGTGGCGATGTCGATCGCGGTCAGCACATCGGCCATCGTCCCACCCTGCAGATAGACGGTGGAATTGCCGTTGGCGTCGGCGACGACGCCGTTGAGCACGCCGGACCCGCTCGCCACATTGGCGGCGAGCGGCGGCGCGCTGTTCTTGAAGGTGATGGTCTTGCCGTTGACGTTCAAGGTCGAGCCGTCTTCGATCAGGGTGCCGAGCGAACCCGCCGTAATCTGGCGCGGCTGGGTGACGGTGACGTCCCCGGAGCCCAGCGAACTCGTCAAACCAAGGCCGTTGAGCAGATCGGCGTGGCCGGTGATGCTGAGATCCGAACCGGTGCCGGTGGTGAGCGTGAGAACGCCGCCGATGATCCCGGCGTCGGTGCCGGAGGAGTGCGAGACCGCCGCCTGGCCGTTGCTGATCAGCGCTTTCTTGACGCCGCTCGCCAGATCGATCGCGTCGGTGAGATCCTGGACGGTCGCCTTCGGCGTGCCGGTCGATCCGAGATAGACCGTGGTATTGCCGTTGCCGTCGGTGATCAGATTTCCGGCACCCGCGTTGTTGATTCCGGACCCCGCGGGCAGCACCGCGGTTTGCGCGGTTCCGGCGCGGAAGGTGATGGTCTTGCCGTTGACCATCAGGGTGTCGCCATCGACCGGCGCCGAGCTGCCCTGGATGGTCGTGGCACCAGGCGTCCCGATCAGCGTCAGGCCCGGCGCCAGTGAGGCGGCGGTGCCGGCGCCGTTCGGGGCCGCAACACCCGCCAGCGAGGTCGAGGTGGCGCCGAGCGTCGTCGTTGACGTAATCGGGTGAGCGCCGCCCGCCGTGCCATCGACCACCACCTTGGAGACCGCATTGGCGCTGGTGTAGCTGGTGGTGCCGCGCAGATCGTCCGGGGTCGCGCCGGTGATTTGGGTCGAGACGTTGGATTTGGTGGAATAGCCGACGTTGGACTGCAGCGCCTGGTTGGCGATCGACTTCGCGGTGTCGATCAGCTTTTGCAACGAGGTGATGCCGGTGTTGGCGGCCTGCAGGATCTGCACGCCGTTGCCGATGCCGTCCAACAGATTGTTGATGTCGGAGGCGCGGCTGTCGAGCCCCGCCGCGGTGAAGAAATTGGTCGGATTGTCGAGCGCCGTGTTGACCTTCTTGCCGCTGGCAAGCCGGTTCTGCGTGGTTGACAGGAGGTCCGCCGTCGATTGGAGCGAGAGCAGGTTCTGACGAACTGATGCCGAGAGAACGACGTTTGACATAGTGTAACCTTCCTGTTCCGTGCTGGAGGCCGACCTTCAGGTCGAGCGACGCATGGGAACGTCCCGGGCGAACGCAATCTCGCCGTGACGCTTTACGGTAGTGCCTGACGCCTTCTGGTGAGGGACCTCGAACCACATTTTGCGTGTGGCAACCGGGTCAACGCGGCCGATTCTCGGCCTACCTCATTCCTACTTATCCCAATCATTAACCATGACGTTTTAAGATATGGTTAACAGCCCCTTAAAGGATTCCGCCGCGGCCCGGGGGGCGGCGAAATAATTCCGGCGGCCGGCCCGGAACGCAAAAAGACGGCGGGGTTTCCCCCGCCGCCGTCGTCTGATGGGTCCGTTAGGTCGGGTCGTTTAGCGCAGCAGCTGCAACACGCTCTGCTGCGAGGTGTTGGCCAGCGACAAGGCTGACACCGCGATCGACTGGCGGGTCGACAGCGCCTGGCTGTTGGCCGCTTCCTCGTTGGTGTCGGCCAGCGTCAGGTTCGACGCGCCGGTCTGCAGCACGTTGATCAGGCTCTTGGAGAAGTCCTGACGCAACTGCACGATCGACAGGTTCGAACCCAAGGCCGAGGCCTGCGAACGCAGCGCGGTGCTGGCGGTCGTCAGAGTTGCCAAGGTCTTGTTGGTGTTCGAGTTGTCGATGAAGTCGGTGCCGCCGGTCAGGTTCGACAGGCCGAGGCCTGCTGCGTTGAAGGTCACGCCCTGCACGTTCAGCGTCGACTTGCCGGTTTCGTTGAAGGTCAGCTTGAGGTTGTCGCCGTTCAACAGGTTGACGCCGTTGAACGAGGCATCCTGCGCCGTGGTGTTGATCTGGTTCAGGATGTTGTTGTACTGCGTCACGAGATTGGCGCGGGTGGTCTGCGCCACCGTGTCGGCAACCGGCGCCGCCGCGGTGGTGAAGGTGGTCGAGGTGGTCAAGGTTCCGCCGATCGCGCCGCCGGACAGGGCCGAACCGAGCGTCGAAGACGCGTAGTCGTTGCCCGCCGAGATCGTCAGCTTGCCGGACGCATCCACGGTGGCGTCGAGGTTGTTGGCTTGCAGCGCAGTCTTGAGCTGGGCCAGCGTCTTGACGGTTCCGTTGGTGCCATCGCCGAGCGTGACATTGACCGCGCTTCCGCCGTTGAAGGAAGAGAAGGTCAGGGTCTTGCCGTCGATGCCGCCGGCGCCGGCCGCACGCGTCGCAGTGAACGTGCTGCTGGTGTGGGTCGGGCCGTCGAGACCGAGTGCCGACAAGGCATTGCCGACGCCGCCGGCGATGCTGAGGTCGGACACCGTGCCGGTGCTGAGCTTCAGTGTGCCGTTCGCCGCCACGGTGGACGCCGAGACGCCGCTGGCAGTCGCCAGGGTCGAGACGCCGGCGGCAATGGTGGCGGTCTGCACGCCGGTCGCAAGGTCGATCGCTTTCAACGTGTCAGCGATGGTCGCACCCTGCAGATAGACGATCGAGTTGCCCTTGCCATCGGTCTGCAGATGACTGCCGGCCTCGATGCCGGAACCGGACGGAACGTTCGCCGGAAGCGGCTGGTAAGCGTTCGAGAAGGTGATCGTCTTGCCGTTCACATTCAGGGTCGAGCCGTCTTGGATCAGGTTCGAGGTGGTGGTCGCAGCAGTGGTGCGAGCGACGCCGACCCCGACGTTGCCGGACCCGATCGAGGTGGTCAGGCCGAGGGCATTGAGCAGATCGGCCTTGCCGGTGATGCTGAGGTCGGCGCCGGTCGAGGAGTTGACCGTCAGCACGCCGGCTGCGAACGCCGCGGTCGAGCCGGTGATCGTCGCCGCGCCCGCGGTATTCACGGTCTTGGCAACGCCGCTGGCCAGATCGACGGCCTTGAGAACGTCGGCAACGGTGCCGCCGGTCAGATAGATCTGCGAGTTACCGGATCCATCGGTGACGATGTTGCCGCTGACGCCCGAGCCAGTCGCAACGCCGGCCGCCGCGGGAGCCGCCCCGCCCTTGAAGGTGATGGACTTGCCGTTGACGACCAGAACGTCGCCGTCTTTCGGAGCCGCGGCGGCCAACAGAGTGGTCGCAGTGGCACCGGCTGCCAGCGTGACGGTGCCGGACAGAGCGGTGGAGCCGTCGCCCGCGGTGGCCGCAGTTCCAACCAGAGCTCCAGCGACGCCGCCGAGGGTGGTGGCCGTCGTGATCGGCGAAGCGCCGCCGGAGGTGCCGTCGGTGACGACGCCGCTGACCGCGAACGCGTTGGCGTAGGTGGTGGTGCCGCGGATGTCGTCGGCGGTGGCGCCGGCGATCGTGGTCGAGACGTTCGACTTGGTGGTGTAGCCCGAGACGGTCTGCAGCGCCTGGTTGGCGATCGACTTCGCGGAGTCAACGAGTTTGTTGAGCGAGGTGATGCCGGTGTTGGCGGCCTGCAGGATCTGCACGCCGTTGCCGATGCCATCGAGCAAATTGTTGATGTCGCTGGCGCGGCTGTCGAGGGAGGAGGCGGTGAAGAAGTTGGTCGGGTTGTCGAGCGCGGTGTTGACCTTCTTGCCGGTCGACAGGCGGCTCTGAGTGGTCGCAAGCAAGTCGGCAGTGGACTGCAGCGAGAGCAGGTTCTGACGCACGGCTGAGGAGAGGATAACGGACATGGTGAATACCTTCCTGGTATAAGCAACAACTGATCTTCTTGATCAGCCGCGGCACACTCTGTCCGGGCGTCGTAACGAGGTATTAATTTAGGGGCTAGGAATAGTACCTGTGAACCGCCGTTGTCGGTATAAATACCACCCCTAGTATAAATACCCCCAAAACAACAAAGTTAGCGCTGCGCTGCAGGCGTTTTCGGATTCGCCCGGAGCCGCATTTTTCGCCGTTAACCAGCTATCAACCATGTTTCTCAACACAAAAAAACGGCGGGGTTGCCCCCGCCGTCTTCCGATTGGTGCTCGAGAGAGCGATCAGCGCAACAGCTGAAGCACGCTCTGCTGCGAGGTGTTGGCCAACGACAGCGCGGACACCGCGATCGACTGGCGGGTCGACAGCGCCTGGCTGTTGGCCGCTTCCTCGTTGGTGTCGGCCAGCGTCAGGTTCGACGAGCCGGTCTGCAGCACGTTGATCAGGCTCTTCGAGAAGTCCTGACGGGTCTGCACGATCGACAGGTTGGAACCCAAAGCCGAGGCCTGCGACCGCAGCGTGGTCGCGGCGGTGGTCAGGGTCGCCAAGGTCTTGTTGGTCGCGGCGTTGTCGATGAAGTCGGTGCCGGACTGCAGGCTCGACAGGCCGAGGCCATTCGGGTCGAAGGTGACACCCTTGATGTTCAGGGTGGACTTGCCGGTTTCGTTGAACACCAGCTTCAACTCGTCACCGTTCAACAGGTTGACGCCGTTGAACGAAGCGTCCTGGGCCGTGGTTTTGATCTGGTCCATGACGTCGTTGTACTGCTTGACCAGATTGCTACGGGTGGTCTGCGCAACCAGGTCGGCAACCGGATCGGTCGGCGTCGAGAAGAACGACGCCGCGGTGCCGCCGATCTTGCCGCCCGACAGCGTGGAGCCAAGCGTCGAGGAGGCGTAGTCGTTCGCCGCCGAGATCGTGAGCTTGCCGGTGGTGTCGATCGAGGCCTGCATGTTGTTGGCCTTCAGCGCCGTATTCAGGTCGCTGAGCGACTTGACGGTGCCGTTGGTGCCGTCGCCGATCGTGATGTTGACCGCAGTGCCGCCGCTGAACGACTCGAAGGACAGCGTCTTGCCGCTGATGCCGCCGGCGGATGCCGTGCGGGCCACGTTGAAGCTGGTCCCGGTTCCCTGGGCGCCGGCCAGACCCAATGCCGACAGCGCGTTGCCGGTGCCGGAGATCTTCAGATCGCCTGCCAGGCCCGAGCTGATCTGCAATTGACCACCGGAGAGCACCTTGGACGCCTCGCTCCCCGCGGCCACCGCCAACGTGGCGGCACCGTTGCTGACCGGAGCAACCTGGGCGCCGCTGGCGATGTCGATGGCGGTGAGCACATCGTCCATCGTGCCGCCCTGCAGGTAGACGGTCGAATTGCCGCTGCCGTCGGTGATGACGTTCTTGCCGGTCACTTTGCCCGAACCGTAGTCCGCATCGGCGGGAAGCGCCGCATCCGCGAAGGTGATGGTCTTGCCGTTCACGGTCAGCGTCGAGCCCGCCTGCACCATGCCGGCGCGGCTGACGCTGGTTCCTGCGCTCGTCGCGGCGGTTCGGTCGGCCGCGAAGCTGCCGACGCCGGTCGCTCCCGAATTCAGTCCGAACGCCGAGAGCAGGGTGTTGTTGCCGGAGATCGACAGGTCGGAGCCAGTCGAGGTGCTGAAGATCAGCTTGTTAGCATCGGCACCGGCTCCAACTGAGGCTGCGGTAGCACCGGTGTTGGTCGTGAGGGTCGCGCCGCCGCCGACGATCGACGCCGACTTCACGCCGCTCGCAACATCGATGGCGTTCATCACGTCTTGAAGCTTGCCGCTGTTCAGATAGACGGTGGAATTACCCTTGCCGTCGGTGACCAGCTGATTGTTGACGCCCGAACCGGCCGGCAAAGTGGTCGCGGCCGGCGCGTCGCCGTTTGCAAAGGTGATCGTGTGGCCATTCACCGTCAGGGTGTTGCCGGCCACCGGCTTGTTGGCGCCGAGAGCGCTCAGCAAAGTGGCAGCACCGTCGGTTGCGATAGCCGCAACTGCCGCCCCCTTGTTCGTCCCAGCGGTACCGCCGAGCAGGGTCGCGCCGGAAATCACGCCGGGAGTGGCTTGACCGTCCTGCAGGCCGAGGCTCTGCGCCGAGCCGTTGGAATAGGTCGAGGTGCCGCGCAGATCGTCGGCGGTGGCGCCGGCGATCGTGGTCGTGACGCTGGACTTGCTGGAATAGCCGGCGACGGTCTGCAGCGCCTGGTTGGCGATGGACTTCGCGGAGTCCACCAACTTCTGCAATGAGGTGATGCCGGTGTTGGCGGCCTGCAGGATCTGCACACCGTTGCCGATGCCGTCCAACAGATTGTTGATGTCGCTGGACCGGGCGTCGAGCGAGGAGGCGGTGAAGAAGTTGGTCGGGTTGTCGAGCGCCGTGTTCACCTTCTTGCCGGTGGAGAGGCGGCTCTGGGTGGTGGCGAGCAGGTCCGCGGTGGACTGCAGCGAGAGCAGGTTCTGACGGACGGAGGACGAGAGTGTGATGCCGGACATTTGCTTGAGACCTTCCTGGTTCAGCTAAAATCACGATCATTCAGATCGCGCTGGAACCCTGGCCCCGAACATCTAACAAAGCGTAAAACTACCCGGGTACATTTACGATGAAGTTCTGCCATATGGCGTGCATAGCGACCCGGCCGCACCCCGCCGGCCGCACCGTGGCTTCAGACGATTTCTGATGTGAAACAGCGGCTTGCTGACGAGATCGAGCCTGCCGGGGCGGCGGCAAGCCTCCTCCTGCCGCGGCCGGGGCCGCGCAAGCGCAGCCGGCCACTCGGGTCGTTACGAGGTTGGGTTAACGATCTCAGCATGGCGCCCGCCCCATCTCGGGCGCCGTCATCCTGAGAGTCTGACTCAAAAAGCGATCAATGGAATCAGGCATTAAATCCGTCATTGCGAGGAGCTCTTCTGACGAAGCAATCCAGGGCTACGCGGAGGCCCCTGGATTGCTTCGCTGTTCGGCCGGCGCTGCGCGCCGCCCTCGGCTCGCAATGACAAAACCCCTGGTTTTGCGCGCTACTTTTTCGGTCAGGCTCTGAGGCGCCCGAGCGTCTTCGCGAGGGCCTCGAAGGATGCGGCTCAGGATGACGCGGGGAGTGAGCAATATCCGGACGGCCGACGGCGGGCGGCGTTGGCTCGCAATGACGGAGCGGCCTACAGGAACTTGACCAGGCTCATCTTATAGAGGTCCGAGGTGGTCTGATACGAGGCCTGCAGCGCGGTCTGCAGCGCCAGGATCTTGGTGGCGACCTCGTCGTTGTTGATGCCCTCGATCGAGTCCAGCATGGTCTGCGAGATCACCTTGCTCTGCGCCTGGCGGTCGGTGGTGGCCTTGATCGAGGACTGCGCGCCGGCGAAATCCGCCTGGATGTCCTGGATGGTCTGGGTGCCGGGGATCACCGCCAGGTTCTGCGCGATGCGCTGGTTGAGCGCGGCGATCTTGCCGTTGGCGTTGACGTCGCTGACGTTGGTGGTCACCGCGGCGAACACCGCGACGTTCTGCAGCTGGGTGCGCAGCGCCTGCTCGTTGGCGCGGGCGCCGTAGCGCACCGTGATGGCGTCATCGATCCGCGCCACCGCGGTGCCGCGCGCCGGATCCGCCGGCGCCGGCGGCGGCGCTTCCGTCTCGCCGGTGTACCAGATCACGGTGTCGGCCGCCGAACCGTCGACCAGCGTGGTCGAGGCGCCGAAATTCGGCGCGCCGCCGACCCGCTGCGGCGGATCGTCGAAGAAATTCTGCCCGGCCTGCACCGCCGAGGCCGCGGCCATCGCGCCGTTGGCGAGCTGGGTCATCGACTTGCCGAGCTCGGTGTTGAGGTTGGCGGCGGTGGCGGCGGTGTCGGCGCCGATCAGGAAGGTGTTGGCGTCCATCGGCGTCTTCAACGTCGTGGTCGCGGTCATCACGATGTCCTCCGAGGTGCCGTCCGGCATCTTGAAGGTGAACTTGATGGTGTCGCCCTCCTTCGGCAGCGTGGCGCCGAGATCGACCGACATCGCCTTTTGCGCCGCGGGCGCCGGCGACACCGGCACCGAGGGCTGCGTCACCGTGGCGCCGACGATGTTGGTGGAGACCGCCGACACCTTCATGCCGAACGGCTGCGCCGTCGCCGGCGCAGGCGCGGTCAGCTCTTCCTCGGTGACCGACACGCTGGTCGGCGGCGCCGCCGGCAGCACGCCGACCGCGCTGCCGACCCGGCCGTTGGCGTTGACGCCGAGATCGGCCAGCTTGCGCTCGGAGATCACCTGCTTCAGCCCGGCGATCGCCGCACCATTGCCGTTGAGGATCTGATCGGCCGCCGCCACCGGCGCCGCGTCGGTGATGCGGCCGCCGAACAGATAGCGGTCGCCGGACTGCGCGTTGAGCATGTCGACCGAGTCGAAGAAATCCAGGTTGGCGGTCTTCTGCCCGGCGGTCTGCCCGGTGTTGTCGATGGTGCTGCCGGCGCTGACGGCGGCGCCCTTGACGTCGGAATTGATCGCCACCAGCCGCTGCAGCGACAGGTTGGCGACGTTGATGCGGGTGTTCACATTGGTCGCGGTGTCGGCGTAGCTGCTGTAGGCGTTGAGCTGGGCGCGGATGCCGAGCGCCAGGCTGCGGCCGGAGCCCTGCCCTGCGTAAGTTGTGGCGATCTTGCCGCTGGCCAATTGCTCGGTCAGCGAATCCAGCTGACTGCGCAGATTGAGGATGCCGGAGCCGATGTAGGACGTTCGTCCGCTGACGCCATCGATTGACATGGTCTACCTCAAAAAGCCTGCATCAGGGTCTGATACATCTGGTTCACCGTCGACATCACCCGCGCATTGGCGGAGTAAGCGTTCTGCAGCGACAACAGATGCGCCATCTCCTCGTCCATGTTGACGCCCGAGACGTCGGAGAATTTCTTCTCCAAGGTATTCAGCACCACGGTCTGGCCGTCGGCGACCTGGGCGGCGGATTGCGCCGCGGCGCCCTGCTGCGCGGTGAATTGCTGCATGTAGCTCAGCAGCGTGCCCTTGAACGGCGCGCTGGAGGAGCCGACCCCGGTCTGCGGCGAATAGCTGTAGGTCGATTTGGTGAGCTGCCTGGTGATGAAATCGGCGCGGGTGCTGTCGCCGGACGCGGTCAACGGCGAGGTGCTGAACACCACGAGCCGCGACGGATCGGCAACCAGACCGTTGTTGACGCTGAGCCGCTGCGCCAGTCCGGTGATCTGACTGCCCGAGCCGCCGATCGCGCCGCTGTAGGCGGCGCCGTTGTCGGTGAACAGCGCCACTTCCGGCCCGCCGCTGGTCAGGTTGGTCGGCGACAGCGTGGTGGTCACCGACGCCGCGGTGACGGTGGAGAAGCCCGGATTGTTGAGCACGTTGATCGAACTGCTCGTGCCGGTGAAATACAGGTTCGACGGGTTCAGCGCGGCGTTGAGCTGCGCGATCACCGTGCCGGGCTGCGAGAAGTCGATCCCCACCACGACGTCGTTGGGATCGTTGGTGGCGGAATTCGGCAGCGGCAGCACCGACGGATCGTCGACCCGCACGATCGAGATGTTGCGCTGGGTGCCGGTGGTGGCGTCGGTCACCGTGACGTGCATCACGTTGCCGGTCATCATGCCGGCGGTGTCGATGGTCTGTCCCGCTTGCGTCCCGACCGTCACCGGGGTTCCGGCGGTGGTCTTGTCGGACAACGAGCTCGCCAGCGTCGCGGCGAACTGATCGATCTGGTTCTGCGCCTCGACCAGGGTCTTGTCGCGAGCCTCCACATAGGCGGCGATCTCGCCGGACTTGATCGTCGAGGTGAGATCGATCGAGCCGCCGTTGGAGTAGCTGACCTTGATCGAGCCGAGCGAGCTCAGCGAGGACTGCGAATTCCAGGTGGTGCTCGGCGTCACCGTGCCCTGGGCGTTGAACGACAGCGTCGCCGCCTCGTTGCCGACCAGCTGCACGCCGGCGCCGGTGAACACCGTGATCTGGTTGACGCTGTTGGTGGTGACGCGGATGTCCATCAGCTGCGACAGCTGGGTGACGTAGCGGTCGCGCTGGTCGAGCAAGGCCGCGGTCGAGGAATCCGTCGAGGTGCCGCCGAGCGGATTGGTCTGCAGCTTGTTGTTGATGTCGGCGATCTGCTTCATCAACGTGTTGGCGTTGGCGACCGCGTCCTTGATGCCGGTTTCGGCGGCGCCGCGCAGCGTCTGGATGCCGTTCGACATCGCGTTGAGCTGGCCGGCGATGGTCTGCGCCGCGTTGATGACGCCGATCCGCGCCGACTGGCTGTCCGGACTGGTGCCGAGCGCTTGTACCGCCGCGGTCAGCGCGTTGAAACTGTCCTCCAGGGTGCCCGAGGAATCCGGGTTGCCGTACAGGCCCTGCAGCTGCTGCAGGAAGTCCGACTTCAGCGACGCGTAGCCGGCGCCCGAGGTCTCGGTGCGCAGCTGGGTCTGCACGAACTCGTCGAGCTCGCGGTTGATGCCGTTGATGTTGACGCCCGACCCCGTCGAGCCGGTGTTGGTGGTGACCTGGTCGACGGTCTTGCGGACGTAGCCCGGCGTTTCCGCGTTGGCGACATTCGACGACACCAGCGACATCGCCGCCTGATTGGCGCGAAGCCCGGCCATTGCGATGGAGAGTGCGTCACCGAGACTCATGACTGACTACCGTTCAAAAATCGACCGCCGCGCCTTAGCGGATCACGTTCAACAGGTCCGAGACCATGGTATTGGCCGTGGTGATCACCTTGGTGTTGGCCGAATAGGCCTGCTGGGTGACGATCAGCTTGGTGAATTCGTCGGCGATGTCGGTGTTGGAGGCCTCCAGCGACGAGCCGGAGATGCTGCCGCCCTTGCCGAACAGCGCCGCGCCGGATTCGTTGGTGACCTCGAACGCGCCGCCGTCGAGGCGTTTGAGGAAGTTGGCGCCGTTGAAGGTGGCGATGCTGACTTCCGCGAGGTCGATGTTGCGGCCGTTGGAATAGGCGCCGACCACGCGGCCCTCGTTGCTCACCGAGACGCTGGTCAACTGCCCGGCGGCGTAGCCGTCCTGCTGCAGCTGGTTGACCTGGACGTTGCCGTTGGTGTCGGCGAACTGGGTCAGGCCGCCGGTGCCGAACGACATCGTGACGTTGCCGAGCGAGACGCCGCTCACCGTCAGGTCGGTCAGCGTGATGGCGCCGATCACCGGGTTCATTTCGCCGTTCGAGCCGAAGGTGAAATTGGTGCCGACGTTGACCCAGCTGGTGTTGGTGCCGGTGGCCGCGGGATTGGTCTGATAGAACAGGTTCCAGGTGTCGTTGTGGCCGGTGCCGAGCGACGCGGAGTCGGTCTTGGCCCAGCGCAGCTGCACGTTCACCGGCGCGCCGTTGCCGTCATAGGCGGTGGTGGCGCCGCCGGAGATCGACTCGTCGAGGAAGGTCTGGTTGTCGCTGCCGATCACCTTGCCGGTGCCGACCGAGCCGCCGCCGGTGCGCACCACGGTGACCGGGCTGGTGAGGCCGAGCGAAGCGAAGCCGGCGCTGGTCGAGACCAGCGACAGGTCGGCCGCGGCGCCGGTGTGCAGCACGATCGCGCCGTTGGTGACGGTGGACGGCGTGCCGGTGTTGCCGGTCAGCGCATCGATCTTGCCGAGCAGCGTGGTGATCGAGCTGTCGACCGGGATGTGGGTGCCGTCATTGACGCCGCCCGACGCCGTCACGATGAGATCGGTGCCGTTGACCTTGACGATGTCGCCGACCGCGAAGTTGACGCCGAGCGAGTCGGTCGCCGAGGCGCCGCTCAACGTGGTGGCGCCGGTGATCGCCACGCCGGTCTTGTTGTTGACCTGCAAGCCGGTCTTGGTGTTGTCGCCGAACGGCGGCGGCTGGGTGCCGTTGACCTGCGGGTTGACGGTGAAATCCGCCGGCCGCAGCAATTCCGAGCCCGGCACCGAGGTGTCGTGCTTGGTGGTCAACGGGTAGCTCGCCAGGTTGGCGCGGTAGCTGATCTTGGTGGTCTGCTGCGACGGCAGGAAGTCGTTCTGGAATTTCAGGATCGCCGGCGCGCCGCCGGACGGGTTGCCGGTGCTGGGGTCGATCGACACGCCTTGCAGATAGTAGCCGGCGCCGTTGACCAGATAGCCGTTCTTGTCGAGCGAGAAGTCGCCGCGCCTTGTGTAGTTGTTGACGCCGGTGAAGATCGGGTTGTTGTCGGAGAACGAGCCCGGCTTCTGCACCGCGAAAAAGCCGTCGCCGTTGATCGCCATATAGGTCGAGACCGCGGCCGATTGCACCGAGCCCTGGATGGTGTTGGTGCTGCGCGATTTCGCGGTGACCGAGCCGGCGAGCTGCTGGTCGTTGCCGGTCTGCGGGATCAGGTCGAGGAACGAGGTGTCGATCCGCTTGAAGGCGGTGGTCTGCGAATTGGCGATGTTGCCGGAAATGTTCTCCAGCGCATAGGACTGGGTCCTGAGCCCCGCAACGGAGGTGGTGAGAGCGCCGAAGATACCCATTACATCGTCTCCAACTTCGATCCGGGCGGCCGCCGGTCATGCCCGAAGGGGGGGCCGCATCGAAAGCAGACGTCGCAAGGCCCGTGCCAACTCGTCTTTCCGAGTTGTTTCAGAGTGTTACAAATCCGCCGGGGGGCCAGGCACAGGTCCGGAATTGCCGAGCCGGGTAATATTTGCCGGGATAACCGGGTCGCCTCGCCCTGCTGCGGCGCTGGAACCTGGGTCGAAGGGCGGCGGCAAATTGCGCGTTTGTTTGAGCGAAATCACGGCGTCGCCCCGAAAAGCGTGACATTGCAGTCGTCGTCCGACCGGAGCGAGCCGTCATGAGTGAGTTCGAGATCGCGCAACAGGTGTTGTCGTGCCTGCGGCAGGCGGCCCGCGAGGCGCCGCAGACCGCGTTGCCGATGCTGAAGCGGCTGACCCGTCTGGTCGGCGGCGACGGCTGCCGGCATCCGCTCGAGGTCGACGAGGCGCGGTCGGCCGCCTTCATGGCGGTGTGCGGCTATGCCAAGGCGCTGCACCGCGGCCAGCCGGCGGACCGGCTGTGGAGCCTGGCGGTGCAGGCCACCGAGCACTGGCAGTCGCTGACCCGGCGCCCGGTCTATTCGTCTCAGCTCGCGCTCGGCGTCGCCGGGTGGAACACCAGTGCAAAGCCGTCCATGCAGTAGCGCAGGCCGGTCGGCTTCGGGCCGTCGTCGAACACGTGGCCGAGATGGCCGCCGCAGCGCCGGCAATGGATCTCGGTCCGCGTCATGCCCAGCGTAGAATCCTTGCGCTCGCCGACCGCATTCGGGAGCGGTTGATAGAAGCTCGGCCAGCCGGTGCCGCTTTCGAACTTGGTCTCGGAGGCGAACAGCGGCAGGTCGCAGCCGGCGCAGGCGAAGGTGCCCTTGCGGTGTTCCTTCAAGAGCGGGCTGGAGCCCGGGCGCTCGGTGCCCTCCTCGCGCAGGATATGGTACTGCATCGGGGTGAGCTGCTGCTTCCACTGCTCCGGGGTCTTTTCGATCTCGAATTTTTCCGCGGCGCGCGCCTCGTCGCCGCGCAGCCAGCGGAACCCGAACAGCGCGGCCAGGCCGGCCACCGAAGCCAGCAATAAACGCCGGTCCATCATGATGTCTCCGTTTCGCAAGGGGGTCGCCGCGGCGGCGCCGCGCGGCCCTTGCTGCAGATACGTCGCCGAACCGCCAACGTTACACGCGCCTCACCGCCCGGCGCTCACATTGTCGCGAGAAGCATGGTGCTCCGCCGCGTGCACGGCTTCACCTCTCCCCGCGTGCGGGGAGAGGTCGACCCGGCGGAGCGCGAGCGAAGCCGGGTCGGGTGAGGGGGCGTCTCGGCATAACGCGGCGCCCCCTCACCCGGCGCGACACGCTACGCGTGTCACGCCACCCTCTCCCCGCAAGCGGGGCGAGGGGCCGATGCCGCGCCGCTGCCGTCACTTTCGCCGCTGAGTTCGCAGCGTAGCCTACCCCGGCCCGCCGCCGCCGTCCGGCAGCCGCGGTTCCTGGCGCGCCTTCAGCGCGGCGCTGCGGGCCATCTGGCGGCGGACCTCGTTGAGCAACGCCCGCGCCCGCGCCCGCTCGCGGCGCCGCGCCAAAACGCCCTGCACCGCGGCATTGCCGCGCACCGCGTCGCCGATCAATTGCCCGGCGACGCGGCCGATCCGGCCGCCCGCCCACACCAGTTCGAACGGCGAGAACGCCTTCCAGCGCTCGTCGCCGGTCAATAGGCCCTGGGCGATCAGTTGCCCGGCCATCGCGGTGGTGTTGAGGCCCTGGCGGCCGAAGCCGCTCGCCACCCACAGCCCGGGGCGCAATTGCCCGATCTGTGGCATGCCGTGCACGGTGAGCCCCACCGTGCCGCTCCAGACGCGGTCGATCGCCACCTCGCCGAGCTGCGGGAACACGCTGCGGATGCGTCGCGCGATGGTGCCCTTGAAGCGCGCCGGGTCGACCGCGAAGGTGGTCTCCGGGTTCGACCACAGCAGCCGGTCGCCGCCGACGATACGGTAGTGATCGATGCTGTCGGTGTCGGCCACCGAGCCGGCAAAGCTGATCGCCGCGGCGAGCTTGGCGCCGAGCGGCGCGGTCAGCGCCGCATAGCGCCAGATCGGCAGCAGCGTATCGGACAGCCGCTGCAGCGGCGCGCCGAGATGGACGTTGCCGGCCAGCACGATATGCGAGGCGCGCAACCGCGCCTGCGGCGTGAAGATGCGCTTGCGGATGCCGGCCGGATCGATGCTGATCGCCGGGGTGTCCTCGTAGATCCGGGCGCCGGCTTCGACCGCGAGGTCGGCGAGCCCGCGCAGATAGCGCCGGCCGTCGAGCTGGAACGCGGTCGGGTAGTGCACCGCGTGGAAATAGCGCTTGGTCTGCAGCACCTGGCGCACCTGGTCGACCTGCCAGCCCTGCACCTCGGTGCCGAAATCCTCGCCGAGCATCTGCAGCCGGCTGATCAGCTTGTCGCCGATCTCCACATTGGAGACCTCGAGCGCGCCCTCGGTCAGCGGCAGCCCGAGGATCTGCGCCGCGGTGGCGCGGACATAGTCGGCGCCGTCCTTCGACAGCGCCCACAATTCGCGGGTCGGCTCGAAGCCGATCCGCGCGATCAGTTCGCCGATCGGATGGCCGAACCCCGGCATCACCGTGCCGAGCTGATGCCCCGAGGCGTTCCAGCCGACCTGGCGGCCTTCCAGCACGGCGACGCTGAGTCCGCCCAGCGCCGCCTCGCGCGCCACCGTCAGCCCGGCGAGGCCGGCGCCGATCACGCAGACGTCGACGTCGAGATCGAGGCCGAGCCGCGGCCGCGGCGGCAGATCCGGGAGCGTCAGCTCTTCGGCGGCCGGGGCGGCGGCCTGCGCATCGATCGGGCCGGGAACGGTCGCGGTCTCGCTGGTCATCCGATTTACTTACGGACCCGCCGACGCCTTGTCACCTTGTCCTGTGCCCGCTTCTCGATTAATCCGCAGGTCTGAAATGACGTTTCCCGCACCTTCGAGACCGCCATGCGCCGATTGATCCTGCTGCGTCACGCCAAGACCGAGTCCGACGCGCCGAGCGGCAAGGACTACGACCGGAGGCTCGACGACCGCGGCCGCGAGGACGCCGCCGCGATCGGCGGCTGGCTGGTGGCGCAGAAGCTGCTGCCGGAGCTCGCGATGGTGTCGCGCGCGGTGCGCGCGCAGCAGACCTGGGCGATCGTCGCCGACCAGATCCCGGCCGACGCCACCCAGCCGCGCGCCGTGCATCTCGACGAGCTGTATTCGGCGAGCCCGGCCACGATGCTCGCCCTGCTGCGCCAGGCCCCCAGCCATCCGCATATGGTGCTGCTGATCGGGCATAATCCCGGGCTGCACGAACTGGCGCTGGGCTTGAGCTGCAGCAATGGCGGCAGCGAGCACAAGCCGCTGCCCGGCAACATGCCGACCGCCGCGGTGGCGGTGATCGATTTCGCCGTCAAGAAGTGGGACGACGTCGCGTTCGGCGGCGGCCGGCTCTGCCAATACATGACGCCGAAGCTGTTGAAGGCACCGCACGGCCATTGAGGTGCTGACGCTTGCGGCATCGGGTCCCGGGCGAGGACGCAGCGCCCTTGGCGCTGCTCCGCAGACCCGGGACCGTTGCAAAGACTGCCTCCGTAACGGCCCGGATCTGCAGCGCACCACGCCGCCTAAGCGGCGCGCTGCACTGCGTCCGGGGCCGTTGAACGGCTGATTTTCAAGTTTGAGCGCTGCCGTCCCGATCAAGGAATTTCCGGCCAGGCTGTGATACACCGCGGTGCGGGATCGCGCCGGTTGCGCGATCCCGGCCATGGAGGCGGAGATGTTCAAATCCATTCTGGTGCCGATCGACCTGTCCGACACCGACCTGACCAAGCCCGCGCTGGATACCGCAGCGACGCTCGCCAAAACCTACGACGCCACCGTGCGGCTGATCAACGTGCTGCAGATGACCCCGGTGATGCTGGCCGAATACGTGCCGGCGGATTTCGACATCCAGCAGCGGCAATCCTCCGAACAGGCGCTCGCCATCATCGCCAAGGAATCCGGCATCGATGCTGCGAAGATTTCCACCGTGGTGCGGCAGGGCGGCGTCTATCACGAGGTGCTGGACGAGGCGACTTCGGTGGGCGCCGACCTGATCGTGATGACCTCGCACCGCCCGGCGATGCGCACCTACTTCTTGGGCTCCAACGCCGGCCACGTGGTGCGCTACGCCACCTGCTCGGTGCTGGTGGTGCGGCACTGAGGCAGTTTTTCGGTTGGGCTCAAAGAAGCCGAGCCAAATACGGTCGTCATTCCGGATTGCGAGTTCGTCAGAACGAGCAAGTCCGGAATCCAGTATCCTAGGGCGGTGATTACTGGATCCCGGGTTCACTCGCAGCTTCGCTGCTCATGCCCGGGATGACGGCCCGGGACTATTCAAGCGCATCAGCGCAGTCGTCGAATGCCCCCGGGGCAACGGCCATTACGGTATCAGCTCCTTCGGCAAATCCTCGAACGTGTAGTTGCGCGGCTTGTTGCGGCGGATGAAGCCGCCGATCTGCCAGCCGAACAACGCGGCGAAGCCGAGGATGAAGACGATGCCGGCCCATTCGCCGGTCGCCACCGCGCGCGCCAACAGGCCGGCCATCGCCACGCCGAGCAGCGCGAGCACCACCAGGCCGATGTTGTAGATCCACGGCTTCAAGCCGCCGATCAGCGCGGCGCGGCTGCCGGCCTGTTGCATCCGCTGGTGCAGCAGCGTGACGAAGGCGCGGTAGTCGACGTCCTGCGGCGCCATCAGCGCCACGGTCTGCCACGAGGTCGACAGGATGCGGATCCGCTCGCCGCTGCCATATTCGATGTCGGCGCGAAACCGCCGCGACTGCATCGACACCGGCCGATAGCTCAGCCGCACGCTGGCGATGGTGTCGTAGCGCCACAGCCCCGACTTGCCGCCGATGCTCCACACCAGGCCGTCGTCGGCGAGTTCGAAACTCTGGCCGCCGCCGATCAGCGAGGCGCGGTAGGCGTAGCGCGTGCCGGGCGTGGCTGGCGTGGCGGCTGCCGGTTGGGTCACAGGGTTTCCTCGATCGAATAGCAGACCATAACCAACACCGTGCCCCGGACGAGAGCGCATCACGTCGCTTGCGACGTGGTGCGCCGAGAGCCGGGGCCGTTACGGACCACGGCCTTGTTCGTAACGGTCCCGGTTCTGCGGAGCCGCGCGAAGCGCGCGGCTCCTTGCCCGGGACACGAGCCCCTCCCCGTCGCGCCGCGTTGCCTGGCCCGCGGCTTTGTCCTACAACCGCAGCCGTCCGACAAGCCCGCATCTTGCCGCGCGGCAGGCGCGGCGCGAGACCCAGAGCGCGAGACCTCGATGCCCGAGACCGCTTACTTCCCGCGCCGGCTGATCTTCGCCGCGGCGCTGATTTCCGGTGTGTTGCTGGCGCTGGCGCTGCACATGATCGGCCAGCGCTTCGGGCTCGACCTCTCCGGGCTGTGGCGCTCCGACATCAACGACTTCATGCCGGCCGGCGCCGCGCTGGCGTGGTGGCTGATCGCCACCGCGGGTTTCGCCGGCGGTTACTTCACCGCGGTGCTGATGCACAGCGCGGTGTCGGGCGAGATCCCGCCCAGGATGCGCCAGTTCCTGATCGCGGTCGGCGTGCTGGTGCTGGCGGCGGCGGGCCAGGCCGCCTCGGAGCCGAGTGCGATCCCGACCGTCAACGGCGTGCTGGCGGGGCTCGCGGCACTCGGCCTCGGCGCGGTGATGGCGTTCTGCGGCGTGCACTTCGCGCTCAGCAAAGCCTGAGAGCCGTGCACGCAGCAAAACGCCGCGCTGGGCTGTCCAGCGCGGCGCGACGGGGTTTGCGCAAAACGCCCGGCTCAGAAAATCAGCCGGCGGCGCGCAGGTTGATCTTGCTCTCGGCCAAGGTGGTCAGCTTCTTGTCGGTGGCCTTTTCCTCGTCGAGGGTCTTCTGCAGCACCGCGGCGCAATCGTTGCGGCCGAGCTGCTTGGCCCAGGCGACCAGGCTGCCGTAGCGGGTGATCTCGTAGTGCTCGACGGCCTGCGCGGCGTTGATCAATGCGGCGTCGAGCACCGACTTGTCGTCGACCTCGCCGGCCACTTCCTCGGCTTCTTCGATGATGCCGTCGATCGCGGGACAATCCACCGCCTTCACCGCGGCGCCGTGCATTTCGAACACCTGTTCCAGGCGCTGCACGTGAACTTTGGTCTCGGCGAGATGGGTCATGAAGCCCTGCTTCAGGGTCGCGTCGGTGGCCTTGTCGGCCATCTTCGGAATCGCCTTCACGAGCTGTTTCTCGGCGTAATAGATGTCCTGCAGCTGATGCACGAACAGGTCATCCATGGTCTTGATGTCTTTGGTAAAAAGTCCCATCTCGCGGTTCCTCATGGTTGCAACATCCGCAGCATGTGCGTTCCCGCTGGATGTTCGTTGTGGAGACCTGTGTTAACCGGCGAGGCTGGGCTCCGTTCCCTGCTGCGACCAAATCGACCGGGACCGCGCCGATGGCGCCGGCGACGACGCCCCTATATGGTGGAAGCGGCGAAACGCCGCGTTCGCGTGTCGCATTGCCGATATGGTTTGCGCTATATCAAGGGCATTTGCTGGTGACGCTCGCATGGATAGGCGGCGTCGTTTCGGCGGCGCCGATTGCGCAGCGAGCCGTTTTTGCCTTAAGGAATTGCGCGTATGTGTTGTTTGGCAGCCGCTCGCCTGTTTTCACCTCGATCGGCGTTCAACGCGTTGCCCCGCCCGGAGGATGAATGCATCGAGTGTTGACCGCGCTGCGGCGTGGTTTCAAGGAGCGAGTGGGCTGGAAGCGGCTCGGGATCGTTGCAAGTCTCCTCATCATCGGTTTCGCGATCCACTCGCTGGTCAAGACGCTGAAGGGCGTCGACAGCGGCGTCATACTTGTTGCGTTGACCGCGAAATCCTCCGGTCAGATCGCACTCGCGGCGTTGTGCGTGATCGGCGCGTTCTGCACGCTGACGTTTTATGATTTCTTCGCGCTGCGAACCATCGGCAAGCGCCACATCCCCTATCGCATCGCCGCGCTGACCGGCTTCACCTCCTACACCATCGGCCACAACATCGGCGCCACGGTGTTCACCGGCGGCGCGATCCGGTTCCGGATCTATTCCGACTACGGCCTCACCGCGATCGACGTCGCCAAGATCTGCTTCATCTCCGGACTGACGTTCTGGCTCGGCAATCTGTTCGTGCTCGGCATCGGCATGGCCTGGCATCCGGCGGCGGCGAGCTCGATGGATCTGTTGCCGGAATCCGTCAACCGGCTGATCGGGCTCGGCTGCCTCGCCGGCATCGCCGGCTATCTGACCTGGATCGCGATGGGCAAGCGGCGCCGCGAACTCGGCCAGAACGGCTGGAAGGTGGTGCTGCCGTCGGCCAAGCTGACGCTGCTGCAGGTGCTGATCGGCGTGGTCGATCTCGGCTTCTGCGCGCTGGCGATGTATCTTCTGATGCCGGCGCAGCCGGGGATCGATTTCGTCTCGCTGGCGGTGGTGTTCATCCTCGCCACCCTGCTCGGCTTCGCCAGCCACGCGCCGGGCAGCCTCGGGGTGTTCGACGCCGCGATGCTGCTGGCACTGCCGCAATTCGCCCGCGAGGAACTGGTCGCCACGCTGGTGATCTTCCGGCTGCTGTATTTCGTGATCCCGTTCGGAATCTCGATCACCATCATGGGCACCCGCGAATTGTGGCTCAATGTGGTGCAGCCGTGGCGGGCGCGACGGCTCAATGGCCACGGCCATCCGCCGATCGCCGCGATCGCGCAGCGCCCCGGCATCCCGAAACGGCTACCGCCGCCGGTGCAGCCGACGCAGGCCGCCAAACGGCACTCCAAGGGCTGAGGCGGCGGCGTGCAGGCCTCCCGCCGCATGTCCCATACTTTCGCCCCATCCGTGGCGTTGAAGGCGCCATGACCGAAAATATTGCGCTGCGTCACCCCATCAAGCTCGGCCTGATCCTGATCGGGCTGGCGCTGTCCGCCGCCCAACCGCTGGCCGCCCAGCCGGCGCCGCTGGCCCAGCCGGCGCCGCTGGCCGGCGCTGGCGGGCTGCAGATCAGCTGGGAGGTGCGCAACCGATTCCGGCTGTTCCGCGAGGAGCGCGATTTCCTCGGCCACGTCGAAACCCTGCGCGCCGGCAGCGTGCTCGCCTCCGAGCAGGCGCTGGGCGTACAGAGCGACGGCCGCGGCTGGGCCCGCAACACCGTCAACCGGCTGTGCATCGACCTCGCCGGCCGGGTCAGCGAGCCCTGCACCCGCGACAACGTCAAGGAAAGCTATCTGACGCCGACCGAGCATCCGGTGACGGTGCGGCTGTCCGGCGCGATCCCGGTCGGCGCCACCTGCGCCTGGTCGTTCGACGAAGGCGAAGGCCCGCCGCGCACCTCGACCCAGGACTGCGTCGAGCCGATCAATTTCCGCGCCCGCTACGGCCGCCCGACCGCGGTCAGCGTCGATGTGTCGAGCGGCGCCGATCCGGCGCAGCACGTCACCGGCCAAGTGTTGGTGCGCGACATCCTGATCGCCGGGCTGGGGGATTCCATCGCGTCGGGCGAAGGCAATCCGGACCGCCCGATCAACCTCTCCGACGACGGCTTCTGCTTCCGCTCCTATCTCGGCGGCCCCGGCCAGTTCTACCGGCCGAGCCGCGCCGGCTACAAAGGCGGCCGGGCCTGCGAGGCGCCGGAAACGCTGCAGGTGTGGCAGCGGCAGAGCGCGCTGTGGTTCAATGCGGCCTGCCACCGCTCGCTGTATTCCTACCAGACCCGCACCGCGATCGGGCTCGCCGCGCGCTATCCGCACATCGCGGTGACCTATCTGCCGCTGGCCTGCACCGGCGCCACCATCCCCGACGGGCTGTTCGGCAGCCAGCGCGCCCGCGAATGCCTGCCGGGCAAATCCGGCGCCAGCTGCCAGAGCAACGTCGCCGCCCAGCTCGCCGAATTGCGCGAGGCGCTGAGCGCTGCGAAGAAGCGGCAGCCCGGCCGCGGCCTTGATCTGCTGCTGCTGTCGATCGGCGCCAACGACATCAACTTCTCCGGTCTGGTCGCCGACGTCATCGTCGACAATTCCACCGAGCGCACGCTGTTTCGCCGCTCCGGGGTGATCGGCTCGGTGGACGAATCCCGCGCGGCGCTGGCGCGCGAGCTGCCGCAATCCTTCGCCAAGCTGCGCGAAGCCTTGAAGCCGTTGGTCGGCGGCGAGCTGGCGCGCGTGGTCTACACCGCCTACGCCAATCCGGCACTCGACAATGACGCGCCCTGCCCCGGCGGCCGCGGCGGCTTCGACATTCATCCGTCGTTCAACGCCGATCCGGCGCGGCTCGCCGCCGTCGCCGGCTTCGTGCAGCAGGAATTTTTGCCGCAACTGAAGAATCTGGCGCTATGCCGCGGCGGCGTGCTGTGCCGCGATCCCGCCGCCGACCAGATGACCTTCGTGGATTCGCATCAGCAGGTGTTCGCCAATCACGGCTTCTGCGCCCGCGCCACGAGCGATCCGGAATTCGATCGGCAGTGCTTCTTGCCGAAGGGCGACAGCTTCGATCCCGATATCGTTTCGGCGGCGTCGCAGCCGATGTCGTGCGGCTTCGGCGCCAGCAATTACCGCCCCTATCTGCCGCGGGCGCGCTGGATCCGCGACGCCAATGACAGCTATTTCGCCGCGATGACCTATCCGCAGGGGCTGCCGGCGGCGATCCAGCCAGCGGACATCCACGACGCCACCTGGGGCATCGTCTCGGCGGTGTATGGCGGCGCGGTGCATCCCTCCGCCGAAGGCCACGCCGCGATGGCGGACGCGGCGCTGCCGGCCGCAGCCAGCGTGCTGCATCTCGACGCCGCCGATCCCGCCGAGGTGGTGCAAGAGCCGTTGCCGCCGCCGAACGCGGCTCCGGAGAATCGTTCGGAGCGCTGACGCCGGGTTGCAGGTGCGTAGCAATTCGCGCGGCCGCGGCGCAGCTATAATCTTAAGCGCCTCGCCCAAACTATGTTAACCCGCCGACATTATGACCACGTTCGACGCTTCCGCCGGCCGACCGCGTGCATTACTCACGCTCAGCGGCACCGCACGACGGCGGATCAGTTGCGACGCGCAGGACGGAACAACAAAACCGGCCGCGCAAGGAACTGCAGGAACGCACGAGACACGACAGGGCGCCACCCGGAACCGCAATGCGATTCCGGCCAATAGGTGTTTCCGACGGCCGGACTCAAGGAGCGAGCCATGCAGGCTGAACTGAAGACGCTGGGACCGGCCGCGCTGCGGCAGTTTCAAAGCCTTGAATTCGATGCTGCAAGGACCGTCACCGAGCGGTTCTTTCCCGACTCGCGTCCTATTCCCAATCAGTTCCAGCGCCAGGACGAGTGCCGCGAATATCTGATCCATCATCTGGAATTCCTGAAGCCGGTGCTGCAATTCGGAACATTGGCACCGATGACGAAGTATCTGCACTGGCTCGATAGCGTGCTGACCGCCCGCAATGTGCCGCCCGACAGCCTGGAACAATCGCTGCAGTGGCTCGCGGAGTATTTCTCCGCGCGGATGGATTGCAGCGACGCCGAGGTGGTGAACGCGGCGCTGCTGGCGGCGCGCGACGATTTCATCGCCACCAGCGATCCGGCGAGCGCGGTCGCGCCGTCTAAGCCGAACGTCGAGGTCGCGGCGTTTCAGGCTGCGTTGCTCGACGGCGATCAACGCACCGCGCTGGCGATCGTCAATCGCTGTCTCGACCACGGCCGCAAGCTGACCGATGTCGAACTCGAACTGATCCAGCCGGCGCTGTACGGCATCGGCGAGGCCTGGCAGGCCAACGAAGTCAGCGTCGCGCAGGAACATCTCGCCACCGCGATCGTGCATTCGATCATGACCGTGGCGCTGCTGCGCGCCAAACCGCCGGCGCTGAACGGCAAGCGCGTGCTGTTGGCCTGCGTCGCCGGCAACCAGCACAGCGTCGGGCTGCGCATGGTTGCGGACGCGTTCCAGCTCTCCGGCTGGGAGGTGCAATATCTCGGCGCCGACGTGCCGACCGGCGCGCTGATCGAGCAGATCGCAGGCTGGTCTCCGCACATTGTCGGGCTCGCGGTGTCGTTTACCCAGCAGATCGGCGCGGTCAAGGATGCTATCGTGCAGATCAACCAGCGTTTCGGAGCGGCGCGGCCGCCGGTGCTGATCGGCGGGATGGCGATCAATCACTTCGACTGGCTGGTCAATATGGTCGGCGCGGACGGCTCCGGCGCCGACGCGCAGCACGCCGTCGCGGCGGCCGAACGCCTCGTCAACGATAAGGACAGCCGGTGTCGTGGATCACGCCCGAACTGAAGCAGCTCTCCGCCGTGGTGGCAGCGACGCTGGCTGACGACGGCACGCTGATCGAAGCCAATGCCGGCTTCCTGCGCGTCGCCCGGCTGCCCGCGCAACAGCCGGCCAACGCCTCGGTGGCGCGCGCTTTCGTCCAACCGACGTTCGCCGCGCTGCTGCGCGTCGTGCCCGACGCCGACGGCGAGATCCACCACGGCCTGTTGACCATGGGCGATCCGATGGCGGCGACGCGGACGCTGCGCGGCCGGGTCTGGCACCGCGACCGCGTGCTGCAGGTCTTGGCCGAATACGACATCGACGAGCTGGAGCGGCTCAATGCCAAGATGCTCGAACTCAACCGCGACTACGCCGAGGCGCAGTTCGAGCTGGCGCAGACCAATATCAAGCTGCAGCAGCGCGAGGCCGAGATCCTCGCCCTGACGCTGACCGACTCGCTGACCGGGGTCGGCAATCACCGCCGGCTGGAGCAGGAGCTCGCCACCGAGATCAAGCGCTTCGAGCGCACCGGCGAGCCGCTCAGCGCCTTCATGGCCGACCTCGATCACTTCAAGAGCATCAACGACAGCTACGGCCACGACGTCGGCGACAAGGTGCTGGCGGCGTTCGGCGCGCTGCTACGCGCGCAGACCCGCGCCACCGAAGTCGCGGCGCGGATCGGCGGCGAGGAATTCGTCGTGCTGCTGCCGCACACCAGGCTCAAGGAAGCGCTGCTGACCGCGGAACGGATCCGCGCCGCGCTGCAGGCCTTGTCGATCGCCTCGATGCCGATCCGCCCCACCGCCAGCTTCGGCGTCGCCACGATGGCCAAGGCGGAGAGCCGCGACGCCTTCATGCGCCGCGTCGACACCGCGCTCTACGCCGCCAAACGCGCCGGCCGCAATTGCGTGGTCGCGGGGTAGAGGGGTTTTGGAGCGGGGTTTTCGGTCGGGTTCAGTTCAGTCCGAAGCATCACCCCACTTGCCGTGGTCATTCCGGGCCGCGAGCAGCTTTAGCTGCGAGCCAGCCCGGAATCCCTAGCCCCTGCAGAGGATATGGATTCCGGGCTCGCTCGTTCTAGAGTCTCCGAAAAAGCTATCGATGGAATCAGTCGTTCAACGCGTCATTGTGAGGAGCTCTTGCGACGAAGCAATCCAGGGCCACACATGAGGCCCCTGGATTGCTTCGCACTTCGGCCAGCGCTGCGCGCCGGCCTCGGCTCGCAATGACAAAACCGCTGATGTGGCGGCTGCTTTTGCGTCCGACTCGACGACTCGCAATCCGGAATGACGACTGTATCTGTTGGCGGCCAGATTTATTCCTCAGCCCAGGTTTGAGCCGGCAGCCACACACAAAGGAGCAGCGACAATGACACCAACCAACAGGGTTGCGATCGTCACCGGAGCGTCGCGCGGCATCGGCGCCGCGATCGCGCGGCGGCTGGCGCACGACGGCCTCACCGTGATCGTCAATTATGCCGGCAGCGCCGACGCCGCCGCCAGGCTGGTCGACGAGATCGAGCGGTCGGGCGGTCGCGCCATCTCCTGCCAGGCCGACGTCGGCGATCCGCAGGCGGTGCGGCGGATGTTCGATGCCGCCGAGGCCGCCTATGGCGGCGTCGACGTGCTGGTCAACAATGCCGGCATCATGAACCTGGCGCCGCTCGCGCAAGCCGACGACGCGAGCTTCGACCAGACCATCGCGGTCAACCTCAAAGGCACCTTCAACGGCCTGCGCGAGGCGGCGAAGCGGCTGCGCGACGGCGGCCGCATCGTCAATTTTTCGTCGAGCGTGGTCGGGCTGTACCAGCCGGGCTACGGCGTCTATGCCGCCAGCAAGGCGGCGGTCGAGGCGCTGACGCATATCCTCGCCAAGGAGCTGGGACCCCGCGGCATCACCGTCAACGCGGTGGCGCCGGGGCCGGTCGCCACCGAGCTGTTTCTGTCAGGCAAGGATCAGGCGACGCTCGATCGCATCACCCAGATGAACCCGCTCGGCCGTCTCGGCGAGGTCGACGACATCGCCGGCGTCGTCGCCTTGCTGGTCGGGCCGGACGGCGGCTGGATCAACGGCCAGATCCTCCGCGCCAATGGCGGCGTGGTCTGAGCGGCGCAACCAGAATCCGTCGTCATTCGGATTGCGAGTTCGCAACAACGAGCAAGCCCGAGCAAGTCCGGAATCCATGACCCCTGCAGGGGTCATGGATTCCGGGCTCACGCGCAGCTGAAGCTGCTCGTGGCCCGGAATGACGGCAACCGAAAATGCACTAACAGTGAACGTCATTGCGAGCCGAGGCCGGCGCAGCGCCGGCCGAACAGCGAAGCAATCCAGGGGCCTCACGCGTAGCCCTGGATTGCTTCGTCGCAAGAGCTCCTCACAACGACGACCTCAAGCCCTCATTTCGCCGCCGGAGCCGGAGCCGGGGCGGCCTTCGGCTTGGCGGGCGCTGGCGCCTTCGGCGCGCCGGCTGCAGCCGCGGTGGTCGCCGCCGGAGTGGCCTGCGCGGCCTGGGCCGGCAGGAACTTGGCGACGATCGCCGGGTCGAGCTGCGACACCGCGGTGTCGGGCAGCCGCTGCCAGGTCTCGTCCTTGCCCAGCATCGGCGTCATCAGATAGCCGCGCAGCGTCAGCGCCTGGCCGTCCGGGCTGACCTTGAGCTGCGCCTTCCAGATGTCGCCGTTGCGCGGGTCGAGGATGTTGCCGCCGAGATATTCCAGCCCCTTGCGCTTCATGTCGCGGATCAGCGAAATGCCGAGGATCGGCGCGTCCTTGCGGTCGTCCTCGCATTCGTCGCAGATCGCGTTGGCGGGCGCGCCGGGCTTCGCGAAGGTCTTCGCCACCACGCCCTCATACATCCCGTTGCCGCGGTCGAGCATCAACAGCCAGACCACCGGCTTGCCGTCCTCGCTGCGCTGCCACAGCCCGACCGCGCTGGGTTCCGGGCCGGCCGCCATGGCGGAGCCGACCAGAACCGCCAATGCGGCACCGACCGCTACCAGCCGTCGAACTCCCAATCCAAACGTCCACATCGCGCCACCGGGTTTATGCATTTTCATTTTGCCGCCGAACTGAGTTGATACTGGCCACGATCACAGCCTCTGGACATGGCATTTTGATGGTTTGGCGCCGCGGGGCCGCAGGCCGTGCGATCCGCGCCGCCATCAGCAATTAGCCTCTGCAACCGTCGATTGCAAGTCGTGCCCCCCCGCCGCGTCGGCTCGCCGCCCGATGATTAAAACAATCCAGACGGGTTGCGCGGTTTTCTTAAGTGATCGTTCGGCCTGACCGCAGAACACGCTCGGCAAAGGGGCTTTGGAGAGCTTTTGTTGGGAACTTGGCCTCCACACTCGTTATCCGCAATCGCGCCCGCGATGGCAACCGCAACGTCGCAATTCCCGCCTCGGACCATTGCCGTGAACATGTCGCAAAATCTCGCTGTCGGCGCCAGCGCCCGCCGCTATCTGGTGACCGTGCTCGCCGCCCTGGTCGGCACGCTGGTGTCGATCGCCGCCTTCGTGGCGATCTCGCGATGGGAACAGCGGATCGCCGATCTCAAGCTGCGCGAGATCGCCGGCAACTACCTGCAGGTGCTGAACTCGGATCTGGAACGCGCCACCGACGTGCTGTACCCGCTGCGGGCTTATTTCGACAACAGCGACACGGTCAGCCGCCACGAATTCCAGACCTTCGCCCGCGATCTGCGCGGGCGCGTGAGCGGGCTGCGCAACGCCGGCTGGATGCCGCGCGTCGACCGCGCACAGCGCGAGCGGTTCGAGCAGTTCGTCAGCGACCACGGCTTTCCGGATTTCGAGATCTGGCAGCGCGACGCGGCCGGCAACCGGGTCCGCGCGCCGCAGCGCGACGAGTATTTCCCGGTGCTGTATGCCGAGGAATACACCAGGCAGGTGCTCGGCTTCGACATGATGTCGCGGCCGCTCCGCGCCGCGGCGATCGCGCGGGCGCGGGCCTCGGGGCGGATGGCGGCGACGCCGCCGCTCGACATGCTGACCAAGCCGGAGCCCGGCGGCTTCATCGTGTTCATGCCGGTCTATGACAAGAATGCGCCGCAGCCGGAGACGGCGCGGCCTCCCTTGGGATACCTGTGCGCCATCTTCGACATCGCGCCGATGATCGAGGGCATCCTGCGCGCCAAGCCGCTGCCGCCCGGCCTCGACGTCTATCTGTTCGATCCCGACGAGACCGGCGCCGGCCGCAACATCCTGTGGCATCCGTCGCACACCCGCACCACGCCGGCGGCGGCGCCGGACGAGGCCGCGATGCGCGCCGGGCTGCACACCACCGGCACCATCAAGATCGCCGACCAGCACTGGGACGCGCTGTTCGCCCCGGCCGGCGAAGGCGCCATCGCCAGTTCGAACTGGATGGCGCTGGCGGTGCTGATCGCCGGCCTGATGCTGACCGCGGCGATCGTCAGCTATCTGCTGCGCTCGCTGCAGCGGACGCTGCGGCTGGAATTTCTCACCACCAGCCTGCGCGGCGCCACCGCGGAGCTGCAGCGCGAAAGCGCCAAGGTCACCAAGCTCGCCAGCCTCGACGCCATGACCGGGCTCGCCAACCGCGCGAGCTTCCTCGGGCAATTGTCGGCGAGCTTCGCCGACGCGCGGCGTGACGACGGCCGCTTCGCGGTGATCTGCCTCGACCTCGATCATTTCAAGGACGTCAACGACACGCTCGGCCATCCGATCGGCGACCGGCTTTTGCAGATCGCGGCGCGGCGGCTCTCCGGGATGCTGAAGGCGACCGACCTGATCGCCCGGCTCGGCGGCGACGAATTCGCCGTCCTGCTCGCCGGCGTCGCCGACCGCGACACCGTCGCCGCCATCGCCGGCCGGCTGATCGAGGGGCTCGGCGAGCGCTACGACCTCGACGGCAACGAGGCGCACATCTCCGCCAGCCTCGGCATTTCGGTGTACGGGCCGGACACCGCCTCGGCCGAGGCGATGATGATCGAGGCCGACCTGGCGCTGTACCGCGCCAAGAGCGAGGGCCGCAACGGCTACGTGTTCCATTGCGCCGAGCTCGACCGCGCGGTGCGCGAGCGGGTCCGGGTCAACGACGAATTGCAGGCGGCGCTGCGCAACGGCGAATTGACGCTGCACTACCAGCCGCAGGTCGAGGTGCCGTCCGGCCGCATCAACGGCCTCGAAGCCTTGGTGCGCTGGAATCACCCGCGCCGCGGCCTGCTGTATCCCGGCGCCTTCATCCCGATCGCCGAGACCACCGGGGCGATCGTCGGGATCGGCCGCTTCGTGCTGGAGGAAGCCTGCCGGCAGATCAAGCGCTGGCAGGCCGAGGGCATCGATCCGCCGCGGGTCGCCGTCAACATCTCGGCGGCGCAGTTCAAAGGCGCCGCCCCGCTCGATCAGCAATTGCGCGAGACGCTGGCGCGCTACGACGTCGATCCCGCGCTGATCGAGATCGAGCTCACCGAATTCGCGCTGCTAGAATCCACCAAAGCCAACAGCGACACCATCCGACGGGTGCGCGAGCTCGGCATCAGCGTGGCGATCGACGATTTCGGCACCGGCTATTCGTCGCTGGAATACCTTCGTACCTACCGGGTCAACCGGCTGAAGATCCCGCAGCAATTCATGACCGAGGTGGCGATCGAATCCGGCGACGCCGCGATCGTGCGCGCCGCCCTCGTGCTGGCGCGCGAACTCGGCATGGACGCCATCGCCGAGGGCGTCGAGACCCCGGAGCAGCTCGCCTTCCTGCTCAGCGCCGGCTGCCGCAACGTGCAGGGCTATTATTTCAGCCGCCCGGTCGCGGTCGAGGCGCTGCGGCCGCTGCTCGACGACGGCGTGATCCACCGCGCGCCCGCCGCCCCCGAGACCGTCCGGCTGGCGGTATGAACGGCCCCGGCCGCGCCACCTGCGTAATGTACCGGAATTGGCGGGGCGGATTTCGCTCCCTAGGCTGGTAATACAACCAGGAGATCGCCATGCAGCCCTATGTCCGTGACGAGAATCTGAAGCGCTACCGCAAGGCGCTGAGCGAGGCCGAGACCATCGAGCACCGGGTGATCTTCTCGGCGCTGATCGCCAATCTGGAGTGTTTCGAGCCGGTGGTGCGGCTGCCGGAGCCGCAGCCGAACGAAAATTTCAAGCAGGTAGCATAGTCCCACCGCGCCCGCGGCGGGTTCCCCTAGGCTGCGCGCGGTCCAACGGGATTGCCGCATGCCCTCACGTCCCTTGATGTGCTTCAAATGCGCGGTACCGCGCGAACTGGTGCGAGTCTCGGCGCTCGCACCGGGCTTCGAGCTGCGCGAATTCCAATGCCCGCGCTGCGGCAAGGTGTTGCGGCTGACCACCAAGACCGGCGGCGGCCAGGGGTGATGGGGGTGGGACGCTTCTAGGGTGGGTTAGGCGCCCTTGCGCCGTAACCCACCGGCCGCCCGCACCGAAATGACGGCGCTGGCGCGACGCGCGCCGATCGTCAGAACAGCCCCGGGCTGAGATCGACGCCGTCGCTCATCAGCAGCACCGAGACCAACAGCCCCACGCCGCATAGCAGCACGATCTGCTCGAGGCCTTCGAGCTCGGGCGATCGCTCTGTCGAGGTGAACGCACGCGACACAGCTCTGGCGATCGCAACCATGACAAGCTCCCTGCTCGATCCCCAGAGGTAGGTCGATACGGGCGAGGGTTTGGGTTCAGGGGGAACAGACGCTAATAGTTAGCTCCGGATGCGCCTGGGAGGAAAAGGGGCAGAAGCAGTAGTTTCGAGTTGCAGGTAACCGCGACGCCCGCCATGCTCCTGCCTGTGGAGCACACTTCTGTAAATATCCAATCTATATACCAAACTGGTTTCTTGTTGCCGCCATACATGCCTGCTTTGTGAGCTTCGATTTGCCCTTTCGCACCTTCCGCTCCTCCTCTGATAGGAACACCTTCCAAATCCGTGAAAAGAGAATCCCCTCCAAGTCTGGGCGCCAATCGTCGCGCTTACGCCATTCAATGGCCCAGCGTTGACACATCAGCGCAAACAACTCTCTGTTGAAGGTAACCACCAACGTTGTAACGACGGACGCCACTTCTTGGAGTTGATCGAAGCGCACGACAATCATGACCGGCGTTTGCTGCGGAGGCACATCCAGTTGGACCGCGTTTTTGCCTGGCAGCACTCCATCCCCATGCACGATTCCGTGACGGATCTGACAAACCTTATCGAACTCTTGCAACAAAGCCCCAAACGAGCTTTCAGCCAATTTGAAACCAATATACTCCTGCGCCGCAGACTTAAGTTCCTTAGCTGACGAAAACGAGGAATTGTCGAACGCACTTCGACTAAACCCCTCGCGCCCGTGCCAAAGCAATCCCCCCAAATTGATTGTCTTAGCAGCTGCTGCTGACCTTGCCACTGGACAGAGCGTCATCGATTGCGACAGAACTTCACGAAAATAGGCCTCCGACGCAGCCACAACTCCGAGCACGAGAAGACGACCTATAAAATCGTTACTAATCAACGTTGTCGAGCTTCCATAACTGAGAGTTTCCCGCACACGTCGCAAAAACACATCGATAGCGCTGCCACCCACACAAGGCCTCAGATACTGTGGAACGGCTCCAAGTTTGGACACCGGAGGCGCCTCATTAACAAAATCAACAAGAGCAACCGTCACGCAATGTATTCCTCGGCATAAGTAACAATCTGCTCTGTGCGCACGGGGCCAATGTATTTGACCGACCGGATTCTCGAACGATCGACATCCATCAGAATGTCTTTAACAGTCCTAATCGTCGATTCCGCCTTGATTCGCTTCACAAGCCGATTGCTAAGCGGAAGAACGCTGATGTCCTTATTTACTAGTTCATCATACAGCGAGCTCGTCTTCAGTTGGGAACCGCAATTCTGACAGAAACGAGCATTCTCGCTCGCTCGTTCCGCTCCGCACGATTGGCAATGCGGTAGCGTCAAACGAAACAGCTTCGCGAACAACCCCTTTTCCACAAGAGTGTCCGGCGATATTCGGGGCCACGCCTGGTGCGTTGGGGCTTTAAAGGCGGCGACGAACGAACTTACGGTCTTCGTACGCCTACCTATCAGCGCATTCTGAGTGATTAGGTCGCCATAGTGAACCGTGTAGAGCTCGAAAACACCTTTCACGCCGCGACTATTTTCTCCAACGGGCATAACGAGGCCCGCGTACTGAAAAAAGCTCAATACCTTCTCTATTTCCGGCGGAACGGGCTTTTTAAGTCCAAACTCCAAAGCCTGATTGTCGTCCGGCCGGTCCCTATTCAGGGATTTGATGATCTCGATTATCTTCTGGTATATGCCCTGCCCCGTCTCAACAAATACGCTGTAAGCAGGTATCTTAATTGCCAAAGATTCGTAGACTCCGTGAGACAACTCTTTGCTTTGCTTGGCGATGTCAAATAGGCGCCGACGATCCACACCGCCCGTACTTGATAGGGCCGCTCCGCCATCATGATAGATGGTGCGCAGCATATTTAAGAAGGATCGGGGGATACCAAACGAGGCATACGCAAGAAATTCAATCGCTTCTGGCGTGGCCCTGAGTGCGATGGGAAGCTCACCGCCAAACCTCCGCTCCGCCAATGTTCGCATGAAGCCCAAATAACCCTGCCCATCGGGCCTAATCCACACATCTATCTGCTCGGCATCATGCCCAACGTGGAACGTCGGAGAATGTGTAGTTATCCCAGGGTACACAGCCGCCTTAGGTGAAATCTCACGACTCTTGATCTCTCTGAAGAACTCAAAAAAGTCCTCTTGCTGGCGCGGCGAAAATGCATGCGCCGCATCATCCATCAAGAGCACACATCGCACGAGGTCATTTCCTGCCAGAACTCGAACTATCGCCTTCGACAAGCCCTCCATTGTATAGGTAGTTGCGCTTTCTCCCGACAACGCGCTGCCTGTCTCCAAGCTTATCATTGCCTTCTCTAAATCGCCCTGAGATGGAAGCTCCGGCGGGGACATAAACCGATTAGAATTCTTAATTGCGTCTAATAGACCTTCATAGATCTTCAGTGTCAGCCATTGACGAAACCAAAAAGTGGCGTTTGGCGTCTTGGCATATAGCGGCTCGAGCTTAAGAGACAGCTTGAAATTCACATACACAGGCAATGTTGTTGGCTGAGAACTCCTTAACAAGGAGTAATAAGCCTTCAGCATAAGAGTCGTTTTGCCGCAACCACGCGGCCCGACCAATAGCTTTGCTCCACCAACTGATAGTCGACGAACTATGCTATCCTCGTCGGGATGCTCAGCACTTAGAGCGTTGAATGAATCCTCCTGGATATACTCGGCCTGCTCGATGAAGTTTCCGTCCAACGGCAACTCTTCACCATCGGCATTCTCGCTTTTTCCGACCATAACGCTAGGTTCAATCATTTTCTCAATCGCAATTATCGTTCGCGCGCATTTCAATGCGTCGAACACCGACGCCAAGGGCGCTAAGACGCGATCGCCCATCGTCCAATTATAATCCCATCGAGAATTAGGAATAGCCAATAAAATCGCTTCGCTGTCCATGCTATCGACCCAAGCATTACCTCTATCCTAAGCCTAAGAGCTAGCAGGCGACCGTTAGGGTGGTTTGGCTCGCTAGCCCGTAAGCGCCTCCGCTGACGACCGGCGCGGGGCGCCGACCGCCGCTCGGCCGACCCTCCCCGCAAGGGGGAGGGAATCGCCGCGCTGCCGCTCGCCGTCCCGCTGCGCCCCCGTGCACACCTATCCCCCGCGACACGCCGTCGCGGCGCCGCCGATTCGGCGCCTCTCCCACCCCCGGGGATAGCGTTATTTTCGCGGCGGATTTGCCTTATTTCGGCGCCTCGCGCGAAAGTCCGATTTCACCAAATTGCCGCGCTTTGGCCGCAAGGAATGTGGCACGGAAAATCGCTGCCTTGGCTTTGCCGCAAGATCAGCGGCCGCGAGCGGGATTGCCGCTCAGCGTCATTTTTGAAGTCAAATCAACCAGCTGACGCCTATTTTGCGGTCCCGCAAAAATCCGCGAAAGTTCGCTTTTCGTCGGTACACAGAAAACGCAAAAATCTTGCGGCAACCTCACCCCGTCATGCCGGGCTTGTCCCGGGCATCCACGCCGGCGAGCGAGACGATCGAGTTCGTGGATGGCCGGGACAAGCCCGGCCATGACGCGGAGAGCGCAGCGATTTGTCGGAGGCGCCGTCAGCGTGGCCGGCAGTGCGGGTCATGATCACCCCAGCAAAAAGCCGGACCGCTTTCGCGATCCGGCTTTCCGCTAATCAAGTAGCAGGCGCCTGCGCGGCGTCGCGCCGTTTGGCCGGCGTCGCGCGACAAACAACCGCTTAGTTGACGCCGAGCTTCTTCTGCAGGCTCGACGACGAGGTGGTGTACTGGAACACGACGCGCTTGTCCGGATAGACGTATTTGACGGCCTTCTGCGCCATCAGCGCGCCCTCGTGGAAGCCAGAGAGGATCAGCTTCAGCTTGCCCGGATAGGTGTTGATGTCGCCGATCGCGAAGATGCCGGGGACGTTGGTCTCGAAGGTGCCGGTGTCGACCGGGATCAGGTTGTTCTCCAGATGCAGGCCCCAGTTCGCCACCGGGCCGAGCTTCATGGTGAGCCCGAAGAACGGCAGCATGGCGTTGCAGGCGACCTTGGTGACGGTTCCGTCATTGCCCTTCACGGTGGCGGCGGAGAGCACGTTGCCCTCGCCTTCCAGCGCGGTGACCTGGCCGATCAAGAGATCCATCTGGCCGGAGGCGACCAGCGCGCGCATCTGCTCGACGCTGTGCGGCGCGGCACGAAAATCGTCGCGGCGATGCACCAGCGTGATGCGCTTGGCGAGCGGGTGCAGGTTGAGCACCCAGTCGAGCGCGCTATCGCCGCCGCCGACGATCATCAGATCCTTGTCGCGGAATTCTTCCATCTTGCGCACCGCGTAGTGCACCGAGCCGCCCTCGTAAGCCTCGATGCCCGGCACCGGCGGACGCTTCGGCTGGAACGAGCCGCCGCCGGCGGCCACCACCAAGACCTTGCACTCGAACACCTTGCCGGCGTCGGTGGTGACGCGGAAGCCGGGGTCGCCGATCTTCTCCACGGTCTCGATCATCTCGTTGAGATGGAAGGTCGGGTTGAACGGCTTGATCTGCTCGAGCAGGGATTCGGTGAGGCCGTGGCCGGTGATCATCGGAATGCCGGGAATGTCGTAGATCGGCTTTTCCGGATACAGCTCGGCGCATTGGCCGCCGATCTTGTCGAGAATGTCGACCAGGTGCACCTTGACGTCGAGCAGGCCCAGTTCGAACACGGCGAACAGTCCGCAGGGGCCCGCGCCAACAATCAGGACATCGGTTTTGATCGCTTCGCTCATCGTTCCATCTTTTCGGTTGGGTTGCGGCAGGCTGGCTTTGGCGGCGTGTCTAGCCAAAGCGGCCAGGAGAGGAAAGTCATAATTAGGTCGGGCGGCGCGGGGCGACCTTGTCCTATCTCAAGAACTGCTCCAAGGACGGGCCGCGGCCATGCGGCAGCCGCGGCCGCTGGCCCAACGGCCCCGGCATCCCTGTATTTCGACTTTCGGATGGTGTGCGGCTCGGCGATCGCGATCGCAATCCGCACGCCGGCGACGCGCGGTCGACGTGCCGGCGGCAGGCCGCGTGAGGCTGTTTAAGCCTGGCGTTCCGGCACGGTGACGACCAGGCCGTCGAGTTCCTCGGTGACCTTGATCTGGCACGACAGCCGCGAATTCGGCCGCACGTCGAAGCCGAAGTCCAGCATGTCTTCTTCCATCGGGGTCGGCGCGCCGGTCTTGTCGCGCCAGGCCTCGTCGACATAGACGTGGCAGGTGGCGCAGGCGCAGGCGCCGCCGCACTCGGCTTCGATGCCCGGCACGGCGTTGCGGATGGCGGCCTCCATCACGGTGGCGCCCTCCTCGACCTCGACGGTGCGGGTTTCGCCGGAGTGATCGACAAAATTAATCTTGGCCATGATTGCTCGTGCTGCTGCATAGAAAAGTTCGGGGCCGTCCCTATAGCGGGTCGATCCCGTTTCCGCCAGCACCTCGCGCAAAAACCAGGCAGTTGCGCTCAGCAATCCGGCATCAGCAGCGCTTCAGCCGCTCGCCGATCGCCTCGCTCGCGGCTTTCACCGCAAGATCGAGCGCCCACAACGCCAGCGAGGCGTCGCCGCCATGAGTCAGCACGGTCTCGAGTTCGGAGGCCGCATCCGCCACCGTGAAGGCGCCGATGCCGCGCGCCGAACCCTTTAACTTATGCGCCAGCGCCGCGGCGTCGTCCGGCCACTCGGTGAGGCGGGCGATCAGGCCTTTGGCCTGCGCGATGAACAGCGCCAGCACCTCGCGCTCCAGCGCCTCGTCGCCGAGCGTCATCCGCTGCAGATGCTGATGGTCGATGGGAGCTGCCTCAGGCACGATCGAAGGCGACGGCATCCAGGCGATCCATCCGGGTTGAAACATCAAGTCACTCACTATTGGCCGGGCCGGCTCATTCCGACCAAAAATCTCACCCCCAGCCAACCACGCCAGTGGTTAACGGATCCTTTGTGCGTTTGCCGCAAGTTTGCCCGGATTTTGCCGACAGTTTGCCATTAAACCTCGATTTCCGCAGGATTTTTCCCCGTAACACTACGCGGCGGCCGGCGCGTTAACGATGATTAAGATGTTCTTAACGGCAACCATTTCATTCGCATCGCCAAGACAATAGGATGTTTGCGGAGTGGTGGGACAAGCTGGCGGGATCAATGGGTATTTATCCCAGGCGACCCGCCGGAGCCGGCGATCAGGCCGCGGTCGGTGACCGCGCAAAGTCCCCGGATGCGTAGAACAAGGGCGTAGACTGCACATGGCGAACAATCCCAAGAAGGTCAAAGATCCCACCGAAGTTGCGCTGTCTGCGATTCAGGAGGCCCTGAACATCAGCGACGCGCCCCCGGCCGGCGGCGAAACGACCTCGGTGCGGACTGACACTTCGCCAAAAACCCCCGACATCGACGTCGGCGGCGGCTTCGAGCCGCGGATGCCCGAGCCACGCGCCGGTTTCGACGACGCCGAGGAGCAGCGCTTCACCCGCCGCGCGGCGAACGACGACCGCGAAACCATCGGCCAATTGCTGCAGGCCATTCAGAATGGCCGCCCGGCCCGCAACGTCTATACGCTCGCCTCGGTGTTCGCCGGCATCTGGCTGGTCGGCGCCGGGCTGTTGACCGTCGCTTTTCTGCCGTCGCTACAGGCCTTTATCGGTCAGGGCAGCGGCGGCGTGCTGGCGCTGGCCGGGCTGGTCGCGCTGTTCTTCGCGCCGGTGATGCTGTTCTATTTCCTCGCCAGCCTGGCCTGGCGCGGCCAGGAATTGCGGATGATCGCGCAGTCGATGGCGCAGGTCGCGATCCGCTTTTCCGAGCCGGAAGGCAGCGCCAGCGATTCCATGGTGACAGTCGGCCAAGCGGTCCGCCGCGAGGTCGCGGCGATGGGCGACGGCATCGAGCGCGCGATCGCCCGCGCCGGCGAACTCGAAACCCTGGTCGCCAATGAAGTGTCGGCGCTGGAACGCGCCTATTCCGATAACGAAGTGCGGATTCGCGCGCTGCTGCAGGACATCGCGCATCAGCGCGACAATCTGGTCGGCCAGGCCGAGCAGGTGCGCAGCGCGATCTCCGGGGTGCAGATCGATCTGCGCCATGACATCGCGTTGATTTCCGACGCCATCGCCTCGCGCGTCGACGAAGTCGCCAAGAGCATCACCGGCGCTTTGGAAGAGCGCGGCGCGCACATCACCAACGCGCTGAGCACCGCCGGCGATCACATGATCCTCACCCTCGGCGAGCGCGGCGGCGATCTGTTGGACCGCTTCGAGGAAGCCAGTTCGGAGACCACGCGCGCCGTGCTCGACGCCAGCGAGCGGCTCACCACCAGCCTGAATTTCAAGACCGGCCACGTCCACAACGAATTCGTCGAATTGGCGGATCGCGTGCACGACATGCTGAACGAGCGGATCGACCGCATCACCGGCGAATTCGAGCAGAAGTCTGCCTCCATCGTCGACGCGATCTCCGACCGCACCGAGCAGGTCCACGACTCGCTGAAGAACTCCTCGGACTCGCTGTTGCTCGAGCTCGAGCTGCGCAGCGGCGATCTGGTCAGCAAGATCGACGACGCCGGCAACCGGCTCGCCACCCAGGTTCTGACCAGCGGCGACAAGGCCAGCGAAGCGCTCGACGTCACGGTCAACACCTTGGTCGCCAAGGTCGTCAGCCAGACCGAGAACGCGCACGACACGCTCAGCATGCAGATGAGCGCGTTCGACGAATTGGTGAAGGAGCAAGGCAGCGAACTCGCCGAGCGCTTCGCCCGCGACAGCGGCACGCTGGGCGCGTTGATCACCCGCCACATCTCCGAATTCGACCGCACCGTGAAGACCTTCGGCGGCGACATCGTCGACCGCATGGGACAGCGCACCCACGAGATCTCCGAGACGCTGAAGACCTATGTCGACACCTTCGACACCAGGCTCACCGCCAACAGCGGCGCCATCAGCGCCGCGCTCGACCAGCGGCTGCTGCAGTTCGAGACCACCTTCGAAACCCGCGTGACGGGGCTCGACGGTTCTCTCGACAGCAAGATCAAGAGCTTCGACAGCGCGGTCGACGGCCACCTGAAGTCGCTGGAATTGACCTTCGATACCAGGGCCAATTCGGTGATCGAAACCATCGACAGCCGCATCGAAACCCTGAGTTCGTCGCTGACCGACGGCGCGGCGCAGGCCATCGAGTCGATCGACACGCGGCTCAGCCATCTGACGCAGTCGCTCACCGACGGCGCCACCAACGCCGCCGAAACCATCGACTCGCGGCTCAGCCTGCTGACCCAGTCGCTGACCGACGGCGCCGCCAACGCCACCGAGGCCGTCGACAGCCGCCTCAGCGAATTGACCAAGACGCTGACCGAGCGCGCCGCCCACGCCACCGACGCGATCGACGGCCGGCTGAGCCGGCTCACCACGTCGTTCACCGTCAGCGCCGCGGAAGCCACCGACGCCATCGACGCGCGCATCAACCGGCTCACCGTCACCTTCACCGAGGGCTCCGCCACCGCCACCGAGGCGATCGACGCACGGCTCAGCCGCCTCACCCAAGCCTTGACCGACGGCGCCGCCAACGCCACGCAGGCGATCGACAACCGGCTCAGCCATCTGACCCACGCGCTGACCGAAGGCGCCGCCAACGCCACCGAAGCGATCGACAGCCGGCTCAGCCAGCTGACGATGTCGCTGACCGACGGCGCCACCCAGGCGGTGCAGTCGATCGACTCGCGCCTCGCCCACCTCACCCGCTCGCTCACCGACGGCACCGCGCAGGCGGTCAGCGCCATCGACCAGCGCATCGCCGACGTCACCGAGACAATCGATGGCCGCAGCGGCCAGCTCGCCGACATCGTCACCGCGCGGTTCCAGGAAATCCATCACGGGCTGGAGACCAGCGCCGGCGCCGTCGCCAACGACATCGACATCCGCGTCACCCAGTTCGAGGATCTGCTGGGCTCGCGCGTCGAGGCCGTGGTCGGCCGCATCGAGAGCAGCGGACGCAACGCCAGCGACACCCTGATGGCCCGCGCCGAGGAATTGTCGCTCGGCATCAAGGCCCATGTCGACGACGCCGAGCGCGCGCTGACCCATCTCGTCGTCAACACCAGCGAGACCATCCAGGTCGGCGCCCGCGCCGCCCAGGAATCGCTGCTGTCGGCCTCCGCCGAAGTCGGCGCCCAGCTCAAGTTGACCTCGAACGAGCTCGAGACCGCGCTCACCGCGGTCGGCACCAATGCGGCGGGTTCGATCGTCAGCAGCGCCCGCGACGCCCAGGCGACGCTGCTCGCCGCGTCGACAGGCGCAGCCGACCAGATCAAATCGCTGGCCGCCGATGTCGAGCGCTCGCTGTCCACCGCCGGCAGTTCCACCGCCACGTCGCTGCTCTCCGGAGCCCGCGAGGCGCAGACCACGCTGGTCGCCACCTCGGCCGACGTCGCCAACCAGATCCGCTCGCTGTCGGCCGATATCGAGCGCACGCTGTTCGCAGCCGGCTCAGCCACCGCGGACTCCGTGCTGACCGGCGCCCGCGCCGCGCAGACCGCCCTGGTCACCGCCTCGTCGGATGCTTCCGAACACGTCAAGTCGCTGACCGCCGACGTCGAACGCACGCTGTCCGCCGCCGGAACGGCCACCGCCGAGACCATCCTCAACAGCGCGCGGGACGCGCAGACCGCGCTCGTCACCGCCTCCTCGGACGCCGCCAACCACGTCCGGTCCTTGACCATCGACGTCGAGCGCACGCTGTCGGCGGCCGGATCGTCCACCGCCGAGTCGATTCTCGGCAGCGCCCGGGAAGCCCAGGAGCGGCTGCTCGGCGCCTCGACCGACGTGTCGGGTCAGGTCAAATCGCTCGCCGGCGACGTCGAACGCACGCTGACCGCGGTCGGCACCTCGACCGCCGCCGCCATTCTGTCCGGCGCGCGGGAAGCGCAGAACACCCTGCTCAGCGCCTCCACCGAGACCGCAGGCCAGGTCAATGCGCTGGCCGAAGACGTCGAACGCCGGCTGTCGGCGGTCGGCATCGCCACCGCGGAGGCGATCGTCTCCGGCGCCCGCGAGGCGCAGAGCAGTCTCGCCACCGCGTCCGAGGATGCCTCCAACCACGTCAAGTCGCTGGCGATCGACGTCGAACGCACGCTGACCAAGGTCGGCGCCGACACCGCGGCCTCGCTGCTCGGCAATGCCCGCGAGGTGCAGGCGACCCTGGTCACGGTGACGTCGGAGTCCGCCAACCAGATGAAGGCGATCTCCGCCGACATCGAGCGCAACCTGGCGACGGTGACCGCCAACACCACCGACACCATCCAGGCCAGCGCCGCCAACGCGCAGACCGCGCTGGTCGCCGCCTCCAACGAGGTCTCGACCAAGATCAAGACCACTTCGGCCGAAATCGAACGCTCGGTGTTCGCAGCCTCCGGCAGCTTCGGCTCCGCCATGACCGGCAAGACCGACGAGATCGTCAGCTACGTGCAGCAGCAGACTGATCGGCTGGCGCAGATGATCGACGGCAAGCGCGGCCAATTGGTCGAAGCCATCGGCGGCCGCACCAGTCAGCTGACCATCGACATCGATCGCGTCACCGGCGAAGCGCTGAAGGCGATCGAAACCCGCGGCAAGGCGTTCTCGACCTCGATCGTGGCCAACAGCACCGAGGTTGCCCGCACCATCAACGGCGCCAGCGAACTCGCCACCGGAGCCGTCAGCAAGTCGCTGAAGGACCTCGAGCAGGCGTCGCGCAGCGCGATCGAGCAGTCGCGCCAGGTCTCGATTTCGGCGGTCACCGAGATGCAGGAGACCAGCAAGATCCTGCGCACCGACACCGTGGCGCTGTTCGAGCGGCTGCGCGAAGGCAACATCCTGCTGCAGGAAGTGCTCACCGGCGCCCACGAGAACCTCAACTCGCTGGAGCGTGCGCTGGTCACCCGGGTGGCGGACTTCGTCACCACCATGAACGACGTCAACTCGCAGAACGGCGTCGCCACCCAGGCCTTGGAAGACCAGCTCACGCTGTTCAACGCCAAGACCAGCCGGGCGCTGATCGATCTCGGCGCGCTGTCGGAACAGTTCGCCGCCCACGGCAATGCCCTGGTCGAGGCCGCGGCCTTGGTCGAGCAGAGCAACCGCGGCACCACCGCGTCGGTGGCCGAGCGCAAGGGCGAGCTGGAATCGCTGGTCACCACCATCGACCTGCGCACCGCCGATCTCGATCAGCGGCTGAGCCGGTTCACCGGGCTGTTGGATGAATCGCTGGCGGCGGCCGAAGAGCGCGCCCGCGACATCGCGCGGGTGGTGGCGGAAACCGCCGGCGCCGGATCGGCGACCATCGCGCGGCAGTTCGAGGCGGTGCGCACCTCCGCCGAACAGGAACGCCGGCTGACCTCCGAGGCGATGAGCGAACTGTATCAGCAGGGCACCCGCGAAGCCGACGCGATGTTCAAGCAGTCGGCCGACAAGTTCGCCGCCATGGTGCAGAGCATGAAGCAGATGGCGTCGGAGATGCACAACGAGCTGGAATCGACCCGGGAGGAATTGCGGCGCGGCGTGCTGGAAATTCCGCAGGAAGCCGCCGAGAGCACCGCGCAGATGCGCAAGGTGATCGTCGACCAGATCGAAGCGTTGGCCGAGCTGAACCGCATCGTCGCCCGCCACGGCCGCGGTCTCGACGTGGTCAGCAGCGGACGCAACACCCAGCGCGAGGAAGAGCCGATGCTGGCCGCCGCCGGCGGCCGCAACGAAACGCCGCTCCGTCAGGCCCCGCGCGGTCGCGACTCCAGCGCCGCCACCCTGCCGCCGCCGGATCTCGGCCTGCCGGTCGGACCGCGCCGCACCGAAGCGCCGCCGGTCAGCCCCGCGGCAGACGATCAGGGCCGCGACGGCTGGCTGTCCGACCTGCTCAGCCGTGCCGACAACGGCAACGAGCGTGAGGCCCCGCGCGGCCGCACGCCGCAACCGGCGCCACAGGCCGCGAGCAGCAACCCGCTCGACTCGCTGTCGCTCGACATCGGCCGGCTGCTCGATCGCAACCTCGCCGTCGAAATGTGGGATCGCTATCAGCGCGGCGAGGCCAAGGCCTTCAGCAAGCGGCTCTACACTCCGGCCGGCCAGAAGGCGTTCGACGAAGTCGGCCGCAAATATCGCAGCGACCGCAACTTCAAGCAGACCGTCGACCGCTACATCACCGAGTTCGAGCGGCTGCTCGACGAGGTGGCGCGCGACGAGCGCGGACCGGCGGTGCTGCGCGGCCATCTGGTCTCTGAAACCGGGCTGGTCTACACGCTGCTCGCCCACGCCTCGGGCCGGTTGGGATAGTCCCAAGCGGATCGCCGAGCACTGAACATCAAAAGGCGGAAGCGATGCTTCCGCCTTTTCGTTGTGTTCGAGGCGCGCTGGACGTTGTGGTTCGTCAAAGCTGGCGAATGGAGCGTTGCGTCATTGCTGGGCGCGCGCGACTTTTCGAGTCCGACTGATGCGCTGGTAAGATTCCATGCCGTCATTCCGGGGCGCGAGCCAGAAGCGCGTTCACGCGCGTCTTCGACGCGCTATGGCTGCGAGCGAGCCCGGAATCCATAATCCCTGCAGGGGTTATGGATTCCGGGCTTGCTGGTTCTTCGAACTCGCAATCCGGAATGACGACTGCATTTGGCTTGGATGCTTCAATCCCAACCGAAGATGCTTGAGTCCTGCGAGACGCGCGAACGAGAATCTCGCTGCACCGTGGCCCAAGCGATGCCGGGTGCACTCTCAGCCTTGCTACTGGTGTCCCGGGCGCGGTGCAGCGCCCTTGGCGCTGCTCCGCAGAACCGGGACCGTTACGCGTCCTGACCTTGTTGGCGGCCGCGTTCCGTAACGGCCCCGGCTCGGAAGCGCACCCCGCCCCAAGTGCGGCGCTGGGCTTCCGTCCGGGGCAGGCTTCCGGTCAATTCAATCCACTCCGGCGAAGCGGCCCGAGGTCGTTGCGCTGATCGAGTCCGTCAGCCGCCCACGGGCAAAGCGCTTACTGCCGCCGCCGCGGTCCCGGCCGCTGCGCCGCGGGCTGGGGAGCCGGTGCCGGCTCCGAGGCCGAGGTGCTCGGCCCGAACAGGATCCGGGTCGGGTTCTTGTCGAGGTTGTTCACCGCGCGGCTGATATCGGCGAGCGTGCGGCGGCCGTCCAGCATCAGCGCGCCGGCGCGCTTGTCGAGATTGTCGGTCAGTTCGCGGAACGACTTCACCGCCTGCAGCAATTCGCCGCCGTCCTTGCCGCCGGCCAGCGCATCGAGCCCCAGCATCAGATTGTCGGTCTTGGTGACCACGGCGTCGGCCTTCTTCATGATGCTGTCGATGTGCTCGGAGCTGCTCGCCAGGCTGGCGGTGAAGGTCTGCACGCTCTGCAGCGAGGTGCGCACGGCTTCCTCATTGTCGGCGAAGATGCGGTTGACGTTCTTCAGCGTCGCCCGGATCGCCTCGGTGACGTCCTGCAGCGCCGCGGGGTCGGCGGTGAGCATCGGCGTGCCGTCCTCGTCGAGCGGCACCGGCGGCGCGGCCTCCTGGCCGCCCTTCAGCGAGATCGCCGCCACGCCCGTCAGTCCCTGGAACTCGAGCCCGACCAACGTGTCCTTGCGGATCGGCGCCGAATTCTCGACCATCGCCAGCGCCACCACGCGGCGCGGATTGTCGAGCTTGACCGAGATCACCTCGCCGATCCGCACGCCGTTGAAGTTGACGTTGCCGCCGTTGCGCAGGCCGGACGCCGAACCTTCGAAGATGATCCGCAGCGGGCTGCGCGTCTTGGTGGTGTGCAGGCTCTGGAACCACAGCACGAAGCCGAGCGCGGCGACGATCACCGCCAGCACGAAGCTTCCGATCAGAAAATAATTCGCCCGCGTTTCCATTCAAACTACTCCGGTATTTGAGCCGACGACCGCACGGGCGCGCTTGCCGTGGAAATACGAGCGTAGCCAGGGGTGCTGTGAGGCTTTCATCTCGGCCATCGTCCCCGCGGCGATGATCTTGCCGTCGCCGAGGACGGCGATTCGATCGCAGGCGGTGTGAAGGCTGTCGAGATCGTGGGTTACCATGAAAACGGTCAGACCCAAAGTACGTTGCAGGGTACGGACCAACTCATCGAAGTCGCCGGCGCCGATCGGATCGAGGCCGGAGGTCGGTTCGTCGAGGAACACCAGCTCGGGATCGAGCGCCAGCGCCCGCGCCAGCGCCACGCGCTTGATCATGCCGCCGGACAGTTCCGAGGGAAACCGATCCGCCACCTCGGGCGCGAGCCCGACCATGCCGAGCTTGGCGATGGTGATTTCGTCGAGCAGGCGCTGCGACAGCTTGAGATATTCGCGCACCGGGAACTGGATGTTCTGCGCCACCGTCAGCGAGGAGAACAGCGCTCCCTGCTGAAACAGGATGCCCCAACGCCGCTCCACCGCGCGGCGCTCCTTGGCGTTGGCGGCGTCGAGATCGACGCCGAACACCTCGATCTGCCCGCTGACCTTGGGCACCAGCCCGATGATGGTGCGGGTCAGCACCGATTTGCCGGCCCCCGAGGGGCCGACGAAGCCGAGAATCTCGCCGCGCTTGACGTCCAGATCGAGCTTGTCGAGCACTTCGGTAGCGCCGAACCGCACCGTCACGTCGCGCACCCGGATGATCGCGTCAGCCTGTTCGACCGCCATCGTCACATTCCGATCGAAGCGAAGAAGATCGCGAACACGCCGTCCATCACGATCACGAAGAAGATCCCCTTCACCACCGACGCGGTGGTGTGGCGGCCGAGCGATTCGGCGCTGCCTTCGACCGCGAGGCCTTCGACGCAGGCGACGATGCCGATCACGATCGCCATCACCGGCGCCTTGATCATGCCGACGGTGAAATGGTCGATCGAGATGGCGTCGCGCAGCCGCAGCAGGAAGGCGTCCGGGTCGACGCCGCCATACAGCCACGCCACCAGCCCGCCGCCATACAGCGCGGCGACCACGCCGAGAAAGGTCAGAATCGGCATCGCCAGCACCAGCGCCATCATCCGCGGCATGATCAGTACGTCGATCGGATCGAACCCCATGGTGCGCAGCGCGTCGATCTCCTCGCGCATCTTCATCGAGCCGAGTTCGGCGGTGTAGGCAGAGCCGGAGCGGCCGGCGACCATGATCGCCACCAACAGCACGCCGAGTTCGCGCAGCACCAGCACGCCGAGCATGTCGACCACGAACACGTCGGCGCCGAATTTGCGGAAATGGAAGATGCCCTGCTGGGCGACGATGCAGCCGATCAGAAAGGTGATCAGCATCACGATCGGCACCGCGCGCCAGCACACCTGCTCGAGATGATGGATCGTCGAGGTCAGCCGGAACGACCCGGGGTGCAACAGCACCCGCAGCATCGCCGCCATCACCGCGCCGGCCATCGCCACCAGGCCGACGATGGTGTCGACGAAGCCGGCGACGCTGCGGCCGAGCCGCTCCACCGGCGCCCGCAAACCGAGCCCGCCGCCCTGGGCAGGCTCCGGATCCTTCACCCGCCGCACTTCGTCGACCAGGCTGGAATAATTCGCCGACAGCCCGGCGATGGTGGCTTCCGCATCGCCCTGGGTCAGGCTGCGGCGCAGCCGCTCGATCAGCCAGGCGCCGAAGGTGTCGAGCTTGGCCACCGCGGAGACATCGATGGAAATATTCGGACGGGTGCCGCTCAGCGCTTCGGCCTCGGCCACGATCCGCTCCAGCACCGGCGCAAACGGCGCAGTCCAGGACCCGGCGGCGCACAGCGCCAGTCCGTTGCCTCTCGCGATCTGCTCAAGTGTCGGGTTGCCGTCCAATTTCAACTCCTATGGCTTTTCCGAGCCGCGGAAAAGAACTCTAACTTCCAGCCGTGCCTTGTGGGGGACCGCCAATACCAGCCATACTTGATCGCGACGAGCAACCTTTGATTCCAAATTGTCTGCTTCTGAAATGACTTCCAGAAAATTACCGCAACTGATCGCGCGGATCGAAAGATGGCCGATCGCAGGCGCTTTCACGATTAGTCGCGGTTCGAAGACCGAGGCTGTGGTGGTGGTGGCGGAGATCAGCCGTGGCGGGCACGTCGGGCGGGGCGAATGCGTGCCTTACGCGCGCTATGGCGAGACTCCAGATGCGACATTGGCGACGATTGCGGCGTTAGCAGGGCCGCTCAGCCAAGGAATGGATCGCCGGGCGCTACAAACCGCGCTGCCGGCAGGCGCCGCGCGCAATGCGCTGGATTGCGCGTTGCTCGATCTGGAGACCAAGACCAGCGGCGGGCGGGTCTGGGACCTGCTCGGCCGCGCCGCGCCGCGGCCCTGCACCACCGCCTACACGATTTCGCTCGGGACCCCCGATGCGATGGCTGCGGCGGCCGCCAAGGCGGCGGGCCGGCCGCTGCTGAAGGTCAAGCTCGGCGGCGGCGAGGATGGCGCCCGGATCGCCGCGGTGCGCCGCGAAGCGCCGGAATCCGAATTGATCGTCGACGCCAACGAGGCCTGGACCCCCGCCAATCTGGAGCAGAACCTCGCCGAATGCGCCGAGCTCGGCGTCACCCTGGTGGAGCAGCCGCTGCCGGCCGGACAGGATCAGGCGCTGGCCCGGATCCGGCGGCCGATGGCGGTGTGCGCCGACGAGAGCGTGCATGGCCTGGCCTCACTCGACGGCCTGCGCGAGCGCTACGACGCCATCAACATCAAGCTCGACAAGACCGGCGGGCTGACCGAGGCGATGGCGATGGCCGACGCGGCGCGGGCGCAGGGCTTCGAGATCATGGTCGGCTGCATGGTGGCGACCTCGCTGTCGATGGCCCCGGCGCTGCTGCTGGCGCAGCAGGCGCGCTACGTCGACCTCGACGGGCCGCTGCTCTTGGCCGGTGACCGCGACGACGCGCTGCGCTACGACGGCAGCACGGTCTATCCGCCCGACGCAGCGCTCTGGGGCTGAGCGCCCGGGTGATGCGTCTCGAGCTTGCGGCGCGCCAGCCAGACCACGATCGTGCCGAGCCCCGCCATCGCCGCCATCCCGAAATAGACGCCGAGGCCGATGCGGCCGTAGATCGCGCCGGTCCCGATCGAGGCGCCGCACATCACCATCCCGGCCGCTGCGGTGAGATAGCCCTGCGCGCTGGCGGTGACCTGCGGCGGCACATGCCGCACCATCAGCATCATGGTGCCGACCTGGGTCAATCCGAAGCTCAGCCCGTGCAGCAGCTGCACGCCGGCCAATAGCGGCAAGGCCGGGTCCTGAGCGGTGACGACCCAGCGCAGCACCGCGGCAAGCCCGCCGAACAGCATCATCAGCACCGGCGACAACGTGAATCGCGGCGACAGCGCGAACACCACGATCTCGGCGATCACCCCCAGCGTCCACAGCCCGGCGATGGTGGTGCCGTCGAGCCCGGCGCCCTGCCAGGCGATCGAGGCGAAGATGTAGTAGGCGGCGTGGCTGCTCTGGATCAGCGCCGCCGCGCCGATGATCGCCAGAAAACGCGAATCCCGCAGCAAGGCGCTGGCACGGAACGGCGAGGCCTGCGCGTGGCTCGGCGGCTCGTCGAGCCGCTGCAGCCCGAAGCTCGCCAGCGCGCCGAGCGCCGCCATCGCGGCGATCACCCAGATCAGCCGGTCGGCGGCGATCAGGTCGGCGAGCAGCCCGCAGCCGAGCGCGCCGACCACGAAGGCCGCCGAGCCCCACAGCCGCAGCGGCCCGTAGTTCAGGCCGTAGCGCACCACGCCTTTCAGCGCGTAGCCGTCGGCGAGCGGCACCAACGGCGTCCAGGCGCAGCAGGTGAGCGCGAACACGATCAGCACCGCGACCGGCTGCTGCAGCGTGCCGAGCAGCGTGAAGCCGGCGAAGGTCGCCAGCGCCGCGGCGATCATCGCGCCGCGCAGCGACCGGGTGCGTTCGGCCAAGCTGGTGATGATCGGCAACAACGTGAACCGGGTCAGCGACGGCACCGCGATGATCAATCCGATCCATGACGGCGCGATGCCGACCGCCTGCAGCCACAGCGGAAAGAACGGCAGATAGGTGCCGACCAGGCCGAACGCCATGCCGTAAAACAGCGCCAGCCGGCCTGCGAATCGCCCTGCGACCTCGTAGGAACTGATGGGGATTTGTGACGGCGACGGCATCAATTCAATTGCGATTCGCGGCGGTTCATGGTGATCGTTAGCGCAACGCGTCCGAATTTGCCTCAACGAGTTGGCAATGCCCGAAGAAGCTTTCGCCCTGTCGCCGATCTCCGCCCGTGCGTCGCTGCCCAGCGAGGCGGATTACGAGGCGATTCGCGAAGCCTTCATGGAGACCGCGCGGGGCCGCTGGTTTCTCGGTGAATACGCCAAGCGCAACCGCAACGCCGACACCCATATGGTGCTGGAAGCGGTGTCGCGAATTGAACAGACCATCGCGGCGCAGAAGAAATCCTCAGCCAGCGGCCTGGTGGAATCACTAGGTCGGATCAGCGCACTGATCAATGAAGCGAAGGCCAGCGCCGCGCAGGCGCTGCCCGACCCCAGCGAAATCCTCGCCGGCGCCCGCGAAGGCGCGCGCGTCACCCGCGAAGTGGCTTCCGCGCTGCGCGACTGCGGCGCCGACCGGCGAATCTGCGATCTGCTCGATGCCCAGGTCGCCGCGATCGAAGCCGGCCACCGCGACATCGCCGGCGTCGGCGCGCGCGACGCGGTGCTGGCGACCTTTGATCAGCTGTTGCAGCAGATCGTCGATCTCGGCAGCAGCGCGGCGAGCAAATCGCCGTCGCCGCGCCCGGCTCCGCCGTCGCCGCCCTCCGCCACCGTCCATGCGATGAGCGACTCGCGTCCGCCGGTCGCCGAAGCCGCGCCGGCCGAGCCAACCCCGAAGGCCCATTCGGCCGCCACCGCACCGGCCGCATCCGCGCCGATCGTCTCGGCGCCGGTCGCTTCCGTCGGCGTAGCGCCGCTGCCGGTGGCCCAAGTCGCGGCCAAACCGAGCTTCACGCCGCCGGCTGCGGCCCCCGAGGCGGCCCCGCCCGCGGTGCCGACGCCTGCCACGTCGGAGCGCGCCGAGCCGGTTGCCTTCGTGCCGCCGGCGCCGCCGCCCGAGCCTGAGGTTGCCGCGCCGCCCGAGGCGCCGAGGCCCGCGCCACAGGCTGCCCCGGCGCCGCGCGACGAGATCGTGGCGGATGATGTCGCCACCAACACGATGGCCACCAACACGATGGCCATTTCCCCGATGGCGGCAGACCCGGTCGCCGCCGAACCGATTGCCTCAGGCGCCGTGGACGCCGACCTGCCGACGCTCGACCAGATCATCGCCGACGAGGCCGCGACCGCCTACGATATCGCCGTGCTCGACATGGTCGCGCAGGAAATGGCCGCCCCCGATCGGGAGCAGGCTTCGATGACGGCCGTCGACACGATGGAGCAGCCGGTCGAGATCGAAGCCGCGCTGGCCGAGATCGCCATGGCCGAAGCCGAGATGAGCGACTTGCCCACCAGCGCGGTGGCAACGAGGAATTTGGCTGCGAGCGAGTTGCCGCCGGCCGAGCCGGCAACGCTCGAGGCCGCGCCACCGGCGGCTTTGCCGTCGCAGCCGGTCGAAATGCCCGTGGCTCCGCCGGTCGCGGTGGCGATATCGGCGGCGAGCCCCGACGACGCGGCTCAGATCGGCCCCGCCGCAGCGACGATGTCGGCCGCCGAACCGGCCTCGCTCGGCGAAGCGCTGATCGCGCGCGGCATGGTGCGCAAACCGCTCGGCTCCGGCGTCGATCCCCTGGCGGCGATCCGGCGCATGTCCCAGGCCGAGAAGCTGGCGTTCTTTTCCTGATCGCAAGTCGCGCCGCGCGACTTCGACGAAATCAACGGTTGTTCCTGTCGAACCCGTGTCCCGGACGCGACCAGCGCGCTGGCGCTGCGACGCGAGCCGGGACCGTTCCAAATGTTGATTTGGCGAGCGCCGCATTTCGTAACGGCCCCGGCTCTGCAGCGCACCACGCCGCAAGCGCGGCGCGCTGCGCAGCGTCCGGGGCACGGTTCTCAATGAGACGTCAGGGTGCTCAACTATCCCTGAATCAGCCGAGCGAACACATCGGCGTCGACATTGCCGCCCGACAGCACGATCGCCACGGTCTTGCCGCGGGCGTCGATCGCGCCCGACAACAGCGCCGCCAGCGCCACGGCGCCGCCCGGCTCGACCACCAGCTTCAACTCCCGGAACAGGAGCGCCACCGCGGCGCCGACCTCGGCGTCCGACGCGGTGACGCCGCGCGCCAGCAGCTGCTGGTTGATCGAGAACGTCAACTGCCCGGGCATCGCCGCCATCAGCGCGTCGCAGATGGTGCGCTCGGTGGCGCCATGCGCCTGCCGCTCCCCGGCCTGCAACGAGCGGGCGTGATCGTCATAGGCTTCGGGTTCGGCGCAGATGATGGTGGCCTGCGGACAGCGCGCGCGGACGGCCACCGCGGTGCCGGCCATCAGGCCGCCGCCGGACGCGGGTGCGACGACGATATCCGGCACCAGCCCCAGCGCCGCCAGATCCTCAACGATCTCTCGCCCCACCGTGCCTTGGCCTGCGATCACCTTCGGATCGTCATAGGGCGGCACCAGCGTCGCGCCGGTTTTCTCGGCGATGCCGCGGGCGATCGCCTCGCGGTCCTCGCGGTCGCGATCGTACAGCACCACTTCGGCGCCGTAGGCCTTGGTGCGTTCGATCTTCGAGAGCGGCGCGTCGGCCGGCATCACGATGGTCGCCTGCATGCCGAGAATCTGCGCCGCGGCGGCGACCCCCTGGGCATGATTGCCGGAGGAGAACGCCACCACGCCGCCGCCGCGCGCTTCGCGCGGGATCGACGACATCTTGTTGAAGGCGCCGCGAAATTTGAACGAGCCGGTCCGCTGCAGCGTCTCCGGCTTCAGAAACACCCGCGCCCCGGTGCGCTGATCGAGCGCCGGCGACGAGAGCAGAGGGGTGCGCACCGCATAGGGCGCAAGTACCAAGGCGGCCGCCTCGATATCCGCAGAACCGACCGGCAGCGACGTCAGAACATCTGTCATGGGGCTTGTCTAACGCGCCGCGCCGCGCGCGAGCAAGTCTCAATCGCGTTGCAACATCACGCCGAGATCTGCGGACGCCGCCAGGCCCGCGCCGCACGACTGCTCTCCATCAGTTGCGCGGTGGCGACGTTGTCGATGAAGGCGGCGGCCGAAGCTTCCCAAGTCTGCGTCAACGCGAACTCCTGGCAGGCCTGTCGCGACAATTGCAGCGCCGAGAGGCAGGCGGCGCGCAGGTCGTTGTTCAGCGCCCCGACCGGCGCCGAACCGATCACGTCGCGCGGCCCGGTCACCGGGAACGCCGCAACCGGCACGCCGCTGGCCAGCGCTTCCAGGATCACCAGTCCGAAGGTGTCGGTCTTGCTGGGAAACACGAACACGTCGGCCATCGCATAGGCCTGCGCCAGAGCTTCGCCCTGCAAGGCGCCGAGAAACACCGCCTCGGGGTAGCTGCGCTGCAAGGCCGCGCGCGCCGGACCGTCGCCGACCACCACCTTGGTGCCCGGCAATTTCAGATCGAGAAACGCTTCGAGGTTCTTTTCCACCGCAACCCGGCCGACGCAGAGAAACAACGGCCGCGGCAGATCCGAGGACACCGTGCGCGGATGGAACAGCTTGGTATCGACGCCGCGCGGCCACAGCACCACGTTGCGAAAGCCGCGGCCGCGCAATTCGTCGGCGAGCGCCGGCGTTGCCGCCATCACGGCTTGGCTCAATCCATGGAAGCGGCGCAGCCAGGCCCAGATCCAGGATTCCGGGATCGGAAACCGCGCCGAGATGTATTCCGGAAAACGGGTATGGAAGCTGGTGGTGAAGCGCAGGCCGCGCTTGCGGCAATAGCGCCGCACCGCGATGCCGATCGGGCCTTCGGTGGCGATGTGGATGAAGTCGGCGTGCGCCTCGCCGATCAGCCGCGCGATCTTGCTCGGGCCCGGCAAGGCGACCCGCAGATCGGGATAGCTCGGCAGCCCGACGGTGCGGAACGATTGCGGGGTGATGAAGCAAACCTCGACGCCGAGCGACTTGGCCGCCTCGGCCATCATCGTCAGCGTGCGGACCACGCCGTTGACCTGCGGATGCCAGGCATCGGTTGCAATCAGAATACGCATTCAGGCGGCGCGCGCCGCGACCGGCGGCGCGAGCAATGCCCGCGTCGAGGTCTCATGCGTCCAAGTGATGATTTCGAAACGGCCGTCTTCGTTTTCCGCAAGTGCGGTGCAGCTTTCGACCCAGTCGCCGCAATTCATGTAGCGCACGCCGTGATCGTCGCGGATCGCCGCGGTGTGGATGTGGCCGCAGATCACGCCGTCGGCGCCGTGGCGCTTGGCCTCGCCGGCCAGCGTCTCCTCGAACGCGCCGATGTAGTTGACGGCGTTCTTGACCTTCAGCTTGGCCCATTTCGACAACGACCAATACGGCACTCCGAAGAACCGCCGGAACGCGTTGACCAGCCGGTTCATCTTGATGGCGAAGTCGTAGGCCTTGTCGCCGAGATGGGCGAGCCAGCGCGCGTTCTGCACCACGAGGTCGAACATGTCGCCGTGGATCACCAGATAGCGCCGGCCGTCGGCGCCCTCGTGCACCGCGCTCTCCACCACCTCGATGCCGCCGAAATGCGTGCCGTAGTAGTTGCGCAGGAATTCGTCGTGATTGCCCGGCACGTAGATGATGCGGGCACCCTTGCGCGCCTTGCGCAGCAACTTCTGCACGAAGTCGTTGTGCGACTGCGGCCAGTACCAGCTCGATTTCAACGCCCAGCCGTCGACGATGTCGCCGACCAGATAGATGGTGTCGGCATCGTGGACCCGGAAGAAATCCAGCAGTTTGGCGGCTTGGCAGCCCCGCGCGCCGAGATGGACATCGGAGATGAATAAGGTGCGAAATCGCCGTTCCGGACCCTGGTCGCTCATGGCGTCACGTCCCATCTGCAGCTGCTGCCGCGGTCGGCAGCGGGATGACGCTCACGCCGCCAGCGGCGCAGGCGTCCGTTCAAAACATACCAGCGTGTAGATGCCGAATGGCGCGATCTTGCGCCGCTCGACCAGAATGGCGTCCTTGTTGGACTGCGCCCAGGCCTGCAGCCGGGCGAACGGAAATTCCGGGCGCAGGCCGAGCCCGCGGGTGCGCTGCGCGGTCCAGCGTTCCACCGCGGCGGCGACGCCGACCTCGGAATACAAATGGTTGACCAGGATGATGCGGCCGCCCGGCTTGACCACGCGGTGGCACTCCGACAGCACCTGCTCGGGGTTCGCCACCAGCGTGATGACGAACTGCGCGACCACGCAATCGAAGGTCGCGTCGGGAAACGCCATGCGATGCGCGTCCATCACCTGGACGCCCTTGACCCACGGATATCGCCCGGTCGCCATCTTGGCGCGGGCCTTTTCCAGCATCGGTTCACACAGATCGATGCCGGTAATTTCGGTGGTGTGGTCGTAATCGTCGAACGACAGCCCGGTGCCGACGCCGACCTCCAGGATCTTGCCGCCGAGTGAGCGCGCCTCGGCCGCCGCGGCGCGACGACCCTTCAACATCACCGGCCCGCAGATCGCGTCATAGATCGGGGCCCAGCGGGCATAGGCGTGTTCAACGATGGATTTGTCGAGGTCGGGAGTCATCATTTCCAAAGATCTGTTGTCGAATCGAAGTTCATTTCCACGATTTTTGGGATAGCAGCCGAGTGCGACGCGCAGACGACATGGAGCGGCGCCGGGCCCGTTGCCGCCGCCGGACAGCTCAGCAATTCGGTGGATAACGCCGAGAGCATGATCCCGAAAAGTGGATCCCGGTTTTCGGCAAAGATCATGCTCAATCAAAAAGCTAGAGGATGACGATTCGAAGAATCGTCATCCTCTAGTCGAAAGCGTGGAAGTGGTGGATCGGGCCGTGGCCGTGACCGACCTGCAGCCGGCCGGCGGCGGCGATTGCTGCGCTCACCCAAGCCTTGGCGGTGCGCACCGCGGTGTGCAGATCGGCGCCCTTGGCGAGTTCCGCGGCGATCGCCGAGGACAACGAGCAGCCGGTGCCGTGGGTGTTCTGGGTGGCGATCCGCGGCGCCGGCAGCGCCAGGGTTCCTTTGGCGGTCACCAGATAATCGGTGCTCGACGGCCCCTGGCCGTGGCCGCCCTTGATCAGCACCGCGCCGCAGCCCAGCGCCAATAAGCGCCGGCCCTGGCCTTCGATCTCGCCGACGCTGCTGGCAACCGGCTCGCCGAGCAACGCCGCGGCCTCCGGCAGGTTCGGCGTGATGATCTGCGCCCGCGGCAGCAACAGGCTGCGCAGCGCGTCGACCGCGTCCGGCGCCAGCAGGTGGTCGCCGGAGGTCGCGACCATCACCGGGTCGAGCACCACCAGGCGCGGCGACCAGCGCGCCAGCGCGACGACGATCGCCTCGATCGCGGCGCGCTGCGACACCATGCCGATCTTCACCGCCTTGACGTCGAGGTCGTCGAACACCGCGTTGATCTGGGCGGTGATGAAATCCGCCGGCACGTCGTGCACCGCGGTCACCCCCTTGGTGTTCTGCGCCGTCAAGGCGGCGATCACCGAGGCGCCGTAGACGCCGAGCGCCGCAAAGGTCTTGAGATCGGCCTGAATGCCGGCGCCGCCGCTACTGTCGGAACCGGCAATGGTGAGGGCGATCGGCTGGGTCATGGTGGGCTCATTGCGACACTGTGGCATCAAGGACAAGTCGGGTCGTATCCTGCCGGCTTTGCGGCGGCAAGCTCGCTTGCCAGGGCGGGCGGATTTTGGCTTGATGCGCCGGCGTCACGCCCCCGGAGAGACCTCGATGATTCCCTTCTTTGTTCAGTTCAAATGCCAGCTCGGCCAATCCTATGCGGTCGCCAACGCGCTCGCCGAAGCCGAGATCGCATCGGAGATCTATTCCACCGCGGGCGATTACGATTTGCTGGTGAAATTCTACGTCGATCGCGACACCGACATCGGCCACTTCATCGCCGAAAAGGTCCAGGTGATCCCCGGCATCCAGGACACCCACACCATCATCACCTTCAAGGCGTTCGGGGGGAAATAGTCGTAATGCCGCGAAGCCGATAGGGCACTTCGCTCACCAGGTCATCGCCGGACTCGTCCCGGCCATTCACGGAAACAGCCAGCGCGTCGCTCGTGGGCGTGGATGGCCGGGACGAGCGCGGCCATGACGCGGAGAGGTTGGCGAATTTTCCAGACGCCACCGGCGTAGACAGCGCGATTGAATATTCAGGCAGCTCTGCGGATGACGGCGGAGCTTTGCGTTCCATGCAGCCGCGCGGCAAAGCTCAGTCTTGGCGCTCGTCCGGCTTAGTCCTTCTTGGTCCGCGGCGGTCGCGGTGGGCCGTCGACGGGCGGCAGCGATTTCAGATAGACCGCCATCGCCGCGCGATCCTCGGCGCTCAGTTGCGAGGTGTTGCGGATCACGCGCGCCATCGAGCCACCGGCGGTGTCGCCCTCCGGGGTCTGCCCGGTCTCGAGGAAATAGCCGATGTCCTTGTCGCTCCACGCGGCGAGGCCCTTCTGGGTGATGTTCGGCACGAAGCCCTGGCCTTCCGGATTGGGGCCGCCGGCGAAGCGCTGCGCCGCGACGATGCCACCCAAGACATTCCGCGGGCTGTGGCATTCGGCGCAATGGCCGAGCCCGTTGACCAGATAGGCGCCGCGATTCCACTGCGCCGATCGCGCCGGATCCGGCGCGAACGGTTGGCCGTCGAGGAACAGCGCTTTCCAGATCCCGACGGCGCGGCGGATGTTGAACGGGAACGGCAGCTCATGTCCCGGCGCCTTGCCGGCGACCGCCGGCAGCGTCTTCAGATAGCCGAACAGGTCGCGCACGTCGTCGAGCCGGACGCGCTGGTAGGAGCCGTAGGGAAACGCCGGATAATAATGCGCGCCCGCCGGCGAGGTGCCTTTCAGCACCGCGGTGGCAAAATCGGCCTCGCTCCAGCCGCCGATGCCGTCGGTGGGATCCGGCGAGATATTGGGCACGTGGAAGGTGCCGAATGGCGAGGGGATCGCCAGCCCGCCGCCGAGCAGGTTGCGATCCGGCTGGCCGGGCGTGGCATGGCACGACGCGCAGCCGCCGGCATTGAACACGGTCTGGCCGTTGGCAAGATCAGCGCTGCGTGGCGGCAACGCGTCCGCCGGCAGCGTCGCCGGAATGGTCAGCCACCAGAACGCCGCGATACCGATGAGTGCGATCGCAAGCGCGCCGCGAACGATTGATTTCCGCACTGTCATTCCGTCTCGGCAATCCGATCTCAGGCCGTCATCACGCCGACGCAACCGGCGTCCCGCGATGACGGCCTGGAGGGGGCAGGCGTTTTACGTTTTAAGTGTTCTTCAGCCGGAACGTTTCGTGGCAGCCGCCGCATTCCTTCCCGAGCGCCTGAACCGAGACCTTCAGCGTGTCGAGATCCTTGATCTTGGCCTTGGCGTCGGCGACCGCCTTGGCGAAGCTGGCGATATGGGCGTCGAAGTCGGCGCGGTTCTCCCAGATCTTCGGCGACGACGAGTAGTCGCTGTCGGCCGGCTTCAGGCCCTTGACGCTGGCGGGAAACAGCGTCGGCAGTTTCTTGGCGGTGTCTTCGAACTGCGCCAGCGCCGCATCGACCGCGGCCTGATCGTAGGGCTTCTCGCCCTTTGCGATCGGCGCCAGCACGGTGGCGAGATTCTTGCCGTTGCCCTTCATCAGCGTCTGGGTCTGATTGACAAGATCCTGCTGCGCGACGACTACGCTGGCGCCGAGCACCAGGCTCCCGATCACGATAGCGGCTCGTAACATTCATTCGCTCCCTGCTGACGTCCGATCTGCGATCGAACAATTCCCGACGCGACGCTATCGCATCGCGTAACGCCCCGCGCTGCGGCGAAATGCGCGCGCCATCCCTTGTCACCCCATGATCGTACCATTGTGGTGACGAGCCCGTTCAATCGTGCGTGACCGCGAACTACAGCCGATGCTGCCGCGCGTGTTCGCGGATCGCCATCCACACCCGCTCCGGGGTCGCCGGCATGTCGATCGAATCGATATGATAGTCCCGCCACAACCCGTCGATGATGGCATTGACCACCGCCGGGCACGAACCGATCGCGCCGGCTTCCCCCGCGCCCTTGACGCCCAGCGGATTGGTCTTGCAGGGCACGTTGTGGGTTTCGAAGCTGATCGGCGCGCCGTCGGCGGCGCGCGGCAGCGCGTAGTCCATGAACGACCCGGTGACCAACTGGCCGTCCTGCGGATCGTACACCGCCTGCTCCATCAACGCCTGGCCGATGCCCTGCATGGTGCCGCCATGCACCTGGCCGGCGAGCAGCAGCGGATTGAGAGTAACGCCGAAATCGTCGACGATGACGTAGTTGACGATTTGGATCTTGCCCGTGGCGGGATCGATCTCGACCTCGACCAGATGCGTGCCGTTCGGATAGGTGCCGTCGGCGCTGGAGAACTTGTCGCTGGTGGCGAGCTTGGCCGGGTCGACGCCCTCGCGCTTCGCGAGCTCGGCGAAAGAAATCGAACGGTCAGTGCCGGCGACCCGCACCGTGCCGTCGCTGATCTCGAGGTCGGCGGCGCCGGCCTCCAGCGCGTCGGCGGCGATCTCGCGTAAGTTCGCGCCGAGCTTGGCGGTGGCGCGTTCGACCGCGACGCCGCCCGACGGAATCGACGCCGAGCCGCCGGTGCCGAGCCCGGTGGCGATCTGGTCGGTGTCGCCCTGCACGATATGGACGCGCTCCGGCGCCAGGCCGAACTGCTCTGAGACGAGCTGCGCATAGGCGGTCTGGTGGCCCTGCCCGCTGGATTGCGTGCCGATCAGGATGGTGACGTCGCCATTGGGATCGAGCCGCAGATGGGCGGTCTCCTCGCCCATCGTGCCGCAGACTTCGACATAGGAGGCGAGCCCGATGCCGCGCACCAGCCCCTGCTTTTTGGCGGCCCTGGCGCGCTTCGGAAATTCCTTCCACTCGCCGACTTCCATCGCGCGCTTCAGATGCGCGGCGAAGTCGCCGGAATCGTAAACCTTGCCGGTCGCGGTGGTGTAGGGCATCGCGCGCGGCGGGATGAAATTCTTGCGGCGGATGGCGTCGGGGGTCATGCCAAGCTTGCGCGCCGCGGCATCGACCAGCCGCTCGATCACATAGGCGGCCTCCGGGCGCCCGGCGCCGCGATAGGCGTCGACAGGCACGGTGTTGCTGAACACGGTACGCACCCGGCAGTGAAACGTCTTGATGTCGTAGAGGCCCGGCAACATGCCGGCGCCGCCGAATGGAATGTAGGGGCCGAAGGTCGACAGATACGCGCCCATGTCGCCGATCAGGTCGACGTCCATGGCGAGGAACTTGCCGTCCTCGGCAAGCGCCATCCGCGCCTTAGTGACGTTGTCGCGGCCCTGCGCGTCGCCGACGAAATGATCGGCGCGGTCAGCGGCCCATTTCACGCCGCGGCGCAGTTTTCGCGCAGCGTATGCGGCGAGCGCGTATTCGCGATACGGAAACAGCTTGGTGCCGAAGCCGCCGCCGACGTCGGGGCAGATCACCCGCATCTGCGTGACCGGAATCTTCAGCACGGTCTGGCACAGGATGTCGCGCAGCCGATGGCTGCCCTGGCTGCCGATGGTCAGCGTCAGGTGATCGCGCTTGGCGTCGTATTCGGCGACCACCGCGCGGGTCTCCATGTAGTTGGTGATGATGCGCGGATTGACGATATTGATCTCGGCGATGGCATGGGCCTTGGCGAACACCGCGTCGGTCGCGGCCTTGTCGCCGATCGGCACGTCGAACAGCACGTTGCCGGGAAATTGCGGCCAGACCTGCGGCGCGTCCGACTTCACCGCGTTGACCACGCCGACCACGGCGGGCAGCGGCGTCCACTCCACCTCGATCGCCTCGAGCGCGTCGCGGGCCTGCGGCAGCGTCTCCGCGACCACGAACGCGACCGCGTCGCCGACGTGGCGCACTTCGCCGCGTGCGAGGATCGGATAGTCCGGCGCCTTGAACGGATTGTCCGGCAGGTTGAACAGGCAGGGCAGACCGCCGAGCTCCTTGACGTCGTCCCCGGTCAGGATGCTCAGCACGCCGGGCAGGCCGCGGGCACGCGCGGCATCGATGGTGAAGGTGGCGTGGGCGTGCGGCGAACGCAGCATCAGCGCATAAGCGGTGGCCTGCGGCGCGTGGTCGTCGGTGTAGCGGCCCTTGCCGCGCACCAGCGCGTCGTCTTCCTTGCGACGCACGCTGTGGCCGACGCCGAATTTGATGGGAGCCATGGTTCCTCCGGTTCGCTGCAAGGCGTTTTGATCCATCATGCAGCGGATCGGCAGGCGGCGCAAACCGCATTCGCCGAGCAGCCCGGGGCCGAGCGAGAGGCGCCCAGCAAGCAAGCGAATAGCGCCCAGCAAAACGGGCGTGCCAGCAGCGCCGGCACACCCGTTTACAGTCTCTTTTCGGCGGATCGCCGTGCGGCGATCAGGCCAGCATCATCAATAGGGGCAGATCACCCGGCCCCAGCGGCGGCTGAAGTAACAGCCCGGCCGGACGATCGGCGCGCCGTAGAAGCCGAAGCCTCGGCCACGACCCCAGCCACGACCACCGCCACGGAAGCCGCCGCCACGGAAGCCACCGCCGCGGAAGCCGCCGCCGCCGCGACCACCACCACCGCGGCCGCGTTGGGCGGAAGCCGTGCTGGTGCTGGCCGTCAGCAAAACCGCCGAGGTACCGACGATGCTGACACAATAAATGCCGACGAGCGCGATCGCTGCGAGGCAGCGAGCTAGGATGCTGCGCGGGACGTTCTGAGCCATTGTTAAAATCTCCGGTCGAGCACTGGAACCGTGGTCGTCGTCCCCAACGTCAAGGCTCGAGACAGGCCGTCCGTCAGTGCATTCCAAATCAGCCTTGGTGTGTCTTTGGCCTCACCGAGAGACTAAGATCAAGCCGCTCGGATGGTCAAGCTTGGATTAGATATGAACGTTCGTTCAGACAGTTGAGAACAGGTGGAACGAGCTGCGCTGCAACTCGCTGTGCTATGCAGCATGACGAATGCGGCGAAAAGATTTCGCGATACGCGAACCCTTGCGCGTGCCGGACCGACTAAAGAAGCTTGGCAACCAAAGATTGGTTAGAGCGTTGCGCCCGGCGCGCTATAAGCAACGCGACGGCGGTGTTCGTCGCGCCCTCCCCTGCCCTGCAGCGATATGGTACTTGGCTGCCGCGGCTCTTTCTCAGAAGACGGTTCATGGCAAAGCAGCACAACTACATCCTCGGCCTCAACACCTATGATCACGACGTCAGCGCCTGCCTGTTGCGCGACGGCGAGATCGCGGTCGGCATCGCCAAGGAACGCATCACCCGCGAAAAGCACGCCAGCGGCTTCTATAAGGAGGCGATCGACTATTGCCTGTCCGCGGAGGGCATCACGCGCGACGACATCGATTTGGTGGTGCGCAACTGCTACATCCTGCCGGTTCCGGAGATGGAGGAGCGCCTCGCCTATCAGGACATGCCGGGGTTCCTGCCGGAATACGAACGGGCCGAGGCCGCGGCGCATCCGTGGTACCGCGCCAGTTCCGACAAGGTGGTGACCATCTCGCACCATCTGGCGCACGCCTACAGCGCGTTCGCGGTGTCGCCGTTCGACGAGGGCGCGATCATGATCGTCGACGGCGTCGGCAGCTATCGCTCCGACGTGATGGAGCCGTTTCCGGCGTCGGACATCGCCACACCCTTGGCGCGCGAGTCGGAAAGCTACTACACGTTTAACGGCACGCAACTCGACTGCGTCAAGAAGGTCTGGATGGAGCCGGACCGCGGCTTCTTCAGCGACGAATTCTACAACATGCCGGGGCTCGGCGCGCTGTACAGCCGGGCCTCGACCTACATCTTCGGAGACTGGAACAAGTGCGGCGAGCTGATGGGGTTGGCGCCCTATGGCCGCCGCGATCAGGTCAAGCCGCTGCTGCAGATCGAAGACAACGTGCTGAGCGTACCGCGCTGGACCGCCGAATTGAACCAGCCCTATGTGGTGGACCGTCCCGGCAAGTGGGAAGCAAGCCCGTCGATGCGGCATTGGGAAGATCTCGCCTGGCGGGTGCAGGACGACACCGAGAAGGTGCTGCTGGCACGCGCGCGCTGGCTGCGCGAAACCACCGGCGCCAAGAACCTGGTGATCGCCGGCGGCGTGGCGCTGAACTGCGTCGCCAACGGCCGGCTGGCGCGCGAGGCCGGCTTCGACAATGTCTGGATCCAGCCCGCCGCCGGCGACGACGGCATCGCCATCGGCTGCGCCTATTACGGCCTGCACGCGCTGCAGGGCAAGCCGCGCAGCTTCGAGATGAAGCACTCCTATATCGGCAAGACCTACCCCGACGCCGAGATCGAAGCCGCGACCAAGCGGGTGATGGTGCGGGCGCAGACCGAGGCGGTGCGCCACGACGACATCTGCGCCGTCACCGCGCAACTGCTCGCCGAGCAGAAGGTGATCGGCTGGTTCCAGGGCGGTTCGGAATTCGGCCCGCGCGCGCTCGGCAACCGCAGCCTGATTGCCGATCCGCGCCGTCCGGAGATGAAGGACATCCTCAACAGCCGGGTCAAGCATCGCCAGCCGTTCCGGCCGTTCGCGCCGATCGTGCTGGAGGAACGCGCCGACGAGATCTTCGAGGGCAAGGGGGATTCCCCGTTCATGCTGATGGCGAAATCGGTGCGGCCGGAATGGCGCGACAAGATCCCGGCGATCGTCCACGTCGACGGCACCGCGCGGATCCAGACCGTGGCCGAGGCGACCAACCCGAAGCTGTATCGGCTGCTGAAAGCCTTCGAGGCGCTGACCGGCGTGCCGGTGCTGGTCAACACCTCGTTCAACGTCAAGGGCGAGCCGATCGTCGAGACGCCGCGCGACGCCATGATCTGCTTCCTCACCACCGGGATCGATCATCTGGTGCTGCACGACACGCTGGTGTCGAAGACCAAGGCGCACCGCTTTGTCGCCCCAGTGGTCAAGGTCTACATGGACGCCGCCACCATGGTGCTCGGCAATCTGAAATAGCCGCGGCCAAATCCGTCAGCCGCGCAGCAGCGCGCGCAGCCAGCGGGTGCCGAACAACAGCAGGATCGCCGCGCCATAGACCAGCGCGCCGACGCCGATCAACAGCGCCAGCGCCGTCTCGTCGCGCAACGCGCTGAGCTGCGCCAGATACGGCGCAGCATACCGCGCGGTCGCCCACAGCGCGGCCCCGAGCACGACGCCGACGGCTATGAATTTGCCGATCGCCAGCGTCAGCGCGCGGTCGATCTCCAGATAGCCGGCGCGCACCGCAAAGCCGATCACCAGCAACAGATTGATCCAGGCGCCGACCGCGGTGGCGAGCGCGAGGCCGACCTGCGCCAAGGCGCCGACCAGCGCCACCTTCAGCGCGACGTTGACCGCGATCCCGGTCAACGCCGCCTTCATCGGCGTTGCGGTGTCCTTGCGGGCGTAGAACGGCGCCACCGCGCTGCGGATCAGCACGAACGGCACGAGAGCAATGGCATAGGCGGCGAGCGTCGCGCCGGCCTCGGCGGCGTCGGCCTTGGTAAAGGCGCCGCGCGCAAACATCGCCCGCATGATGACGTCCGGCACGGTCAGGAACGCGGCCACGAACGGCACCGAGAACAACAGCGTGAATTCGAAGGCGCGGCGCTGCGACGCCTTGGCGGCGACGTCGTCGCCCGAGGTCAGTTGCCGCGACATTTCCGGCAGCAGCACGGTGCCGATCGCGATGCCGATCACCCCGATCGGCAGCTGATTGAGCCGGTCGGCGTAGTACAAGGCCGACAGCGCGCCGGCCGGCAGGAAGGTGGCGATGATGGTGTCGGCGAACAGCGCGACCTGCGTGCCCATCGAGCCCAGCGTCGCCGGACCCAGCGCGCGGAAGAAACCGCGGACGTCTTGATCGAGCTTCAGCGGCGCAAAGCGCGGCAGCCCGCCATGGCGCGACAGATCGCCGGCCAGCAGGACATATTGCAGGAACCCGGAGATCAGCACGCCCCAGGCGGCGGCGTGGCCGGCGCTGGGAAAGAACGCGGCCAGCGCCAGCGTCGCCATCATCGAGATGTTGAGGAAGATCGATGCCGCAGCAGCGGAGGCAAAGCGCTGCATCACGTTGAGCATGCCGCCATACAGCGTCACCAAGGTGATCAGCAGCAGATAGGGAAAGGTGATCCGGGTCAGCTCGATCGCAAGTTGACGCTGCGCCGGATCGTCGGAGAACCCCGGCGCCAGGATGCTCATCATCTGCGGCATGAAGAACAAAGCGATGACGAGCAGCACAAGTTGCGAGGCGAACAGCAGGGTGAAGATGCGGTCGGCGAACAGCCGCGCCGAACTCTCGCCATGGTCGCCGCGGACGTGCGCATAGGCCGGGACGAAAGCGGCGTTAAAGGCGCCCTCGGCGAAGATCGCGCGAAAATGATTGGGCAGCCGCAGCGCCACGAAAAACGCGTCGGCGATCGGCCCGGCGCCGAGGATCGCCGCCAGCATGATGTCGCGCGCAAAGCCGGTGAGCCGCGACAACAGGGTAAAGCCGCCGACGGTGAAGATACGCCTGAGCATCAGCCGCTTCTACAGCATCGGCGCGGGATGCAAAACCGGGATTTGGTTATGGGGCACGCGATATCGTCACGCAATGCTGTCATCGCCCGCGAAAGCGGGCGACCCAGTACGCCGCAGCCTCGCTTTGATCACAAGCGCTCTGGAATACTGGGTCCTCCGCTTTCGCGGAGGATGACGGCGGAATGCCGAGCGACGCCGTGCGCCACAGCGCGCGGGGCGCTCTCCCTCTCCCCGCAAGCGGGGAGAGGTGAAGAGAGCTACGCCAGCGCGTCGCGCACCGCGGCGATCACCCGGTCCTGGGTCGCAGCGTCAAGATAGGCGTGCACCGGCAGGCTGATGACGTCGGCGGACAGTTCCTCGCACACCGGCAGGCCGCCGTCGGCGACCGGATAGTTCGCGTAAGCCGTCTGCATATGCATGGATTTCACATAATACACCGCGCTCGGCACGCCCTGCGCCTTCAGGCTGGCGGCGAAGCCGTCGCGGTCGGTGCCGTTCGGGAGCCGGATGGTGTAGCAGGCCCAGATCGAGTGATTGCCCTCGGCGACGCGCGGCACGGTGACGAGGTTGCCGAGGCTCTGCGCGTAGCGCTCGGCGACCTTGTTGCGGGCGGCGATCTCGTCGTCGAAGATCTTCAGCTTCTCGAGCAGCACCGCGGCCTGGATGGTGTCGAGCCGGCCGGTGAGACCGAGCCGGACGTTGTCGTATTTGTCGGAGCCCTGGCCGTGCACCCGGATGCTGCGCAAGCGCTCGGCGAGCGCGTCGTCGTCGGTGAAGATCGCGCCGCCGTCGCCGTAGCAGCCGAGCGGCTTGGCGGGGAAGAAGCTGGTCGCGGTGGCGAGCGCCAGCGTGCCGATCCGCTTGCCCTGGTAGGTGGCGCCGAAGCCCTGCGCGGCGTCGTCGAGCACGAACAGGCCTTCGGCCGCGGCGACCGCGGCGATCGCGTCATGGTCGGCGGGCTGGCCGAACAGATCGACCGGGATGATCGCCTTCGGTGTCAAACCGAGCCGTTTCGCGGTGGCGATGCCGCGCTTCAGCGAGCCGGCGTCCATGTTGAAGGTGACCGGATCGACGTCGACGAACAGCGGCGATGCGCCGGTCAGCGCCGCGGCCTCGCCGGTGGCGCAGAAGGTGAACGAGGGGCAGAACACCGCGTCGCCGGGGCCGACGCCCTGCGCCAACAGCACCATCAGCAGCGCATCGGTGCCGCTGGCGCAGCTGATGACGTGCTTGGCGCCGGTGTAGGCGGCGAGCTCGGTCTCGAGCTTGGTGACTTCCGGGCCGCTGACGAACTGGCAATGCGTCAGCACCCGTCCGACCGCCTCGTCGATCGCGGAGCCGAGCCGGCGGCGCTGTGCGCCGATGTCGATGAAAGCCACGGGGTCTGGTCGGATATGCTGATTCATGGCGCCTTGCTGCGATTGGTGTGGAATGATCGCGCGCCGGCGCATCGGTGTGCAGGACGGCGGCGCGCGCGTTGCTTGCGATCCGCTAACCGGCGGCGCGGCGCGGCGCCTTGCGGAACGTCGCCGCGGCAGGCACGGCGCGCGACTCCAGGCATTTGATCGCGATTTCGAGGCTGGCAACGCCCTCCTCGCCGGTCACCGCGGCAGGCCCGCCGCTGCGAACCGAGTCGACGAAGGCGATCAGTTCGGCGCGCAACGGCTCGTCGTGGCCGACCGGCAGATGCCGCATCGAGTAGCTGCCGTCGGGCTGGAAGCCGAAGCATTCGGTGACCTGGCGGGTCAACAGGTCGCCCTGCACGTATTTGCCGCGGGTGGCGATGGTGACGTTGCGCGCCTTGAACGGGGTCAGCCAGTTGGTGTTGATATGCGCCAGCACGCCCGACGCGGTGCGGAACTGCAACAGCGCGATATCCTCACGCTCGGCGATGGCGCTGGAGAGTTGCGGCTGCACGTCGATGATTTCGGATTCGGTGAACCAGCGGATCAGGTCGATGTCGTGGACGGCGAGATCGATCACCACGCCGACATTGGACATCCGCGGCGGAAACGGACCGACCCGGGTGATGCCGATCGACAGAATATCTTCGCCTTCGATCGCCTGCTTGATCGCGGCCACGGCCGGATTGAAGCGCTCGACGTGGCCGACCATCAGCGTCACGCCGGCGCGCTTCGCCGCGGCGACGATCTCGCGGCCCTCCTGCACCGTGGAAGCCACCGGCTTCTCGACCAGCACGTGAATGCCGCGATCGATGCAGGCGATGGCGACATCATGATGCAGATGGGTGGGTGCTGCGATGGTCACGGCATCGACGCCGGCGTCCAACAATTCATCGAGCGTTGCGAACGTCGGACAGCCGATCAGCTCACTGGCGCGGTCGCGATGATCGGGCAGCGGATCGACGATTCCAACCAGCACGATACCGGGCAAGCCGGCCAGCACCCGGCCGTGATTGGTGCCCATCACGCCAGCGCCGACGACGCCGACGCGCAATGCGCGTTCCTTGCCCAAGTCGAATTCGCGGGAAATCATATCAAGCCTCGAACTAATGTGGTCGGTTCCATAGAACCCTGCGCCGTCCTAGCACGTCGCCCGGAAACTGGCGAATGCCGCCCAATTGTTATCATACACGTTTTGATTCAAATGATTACATGCGGGAACCCGCGCAAATTACAACCCAATCGTGCGGGGTTTCACCCTGCAGGCGTCACACCTGGTAGTGATACCGATACCAGGCGACGAAATTCCGGATGCCGTCCTCAATCGCGGTGGCCGGACTGAAACCGACGTCGCGAATCAGATCTGTCACATCGGCGAACGTTTCCGGAACGTCGCCGGGCTGCATCGGCAGCATGTCCTTCTTGGCTTCGCGGCCGAGCTCCTGCTCCAGCAGCGCCACCACCCGCATCAAGTCTTCCGGATGATGGTTGCCGACGTTGTAGATCTTCGCCGGCGCGGTGCCGAAGGCTTCTGTTCCGGCTTGCGGCACGCGCTCGATCAGCCGCGACACCACCGCGGTGACGTCGTCGATATAGGTAAAGTCGCGCCGCATCTTGCCGTGATTGAACAGCTTGATCGGCTGACCGGCAACGATCGCCTTGGCGAACAGAAACAGCGCCATGTCGGGCCGATACCACGGCCCGTAGATGGTGAAGAAGCGCAAGCCGGTGGTCGGCAGCCGGTAGAGATGGCTGTAGCTGTGCGCCATCACCTCGTTGGCCTTCTTGGTCGCCGCATAGAGGCTGACCGGATGATCGGTGCGGTCGGCGACCGAAAACGGCAATTTGGCGTTGGCGCCGTACACCGACGACGACGAGGCATAGATCAGGTGTTCGCAATCATTATGCCGGCAGCCTTCCAGCACGTTGACGAAGCCCTGCAGATTGGCGTCCACATAAGCGTGCGGATGGCTGAGCGAGTAGCGCACCCCGGCCTGCGCCGCGAGATGGATCACCACCGGAAATTTTTCCCGCGCGAACAGGGCCTCGGTCGCCGCGCGGTCGGCGAGGTCGATCTGCACAAATTCGAACTGCGGGTTGGCCTGCAACAGCGCGAGCCGCGCACGTTTCAACGCCGGATCGTAGTAATCGTTGAGACTGTCGAGCCCGACGACGTTATGTCCAGCGGCGAGCAGTTCGCGGGCGACGTGGAAGCCGATGAAGCCGGCAGCTCCGGTGACCAGGATGCTCATGCGCTCACGCTTTGCCGTTCTGCGCGCGCGCCACCAGCGAGGTCGTCGAGTGGCCGGGCAGGATGTCGATCAGCACCACCTCGCCGCCCTGCGCCGCGACGATCTCGTGGCCCACCACCTGCTCACGGGTGTAGTCGCCGCCCTTCACCAGCACGCTCGGCACGATCCGGGTGATCAGTTGCAAGGGCGTGTCTTCCTCGAAGATCACCACCAGATCGACCGCCTCCAGCGCCGCCAGCACCTCGGCGCGAGCACGTTCATCCTGCACCGGACGGGTCGGCCCCTTCAGGCGCTTCACGGAGGCGTCGCTGTTCAGCCCGACGATCAGCCGGTCACAGGCGCCGCGCGCCGCGGTCAGCACCTTGACGTGGCCGGGATGCAGAATGTCGAAGCAGCCATTGGTGAAGCCGATCCGCAGCCCCTGGCCGCGCCATTCCGCCAATTGCGGTCCGAGGTCGCCGCCGGCGGCGATGATTTTCTCTTCAGCCGCAAGCGAAGCCGGCGGCAGCACCTTGCGGCGCAGTTCGCCGAGTGTGACGCTGGCGGTGCCGTTCTTGGAGACCGCCACCGCGGCGCCGGCATTGGCGGCGCGTAGCGCCACGTCCCAGTCGGCGCCCGCCGCCAGCATCACCGCCAGCACCGCTGCCACGGTGTCGCCGGCGCCGGAGACGTCGCGCACCTTCACCGGATGCGCCGGAACATGGATCGCCTCGCCGTCGCGCGGCACCAGCGTCATGCCCTGCTCGCTTTGCGTCACCAGGATCGCCTCGCACTGCGCGCTCGCGATCGCCTCACGCGCGCTCGCGGCGATTTCGGCCTGGCTGTCGGCCCGGCTGCGCGTCGCCTCGGCGAATTCCTTGCGGTTCGGGGTGAGCAGCGTGGCGCCGCGATACAGCGCGAAGTTCGGGCTCTTCGGGTCGACGATCACCCGCTTGCCGAGCTTGCGCGCGGCGTCGATCACGTCGCGGATCAACCTGGAGGTCAGCACGCCCTTGGCGTAGTCCGACAGCAGCACGATATCGGCCGCCGGCAGGTGCTGCAGGATCGCATCGATTAGTTCCTGCTCCACCGTGAGCGACGCGGGTGCCGCGATCTCCCAATCGGCGCGCAGCATGTGGGTGGAAAAATGCGCCGACACGAAACGCACCTTGCGGGTGGTCGGCCGGCTCTCGTCGCAGACCAGCACCGGCTCGATCAGCGGCTCCGCGGTCAGCGCCGCGCTCAGCATTCGGCCGGCGTCGTCGTCGCCGATCAGGCCCACGAAGATGCAGCGCGCGCCGAGCGCTGCGATATTGCGCGCGACGTTGCCGGCGCCGCCGACGTTGATCTCGCTGCGCTGCACGGCGATCACCGGCGCCGGCGCTTCGGGCGAGATCCGCGACACCTCGCCATAGACGAATTCGTCGAGCATCAGGTCGCCGACGCACAGCACGGTCTGGCGGCCGATCGCAGGCAACACCGCTTCGAAGTCGAGCATCAGCGCAAATATCCCGTTGTGGTCACCGGAAGCGGTCCTCGGCGTCGAGGAAACCCTTGACGTAGTGCGCCACCGCGTCTTCCAGCGCGGTGAAGCCGCCATTGTAGCCGGCGCCGCGCAGCCGTTCGCCTTCGCTCTCGGTGAAGTATTGGTAGCTGCCGCGAATGCTTTCCGGCATGTCGATATATTCGATGTTGGGCTTGGCGCCGAGCGCCGCATAGGCCGACAGGATCAGGTCGCGGAAACTGCGGGCGTGGCCGGTGCCGACGTTGAAGATGCCGCTGACCGACGGCGTCGCCAGCAGCCAGATCATCACCCGCACCACGTCGTCGACATAGATGAAGTCGCGGCGCTGGTCGCCGTCTGCGATGCCGGCGCGGTGCGACTTGAACAATTGCACCACGCGGCCGGATTTGACGTCGTCGAACCGCTTGGCCAGCACGCTCATCATGCTGCCCTTGTGATATTCGTTGGGGCCGAACACGTTGAAGAACTTCAGCCCGGCCCATTGCGGCGGCAGCCGTTCGCCGCGCGCGGCACGCTCGGCCACCGCGAGATCGAACAGATGCTTGCTCCAGCCGTAGAGATTCATCGGCCGCAGCTGTTTCAGCGCGGCGACGGACTGGTCGTCCTTGAAGCCCTGCTCGCCGTCGCCATAGGTCGAGGCCGACGAGGCATAGATCAGCGGCACGTGGTTGGCGGTGCACCAGTCCAACAGCCGCATCGAGAGCCGGAAATTGGTCTCGATCACCAGGTCGCCGTCGGTCGCGGTGGTCTCCGAGATCGCGCCCATGTGGATGATGGCGTCGAGCCTTCGGCCCTGCAGCCAGGCCATCAGCTCGCCGGGCGGCACGACATCCGCGAGCTGGCGCTTGGCCAGATTCTTCCATTTGCCGTCATGGCCGAGCACGTCGCACACCGCGACGTCGGCGCGACCGGCGTCGTTCAGCGCGGCCACGACATTCGATCCGATAAAACCGGCCCCCCCGGTCACCAGCAGCATGCATTGTCCTGACGTGAATTCGGAACTTGAGTGCCGCAGGTTTGCCTCAGTCCGCGGCCGCAGGCAACCCGAGCCGGCGCCGCCCGCGGCGGCAGGCACATGACGAAATCCCGGCTGGACGGCCGGCGGCAGAGGCGCTATCGGGCAGGCTTACCTCTCCCGCGCGCCCGAGCCTGGATCCATAAATAATGAATTACGCTTCATTGTTAGCGGGATTGGCCCAGGCCCAGGATCGTTCCGCAACCAGCCCGGTGCTGCTGGTCCCCTATATGTGGATCGGCGATTTCGTGCGCTGCCATACCGTGGTGCGGGTACTCAAGGACCGCTGGCCGGACCGTCCGGTCGACGTGCTGACCACCAAGCTGTGCGCGCCGCTGCTCGATTACATGCCCGGCGTGCGCCAGGGCATCGTCTGGGACCTGCCGCGCGGCCAACTCGCGCTCGCCCAGCAGCGGGCGTTGGCCGCCCGCCTCAGCGCCGAGCAATACGGCGCCTCGTTGGTGATGCCCCGCACCTTCAAATCCACCATCGCGCCCTGGCTCGCCGGCATCCCGCAACGCACCGGCTTCATCGGTGAGGTCCGCTTTGGCCTGCTGAACGACTGGCGCCGCGGCGAACGCGCGCTGCCACGGATGATCGACCGCTGCGCCGCGCTGGCGCTGCCAGCCGGTATCAAATTGCCGATGGACTGGCCCGAGCCGCAGCTCAAGGTGCCCGCCGACGAGATCGCCCGCTGGCGGCACGCCCGCGGGCTCGGCGAACGCACCGTGGTGGCGCTGGCGCCGGGCGCGGTCGGCCCCTCCAAGCGCTGGAGCTATTATCCGGAGGCCGCGAGAGCGCTCACCGCGCAGGGCTATGAGGTCTGGGTGATCGGCGGTCCCGGCGAAAAGCCGCTGGCCGAGGCGATCGTCGCCGCCGCTGGGCCTCAGTCCCGCGACCTCACCGGCACCGATCTGCGCGACGGCATTCTCGCCTTGGCTGCCGCCGATCTGGTGATCTCCAACGATTCCGGGCTGTTGCACGTCTCGGCCGCGATCGGTACGCCGACCATCGGGATTTTCGGCCCGACCAGCGCCTGGCATTACGCGCCGCTCAATCCGATCACCGCGGTGATCGAAACCAAGACCGATGTGCCGTGCCGGCCCTGCCATAAGCCGACCTGCCGCATGGTGCATCACAAGTGCATGCGCGACATTGCGGCCGGCGACGTCACCGATGCCGCGTTTCGCGCGCTCGCGGCCGCCGGTCTGCCGGCGGCGCAGCCATGAATGGCGTCGCGCCAAAACCCGCGGCGTTTCTCGATCGCGATGGCGTCATCAATTACAACGACCATTACGTCGGCACCCGCGAGCGTTTCCGCTGGATGCCCGGCGTCGCCGCGGCGATCCGCCGGCTCAACGACGCCGGCTATTTCGTTTTCCTGATCTCCAACCAGTCCGGCGTCGCCCGCGGCATGTTTTCCGAAGCCGACGTCGAGGCGCTGCATCGCTGGATGCTTGGCGAATTGCGCAGCCAGAACGCCCGGATCGACGACATCCGCTACTGCCCGTATCACCCGGACGGCGTGGTCGCGGCCTATCGCCGGCAAAGCGAGCACCGCAAGCCGCAGCCTGGGATGATCCTCGACCTGATGGCGTCCTGGCCGGTGATCCGCGACGGCTCGTTCGTGATTGGCGACAGCGCGATCGACATCGAGGCCGCAAACGCCGCTGGCATCCCCGGTCATCTGTTCGCGGGCGGCGATCTCGACGGCTTCGTCGCTCAGCTGCTCGGCAAATCCTCCGCCGCCGGCTGATCCAGCAACCGCTCGGCCGCGGCGATCGCCTGCGGCGCCGACGGCGCGCCGGCCTTGCCGCCCACCACCGTCATCGGCCCGGAGCCGACCGGCCCGGTCAGGCCGGGATCGGTGCTGATGAAAATCGCCACCAGCGGCACGCGGTAGGCCGCGGCGAGATGCAGCAGCCCGGTATCGACACCAACCACGATCGCGGCCCCCGCAATCACCTTGGCGGTGCCGTCGAGCGGCTGTCGCGGCAGCACCCGGCTGCCGGGAATCGCCGCGGCCAGCCGCTCGCTGCGCAGCCGCTCGGCCTCCGAGCCCCACGGCAGCACCGCCTCGATGCCGCGCCGCTGCAGCGCCGTGCCGAGCGCGATCCAGTCGGCTTCCGGCCATTCCTTCGCCAGCCGCGAGGTGCCGTGCAGCAGCACCGCATAGGGCACTGCGTCGTTGCGCGGCGGCCGCTGCAAGCCGTACTCGACCGCCCCCTCCGGCTGATAACCCAGCGCCAGCCCGGTCAACAGCCGATTGCGCATCACCGCGTGCAGCGTGCGGCTTACGGGATGAGTCACGTCATAGAACCGCGCGGCAAGCGGTTCGCGAATGCTGCGGGCGTCGTAGCCGTGGCGCTCGCCGCTGGCGACCAGCGCCATCAGCGCCGAACGGATCAGGCCCTGGGTGTCGATCACCTTGTCGAAATCCGACTCGCGCAGGCGGGCGGCGAAGCCGGCGACGTCGTGCCAGGTCGAGCGCTGAAAAATCTGCTTGCGCCAGCGCCGCGTTGCAACCGGGATCACCTCGGCAATCGCCGGATGCAGCCGGGCCAGAGGCGCAAACGCCTCCTCCACCACCCACGCGATCCGCAGGGCAGGATCGTTCCGCACGGCATCGGTCACGGCCGGCATCTGGTGCACCACATCGCCGAGTGACGATGTTTTGATCAAGAGAATGCCTGTCATCGACGCCATGAACTACACACTTACAAATGCTGCCGCGGAACCGGATGGAGTCCCGAAAACAGCGACGGTTCTCGTTACAGTTTGGCAACCATAAAGTCGATTCCCGAAAGTATTCGTCGGCAAACGCGGCCATGATTGGCAGCGATATACCGCTCTTGCACCGTTCGGCGAGAATTTATGCTGAGCCTCGCGTGGCAGTGGCGCGCGGCTTTGAAATTTTCACGGGGATAACCTGATGACAGTGCTTGTTACCGGCGGTGCCGGCTACATCGGAAGTCATATGGTGCTCGCGCTGGTCGAAGCCGGCGAGAACGTCGTCGTGATCGACAATCTGTCGAGCGGGTTTTCCGCGATGCTGCCGCAGGGCGTGCCGCTGTTCATCGGCGACGCCGGCGACGAGAACCTGGTCGAGGGCGTGATCGCCGCCCATGGCGTCAACGCCATCATCCATTTCGCCGGCTCCGTCGTGGTTCCGGCCTCGATGCGCGATCCGCTCGGCTACTATCAGAACAACACCATGACCACCCGCAACCTGCTCGCCGTCGCGGTGAAATGCGGCGTGCCGCGCTTCATCTTCTCGTCGACCGCGGCGGTGTACGGCAATCCCGAGCGGGTGCCGGTGCCCGAACAGGCGCCGACCCGGCCGCTGTCGCCCTATGGCTCGTCGAAGCTGATGAGCGAAATCATGCTGCACGACACCGCCGCCGCGCACGGCATCAGCTACGTCGTGCTGCGCTATTTCAACGTCGCCGGCGCCGATCCGCAGGCCCGCATCGGCCTCGCCACGCTCGGCGCCACCCACCTGTTGAAGATCGCGGTCGAGGCTGCCTCCGGCCAGCGCCCCAAGATCGACGTGTTCGGCACCGACTATCCCACCCCGGACGGCAGCTGCATTCGCGATTTCATCCATGTCAGCGATCTGGCGCAGGCGCATCGCGCGGCCTTGGCCTATCTGCGCCAGGGCGGCGCGCCGGTGACGCTGAATTGCGGCTATGGCCGCGGCTATTCCGTGCTCGAGACCATCGACGCGGTGCGGCGGGTGTCGGGGCGGAATTTCGCGGTTCAGGCCGCCGCGCGCCGGCTCGGCGACATCATGACCATGGTCGCCGACACCACGCGGATGCGTGCGACGCTGGACTGGACCCCGCGCTACGACGATCTCGACACCATCGCGGCCCATGCGCTGGCCTGGGAAGAGAAGCTGCTGCGCGACCGCCACGGCACGCTGCAGCAGGCACTGTCGGCCTGACTATCCAACGAGACGCGTGCTTTTTCTGCCGCGAGGCGTGCCCCGGACGCAGCGCAACGCTCCTCCCACTTGCTCGTGCCCCGGACGCAGCGCATCGCGCCGCGCTTGCGGCGTGGTGCGCTGCAGAGCCGGGGCCGTTACGGAACGTGGCCTTCCCAGCAATCCAACCGTGACAATCCAGAGGCCTTCCCTCGTAACGGTCCCGGTTCTGCGAAGCGGCACTGCGTGCCGCATCGCGCCCGGGACACGACAACGTTAGCAGCCTCGGCTGTGACGGCGTGAGCCCACAGCCCGTTTTTCTTCGTGACGGGTCCGCTCGGGCTCCGACGGACATCGGACAACAACCCGGAATTGGCTTGAAAAAACCCGCCATCGGGGGCAAGGAGGCGAGCGTTCGCGGCGATCGCCCGGGCGTTTGCTGCTTGGCCGTCAGATGGACCGCGGATGACCGAACCTCCACGCAAGATAACCGACGATCCCTATGGCGCGATGATTCTGATCCGCCGCCTGGTGATGGAACAGGGCGCGGTGTACTGGCGCCGCTATCTGATGGCATTCGGCATGATGGCGGTCGCCGCCGCCGCCACCGCGCTGTCGGCGTACCTGCTCGGCGAGGTGATCAACAAGGCCTATGTCGATCGCAACGTGCACGACATCGCCGTGCTGTCGATCATCACCGTGGTGATCTTCACCATGAAGGGCGCTGCGACCTACGGCCAGACCGTGATCCTGTCGCAGATCAGCAACGCCATCCTCGCCAACAATCAGCGCCGGCTATTCGCCAAGCTGATGAGCGAGAGCGTCGGTTTCTTTTCCGACCGCCATTCCTCGGAATTTCTGGCGCGGCTGTCGGCCGGCGCCAATTCGGTCACCCAGGTGCTGAGCCTGCTGATCAACGCGGTCGGCCGCGATCTGCTGTCGCTGATCGCTCTCGTCACCGTGATGGTGATGCAGGACCCGTTCATGGCGTTGTTCGGCTTCCTGATCGCGCCGCCGGCGCTACTGGTGATCCGCAAGCTGGTGCGCCGGATCAAGGGCCTCGCCCACAACCAGTTCACCGGCAATGCCGATATCCTGGAGACCATGCAGGAAAGCTTGCAAGGCATCCGCACCGTCAAGGCGTTCACGCTGGAACAGACCATGCGCGATCGCATCGACGCCAACATCACAGCGGTGCAGGCCACCGCCGACAAGATGGCGAAGGTCTCCAACCGCTCCAGCCCGCTGATGGAAACACTGGGCGGCGTCGCGATCGCCGCCTCGCTGATGTATGGCGGCTACCGCGTGGTGGCGATGGGCGCCACGCCCGGTCAGTTCTTCTCGTTCCTCACCGCGTTCCTTTTGGCCTACGAGCCCGCGAAGCGGCTGGCGCGGCTCAACATCGAGCTCAATTCGAGCCTGGTCGGCGCCAAGATGCTGCTCGAAATCGTCGACAGTCCGGCCTCGGAGCCCGACGACAGCGGCAAGCCGGCGCTGCAACTCAGCGAAGCGCGCGTCGAACTGCGCGACGTCAACTTCGGCTACCGGCCCAACGAGCCGGTGCTGTCGCATATGAGCTTCGTCACCGAACCCGGCAAGGTCACCGCGCTGGTCGGCCCCTCCGGCGGCGGCAAGTCCACCGTGCTGTCGCTGCTGCTGCGGCTCTACGAGTATCAGAGCGGCGAGATCCTGATCGACGGCCAGTCGATCCAGTCGGTGTCGCGCCGCTCGCTGCGGCAGCAGACCGCCTATGTCGGCCAGGACGTCTATCTGTTCCGCGACACCATTCGCGGCAACATCGCGTTCGGCAAGATCGGCGCTACCGACGAGGAAATCATCGCCGCCGCGAAGGCCGCCAGCGCGCATGATTTCATCATGAGCTTCCCGCTCGGCTACGATACCCCGGTCGGCGAGCACGGCACCCAACTATCCGGCGGCCAGCGCCAGCGGGTCGCGATCGCCCGTGCGTTGGTGAAGAACGCGCCGATCATCCTGCTCGACGAGGCCACCGCGGCGCTGGATTCGGAATCCGAAAAGCTGGTGCAGGCCGCGATCGACAAGTTGTGCCAGAACCGCACCACCATCGTGATCGCGCACCGGCTGCACACCATCATGAATGCCGACGCCATCCTGGTGATCGAGGGCGGCGAGATCGTCGAACGCGGCCGCCACGACGATCTGCTGCGGCGCGACGGCCGCTACGCCTCGTTCTTCCGGCTGCAACACCGCGAGGCCACGCCGGTGCTGCCGATCGCTGCATCGGCGTAATTCACCGTCGTCCGCCGGCGATCGCGTCGCGCTCGCCTGATCCTGTCCCGCATCGAAAGCCCCAGCATGACCGCATCGTCCACCGTGATCCCCGCCCCCGCGCAGCCCACCCTCGCCGTCAGCGGCGACAGCCGGGGCTTTCCGGTGCGGCGGATCTGGTGCGTCGGGCGCAACTACCTCGAGCACGTCCGCGAGATGGGCAACGACGAACGGCAGCCGCCGTTCTTCTTCGCCAAGCACGCCGACATGATCGCGCCGGACGGCGTCACGATTCCTTATCCGCCGCTCACCAAGGACATGCATCACGAGGTCGAGCTGGTGGTGGCGCTGCAGAGCGGCGGCCTCAACATCGCCGCCGAGCGGGCGCTGGACTGCGTGTACGGCTACGGCGTCGGCATCGACCTCACCCGGCGCGACCTGCAGCAGGCCTCGCGCAAGAAGGAACAGCCCTGGGAGATCGGCAAGTCGTTCGATCAGTCGGCGCCGTGCGGCGCGCTGGTGCCGGCCGCGACCATCGGCCATCCGACCACGGGCCGGATCTGGCTGTCGGTGAACGGCACCGAGCGGCAGGGCGGCGATCTGGCGCAGATGATCTGGAACGTGCCGGAGATCATCGCGAAACTGTCCCAGCAGGTGGCGCTCGGCGCCGGCGACATCATCATGACCGGCACGCCGGCCGGGGTCGCGGCGTTGCAACCCGGCGACGTCATCGCCTGCGGCGTCGACGGCATCGGCACGCTCAACGTCACGATCGGTCCGGCGCTGTAGCCCACGGCCCCGACGCGGCAGCCGTTGAACCTTTCGGCGGCTGCCGCGACCAATCCCCGACGGGGATCATTTGCGAGCTCGTATGACGATGAAAATCGCGCTGCTGGCGGCGCTGGGGTTGCTGCTTGGTCTGCTCGCCGGCGCCGCAGCCGGGATCGGAATCGGCCTCGTCTGGACCGAACTGATGAACAGTTCGCAGGAGTCCGAGAGCACGCTGGTATTCTTTACCCTGATGCCGCTCGGAGCGGTCGTCGGCGCGATCGGTGGCGCGGTGGTGTTCGGCGTGATCGCGATCGGCGACGGCGAGCTACGCATCGAGCAACGCCCGCTGAACGAACGCGAGTACTAATCTCCCGCACGCTACCCGATACGCGCTGATACCAATTACCGCCACGATTTTGCCGTGGGAAGACCTTAACAAAACCCATTGCAATTTCGGCGATTGACATTAGTTGAGGTGTCAATTGAGAGCGCAGCATTTCGGTGCGGACGTCAGAACGACTCCCAGAGCACTACTGCTGATTTGAGATCCAGTATTAGAAACGAGATCAGATGACAGAGCACAGTCTCTGGCGTTTTTCGCGCGCGTTGCATCGTGCCCTTAACGAACGCCAATTCGAAGTCCTTGCGCCGTTACTTGATGACGACGTCGATTGGCGGATGTATGGCCCGATCGACCTGTTCCCGTTTTTCGGGCAGCGGCGCGGCAAGCTGGAAGTGCTCGACGTCTGCCGCCAGGTCGCCGACAACATTCGCGTCCATCGCTTCGATCGTGAAGCGGTGATGCTCGGTGTGGACACTGCGGCCTCGATGATCCGCTATTCGCTGACCGCGCTCGACTCCAACAAGCCGATCAGCCTGCGGCTGGCGCATTTCGCCCAGTTCAAGGCCGAGCGGCTGGTCAGCATGCGGGTCGTGATCGACACCTTCGACATGGTCGAACAGGTGCTCGGGCATCCGATCGAATTGCCGCAGACCGCGTGATCGCGACATCGCCGACGTTAACCGCTCCTTCGAATGACCGAGGCGCCGCCGCAGATTGGCCGCGCTGCGGCCAAAATGCGCGGCATGATGGAGCAATGACATCGTGCGGGGGACAACGCCGCTCAACGCAACAGGGGAACAGCCGATGATCGCCACGCCAGACAAGATCGAAAATGCCGAGGTCGACGGCAATCTCGCCGCAGTGTCCGAAGTCGAAGCCGGCATCCGCGACTTCGTGCGCAACGACGTCGCCTATCTGCGCCGGCCGACGCCCGGTCTGCTCGGCGGCGAGCCGCCGATCGACGCCAGCGCCGAGGCCACCGTCAACAACGTCAATTCGCTGATCCAGCGCGTCGCCGGCACATCGCTGACCGAGATCGAAAATCTGGTTTCCGAACTCGAAGCGCTGCGCGATCTGCTGCATTCCGAAGGCCAGCGGGTGCAGCGGGAGATTTCGGGTTATGCGCAACTCAGCCAGGCGGCGATGAAATCGACCCGGATGATCGCCGACAACGTCGCGCAGTGGAAGCGCACCGCGGACAATCTGCGTCACGACTGACGCCCGTGATGCCGGCTGGCCAACGGCTCGCGGCATCGACTTTAATTCCTCCCAAAACGCGAATGGCCGGGACAAAGCCCGGCCATTTCAGTCTCGCAGATAATCTCGCACGATCCTGTTCGCCGTGCGAACAGGTGGTCGATCAGCGGTGGCTCACCCGAGCCGGCACTTCCAGCGAATACGCGCCGTCGGCGTAGCCCTTCACCACCATACCGGTGGTGATCATCACCGCCAGCGTAATGGTCGCAAACACGAAGCCCACGATCTTCAGCCCCATCCGATCCGCCACCATCGTCGTCCCCACCATCTCGTTCATCGTCTCGTTCAGTCCCACAAAGCCCGTCCTAGGTTCACAACTTGTTAACGGGGCAGCCGTTCCCTTCGCGATAACCGCGAAATGGATAGCATTTGATTAAAGTGTTGATTCGGCGCAACGACCTTGGTCGGTCACGACGCCGGGGCACGTCGTGGCACAAAAGCCGAGGCGAGGAAAGAGAAGACCAGCTCGTCGCGCTGATTCGTCCCGGTATGGCGGGCTTGCACGATTCCCCATTGCGGCCGCGTCTCCGAGGTGCGCAGCGATTCGATCGCGGTGGCGAAGCGGATGGTGTCGCCGGCCAATACCGGCTTGATCCAGCGCAGTTCGCGAAATCCCGGCGACGGCCCCCACACCGCGGGGGTTTCGCCGCGCGCCCGCGCCTCGGCGGCCTGGCGCTGGCCATCGGCGACCAGCAGCTTCATGCCGACCGCGCCGACGTGCCAGCCGGAGGCGGCGAGCCCGCCGAACAGCGAGCCCCGCCCGGCCTCCTCGTCGAGATGAAAGGGCTGCGGATCGAACTCTGCCGCGAACGCCTTGATCAGCTCGGCGGTGAAGGTGAACGATCCGAGCTCCTGGCGCTGGCCGACGACGAGGTCTTCGAAGAATTGCATGCTGCCCCCGCCTATGCCGCCGCCGGGGCGCGACGCTTGAAGATGATCGGCGTCACCGCTTCGAGCAGGGTCTGGCCGGAGGCGTTGCGAACCCGGCAGCCAAAGGTGACGATGCCGGTGTCCGGCCGGCTGTTGGAGACCCGGCTGCGCAGCACCTCGATGTCGAGCGTCAATTCGTCGTCGGGCCGCAGCGGCGACATCCAGCGCAACTCGTCGACGCCGGGCGAGCCGAGCGTGGCGCTGCGCGACAGAAAGCCGTCGACCAGCATCCGCATCATCACCGCGCAGAGGTGCCAGCCGGAGCCCGACAGCCCGCCCAGCATGCTGTGCCGGGCCGCCTCGTCGTCGAGATGCATCGGCTGCGGATCGAACTCCGCCGCAAAGCCGATGATCTCGGCGCGGCTGACGCGGCGCGGGCCGAAGCTGCCGAAAGGACCGGGGGTGAAATCTTCGAAGCTGAGGGTCATGCTGAGGAATGCCGGCGGGGAGCCCGATTGTGGCCGCTATTCGGAGTGATCACAAGCAGCAACACGCGCGTCCGGCGTCCGCCCGCGACCTCGCATGCACCGGCCGGGAGAACCAGAATGTTTGAGTTTCGCGATTTGTTCCAGTGGGACCGTTTCATCACGCCGACGATCATCAAGACGTTCTACTGGCTGGTGATCGTGCTCACGATACTGTTCGGGATCTCCGGCGTGTTCTCCGGCCTGGCGGCGATGGCGGTCAGCCCGTTCGGCGGCTTCATCCTGGTGCTGTCCAGCATCGCCAGCGTCGTCGTCGGGATCATTTTCTCGCGGATCGTCGCGGAGTTCGTGCTGATCGTGTTCCGGATCAACGAACACCTCGGCGCGATCCGCGATCAGGGGCAGTTGCGCTGAGGAGCGCTATTCCCCTACGAACAATCAGTTCCGTGCCCCCGGCGTCCGGGGCACGGAAGCGCCCCGCTTAGGTATTAAACCGGAAATGCATCACGTCGCCATCGGCGACGACGTATTCCTTGCCTTCCAGCCTGAGCTTGCCGTTGTCGCGGGCGCCGGCTTCGCCGCCGAACGCAATGTAGTCCTCATACGCGATGGTCTCGGCGCGGATGAAGCCCTTTTCGAAATCGGTGTGGATCACGGCTGCGGCCTGCGGCGCCTTGGTGCCCTTGGTGATGGTCCAGGCGCGCGCCTCTTTCGGGCCGACGGTGAAATAGGTGATCAGGTGCAACAGCTCGTAGCCGGCGCGGATCAGCCGGTCGAGCCCAGCTTCGTGCAGCCCGAGCGTATCGAGAAAATCCACCCGCTCGGCGCGCGACAGCGTGGCGATCTCGGATTCGATCTTGGCGGAAATCACCACCGCGACCGCGCCTTCTTCCTTGGCGCGCGCCATCACGGCTTGCGAGAACGCGTTGCCCTCGGCGGCGGAGCCTTCCTCGACGTTGCAGACGTAGAGCACCGGCTTCGAGGTCAGAAGCCCGAGCATGCCGAAGGCGCGTTCTTCCTCGGGCTTACGCTCGAGAAACCGCGCCGGCCGGCCGTCGCGCAACAGCACCAGCGCGCGGTTGACCAGCTCGAGCTGTTCCTTGGCGTCCTTGTCGTTGCCCTTGGCCTTCTTGGTCAAATTGTCGACGCGCTTCTCGAGGCTTTCGAGGTCGGCCAGCATCAGCTCGGTCTCGATGGTCTCGATGTCGTTGATCGGCGCGATCTTGCCCTCGACATGGGTGATGTCGTCATCGACGAAGCAACGCACCACATGGGCGATGGCGTCGGTTTCGCGGATGGTGGCGAGGAACTGGTTGCCGAGGCCTTCGCCCTTCGAGGCGCCCTTCACCAGACCGGCGATGTCGACGAAGGTCAGCCGCGTCGGGATGATCTGCTGCGACTTGCCGACCTCGGCCAATTTGTCGAGCCGCGGATCCGGAACCGCCACCTCGCCGACATTCGGCTCGATGGTGCAGAACGGATAGTTCGCCGCCTGCGCCGCCGCGGTTTCGGTCAGCGCGTTGAACAGCGTGGACTTGCCGACGTTCGGCAGCCCGACGATACCGCATTTGAATCCCATGACCTGTCCTGAAATCCGTTGCTTCCGACCGGCGCCGCGCTACGCAGCGCTCCCGTCGTTCTTGTCCAAAAATCCCTTGGCCTGCAGCGCCAGATGCACCTTGTTCTGGAACGTGGAGTCGCGGCCCTCGATCAGCGCTCCGGCGTGCTCGACGATCGCCTCGATCATCGCCTCGACCCACGGCCGCTCGCTTTTGGCGAAATCGTTCAGCACGTGGCCGTGCACCAGTTCCTTGGCGCCGGGGTGGCCGACGCCGATCCGCACCCGCCGATAGTCGTTGCCGACATGCGCCGAAATCGAGCGCAGCCCGTTGTGCCCGGCGATGCCGCCGCCGACCTTGACCCGCAGTTTCGCCGCCGGCAGTTCGATCTCGTCGTGCAGCACGGTGATATCGGGCAAGCCGAGCTTGAAGAAACTCGCGGCGTCCTGCACCGCGCGGCCGGAGTCGTTCATGTAAGTGAGCGGCTTCAACAGCGTGACGCGCTCGCCGCCGATGCTGCCGTCCGCAGTCTCGCCCTGAAAGCGACGGCGCCATGGGGAGAACCCATGACGCCGCGCCATCTCGTCGAGCACCATGAACCCGATATTGTGCCGGTTGCCCTGGTACTTCGCGCCAGGATTCCCGAGGCCCACCAACAGGCGCATGATGCGGCGGTCCGTGCCGCCTTACTTCTTCTTCGCAGCCGGAGCTGCTGCCGGAGCCTTCGCACCAGCCGCGGGCGCCTTGGCGCCGGCCGCCGGAGCCTTGGCACCAGCCGCAGCCGCCGCCGGAGCAGCAGCGCCAGCCGCCGGACCGGCCGCAGCCGCCTTGGCTTCTTCGGCGTAGCCGGACGGCGGCACGATGGTCACCAGGGTGAGGTCCTCGCGCGACAGCGTCTTGACGCCCTTCGGCAGCACCACGTCCGACAGATGCAGCGAGCCGCCGATGTCGAGCTGGGCGACGTCGGCTTCGATGAACTGCGGAATGCTCTCGGCTTCGGCTTCGAGCTCCACGGTGTGGGTGACGATGTTGACGGTGCCGCCGCGCTTCACGCCCGGCGCGGTTTCGGCGTTCTTCAGATGCAGCGGAACGCTGACGCGGATGGTGGCGCCGGCGCCGAGCCGCAGGAAGTCGACGTGGATCGGGAAATCGCGCACCGGATCGAGGTGGAAGTCGCGCGGAATCACCCGATGCTTCTGGCCGTCGAGCTCGACGTCGAAGATCGTGGTGAGGAAGCGGCCAGCCAGAATGCGGGCGCGCAGTTCGGTGTCATCCAGCGAGATGGTCACCGGGGGCTTGTTGTCTCCATAGATCACTCCGGGCACTCGGCCGGCGCGACGCTCTGCCCGTGCGGCCCCCTTGCCGCCTGCCGGACGCGCGGTCGCCTTCAATTCCTTGACGGTCGCCATCGTATAAGTCCTTGTTTAGGTGAACCGTTTCCAAGCGCGCCGGGGACCGGCGCGGATTCGAGACACGGCTCTGGTTCAAATGCGAAAGGCCGCAAAGCGGCCCTTATTCCACGGCGCAGCAAGCCTCCAGGGGTGCGGGGGCTGCGGACGTGCCGGGCTTTTAGCGCCAACGCCCCCGAAATACAAGAAGCCGGCGTCTTTTGCTGACATCAGATATGCCTCCGCGTTCCCGCGGCGCGGCGCGCCCGGGTTTTGCGGTGAACGTTCCGCCCTCTTGCGACGAGGGCGTGCGGAACGCCGGACGCGTGACGCGTCCGCA
>NZ_JACHIH010000013.1 GCF_014203125.1 Rhodopseudomonas rhenobacensis
GCGCGCAAACTCCTGGTCCGCCTCAACGCCAAAGCGCGCGATGCGCGAGCCGAATACGCTAATGCAACTTGACACGCCAGATAGTCGCTCACCCGGCGCTACGCGCCGACCTCTCCCCGCGAAGAGCGGGGAGAGGTGAGGTCGTGCTTGCGGCAAGTTCGGCATTTCGATTGATGAACCGCGCTTACGAATGCAGCCGGCGCTTGCGCCGACCCGGCCCGGTCGGCGGCGCCGCGGTCTCGCTGAACAATTCGGCGAGCTTTTCGGTGATCGCGCCGCCGAGTTCTTCGGCATCGACGATGGTCACCGCGCGACGATAGTAGCGCGTCACGTCGTGACCGATGCCGATCGCGATCAGTTCGACCGGCGAGCGGGTCTCGATCTCCTCGATGATGTGGCGCAGGTGGCGTTCCAGATAGTTGCCGGGATTGACCGACAGCGTGGAATCGTCGACCGGGGCGCCGTCGGAAATCATCATCAGGATCTTGCGCTGCTCGCTTCGGCCGAGCAGCCGCTTGTGCGCCCAATCCAGCGCCTCGCCGTCGATGTTCTCCTTCAGCAGCCCCTCGCGCATCATCAGCCCGAGATTTTTTCGCGCGCGACGCCAGGGGGCATCGGCCGACTTGTAGATGATGTGGCGCAGATCGTTGAGCCGGCCCGGCGACGCCGGCTTGCCGGCGGCAAGCCACGCCTCGCGCGACTGCCCGCCCTTCCAGGCCCGCGTGGTGAAGCCGAGAATCTCCACCTTGACGCCGCAGCGCTCCAGGGTTCGCGCCAGAATGTCGGCGCAGGTCGCCGCCACGGTAATCGGACGGCCGCGCATCGAACCGGAATTGTCCAGCAGCAGCGTCACCACGGTGTCGCGGAAGGTGGCTTCCTTCTCGCTCATGAACGACAGCGGATGGAACGGGTCGGTGACCACCCGCGACAGCCGCGCCGGATCGAGCACGCCTTCTTCCAGATCGAAATCCCAGGCGCGGTTCTGCTGCGCCATGAGACGCCTTTGAAGTCGGTTGGCGAGCCGCGCGACGATGCCCTGCAGGTGCGCCAGCTGCTTGTCGAGATAGCTGCGCAGCCGCTCCAATTCGTCGTGGTCGCAGAGGTCTTCGGCGGCGACCACCTCGTCGAATTTCGGCGCAAACGCGTGATATTCCGGGCCGCGCGGCTCGTTGCCGCCGCGCGAATTCGGTCGCGTCGCCTCGCCCGGGGTCTCGTCGTCGCCGAGTTCGCCGTCGTCGAAGGCGTCGCTCATCGAGGCCTGCGCGCTCTCCATGGCGCTATCCGACATCTCTTCGGACGACGCCTCGGCCTGGTCGGCGCTCATCTCCTGCGCGGCGTCGCTATCGGGCGAGCCTTCGGCGCCGGACTGGTCGTTCTCGCCCTGCTGGTTGTCGTCTTCGCTCTCCTCATCGTCGGCGTCGGCATTGCGATCGTCGCCGAGCTCCAGCGCCTGCAACAGATCGTGGATCGCGTCGCCGAACTTGGTCTGGTCCTCGGCAAACCGCTCCAGCCGGTCGAGTCGGGGGCCGATCTTGTCTTCCAGCACCGGGCGCCAGAGGTCGACCATCTTCTTCGCCGCGGCGGGCGGCGCGAGCCCGGTCAGGCGTTCGCGCACCAGCATCGCCAGCGCATCCGCCAGCGGCGCGTCGGCGCGGTCGGTGATCTCGTCGAACTTGCCGCGGTGGAAGTGATCGTCGAGCATCGCGCCGAGGTTCTTCGCCACGCCGGCCATGCGGCGCGAGCCGAGCGCTTCCACCCGGGCCTGCTCGACGGCTTCGAACACGCCGCGCGCCTGCGGATTGCCCGGCATCAATTTGCGATGCAGCTTGGCGTCGTGGCAGGCGAGCTTCAACGCGATGGAATCGGCGTGGCCGCGCACGATCGCGGCGTCGCGCTTGCTCATCTTGCGCGCCGGCTCCGGCAGCCGGGCCTTGCCGGGTGACAGCCCGGGGCGTTCGGCGGCGAAGGTGACTTCGAGCTCCGGCGATTTGGCGATCGCGCGCAGGCAGGAGGTCACCGCGCGCTTGAACGGCTCGGTCGGCGCTTCACGGGAGTTGCCGCGGAATTTGGTGTTGGATGTGGTCATGTGATCGCGCGACGCTCCAGCAACATGTCAATCTTTCGGCGATCGCTGATCGTCGAACTCGACGAAGCGGGTCGTAATGACAGACCAGTCGTAGGGGCAATCTGTCGGAAAGTTTGCCTCCGCGAGGCTGGTTTCAAAAGCTGCACCGCCGCGCGCGTCATCGTAGGCTTCCCTGGTGGCTTCCGGAATACGCGGCTTGAGGCTCGGATTTTCCCGCAGGAGGCGTGCGATCTGTTTCCTCTGGACCTCGATGGAGCGCACCCAACTTCGCGAACGATGCGTCGCTTGATGGTCCCATTTCAGAAGATGCAGCATCAATACGCGCAACGCACTTTCCAATCTGTTGTACTGATCGCGCCCCACGTCGGACAATTCCTCGGCAATGTTGTCCGCATCGATCTCGGACAGCCGACCGGCCTTCAACAGCGCGACTTGATGTTCGACCCAGCCGTAGACATCGTCTTCGTAGCGCGGCGACGCGACCAAAGGCGTGGTCGACGGAGAGCGGATCTTTAAACTCGTGGTCATCGCCAATCCTCAGACGCGCCGTGATCAACCGGGCTACGCCGCCGGCTCAACGGCGCAATTCGCCCCTCACCCGGCTTCGCTTCGCGAAGACTGCCTCTCCCACGAGGGGAGAGGGCTAGAACCTCAGCTCATCGCCACGTTGACCGAGCTTTCCGGCAATTCGGCGTTGAAGCAGCGTTGATAGAATTCCGCCACCAGCGGGCGCTCCAGCTCGTCGCATTTGTTGAGGAAGGTGACGCGGAAGGCGAAGCCGACGTCGCCGAAGATCTCGGCGTTTTCCGCCCAGGTGATCACGGTGCGTGGGCTCATCACCGTCGACAGATCGCCGTTGGCGAAGGCGTTGCGGGTCAGATCGGCGAGCCGCACCATCTTGTTGGTGATGTCGCGGCCTTCCGGGTTGCGGTAGTGCACCGCTTTCGCCAGCACGATTTCGACTTCCTCGTCGTGCGGCAGGTAGTTCAGCGTGGTGACGATCGACCAGCGGTCCATCTGGCCCTGGTTGATCTGCTGGGTGCCGTGATAGAGCCCGGAGGTGTCGCCGAGACCGATGGTGTTGGCGGTGGAGAACAGCCGGAACGCCGGATGCGGCTTGATCACCTTGTTCTGGTCGAGCAGCGTGAGGCGGCCGGAGACTTCCAGCACGCGCTGGATCACGAACATCACGTCGGGACGACCGGCGTCGTATTCGTCGAACACCAAGGCGACGTTGTGCTGCAGCGCCCAGGGCAGGATGCCGTCGCGGAATTCGGTGACCTGCTTGCCGTCGCGCACCACGATGGAGTCCTTGCCGACCAGATCGATGCGGCTGATGTGGCTGTCGAGATTGACGCGCACGCAGGGCCAGTTCAGCCGGGCCGCGACCTGCTCGATATGGGTCGACTTGCCGGTGCCGTGGAAGCCGGTGACCATGACGCGGCGGTTTTTGGCAAAACCGGCGAGAATCGCCAGCGTGGTGGCGCGGTCGAAGCGGTAATCGGCATCGACATCCGGGACGTGGGCGTCGACTTCGGAATAGGCCGGAACTTCAAGATCACTATCGATGCCGAACACCTGCCGCACCGACACCTTCATGTCGGGCAATCCGGCGGGCTCCTGCGAGGTCGTCATGGCGGCGGTCATCAATCCTCCGTGGTCCCGGACGCGCCCGGGACCGGATAAGCATGTTGCTGCGGTTGAGTGCTTCGGCAAACCTAGCAGAGAGCCGCGATTGGCAGAAGCCCGTCGGAGCATCAAAGTTCCGCTGCGATATCATCAAGATAAGCACACAGCGCGAAATTTGCCAGGCTGCCTTGCGAATCGCGGAGGATTTGCCAGCCATTCCGGGCGGAACGCGATCGGCGGCAGCGGCTTTTCCCCGCGTGCGCACATGCCGCCCTCCAGGCCGCAGTCAGGCCTGCGCCATCGCCGAACGGGGGTCACGTGAGCGCTTTCCTCGACCAATTGATCGCTTTCGCCGGCCACCATGCCGGCTGGGCCTATCTGACGCTGTTTCTCGTAGCTCTGTTGGAAGCCGTGCCGATCCTCGGCTCGCTGATTCCGGGCTCGACCATCATCCTGGCGTTGAGCGCGCTGGTGCCGGGCGGGCAGCTCGAGCTCGTGCCGGTGCTGGCCTCGGCGGCCGCCGGGGCGCTGATCGGCGACGGCACTGCGTACTGGATCGGGCATCGCGAGCAGCGCCAGATCCTCGGCGCCTGGCCGATGTCGCGCTATCCGGAGCTGGTGGCGCGCAGCGAGGCATTCTTCAAGCGCTTCGGCATGTGGGCGGTGTTCTTCGCCCGCTTCGTGCCGCCGATCCGCGCCTTCGTGCCGGTCACCGCCGGCGCGTTGGGGCTATCGCCAGCGCGGTTCTTCGCGGTGAATATTCCGGCGATTCTATTATGGGCGCCGGCGCATGTGCTGCCCGGCGTGTTCGCGGCGACCGAGTTGGAAAAGTCGGGCGGCTTGCGGATCCATCACTGGCTGCCGGTCGTGGCCGGCGTGGTTGCGACCTTGGCGCTTGCAGTGTGGGCGTTTCGCTGGTGGCGAAAGAGCAATCTGGCCAGCCACGACGCCTGACGACGCGGAGCGCGCAAGCCGACCTCAGCTCGCGCCGCGGACCACCGTCTTCAGGTAGTTGTACGCCTTGATGATCTCGATGAGGCGATCCTCGGTGGAACGGTCGCCGCCGTTGGCGTCGGGGTGATGCTGCTTGACCAGCGCCTTGTACTTCGCCTTCACGGTTTCCAGCGTGGCGTCGGCGCCGAGCCCCATCACCTGCAGCGCCTTACGCTCGGCGTTAAAGACTTTGCGCGTTTCCGGCTTCGGTTCCTCGGCGGCGGAGCCGGGACCCGGACGCCAGCGGCCGCGGCCGTTGAGTTCGCTGAACATGTGGAACGGATCTGCGGCGGCTTCCAGATCGGCTTCGGCGGACTTGCCTTTGCCCTTGGTGCCGTTGGCGCCCATCTTCCAGGTCGGGCGATGCCCGGTCAGCGCGTCTTTCTGATAACGCGCCACCGCATCGGCAGCCATGCCCTGGAAAAAATTATAGCCCTGGTTGTATTCGCGGACGTGGTTGAGACAGAAGTGCCAGTATTCCTTCTCGGCGCCGCGGCCCTTCGGCGCGCGATGCGGCCCCTTGTTGGCACAGCCCGGGGCTTCGCACATCACCGCGGCCTCGCGCGCCGCCGCTTGCTGCTTCGCGCTCAGCTTGTTCGGCTTGATGCGGATACTGTCGAAGAATTTTGAGGAATCGATCGCCATGGCCGACTATGACAACGCAACGCGAAATGCTTCAAGTCTTGACATTGCGATTCCCTGACAGGTTGATACGCGGTTGACGTCACTCGGCTCACCACGTAAGGCGACGACATGAGCGCAAAAGACGATATTACAAAGAAGTTGAGCGAAGCTTTCGCTCCGCAGCGTCTCGACGTGATCGACGAATCACATCTTCATGAGGGTCATTCCGGGCACCGTCATGGCGGCGAGACCCATTTCAGGGTCAACATCGTGTCGCCGGCGTTCGAAGGCAAGAGCCGGGTCGAGCGCCACCGCATGATCAACACCGCGCTCGCTGCGGAACTCGCCGGTCAGCTGCACGCGCTGGCGATCAAGGCGCAGGCGCCGGGCGAGGCCGGGGCTTAGCATCAACCGGCGCTGAAACGATTTGCGGCGGCATCTTCGCCGCAACCTCATGGCTGGCGCCGCGATCAGAACCCTGTCACGGCGCGCTTGGGCTTGTCGTCGCCGTCGGCCTCGCCCTCGCGTAGCACCGGCACGATGCGCAGCGCGGTGATGCGATTGCGCTCGCGGCGCAGCACCCGGAACCGAAAGCCGTGAAAGGTGAAGCTCTGGCCGCGCTCCGGAATCGAGCGCGCCTCGTGGATCACCAGGCCGGCGACCGTGGTGGCCTCCTCGTCCGGCAAATGCCAATCCATCGCGCGGTTGAGATCGCGGATCGGCACCGAGCCGTCGACCACCACCGAGCCGTCGGGCTGGGCGCGGACGCCTGCGAACACCACGTCGTGCTCGTCGGCGATGTCGCCGACGATCTCTTCCAGAATGTCTTCCAGCGTCACCATGCCTTCGACTTCGCCGTATTCGTCGACGACGAGCGCGAAATGGGTCTTGCGGCTGCGGAACGCCTTCAGTTGTTCCGACACCGGGCGCATTTCCGGCACGAACCACGGCGGCAGCGCGATGGTGGTGACGTCGATGTTGTCGGTCTCGCCGTCGGCGGCGCGGATCGCCCGCAGCAGGTCCTTGGCGTGCAGCACGCCGATGATGTTTTCCGGCTTGTCGCGCCATAGCGGAATGCGGGTGTATTCGGTCGCCAGCACTTCGCGCACCAATTCCTCGGGCGGCAGATCGGCGTTGATCATCACCATCTCGGTGCGATGCACCATGACGTCGGACACCTGCAACTCGCTGAGGTCCAGCAGGCCGCCCAGCATGTCACGGTCCTGCTTGGCGACGCCGCCCTCGTGATGGATCAGTTCGACCGCGCCGCGCAGCCGTTCGGTCGGCGACAGCAGCGGCTGGTTGGCGCCGATCCGGATGCCGAGCAGGTTCATCAACACCCGCACGATGCCTTCGATCACCCGCAAGAGCGGACCGAGCACCAGCACCATCAGCCGCATCGGCCGCGCCACCAGCAGCGACACCCGGTCCGGCGCGTTGATCGCGATGGTCTTCGGCAGCACTTCGGCGAAGATCACCACCACCACGGTCATCACCCCGGTGGCGTAGAGCACGCCGAGTTCGCCGAACCAGGCGGTGAACAGCCCGGTCGCCAGCGCCGAGGCGCCGATGTTGAAGATGTTGTTGCCGAGCAAGAGCGCGCCGATCATCCGCTCGCGCATCGCGAACAATTCGCCGACCACGCCGGCCTCGCGGCTGCCCTGGCTGGCGAGCCGCATCATGCTGGCGCGCGACGAGCCGGTCAGCGCGGTTTCGGAAGCGGAGAAGAACGCCGAGCCGACCAGGCAGGCCAGCACGATGCCGAATGTGATCCATTCCATCTTCAATTACTGCTCTGGTTTGGCGCTCAAATCTTGTCCGCGAGCTTGCGCGCCAGAAAATCGCGAACCGGCTGCGGCTCGACGTCGTTGGCGATCACCGCGCGGCCGATCGCTTCCAGCAGAATGAAGGTGAGACGGCCGCGCTTGACCTTCTTGTCCTGCGCCATCAGCGCCATCAGGGCGTCGGCGTCGGCCAGGCCCTCCTGCGCCAAGCCGGCGATGTCCTGCAGCCGGGTCGGCAGCCCGACCTCGGCGAGATGATGCGACAGCCGCTTCGCGGCGTCAGCCGCCAGCATGCCGCGCTCGGCGGAAAATTCAGCCGCCAGCACCATGCCGACCGCGACGCCTTCGCCATGGAACAGCCGGTCGGAGAAGCCGGTGGCGGCCTCCAGCGCGTGGCCGAAAGTGTGGCCGAGGTTGAGCAGCGCGCGCTCGCCGGTCTCGCGCTCGTCACGCGCCACGATCGCCGCCTTGGCGCGGCAGGAGGTGGCGATGGCGTGTTCGCGAGCTGAGCCGCCGCGGACGATATCGGCGTGATTGGCCTCCAGCCAGGCGAAGAACGCCTCGTCGCCGAGCGCGCCGTATTTTGCGACCTCGGCATAGCCGGCGCGGAACTGACGCGGCGACAGCGTGTCGAGCACCGCGGTGTCGGCGATCACCAACACCGGCTGATGAAACGCGCCGACCAGATTCTTGCCGTGCGGCGAATTGATCCCGGTTTTGCCGCCGACGGAGGAATCCACCTGCGCCAATAGCGAGGTCGGCACCTGCACGAAATCGAGACCGCGGCGCACGATCGAGGCGGAAAAGCCGGCGAGATCGCCGACCACGCCGCCGCCGAGCGCAATCACCAGGTCGTTGCGCTCGATCTTCGCGGCAATCAGCGCCTCGCAGACTTGCTGCAAGCCGGCATAGCTCTTCGAGCCCTCGCCGCCCTCGACCACGATCGGGAACGAGACGATGCCGACATCGTCGAGCGCCTCCTGGGTCTGCGCCAGCCAGCTGGCGGCGACGGTGCGGTCGGTGACGATCGCGGTGCGGGCGCCGGGCCGCAACGCCGCGATGCGGGTCCCGAGCGAGCGCAGCACGTCGCGGCCGATCACGATGTCGTAGCCGCGGTCGCCGAGCGCGACCTCGACGGTGATCGGGGCGGAGGGGTTGAGCTGCGCGGTCATGATGAGGGACTCGTGGTTGAGGCGACGACAGCGCCGCGGCCAAGATGGGCGTGCAACGCCTCGACGCATTCGTCGACGATCTTTTCGTGCGGCACGTCGCGCGACGCGATGGTGAGGTCGGCGCTTTGATAGACCGGATAGCGCTCGGCGATCAGCCGGTCGATGGTGGCGGCGGGGTCGGGGGTTTTCAGCAAGGGGCGATCGGCGCGGCGTTTGATCCGGCGCATGATGACGTCGGCCTCGGCGTGCAGCCACAGCGACACCGCCTGGGCGGCGATCCGCTGCCTGGTCTCCTCGCGCATGAAGGCGCCGCCGCCGGTCGCCAGCACCTGCGGGCCGTTGTCCAGCAGCCGCGCGATCACCCGCGCCTCGCCGTCGCGAAAATACGGCTCGCCATGGTTGGCGAAGATATCGGCGATGGTCATGCCGGCCGCGGTCTCGATTTCGGTGTCGGCATCGACGAACGGCAGATGCAGCCGGGTCGCCAGCCGCCGTCCGACCGTGGACTTGCCGGCCCCCATCATGCCGACCAGCACGATCGGGCGCCGCCCGAGCGCCGCGACGATCGCGGCCTCGGCGGCGGTGGGCGGGCTGGCGGAGGGCACCGTCTCGGACATCAATGCAAGAACCCGCAATCAAATGAAGCTGTTGGCGCCGCGCTGGGCGGCCCGGCCCACCTATACTCCCGCAGTCGGCGGCGTTGCCAGAGACTCTTGCAACCTGGGAACGAACATGGTCATCGTCAGCCGCCGCCCGACCGCCTTCTTGCTGCCCCCGCGCCGAGACCCTTGATGCCCAGTCTGTTCCGCTTTCTGACCATAGTCGCGGTGATCGGCGGGCTGATTTACGGTGCGATCTTCGCGCTGGCCAATTTCGTCACCCCGAAGCCGCGGGAAATGACCGTCACGATCCAGGCCGACAAGTTTCTCAAGAAATAGCGTGGGCCCGCCATGCCGCCCGGCAAAAATTCCGACGCCCGGCTGATCGAGCTGTTCCTCGACATGATCGCCGCCGAACAGGGCGCCGGCAAGAACACGCTCGACGCCTATCGCAGCGACCTCACCGATCTGTCGGATTTCCTCGGCCACGCCAAGTCGAGCTTCGTCGCCGCCGACACCGAGGTGCTGCGCGGCTATCTCGCCGATCTCGACGAGCGCGGCTACAAATCGACCAGCGTGGCGCGGAAATTGTCGGCGTTCCGGCACCTGTTTCGCTTCCTGTTGACCGAACGGATCCGCGCCGACGATCCGGCCGCGATCCTGTCCGGGCCGAAACGCGGCCGCGGCCTGCCGAAGGTGCTGTCGATCGCCGACGTCGACCGGCTGCTGCAGCACGCCAAGGATCTGATCGAGACGCCGCAGGCCAACACCCAGCAGCGGTTGCGGGCGGCGCGGCTGTATTGCCTGCTGGAAGTGCTCTACGCGACCGGGCTGCGGGTCTCCGAGCTGGTGTCGCTGCCGTTGTCGGCGGCGCGGCGCGACGCCCGGATGATCGTCGTGCGCGGCAAGGGCAACAAGGAGCGGCTGGTGCCGCTCAACGAATCCTCCAAGCAGGCGATGGCGGGCTATCTCGCGGCGCTCGATGAGCTGCGAAAAGAGAAAGCCAGCAACGCCAGCGCCTCGAAATGGCTGTTTCCGTCGTTCGGCGAAAGCGGCCATCTCACCCGGCAGCACTTTGCCCGCGAGCTGAAAGAGCTCGCCGGCGCCGCCGGGCTGTCGCCGCGGCTGGTCAGCCCGCACGTGCTGCGCCACGCCTTTGCCAGCCACCTTTTGCACAACGGCGCCGACCTCCGCATCGTGCAGGCCCTGCTCGGCCACACCGATATATCGACCACGCAGATCTACACCCATGTGGTCGAAGAACGGCTCAAGAGCCTGGTGCGCGATCTGCACCCGCTGGCCGACAAGCCGTAGCCAAGTCTCCCATTAAAATACGGTCGTGATATATCATATCTCTTGCTTTGCCGATTTTTATGATATATCTCAGAACAATCATAAACGCACAAAGGACTTGAAATGTTTGGTTTTCATCACGAACCCCACCCGCAAGGTCGCCATGGTCGCGGCGACGGATGCCATCACCATCACGCCGGCCCGCGCGGCGGCGGGCGCTACGGCCGCGGCGACGGTCCCGAAGACTTCCAGGGCGACGACCGCGGCCACGGCGGCGGGCGCCGGCGCCGGTTCGACGGCGCCGAGCTGCGGCTGGTGCTGTTGAAGCTGATCGCCGACAAGCCGCGGCACGGCTACGACCTGATCCGCGCGGTCGAGGAATTGACCGGCGGCGCCTATGCGCCGAGCCCCGGCATCGTCTATCCGACGCTGACGCTGCTCAGCGACATGGGCCTGATCGCCGAGCAATCGGCCGAGGGCGCCCGCAAGCAGTTCGCCGTCACGCCGGACGGCACCGCGCATCTCGCCGAACAGGCGACCGAGGTCGCCGCCATGCTGGCGCGGCTTGCAGCGCTCGGCGCAATGCGCGAGCGGGTCGATGCCGTCCCGGTGCGCCGCGCCATGCACAATCTGCGCAGCGTGCTGATGCATCGGCTCGGCGAGGGGCTCGACAAGGAGAAGCTGCTCGCGGCGGTGGCGCTGATCGACGAGGCCGCGCAGAAGATCGAGCGGCTCTGACCAAAAGCAACTGGCCGAGCGGCGCATCGCTCGGCCGGTTCTCCGCGATCCGCAAGCATAGTGACGCAAACGCGCCAAGCATTCGCATCAATCCTGCGCCGTAGCGCAATTGCTAGGGTCGCCGCCGCTTGACTTGGCGCGGCATTTGGCTTGAAAAGCCCGAAAGGTCGGCGTTTGCCGCGATTTCGCTTTTCCCTTTGCAACTCTCCGAATGCACCCCATGCCCGAACCGATGCGCAGTTACCTGGATTTCGAAAAGCCGGTTGCGGAACTCGATTCCAAGATCGACGAATTGCGGGCGTTGGCGGCCTCCGGCAGCAACATCGGCGAGGAAATCGCGCGGATGGAGGAGAAGGCGCAGCAGGCGCTGACCGATCTCTACGTCGCGCTGACGCCGTGGCAGAAGACCCAGGTGGCGCGGCATCCGCAGCGGCCGCACTGCATCGATTACGTCGAGGCGCTGATCGCCGATTTCACCCCGCTCGCCGGCGACCGCAAATTCGGCGACGACGAAGCGCTGATCGGCGGCTTCGGCCGCTTCCGTGGCGAGAGCATTTGCGTGCTCGGCCAGGAGAAGGGCTCCTCGACCGAGACCCGGCTGAAGCACAATTTCGGCATGGCGCGTCCGGAAGGCTACCGCAAGGCGGTGCGCCTGATGGAAATGGCCGACCGCTTCGGCATTCCGGTGCTGTCGCTGGTCGATACCGCCGGCGCCTACCCCGGCATCGGCGCCGAGGAACGCGGCCAGGCCGAGGCGATCGCGCGCTCGACCGACGCTTGTCTGTCGCTGACCGTCCCGAATGTCGCCGTGGTGATCGGTGAGGGCGGCTCCGGGGGCGCCATCGCGATCGCCACCGCCAACAAGGTCTTGATGCTGGAACACGCGATCTACAGCGTGATCTCGCCGGAAGCCGCGTCCTCGATCCTGTGGCGGGATTCCGCCAAGGCCCAGGAAGCCGCGACCTCGATGAAGATCACCGCGCAGGATCTGGCGCGGTTCGGCGTGATCGACAGCATCCTCACCGAACCGCGCGGCGGCGCGCATCGCGATCCCGAAGCGATGATCGCCAAGACCGGCGACGCCATCGCCAAGGCGTTCGGCGACATGCGCGACCTCGACGGCGCCGCGATCCGCGCGCAGCGGCGGCAGAAGTTTCTCGATATCGGCCGCAAGCTCGGCTGAGTCGCGCGCTGCGATCGCGATTTCAGCGTTTCGGCGAGCGTTCGTCGCCACCGGCAAGTTCAACCGAAGTATTCATCTGCGGCGCTCAGCGCAATCGCGGCTTTTTCTAGGCAAGCCGCTTCGTTCGCGACGGTTATCAGCTCGGCGAAATCTTCAGCCTCTATTCACCATGGCGGCCCTGCGGCCCGCCGGGTCGGCCTGATCGGCTTGCGACCCGGGGGGCTTAAGGATAATAATTGCTTCACGGCGGCGGACAGATCGTCTCAAATTCCGGGACGATGCCCCGATCGGCTGCGGAGCTTTACCTTGATTGATCGCACGCTCGTTCGCGCGCTGGTGACGTCGGTTGCGCTTGCCACTGGTGTCATGCTCGCCGGCTGCAACAGCGACGAGATTTCGCTGGCCAACAACGCCAAGGCCAACCAGCCGGTGTCGCCGAAGCTGATCGCCGAGATGCAGGCCAAGGACATGGACCTGCAGGCGCCGATGCTGGTGCGGCTGTTCAAGCAGGAGGCCGAGCTCGAGGTCTGGAAGCAGACCCGCTCCGGCCAGTTCGCGCTGTTGAAAACCTATCCGATCTGCCGCTGGTCCGGCGATCTCGGCCCGAAGGTGCGCGAGGGCGACCGCCAGGCGCCCGAGGGCTTCTACAACATCACCCCGGCGCAGATGAATCCGCAGTCGGCCTATTACCTGTCGTTCAACACCGGCTACCCCAACGCCTTCGACAAGGCGCTCGGCCGCACCGGCTCGCAGCTGATGGTGCATGGCGACTGCTCGTCGCGCGGCTGCTACGCGATGACCGACGAACAGATCGCCGAGATCTATTCGCTCGGCCGCGAATCCTTCTTCGGCGGCCAGCGCGCGTTCCAGCTGCAGGCCTATCCGTTCAAGATGACGCCGGTGAACATGGCGAAGCACCGCGACAACCCGAACATGCCGTTCTGGAAGATGATCAAGGAAGGCTACGATCATTTCGAAGTGACGCGGCAGGAGCCGAAGGTCGAGTTCTGCGAAGCCAAATACGTGTTCGATCCGGCCGCGCCGCCGAACGCCTCGAGGCCGCTGGCGTTCAACGCCGCGGCGAAATGCCCGGCCTATGTGATCCCGAGCGAGATCGCCGACGCGGTGCGGCAGAAGCAGCGTCAGGACGACGTCAAGACCGCCGAACTGGTCGCCAAGGGCATTCCGGTGGCGCAGCGCCGGCCCGACATCGACGGCGGCATGAACCGGATCTTCGCCTCGAAGATTCCCGACGGCGCGACCGGGCTGTCGGAGCCGGATGCCCCGGGGCTGCAGACCGCCTTCGCCCGCGCGCCCGGCACCATCCCGGCGCATGTCAATCCGCCGAAGGCCACCGTGGCGACCGCGTCCGAAGAGGCCGAGCAGCTCGCCAACAGCCGCGCCGCCTCGCCGTCGCAGGGCTTGCTCAACAATCTGGCGCAAAAGAGCAGCAGCGAAACCACCGCTACGACGGCGCCCGCCAAGCCGAAGCTGGTGGTCGCCCCGAAGCCGGCCAGCGAGCCGGCCCGCCCGGCCTCGGTGGTCGCGGTGAAGCCGCCGGCCGCCAAGCCGGGCAGCGCGCCGCATCAGGTCGCCGCGGCCCGGCCGCCGCTGAAGCCGTCGGTCTCGTCGGCCGATGCGGCCGCCCCGTCCGCCCCCGCACGCGGCGGTACGCTGTCCGGCGCGCAGCCGGTGGTGTCGGCCAATTCCTTCGAGAACCGCTTCTCCGCGATGCGCTGAAGCGGGCGCTCCTCAGGATCTATTTGAAGTAATCGCGAGCGCATTCATCGCTTAATTACTGGCATCACCCAACGTGCTGTCATCTGCGGATTTCAGCAGAGATGACCCGTCACAACAGCGGTGGTAAATTATGTTGGATAGAATGGCTGCCAACATAGAGAGGTGCCCGTCTTCCATGTCGTCAAAATGCAATTGTCCATGCTCAAGAGATGCATGTACACGGCCAGACGCCGCAGCGATTGAATCGCTTTGATTTAGATCTCGAAACGCGCCCTGCTCAAGAATCCAAGCATAGTCGTAGCCAATCCAGCGACCACTTTTCTTCTGTATAGGCCACCTCGCCTCTCGCAAGAGATGTTCAACAAGAGCATCTTCGTGGCGATGATATTCGTCTGGGCGAGGACATAAGGCAACAAGCTCAATTACTTCGTTAATATCAGCGGCAAAACTGAAGGGCTCAGGACGGTACGATTTCTTTTCGTGATCCCACCGGAGTTCCCAATACGGAGCAATGTGACTCAAGGGCCTGAGCACGAAATGGTCGAGCCAATTGCTCCAGGCGAAAAATCGGCGAACGTCGTCCGGCGTATATCGCCGAGCTAAGGTCCTACGCCTCACTTAACTTAAGCGTACCTGCCGTGGCAGTGCTTGTACTTCTTGCCGGAGCCGCAGGGGCAATCCTCGTTACGGCCGACCTTGCCCCAGGTCGAAGGATCGTTCGGATTGCGCGCGGTCTTGTCGGCATTGTCCGCCGGCGCCAGCGAGACGTTGGCGAACGCCATCTCGTCCTCGCCGGTGTCGGCGTTGAACTTATGGCCTTCCATCGGCGGCAGTTCCTGCGGCTGCTCCGGCGGCACGATCTCGACCCGCATCAGCTGCGCGGTGACCGCCTCGCGCAGATGCGTGATCATCGCCTCGAACAGCGCGAAGGCCTCCGACTTGTACTCCTGCAACGGGTCGCGCTGGCCATAGCCGCGCAGGCCGATGACGTTGCGCAGATGGTCGAGCATCACCAGATGCTCGCGCCACAGATGATCCAGCGTCTGCAGCAGGATCGATTTCTCGGCGTAGCGCATCACCTCGGGGCCCCACTGCGCCACCTTGGCGGCCATGTGCTCGTCGACGCGCTGCTCGATCCTGGTCAGCAATTCCTCGTCGGCGATGCCTTCTTCCTTGGCCCATTCGTCGACCGGCAGGTCGAGCCCGAGCACACGCTCCAGCTCTTCCTTCAGCCCGGCGACGTCCCACTGCTCGGCATAGGCGTGTTCCGGCACGTGCTTGGCGACGATGTCGTCGATGTAGTCGTGGCGCATCCCGGCGACGGTCTCGGCGACGCTGTCGTCCTTCATCAGGCTGACGCGGTGATCGAAGATTTCCTTGCGCTGGTCGTTCTGGACGTTGTCGAACTTCAGCAAATTCTTGCGGATATCGAAGTTGCGCGCCTCGACCTTCTGCTGCGCCTTCTCCAGCGCCTTGTTGATCCAGGGATGGATGATCGCCTCGCCTTCCTTCAGGCCGAGCCTTGTCAGCATGGTGTCGAGCCGGTCGGAGCCGAAGATCCGCATCAGATCGTCTTCCAGCGACAGGAAGAACTTCGAGCGGCCGGGATCGCCCTGACGGCCGGACCGGCCGCGCAGCTGGTTGTCGATACGGCGGGATTCGTGGCGTTCGGAGCCGATGATGTAGAGACCGCCCGGGCGGGTGATGGTCTTGGCCGGCCTGTTGCCCTTGGCGGGCTCGATCTCGACGGTCTCTTCGGCCTTCAGCACGATCTCGCGGAACCGCTCGATGTCGGCCTTGATGCGCTCGATCTTGGCGGCCTTCTCGGCCTCGTCGGTGATGCCGACGGTCTCGTGCTGGATCCGCATCTCCAGCGAACCGCCGAGTTTGATGTCGGTGCCGCGGCCGGCCATGTTGGTGGCGATGGTGATCGCGCCCGGTACGCCGGCTTCGGCGACGATATAGGCTTCCTGCTCGTGGAAGCGGGCGTTCAGCACCGCGAACAGCTTGGCCGGCTTGCCCGCGCGGGCCGCGGCGTACAGCTTCTCCATGCCCTTCGGATCGGTGAAGTCGATCTGCTTGTAGCCGTGCTTCCTCAGATACTCGCCGAGCACCTCGGACTTCTCGATCGAGGCGGTGCCGACCAAGACCGGCTGCAGCCGCGAATTGGCGCGCTCCACTTCGGCGAGGATCGCGGCGTATTTCTCGCCCTGGGTGCGATACACCTCATCGTCTTCATCGAGACGGGCGATCGGCACGTTGGTCGGGATCTCGACCACTTCGAGCTTGTAGATGTCGAACAATTCGTCGGCTTCGGTCAGCGCCGTGCCGGTCATGCCCGACAGCTTTTCGTACATCCGGAAGTAGTTCTGGAAGGTGATCGAGGCCAGGGTCTGGTTTTCCGGCTGGACCTGGACGTGTTCCTTGGCTTCCAGCGCCTGGTGCAGGCCTTCGGAATAGCGCCGGCCCGGCATCATGCGGCCGGTGAATTCGTCGATGATCACCACTTCGTCGTCGCGGACGATGTAGTCCTTGTCGCGCTGGAACAGCGAATGCGCGCGCAGCGCCTGGTTGACGTGGTGCACCACCGAGACGTTCTCGACGTCGTACAGCGAGTCGCCCTTGAGCTGGCCGGCGTCGCGCAACAGCACCTCGATGTGCTCCATGCCGGCTTCGGTCAGCGTCACGGTGCGCTGCTTCTCGTCGACCTCGTAATCGGTCGCCTTGTCGAGCGACGGCATGAAGGTGTCGATGGTGTTGTAGAATTCCGAACGGTCGTCGAGCGGACCGGAGATGATCAGCGGGGTGCGGGCTTCGTCGATCAGGATCGAGTCGACTTCGTCGACGATCGCGTAGTAGTGGCCGCGCTGGACCATGTCCTCCAGCCGGTACTTCATGTTGTCGCGCAGATAGTCGAAGCCGTATTCGTTGTTGGTGCCGTAGGTGATGTCGCAGGCATAGGCGGCCTGGCGCTGCTGATCGTCGAGACCGTGGACGATGACGCCGGTGGTCATGCCGAGGAAGCCGTAGATCTCGCCCATCCAGGCGGAGTCGCGCCGCGCCAGATAATCGTTGACGGTGACGACGTGGACGCCCTTGCCGGCCAGCGCGTTGAGATAGACCGCAAGCGTCGCGACCAGGGTCTTGCCTTCGCCGGTCTTCATCTCGGCGATGTCGCCCTCGTGCAGCACCATGCCGCCGATCAGCTGCACGTCGAAATGCCGCTGCCCGAGCGTGCGCTTGGCGGCCTCGCGCACCGTGGCGAACGCCGGCACCAGAATGTCGTCGAGCGTCTTGCCGTCGGCCAGTTGCTGGCGGAATTCCGCGGTCCGCGCCCGCAGCGCCTCGTCGGACAACGCGATGAGCTCGGGCTCCAGCGCGTTGATGGCCTCCACACGGGGTTGATAGGCCTTGATCCGGCGGTCGTTGGGGGAGCCGAAGAGCCTACGGGCGAGCGCGCCGATCATACCAATTTCCTGTCTTTGCAGTTCGGCGTTGCAGCCATCGTCCGTTCACCCCGTCGCTATCAACTCATCGTGACGCTTTGAGGCCGGTATCCCTTTCTGGGGATCGGGCGCGAAATGAATGGAAAGCCAGCAATCCGAAAGTTCGCGGCCCAGGCGCGGCCAGGCACCTGCCGTCGCGCCGGTCCGATCGCGGAGAGATATGGCTGGGGTAGTGGGTTGTCAACGCGCCGACGTGGCGGGAAATTCATGATTTTGACAGAGTTTGCGCGTTGCCAAGGCGGCATGATTGGGCGAGTGTCCCGCCGCCCCGCACATTCCGCCTTTGCAGATAAGGATTTTCCATGACCTCTTTGCCGCTCCATTCCAAACCGGGCCTGCGCTTCGGCCTGGCCGGCGTCGCCATGACCGGCTGCCTGCTGCTGGCCGGCCTGCCGGTCCGCGCGCAGGACGCCGATCCGGTGCTCGCCAAGGTCAACGGCCAGGAAATCCGCCAGAGCGACGTCGCCGTCGCCGAAGAGGAGCTCGGGCCGAGCCTGGCGCAGATGGACCCCGCCACCAAGAACGAGAACGTGCTGTCGTTCCTGATCGACCTCAAGATCGTCGCCAAGGCCGCCGAAGACAAGAAAATCGCCGACCGCGAGGACTTCAAGGCCAAGCTCGGCTTCGCCCGCAACCGGCTGTTGATGGACAATCTGTTGGCCGTCGAAGGCAAGGCGGCGACCACCGACGTGGCGATGAAGAAGGTCTATGAGGACGCCGCCAAGCAGATCACCAGCGAGACCGAAGTGCGCGCCCGCCACATCCTGGTGGAGACCGAGGACGAGGCCAAGGCGATCGAAGAGGAACTGAAGAAGGGCGCCGATTTTGGCGAGCTCGCCAAGAAGAAGTCCAAGGATCCCGGCGCCTCCGACGGCGGCGACCTCGGCTTCTTCACCAAGGACCAGATGGTGCCGGAGTTCTCTTCGGTCGCCTTCGCGCTGGAGCCCGGCAAGATTTCCGATCCGGTGAAGTCGCAATTCGGCTGGCACATCATCAAGGTCGAAGAAAAGCGCAACCGCAAGGCGCCGGACTTCGAACAGGTCAAGGCGCAGATCGAGACCTATGTGACCCGCAAGGCGCAGGCCGATTACGTCACCAAGCTGCGCGAAACCGCCAAGATCGAGCGGCTCGACAAGCCGGCCGACGCCGCCAAGACCGATGCGGCGAAGCCGGCCGAAGTCGCCAAGCCCGAGGCGGCAAAGCCCGACGCCGCCAAGACCCCGGCGAAGAAGTAACCGACGCTGCGAGGCTTCTCCCCCTGCGGGGAGGCATCGCGTAAGCAAGCGAGCCGGATGAGGAACGCAGCGGTCGGCCGCAGCACCCCTCGTCCGGCTTTTTCGTTTTGCGCGCAACCGGCCCTCCCCGCGGTGGCGCGGAGGTGATACAGAGCGCTCCACTCGTCGCAGATCCTTGCTGAAAGCTGAACGCGCATGTCGACCGCCGTCTCCCCGCTCGCCCCGACCAATGTCCCCGAATTGCCGCCGCTCGACGGCGTCAAGCTCGCCACCGCCGCCGCCGGGATCCGCTACAAGGGCCGCACCGACGTGCTGCTGGCGCTGCTCGACCCCGGCACCGCGGTCGCCGGCGTGTTCACCCAGTCGAAATGCCCCTCCGCCCCGGTGGAATGGTGCCGGCTCAATCTGAAGGGCGGCAAGGCGCGGGCGCTGGTGGTGAATTCCGGCAACGCCAACGCCTTCACCGGCAAGACCGGCCGGGTCGCAACCGCTTTGACCGCGAAAATCGCCGCCAAAGCGATCGGCTGTAAACCCGCCGATATTTTTCTCGCCTCGACCGGGGTGATCGGCGAACCGCTCGACGCGACGAAATTCGACGGCGTGCTGGATCAGCTCGCCGAGGGCGCCGTGCCGGGCGGCTGGATGGACGCCGCCAAAGCCATCATGACCACCGACACCTTCCCGAAGGTCGCCACCGCCACGGTGAAGCTCGGCAAGGCCAAGGTGACCATCAACGGCATAGCCAAGGGCGCCGGCATGATCGCCCCCGACATGGCGACGATGCTGGCCTTCGTATTCACCGACGCGCCGATTGCGGCGCCTGCGCTGCAGTCGCTGCTGAAGGCCGGCGTCGCCGATACCTTCAACGCCGTGACCATCGACGGCGACACCTCGACCTCGGACACGCTGCTGGCCTTCGCCACCGGCGCCGCCGCGGCCAACGGCGCGCCAAAAATTTCCAAGGCCAGCGACATCCGGCTGAAAGCCTTCGTCAAAGCCTTCAACGCGGTGCTGGCAAATCTCGCCGAACAGGTCGCCCGCGACGGCGAAGGCGCCCGCAAGCTGGTCGAGATCATCGTCGACGGCGCCACCTCGAAGGCCAGCGCCCGCAAGATCGCGATGTCGATCGCCAATTCGCCTTTGGTGAAGACCGCGATCGCCGGCGAGGATGCCAATTGGGGCCGCGTGGTGATGGCGGTCGGCAAGGCCGGCGAGCCCGCGGACCGCGATAAATTGTCGATCTCGTTCAACGGCATCCGGGTCGCCAAGGCGGGCGCGCGGGATCCGTCCTACAACGAGGCCGAAGTCTCCAAGGCAATGAAGAGCCCGGAAATCCAGATCAAGGTCGCGCTCGGCCTCGGCAAGGGCCGCGACCGCGTGCTGACCTGCGACCTCACCAAGGAATACATCGCCATCAACGGCGACTATCGGTCGTGAACCTGCTGCTGGTCGTCGCGGTGGCGTTGATCGACGCCGATAATCGCGTGCTGATCGCCCAGCGCCCGCCCGGCAAGACCTTGGCGGGGCTATGGGAATTCCCCGGCGGCAAACTCGACGCGGGCGAGCGGCCGGAGCAGGCCTTGATCCGCGAATTGGACGAAGAACTCGGCATCACCGTCAAGGAACCGTGCCTGGCGCCGCTGACCTTCGCCAGCCACGCTTACGAGGACTTTCATCTGTTGATGCCGCTGTACATCTGCCGGCGCTGGGAAGGCGTTGCGACCGCGCGCGAAGGCCAAACGCTGGCCTGGGTTCGCCCGAACAAATTACGCGACTATCCGATGCCGCCCGCCGACATTCCGCTGCTCTCGCACCTGATCGATCTGTTGCAATAGTTCTTCGTGCCCCGGACGCAGTGCACCGCGCCGCCCTTGCGGCGTGGTGCACTGCAGATCCGGGGCCGTTACGAATGCTGGCTTTGCGGCGGTCCCGGCTCGCGGAGCAGCGTAAGAACGCTGCCCGCGTCCGGGACAAAGCACTCGTTATATTTGTTATTTCGGCATCATCCGCTTCACCGCGTCGGCCAGGCTGGCCTTGGCGGAGCCCGGTTTCAGCGGCTGCTGCTGACTTTCATGCGGCGACCAGGCGGATAACCACACCAGTTCGAAGGTGGCGCGGATGCGGCCGTCGGGGTCGGCGAAGCGTTCGCCATAGATCTCGACCATCCGCAGCAGCGTGGCGCGGCGCAAGGGCGTGCGGCGGCGTTCCACCAAAACGTTGGTGGCGCCCATTCGCCGCAAATCCTGCATCAGCGCCAAGGCGTTATCGTAGCGTACCACGATCCGGTCAACGTCGGTGACCGGCAGCGCGAAGCCGGCGCGCTGCAGCAAGGCGCCGAGATCGCGCAGATCGGCGGCCGGCGCGACCCGCGGCGAGACCCCGCCGTCCAGCTCGGATTCCGCTGTGGCAAACGCGTGGCGCAATTCTGTCAATGTGTCGCCGCCGGTCAGCACCGCCAACAGCAGCCCATCCGGCTTCAAAGCGCGGCGAATCTGCGCGAGCACCCCGGGCAGGTCGTTGACGAACTGCAATGCCAGCGCCGACACCGCCAGATCGATCGCGCCTTCGGCGAGCGGCAGCCGCTCGTCGGCACCGAGGTCGATCGCGGCCACTTCACCAAGTCGATCCTGCAGCGCCGCGCGGAGTTCATCGCCCGGGGTGGCGATGTCGGCCGCGGCGGAAAAATCGCGCAGCACCGCGTGGAGGCGTTCCGCCATCTCCTCGGCGACGCGGTCGAGCAGAAACGTCGCCGGTCCCAAGGCGCGGGCGCGGCGCTGCCGCGCGGCCAACAGGGCGCGATCGAACAATTTGGGCGCTTGCGGCGAACTCATGCCGCAGGGTTAAGCCGGCCGCGCGGCGCTGGCAATCAGTTCAGCTTCGACGACGCCGCGGCCGGACCCGGCGTCTGCGGCGGCGCTTCGAACATCTTCAACGAGGCGTCGAGCGCGTTGCGCAGATGCATCGCCGCAGCCTGGCTGCAGCGCAGCCGGCCGGTGGTGACGAATTTCACCTCGACCGAGCCGTCGGGCAACGGATTCAGCGTCCGCGACGCCAGTTCGATCTGCACGGTGTTGGCCATGATGCCGTGCGCCGGGGCGATGTCGAACGAGATGATCGGCGCGGTCGAGATATCGACATAGATCAGCGTCTCAGTTGGCTTGGCCTCTGGATCGGACAACTCGCTCTCCTCGGTCTGATTCGTTTGTCAGGCAACTTAGGCATCTGGCCGGCAAAATACGACGAAGCTGCCGCTTGAGCGGACGCCGCGGCGGCCGTAGCCTCGGGAGATGGAAACCGACGTCCCAGCGCCGCGATCCATCGCGGCCTCGTTGCATGGCGTGCTGCGGCTGTGCCGGCAGGCGGTGCGGCACGGCGCGCGCCTCGCGATCGACATCGCGCTGCCGACGCTGTGCGTCGCCTGCCGCGAGCCGGTCGACGGTCCCGGCGTCTGCGCGACCTGCTGGTCGCAACTGTCGTTCATCGCCCCGCCCTATTGCGAACGGCTCGGCATTCCCTTCGTCTATGATCCCGGCCCCGGCATTCTGTCGATGCAGGCGATCGCCGATCCGCCGGCCTATGCGCGGGCGCGCGCCGCGGTGCGCTACGACGAGATGGCGCGGACCTTGGTGCATGCGCTCAAGTTCCACGACCGCGTCGATCTGGCGCCGACCATGGGGCGCTGGATGGCGCAGGCCGGGGCGCCGCTGCTCGCCGACGCCGATCTGCTGGTGCCGGTGCCGCTGCATTGGCGGCGCGGCTTTTCCAGGCGCTACAACCAGTCCGGCGCGTTGGCGCGGGCGATCAGCCGGCACGCCAACGTGCCGGTGTCGCGCGACGCGTTGCGCCGGGTACGGGCCACCGCGCATCAGATCGGGCTCTCGAAAGCCGAGCGCGCCGCCAATGTGCAGGGCGCGTTCCGGGTTCCGCCGGAGAACAAATCCACTGTGCAGGGCCGCCGCATCGTGCTGATCGACGACGTCTTGACCTCTGGTGCTACGGTCGACGCCTGCGCCCGGGCGCTGCTGCGCGCCAAGGCCGCCTCGGTCGATGTGCTGGTCTTTGCGCGGGTTGTGGAGACCCACAAATCCCCCATATAATCCGGTCAACCTGTTCTTGATGAGCATGATTTGGTCCGAAACCCCGCGTCCGCTTTTCGGAATCATGCTCCAGCAATCTGAGGCGACATGACCGCTGCAATCGAAATCTTCACGCGGCCGGGCTGTGGTTATTGCAGCGCCGCCCGTTCGCTGTTGACCCGCAAGAAGGCGGCGTTCACCGAATACGACGTGGCGCGCGATCCGAAATTTCGCGACGAGATGACGACGCGGGTCGGCCCCGGCGCGACCTATCCGCAGATCTTCATCGGCGAACTGCATGTCGGCGGCTGCGACGATCTCTATGAGCTCGACCGCGCCGGCAAGCTCGATGCGCTGCTCGCCGGCGAAACGGCCGCTTCATGAGCGCCGCGGGACCCTTCACCGCCGCGATGGTGCAATTGCGCACCGGGCTGTTGCCGCAGCCGAGCCTGGAACAGGCCAGCGCGCTGATCCGCGAAGCGGTCGCCGCGGGCGCCGACTACGTGCTCACCCCCGAGGTGAGCAACATGATGCAGCCGAACCGCGCCGCGCTGTTCGAGCAGCTCGCGTTCCAGGACGACGATCTTTCGCTGAAGGCGTATCGCACGCTGGCGCGCGACCTCAACATCCATCTGCACATCGGCTCGCTGGCGCTGAAGGCGTCGCCCGATCGCGCCGCCAATCGCTCGTTCCTGATCGATCCGCAGGGCGCGATCCTCGCCAGCTACGACAAGATCCACATGTTCGACATCGATCTCGAGAACGGCGAAAGCTATCGGGAATCGGCGAACTATCAACCCGGCGAAACCGCGGTGATCAGCGACCTGCCGTGGGGCCGGATCGGGCTGACGATCTGCTACGACGTGCGGTTTCCGGCGCTGTATCGCGCGCTGGCCGACGCCGGCGCTTCGTTCATCACGGTGCCGGCGGCATTCACCAAGACCACCGGCGAGGCGCATTGGCACGTTCTGTTGCGCGCCCGCGCCATCGAGAACGGCTGCTTCATCTTCGCCGCGGCGCAGGGCGGGCGGCACGACAACGGCCGCGACACCTTCGGCCATTCGCTGATCGTCGATCCGTGGGGCGTGGTGCTGGCGGAAGGCGGCACCGAGCCGGGCTTCATCATCACCGAGATCGACCCCGCCAAGGTCACCAAGGCGCGCAGCGCGATCCCGTCGCTGCAGCACGGCCGCCGCTTCGGCCTCGCCGATCCGAAAACCAATCCCGAGCATCTGCACCTGGTGCGGGGCACGGTATGATCCGCTACACGCTGCGCTGCGACCACGGCCACGAATTCGAGAGCTGGTTTCAGAGCTCGGCGGCCTATGATCAGCAGGCGCGGCGCAAGCTGGTGAGCTGCCCGAGCTGCGGTTCGGTCAAGGTCGACAAGGCGATCATGGCGCCGCAGATCTCGCATCGGCGCAAGGATCCGGCGCCGCCCGCCGCGACGCCGTCGCCTGCCGCGACGGCCGAGCCCGAGGTGACGGCGCCGGCCGCACACTCGACCTCGACGCCGCTGTTGCTGGCGCAGGAGCGCGAACTGCGCAGCAAGCTGAAAGAGCTGCGCGACCACATCACCAAGAATGCCGAGAACGTCGGGCAGAAGTTTCCCAACGAAGCCCGCAAGATGCATTACGGCGACATCGAGCACCGGCCGATCTTCGGCGAGGCCACCACCGACGAGGCCCGCGCGCTGATCGACGAAGGCATCGAGGTCACGCCGCTGCCGGTGCTGCCGGAAGACCGCAATTAGTTCAAGTCGCCGGGGCATACATGGAGAGGCTCACCGGATGCTGCGACGGCGATCAGGCACTTTGCTCAAGCCGTCATTCCGGGGCGCGAGGCCGCAGGCCGAGCGAACCCGGAATCCAGTATCCCAGGGCGGTGATTACTGGATCCCGGGTTCGCTCGCGGCTGACGCCGCTCGCGCCCCGGGATGACGGCCTGGTGGTTCAACGGATGTCAGCGCCATGAACATTGACTCATTCTCCTCGTGGCAATTCTGGGCGGTCGCCTCGGCGGTGTTCGCGGCGCTGACCGCGATCTTCGCCAAGATCGGCGTCGCCGATATCGATAGCGATCTCGCCACCTTCATCCGTACCATCGTGGTGCTGATGAGCCTCGCGCTGATCCTGCTCGCCACCGGCAAGTTCGCCGCGCCCGGCCCGATCAGCGGCAAGACCTGGCTGTTCCTGGTGCTGTCCGGGCTCGGCACCGGCGCGTCGTGGCTGTGTTATTTCCGCGCGCTTAAACTCGGGCCGGCGTCGCTGGTGGCGCCGATCGACAAGCTGAGCGTGGTGCTGGTGGCGCTGTTCGCGGTGGCGTTTCTCGGCGAACGGCCCTCGCTCAACCAATGGCTCGGTATCGGCCTGATCGCAGCGGGCGCGGTGCTGATCGCGCTGCGCTGATCAGCCGGCGATCAGCAGCCCGACGCCGACCACGATCAGCGCGATGCCGAACAATTCCCGCGGCAACAGCGGCTGCTTGAACGAGTAGTATGCCACGCCTTGCGCGAACAGCACCTCGACCAGCGCCAGCGTGCGGACGTTGGCGGCGGCGGTCAGCGCGAAGGCGAGGAACCAGAACTGCGAGGCCAGCGCGCCGGTGAAGCCCGCCAGCATCGACGGCTTCCACAGCCGGAGGATGTCGCGCAGAATGTTCGGCGCGCGGGCCAAGAGATAGATCGTCAGCACCAGCGTCTGCACGCCGAGTCCGAACACCAGCGTATAAGAGGCCGCGGTGACGAAGGAGACGTCCGGCACCACGATAATGGCGCCGCGAAAGCCCACCGCCGACAGCGCGAAGGCGGCTGCCGCAACCAGCCCCTGGATGGTCGGTTTCAGACTGGTGAACGCCTTGTCGCCGCCCGGCCGCAGCGCAGTGATCACCACGCCGATCGTGGCGATCACGATCGCGGTGACTTTCAGCCAAGTCAAATGATCGCCGAGAAACACGAAGCCGAAGATCGCGGTCTGGATCGCCTCGGTCTTCAGATACGCGGTGGTGACCACGAAGGAGCGGTCGTTCATCGCCGCCAGCATCAGGCCGGTGGCGAGGATCTGGCTCAGCGCGCCGAGCAGCAGCCACGGCCAGAACGCAGCCGTCGGCCACGGCACCGCGTCGCCGGTGGCGAGGATCACCACCGCGAAGAACACGAGCGAGAACGGAAAGCCGAACAGGAAGCGGATATTGGTGGCGCCCCAGGTGCCGAGCGGCCCGGTGAGTGAGCGCTGCATCGCGTTGCGCGCGACCTGGCCGAGCGCGGCCACGATCGTGAAGGGAATCCAGAGCGCGGCGACGGAGAACATGCGGGGGCTGCTAAGCGGGAGGGCGGGTCGAGTATCGTGCCGGGCATGCGCCGCGCGGTCAACGGCGGCCGCGGCATGGCGCCATGCGCGGCGGCCCGTCACGCTGCGCGCGCCCCTATCCCCAGCGCCGTCGTGCTGCGCGCGCCCCGATCGCAGCGTCGTCATCCTGAGGCGCCCGAGCGTCGCGAGGGCCTCGAAGGATGCGGCTCCGGGTGCATGCGGCTCGCCAAGGACTCGCGGCTCATCCTTCGAGACGCCCGGCTACGCGCTGCGCGCTATGCCGAGCTCCTCAGGATGACGGCGGAGTGAGTGGCAAGGTCCAGCCCGGCCATGACGCGAAGGGGACAAACATTCTAAGTGGCGCCGCCTGCGTAGCAACGTTGGCTATTCGGCGCGACCTTCCAGATAGAAGTCGCCGCTTCAGCTCGCCACAGCGGTCTCGGCCACCACCATGTAGTTGACGTCCATGTCGGCGGAGAGGCTCCATTTGTCGGCGAGCGGATTGTACACCAGCCCGGCCTGTTCGGTGACCGCGAGCTTGCTGTTGTGCAAATGCTTGGTGAGTTCGTCCGGGGTGACGAACTTGTCCCATTGATGGGTGCCGCGCGGCAGCCAGCGCATCACATATTCGGCGCCGACGATGGCCAGCGCAAAACTCTTCCAGTTGCGGTTCAGCGTCGCCACCACCATCAAGCCGCCGGGCTTGGTGATCGCGGCGCAGCGCGCCAGAAAGGCGCCGACGTCGGTGACGTGCTCGATCACCTCCATTGCCAGCACGATGTCGAAGCGCTCGCGCGGATCCATCTGCTCGACGGTGGTGCAGCGATAGTCGATCAAGAGCTGCGATTTCTCGGCGTGCAGCTTCGCCGCCGCGATGTTGGTGGCGGAGGGATCCACCCCGATCACCTGGGCGCCGAGCCGCGTGAACGGCTCGCACAACAGCCCGGCACCGCAGCCGATGTCGATCATGCGCAGGCCGGACAGGCAGTTCAGGCTCTTGGCGTTGCGTTCGAATTTGCGGCAGGCGGCGTCGCGAATGAACGACAGCCGCAGCGGGTTGATCTTGTGCAGCGGCGCCATCTTGCCGGTGGGGTCCCACCACTGCGCCGACAGCTTGGAAAACTTGGCGATTTCGGCGGGATCGACGGTCGCCGACGAGGCGTTGGCCGACGATACGTTCGGTGAATCTGATTGCATGCTCATGAGATGCGCCGTTGCTCCTAGCGGGCGGTGATCGAATGGCGAAACGCCTGCGGCGCGGCGGGGTTGCGCGGGCTGCGCTGGCCGACCGGGGCGTCCCCGCCCGCGAGGGCCCGGGATCGGTGCCGGCGATCGCCCAGACTATCGTCGCTATGGCACCGCATCGAGCCTCGAATCGCTTTCGCCAGAGTTCTGCTATTCCGCCCGCGGGGCCGGGGCCGGTTGCTTGCCCGCATCCGGCTCGATATGTATACGCGCCTTCCGGCGCCGCGTCGCGGACCGCGATATCATTATCCGTTGTTCTCAGGGAATGCACTATTGGTCATGGGCCGGCTCGTGATGAAATTCGGCGGCACGTCCGTCGCCAATATCGACCGCATCCGCAACGTCGCACTGCATGTGAAGCGCGAAGTCGATGCCGGCCATCAGGTCGCGGTGGTGGTGTCGGCGATGTCCGGCAAGACCAACGAACTGGTGGCGTGGTGCCGCGACGCCTCGGCGATGCACGACGCCCGCGAATACGACGCCGTGGTGGCATCCGGCGAGCAGGTGACCTCCGGGCTTTTAGCGATCGCGCTGCAAGCGATCGGCATCCAGGCGCGATCCTGGCAGGGCTGGCAGATCCCGATCAAAACCAGCGACGTCCACGCCTCGGCGCGAATTCTGGAGATCGACGGCAGCGAGATCATCAAGCGGTTTGACGACCGCAAGGAGGTCGCGGTGATCGCCGGGTTCCAGGGCATCAATGCCGAGACCGGCCGCATCACCACGCTCGGCCGCGGCGGCTCCGACACCTCGGCGGTGGCGATCGCCGCGGCGCTGAAGGCCGACCGCTGCGACATCTACACCGACGTCGACGGCGTCTACACCACCGACCCGCGGGTGGTGCCGAAGGCCAAGCGGCTCGACAAGGTGTCGTTCGAGGAAATGCTGGAACTGGCGTCGCAAGGTGCCAAGGTGCTGCAGGTGCGCTCGGTCGAGCTCGGCATGGTGCACAACATGCCGATCTTCGTGCGCTCCTCGTTCGACAAGCCGGAAGACATCGACCCGCACGGCACCCCGCCGGGCACGCTGATCTGCAGCGAGGAGGAAATCATGGAAAGCCACGTCGTCACCGGTATCGCCTTCTCCAAGGACGAGGCGCAGATCTCGGTGCGCCGCATCGAGGACAAGCCCGGCGTCGCCGCCTCGATCTTCGGCCCGCTGGCGGCGGCCAATATCAACGTCGACATGATCGTGCAGAGCGTATCCGAGGACGGCGCCACCACCGACCTGACGTTTACGGTGCCGGCCTCCGACTTCGCCCGCGCCAAGCAGACCATCACCTCGGCCCAGGCCACCATCGGCTATGCCAGGTTCGACTCAGAAACCGACGTCGCCAAGGTCTCGGTGATCGGCTCGGGGATGCGCAGCCATGCCGGCGTCGCAGCCCAGGCCTTCGAGGCCCTGGCCGCGCGCAAGATCAACATCCGCGCCATCACCACCTCGGAAATCAAGTTTTCGGTGCTGATCGACGCCGCCTACACCGAACTTGCGGTGCGCACCCTGCATACGCTGTACGGATTGGACCAAGTTTAGAACAATTTTCACGGCATTTTCGTCGCCGGCGGGGCGCAGGTTTCCGCCCGCTGGCAGGCGTTTTGCTTGGCAAAACAAGCTTCAATTCGCTATACGGCCTGCGGAGACCGGTGCGGTCAGTGGCCGGCCGAGGCTAACCCTCGGTTGTGCCGCGGCATCGCTGCCGGACGCCGTCTGGATCGAAACCGTACGCGAATCAGAGTTTTGCGTGGCCTTGAGTTTGCCGGCGCGCCGCCGGCGGACGACGTGATGCTGTTGGACTGAGTTTGCGCCGGCGCCGCCCGCAAAGGCGGCGCGCCGGCCCGCAGGGGAGATATCGGCATATGCGGAGCGCGTCGGGTGGCCCCCGCGTCCTGCTGAGACGGCTCCGCGAAACCATGGCGGAGCAGGTCTCCGCGCAGGAACGTCTCGACAAGATCGTGGTGCTGATCGCCGCCAACATGGTGGCCGAGGTCTGCTCGACCTATGTGCTGCGGGTCGACAACACGCTCGAACTCTACGCCACCGAGGGCCTCAACCGCGACGCGGTCCACCAGACCGTGCTGAACGCCCATGAGGGCCTGGTCGGCCTGGTCGCCTCCGAAGCCACCCCGCTGAATCTCTCCGACGCCCAGACCCATCCGGCGTTCTCGTTCCGCCCGGAGACCGGCGAAGAAATCTATCATTCCTTCCTCGGCGTGCCGATCCTGCGCGCCGGCAACACGCTCGGCGTGCTGGTGGTGCAGAACCGCGCCAAGCGCACTTACGTCGAGGAAGAGGTCGAGGCGCTGCAGACCACCGCGATGGTGGTGGCGGAGATGATCGCGTCCGGCGAATTGTCGGCGCTGGCGACGCCGGGCGCCGAGCCGGCGGCGCGGCATTCGATCCACAAGACCGGCGCGGTGCTGTCCGACGGCATCGCGCTCGGCCACGTCGTGCTGCACGAGCCGCGCGTCGTTATCACCAATTACATCGCCGAGGACCTGCCGAAGGAAATCAAGCGGCTCGATACCGCGCTGACCAAGCTGCGCGCCGATCTCGACCGCATGCTGGAGCGCGGCGACGTCGCCGAGAGCGGCGAGCACCGCGACGTGCTGGAAGCCTACCGGATGTTCGCCAACGACCACGGCTGGTCGCATCGGCTGCACGAGGCGGTCGCCACCGGCCTCACCGCCGAAGCCGCGGTCGAGCGCGTGCAGTCCGACACACGGGCGCGAATGCTGCGCTCGACCGATCCGTACTTACGCGACCGATTGCACGATCTCGAAGACTTGGGCCACCGCCTGATGCGGCAACTGGTCGGCCAGGACCACGCGCCGTCGCGCGAACAATTGCCAGACAACGCCATCCTGATCGCGCGCTCGATGGGGCCGGCGGCGCTCTTGGACTACGACCGCAAGCGGCTGCGCGGCTTGGTGCTGGAGGAAGGCACCGCGAATTCCCACGTCTCGATCGTGGCGCGGGCGCTCGGCATCGCGGCGGTCGGCGAAATCCCCAACGCGCCGGGCATCGCCGATCCGGGCGACGCCATCATCGTCGACGGCACCTCGGGCTCGATCTATGTGCGGCCCTCCGCCGAGGTGGAATCCGCCTTTGCCGAGCGGGTGCGGTTTCGCGCCCGGCGGCAGGCGCAGTATTCCGCGCTGCGCGACCTGCCCTGCGTCACCAAGGACGGCCAGCCGGTCGACCTGATGATCAATGCCGGGCTGGTGATCGACCTGCCGCATATCGAAGACACCAATTGTTCGGGGATCGGCCTGTTCCGCACCGAACTGCAGTTCATGATCGGCCAGAGCCTGCCGCGCTCCTCGGACCAGCTGGCGCTGTACCGCGCGGTGCTGGATGCCGCGGGGCCGAAGCCGGTGACCTTCCGCACCCTCGATATCGGCGGCGACAAGGCGCTGCCCTATATGGAGACCGTGGTCGAAGAAAACCCGGCGCTCGGCTGGCGCGCGATCCGGCTCGGGCTCGACCGCCCCGGACTGCTGCGCAGCCAGATCCGCGCGCTGCTGCGCGCCGGCGGCGGACGCTCGCTGCGCATCATGTTTCCGATGATCTCCGAGGTCACCGAGTTCGACCAGGCCAAGTCGATCGTCGAGCGCGAACTGACCTATCTGCGCCAGCACGGCCACACCCTGCCGGAGCGGGTCGACGTCGGCACCATGGTCGAAGTCCCGGCGCTGCTCTACCAGCTCGACGAATTGCTGGAGCGCGTCGACTTCGTCTCGGTCGGCTCCAACGACCTGTTCCAGTTCCTGTTCGCGGTCGACCGCGGCAACGCCAAGGTCTCCGACCGCTTCGACTCGCTGTCGGCGCCGATCCTGCGGGTGCTGCGCCAGATCGTGCAGCGCGCCAATGCGGCGCGGCGCGCGGTGTCGTTGTGCGGCGAGATGGCGTCGCAGCCGCTCGGCGCGCTGGCGCTGATCGCGCTCGGCTATCGCTCGCTGTCGCTGTCGGCGATCCAGCACGGCCCGGTCAAGGCGATGATCCTCGATCTCGACGCCGCCAAGGCCGCGGCGGTGATCACGCCGCTGTTGAACGCGCCGACCGGCAGCGTGTCGATCCGCAAGGCGCTGACGGAATTCGCCGAGGCCGAAGGGCTGTCGTTGTAGCGAGGCTGTTTGCCCGCTTCACGCCGCCAAGCCTTCCGAACACTCGCCCGAACTTCCGAGACCTCCGATGTCGATGCTCCCCGAAACCAAACTCGACGTATTGCTCGCCCACCACGCCTCGCTGGAAAACCAGCTGCAGAGCCAGGTCGGCGCCGACACCTATGTCAAGCTGATGCGCGAGCTCGCCGAGCTCACGCCGCTGATCGAGCTGGTGAAATCCTATCGCCAGGTGCGCGCCGAACTCGCCGATATCGACGCGCTGATCGCCGATCCTTCGACCGACGCCGAGATGCGGGCGATGGCAGACGCCGAGCACGAGGCGCTGCAGGGCCAAGAGGCCGACTTGGCGCAGCAGATCCGCGTGGCACTGCTGCCGAAGGACGCGATGGACGACCGCAACGTGATGCTGGAAATCCGCGCCGGCACCGGCGGCGACGAGGCCTCGCTGTTCGCCGGCGACCTGTTCCGGATGTACGAGAAATTCGCCGGCTTGCAGGGCTGGAGCGTCGAGGTGGTGTCGGCCTCCGAGGGCACCATGGGCGGCTACAAGGAAATCATCGCCGAGGTGAAGGGCCGCGGCGCCTTCGCCAAATTGAAATTCGAATCCGGCGTGCACCGGGTGCAGCGGGTGCCCGACACCGAGACCCAGGGCCGCATCCACACGTCCGCTGCGACGGTGGCGGTGCTGCCCGAGGTCGAGGAGGTCGACGTCGACATCAAGCCCGACGATCTGCGGATCGAGACCATGCGGGCGCAGGGCGCCGGCGGCCAGCACGTCAACAAGACCGAATCGGCGATCCGCATCACCCATATCCCGACCGGGCTGCAGGTGATGATGCAGGACAGCCGCTCGCAACACAAAAACCGCGCGTCGGCGATGAACATCCTGCGCTCGCGGATCTATGACGCCGAGCAGCAGCGGATCGATTCGGTGCGCTCCGCCGAACGCAAGGAGAAGGTCGGCTCCGGCGACCGCTCGGAGCGGATCCGGACTTATAATTTTCCGCAAGGCCGCGTCACCGACCACCGCATTAATCTCACGCTGTACAAGCTGCCGCAGGTGATCGCCGGCGAAGCCTTGGGCGAATTGATCGACGCGCTCACCACCGAACACCAGGCCGCGCAACTCGCCGCGCAGGGCAACGCGGCGTGAGCGCCGGGATTGGATTGGCATGTCGAGTTGGGTTGATGCTCTTGGTAGAGTGGGGTGATGCGCTTCGTCGATAAGAGGCCGTCATCCCGGGGCACGAGCGGCGGAGCCGCGAGCGAACCCGGGACCCAGTACTCACCGCCCTGCAATACTGGATCCCGGGTTCGCTCGTTCTTCGAACTCGCGCCCCGGGATGACAGCCTCGGTATTGACGTCCTATCAAACGGAAGGCTGGTAACGTGAGATGTGCCCTCTTCCCACCTCGGGCTGAGTCCACCGAGCGGTCCGCATGTGGATGTCTGCATCTCAACGGGTCGTCCCTGCGCACGCAGGGACCCATAACCCCTGGCGTCCGAGTTAACGAAGCGGCCTCGACCACACCGCACAAACGAATCTCCGCGCCGTATCGGTCCCTGCGTGCGCAGGGACGACCCGCTGAAAGGCAGTGGCGCCTTCACCGGCGCCGCACGAGAAGTGCAACGTGACGGAAAGCTTCACCGCCCTCACCATCGACGCCGCCCGCCGCGCGGTGGCGGCGCGTCTACGGCAGGCCGCGATCGAATCCGCCGAGCTCGACGCGCGGCTGTTGATCGGCGCGGTGCTGGAGCTCGATCTCACCGGACTGATCACCGCCGCCGCACGGCTGCTGACGCCGGATGAAGCGGCCGCGCTCGACGCCCTGGTGGCGAGGCGCATCGAGGGCGAGCCGGTGGCGCGCATCTTGGGCGTCAAGGAATTCTGGGGCCTGCCGCTGCATCTGTCCGGCGACACCCTAGTGCCGCGGCCCGATACCGAGACCATCGTCGAGGCGGCGCTGCAGAGCTTTGCCGGCGCATCGTTACCAGGAGAGCCGCGGCCGGCGGAGCCGTTGCCTCGGCTGTCGCTGCAGCGCGCCTCGGGACCACAGCGCATCGCCGATCTCGGCACCGGCTCCGGCGCAATCCTGCTGGCGCTGTTGTCGGAATGGCCGGACGCCCAGGGCGTCGCCACCGATATCAGCCTTGATGCGCTGCGCACCGCGCGCGGCAACGCGGCGCGCTTGGGGCTCGCCGACCGTGCCGGCTTCGTTGCCTGCAACTACGCATCGGCCTTGCAAGGGCCGTTCGACCTGATCGTCTCCAACCCGCCCTATATCCGCAGCGCGGACATTGCGGCGCTGGACCGCGAGGTGCGCGAGCACGACCCACGCCGCGCGCTCGACGGCGGCGCCGACGGGCTCGACGCCTATCGGACGATCGCACAGCAGGCGGCCGCGCTGCTGGCGCCGGGCGGAGCGCTGATCGTCGAGATCGGACAGGGCCAGGACGACGAGGTCGCGGCCCTGATGCGATCGGCCGGGCTGACCACCGACGGCGCGCCGAAACCCGATCTCGCCGGCATCGCCCGCGCGGTGATCGGCCGCCGTCCCGGGGGGTGAGGTCGGAACCGATTGCAAAAAACCGCTTGGAATATTGTCCAAGAGCGATTACGTTCCGGCCATGACATCAGGGTTGCTGGCCCCGCGGACGCTGCGGGCGAAGGCCGCCATTCTCGGCGATGAGATTCTCGGCGATGAGAATGCCTCTTCGATGAGAGCCCTGAGTAAAAAGGTTCCAAAAACGCGGGTTGGGTTGAGCGCGATGGCTGAGAGAGCTGCGCTGCTTGCGACCGCAAAGCGAACGAAAGCCTGATATTGCGCTTGAAAACTCACGCGAGACCATCTGAGCTGGTTGCGGCTGACTGAATGAGTCGGTGCGGCTTTGCGCTTGGGGCGCTCGCGGTCGGTTGGGGAACGCGTCGGTAACGCGATGGGCGGCAAAACCGGTTTGAACGGCAGTGCGATCCGGACGCCCATGGCGCGTCCGGAAGCGGACCAAGCTATGTCCGCAGCTAATAACTCCTGCGCTATGACAATTTCGCTGTGACAATGACTTCAGTGACAATGACTTCAATGTGGGTGTGGTAAAAAGGCTCGACATGAGAAACGGTCAGAACAACAACAAGCGGCTGCGTAACCGTAACAACAACAGCAACAATAATAACAATAACAACAACCGGCGCGGTCAGAACCCGATGACAAGGGTGTTCGAATCCAACGGCCCCGATATCAAGATCCGCGGCACCGCCTCGCACGTCGCCGAGAAATACGTGCAGCTGGCGCGCGACGCCCGCTCATCGGGCGACCCGGTCGCAGCCGAGAATTATTATCAACACGCCGAGCACTATTTCCGGCTGATCGCCGCCGCCCAGGAGCAGTTTCGCCAGAACCTGCCGCAGCAGCGCACTGACAACGAGATGTCGGACGACAGCGCCGAGTTCGGCGACAACGAGACCTATTCGAATTTCGGCGCCGAGCCGGGCCTGGTGCCGGTGCAGCCGCAGCCCTTCGTGCCGCGCGAGCCGCAACGCGAGACCCAACAGCGCGACCCGCAGCCGCGCGAACAACAACAGCGTGAGCCGCGCGACGCGCAGCCCTATCAGCCGCGCGAACAGCGCGAGCCGCGCGACCAGCCGCAGCCCCGCGAACATCGCCCGCAGCCGCAATACCAGCCGCAGCCGCAGCCGGTGATCCCGGTCAGCGACAGCGTCGACCGGCTGCCGTCGTTCATCACCGGACCGCAGCCGCAGATCAACAACGCCCCAGGCTTCGAAGCCGCCGGCGGCGAGCGCTTCCCGCCGCGCCGTCGCCGCCGTCCGCAGGGTCCGCGTCCCGAGGGCGCCGCCGCCCCCGCCGCCCCGGCCGACGACTTCAACCCCGGCAACGAATAGGTTTTCGCGCGTGCCACGCCGGTCACGGGTGGCGCGAGCGGCCGTTTTCGACCAAGCAATCCGGCGCGCCCGCGTGGCGCTGCCGGATTGTTTTGCGTTTTGGGGAGCGCAGCCTGGCCTGGGGAGCATGCGCTGCAGGACGCCGTCGCGATAGGAGAACCGGGTGCAGCAGCTCCGCGCCGACATCCACCGCGAGCGTGATCATAGCGACCATTCCATCGGAACAGCTTGTGCGGAGTTCCCTAGTTCGCCCGTCCGGCCATGGTTTCCTCCCGTTAGTGCAAGGGCCACGGAACTTCCACGCGGTGGCCGACTTAGCCTGCCGCCACACCCCTTTCACTATCTTTGGAGCTTCTCATGATTCGTCGTTTGCTTGGTACTGCCGCCGTGATTATCGCCGTCGCCACCCCCGCGATGGTGCAGGCGCAAGGCGTCCCCGGGGGCATGGAACGCGGCGCCCGCGAGGGTGAGCGCGCGGCCGGTCCGGTCGGCGCCGTGGTCGGCGGGACGATCGGCGGCGTTGTCGGCGGCGTCGCCGGCGTGCTCGGCGTCGATCAGCGCCCGCGTTTCCGCACCTACGCGGTCGAACAGCGTCATCCGTCGTATCGCTACAGCGACGAAGTCCGCGTCGGCGCGGTGCTGCCCGGCGAAGGCGTGACGTATTACGAAGTGCCTTCGGAATACGGCGTGCGCAACTATCGCTACACCGTGGTCAATGATCGCACCGTGCTGGTCGATCCGGCCACCCACCGCATCGTCGATATCGTCGAATAAGCCAATCGACTTGACGTAGCAAAGGCCGCCCCTCACCGGGCGGCCTTTGTGCTTTGGCGGTCGTGGCGCTTCGGCGGTCATGCTGAACCGGGCGTGCCGGCGAATAATAAATCTTTCATGATGTGGAACCGGCGGGCGTCCCGCCCTGTTGAGGCGGCATGACCCAACCCGATATTTGGTACGTAGCATATGGTCCGGATCAAGCGGTCAAATCAGACGACCGCGCCTCCGGCATGGTTCGCTCCACAAAGACCTTCAAATCCGAAGCCGAGGCCAAGCTGTTCGCCTTGGAGATCATGGATAAGGGCTGGTCGGCCAACGCCGGCACACTCAATCCGTATCAGCCCAAGCAGATGATCGGCTCGTCGCAGATCGGCAAGTGGGCCAGCACCAAGCCGGCGCTGCACCGTACGTCGCATTGAACCGAGGCTTGCCGCTCGCCCTGCTCGGCAGCGTTACAGCTGGCCGGTCAGGAACGGGTTGGTCATCCGCTCGTGACCGATGGTCGAGCCCGGGCCGTGGCCGCAGATGAAGCTGACGTCGTCGCCGAGCGGCACCAGCTTGGTGGCGATCGATTCCATCAGCGTGGCGTGGTCGCCACCCGACAGGTCGGTGCGGCCGATCGAGCCCTTGAACAGCACGTCGCCGACGATCGCGAACCGCATCTCGTCGTTGAAATACACCACGCTGCCCGGCGAATGCCCGGGGCAATGCAGAATCGCGAAGCTGAGTTCGCCGACGCTGACGGTTTCGCCCTCTTCGAGCCAGCGATCCGGCAACACGTCGCGCATCCCGGTCATGCCGAACATCTCGCCGCTGGTGACGACGTTGTTCAACAGATATTTGTCGGCGCGATGCGGGCCTTCGATCGGCACCTTCAATGCGTCACGCAGATCGGCGGCGCCGCCGACATGGTCGATATGGCCGTGGGTCAGCCAGATCTTCTCCACCGTGACATTGGCCTGTTTGATCGCCGCCAGAATCTGCGGCACCTCGCCGCCGGGATCGACCACCACGGCCTTGCGGGTGGTCTCGCACCACAACAGCGTGCAGTTCTGCTGGAACAGCGTCACCGGAATGATCGCTGCGCCGGCCTTGGCTCCAGCTTTGGCTTTGGTCTGGTTGGCGTCTGTCATCCCCGCACAATGCCGATTTTTGCCCCTTCGCCAAGCCGAAAAGCGCACCCGGCGTTGCATGGTTCCGCTGCACCGGCCGCTTGGGTGAGGCGTCAGCTTCGGCTAGACTGCGCGCGATGGACCCCGCTCACAAGCTCGCGCCGCCGCCGGACCGCCGGCAGTCCGAGACCGCGCTGTTGATCGCGCGCGGCACGGCGCGGCTGCTGCATGCGCTGGGCTTTAGCTGCGTCAGCGAATTGCCGCTGCCGTCGGGCCGCCGCGCCGATCTGGTCGGGCTGAACGGCCGCGGCGAGATCTGGATCGTCGAGATCAAGTCGTCGCTGGAGGATTTGCGCGCGGATAATAAATGGCCGGACTACCGCGCGCATTGCGACCGGCTGTTCTTCGCCTTCACCCAGGACCTGCCGTGCGAGATCTTTCCCGGCGACACCGGACTGATCGTCGCCGACGGCTACGGCGCGCATCTGCATTGCGAGGCGCCGGAGCATCGCCTCGCCGCGCCGACCCGCAAGCTGATGACGCTGCGCTTTGCGATGGCGGCGGCGCAGCGGCTGCAGCGGCTGCACGACCCGCAGGGGATCGTGGAGTTTTGAATGCGATCAAAGCCGGGGTGAGGTGCAATACCCGACCCAGGCTGTCATTCCGGGGCGCGAGCAGCGCAAGCTGCGAGCGAACCCGGAATCTCGCAACGAGCAAGGGGATTTCCCCAGCAGCAAGATTCCGGGGTCGCTCGTTCTGACGAACTTGCGCCCCGGAATGACGGCGCGTTTCGATCCGGCGTTTCGCTGCCGATGCAACTCTGCGGCGTTTGCTACACATCCCGCGTCATCCTGTGCGTGATCCGGCGCGCGTATGCGCGACGGATCGCGCCTCGAAGGATGGGCCGCAGGGTGAGGGCCTCGCGCGTGTGGCGACCGAGTCGCGCGGAGCCGCATCCTTCGAGGCCCTCGCTTCGCTCGGGCACCGGGATGACGGCGTTATGATGTGTTCAGACGTACTGCGAAGCGATGCCGCGCGCATCCGGAGCGACAGCGCGGCTCGCGACCCTACCTCGGCGCGCGCTTCGCCAAAATGCGCTGCAGGGTGCGGCGGTGCATGTTGAGGCGGCGCGCGGTTTCCGAGACGTTGCGGTTGCACATCTCGTAGATCCGCTGGATGTGCTCCCAGCGCACCCGGTCGGCCGACATCGGATTGTGCGGCAGTTCGGATTTCTCGCTGCCGCTGGCCAGCAGGGCCGCGACCACGTCGTCGGCGTCGGCGGGCTTCGACAGATAGTCCACCGCGCCCATCTTCACCGCGGTCACCGCGGTGGCGATGTTGCCGTAGCCGGTCAGCACGATGGCGCGGGCGTCGGGGCGCTGCTGCTTCAACGCCGCCACCACGTCGAGGCCGTTGCCGTCGCCGAGCCGCAGGTCGACCACCGCGAAGGCCGGCGCGGCCTTGCCGATCTGCACCAGACCCTCGGCGACGTTGTCGCACGCCGTCACGGTGAAGCCGCGGGTCTCCATCGCGCGCGACAGCCGCTCCAGAAACGGCTTGTCGTCTTCGACGATGAGTAGCGAGCGATCGGCGTAGTCGGACAATTCGGGAATGGCGTTCACGGTTCGTACGTCTCCTGAGCAGGCCCATCAACATATGGCGAGGCGGTGCGGCGCTGCCAAGGCCGCGGCGGCGGATCAGCCGCCGGCGGCTGCGCGACAAAAGCGCGCGAGGCGACGATTACGCCTCGACCGCTGCTGCCGTGTGCACGGTCTCGAAATCGGCGCGCGGCCAGACGATCTGCACCACCGCGCCGTGATCGGGGAAGGTCTTGTTGCCGAACGAGACCTTGGCGCCGGTGCGCTCCAGCAGGGTGCGGGCGATGAACACGCCGAGCCCGAGCCCGCCGTGCACGCCAGAGGTTTCGTCGGCGCGGCGCCGCGACAGATACGGTTCGCCGATCCGCCGCAGCATGTCCGGCGCGATGCCGGGGCCGTCGTCGGAAATCACGATCTGCACCGTCTCGGCGTTCCACCAGGCATTCACCTCGACCGCGGTGCGGGCGAAATCCACGGCGTTCTCCAGGATGTTGCCGACGCCATAGAGGATCGCCGGGTTGCGCATCACCACCGGCTCGGCGACGCCGGCGACCGCGATCCGCACCCGGATGTCGATGCCGAAATCGCGGTGCGGCGCCACCGCCTCCTCGATCAGCGTCGACAGCGGCATGCGGTCGAACGGCGCGCCGGAGGACGACAGCTGGGTGATCTTGCCGAGGATTTCGCGGCAGCGCTGCGCCTGTTCGCGCAACGACCTGAGGTCGGCGGCGAGCGGGCTATCGGCCGGGACGCTGTGCTCGACCTCGCGGGCGATCAGGAAGATGGTCGACAGCGGCGTGCCGAGTTCGTGCGCGGCGGCGGCGGCGAGGCCGTCGAGCTGGGTGAGATGCTGTTCGCGGGTCAGCACCAGCTCGGTCGCCGACAGCGCGTCGGACAATTTGCGCGCCTCCTCGGTGACCTGAAACGTGTAGAGGCTGGTGACGCCGATCGCGAGCAGGATCGAGAGCCAGACCCCGATCAGATAGATCTGCGGCAGCACCACCGGGTCCTCAGGGTCCCACGGCAGCGGCAGGTGGTAGAACAATAGCGCCGCGGCGCAGCTCGCCGCGAATACGCCGAGCGTGATGGTCAGCCTGGTCGGCAGCGCGGTGGCGGCGATCAGCACCGGGCCGAGGAACAGGAACGCAAACGGGTTCTGCAGCCCGCCGGTGAGAAACAGCAGCCCGGCCAGTTCGGCGATGTTCAGCGCCAGCAGTGCCGCGGCATGCGCCGGCTCCAGCCGCTGCATCGGATTGAAGGCGATCTGCAGCGCCAGATTGACCAGCGCCGACAGCGCGATGATGGCGAGGCAGGGCACCACCGGCAGCTCGAATTCGAGGCCGTTGGCGACCACGAACACCGCGGCGAGCTGCCCCAGCGCCGCGAGCCAGCGCAGCCGCAGGATGGTATCGAGCCGGACGTGGCGGCGCGGATGGCGGAAATCGGCGGCTTCGGTATCGGTCATGCGGGAACACTAGCCGCGCCGCCGCGCGATCACAAATCGGGACACACCACGCCGGGCGTTGGGACACGCCGTGTTGTCATTCCGGGGCGCGCGGGCGCAAGCCCAAGCGAACCCGGAATCTCGCAACGAGCGCTGATCGCGGAACGTGCAGCAAGATTCCGGGTTCGCTCGCAGCAGAGCTGCTCGCGCCCCGGAATGACGCGGTGGTTTGTGGACGCGCCGCGCGGGACCGGAACGACATCGCGCCGCCGTGCGATCACAAACCCGCGCCGCGCCACCATCTTGCGCTCGGCGCGATGATGGCTCAGGAACGGCCTCATGACCCGCAACCAATCCGCTCCGCCGCCCGGCACCGCCGCGCCTGATCCGGACCACGCCGCCGCGATCGACGTCGCGCATCTGGTCAAGATCTACAAGACCGCCCGCGCGGTCGACGACGTGTCGTTCCAGATCGCGCGCGGCAGCATCACCGGGCTGCTCGGCGGCAACGGCGCCGGCAAGACCACCACCATCGCGATGATCATGGGGCTGGTACTGCCGACCTCGGGCCGCGTGCGGGTGCTGGGCTACGCGATGCCGGAGCAAAGCGAGGACGTGCTCGGCCGGATGAATTTCGAAAGCCCCTATGTCGACATGCCGATGCGGCTGACGGTGCGGCAGAATCTGACGGTGTTCGGCAAGCTCTATGCGGTGCCGGAGCTGCGCGAGCGGATCGCGCAGCTTGCCGAGGATCTCGATCTCAACGAGTTCCTGGACCGGCCGAACGGCAAGCTCTCGGCCGGGCAGAAGACCCGCGTGGCGCTGGCGAAAGCGCTGATCAACCGTCCCGACCTGTTGCTGCTCGACGAGCCGACGGCGTCGCTCGATCCCGATACCGCCGACTGGGTGCGGCAGCGGCTGGAAACCTACCGCCAGCAGCACGGCGCTACGATCCTGCTCGCTTCGCACAACATGCTCGAGGTCGAGCGGTTGTGCGACCGCGTCATCATCATGAAGCGCGGCCGCATAGAGGACGACGACAGCCCGGACAACATCATGCAGCGCTACAACCGCGCCACGCTGGAGGAAGTGTTTCTCGACGTCGCCCGCGGCCGGGTGCAGGACGGCGCGTTGCAGGCCACCCCGTTGCATGGCGACGCGTCATGAGCGCCGTGGTTCATCGCGGCATCGCTCCGCACCGCATCGGCGCGATGATCCTGCGCTACTGGTACCTGTTGTTGTCGTCATGGCCGCGGCTGCTGGAACTGGTGTATTGGCCGGCGCTGCAGATCGTCACCTGGGGCTTTCTGCAGAACTACATCTCGCAGAATGCCGGGTTCTTCGCCCAGGCCGGCGGCACGCTGATCGGCGCAGTGATCCTGTGGGACATCCTGTTCCGCGGCCAGCTCGGGTTTTCGATCTCGTTCCTGGAAGAGATGTGGGCGCGCAATCTCGGCAATCTGATGATGAGCCCGCTGAAGCCGATCGAGTTCCTGATCGCCCTGATGATCATGAGCCTGATCCGGCTGGCGATCGGCATCGTGCCGATGCTGGCGCTCGCCACCTTCATGTTCGATTTCAATCTGTTCGGTTTTGGACTGCCGCTGGTGGCATTTTTCTGCAACCTGATCTTCACCGGCTGGTCGCTCGGGATCTTCGTCTCCGGGCTGGTGCTGCGCAACGGGCTCGGCGCCGAAAGCATCGTCTGGACCGTGATGTTCGGGCTGATGCCGCTGGCCTGCGTGTACTATCCGGTAACGGTGTTGCCACATTGGCTGCAATATGTGGCATGGACGTTGCCACCGACCTATGTGTTCGAAGGCATGCGGGCGCTGCTGATCGAACACGTATTTCGCCCGGATTTGATGTTTTACGCGTTGCTGATCAATGCGGTGCTGTTCGCGGCGTCGTTCATGAGCTTCATCTGGCTTCTGAACAGCGCGCGGCGCCACGGCTCGCTGATTCAGGGCGGCGAGTAATCCCCCCAGGGCGGAAACTCGGAACTGCGGATTGACGCTGTGCTGTGCAATCGCCACTATGCTCGGATGGAACCGGGCGTGGAACCGGAATTTGAGGGACGAGATGCCGAACATCATTGGTGAATTTGGTCGTCCGCCGGAGTTGCCGGCCGAAGTCAGCCCGGCGATGACGACGCCGATGTACTGGTTCTACGAACTCGCCCACGCGTCGCTCAATCCGGCGCGGGCGCTTGGTGATGTCACCAAGATCATGTTCCAGAATCCGCTCAACCCGTGGACCCACACCGAGCTCGGCAAATCGATCGCCGCGGCCTGCGAAGTGTTCGAGCGCACCACGCGGCGCTACGCCAAACCGGAATGGGGCCTCGACGCCACCGAGGTGCTGGGCGTGCGCACGCCGATCGAAATCGAATCGGTGTGGGAAAAGCCGTTCTGCCGGCTGTTGTATTTCAACCGGCTGCATCCGCGGCCGCTGCGCCATGCGCAGCCGCGGGTGCTGATCGTGGCGCCGATGTCGGGGCACTACGCCACGCTGCTGCGCGGCACCGTCGAGGCCTTCCTGCCGACCCACGAGGTTTACATCACCGACTGGTCCGACGCCCGCATGGTGCCGCTCGCCGAAGGCCGCTTCGATCTCGACGACTATGTCGACTACGTCATCGAGATGCTGCAGCATCTCGGCGGCAACATCCACGTGATCGCGGTGTGCCAGCCGTCGGTGCCGGTGCTGGCCGCGGTGTCGGTGATGGAAGGCAATGACGATTCCTGCGCACCGCTGTCGATGACGCTGATGGGCGGGCCGATCGACACCCGCTGCAATCCCACCGCGGTGAACAATCTGGCGGCGGAACGCGGCATCGACTGGTTCCGCAACCACGTCATCACCAAGGTTCCGTTCCCGCATCCCGGCGTGATGCGCGACGTCTATCCGGGATTCCTGCAGCTGAACGGCTTCATCAGCATGAATCTCGACCGCCACATGGACGCCCACAAGAACCTGTTCAACCATCTGGTCCAGGGCGACGGCGACTTGGCCGACAAGCACCGCGACTTCTACGACGAATATCTCGCGGTGATGGATCTGACCGCCGAATATTATCTGCAGACCGTCGACGTGGTGTTCGTCAAGCATGCGCTGCCGAAGGGCGAGATGATGCACCGGGGCCAACGCGTCGATCCGAGCAAGATCCGGCGCACCGCGCTGATGACGGTGGAAGGCGAGAACGACGACATCTCGGGCCTCGGCCAGACCGAGGCGACGCATCGGCTGTGCACGTCGATCCCGGACCAGCGTCGGGTGCACTACGTGCAGAAGGGCGTCGGCCATTACGGCGTCTTCAACGGCTCGCGCTTCCGCTCCGAAATCGTGCCGCGGATTTCCGACTTCATGGTGTCGGCGGCGAATGAGAAGCCGGCGAACGCCGCCGAATAGCGAACTACGCGTGCGCCAATCGACATCAGCGGCAAGAATTCGCCGCTGATTCGTCCGCCGCTCGTTAAGCCGCTGATTTTGCCGCGAGAATGCGTAAAATCCGGCGGGTTATACATTTGGACGCAGATTCATCCTTTGGGCCCGCAAAATCATTTTATGAATCCAGAATCCGGTGTTCCGGGCCCCTTTTGCTAGGGGTGCGCGGGCGCGGCTCAGCTGTATATTGGGCAAATGATTTGTTTTTGCGCCGAGCGCTTCCAATGGCGGCGGATATGGCAGAATCCGGGGACATTCTCCCTGTCCGGATCTGCAGAAATGGCCTTTCGCGCACTGCTTTATCGGCGTCCTGCCGAACCCCAATCGATTGCCGTCAAATTCGGCTCGCAGATTTTCGCCATCCGTTTGCGACGTCACCGGCGCGCGCGGCGCTACACCTTGCGCATCCATCCGAGCGATCGCGAAGCGATCCTCACCATGCCGCCGCGCGGCACCTTGGTCGACGCCAAGGAATTCGCGCAACGTCACGGCGCCTGGATCGCCGCGCGGCTCGGCCGGTTGCCGAAGGCGGCGCCGTTTCATCCCGGCACGCTGCTGCCGCTGCGCGGCGTCGACCACAAGATCGTGCATCGCGCCGGCGTCCGCGGCACGGTGTGGGCGGAGACCCGCGACTCCGGCGAGCGGATCCTCTGCGTCGCCGGCGAGCCCGAACACATCGATCGCCGGGTGCACGACTTTCTCAAGCGCGAGGCGCGGCGCGATCTGGCGAAGGCGGCGCAGCACTATGCCGACCTGCTCGGCGTCAAGGTGACGCGGATCTCGATCCGCGACCAGTCGAGCCGCTGGGGCTCCTGCACCTCGGCGGGATCGCTGTCGTTTTCCTGGCGGTTGATCCTGGCGCCGCCCTATGTGCTGGATTATCTCGCCGCGCATGAAGTCGGGCATCTGGTGGAGATGAACCACTCGACGAAGTTCTGGCGCGTGGTCGGCAAGGTCTGTCCGCAGATGGAGCGCGCCAAGAAGTGGCTCGACGGTTTCGGCAACGACCTGCATCGCTACGGCATTACGGATTGAAATCTGTAGCCCGTGTGCCGGACGCCGGCAGCGCCCTTGCGCTGCGCAGCGAGCCGGGACCGTTGCGGATGCAGCCTTCGTAATGGCCCGGCTCGACGGCGCCGCGCTATCGCGCTTCGCCGCGTCCGGGGCACGCCGAACAGAGTCGCTGGGATGCGCAGAGCGGCCACGATTTGAAGCGGTCATCGCCCGGCTTGACCGGGCGACCCAGTATTCCAGAGCGCTCGTTACTCACCAAACGCTCTCTGGACTACTGGGCCACCCGCTTTCGCGGGTGGTGACGGCCATGTGTGTGGCGACGCCCCAGAGCATGCCGACGTCCAAACCCGCCGTTACCGCCCGAACAGCCGCTCCACCAGCCAGCCATCGAGGCCGCTCGACGCTTCGGGCCGCACCGGCTGCGGCCGCTGCGTGACCTCGCGACCGCCGCCCCTGACCGGGATCGGCGGCGCCTGCTGATAGCCCGATCCGCCCGGGCCCGGCGCGCCGTAACCGGGTTGCGGCGGGTAGCTCGGTTGCGGGTAGGCCGGCTGCCCATAGCCCTGCTGCGCCGTGCCTTGCTGCACCAAACCTTGATCGCCGCGCGGCGCCTGCGCCACGCTGGCGGCGTAACTCTGTCCGGCGCCGGGCAGCGGCACCGCTGGCACGCCCTGATGCGCCGTGCGCATGAACCGGGTCCACACCTCGACCGGCAGGCCGCCGCCGGTGGCCTTCTTGGTCGGCGCATTGTCGTCGTTGCCGAGCCACACCCCGGTGACCAATTTGCCGGTGAAGCCGATGAACCAGGCGTCGCGGAAATCCTGGCTGGTGCCGGTCTTGCCGGCGGCGGTCCAGCCCGGGATCTCCGCCTTGCGGGCGGTGCCGGAGATCAGCGTCTCCTGCATCATGCTGTTCATCATCGCCACATAGCGCGGCTCGATCACCTGCGCGGGCGCGTCCTGCGAGCGGTCGTACAAAACCTTGTTGCCGTCGGCGGTGCGGATCTTCTCCACCACATGCGGCCCCGCAATGAATCCGCCATTGGCGAACGGCGCATAGGCGCCGACCAGTTCGACCAGCGACACCCCGGAGGTGCCGAGCGCGATCGAGGCGTTGGGCTCGAGCTTGGAGGCGATGCCGAGCCGATGCGCGGTGCGGACCACGCTCTTGGCGCCGACCTCGAGGCCGAGCCGCACCGCCACGGTGTTGAGCGACATCGCCAGGCCCTGGGTCAGCGTCACCGCGCCGAAATATTCATGGCTGTAGTTCTCCGGCCGCCACCCCTTGACGTCGATCGGGGCGTCCTGCCGGATGGTGTCCGGCGTCAGCCCGGCCTCGATCGCGGTCAGGTACACGAACGGCTTGAACGCCGAGCCCGGCTGCCGCTTGGCGGTGACGGCGCGATTGAACTGGCTGTCGGCGTAGTTGCGCCCGCCCACCATGGCGCGCACCGCGCCGTCCGGCGTCATCGCCACCAGCGCGCCCTGCGAGACGTTGAACTTGACGCTCTTCGCCGCCAATTCGTCGATGATCGCTCCCTCCGCGACCGACTGCAGCTTCGGATCGATCGAGGTCTCGACGATGATCGACTGGTCGATCTGGCCGACCAGATCGTCGAGCACCTCGCCGATCCAGTCGGCGACGTAGTTGATGGTGCCGGCGCCGGTCGGCTTCACCGTGCCGGACGGGTTGGCGCTCGCCACCTGGGCCTGCGACGCGTTGATGAAGCCGGCGTCGGCCATCGCGCCGAGCACGGTCTGCGCCCGCTTCTCGGCGCCCTCCGGATTGCGGTTCGGGGCGAGCCGCGACGGCGATTTGACGAGGCCCGCCAGCATCGCGGCCTCCGCCAGCGTCACGTTCTTCGCCGACTTGCCGAAATAGCGCTGCGCCGCGGCTTCCACGCCGTAAGCGCCGGAGCCGAAATACACCCGGTTGAGATAGAGCTCGAGAATCTCCGACTTGGAATGCTTGCGCTCCAGCCACAGCGCCAGTTCGACCTCCTGCAGCTTGCGCTGCAGCGTGCGCTCCTGGGTCAGGAACAGGTTTTTGGCGAGCTGCTGGGTCAGCGTCGAGCCGCCCTGCGAGACGCCGCGATGCATCACATTGGCCAGCGCGGCACGGCCGATGCCGATCGGGTCGACGCCGTAATGGTCGTAGAAGCGGCGGTCCTCGATGGCGATGAAGGCTTTCGGCAGATAGGGCGGCAGATCCTTCAACGCGACGTTGGTGCCGGCCTGTTCGCCGCGGGTGACCAGCGAACTGCCATCCATGCCGACGATCTGGATGGTCGGCGGCCGCTTCGGGATTTCCAATGACTGGATCGCCGGCAGGTGCGCGCCGACATAGATCAGGAGGCCTACCACCGCGATCACGCCCCAGATCGCGGTCACTACGCCCCAATAGAACAGCCGGAAGATCGCCGCGCCGATCGTTCCACGCGGTTTCTTTTTCGCGGGTTTGGCGGCCGGCTTCTTGCCGGTGGCCTGCTTCGGCGCGTCGGCCTTCTTCGCGTCGGCCTTGGGCTTGATCAGCTTCTCATCCGGCGGACCGATGCGGTCCTGCACCGACAGCCGTAGGCCGGACAGCGACGACGCCAGGTCGAACACCGGCTCCTGCCGCGTGCCGCTTTTCTTCTTGCCCCACGCCATCCGGAAAATGCCCACCCGACAGATGGGCCAGCTTAGGCGGCGGGATTTAAAGCCCCGTTAAACCACGGTTAAGCCTACGGTTCCAAGAATGCGAGAAAGCCATGCGGCACAGCGCTTTCATCGCGGCTTAACCTTACCGGCGATTGCCGCTTTTCAGCTCAAATCCCCGCCATCATCACGTATTTGATCTCGACATATTCCTCCATGCCGTGATGCGAGCCTTCGCGGCCGAGCCCGCTTTCCTTGACCCCGCCGAACGGCGCCACCTCGGTGGTGATCAGCCCGGAATTGACGCCGACCATGCCGGCCTCCAGCGCTTCGGCCACCCGCCAGACCCGGCCGAGATCGCGGGCGTAGAAGTAGGAGGCGAGCCCGAACGGCGAGTTGTTGGCGAGCTTGATGACTTCCTCTTCGGTGCTGAAGCGGAACACCGGCGCCAAGGGACCGAAGGTCTCTTCATGCGCCACCAGCGCGTCGGGCTTGACGTTGGCGAGCACGGTCGGCTCGAAGAAGGTGCCGCCCAGCGTATGGCGCTTGCCGCCGGTGACGATGGTGGCGCCGTTCTTCACCGCGTCGGCGATGTGGCGCTCGGTCTTCTCCACCGCGGCCAGGTTGATCAGCGGGCCTTGCGTCACGCCCTGTTCGGTGCCGTCGCCGATCTTCATCGCGGCGACCTTGGCGGCGAGCTTTTCGACGAAGGCGTCATAGACGCCGTCCTGGACATAGAGCCGGTTGGCGCAGACGCAGGTCTGGCCCATGTTGCGATATTTCGACACCATCGCGCCTTCCACCGCGGCGTCGACATCGGCGTCGTCGAACACGATGAACGGCGCGTTGCCGCCGAGCTCCAGCCCGAGCTTCTTCACGCCTACGGCGGCCTGCCGGTACAGGATCTTGCCGACTTCGGTGGAGCCGGTGAAGCCGACGAAGCGCACCGCCGGGTGCTCGCATAGCACCTTGCCGATCGCCGGGGCGTCGCCGGTGATGATGTTGAACACCCCGTTCGGCACGCCGGCCTGTTCCGCCAGCGCGGCGAGCGCCAGCGCCGAGAACGGCGTCTCGTTGGCGGGCTTCAGCACCACGGTGCAGCCGGCGGCCAGCGCCGGCGACACCTTGCGGGTGATCATCGAATTCGGGAAGTTCCACGGCGTGATCGCGCCGCACACCCCGATCGGCTGCTTGATCGCGATCAACCGGGCGTCGGCGCGCTGCGTCGGAATGGTCTCGCCATAGACCCGGCGGGCTTCCTCGGCATAGAACTCCACATAGGCGGCGCCGATATCGACTTCGCCGAGCGCCTCGCTGAGCGGCTTGCCCTGTTCGGAGGTCAGAATCAGCGCCAGATCCTCACGGTTGGCGACGATCAGCTCGAACCATTTGCGCATCACGTTGGAGCGCTGCTTGGCGGTCATCTTGGCCCAGGCCGGGAACGCGCGCTGCGCCGCCTCCACCGCCTCCGTCGCCTCGGCGGCGGCCATATTCGGCACCCGGCCGAGTTCGACGTCGTTGGCCGGATTGGTCACCACGGTCTCCGGGTTGCCGCTCCATTGCCCGTCGATAAAGCAGGCCTCGCGCAGCAGCGACGGATTCTTCAGGCGGTCGCGCAGCGAGGGCGCGGTGGACCCGGAACGAGCGGCGGCAGTGGTCGACATGAGCATTCCTCAGCGCGGGATTGTAATTGGGGCCGGTCGGCCCGGACCGTCATACGCGAAATTATCGGCGCGAAAAAGCCGGCGCATCGGGCGCGCCCGCTTGGGTGACGATCTGTTGAAGTGACCGCGGGCTCAGGCCGCGCCGCGCAGATAGGTCTCGCGGCGGCCGATCATCCGTTCCGCGGCGATGCGGGCGTCGGCCTTGGTGGCGGTGGCGCAGATCCGATATTCCAGCGGCGGAAACGTCGCGGCGGCGCGCCGGCCGAAAAACGACGCCAACGATCGCGGCGTCACCTGCAAACCGGCCAGCGCCTGCGCGACATTGTCGACGGCGCCGAAATCGAACAGCTCGCCGGTGTTGGCGTATCGCACTTCGTAGATGCCGGGACCGATCGGCGCCTCGATGTTTTCGCCGCGTCCAGGCCGCGGATAGGATTTCCAATTGCCCCAGCCTACAATCATGGTCTGCCTTTCGCAGCCGACTGGCCGCATGGTGTTTGCTGCACAGAATTGATGTCTGCGGCAGCGTGCAAATGGTTCAGCGCCGAATCTTTTTCGCGCTCGGGTTCCGCTTGCCGCATTCATGGCGGCTGTCGGATTTTGAACATCGTGCGGTTACAATCGTTCCCGTGACCTTGGCGGCGGCGGGGATTCCGGCAACTGGCTGGCTTTATCGTAAACAACTCCCGCTTGCGGCCCCGCAGTCTGCGGATAACACTGGGGTTCCAACCAAAAAACCGGGAGGACGCCATGCAAGACCCATCGCAGATCGATCAGCACTTGCGGCAGCAGGCCGACACCGGGGAGATCCCCGGCCTAGTGGCGATCGCCGCGACCGGCAGCGACATCGTGTATCAGGGCGCGTTCGGTCGCCGCGATCTGGCGAAGCCGGAACCGATGACGCCGGACAGCGTGTTCTGGATCGCCTCGATGACCAAGGCGATCACCGCCGCGGGCGCGATGCAGCTGGTGGAACAGGGCAAATTGTCGCTCGACGAGCCGATCGGCCGGCTGCTGCCGGAGCTCGCGGCGCCGCAGCTGCTGGACGGCTTCGACGCCGAGGGCAATCCGCGGCTAAAGCCAGCCACCACGCCGATCACGCTGCGCCACCTGCTCACCCACACCTCGGGGCTGTGCTACGACATGTGGAACGCCGACATGGTGGCGTATCGCGACAAGTTCGGGGTGCCGCCGATCACCTCGTGCCGGAACGCCGCGCTGCAGGCCCCGATCATGGCGGAACCGGGCAGCCGCTGGGAATACGGCATCGGCCTCGATTTCGTCGGCAAGGCGATCGAGGCGGCGAGCGGGATGCGGCTCGACGCCTATCTGCACGATCATGTGCTGGCGCCGCTCGGCATGACCGACACCGCGTTCCGGATCGGCGAAGCACAGCGCGCGCGGCTGGTGGCGATGCATGTCCGTGGTCCCGACGGGGCGCTGGCGCCGATCCGGTTCGAGCTGACGCAGGAGCCGGAGTTCCACATGGGTGGCGGCGGCCTGTACGGCACCGCGCCGGACTACATCAAGTTCACCCGGATGATCCTCAACCACGGCCGCGGCAACGGCAACGAGATCCTGAAGCCGGAGACCGTGGCGCTGATGAGCCAGAACCACATCGGCGATCTGTGCGTCGGCAAGATGAGTTCGGCGATCGCCTTCGCCACCAACGACGTCGATCTCTATCCCGGCATGGACAAGAAGTGGGGGCTGAGCTTCCTGATCAATACCGCGCAGACCCCGGAGGGCCGCAGCCCCGGCAGCCTGGCCTGGGCCGGCCTCGCCAACACCTACTACTGGATCGATCCGACCCGCGACATCTGCGGGGTGATCCTGATGCAGGTGCTGCCGTTCGCCGACGCCAAATGCCTGGCGGCGTTTGCCGGCTTCGAACGCGGCGTCTATGCCGCGCTCAACGCGGCGCAGCGCGCGGCGTGACCTGCGCCGTCATCCAGAGGAGGCGCGTAGCGCCGTCTCGAAGGATGGCGGCGGCACACACCCTTGCGTCATCCTTCGAGACGCCGCGCAAAGATCCGCGGCCCTCAGGATGACGCGACTTGCGCTACGAACTACACCGGCAGACCGTTCTGTTGCGCCAGATCCTTCAGCGACAGCTGCGGGCGGGCGCCGATGTGCTGGATCACCTCGCCGGCGGCGAGCGCGCCGAGCCGGCCGGCGTCCTCGAAGCTGGCGCCGCGGACCAGTCCGAACAGGAAGCCCGCCGCGAACAGGTCGCCCGCGCCGGTGGTGTCGACCAGCGTCTCGATCTTCGAGGCCGGAACCAGCGTAATGCTATCGGGCGCCACCACGGCGCAGCCCTTTTCGCTGCGGGTGACGACGCCGAGCGACACGTCCTGCTGCAGCTGGTTCAGCGCGGTGTCGAAATCCGCGGTCTGGTACAAGGAATGCAGCTCGGATTCGTTGGCGAAAACCAGATCGACGGTGCCCGAGCGCATCAGCTCGAGGAATTCGCTCCGATAACGATCCACGCAGAACGGGTCCGACAGCGTCAGCGCCACCTGGCGGTCGGCCGCATGCGCGATCTGCGAGGCTTTCAGGAAGGCGTCCTTGGCGTTCTTCGGATCCCACAGATAGCCTTCGAGATAGATCAGCGAGGCGGCGGCGATCTGCTCCGGATCGATGTCGTCGGGGCCGAGATCCTGCGCGGCGCCGAGATAAGTGTTCATGGTACGCTCGCCGTCCGGCGTCACCAGGATGTAGGAGCAGCCGGTGGCAGGTCCGCCCAAAGCCGGCTTGGTCTGGAACGCCACCTCGGCGGCGCGGATGTCGTGGCTGTACAGCCGGCCGATCTGGTCGTCCTTGACCTTGCCGACATAGGCGGCGCGGGCGCCGAAATTGGCGAGGCCGACGATGGTGTTGGCGGCCGAGCCGCCGGACATTTCCACCGCCTGCCCCATCTCGGCGTAGATCGCCGCAGCCCGCGGCTCGTCGATCAGCGCCATGCCGCCCTTGACCATGCCGTGCTTGAGCAGGAAGTCGTCCTCGGTCCGCACCAGCACGTCGAAGATCGCGTTGCCGATTCCGAGCACGTCGTATTTCGCTGAGGTCATGAGATTTGTCCCGTTGGGCGATTGCGAGGGCGCGGAAGATCCGGTCGAATTCGCCGGCATGCGCTGCAGGTTTGTCAAATAGGATGGCGCGACCTATCACGTTCCCCCCGACGCCAGCAAGGCGCGCCCAACCGATGGTTTCATGATCCGCCCGCTGCTCACCGTCTCTTCCGGCACGCTGGCGTCGCGGCTGTTGGGATTCGTTCGCGATGCGATGGTCGCCGCCCTGCTCGGCGCCGGCCCGGTGGCGGACGCGTTCCTGGTGGCGTTTCAACTGGTCAATGTGATCCGCCGGCTGTTGACCGAGGGCGCGCTGAACGCGGCGTTAGTGCCGGCCTGGCTGCGGCTGCGCGACGCCGAAGGGCCGGCCGCCGCGGCGGCGTTTGCCGGCCGCGTGCTCGGCACCGTCAGCGCGGCGCTGGTGGTGGCGGCGGCGCTGATCGCGCTAGCGATGCCGCTGGTGGTCGGGCTGGTGGCGCCGGGATTCGTCGGCGGGCCGAGCCTCAAGCTCGCCGTCGACGATGCAAGGCTGATGCTGCCTTACCTGGCCTTCGCCGGGCCGGTGACCGTGCTGATGGGGATCCTCAATGCGCAGCACCGCTTCGCGCTGACCGCGTTCTCCCCGCTCTTATTCAATCTGGCGCTGATCGCCGTGATGGTGGTGCTGTTGCTGCAGCCCCGCGACGCCGCCGAGGCCGCGCTGATCATGGCTGCCACCGTGGGAATCGCCGGGCTGTTGCAACTCCTGATGCTGGCCTGGCGGCGCGGCGATGCGGTGGCGACGCCGCTGCGGGTTTCGTTCGACGGCGAGATGCGCGGGTTTCTCGGCAAGGCGGTGCCGGGCATGCTGGCGAATTCCGGGCCGCAATTGCTGATCGTCGGCGGCGCGATCATCGCATCACACTCGCCCGCCGTGGTGTCGTGGCTGTATTTCGCCAACCGGCTGATCGAACTGCCGCTCGGCATCGTCGGCACCGCGATGGGCACCGTGCTGGTGCCGGAACTAAGCCGCGCGGTGCAGGGCGACGACAAGGCCGCGATCGCGCAGGCAGAATCCCGCGCGCTGGAGCTCGCGGTCGGGCTGGCGCTGCCGGCGATGCTCGGGCTGATCGTGCTCGCCGAGCCGATCGTGCGGCTGTTGTTCCAGCATGGCGCGTTCGGCGCCGCCGACGCCGCCGCCACCGCGCAGGCGCTGCAATTCCTGGCGCTCGGCCTGCCGGCGCATGTCGCCGTGAAGGCGATCGCGCCGGCGTTTTTCGCCCGCGACAATACGAGGGCGCCGCTCAACGCCATGCTGGGCGGGCTGGCGCTGGCGATCGTCGCCGCCTTGGCGCTGGGCGCGCTGTTCGGCTCAAGCGGCATCGCCGCCGCCGTGGCGCTGGGCGCCTGGGGCTCGGCCTGGCTGCTGATCCGGCAGGCCGCGGCCTCGTTCGGCTTCGCGGTCGACGTTTTGGCGCGACGGCGATTGGTCTTGATCGCGGCCGCCGCGCTGGGGATGGCCGGGCTGTTGTGGCTGAAAGTAGCGTTCGCGCTGCCGCTGGTGGCCGGCGCGAGTGTGGTCATTCAGGCGCTGGGGCTCGGGCTGGTGATCGCGGGCGGCGTCATCGTCTATGGCGGGCTTTTGATGCTGCTGGGCGTCGTCAACCCCTCAGATCTGCTCCGCGCGCTCAAGCGACCGGATCGCTTGCGCGACTGACGTCCGCGTGGCAGAGCACGGCGCCTGACGGCACGAATGGCGCAAGACGCTCGCAGGAACAGCAACATGACGATCGAACGGGTTTTCTCCGGCATCCAGCCGACCGGCAATCTCCACCTCGGCAACTACCTCGGCGCGATCGTCAACTTCGTGAAGATGCAGGAGACGCACAATTGTCTCTACTGCGTGGTCGATCTGCACGCCATCACCGTGCCGCCGGCGGTGTGGGGCGGCCCGGACGAATTGCGCCGCAACATCCGCGAGGTCACCGCGGCGTTCATCGCCTCGGGCATCGATCCGAAGAAGCAGATCATCTTCAACCAGAGCCAGGTCGCCGAGCACGCCGAGCTCGCCTGGGTGCTGAACTGCATCGCAAGGCTGGGCTGGCTCAACCGCATGACCCAGTTCAAGGAGAAGGCCGGCAAGGACCGCGAGAACGTCTCGGTCGGACTTTATGATTACCCGGTGCTGATGGCGTCCGACATTCTGGTGTACCGCGCCACCCACGTGCCGGTCGGCGAGGACCAGAAGCAGCACGTCGAACTGACCCGCGACATCGCGCAGAAGTTCAACAACGACTTTTCCGCATCGATCGCCGCGCAAGGCTTCGGCGAGGCGTATTTCCCGCTGCCGGAGCCGGTGATCACCGGCCCGGCGACGCGGGTGATGAGCCTGCGCGACGGCACCAAGAAGATGTCGAAATCCGACCCCTCGGACTATTCGCGCATCAACCTCACCGACGACGCCGACGCCATCGCGCAGAAGATCCGCAAGGCCAAGACCGATCCGGAGCCGTTGCCGAGCGAGGAAAAGGGCCTCGAGCCGCGCCCCGAGGCCGACAATCTGGTCGGCATCTATGCGGCGCTGGCCGGCAAGCCGAAGTCCGAGGTGCTGGCCGAATTCGGCGGCGCGCAGTTCTCCGGCTTCAAGTCGAACCTGGTCGATCTCGCGGTCTCGAAACTCGCCCCGCTCGCCGCCGAGATGAAGCGGCTGAGCGGCGATACCGCCTATGTGGATTCAGTGCTGGCCGACGGCGCCGACCGCGCCCGCGTCATCGCTGCCGAGACCATGACGGCGGTGAAGGACATCATGGGCATGGTGCGCAAGAAGTAACCACCTCTCGTCATTCCGGGGCGCGAGAGCGAAGCTCGAGCGAACCCGGAATCTCGCAACAGGTGATCCGGAGCGAGATTCCGGGTTCGCTCGGCCTTTCGGCCTCGCGCCCCGGAATGACTCGCACCACAGGTCTCCCGTCCGCGCAGACGCGCAAGAGGCGCGCCATGCCCTCATTTCGTGCCGCTTGTCGAGACGCGCCGGACCGTGTCAGCATGTCGCAGGCGCGCCAGCGCGGATCGGCAGCGGGACTTCGATGAGAACGCAGCGACGAAGCTATGAGCCGGGGCACCAGCCGAAGTGTCTGGTGATCGTGGACGAGACCGCCGAATGGGATCGCGCGGTGTATTACGCCAGCCGCTGGGCGGTGCGGATCGGCGGCGGCGTGGTGATGCTGCGGGTGATCGAGATCCTCGACCATAATCAGCAATGGCTCGGCGTCGCCGACGTGATGCGCGCCGAGGCGCAGGAGATCGCCGAAACCGCGCTGGATCGCGCCTCCGGCCGCGCCAACGGCATCGCGGCGATTACGCCGGAGCGGGTGATCCGCGAGGGCGACCCGCTGCAGCAGATCAAGGACGTGATCCACCAGGACGTCGACATCGTGATGCTGGTGCTCGCCGCCAATGAGGGCCCCGAGGGGCCGGGGCCGATCGTCACCACCATGCTGCGGAGCATCGGGGCGTTTCCGATCCCGGTGATGATCGTGCCCGGCAACCTCACAGACGACGAGATCGACGCGCTGTCGTAGCGGCGCCTGCCAACCAGCCGCCCGCAACGCCGAATGCCGCCGACCTTCGGCTGCGCGCCCGCTATGACCAGAAGGCTTGATGATGGATACCGACATGCTCGCGCCCGATCCACACACGATCGGTTCGCACGGCCTTGAAGACTTGCCGACGCCCTGCCTGCTGCTCGACGAGGCGCTGCTGCGTCGCAACGTCTTCACCATGAAGCAGCATCTGGCGGCGCTCGGCGTCGGCTTCCGGCCGCATCTGAAGACCGCCAAGTGTCTCGAAGTGGCGCGGATCGCGATGACGCAGCCGAGCGGGCCGGCGATGGTGTCGACGCTGCGCGAGGCCGAGTTCTTCGCCGAGGGCGGCGTCCGCGACATGATCTACGGCGTCGGCATCGCGCCCGCCAAGCTCGATCGCGTCGGCGCGATCCGCAAGCGCTTCGGTGCCGACCTCGCGGTGGTCCTCGACAGCGCCGAACAGGCCGACGCGGTGGCCGATTGGGTCAAGGCGCATGGCGACGCGCTGCCGGTGCTGATCGAGGTCGACGCCGACGGCCATCGTTCCGGCGTCGCGCCGAACGATGCCGCCACGCTGACCGCGATCGGGCGGCGGCTGATCGGCGGCGGCGCCGACTTGCGCGGCGTATTGCTGCATGCCGGCGCCAGCTACGGCCTCAGCGATCCGGAGGCGATCGCGGCGGCGGCGGAAGCCGAACGCGCGGCGGCGGTCGGCGCCGCGACGCTGCTGCGGCAGGCAGGACTGCCCTGCCCGGTGGTCAGCATCGGCTCCACCCCGACCGCGCGATTCGCCAAGGATCTTTCCGGCGTCACCGAGCTGCGCGCCGGGGTGTTCATGATCGGCGATCTGTTCCAGGCCGGGGTCGGCTCCTGCGCCATCGACGACATCGCGCTCTCCGTGCTCGCCACCGTGATCGGGCAGCAGCGCGCCAAGGGCTGGATCATCGTCGACGCCGGCTGGATGGCGATGTCGCGCGACCGCGGCACCGCGCGGCAGGCAGTCGATCAGGGCTACGGCGTGGTCTGCGACCTCGCCGGGAAGCCCTATCCGGACCTGATCGTGGCCGACGCCAACCAGGAACACGGCATCGTCGCGGTTCGGCCGGGCAGCCAGGCCGCGCTGCCGGAGCTGCCGATCGGCGCCAAGCTGCGGATCCTGCCCAACCACGCCTGCGCCACCGGGGCGCAGCACGACCGCTACCACGTGCTCGACGCGTCCGGCGGCGTGACCGCGGTCTGGCCGCGAATCAACGGCTGGTGAAGCGCCCCGTCCCTCCGGCCGCAGCGGCGCAACCCCGATCTGCGCGGTTTCCCGCGTCTTGATCGTGCGTTCGGCGTCGCCATCTGCTAGATGAGCTGCCATCAGCGAGCCAGGCCACGCGCCGGCCTTGAACCGGCGACGACGGAGACAATCATGTTCATTCAGACCGAACCCACGCCCAATCCCGCCACCCTGAAGTTCATCCCCGGCCGCGTCGTGCTCGACAGTGGCACCATGGAATTCAACGACCGCGCCGCCGCGGCGCGCTCGCCGCTGGCAGAACGGCTGTTCGAAGTGCCCGGCGTCACCGGGGTGTTCTACGGCTCGGACTTCGTCACCGTGACCAAGGACGACAGCGACTGGCAGCATCTCAAGCCGTCGATCTTGGGCGCCATCATGGAGCACTACATGTCCGGCGAGCCCTTGATGGCCGACGGCCGGGTCGACGGCGACGAGCCCTCGGAGGACGACGAGTTCTTCGACAAGGCCGATGCCGAGGCCGTCGACATGATCAAGGACCTGATCGAGACCAGGGTGCGCCCGGCGGTCGCCAATGACGGCGGCGACATCACCTTCCGCGGCTTCAAGGACGGCATCGTCTATCTGAAGATGCAGGGCGCCTGCTCGGGCTGTCCGTCGTCCACCGCGACGCTGCAGCACGGCATCCAGAACCTGCTGAAGCACTTCGTGCCCGCCGTGGTCGAAGTCCGGCCGATCTGAGCCGGAGCTTCACGCGCGACGTCTGCCGCCGCGCGGAAAAATTGGCGCGGTACGACCAAACGACTCGGGATTAATGCCCGAGGCGGTATCGCGGGACATGACGCGGCGGTGACGATGCTGGTATAGTCACCGCCATGCTGATCCTCGCCATCGACACGGCCCTCGACGCCTGCGCCGCCGGCGTGCTGAACACCGATTCCGCCACCATGATCGGGCAGCAATCGCTGCCGATGCAGCGCGGCCACGCCGAAGCGCTGGTGCCGCTGATCGCGCGGGTGATCGCCGAGGCCGACATCTCTTTCGAAGCCATCGACCGTATCGCGGTGACCACCGGCCCCGGCAGTTTCACCGGGCTGCGGGTCGGTCTCTCCGCGGCGCGCGGCCTAGCGCTCGCCGCCGACCGCCCGGTGGTGGGCCTCACCACGCTCGCCGCCTTCGCGGCGCCGTTGGTCGGCGAGACCGCCGCCGATCCGATCCTGTCGGCGATCGATGCCCGCCACGACCAGGTCTATTTCCAGGTGTCCGGCGGCGACGGCACCACGCTGTTGCGGCCGCGCGTCGCGCCGATCGACGAGGCCATCGCTGCAGCTTTGCGGTTCGGTGCGCCGCGGCTGGTCGGCAATGCGGCGCAGATCCTGGCCGCGCGTTGGCCGTCCGACGCCGCGCCGCCGGTCTCGGTCGATGCGAAGCCCGCGCCGGACATCGCCTGGGTGGCCTGGCTCGGCGCCGCCGTCACCCCGGAGAATTCGCCGGCGCGGCCGTATTATCTGCGCCCGCCCGACGCCAAGCCGCAAATTCCCGTGGTGCAATTCGCCGCATCGCCCTCCGCGTGACGACCCGCCGTGACCCTTGCCGCCGTGACCCTTGCCGCCGTGACCCTTGCCGATCGTGACCCGCCGATGATGACCTGGCTTGCAGAATTCTGGGGCTACGCCGACGCGCAGGTCGAAGGCGCGACGCTGCGCGACGCCGCGCGGCTGGCGGAGCTGCACGCCGCCTCGTTCCACCGCGGCTGGAGCGAGCACGAATTCGAGGACATGCTGAGCCAGCGCAACACGCTGGTGCACCGGCTGCGGCTGGGGCGGCGGATCATCGGCTTCGTGGTGTCGCGGATGGCGGCGGACGAGGCCGAAATCCTCTCGATCGCCATCGATCCGGGCTATCGCGGCCGCCGGCTGTCGCGCGACCTGCTGCACACCCATCTGCGCCACCTCGCCGGGCGCGGCATCAAGACCTTGTTCCTGGAGGTCGAGGAAAACAATCAGCCGGCGCGGCGGCTCTACGATCATTTCGGCTTCACCGTGGTCGGCCGGCGCGATCGCTATTATCGGCAGCCGAATGGAGAACAATTGAACGCATTGCTAATGCGTCGCGACTTGTCGTGACCACCTTGCGGTGGCAGAACAGGCCGGCACTCTTGAGCCGAGTTCTTAAGGCCAAGCCCTCATGACCGCGTTGGAAGCCATGCCCGTGTTGAAATCTACAGAAATCGAGGCGCGTTGCGCCGCCACCGGGATGCGGATGACCGAACAGCGGCGGGTGATCGCCCGGGTGCTGGCGCAGGCCGAAGACCATCCCGACGTCGAGGAATTGTATCGCCGCTGCGTCGCGGTCGACGACAAGATCTCGATCTCCACGGTGTATCGCACGGTGAAGCTGTTCGAGGACGCCGGCATCATCGAGCGGCACGATTTCCGCGAAGGCCGCGCCCGCTACGAGCAGATGCGCGACAGCCATCATGATCACCTGATCAATCTGCGCGACGGCACCGTGATCGAATTCACCAACGAGAACATCGAGAAGCTGCAGGCCGAGATCGCCCGCGAACTCGGCTACAAGCTGGTCGATCACCGCCTCGAGCTGTATTGCGTGCCGCTGGACGACGACAAGCACGGCGGGTGAGCGTCGACCTCGTCATCTTCGATTGCGATGGCGTATTGGTCGACAGCGAGATCATTTCCTGCCGGGTCTATGCGCAAGCGCTGAGCCGATACGGCTATCCGATCACCGCCGATCAGGTGCATGACCGCTTCCTCGGCCGCTCGTCGCGGGAGACCCGGCTCGAGGTCGAACGCGAGCTCGGCCGGATGTTGCCGGACGATTTTCAAGCGCAACTGAACGCCGAGCTGTTTGGCGAGCTGGAAACCTCGCTGGAACCGATGCCGCACATCGACGAGGCGCTGGATGCCATCCTGCAGCCGGTCTGCGTCGCCTCCAGCGGTCCGTTGCAGAAGATCAGCGTCAGCCTCAATCGCGTCGGGCTCACTCAGCGCTTTGCGCCGCATATCTTCTCCGCCACCCAGGTCAACCGCGGCAAGCCGGCGCCGGATCTGTTTCTTTACGCTGCCATGCAGATGGGGGCGGAGCCAAGCCGCTGCCTGGTGGTCGAGGACAGCGTCGCCGGCGTCACCGCGGCCCGCGCCGCCGGCATGGTCGCGCTCGGATTTGCCGGGGGCAGCCATTGCCGGCCCGGCCACGGCGAAAGCTTGCGCCATGCCGGCGCCCAGGCGAGCTTCGTCGACATGCGGCAACTATATGATATAATTTCACAATTCTAACGACTGAAGAACCTGCCCGGCGACCGAGGCAGGTCGATTGGGCGCCGGTGCTGGATTTCGCCGGCTTTAGCCTATATCTGGAGCGGAGATCTTACCGGCGCGGCGTGACCGCGCCGTTTTTGCCTTGCATTTCGGGTTCCATGACTCAGCCGCGCAAGCTGCACATCAAATCCTTCGGCTGTCAGATGAATGTCTATGACGCCCAGCGCATGGTCGATGCGCTGGCGCCGGAGGGGTTCGTCGAGACCGCGAATCCGGACGAGGCCGACCTGGTCATCCTCAACACCTGCCACATCCGCGAGAAGGCCTCCGAGAAGGTCTATTCCGAGCTCGGCCGGCTGCGCGTCGCCAAGGACGAAGCGGCCTTGCAGGGCCGCCGGATGGCCATCGCGGTGGCCGGCTGCGTGGCGCAGGCCGAGGGCGCCGAGATCATCCGCCGGCAGCCCGCGGTTGACGTCGTGGTCGGGCCGCAAAGCTATCATCATCTGCCGCAATTGCTGGCTGAGGCGGCGCGGGGCGGCCGGGCGCTGGAAACCGAATTCCCGGTCGAAGACAAATTCGGCTTCCTGCCGCCGCCGCAGCCCGACGCGATCCGCGCCCGCGGCATTTCGGCGTTCGTCACCGTGCAGGAAGGCTGCGACAAGTTCTGCACCTTTTGCGTGGTGCCCTACACCCGCGGCGCCGAAGTCTCCCGCCCGGTCGACAAGATCGTCGAGGACGTCCGGCGGTTGGCCGACAACGGCGTCCGCGAAATCACCCTGATCGGGCAGAACGTCAACGCCTATCACGGCGACGGCCCGGACGGCCGGCCCTGGCCGCTCGGCGACCTGCTGCGGCATCTGGCGACAATTCCCGGCATCGCCCGGCTGCGCTATTCCACCAGTCACCCGCGCGACGTCGATCAATCCTTGATCGACGCGCACCGCGACCTGCCGGCCCTGATGCCGTTCGTGCATCTGCCGGTGCAGTCCGGTTCCGACGCAATTCTGGCGGCGATGAACCGCAAGCACACCGCCGACGACTATCGCCGGCTGGCCGACCGCTTTCGAAGCGCCAACCCGGCGATCGCCTTCTCGTCGGACTTCATCGTCGGCTTCCCCGGCGAGACGGCGGAAGATTTCGCCGCCACCCTCGCGCTGGTCACACAAATCGGCTACGCTGGGGCCTATTCGTTCAAGTATTCGCCACGGCCCGGGACGCCGGCGGCGGAATTGCAGGAGACAGTCTCAGCGGCGGTCATGGACGAGCGATTGGTGCGGCTCCAGGAATTGATCGACAGCCAGCAGTCGGCCTTCAACGAGGCTGCGATCGGCACGACGGTCGAAGTGCTGTTCGAGCGCGCCGCCCGCAATCCGGGCCAGATCGTCGGCCGCACCGCCTATCTGCAGCCCGCCCATGTGATGGCCGGCCCGGAGATCATCGGCCGGATTCTGCCGGTCAGGATCGACAGCCTGGAGCGCTACAGCCTGATCGGCGAACTCGCAGCGCCGCAGCCCCACGCCGCTTTCGTCACGCGACCCGACTCGTCCCCCCAGTCCCTGCCGATCACCACGGGAGCCTGAACCCTTGCCCAAAAGCGCATCGGATTCGCCTGCACTCGCTCCCCGCCGCAAACTCGACCGCGATCCTCAGGCTCAGCCGGAAACCCAGGTGGTGGTCGCCTTCGACGACAACCGTGCGGTGTCGTCGCTGGTCGGCCCCTATGGCCAGAACCTGGCGCTGGTCGAGCGCCGGCTCGCCGTCGTGGTGGATTCGCGCGGCAACCACATCACCATCGCCGGCTCCCGCGAGGGCTGCGACGCCGCCCGGCGGGTGCTCGATACGCTGTACGAACTGGCGACCCAGGGCCACGATCTGGCGCAGGGCGACGTCGAAGGCGCGATCCGCGCGGTGATCGCGCAAGGCTCGCTGTTCGAATTCGACGCCAAGCCGTCAAGCTCGGCGTTCGAGGCCATCAACCTGCGCAAGCGCCCGGTGCGCGCCCGCACCGCGGCGCAGGATTCCTACATCCGCGCGCTGAAGCGTCACGAATTGGTGTTCGGCATCGGCCCGGCCGGCACCGGCAAGACCTGGCTTGCGGTGGCGCATGCCGCGCAACTGTTCGAGCGCAAGGAGGTCGACAAGATCATCCTGACGAGGCCCGCGGTGGAAGCCGGCGAGCGGCTCGGCTTTCTGCCCGGCGACCTCAAAGAAAAAGTCGATCCTTACCTGCGTCCAATCTACGACGCGCTGTATGATCTGATGGATTCGCGGATCGTCGAGAAGGCGCTGCAGAGCAACGAAATCGAGATCGCGCCGCTGGCCTTCATGCGCGGCCGCACGCTGACCAACGCCGCGATCATTCTCGACGAGGCGCAGAACACCACCTCGATGCAGATGAAGATGTTTCTGACCAGACTCGGCGAGAACAGCCGCATGATCGTCACCGGCGACCCCAGCCAGGTCGATCTGCCGAACGGCCAGACCTCCGGCCTTGCCGAAGCCGCCAAGCTGCTCGACGGCGTCGAGGGCATCGCCCAGGTGAAATTCACCGCCGGTGACGTGATCCGTCACGAACTGGTCGCGCGCATCGTCGCCGCCTATGAGGGCATCCCGCGACCGGCCAGCAACGGGGGCTGAAGCCCCGCGAACACGGCAGGCGTCCGCAATCCGGACATGCTTGCGAAGGACATTCCCGACCGATGACCCGCTTTATTCCACCCGCGACCGAGGTTCTGATCGTCGCCGATTGCTGGCAGGCCGAAACCGAGGCCGAAGCGATCGTGCTGCGCGCGATCGAGGCCGCCGCTTTGAGCGTCGATGCTGACACCGCCGACGCCGAACTCGCCGTGATGCTGACCGACGACACCGGCGTGCAGACCCTGAACGCCAATTGGCGCGGCATCGACAAGCCGACCAACGTGCTGTCGTTTCCGGCGCTGCAGCCGGCGCATGACGCGCCCGCCGATGCGCCGAAGATGCTCGGCGACATCGCGATCGCCTACCAGACCACGCGGCGCGAGGCCGACGACGAAGGCAAGCCGTTCGACCACCACCTCAGCCACCTGGCGGTGCACGGCTTCCTGCATCTGGTCGGCTACGACCACGAGAAGGACGGCGAGGCCGAGGCGATGGAAACCTTGGAGCGCGAGATTCTGGCGCAGCTCGGCGTGCCGGATCCCTATGCCGACCAGGACCGGGTGAACTGACATGCCGGATCCCGACCCAGCGCAAGACAACGCCGTGAGCGACACGATGCCCAGTGGTAGTAGCCTCCCCGCGGTGGTGCATCAGGGCGACGTGCTGCGCCCCGCCGCCGAGAATTGGCTGGTGCGGGCGATCCGCACGCTGTTCGGCTGGAAGCCGGGCTCGGTGCGCGAGGACCTGCAGGTGGTGCTCGACGCCACCACGCCGGACGACACCGGCTTCTCGGCGATCGAGCGCACCATGCTGCGCAACATTCTCGGCCTGCACGAGCGCCGCATCGCCGACGTCATGGTGCACCGCGCCGACATCGTCGCGATCAGGCAGGACATCACGCTCGGCGAGCTGATGGGGCTGTTCGAGAGCGCGGCGCATTCCCGCCTGGTGGTCTACAACGAGACGCTCGACGATCCGGTCGGCATCGTCCACATCCGCGACCTGTTGGCCTATATGACCGCGCGGGCGCGCGACGAACTGCCGAGCAAGACCAAGGCCGCCAGCAAGGCCGCCGCCGCGGCGACCGCTGCCGCAGCCGTCAAGACGGCGCCGCTGAAGAGCTCGCCGGCGAAAGCGTCGCGCAAGAAACCGTCAACCAAGGGCCTCGATCTGCGCGCCATCGACCTCAAGATTCCGCTGACCGAGACCGGCATCATCCGCAAGCTGCTCTATGTGCCGCCGTCGATGCGGGCGATCGACCTGCTGGCGCAGATGCAGGCCTCGCGGATTCATCTGGCGCTGGTGGTCGACGAATATGGCGGCACCGACGGCCTGGTTTCGATCGAGGATATCGTCGAGCAGATCGTCGGCGAGATCGACGACGAGCACGACAGCGCCGAGCCGCCCTCGATCGTGCGGCAGGCCGACAACTCGTTCATCGCCGACGCCCGCGCCAGCCTTGAGGACGTCCGCTCGGTGATCGGCGAGGACTTCGTCACCGGCGAAGCCGGCGAGGAGGTGGAGACGCTGGGCGGCTACCTGGTCACCCATGTCGGCCGGCTGCCGGTGCGCGGCGAAGTGATCTCCGGCCCCGGCAACTACGAAATCGAAGTACTCGACGCCGATCCGCGGCGGGTCAAGCGGCTGCGCATCGGCGCACGCAAGGAGCGCCCGGCGCCGCGGCAGCGCGAACCGCGGCGGCGCGACGCGCCGAACGAGCCGGGCGCGCCGCAGAGCAACGACAATATCGGCCCGGCCGCGCCGGGCGACGGAGCCGGCTCGCCGTGACGCTGGCCCACAGTTTTCGTAAGCTCGGGCTCGGCATCATTCTAGCGTGGGGATGGAAGCGGGCGGCGATCGCGCTTTCCGCCGGCGCGCTGTCGGCGCTGGCGATGGCGCCGATCAACGCCTGGCCGGTGTTGTTCGTCACCTTCCCGGTGCTGGTCTGGTTGATCGACGGCGCCGGCGCCCGGCGCTGGCGCGGCGTCGGTGCTGCGGCGTTGACCGGCTGGTGGTTCGGCTTCGGCTATTTCGTCCCCGGCCTGTATTGGATCGGCTACGCCTTCCTGGTCGACGCCGATACTTTCGCCTGGCTGCTGCCGGTCGCGGTGTGCGGGCTGCCGGCCTATCTGGCGCTGTTCACCGCGCTCGGCTGCGCGCTGGCGCGGCTGTTGTGGACCAAGGACGCTACCCGGGTGCTGGCGCTCGCGGTCAGCCTGACCTGCGGCGAATGGCTGCGCGGCCATCTGCTGACCGGCTTTCCCTGGAACGCGTTCGGCTACGCGCTGACCGAGCCGCTGGCGCTGGCGCAGACTGTGTCGGTTATCGGACTCTGGGGCCTGACTTTCCTCGCCGTGGCGATCTTCGCCAGTCCGGCGGTGCTGATCGACGATCGCGCCGCGACGCGCCGGCCCTGGCTGGCGCCCGTGGCGGCGCTGAGCGTGCTGATCGCGATGGCGGCTTACGGCATGATCCGGCTGTCGCTGGAGCCGACCACCACCGTCGCCAACGTCCGGCTGCGCATCATGCAGCCCAATCTGCAGCAGGACGTCCGCTTCAACTACGCGGCCAAGGCCGAGGTGATGCGCAAGTATCTGACGCTGTCGGATCGCGCCACCGGGCCGCAGACCACCGGCGTGCGCGACGCGAACATTCTGATCTGGCCGGAATCGGCGTTTCCGTTTTTCCTGACGCGCGAAGCCGACGCCATGGCGCAGATCGCCGATCTGTTGCCGAAGGACACCATCCTGATCACCGGCTCGGTGCGCGCGCCGGAGCTGCCGCCGGGGACGCGGATAACCCGCGCTTATAACTCGATCTATGCGATCGATCACGACGGCAGCATTTTGTCGGTTTATGACAAACTGCATCTGGTGCCGTTCGGTGAGTTTCTGCCGTTTCAGGATTTGATGGAGAAGATCGGCTTCGTTCAACTAACCAAGGTGCAGGGCGGCTTCATTCCGGGCGATCGCCGCCGCGCCATCGACTTGCCGAATGCGCCGCGGATGTTGCCGCTGATTTGCTACGAAGCGGTTTTTCCTGACGAACTCGGCTCGCGCGAAGGGGTCGGCTGGATCGTCAATCTCACCAACGACGGCTGGTTTGGTATCAGTAGCGGGCCTTATCAGCATCTGCAGCAAACCCGCGTGCGCGCAATCGAGCAGGGACTACCGATCGTTCGCGCAGCGAACAGCGGCATTTCTGCGGTAATCGATCCGCTCGGCCGCATTGTTGCCAGGCTTGATCTCGGCGTCGAAGGCGTGCTCGATTCGGCGCTGCCGACCGCGCGAAAACCCACGCCATATGCGCGTTTCGGCAATATCCCCGCGCTGATTATCATCGCGCTCGCGGTGATAGTTGTGGGGCGTCGCCGCCTAGCGAACCGATGAACGATAAGCCGGACTCGTAGTCCGAGATAAGCAAAAGCTTTTGATCTGCTTGTCAGCAAGGCAATACACGCAGCGCTTTCAAATTCCCGGCTGCTGATTTGCTGAAATTAACCGCAAATCTCGTTCAGGTGTTTGCACGGATTTGACGTGGCGATTATTTAGGGCGTATTCCCTGTCCGTGCACGCGAATGGTTTTGCGCGCGATTTCCAAGGAGTGCGTACGATGTCGACTAAAGCGCCCAACCCTGTTGACAAATATGTCGGCAGCCGTGTGCGCATGCGGCGCATCATGCTCGGCATGAGTCAGGAAAAACTTGGCGAGGCGCTCGGGCTGACGTTCCAGCAAGTTCAGAAATACGAAAAAGGCACCAACCGTGTTGGCGCCAGCCGCATCCAGCAGATCTCCGAGATCCTGCAGGTGCCGGTGTCGTTTCTGTTCGAAGGCGGTCCTGGCGGTTTGGCCAAGGCCGACGGTTTCGCCGAAGCCGCGTCGCCGGCCTATGTGTCGGACTTTCTCGCCACGTCGGAAGGCCTGGCGCTGACCCGCGCGTTCACGCGGATCACCGATGCGAAGCTGCGTCGGAGCATCGTCGACCTGGTCGAACAGATCGCTTCGCGCGAAGCGCCCGATCAGCGCTGACACCCATGCTTGCGAGTTCAGAGTGAACTCCGGCAATCCTGCCTTACCGCGCACGCGCGGTTCGGCCCGGCTTTCGGCTTCGCGTCGATTCGCCCGCCCGCGGCCCAGCGCCGCTTAGAATAATTCCAAATTTTGCTGAGTGAGTCCGGACGGTGTAGATTTGCCGGCTCAACCGGAATTGCTCACATGCCCAGCGCCATCACCCTGCCGGACTCCCGCGACGACGCTGCCGACCCGGCGGCGACGGTGCCGGAGCGCGCCTTCTTCGGACGCCGCAAGGGTCATAAGCTGCGCAACCATCAGGCTGATCTGATCGCGCAGCTGTTGCCGCAGCTGTCGTTCGATCTCGGCGCACCGGCGCCGGCCCGGCTGCAGGCGCTGTTCGGTCCCGAGATCGCCGAGGTCCGGCTCGAGATCGGCTTCGGCGGCGGCGAGCATCTGATCGCGGAAGCGCAGGCGCATCCGGCGATCGGCTTCATCGGCTGCGAGCCTTACGTCAACGGCATGGCGAAGATCCTGGCCCAGATCGAGGCGCGCCAGATCGGCAACATCCGGCTGTTCGCCGGCGACGCCGCCGAGCTGCTGGCCTGGGCGCCGCCTTCGTCGCTGGCGCGGGTCGATCTGATCCACCCCGATCCATGGCCGAAGCGGCGGCATTGGAAACGGCGTTTCGTCCAGGACAGCAGCGTCGCCGCGATGGCGCGGGTGCTGCGCGACGGCGGCGCGTTTCGCTTCGTCAGCGACATCGACGATTACTGCGCCTGGACGCTGGCGCATCTGCTGCGGTCGCCGGAATTTCGCTGGACCGCGGAGCGCGCCTGCGACTGGCAGCTGCCGTTCGCCGGGTACACCATGACGCGTTACGGCCGTAAGGCCGAGCGCGAGGGCCGCCGCGCCGCTTATTTGCATTTCGCGCGGACGTCGGGTGATTAGCTAACGACGCTATCAGCTAACGCCGACGCCTAATTGCCCGGCTCGCGCATCCGCCAGAAATTCAGCACCCGCAGCGCGGTGGTCGGCGCCAGCCTTTGAAAATTCAGCCGCGCCTCCTCGATGTCCGGCGCCGACGGCGCGCGGCCAGGACCTAACCGCAGCCCGATCAGCGCCCGCACCGTCGCCCACTCGATGCCGATCGATTTGCCGAGGATCAGAATCGGATCCTGCCGTTCGCCCATCAGCAACTGGTCGAGCGTCGCGATCCGCACCCCGGACATCGCCGACAACGCGGCGACGGATTCCTCGTAGCGATACGCCTTGGCGAAGCCGAGCAGCGCCGCTTCGGTCAGCCCGGCCTCGTTGTGCAGCTGGACGATCAGCCGCTGCGCCGGGCCGAAATCGCGTACCACCGCGAGCTGGCGCGGGGCCGCGGCGAGTTCGCTCATCGCCCGGTTGATGGCGATCTTGGCGGCCGGCCTGGCGGTGTCGAACAGCCGCCGCCGCACCACGTCGACGGTGACCGACAGCAATTCCTTCAGCACTGGCGCCGGCAGATCCTCGCGCTGGCCGATCGTCACCGCCAGCATGTCGTCCAGTCCGGCGCGGCGGACCAGGCCGGAATAGCCGACCGGCGAGAACTCCGCGCCGGCATTGCCGGCGAGCCTGCGCACCACCTCGCCGTCGCCGCGCACCACGATCACCTCGGTGAGCGGCGGCGACAGCGTCGGCCGCTGCGTGATCGCCAGCAGGTGGGACTGGCCGCGCGCCTTCGCGATCTCGACCAGCACGGCATCGTCGATCAGCAGCGAGCGGCTCAGCACCGGCGCGGCGACGCGGATCTCCTCGTCCTCCGCCAGACTGCGAACCAGCCCGGGCGGCGCGTTGGACAACGACGCCAGCCGCTCGGCCAATTCGCCGCGCACCTCGGCTTCGGTCTTCGGCACCAGCGTCGCCAACACGCCGTCGAACAAGTTGACGTGATCGGCATGAAAATTTTCGGCGCCGGCGATGAACAGCTCGGCGATACGGCGCACCGCATCGGCGCAGCGATCGGGGTCACCATTCCGGACGATGTCGTCCAGACCGGGCAGCAGGGCATGGGCAAGAGGCATGGGCGGCACGGCGGGCGAGAGGAAATTGTTGAGCAAATCTAGCCCCTTCGAATGAAGGAAACGTTAGATTCCGGGCCGCCGCGGAGGCCGGCGAATTCCCGGTTCCCGTGATTCGCGGGCCTTGCTGCTGGTTGCGCGATCGGCTATATTCGCGATGAACTTGGTATCTCATACAGGCTGTATTGAGAGTGGGTCCTCCCGGACCCGCTCTTTTTTATTACCTGCAGCGACCCGATGCGGGCGAGATGCCGGCTCGTTCTTTCAACCGCCTCCGGCGGCTGCCTAGCTCACAACCAATGCCCGACAGATCGCATTTGACCCTGGACATGACCGATCCGACCACCGCTGACGTCGACCTCGAACTGCTCGCCGAACCGCGGCTGGTGATCGAGCCTGGGCTCGGCGCGCGCGTCGCCGCAGTCGCCGGCCCGGTGCTGCAGGGCATGGGTTACCGCCTGGTGCGGATCAAGGTGTCCGGCGAACTCGGCTGCACGGTGCAGATCATGGCCGAGCGGCCGGACGGCACCATGCTGGTCGAGGACTGCGAGGCGATTTCGCACGCGCTGTCGCCGGTGCTGGACATCGCCGACCCGATCGAGCGCGCCTATCGGCTGGAGATTTCCTCGCCGGGGATCGACCGCCCGCTGGTCCGCCGCTCCGATTTCGAGCGCTATGAAGGCTACCTGGTCAAGATCGAGATGGCGGTGGCGGTCGGCGGCCGCAAGCGCTTCCGCGGCCTGCTCGGCCCCATCGAGGGCGACGCCGTGCTGCTGGCGCGCGAAGGCGCCCGCGACGGCGAGGACCCCAACACCCTCTTGCCGCTGGAGGATATCGCCAGCGCCAATCTGGTGCTGACCGACGAATTGATCGCCGAATCGATGCGCCGCGGCAAGATCGCCGAGCGCGAGATGAAGCGGGAGCTCGGCGTGCTGCCGCCGCCGCCGCCGCACGCCAAGAAGAGCGATCCGACCAAGAGCAACGCGCCGAAAGCCAAGCTGCCGAAGGCCAAGCTCAAGGCGGCGAAGAAGCCGCCGCCGACCAATACCAAGGAACACCGGCTCGCCGCCGCCGAACGCAAGCGGTTGGGCCAAACCGATCCCACCGAAGGAGACTGAACATGGCCGCTGTCAGCGCCAACAAGCTCGAACTGCTTCAGATTGCGGATGCCGTTGCGCGCGAGAAATCGATCGATCGGTCGATCGTGATCGCCGCGATGGAGGACGCCATCGCCAAGGCCGCGCGAGCCCGCTACGGCAGCGAAACCGACGTCCACGCCGAGATCGACGCCAAGAAGGGCGAGCTCAGGCTGTCCCGCCACATGCTGGTGGTCGAAGAAGTCGAGAACTCGTCGAACCAGATTTCATTGAAGGACGCCCAGCGCGCCAACCCCGGCGCGCAGATCGGCGACACCATCGCCGACACCCTGCCGCCGTTGGAATACGGCCGCATCGCCGCGCAGTCGGCCAAGCAGGTGATCGTGCAGAAGGTGCGCGAGGCCGAACGCGACCGGCAGTATCAGGAATTCAAGGACCGCATCGGCGACATCGTCAACGGCGTGGTCAAGCGCGTCGAATACGGCAGCGTGATCGTCGACCTCGGCCGCGGCGAAGCCATCGTGCGCCGCGACGAGATGCTGCCGCGCGAAGTGTTCCGCAACGGCGACCGGGTCCGCGCCTATATCTTCGACGTCCGCCGCGAAACCCGCGGTCCGCAGATTTTCCTCTCCCGCACCCACCCGCAGTTCATGGCGAAACTGTTCGCGCAGGAAGTGCCGGAAATCTACGACGGCATCGTCGAGATCAAGGCGGTGGCCCGCGATCCCGGCTCGCGCGCCAAGATCGGCGTGATTTCCCGCGACTCCTCGGTCGATCCGGTCGGCGCCTGCGTCGGCATGCGCGGCTCGCGCGTGCAGGCGGTGGTCAACGAGCTGCAGGGCGAGAAGATCGACATCATCCCGTGGTCGCCGGACATCGCCACCTTCGTGGTCAACGCGCTGGCGCCCGCTGAAGTCTCGAAAGTCGTGATCGACGAAGATCGTGAGCGGATCGAGGTTGTGGTTCCGGACACCAATAACCAATTATCCCTAGCGATCGGTCGGCGCGGGCAAAACGTGCGGCTGGCCTCGCAGCTCACCGGATGGGATATCGACATTCTGACGGAGACCGAGGAATCGGAGCGCCGCCAGGCCGATTTCGAGAACTCCACCCGTGTCTTCATGGAATCGCTGAACGTCGACGAAGTGGTCGGCCAGTTGCTGGCGTCGGAAGGCTTCACCTCGGTCGAGGAGCTGGCCATGGTCGACGTCCGGGAACTCGCTTCCATCGAAGGCTTCGACGACGAGACCGCCAACGAACTGCAGAGCCGGGCGCGCGAATATCTTGAACAGCTCGAATCCGAGCTCGAAGCCAAACGTAAGGAACTCGGTGTGGAAGACGCTTTGAAGACGGTGCCGGGCGTGACCTCGAAGATGCTGGTGAAGTTCGGCGAGAACGACATCAAGACCGTCGAGGATCTGGCCGGCTGCGCCACCGACGACCTGGTCGGCTGGAGCGAGCGCAAGGAAGGCGGCGAGCCGGTGAAGTATCCGGGCATCCTCGACGCCAACGAAATCTCGCGCGCCGACGCCGAGACCCTGATCATGCAGGCCCGCGTCATCGCCGGCTGGATCACCGAGGCCGACCTCGCCAAGAAGACCGACGACGCCGAGGCGTCCGAAGACCAGCCGGTTTAGGAGCGGTGTCACGCACATGCTCGCTTCCGCCGACCCGGCAGATCTCGACAACGGACCCCGGACCGCAAGGTCCGGGACCGAGCGGATGTGCGCGGTGTCGCGAGACGTGCGGCCGATCGACGAACTGATCCGGTTCGTTCTGGCGCCTTCGGGCGAGGTGATCCCCGACCTGAAGCGCAAGCTGCCGGGCCGTGGGCTGTGGGTGAGCGCGTCGCGCCCGGCGGTGGCCGAGGCGGCGCGGCGCAATCTGTTCGCCAAGGGCTTCAAGCGCGAGGTGCGCGGCACCGCGGCGCTGGCCGTGGTCACCGACGCGGCGATGCTGCGCGGGGTGATCGAGGCGCTGGCGATGGCCGCCAAGGCCGGCCAGGTGGTCAGCGGCTTCTCCAAAGTCGAAGCCGCGCTGAACCAGGGCGAGGCGGTGGCGCTGCTTCATGCTTTAGACGGAGCCGCCGACGGAATCCGCAAGCTGGACGCCGTTGCGCGGCAAAATGACCTGTTTACGACCGAATCGCGCGAATTCCCCGTTGTGACATTTCTCACTTCGGCCGAATTGGATTTGGCACTCGGGCGATCAAATGTGATACATGCTGCGCTTCTCGGAGGCGCGGCGGGCAAGACGGTCCTGTCGCGCAGTCAGATTCTGGTGAAATACCGGCTGGCGGACGACAGCACCACGGCCAACAAATTCACGGCTAAGACTGTGCGGGCACGCACTGCGTAACGAGATTGGGACTGCTGAATGGTTGATACGAAAAATCCTGGCGACAAGACTTTGAGCGTCAGCCCGAGCAAGACCTTGACCCTCAAGCGAGGCGTCGAGCAGGGCACCGTGCGCCAGAGCTTCAGCCACGGCCGTACCAAGCAGGTGGTGGTGGAAAAACGCGGCAAGCGCCGGGTTGGCGGCGACGGCCCGGCCGATGCGCCGGCGGCGCCCGCGCCCGTTGCGGCGGCGAAGCCCGCGCCGGTCCGTGCTCCGATGTCGCGCCCGCCGCAGTCGCAACACCGCGGCGGCGGCTCCGGCGTGGTGCTGCGCACCCTGACCGAGGACGAACGCACCGCGCGCGCCTCGGCGCTGGCCGATGCAAGGATCCGCGACGAGGAAGAGCGCAAGGCGGCGGAAGCCGAACTCGCCCGTCGCAACAGCAAGGAAGGCATCGAACAGGCCGAGCGCGAGGCCGCCGAGGCCCGCAAGAAGGCCGAGGAAGAGCGCCACCGGGCCGACGAAGAGGCCAAGCGCAAGGCCGAGCTCGAAGCCAAGAAACGTTTCGGCGAGGAGGAGGCCAAGAAGGCCGCCGCTGCCGCCCCCGCCAAGACCACGACTGCGACGACCGCCACCGCGGCGAAGCCCGGCGCGCCGGCGCGCGCCCCCGGCGTGGCCGCCGACGCCACCGACGAGGATGAAGGTCCGCGGCAGATCCGCCGTGGCCCCGGCGGCGCCGCGCGCCCCGTGGTCGCGCCGAAGCCGACCGCCAAGCCCGCGCCCGCCAAGCAGCGCGGCCGCCTGACGCTGGTCACCGCGCTCAGCGCCGACGACGTCCGCGAGCGCTCGATCGCCTCGTTCCGTCGCCGCACCCAGCGGCTGAAGGGCCATGCGGCCAACGAGCCGAAGGAAAAGCTGGTCCGCGAAGTCATCATTCCGGAAGCCATCACCATCCAGGAACTCGCCAACCGTATGGCCGAGCGCGCCGTGGACGTGATCCGGATGCTGATGAAGCAGGGTCAGATGGTGAAGATCACCGACGTGATCGACGCCGATACTGCGCAGCTGATCGCCGAAGAACTCGGCCACACCGTCAAGCGCGTCGCCGCGTCCGACGTTGAAGAAGGCCTGTTCGACATCGTCGACGACGCCACCGACACCGAGCCGCGTTCGCCGGTGGTGACGGTGATGGGTCACGTCGACCACGGCAAGACCTCGCTCTTGGACGCGCTGCGCCACGCCAATGTGGTGTCCGGCGAAGCCGGCGGCATCACCCAGCATATCGGCGCCTATCAGGTCACCTCGCCGGAAAGCGGCAAGAAGATCACCTTCATCGACACCCCGGGCCACGCCGCGTTCACCGCGATGCGCGCCCGCGGCGCCAAGGTCACCGATATCGTGGTGCTGGTGGTCGCCGCCGATGACGGCGTGATGCCGCAGACCATCGAGGCGATCAATCACGCCAAGGCCGCCAAGGTTCCGGTGATCGTGGCGATCAACAAGATCGACAAGCAAGACGCCAAGCCGGAGCGGGTCCGCACCGAGCTGTTGCAATACGGCATCCAGGTGGAATCGCTCGGCGGCGACGTCGTCGACGTCGAGGTTTCGGCCAAGAACAAGACCAACCTCGACAAGCTGTTGGAAATGATCGCCCTGCAGGCCGAACTGCTCGACCTCAAGACCAACACCGAGCGTCCCGCCGAAGGCACCGTGATCGAAGCCAAGCTCGATCGCGGCCGCGGTCCGGTTGCGACCGTGCTGGTGCAGCGCGGCACGCTGCGGGTCGGCGACATCATCGTCGCCGGCGCCGAAATGGGCCGCGTCCGTGCGCTGATCTCCGATCAGGGCGTCACCTTGACCGAAGCCGGCCCCTCGGTGCCGGTGGAAGTGCTCGGCTTCAACGGCCCGCCGGAAGCCGGCGACCGCATGGCGGTGGTCGACAGCGAAGCCCGTGCCCGTCAGGTGACGAGCTATCGTGCGCATCAGAAGCGCGAGAAGTCCGCCTCGGCCGTGTCCGGCCTGCGCGGCTCGCTCGAGCAGATGATGAGCCAGCTCAAGACCACCGGCCGCAAGGACTTCCCGCTGATCATCAAGGCCGACGTGGCGGGCTCGCTGGAAGCGATCCTCGGCTCGCTGGAGAAGCTCGGCACCGACGAAGTGACCGCGCGCATCCTGCATGCCGGCGTCGGCGGCATCTCGGAATCCGACGTCACGCTGGCGGAAGGTTTCAACGCCGCGATCATCGGCTTCAACGTCCGTGCGCATAAGGAAGCGGCCGCGGCCGCCAAGCGCAACGGCATCGAGATCCGCTACTACAACATCATCTACGACCTGGTCGACGACGTGAAGAAGGCGATGTCGGGCCTGCTGGCGCCGACCTTGCGCGAAACCATGCTCGGCAACGCGCTGATCCTGGAAGTCTTCAACATCTCCAAGGTCGGCAAGGTCGCCGGCTGCCGGGTCACCGACGGTTCGGTGGAACGCGGCGCCAATGTCCGACTGATCCGCGACAACGTCGTGGTTCACGAAGGCAAGCTGTCGACGCTGAAGCGGTTCAAGGACGAAGTGAAGGAAGTGCAGTCCGGTCAGGAATGCGGCATGGCGTTCGAGAACTACGGCGACATGCGCGCCGGCGACGTGATCGAGTGTTATCGCGTCGAGACGATCCAACGCTCGCTGTAAGTCCAAGTCTTACCGCGCGCCTGATCGCCTAACGCGTTTTGCTGCCTCATCCTTCGAGACGCCCGGCGCCGCTCTTCGAGCGATGCCGGGCTCCTCAGGATGAGGAACAACTCTGCTCCAGTGGATCAGAGGCCAAACAACCGCAGACCTCATGGTGAGGAGCGCAGTCGTCTCGACTGCGCGTCTCGAACCATGAGGCTATTGGACATCAACGATGCCGAAACATCATCAAAAGACCCAGACCCCGGGCGGGTCGCAGCGCCAGTTGCGGGTCTCCGAGACCGTGCGCCACGCCATCGCCGACATCCTGTCGCAGGGCGGCGTGCACGATCCGGTGCTGGAAGGCCATCTGATCACCGTGCCGGAAGTGCGGATGTCGCCGGATCTGAAGCTCGCCACCGTCTATGTGATGCCGCTCGGCGGCCGCGATACCGAGATCGTGCTGACCGCGCTCGAGGCCAACAAGAAGTTCCTGCGCGGCGAGGTGGCGCGGCGCGTTAACCTGAAATTCGCACCCGATCTGCGCTTCCGCGTCGACGACCGATTCGACGAAGCGGAACGGATCGAGAAATTACTGAGAACACCCGCGGTCCAAAAAGACCTCCAGCATGATTCGGACGAAAACTGATGAACGAAACCACCGCCACCGCCGTGATCGACCCGCCGAGCGACGAGCCGATCGACGCGACCACCCCGAATTCGGCCGCGATGGTGTCCGATCAGTTAACGCTGCAGCCCGAGCAGGATGACCGCGCCCCGCGCGGCAACAACGATCCGCGGCAGAACGGCCGCGGCGGCAAGCCGAAGCAGAACGGTCAGCCGCGCCGCGACAAGCGCGACGTCCACGGCTGGGTGGTGCTGGACAAGCCGATCGGCATGACCTCGACCCACGCGGTCGCGGTGGTGAAGCGGTTGTTCTCCGCCAAGCGCGCCGGCCACGCCGGCACGCTCGATCCGCTCGCCTCCGGCGGCTTGCCGATCGCGATGGGCGAAGCCACCAAGACGGTGCCGTTCGTGATGGACGGCCGCAAGCGCTATCGCTTCACCGTGGCCTGGGGCGAGGAGCGCGACACCGACGACACCGAGGGCCGCGCCACCGCGACCAGCGAGCTGCGTCCGAGCGTCGAGGCGATTCGCGCGCTGCTGCCGCAATTCACCGGCGAGATCGAACAGACTCCGCCGCAATATTCCGCGATCAAGATCCAAGGCGAGCGCGCCTACGACATGGCGCGCGACGGCGAAATCGTGCCCTTGGTTCCCCGCCCGGTGGTGATCCACGAATTAACCCTGGTCGATCAGCCGGATGACGGCCATTCGACGTTCGAGGCCGAATGCGGCAAGGGCACCTATGTGCGGGCTTTGGCCCGCGACATGGGGCGAATTCTCGGCTGCTACGGCCATATCTGCGCGCTGCGCCGCACCCTGGTCGGGCCGTTCGGCGAGCAAGATATGATTCCGCTGGAACAGTTGGAGGCTTTATGCGATAGAGCCGCGTCCGGCGAGGGTAGCCTCGCCGACGCGCTTTTGCCCGTTGAGACCGCGCTGGACGACATCCCGGCGCTGGCCGTCACACGGGCTGATGCGGCAAGACTCCACCGGGGTCAGGCCGTTTTGTTGCGCGGACGGGATGCGCCCAACTGTAGCGGCACAGTTTATGTCACGGTGGCCGGCCGGCTTTTGGCCCTCGCCGAACTTGGCAATGGCGAACTCATCCCCAAGCGCGTGTTCAACCTGAACGGACTGACCGCCAGTTCGATCGCTAAGGAAAGTAACTGACGATGTCGATTACCGCAGAACGCAAAGCGGAAGTCATCAAGACCAATGCGAAGAAGGCCGGCGACACCGGGTCGCCCGAGGTTCAGGTCGCGATCCTGTCGGAACGCATCGCCAACCTCACCAGCCACTTCAAGACCCACGTCAAGGACAACCATTCCCGCCGTGGCCTTTTGAAGCTGGTGTCGACCCGTCGTTCGCTCTTGGACTACGTCAAGAAGAAGGACGAGGCGCGCTACAAGGCGCTGCTCGAGAAGCACAACATCCGTCGTTGAGCGAATTTCGCGCGCCGACCCCGGCGCGCGTTTTTGCATAGGGTGGGACCACGGGTCATCCCGGTTCCGTCCGCCTCCTATGCATCCGATGTGCGGGCCAGTCGATGGCCCGCAACCAGATGTCCAGCAGCACTCCGGCGGCTGGACGATGACGGGCAAGGGGTCCGTCGCGCGGGCAAGCGTCCGAAGGACTTGTCCGCACCCACGGGAGGATGGACGCCATCCAGGGCTCGAAAACCATGGCAGGATCGCCGGACGCTGACGCCGCACGCGGCCGGTTCAGCGTCTCGCAATCTTGCGCATGGTTTTCGGGGTTTGGGCGTTCGTGCCTTTCGTGAACTCATGAAAGAAACACGCAATGTTCAATATTCATTCAGTCGAAATCGATTGGGGTGGGCGTCCGCTCAAGCTTGAGACCGGCAAGATCGCCCGTCAGGCTGACGGCGCCGTCGTCGCCACTTACGGCGAGACCGTGGTGCTCGCCACCGTGGTGGCCGCCAAGTCCGCCAAGGAAGGCGTCGACTTCCTGCCGCTGACCGTCGACTACATCGAGAAGACCTACGCCGCCGGCCGCATCCCCGGCGGTTACTTCAAGCGCGAAGGCCGTCCGACCGAGAAGGAGACCCTGGTCTCCCGCCTGATCGACCGTCCGATCCGTCCGCTGTTCGTCGACGGCTGGCGCAACGAGACCCAGGTGATCGTCACCGTGCTGTCCCACGACATGGAGAACGATCCCGATATTCTCGCGCTGGTCGCCTCCTCGGCCGCGCTGACCTTGTCCGGAGCGCCGTTCAAGGGCCCGATCGGCGCCGCCCGCGTCGGCTTCATCAACGACGAATACGTGCTCAACCCGGTGCTCGACGAGATGGTCGAGACCCAGTTGGACCTCGTCGTCGCCGGCACCGCCGACGCCGTCTTGATGGTGGAATCCGAAGCCAAGGAACTCAACGAAGACATCATGCTCGGCGCGGTGATGTTCGGTCACCGGCACTTCCAGCCGGTGGTGCAGGCGATCATCGAGCTCGCCGAGAAGGCCGCCAAGGAGCCGCGCGAAGTCGCAGTGGTCGACGAGAGCGTGCTCGAGAAGGAGATCCTCGGTCTCATCGAGCCCGAGCTGCGCGCCGCCTACGCCATTCCGGTCAAGCAGGATCGCTACGCAGCGGTCGGCAAGGCCAAGGAAAAGGTGATGGCGCACTACTTCCCGGAAGGCCAGGAGCCGCAATACGACAAGCTGCGGATCGCCGGCGTGTTCAAGGAACTGGAAGCCAAGATCGTTCGCTGGAACATCCTCGACACCGGCAAGCGCATCGACGGCCGTGACAGCAAGACCGTGCGCAACATCATCGCAGAAGTCGGCGTGCTGCCGCGCGCCCACGGTTCGGCGCTGTTCACCCGCGGCGAAACCCAGGCGATGGTGGTCACCACGCTCGGCACCGGCGAGGACGAGCAGTACATCGACTCGCTGTCCGGCACCTACAAAGAGACCTTCCTGCTGCACTACAACTTTCCTCCCTACTCGGTCGGCGAAACCGGCCGCATGGGCGGCACCAAGCGTCGCGAAATCGGCCACGGCAAGCTCGCCTGGCGCGCGATTCATCCGGTGCTGCCGCCGCATCACGAGTTCCCCTACACCGTGCGCGTGGTCTCCGAGATCACCGAGTCGAACGGCTCGTCCTCGATGGCCTCGGTGTGCGGCGCGTCTCTCGCGCTGATGGACGCCGGCGTGCCGTTGAAGCGGCCGACCGCGGGCATCGCGATGGGGCTGATCCTGGAAGGCGAGCGCTTCGCGGTGCTCTCCGACATCCTCGGCGACGAGGATCATCTCGGCGACATGGACTTCAAGGTGGCCGGCACCGAGCAGGGCATCACCTCGCTGCAGATGGACATCAAGATCGCCGGCATCACCGAGGAGATCATGAAGGTGGCGCTCGGCCAGGCCAAGGACGGACGCATCCACATTCTCGGTGAGATGTCGAAGGCCCTGACCAACGCCCGCGCCGAACTCGGCGAATACGCGCCGCGCATCGAGACCTTCAAGATCGCCACCGACAAGATCCGTGAAGTGATCGGCACCGGCGGCAAGGTGATCCGCGAGATCGTCGAAAAGACCGGCGCCAAGGTCAACATCGACGACGACGGCACCGTCAAGGTCGCCTCCAGCGACGGCGAATCGATCAAGGCCGCGATCAAGTGGATCAAGTCGATCGCCTCCGACCCCGAGCTCAACGCGATCTATGACGGCACCGTCGTCAAGGTCATGGAGTTCGGCGCCTTCGTGAACTTCTTCGGCGCCAAGGACGGCCTCGTGCACATCAGCCAGCTCGCCGCCGGCCGGGTGCAGAAGACCTCCGACGTCGTCAAGGAAGGCGACAAGGTCAAGGTCAAGCTCTTGGGCTTCGACGACCGCGGCAAGACCCGGCTGTCGATGAAGGTGGTCGATCAGGAAACCGGCGAAGACCTCGAGGCCAAGCAGAAGGCCGCCGAGGGCGCCACCGCCGCGGAGTAAGCGTTTCGTCGCGATCGGCGCGAGCCGGGCGTGAACGCGATCAGCAAATCGACGAAAGGGCGGCCGCGAGGCCGCCCTTTCTCGTTTGCGCGGAGCGGCTCCCGCCAAATACGAAGAGGCGCCGTGCTCACGTAGTCCTCCGAGGTGCCGCGCCCGGTCGCGTGCGATCGATCGGCGCTGCGGTACTCCGTCGCAGTGCGGCGCGATGCCGGTTGCGGGCGGAACCGGGTCGGGACATGTGAGTCATTGACGGCAGGCAAATCGCCGCAACGGAGGAACCCCCATGTCATTATTGTCCCGACGCCATCTGATGATGGCCGCTACCGGCATCGTCGCTGCCGCGGCCGCGCCGCGCTTGGCGTTCGCGCAGGCCACGACCGCGGCGCCGACAGGCCCGTTCACGCTGCCGCCGCTGCCCTATCCGGTTGCTGCACTGGAGCCGCATATCGACGCCAAGACCATGGAGATCCACCACGGCAAGCACCACCAGGCCTACGTCAGCAATCTCAATAGTTTCGCCAAGGACAATCCGAAGCTGGCGTCGATGCCGGTGCCCGAGGTGCTGGGCAACCTCGGCGACGTGCCGGAGGCGATCCGCACCGGCGTGCGCAACAATCTTGGCGGCCACGCCAATCACACGATGTTCTGGGAGATCATGGGCCCGAACGGCGGCAAGCCGGCCGGCGAGGTGTTGGCCGCGATCGACCGCGACCTTGGCGGCATGGAGAAGTTCCAGGCCGATTTCAACGCTGCCGGCGGCCGGCAGTTCGGTTCGGGCTGGGTGTTCGTGACCGTCAGCAAGGACGGCAAGCTGGCGATCGAGACCCGTCCGAATCAGGACAATCCGATGATGGACGGCAAGCGCGCGCTGCTCGGCAACGACGTCTGGGAGCACGCCTATTATCTCAATTACCAGAACCGCCGCGCCGATTATCTCAAAGCCTGGTGGAACACGGTGAATTGGAACAAGGTCGGCGAACGCTACGCCGCCGCCAAGGCCGGTCAGCTCGGCGTCTGACCGGCGCAAGGCGAGCTGCCGCAACTATCAGGAGGGCGGCCCGCAAGGCCGCCCTTTTGCTCATCCGTGCCGCTCGCGCCAACCAACGCGGCTGGAGCAGCTTCGGTTAGGAGTGATGCGGTTCAAGAGCCCCGGGCCGTCATTCCGGGGCACAGCAGCGTCAGCTGCGAGTGAACCCGGGATCCATAACCACCGCAGGGAGTATGGATTCCGGACTTGCTCGTTCTAACGAATTCGCAAACCGGAATGACGACTGCATTTTGGTTGGATGATTCAATCCTAACCGAACAGTCTCTAATCGATCACCGCGGCATGGTCCGGCGCCTCGGACTGCTGGCGCAGCGTCGCCTTGGTCGAGCCGATGATGATCGCCGCCGGGATCGCCAGCGCGGTGAGGAACATCACCAGCGCGTAGTCCTGCGAGAACGCGATGATCTGCGCCTGCATGGTGACGATGGCGTCCATCATCGCCCGCCCGGTGTCGGTCGCCATGTCGATGGTGCCGCGGACGTCCGGCATCTGCATCGCGTGATTGAACGGCGTGACGTATTCGGTCAGCACCGCATGCGCCCGCCGCGTGCCCGAGGTCAATTCGGCGATCACCACCGAGATGCCGATCGACGAGGCGACGTTGCGCACCAGCGTCAGCATCGCGGTGCCGTCGGTGCGCAGATGGCCGGGCAGCGTCAGGAACGCCACCGTCGACAGCGGCACGAACACCAGCCCGAAGCCGAAGCCCTGCGCGACGCTGACGACGATGATGCTATAAACGCTGGTCTGGTCGGTCCACTGCGTCATGTAGTACAGCGTGGCGCAGGTCAGTGCGAGGCCGCCGGCGATCAGCGTGCGCGCCTCGATATGCCGCATGATCCGCCCGACCAGCATCATCGCCACGAAGGTGCCGGTGCCGCGGGTGGCCAGCAAGAGGCCGGCGGTGAGGATCGGAAAGCCGATCACGTTCTGCATGAACGGCGACGACAGCGCCATGGTGGAGAACAGCACCAAGCCCATCACCGCCATGAACACGCAGCCGCCGATGAAATTCTTGTCGGTGAAGATCGCGAACTGGATGAACGGCTTCGGCGTGGTGAAGGAATGCGCGAAGAAGTAGTAGAAGCCGACCACCGAAACGATGCATTCGGTGATGATCTCGCCGGATTCCAGCCAGCCGAGCTGCTCGCCGCGGTCGAGCGCGAGCTGCATCGCGCCGATCCCGATCGCAAGGGCGGCGAAACCGAACCAGTCGAACCGCAGCGCGTGGTTCAGTTTGGTCTCGTCCATGAAGACTAACAGTCCCGCCACCGTGACGATGCCGAACGGCAGGTTGACGAAGAACACCCAGTGCCAGGAATAGGTTTCGGTCAGCCAGGCGCCGAGCGACGGCCCCATGATCGGCCCCAGCATCACCCCCATGCCCCAGATCGACATCGCCTTGGCGCGCTCGTGCAGCGCGTAGATGTCGAGCATCACCGACTGCGACAGCGGCACCAAGGCCGCGCCGAACACGCCCTGCAGCAGCCGGAACAACACCATTTGCGTAATGTCTTGCGCGAGCCCGCACATCACCGAGGCCACGGTGAAGCCGGCCGAGCAGATGATGAAGATGCGCTTGCGACCAAAGCGATTGGCGACCCAGCCGACCGGCGCGGTCATGATCGCGGCGGCGACGATGTAGGACGTCAGCACCCAGTTGATCTGGTCCTGCGACGCCGACAGCGAGCCCTGCATATAGGGCAGCGCGACGTTGGCGATCGTGGTGTCGAGCGCCTGCATGATGGTCGCGGTCATGGCGCAGACCGTCACCATGTTGCGGCGCAATCCTGGAACTGCAACCGGGGCTGCGCCTGCGGTGGTCATCGATGAGTTGCTCCGGGTTTCAACGCCGAGCATTTGCCGGGCGGAGCAATTTGCAGCGGCGACAGCTTGATGAGGCGTAGCGCCGGCAGCAGCCGGCTCCCTCGCCCCGCTCTTGCGGGGAGAGGGGTGGGGTGAGGGGCGATCCGACCAGTGAGCGCAATGATCTCGAACGGCCGTGCCAGGCCCCTCACCCGCCCGGCTTCGCTAACGCTCGCCGGTCGACCTCTCCCCGCGAAGAGCGGGGAGAGGTGCGGCTGCGCGCGGGTCGCGTATGATACTAAATCCATCACGTCCGATTAGTCCTGCGGCTGCGCTTTGGCCGACGACAGCCCGATCAGCCCCGCCAGCGAGCGGGTGTGCTGGGTGTCGATCGAGACATACGAACTCATGCCGGCCTTCAGTTTGCGCACCGCCTTGTCGTTGGTGTCGAAATAGATCCGCACCGGCACCCGCTGCACCACCTTGACGAAGTTGCCGGTGGCATTCTGCGCCGGAAGGATCGCGAACTGCGCGCCGGTGCCCGGCGACAGCGAGCCGACCGTGCCGACGAAAGTGTGGTCGGGGAAGGCGTCGATATCGATCGTCACCTTCTGGCCGATGGTGACGTAGGTGAAATCGCTCTCCTTCGGATTGGCGTCGACCCACGGCGCGGTGGTGTCGATCACGCTGAACACCGGATTGCCGGCGGCGACGAAGCGGCCGAGCTGGATGTTGTCGACCTGGGTGGCGGTGCCGTTCATCGGCGCGCGCACCGTCGACAGATCGAGGTTGCGCTGCGCGTCGTCGAGCGCCGCCTTGGCCTGCATGTAGGCCGGGAATTGCTCGAGCGGCAGCTCGGGATTGCCGAGCAGCTGATTGAGCGCGGTGGACTGCTGCTGCTTGACCAACTGCAGCTGCGCCTGCGCGGTGACCAGCGCCGAATTCGAATTGTCGAGGTCGAGCTGCGAGCCGGCCGAGCTCTTCACCAGCGAGCCCTTGCGTTCGACGTCGCGCTGCTTGATGGCGATGCCGGCGTTGACCAGTTCGACGGTCTGGCCATACAGCTTCACATTGGCGACCAGATTGTCGTGGCTGGTCTTGGCGTCGTCGAGCTTGGCCTTGGCCTGCTGCACGGCGAGCTGGAACGGCACCGGATCGATCTGGAACAGCACGTCGCCGGTGGCGACCACTTGGCCTTCCTTCACCGTGACGTCGATGATCTTGCCGGCGACGTCCGGCGTGATCAGCACCTTCTGCGCGCCCACATAGGCGTCGTCGGTGGAGACGTAGCGGCCGCCCTCGAGATAGAACGCGATGCCGGCGATCAGCACCACCAGCGGCAGCACGATCAGCAACAGCGGGCGGCGATACGCCTTCAGCGCGCCGAGCAGGCCGCGCCGCGGCGGCGCCGTGGCGTCGACGCGCGGCTGCGGATTGCTCTTCGCTTCGGGCGCCAGTTTCAGCACCGGATCAGCCATGATGCTGGACCTTTCTTTGGGGCACCGCATTCGCCTGATGGATGGCGTTGCGGACGTTTTCCCGGATGGTTTCGAGATGGCCGACCAATCGATGAACCTCGACCGGATTGATTCCGGCGAGCGCGGTGGCGGTGAGTTCCGCGCGCAGCCCGGCCAGTTTGCCGAGCAACGGGCGCGCGGCCTTGCGCAGATAGAGACGTTTGGCGCGGCGGTCGGTCTCGTCGCTGCGCCGTTCCAGCCAACCATGCTCGCACAGCCGGTCGATCAATCGCGTCAGCGTGATCGGCTGCATCTCCAGCAGTTCGGCGAGCTCGGATTGCTTGAGGCCTTCGCAGCGCTCGACCTTGGCGAGCACCGCCCATTGCGCCCGGGTGATGCCGTAGCGCGACGCCGCCTTGTCGGCATAGCAGCGCACCAGGCGCTGTACCTCGGCCAGCGTAAACAGAAAATTGGGCTCGACGGAACCGCGCGGCATGGTCGTTTCAAACTCCCTATCGTTGCATAAGATAAGCAAGCTCATCATTTCTGCGAGCGGCGTTTCGGTATGGTATCTTTGTCCGGCGCGCATACGTTCCGCGTTGCGGAACTTCGGTGTCGCAGCATCACCGCTGATGAAACGGTGGGCGAAACGCCCGCGGCGCGCTACATAGGAGGCATGACCGCCGCCAAGCCGACCTTCCCGCCGCCCGATCACGATCACGTCCGTTGCGCCACGGAGGCGATCGATCACGCCGAACGCATCTGCCAGCGCCGCGGCCAGAACTTCACGCCGATCCGCCGCCGCGTGCTGCAGGCGTTGTTGACCAGCCACCGGCCGCTCGGCGCCTATGAGGTGATCGACGAACTGGCCCGCGACGCCGCGCGCCCGGCGCCGATCACGGTGTATCGCGCGCTGGATTTCCTGATCCAGAACGGGCTGGTGCACCGGATCGAGAGCCGCAACGCCTTCCTGGCCTGCGCGCACGACCACGACGACGCCGCCACGGTGGCGTTCCTGATCTGCGACCGCTGCGGCTCGGTCGGCGAAATTCCGGCCGGCCCGCTCGCCACCGGGCTCAACGAGGCGGCGCGCGCCAGCGGCTTTGCGCCGAAGCTCGCGGTAGTGGAAATCGCCGGCACCTGCGCGCATTGCCTGTCGGCCGAACCGCCCGGCCTCTGATCAATCAATCACGGCGACACGCCGGGGGGCCGATGCCGTCACAGCAACCGAGCGCGGGGCCGACCGCGCGTCCGCTGAGCCTCGGCGCGATCGCCCTGGTGCTGCTGTGCTGCCTGTCCTGGGGCTTCAATCAGGTCGCCATCAAGCTGGTGCTGCCGGAAATCCCGCCGTTTCTGCAGGCGACGATCCGCTCGGTCGGCGCGCTCGCGGTGATCTTTCTGGTCGCGCAGGCCCGCGGGGTGAAGCTGTGGCACCGCGACGGCGCCTGGCGCGCCGGGCTCTGCGCCGGCGTGCTGTTCGGGCTGGAATTCGTGCTGATCTATCAGGGCCTGAAATTGACCACGGCGTCGCGCGCCGTGGTGTTCCTCTATACCTCGCCGTTCTTCGTGGCGTTCGGCGCCTACCAATTGCTGCACGAGCGGCTGCGCCGGCTGCAATGGAGCGGGCTGGCGCTGAGCTTCGTCGGCGTCGCGCTGGCGATCGGCGTGCCGCAGCCCAATGTCGACGCCAGCGTGCTGCTCGGCGACCTCTTGATGATCGGCGGCGGCGCGCTGTGGGCCGCCACCACGCTGATCGTCAAGACCACCCGGCTCGGCCATGTGCCGGCGGAACGCGGCCTCGGCTATCAGGTCGCGGTGTCGATCCCGATCCTGGCGCTCGCTTCCTGGCTTTCCGGCGAAACCCTGCCGCAATGGCCCGGCCCCGTCACCTGGGCGCTGATGGCCTATCAGGCGATCTGGGTGGTCGGGCTGACCTTCCTGATGTGGTTCGGGCTGGTGAAGACCTATTCGGCCAGCAAATTGTCGGCCTTCACCTTCATCACCCCGCTGTTCGGCGTCGCCGCCGGCTATCTGATCATGGACGACCCCTTGACGCCGACCTTCGGCGTCGCGGCGCTGCTGGTGACCGCGGGGTTGTATCTCGTGAACAAGCCCGCGCCGGCGACCGCGGTGAGGCCGGTCGGGAACCGGGCCCCGTAACTGCGTGTGGAACCGGATTGGAAGGTCGCTCACTCGGCGCCGCCCCTTGGTTTCCCCCGTCCGCGGGCCATCTGAGAGGTGCATGCCACCTCTGATCCGGGTTCCTGCATCCATTGATCGATTGCTGACTGTCATCAAAATCTGATATTTGGGGCCCCATGAACAAGCTCGAAAATCCGCTTCCGAACGACCTCGCCGGCCCCGCGGCCCGGCACGTCACCACCCAGGTCATGGTCGGCAACGTCGCCGTCGGCGGCGGCGCCCCGATCGTGGTGCAGTCGATGACCAACACCGACACCGCCGATATCGCCGGCACGGTGGAACAGGTCGCAGCGCTGACGCGCGCCGGTTCCGAACTGGTGCGGATCACGGTGGATCGCGAGGAAGCCGCGGCCGCGGTGCCGCATATCCGCGACGGCTTGCGCAAGCGCGGCATCACCACGCCGTTGATCGGCGACTTCCATTACATCGGCCACAAGCTGCTCGCCGACTACCCGGCCTGCGCCGAGGCGCTGGACAAATACCGCATCAACCCGGGCAATGTCGGTTTCAAGAACAAGCGCGACAGCCAGTTCGCCGACATCGTCGAGATCGCGATCAAGAACAACAAGGCGGTGCGGATCGGCGCCAATTGGGGCTCGCTCGATCAGGAACTGCTGACCAAGCTGATGGACGAGAACGCCGTGTCGGCGAAGCCGCGCGACGTCCGCGCGGTGACCCGCGAGGCGATGGTGCAGTCGGCGCTGCTGTCGGCCGCGCGGGCCGAGGAAATCGGCCTGCCGAAGAACAAGATGGTGCTGTCGGCCAAGGTCTCGGCGGTGCAGGACCTGATCGCGGTGTACCAGGATCTGGCGTCGCGTTCGGATTACGCCATCCATCTCGGCCTCACCGAGGCCGGCATGGGCTCCAAGGGCATCGTCGCCTCCTCGGCGGCGCTCGGCATCCTGTTGCAGCAGGGCATCGGCGACACCATCCGGATTTCGCTGACGCCGGAGCCCGGCGGCGACCGCTCGCTGGAGGTCCAGGTCGCGCAGGAACTGCTGCAGACCATGGGCTTCCGCACCTTCGTGCCGCTGGTGGCGGCCTGCCCGGGCTGCGGCCGCACCACCTCGACCACGTTCCAGGAACTGGCGCGCTCGATCCAGGACTTCATCCGCGTCGAAATGCCGGCCTGGAAGACCCGCTATCCGGGCGTCGAAAATCTCAACGTCGCGGTGATGGGCTGCATCGTCAACGGCCCCGGCGAGAGCAAGCACGCCAATATCGGCATCTCGCTGCCCGGCACCGGCGAAACCCCGGCGGCGCCGGTGTTCGTCGACGGCCAGAAATTCCGCACCCTGCGCGGCGCCAACATCTCCGGCGAGTTCAAGGCGCTGGTGATCGACTACATCGAGCAGCGCTACGGCGCGGGCGTCGCGGCGCCGGTCAGCGCGGCGGAGTAAGCAGACGCCGCGGCGGCGAAGCTAATCAAGCGCCGTCGCTTGAGCCGTGTGCCGGATGTGTAGGATGACGACCTCGTCAGCCGGAATGTCGATCGCGTAGAAGATGACGAACGGATAACGGACGACCGAAACGACCCGTGCCCCGGTTTCGTTCGTCAAACGGCCGCTATACGGGAATTGTTCAAGTCGCTCGGTCAATGCTTCGATGCGCCGAACCACTGAGCTGGCCGCGCGTCTGTTGCGCTTAGCAATATAACGAAAAATCTCGTCGAGTTCGACAAGCGCGGTCTTTGACCAGCGCACATTCATTCACGATAGCGATTAAAGAGCGCCGCGACCTCTTCGTCGCTGGCGAGTTTCCCTTCCCGCATTTCCGCAAGTCCCCGGCGGACCGCGGCGCGCTCATCATCGTTGAGCTGATAGACGCCCAGATATTTCGTCTGGATCTCGGAAAATGACCTCAACAATTCTTCCTGCGCCTCTTCAGGCCAGGTCGATACGCTGTCCAGCAGAACTTCGAGGGCTTCTCTCGTCATGCGGCCAGATTAGCAGCTTTTTGAACGCCAGGACATCCGGTTTGCGGCAGCCTCGCACGTTGCACCGCGCCTCGGGACGCGCCCTCCGCCCGCTCACGCCCCCTTCTTGTATTCCCTATTCGCCAGGCTCGCCTCCTCCAGATCGAGGTCGCGCTCGATGCGGCGGCGGCTTTCGTCGGTGATGTTGCCGTCGCGGAGCTGGGCGTGGATGAACTTGCGTTCTTCGGTGATCAGTTCGCGCACCAGCGCGGCGCCGGTCGCGGTGACGTCGTTGCCGTCGGCGTCCGGCGGCTGCGGCAGCTGATTGGCGCGAGTCTCGTGTCGGGCACGCAGCAGCTTCACCACCTCGTCGGAGAGTTCGCGGTCGTCGGTGATGGCGTCGAGCGAGGCCAGCGCCGCGTCCAGCGCCTGGCGCCGCGCCGCAATCTCCGCCTCGCGCTCGCGGCGGCGTTCGGCGTGGCCGTCCTTGGTGATGCCGAGCAGCCGCACCACCCACGGCAGGCTGAGGCCGAGCCCGACCAGCGTGATCAGGATCACGCCGAACGACACCATCTGGATCAGGTCGCGGTACGGAAAGTCGACGCCGGACGGCAGCGTCAACGGCAGCGCCAGCGCCGCCGCCAGCGACACCGCGCCGCGCACCCCGGTGAACGCCACCACGAACATCGCGCGCCAGTCCGGCAGCGGCTCGGCGCGCAGCCGCGGCCGCCACAGCCGCTGCAGATAGGTGCCGGGAAACACCCAGGCGAACCGCGCCAGGATCACGATCACCGCGACCAGGCCGGTGGCGAACAGGATGTCGCCGAGCGGAAACTCCTTGGATTTCTCCAGCAGCACCCGCATCTGAAAGCCGGTGAGCAGGAACAGCAGCCCCTCGACCAGATAGATCACCAAATCCCAGAAGAAGATGCCCTGCAGCCGCGTCGCCGAAGAGATCAGCAGCGGGCCGTTCCAGCTGATGTAGAGCCCGCAGGTGACGGTCGCGATCACCCCGGAGCCGCCGAGATGCTCGGGGATCCAATAGGCCGCATAGGGCGTGATCAAGGACAGCGTGATCTCGATCTGCGGATCGCGCGCCCAATGGCGCAGCCGCAGGCTGAGCCAGCCGATCGCGATGCCGAATGCGACCTCGCCGGCCAGGATCGCCGCGAAGGTGGCGGACGCGACCGGCAGCGAGAACGCGCCGGTGGTGATCGCCACCACCGCGAACCGATACAGAATCAGCGTGGTGGCATCGTTGGCGAGCCCTTCGCCCTCCAGGACGACCAGGATGCGACGCGGCAGCCCGAGTTTGCGCGCGATCGCCAGCGGCGCCACGACATCCGGCGGCGCCACGATGGCGCCGAGCAGAAACCCGATGCTCCACGGCAGTCCGAGCAGCAGATGCGTCGCCGTCGCCACCGCGCAGGCGGTGAAGATCACGCAGCCGATCGCCAACAGCGCGATCGGTTCCAGATTGAATTTGAACTCGCGCCAGCTCATCGCCACGCTGGCCGAATAGATCAGCGGCGGCAGCACCACCAGCAACACCAGTTCCGGCGGCAACTCGATCGGCGGCACGCCGGGTACCAGCGCCAGCACGATGCCGGCGAGCAGCAACAGGATCGCCGGGGCGACGTCGATCCGCCGCGCCAACCAGGCGGTGCCGGCCAGCACCACGAGCAGGGTCAAAAAGATCTGGAATTTGGCTTCCACTGCGGCTCCGCGACATCTTCGGGGCAATCCCTAATTCTGCAATCGCCCGGCCTTGCCGGCAGGTCAAGCGATACGGCCCGACCCGTGCAACCCGCAGTCGATCGGTCCTAACCGCTGATTCACCTTGCCCTGCATCAACCGCGGCAAATTCATGTCTTTGCAACGATCCCGCGCTTTGCTGCGTATCATGCCGATCCGCGCCAAGTCCCAGTCCCTCGCACTTGCCAAATCGTCGAAACGGCGCCCACCTGCCGCGCTCCGCGCGCAGCAGCCAGCCGATGCGCTTGCGCTCAGCGTGTTCATGCAAATGAAACGGGCCGCAGCGGTGGTCGACCATGATGGCCGGCTGTTGTTGAGCAATTCCGTGTTCGACGAGCTATTTGGCGCCGAGGGCGGCAATGCAATGCTCGCCCGTATCAATGGCGAGGCCGGTCGCAATGCCGGCAAAACCAGTCGCCAGGAGCGCTTTCCGAACGGCCGCACGTTTGAAATCGAGACCTTTCCGGTCGACCAGGGCTGGCTGATCGCCGCCGGCGATGTGACTGATCATCTGGCCGGGCAGGCCCGCGCGGCCGAAGCGGCCCGCACCGACGGCATCACCGGGCTCGGCAACCGGCTGATGTTTCGCGAGCAGCTGACCCGGCTGCTGCACAATCCGGATTCCGCCGCCGCCACCGTCGCCCTGCTGGTGGTCGATCTCGATCGCTTCAAGGCGCTGAACGCATCGCTCGGCCGCAAGGTCGGCGACGCGCTGCTCGGCCTGGTCGGCAAGCGGATCCGCTCCGCGGTCGCCGCCGGCGACACCGTGGCGCGGCTCGAAGCCGACAAGTTCGGCATCATTCAGGTGGGGCAGCCGCAGCCGCAATCCGCCGACGCGCTGGCGATCCGGCTGGTCGATCTGATCGGCCGCGCCTATCTGTGCGACGGTCAATTGATCAACGTCGCCGGCAGCATCGGCGTGGTGCTGCCCTCGCCAGGCGCGCAGGACTGTGATCACCTGCTGAAGAATGCCGACCTCGCGCTCGGTCGCGCCAAAAAGGACGGTCACGGTTCCTACCGCTTCTTCGAGGCCGAGATGGACGAGCGGATGCAGGCCCGCCGCCATCTCGAAATCGATCTTCGCCGCGCGCTGGCGCTGCGAGAATTCGTGCTGGTGTATCAGCCGCAGGTCAATCTGCGGACCAACACCGTCACCGGCTTCGAAGCGCTGCTGCGCTGGCAATGCCCGACCCGCGGCGCGGTGTCGCCGTTGGATTTCATTCCGCTCGCCGAAGAGACCGGCGTGATCATCCCGATCGGCGAATGGGTGCTGCGAACCGCCTGCCGCGAGGCGGCGAAATGGTCGCCGGCGCACATCGTCGCGGTGAATGTCTCGGCGGTGCAGTTCGGCAATCCCAATCTGGTCTCGACCATCATTTCCGCCCTGGCGGAAAGCGGCCTCGATCCGCGGCGGCTGGAGCTGGAGATCACCGAGAGCGTGATGCTCGACGCCCGCGGCACCGCGCACGCGGTGCTGCAGGTGCTGCGCACCATGGGGGTGCGCGTCGCGCTCGACGATTTCGGCACCGGCTATTCGTCACTGGGCTATCTGCGCAGCTTCCCGTTCGACAAGATCAAGATCGACCAGAGCTTCGTGCGCGGCACCTCGAACGATCCGGTCGGCGCCGCCATCGTGCGGGCGATCGCCGAACTCGGCCAGAGCCTCGGCATGGCGACCGTCGCCGAGGGCGTCGAGACCGCCGATCAGCTCGCCCGCGTCGCTTCCGACGGCTGCACCGAAGTACAAGGCTATTATTTCAGCCGGCCCATGGCTCCGGACCAGATCGAGAGCTATCTCTCGACCAGGAACCGTACGAACTTGCTGTAATCGGCCGGCTGCGCAGAGGGACCATGCATTCGCAACTCTATCGTCTGGTGTATTTCAGCAAAAATCGAATCGTCGGCGGTCCGGCAGCAATCACCGTGGAGATCGATTCGATCCTGCGCTCCAGCCAGCGCAACAACACCCGCATGGACATCACCGGGGCACTGATCTTCAACACCGGGATATTTGCCCAGGTGCTGGAAGGCCCGCGCGACAGCGTGGAGGCCACCTTCGAAAAAATCCAGCAGGACGTCCGCCACAGCGACGTTCAGGTGCTGGCCTTCGATGCCACCGACCAACGTGCTTTCGCGCGCTGGTCGATGGGCTATTTCGGCCGATCGCGCGAAAGCCAGGACCTGTTCGGTCATATCGCCGCTGCCACCGGCTTCACCACGGCTGGACTCGAAGGCGCGCGGATTTTCGAGATCATCCGCGACATCGCCTTCGAGGAAGAGGGCCGCGCCGCCTGACGCTACTCCATCAGCAGGAATCAGCGCGGGCTGTTGCCGGTGCCGGAATTGCCGGGCCAGCTGTGATGCGTTCCGGGAACCGGCGGTTTTTCGACACGTCGTGCCGCCGCGCGTCGTGCACACACACTCACTCCGTCATTGCGAGCCGAGGACGGCGCGCCGCGCCGTCCGACAGCGAAGCAATCCAGTGGCTGCACGCGGAGCCCTGGATTGCTTCGTCGCAACAGCTCCTCGCAATGACGAACTTGAGCATCGGATTTCGCGGAGAATCGTTATGAGTGAGACCGTCAGATCGCGCTGGCGGCGATGTTGACCATCAGCGCCACCAGCGCGGTGTTGAACACGAACGACACCACGCCGTGCGCGGTGGCGGTGCGGCGGATGGTCTTGTCGGTGATGCCGACGTCGGAGACCTGCGCGGTCATTCCGATCACGAAGGAGAAGTACACGAAATCCCAGTAGTCGATCTCCTCGTGGGTCTCGCCGCTGGGAAACTGCAACCCGCCGGGCTTGGCGCCGCGATAGTAGTCATGCGCGTAGTGCAGCGCGAAGGTGGTGTGCACCATCGCCCAGGACAGCGCGATGGTCAGCGTCGCCAGCAACAGCTCCATCGCGCCGCGGTGTGACGCGCCGAGTTCGGAGACGATCGCCGCCATGCTGGCAAAGGCACCGAGCGCGGTCACCAGCAGGATCAGGAAGCGGCCGTCGTCCTGCAGGATGGCGTTGCGGCGGATATGGGCGACGCCGCTGCGCAGCACCATGCCCAGCACCAGCGCCAGATACAGCCCCGTGAAGATATCCCAGCTCAGCAGCAGCCGCGTCACCAACCGCAGCTCGCCGGGCAGCAGGAAGTACGCCGCGGCGCCGACCGCCATCGCCACGAAGGTGCGCGGCCGCGCATAGACCACGCGGGCCGGCCGCGGCAGTTTGCGGAAGCGCGCCAGACGTGGGTCGTCGAGCGCGTCCGCGGCCATCCGCGTCAGTTCTTGCGTTCGGCGACGAAGCGCGCCGCGGCGCGCAACACGTCACCCTTCTCGCCGAAGATCGACAGCGCCTTGTCGGCGCGGGCCAACAGGTCGCCGACCCGCTTCTTGGCGCCGTCGATGCCGAGCTGCGTCACGAAGGTGGTCTTGTTGAGCGCGGCGTCGGCGCCGGCCGGTTTGCCGAGTGCCGCGGCGTCGCCCTCGACGTCGAGCAGATCGTCGGCGATCTGGAACGCCTCGCCGAGCGCGCGGCCGTAATCGTCGAGCGCCTTATATTGCTCCTTGGAGGCCTGGCCGAGCAGCGCGCCGGCGATGCAGCCGAACCGCAGCAAGGCGCCGGTCTTCATCTGCTGCAAGCGCGCGACGTCGACCGGCTCGCGGTCGCCGAACCGGCCTTCGCCGGCGAGATCGAGCATCTGGCCGCCGACCATGCCGCCGATCCCCGAGGCGCGCGCCAGCGCGCGGGTCAACAGCAGCCGGACGCCTGCGTCGGCGTGAATCTCGTCGCGGGTGATGATGTCGAACGCCAGCGTCAGCAGCGCGTCGCCGGCGAGGATCGCGGTGGCGTCGTCATAGGCGCGGTGCAGCGTGGGCCGGCCGCGGCGCAGCTCGCTGTTGTCCATCGCCGGCAGATCGTCGTGGATCAACGAGTAGCAATGGATGCATTCCAGCGCTGCGCCGGCCAACAGCGCCGCGTCGCGCGGCACGCCGAACACCGCGGCACTCTCCACCACCAGGAACGGCCGCAGCCGCTTGCCGCCCGCGAGGCTGGAATAGCGGATCGCTTCCATCAGCCGGCGCGGGCGGGCGATCTCGTCCGGGAGCAATTGGTCGGACAACAGCCGGGCCAACAGCGCCTCGGTGTCGTCGGCGGTCTGGTCCAGCCGTTGCACAAAATCGGTGGAAAGCGTGAGGGTCGACATTAAGAATAGCTCCGGATCAAGGTGGCGCGACAATCGGTCATGGGACCTGTTTCGTCAATTCCGCCAACGATGCAGCGTTAATGGCCGGACGATTTCCCAGCGCAGCAAAAAGCCGTAGATTGCGGCGCAATCGATCGCCGCGGCCCGATCTGCTGTCGCGCTCCCCGAACCGGTGACCCCGCCTTGCGTCTTGCTCGCAACATCGTCCTCGCCGTGCTGGTGCTGCTGGCGTTGCCGTATCTGTTGACGCCGCTGTATGGCGGCGGCCATCCGGTGTCGACCCTGATGCTATGGCGCTGGCTGACCGGCGCGCCGGTGACGCGGCAATGGGTCGATCTCGCCGAGATGTCGCCGGCGCTGCCGCGCAGCGTGGTCGGCGCCGAGGACGCCAAGTTCTGCGTGCATCACGGCATCGACTGGGATTCGCTGCGCGACGTGATCGACGACGCCCAGGACGGCGAGGTGGCGCGCGGCGGCTCCACCATCACCCAGCAGGTGGCCAAGAATCTTTTCTTGTGGCCGGGCCGCAGCGTGGTGCGCAAGGCGCTGGAATTTCCGCTGTCGATGTGGATCGACCTGGTGCTGTCGAAGCGCCGGATCCTGGAAATCTACCTCAACATCGCCGAATGGGGCCCGGCCGGCCAGTTCGGCGGCGAGGCGGCGGCGCAATACGCCTTCGGCCGGCCGGTGGCGGCGCTGTCCTCGCGCGAAGGCGCGCTGCTGGCGGCGATCCTGCCCAATCCGCATACCCGCAGCGCCCGCGCTCCGGGGCCGGGGGTGCGCCGGCTGGCCTCGACCTACGCCGTCCGCGGCCAATCCGGCGAGCTGCCGCGCTGCTGGGGCGAGGGCCGCGGATCGTAGAGTCTTTGCGGCATTTTTGCCGTGGCGGCGGCTAGCTTTGCGGCCGGGCTTCCGTTATAAGCGCGGCCTTATCCGAGTTTTGCCCGCGCCACGGCGCCGGGCCGTCCGCTGCTGTGGACGCCTCAACACCCTGCAAGGACCCCGATATGGCCGTTCCGAGAAGAAAAACTTCGCCCTCGCGGCGTGGCATGCGTCGTTCCGCAGACGCGATCAAGACCCCGACCTACGCCGAGGACAAGGATTCCGGCGAACTGCGTCGCCCGCATCATCTCGACCTGAAGACCGGCATGTACAAGGGTCGCCAGGTTCTGAAGAAGAAGGAATCCTGATCGCGCTTCCCGGGAGCCGCGGCTCCCGGATTGTTGCGTGATACGCGGATCAAGAGGGCGCACAGCGAGCTGAAGGCTGTCCCAGCGGGACGCCTGAAGAGGCCGCTGCCGTGACGACAGAGGACGGACTTGCGGCGAATCGCGTCGTTCGTCCAGACTCTGGCGTCCTGCTCCCAAGGAAGGCCCCCGCCGATGTCGACTATCGGTTTTCCGCTGCTACTGATTCCGCTGGCCATCTGCAATATCCTCGTCTTCCTGATGCCGGGCGTCGATTTCGACGCGCCGCTCGCGCAACTGACGCTGTTGTCCGGCGCGAGCTTCACGCCGCGCATCGGCGAGCTGTTGGTGGCGCTCGGCGTGCTGTTGCTGCTGCCCGAAGTCGTCAAGGGCGCGCGGCCCGGCGCCAAATACGTCACCGATCATCTGCTGTCGCTGCTGGTGTTCGGCGGCGCCGTCGCCGAATTCCTGCTGCTGCCGCCGTTCGGCAATGCCACGGTGCTGCTGCTGGCGCTGTTGGCGCTGGTGGATTTCCTCTCCGGCATCGCGCTGCGCAACCGCCGACGTCCGGCCGCGGCCGCCAAGGCGGGCAAGCCCGGCAAGGCCGCCAAGCAGGTCGCTGCTGCGCCTGAGCCTGCGGCCGAGCCGGAAGCGACCGTGGTGACGCCCGAAAAGACCGAGCCGGTGGCAATTCATCCCGCGGAGCCCGAGCCGGTCATTCCGCCCGAGCCTGTCGCGCCCGCGCCGACAACGACGCCTCAGCCCGTTGCTGTCGATGCGCCCCATGCCGAAACGCCGCACGCCACACCCGTCGACGCGCCGCAGCTGGCGCCGCCGGATCTGCAGGACGAGCCGCCGCGCAAGGCCACGCCGTCGGCTCACTGAATCACTTGAAGATGTAATCGAACTCGCGTTCAGACGTTGCGGCGGGTGACGCGCGCGCTCGCGCCCGGATGGTCGCTGCGATGCGCCGTGGTGTGATAGGCCGCCAGCGCATCCGCCGAGGTCGCCCGGCGCAGCGTCCGGGTCTGCGGCGACGCCTGTTGCACGGCGATCAGATGGGTGACGAAACCGGCGTCGGCGCGCGGCAGGATGCGCAATTGCACCACGTCGTCGCGCGCACCGCCCGCGCGCGGCGCCGCCACGAGCTCGGTGCTCGGCGTGTGGATGGCTTGCTCGATCTCCGGGGCGGCTGCATCGCTGACAAAACGCATACTCAGGCTCCCGATCCATTGTCTCGTTGTGGGACGTATCGTCCCCCGCAATGTCATCCTCGCAAGGCTTATGCCGGCCAGCCCCCGTGCGTTCCATAGGAACGCTGGACGTAGTTTCTGAATTGTTTAGGAACTTTGCCTAGCCTCGCCGGCAGCCGACGCCGTATTCTGCACAGAAGAATCAACCGCCGTGTCCCGAAACGAGGCGACCGTGACAACTGCCGACCCGTCGACCGCCGGCCCCCCTGCCGATCGACCCGGCCGCCCCGATGAGGCCGCCATTCTTGCCAACCTCGGTCAGGCCGCGTTTGTCTGGGACATCGCCAGCGATGTGATGCTGTGGAGCCCTGCCGCCGCCGCGATCTTCGGCGACATTCCGGCCGAGGCGCTGGCGAGCGGCGCCGGACTTGCAGCGCTGATCGAGCCGGAGCGCACGGTCCGCGCCGGGGCGCTGCTCGGCACCGCCGCCACGGCCGGCGGCCCCGTGCCCTACCGGATCGAATACGGCGTGCGCGCCTCCACCGCGACGCCGGTGCGCTGGCTCGAGGAAACCGGCTGCTGGATCGCCGGCCCGGACGGCAAGCCGGCGCGGGTCGAAGGCGTGGTGCGGCTCAACAACGAGCGCCACGCCCGCGAGCAGCATCTGGTGCAGCTGGCGCAGCACGATCCGCTGACCGGCGAGCTCAACCGCAGCCATCTGGTAGCGTCGCTCGCCGAAGCGGTCGAGGAGGCCTCGCGGTTTCGCTCCAACCTGGCCTTCATGCTGGTCGGCATCGACCATCTGGCGCGGGTCAACGACGCCTTCGGCTTCGACGTCGCCGACCAGGTGATCGGCGAGGTCGCGCGCCGGATCCGCGCCCGGCTGCGCGGCGGCGATCTGCTCGGGCGGTTCTCCGGCAACAAGTTCGGGCTGATCCTGAAGGACTGCACGATCGACGACATGACCGTCGCGGCGGAACGGTTTCTCGCCGGGATTCGCGACGAGGTGGTGCCGACCAAATCCGGCCCGGTGGCGGTGACGGCGTCGATCGGCGGCGTCAGCGCGCCGCGCTATGCCCGCAACGCCGATGAGGCGCTGAACCGCGCCCATGAATCGCTCGACGCCGCCAAGAGCCGGCGCCGCGGCTCGTTTGCGATGTGGCGGCCGAACGTCGAACGCGACGCGCAGCGCCGGGTCAACATCCGGGTCACCGACGAGATCGTCACCGCGCTGAACGAGCGGCGCATCGTGATGGCATTCGAGCCGGTGGTGCAGGCGGCGTCGCGCGCGCCGGCATTCCACGAATGCCTGGTGCGGATGCGGCAGGACGACGGAGAATTGCTGCTGGCGCCGGACATCGTGCCGGTGGCGGAGAAGCTCGGGCTGATCAGGCTGGTCGATCACCGGGTGCTCGAACTGGTGGTGGCCGAACTCTCCGCCTCGCCCGGCATCGAGCTCAGCCTCAACATCTCGCCCGATACCACGATGGACGCCGACTGGTGGGCCTCGATCGAATCGCTGCTCGGCGCCAATCCGGGTGTCGCCGAACGGCTGATCGTCGAAATCACCGAGACGGTGGCGATCCAGGACCTCGGCGACGTCCGCGGCTTCGTCAACCGGCTGAAGAATTTCGGCGCCAGGATCGCGATCGACGATTTCGGCGCCGGCTACACCTCGTTTCGCAATTTGCGCAATCTCGGCGTGGATATCGTGAAGATCGACGGCGCCTTCGTGCAGAACATCGCGCGCTCCGCCGACGACCGCGCCTTTGTGCAGACCTTGATCGATCTGGCGCGGCGGCTGGAGATCAAGACCGTCGCCGAATGGGTGCAGGACGAGCCGTCGGCGATCATGCTGCGCGACTGGGGCTGCGACTACATCCAGGGCCGGCTGATCGGGCTCGCCTCCGCGGAGCGGCCGTGGGCGGTTCGCGCAGCCGGCGTCACCGCGGCGAGCTAGCCGGGCTGGTCTCGGCGGGCGCACAGCTACCTGATCAGAAGCCGTCATTCCGGATTGCGAGTTCGTCCGAACGCGCCCCGCCATGCACGAAATCGCAACCGATTGAACGGCTTAATGCCGGAACAAGGGGCCGGGCGGGACGCCGCCGCCAGCCGGAACCGCAGCCGAGCCCGCGCGACTTCACCACAATGTTCCCGTGACAGCGTTCGCGCCGTCCGATATCCGGTTAGCTATGGACACCATGACCGCGCCCGCCGAGCCCGCTACCGACGACCGCTTCGAGACCGCCCGGATCACCGGCGAGATCGACGCCTTGGCCGCGACCCATGCGGGCCGCGACGACACCTTCCGCGTCGCGATGGCGCAGCTGTTGAAGGCCGAGTTCGTCAAGGCGCGGCAGACCGCGCAGGCCCTTCTGCTGCAGGACCGCCACGGCCGGCACTGCGCCGAGCGATTGTGCTTCATCCAGGACGAGATCATCCGCATCCTCTACGCGGCCGCCACCAAGCATCTGTACAATTCGCCGAACCATTCCAGCGGCGAGCGGATGGCGGTGATCGCCACCGGCGGCTACGGCCGCGGGCTGATGGCGCCGGAATCCGACATCGATCTCTTGTTCATCCTGCCCTACAAGCAGACCGCCTGGGGCGAGCAGGTCGCCGAGGCGATCCTGTATTGCCTGTGGGACATGGGTCTGAAGGTCGGCCACGCCACCCGCTCGGTCGACGAATCGATCCGCCAGGCCCGCGCCGACATGACGATCCGCACCGCGATCCTGGAGACCCGCTACCTGACCGGCGACGAACTGCTCTATGCCGAGCTGGTCGAGCGCTTCGACAAGGAAGTGGTGGAAGGCACCGCCTCGGAATTCGTCACCGCCAAGCTTGCCGAGCGCGACGAGCGGCATCGCCGTTCCGGACAGTCGCGCTACCTGGTCGAGCCCAACGTCAAGGACGGCAAGGGCGGCTTGCGCGACCTGCACACGCTGTTCTGGATCGCCAAATACGTCTACCGGGTGCGTGAGAGCAGCCAGTTGGTCGCGCGCGGCGTGTTCGACGCCCAGGAATATCGCATCTTCCGCCGCTGCGAGGATTTCCTCTGGTCGGTGCGCTGCAACATCCACTTCGTAGCAAACCGCGCCGAGGAGCGCTTGTCGTTCGACATGCAGCGCGAGATCGCGGTGCGGCTCGGCTACACCTCGCATCCCGGCATGCAGGACGTCGAGCGCTTCATGAAGCACTACTTCCTGATCGCCAAGGACGTCGGCGATCTCACCGCGATCCTGTGCGCCAAGCTGGAAGATCAGGAGGCCAAGCCGGCGCCGGCGCTGACCCGGATGATGGCGCGGCTGCGGCCCAACCCCAAGCGGCGAAGGGTGCCGGGCTCCGACGATTTCGTCATCGACAACAACCGCATCAATCTCGCCGCGCCCGACGTGTTCAAGCAGGACCCGGTCAACCTGATCCGGGTGTTTCGCCTCGCGCAAAAGAACAACTTAGCCTTTCATCCCGACGCGATGCGCACCGTGACGCGGTCGTTGCGATTGTTGAACGCGCAGCTGCGGGAAAATCCGGAAGCCAACCGGCTGTTCATGGAGATTCTGACCTCGGACAACGCCGAGATCGTGCTGCGGCGGATGAACGAGACCGGCGTGCTCGGGCATTTCATCCGCGCCTTCGGCAAGATCGTGGCGATGATGCAGTTCAACATGTATCACCACTACACGGTGGACGAGCACCTGTTGCGCTGCGTCGGTTTCCTGCAGGAGATCGAGCGCGGCGGCAATGACGAGTTCACCGTCGCCTCCGATCTGATGCGCAAGATCCGCCCGGAGCATCGCGCGGTGATCTACATCACGGTGCTGCTGCACGACATCGCCAAGGGCCAGCCGGAGGATCATTCGGTGGCCGGCGCGCGGATCGCGCGGCGGCTGGCGCCGCGGCTCGGCTTCAACGCCGCCGACACCGAACTGATCGCCTGGCTGATCGAGAAGCATCTGGTGATGTCGACGGTGGCGCAGTCGCGCGACCTGTCGGACCGCAAGACCATCGAGAATTTCGCCGCGGTGGTGGAATCGGTCGAGCAGATGAAGCTGTTGACCATCCTGACCACCGCCGACATCCGCGGCGTCGGCCCCGGGGTGTGGAACGGCTGGAAGGCGCAGCTGATCCGCACGCTGTACTACGAGACCGAGCCGGTGCTGACCGGCGGCTTCTCCGAGGTCAACCGCGCCGAGCGGATTCGCGCAGCCCAAGCCGAATTCCGCGCCGCCTTCACCGAATGGCCGGAGGCCGAGCTCAACGCCTATGTGTCGCGGCACTATCCGGCGTATTGGCTGAAAGTGGAGCTGGCGCGAAAAATCCGCCACGCCCGCTTCCTGCGCGCCTCCGAACAGGCCGGCCACAAGCTCGCGATCAATGTCGGTTTCGACGAGGCGCGCGGCGTCACCGAGCTGACGATTCTCGCGGTCGACCATCCCTGGCTGCTGTCGATCATCGCCGGCGCTTGCGCCTCGGCCGGCGCCAACATCGTCGACGCCCAGATCTACACCACCACCGACGGCCGCGCGCTCGACACCATCGCGATCAGCCGCGAATACGACCGCGACGACGACGAGGGCCGTAGAGCCACCCGGATCGGCGAGATGATCGAGGACATCCTCGAAGGCAAGGTGCGGCTGCCGGAAGTGGTGGCGCGGCGCGCCGCCGGCAAGGGCAAGCTGAAGCCGTTCACCGTGGAGCCCGAAGTCGCGATCAACAACCAGTGGTCGGAGCGCTACACCGTGATCGAAGTGTCGGGGCTGGACCGGCCCGGGCTGTTGTATCAGCTCACCACCTCGATCTCGAAGCTCAACCTCAACATCGCCTCGGCCCATGTCGCGACCTTCGGCGAACGCGCCCGCGACGTGTTCTACGTCACCGATTTGTTGGGCGCGCAGATCACCGCGCCGACGAGGCAGGCCGCGATCAAGCGCGCGCTGATCCACCTGCTCGCCAACGGCGACGTCGAACAGAAGCAGGCGTCGTAGTTTTTCGATTCAAGCTGTCGCGCTGGGTTGCCTCGGGCTGACCTCTGGACGGAGCGATGCGCGTCCCAAATAGCAGGCTGTCATCCCGGGGCATGAGCAGCGAAGCTGCGAATGAACCCGGGATCCAGTACGCACCGCCCTGGAATACTGGATTCCGGGTTCGCTCGGGCTTACGCCCTCGCGCCCCGGAATGACGGCTCTTTATTTCGGCGTGTCCCGGACGCGTTGCAGCGCGCTTGCGCTGCGGCGCGAGCCGGGACCGTCCCGAGCGCTGCCCACGCAACGGCCCCGGCTCTGCAGCGCAACGCGCCGCAAGGGCGGCGCCTGCGCTTTGTCCGGGGCACGAGCACGGGACGCCGCGCCTACTCCGCGATCGCGTCGAATTCGCGCTGCAGCCGGTCCATCGCCACCATCACGGCGGCGCCGGCGAATTCGCGGCTGCACTGGCCGTTGTCGACCACCGCGACGGTCCAGTTGGCGCCGTTGCTGTCCTCGTCCGGCTCGCACAGCCGGATCTCGATATAGGCGACCTTGTCGCAATGCCGCTGCCGGCGGACGTCGTCCAACAGCAGCGCCTCGATCTCGGCCACCGATTTGCGCGGCCGGCTCACGCGCCGGCCCCGGTGTCGAACGCGCCGTGGCGGCCGGCGCCGGCGGCAAAGCGCGCCGCGGCTTCCGCGCTCTCGCCCGACGCGATCACCGCGAGGCCGCCGCGGGTCTCGGCGAACAGCGCGTCTTCCTCGGGCAGCTCCCATTGCCCGATCGTGGAGGCGCGGTCGGCGCGCAGGCAGGCCTGCGGAAACTGCGCGATCTCCTTGGCGATGGTGATGGCATGTGCCGCCGCCTCGCCACGCCGCACCAGCCGGTTGGCGAGCCCGATGCGGTGCGCCTCGATGCCGGACACCGGCCGGCCGGTGAGGATCAGGTCCATGGCGTGCGACTGCCCGATCAGCCGCGGCAGCCGCACGGTGCCGAGATCGATCAGCGGCACGCCGAAGCGGCGGCAGAACACCCCGAAGGTGGCGTCGTCGGACACCACCCGCATGTCGGCCCACAACGCCAATTCGAGCCCGCCCGCCACCGCATAGCCCTCGACCGCGGCGATCACCGGCTTACTCAGCCGCAGCCGGCTCGGCCCCATCGGCGCCAGCGTGCCGTGGCCGCCGATCTCGGCCTTCTTCTGCAAGTCACCCTCGGCGACCGCCTTGAGGTCGGCGCCGGCGCAGAAATGCCCGCCGCGGCCGCTCAGCACCGCGACCGAGGCGGTATCGTCGGCCTCGAAGGCCAGGAAGGCGTCGAACAACAGCTTGGCGGTCGGCCCGTCCACGGCGTTGCGGCAATGCGGCCGGTTGATCGAAACGATGGTCACCGGCCCGTCGCGTTCGACTAGAACCGTGTCGCTGCTCTTCATGCTGTTGCTCCCGTTGATATCAGCCCTGGGGGCTTGTCGCTTTGATTGGTCAGGCGATGGCGAGCTCGGCGCCGGTGAGCCGGCGGTAGGCGTCGCGGTAGCGCAGGCTGGTGGCCTCGATCACGCTCTGCGGCAACGGCGGCGGCGGCGCCTCGCCGTTCCAGCGCCCGGCGCGGCGCTCGGCGTCGAGATAGTCGCGCAGCGGCTGCTTGTCGAAGGAGGGCTGCGAGCGGCCCGGCTGATAGGCGGCGGCGGCCCAGAACCGCGAGGAATCCGGCGTCATCACTTCGTCGATCAGGATGATGCGGCCCTCGGCGTCGCGGCCGAATTCGAATTTGGTATCGGCGATGATGATGCCCTGCTCGCGGGCGATGGTCTCGCCCTGAGTGTAGACCGCGCGGCTCATGCTCTCCAGCATGTAGGCGGTCTCGGCGCCGATCAGCTCGGCCATCCGCGTCACCGTGATGTTCTCGTCGTGGCCGGTCTCCGCCTTGGTGGCCGGGCTGAAGATCCACGGCTCGAGCTTGGCGCTTTCAAGAAGCCCCGCCGGCAGCGTCTCGCCGGCCAGCGTGCCGGAGGCGGAATATTCCTTCCAGGCCGAGCCGGTGAGATAGCCGCGGATCACGCATTCGATCGGAAACACCGTGGTGCGGCGGCACAGCATGGTGCGGCCGGCCAGTGCCGCGCGGTGCGCAGCGAGCTGCGGCAACGCTTCGATGATGGCGTCGATGTCGGCGCTGATCATGTGGTGCGGCACCACGCCGCCGAGCTGGCCGAACCACCAGGCGCTGAGCTGGGTCAGCACCGCGCCCTTGAACGGGATGGTCTCGGCCATCACCACGTCAAAGGCGCTGATCCGGTCGGTGGTGACCAACAGCAGGCGGTCGTCGCCGGCATCATAAATGTCGCGGACCTTGCCGCGTCCGATTTTCGGCAAGGGCAGATCGCTGGACAGCATCGTCGACATGGGCAGGACTTTCAGGAGCGCGCGCTTGCCGACGGAGCGGTCGGCGCACGGTCATTCCGGCAGCGGAATGAATTCGGTTTCGTTCGGCACGGCGGCGAAGCGGCCGGACTTCCAGTCCTGCTTCGCCTGTTCGATGCGCTCTTTACTGGAGGAGACGAAATTCCACCAGATGTAGCGCGGGCCTTCCAGCGCGTCGCCGCCGAGAAACATCATCCGGGTTGGCAGCGTCGCGCGCACGGTGATGCGGTCGCCGGGGCGGAAGACCAGAAGCCGCGGCGCTTCGAACCGCTCGCGCGCGATCTCGACTGCGCCTTCGACCAGATAAATCGCGCGTTCTTCGTGGTCGGGATCGAGCGGGACGCTGATTCCAGCCTCGACGCTGACTTCGGCGTAGAACCACGGCGACACCATCGCCACCGGGGATTGCAGGCCGAAGCCGCGGCCCGCGATCAGCCGCGCCGAAATGCCGCGGTCGGAATAGGTCGGAAGACTCGCCGCGGCGTAGTGCTGGAACGACGGCGCAATCTCCTCGGCGCCCTGCGGCAGCGCGATCCAGCTTTGCAGGCCGAGCATGTTTTGGCCGTCGCGGCGCGGGGCGTCCGGGGTACGTTCGGAATGCGCGATGCCGCGGCCGGCGGTCATCAGGTTCATCGCGCCGGGCTCGATGTCCTGGACGTTGCCCTCGCTGTCGCGATGCCGGATCCGGCCGTCGAACAGATAGGTGACGGTGGCGAGCCCGATATGCGGATGCGGCCGCACGTCCATGCCTTTGCCGGCGATGAACTGCACCGGGCCGAAATGATCGAAGAAGATGAAGGGGCCGACCATCTGCCGCTTGCCGTGCGGCAGCGCGCGGCGGACCAGAAAGCCGTCGCCGAGGTCGCGGGTGCGCGGCACGATCACCAATTGCAGCGCGTCGCAGGAGGCGGGATCGCCGAGCACCGGATCGTTGTCGGGCATCCAGCTCATCGCGCGCCTCCGGGTTGCACCTGTTGCGAGGCATTATCGGCTGTTGCGTCAGCCGAGACAAGCCGGCGTCCAGTGTCCCGGACGCGGTGCAGCGCGTTAGCGCTGCGCGGCGAGCCGGGACCGTTGCAAGGGCTGCGGCCTGCCGCGAGCGTCGCAAGCGCTGCCGCCGTAACGGCCCCGGCTCTGCAGCGCACCACGCCGCAACAGCGGCGCGGTGCACTGCGTCCGGGGCACGGAAAACATCAACACAAGATGATCAAGCAGGATTGAGTGGGACGCCGGTGCTCCACAAACAGCCGTCATCGCCCGGCTTGACCGGGCGACCCCGTATTGCAGAGCGGCTGCGATGAACGCGGGCGCTCTGGGATACTGGGTCCCCCGCTTTCGCGGGGGATGACCGTTGGTTGGGTAGCAGCGCGGTGCCCGAGCCGGGAAACTACTTCGCCGCCAGCGCCGCGGCGCGTTGCTTTTCGGCGGCGGTTTCGGCTTCGTCGACGGTCTTCAGCGCGTCGGGCTGCGGCATCGAGATGATGTTGTAGCCGGAATCGACGAAGTGGATTTCGCCGGTCACGCCGCTCGACAGATCCGACAGCAGATACAGCGCCGAGCCGCCGACCTCGTCGATGGTGACGGTGCGGCGCAGCGGCGCGTGGCGCTGCTGGTAGTTGAACATCTGCCGCGCGTCGGCAATGCCGGCGCCGGCCAGCGTGCGGATCGGGCCGGCGGAAATCGCGTTGACGCGGACGCCCTGCGGGCCGAAATCCGAGGCGAGGTAGCGCATGCTGGCTTCCAGCGCGGCCTTGGCGACGCCCATCACGTTGTAGTTCGGCATCACCCTCGTCGAGCCGCCATAGGTCAGCGTGACGATCGAGCCGCCCTGCGGCATCAGCAGCGCGGCGCGCTTGCAAAGTTCGGTGAAGGAGAAGCAGGAGATCACCATGGTGCGGGAGAAATTCTCCCGCGTGGTGTCGGCGTAGCGGCCCTTCAGCTCGTTCTTGTCGGAAAAGCCGATGGCGTGGACCAGAAAGTCGAGCCCGCCCCATTTTTCACGCACCGCCTCGAACAGCGCGTCGACGCTGCCGATGTCTTCGACGTCGCAGGGCAGCACCAGTTCGGCGTTGAGCGATTGCGCCAACGGCTTGACCCGCTTGCCGAGCGCATCGCCCTGATAGGTGAAGGCGAGCTCGGCGCCCTGCGCCGCCAGCGCCTTGGCGATGCCCCACGCGATCGAATGATCGTTGGCGACCCCCATGATCAAGCCGCGCTTGCCCTGCATCAATTGTTGCATATTTCGTCGCTTTCTCGGCTCGGGCCCTCATCCTGAGGAGCCCGGCGGAGCCCAAAGGGCGGAGACGGGCGTCTCGAAGGATGAGATGTTCAATATCCCATGGTCAGAGACGGCGCCCAGAGCGCCTCCTCACCATGAGGGATCACTGCCCGCGGTGGGTCCCGCAAAGGGCGGGGAGAGGTTCAGAGAACTTACGCGTCCATCCGCTTGAAAACCAGCGTGGCGTTGGTGCCGCCGAAGCCGAACGAGTTGGACAGCACGGTGCCGACTTTGACGTTGTCGATCCGCTTGCGCACGATCGGCATGTCGGCGAACACCGGATCGAGTTCGGTGATGTTGGCGCTTTCGCAGATGAAGCCGTTCTGCATCATCAGCAGCGAATAGATCGCCTCCTGCACCCCGGTGGCGCCGAGCGAATGCCCGGTCAAGGCCTTGGTGGCGGAGATCGGCGGGCAGGCCTCGCCGGTGCCGAACACCGCGCGGATCGCCTGCATTTCCGGCGGATCGCCGGCCGGCGTCGAGGTGGCGTGCGGGTTGATGTAATCGATCTTGATGCCGCCGGTGGTGGCGAGCGCCATCTTCATGCAGCGCTCCGCACCTTCGCCGGACGGGGCGACCATGTCGTAGCCGTCCGAGGTGGCGCCGTAGCCGATGATTTCGCCGTAGATCTTGGCGCCGCGCGCCTTGGCGTGTTCGAGTTCTTCCAGCACGATGACGCCGGCGCCGCCGGCGATCACGAAGCCGTCGCGCGACACGTCATAGGGCCGCGACGCGGTCGAGGGCGTGGCGTTGTATTTCGAGCTCATCGCGCCCATCGCGTCGAACAAGTTCGACAGCGACCAGTCGAGCTCTTCGCAGCCGCCGGCGAACACCACGTCCTGCTTGTTCCACTGGATCATCTCGTAGGCATTGCCGATGCAATGGTTCGAGGTCGCGCAGGCCGAGGAGATCGAATAGTTGACGCCCTTGATCTTGAACCAGGTGGCGAGCGTCGCCGACGCGGTCGAGCTCATCGCCTTCGGCACCGCGAACGGGCCGACCCGCTTCGGGCCCTTGGTGCGGGTGATGTCGGCGGCTTCGACGATGGTGCGGGCGCTGGGTCCGCCGGAGCCCATGATGATGCCGGTGCGGACGTCGGAGATTTCCTCCGGGGTGAGCCCGGAGTCCTGGATCGCCTGCTCCATCGCGACGTGGTTCCAGGCGGCGCCCTCGCCGAGGAAGCGCATCGCGCGGCGGTCGACGGTGTCGGCCGGGTTCAGCGTCGGCTGGCCCTGCACCTGGGAGCGGAAGCCGAGCTCGGCGAATTTTTCGGCACGGGTAATGCCCGACTTCGCCTCGTGAAGGCTGGCCAGCACTTCCTGCGTGTTGTTACCGATCGACGAGACAATGCCCATCCCCGTGACCACAACCCGTCTCATGATCGCCTCGTCCATTCCATTATCGTTGCAGGGTCAATTATCGTTGGAACCCAGAGTCGGTGAAGCCGGATTTTCGTAGCAGCCGGCCCCCGGTTAGCACGCCTGTCTCGCAGCAGCCTGTCGAAGTGATGGCCACCGTGTGGCGGAACCCGGCCCGATCACGCCGCCGGCTGCACCGCCGCGGTCTGTTTGAACAGGCCGACCTTCAGATCCTTGGCCCGATAGAAGATCTCGCCATCGGCGGACAACGTGCCGTCGGCAATGCCGAGCCACAGTTTCGAACGCATCACCCGCTTGATGTCGATATTGTACACGACCTTCTTGATGTTCGGTTGAACCTGGCCGGAAAATTTCAGTTCGCCGAGGCCGAGCGCGCGGCCGGGGCCGATGCCGCCGGACCAGCCGAGGAAGAAGCCGACCAATTGCCACATCGCGTCGAGCCCGAGGCAGCCCGGCATCACCGGGTCACCTTTGAAATGGCAGCCGAAGAACCACAGGTCGGGCTTCACCTCGAGTTCGGCGCGGATCAGCCCCTTGCCGAATTCGCCGCCGGTCTCGGAAATCTCGGCGATGCGGTCGAACATCAGCATCGGCGGCAGCGGCAGCTGGGCGTTGCCCGGGCCGAACAGCTCGCCGCGGCCGCAGGCCAGCAGATCCTCATATTCGTAACTGGCGCGTCGATCCCGCATGCTGCGTTACCTTTTCAATTTCGAAGTGTTCCAGCATGTGCACGGGTCCGCGCCCGAGGGCGGCGAAGATCCTCAAAGCGAGTGCCGCCAATGGCTTCGCGCCGGGCACGAAGCCTGTTTTTAGCAAGACCTGCTTTCCGCTTCTGCTGAATGCGTCAAAGCGAACGGGCGCTCTCTATCACAGCCGTGTGACACCGCAAAGCGGCTAACCACGGGGTTGTCCTAGGCATATCGTCCGACGGCTCGCAGATGCGAAAAACTTGCACGAGGGTCTAATGCTTCTTATAGTCAAGTCGGACTTACACAACGGGGCGGATGCCGACGTGGATATGCGAGACAGCAGCGAAAGCTTCGGGTTCTTCCGGGCCGAACCGGCGGCGGAGGACACCCCTCATCAGCAGCATGCGCAGCTGACCGGCTGCCCGTGGCACGACGTCAACGAAATGCTGCAATCGGTCGGGCTGCGGCCGACCCGGCAACGGATGGCGCTGGGCTGGCTGTTGTTCGGCAAGGGCGCGCGGCATCTCACCGCCGAAATGCTGTACGAGGAAGCCACCCAGGCGAAGGTCCCGGTGTCGCTCGCGACCGTCTACAACACCTTGAATCAATTGACCGATGCGGGGCTGCTGCGGCAGGTCAGCGTGGACGGCACCAAGACCTATTTCGACACCAACGTCACCCAGCACCACCACTTCTACCTCGAGAACAACCACGAGCTGGTCGACATTCCGGTCACCCACGTCTCGATGCAGAACCTGCCGGCGGTGCCGGCCGGCTACGAGATCAGCCGGGTCGACATGGTGGTGCGGCTGCGCAAGATCAGCTGAGCGGCGCGCGAGCGCTGCTAGGGGCTGCTCGGTGACGACTGGTGGACGTTGAGCTTTTGTTCGATCAGAGCCTCGATCCGCTTGATATCGAGGCCGTGGCGCGTGCTGTCTGCCTGCAGTCGCGCCAAGCGCTCGCCTAATTGATCCAGGCCTTCCACCGGCTCGGGACCGCGATTGGCGTAGGCCACGGGCATCACCCCACTTACCGATGCGGCCAGCTTTGCGCTTCCTTTGAGGTGACCCGCCGGCATCGAAGTGCCATTGGTGACTGCTGCCGAGGTCGCAGGTTTCCTGGGGTATGTGCGGTCGATCCAGCGCGACATAAACCAGCCGAACAGGCACATCGCCGCGACGCCGATGGCCGGCCACGCCAGAACCATGATGTCATTGTGCGTCATCCGGGTCATCCAGTTTTCGGAGAAACCACTGACCTGACCAATGTAGGAGCCAGGAGCCGCCGATGCAAATAATCGGCAGTCCATCCAGAAGGTTGGAGTTCCGCGGCGGATCGCCAATCCCGTAAATCGTCACCGCCAAGGGCGTGAAAACGCCGACCGTAATGAGGGCTGCCGATACGGTGTTGAACCAGTTCGCAATCAGTTTGACGCTTTCGCTCCGAGCCTGGCCAGGCATTCCGCCCTCTCAATCCACCTTTTCGTCGGCGTAGACGCCCCACAGCCGCTCCTGCTGGATCCAGCCGTCGAAGCCGGTGCCGATCACCCGGCACCAGCCCTGCGCGCAGCGCTTGACCTGGGTCACCACGCCGGCCTGCAGCCGTGCCGCCACCGGGCTGGTGGCGCTGGCGCTGTCGTAAAGCGGCGCCAACTCTTCCTTGCTCTTCATCGTCACCACCGCGGTGCGGCGGCCGGACAGCAGCGAATGATAGACCCAGCCCTCGGCGCCTTCGGAATCCCGCACCCGGCGCCAGTTCTCGTATTCGGCGGTGATTTCCACCGGCAGCCCGGAGCGGGTGTAGACCCAGGCGACGTCATTGTCCTTGGTCGGGCCGGCGCGGACGTTCACATGGTCGGATTTCAGGCTGACATAGCGCGGGATCGGCAGGCCGCTGGCCGAAGTCGGGACGGCATTCGTCGCCGCCTGCCCGGCGCTCGCCGCACAGCCCAGCACCGCGCCCGCCAACGCCAGAGAAACCATCAACTGCCTCAACGCCATCGCCCCGTCTCCTGCCGCGCGCTACTTCAGTCTTGAGGAAAGGCGGCCGCCGCCGCCGGCGACCGTCCGCGGGGTCCGCCCGTTGCTGCGACGCATCCCGCGTAGTTGCCGCGAATCCGGCGGTTTCGAATGTCGGGACTTAAGCCCTCTTGGGTTCTTGTCTTGGCCCGGCCTTCTGCTAGAGAGGACCGACCGTCGGCAGCCCGCGACGACGGCCGCTCCGCAAACCCATGGGCCACCGCTCGAAATTGCCGCGATCGCATTGCGCTGCAGTTTCCAGCAACCGGGTTAATGAGACCTGAACGCGACGCGTCGGATTGTTCGGGTTGGCGGATCCAACCGGCAGCCGACGGGCGGGCAGGTCGGCCGGGGCGAGCGACAACTCGCCTGAGAACTGGGGCTTGACGGCGTTGCGGCAGGGACGAAGCAGGCTTCGCCGCACCAGCTGCGGCCCGTTGAGAGCAGGACATGTCGGTTAAGAAAAAGCCTCTGGTTGTCGTCACCCGCAAGCTGCCGGACTCGATCGAGACCCGGATGCGCGAACTGTTCGACGCCCGCCTCAACCTCGACGACGAGCCGATGAGCCCGGAGGCCTTGGCCGAGGCGGTGCGCACCGCCGACATTCTGGTGCCGACCGTCACCGACGAACTCACCGAAGAGATTTTGCAGCAGCCGGACTGCCGGCTGAAGCTGATCGCCAATTTCGGCAACGGCATCGACAATATCAACGTCGCGGCGGCGCACGCCCGCGGCATCACGGTGACCAACACCCCGAAAGTGCTGACCGAAGACACCGCCGACATGACCATGGCGCTGATTCTGGCGGTGCCGCGCCGGCTGATCGAGGGCGCCACGCTGTTGACCGAGGGCAAGGACTGGGCGGGCTGGTCGCCGACCTGGATGCTGGGGCGCAGGCTCGGCGGCAAGCGGCTCGGCATCATCGGCATGGGCCGGATCGGCCAGGCGGTGGCGCGGCGCGCCCGCAGCTTCGGGCTGCAGATCCATTATCACAACCGCCGCCCGGTGGCGCCGAAGATCGCCGACGAATTGAGCGCGACCTATTGGGAGAGCCTCGACCAGATGCTGGCGCGGATGGACATCATCTCGGTGAACTGTCCGCACACGCCCGCGACCTTCCATCTGCTGTCGGCGCGGCGGCTGAAGCTGATCCGCAAGGACGCCTATGTGGTGAACACCGCGCGCGGCGAGGTGATCGACGAGGAGACGCTGACCAAGCTGATCGAGTCAGGCGATATCGCCGGCGCCGGGCTCGACGTGTTCGAGAACGAACCCGCGGTCAATCCGAAGCTGGTGCGGCTCGCCAAGCAGGGCAAAGTGGTCTTGATGCCGCATATGGGCTCCGCCACCATCGAGGGCCGGGTCGAGATGGGCGAGAAGGTGATCATCAACATCCGCACCTTCCTCGACAATCACAAGCCGCCGGACCGCGTGCTACCGCATATGCTGTGAGGCTTGCTGTCCCGGCCCCCGCGCGTTTTCACCCTCCCCCTCCAGGGCAGGCTGAAGAGACGGCGCTTCTTCCCCGCTTCCGCCACTGCGCCACGAAGCCGATGAATGCCGCCAGCGCCGGCGGCGGTTGGCGCCGGCTCGGATAGTACAAGAACGGCCCGGGAAACCGCTCGCACCAGTCGTCGAGCACGCCGACCAGCGCGCCCGAGGCGATGTCGTCCCGGACGTAGCCCTCGAAGGTCGCGAAGAAGCCCAGCCCATCCCGCGCGGCGCGGATCGCCAATTGGGAATAGCTCGCCACCAGCGGCCCGCGCGGCATCACCCGGACCACGCGGCCGGCCTTCTCGAATTCCCAGTCCGGCGTGGCGCCGCTTTCGAACCGGATCCGGATGCAGCACTGCGCCAACAGATCCTGCGGCTGCTGCGGGGCGCCATGCTGCGCAACATAATGCGGCGACGCCACCACCACGAAGCGCTCCGGCGGCCCCAGCGACACCGCGATCATGTCCTGCGCCAGATGCTCGCCATAGCGCACGCCGGCGTCGAAGCCGGCTTCGACGATGTCGATCAGCGAGGTCTGCGCCACGATCTCCAGTTCGATCTGCGGATAGGCCTGCAGGAACGGCGTCACCATCGGCGCCAGCACCAGATCGACCGCCGGCGCCGGGGCGTTGATGCGCAGCCGCCCGGCCGGCACGTCGCGCAACCCGCGAACCTGGTCCAGCGCCGCGTCGACGTCGTGCAGCGCCGGACCGACCCGCGCCAGCAGCACCTCGCCGGCCTCGGTCAAGGCCACGCTGCGGGTGGTGCGATTGAGCAGCCGCACCCCCAGCCGTTCCTCGATGTCGCGCAGCCGCTGGCTCAGGCTGGACACCGAGACGCCGCTTTCCAGCGCGGCGCGGCGGAAATTCTTGGTGCGGGCGACCGCGACGAAGGCGGCCAGATCGCGAAGGTCGAGGTCGGACATTGTGCGCCATACTGAACAAGCCTTTCGGCATTGTCCAGCTTATCGTCGCCTCATCGCCGCGCCATATCAGTCAGGCAAACGGCGCGGATCGCCCCGCCGCAGCTTTCGGAGACTGATCATGGACAAGCGCGCACTCGGCCGAACTGGCCCCACGGTTTCGGCCCTTGGACTGGGCTGCATGGGCATGTCGGATTTCTACGGCCCGGCCGACCGCGGCGAGAGCATGGCCACGATCCATGCCGCGCTCGACGCCGGCATCACCTTGCTCGACACCGGCGATTTCTACGGCATCGGCCACAACGAACTGCTGATCCGCGAGGCGGTGGCCGGCCGCGCCCGCGACAGCTTCGAACTCAGCGTCAAATTCGGCGCGCTGCGCGATCCCGCCCGCGGCTTCACCGGCTATGACGGCCGTCCGCTGGCGGTGAAGAATTTTCTGGCTTATTCGCTGGGCCGGCTCGGCGTCGACCATATCGACATCTACCGTCCGGCACGGCTCGATCCCAACGTGCCGATCGAGGACACCGTCGGGGCGATCGCCGAGATGGTGCAGGCTGGCTATGTCAAACATATCGGGCTGTCGGAAGTGGGAGCCGACACCATCCGCCGCGCCGCCAAGGTGCACCCGATCGCCGATCTGCAGATCGAATATTCACTGCTTTCACGCGGCATCGAGGCCGACATCCTGCCGACCTGCCGCGAGCTCGGCATCGGCGTCACCGCCTATGGCGTGTTGTCGCGCGGCCTGATCAGCGGGCACTGGCAGAAGGACCACTCCGCTCCGCGCGACTTCCGCAGCGTCAGCCCGCGGTTCTCCGGCGCCAATCTCGACGCCAATCTGGCGCTGGTGGAGCGGCTGCGCGAGGTCGCCGATGAGCTGCAGGTTTCGGTGGCGCATCTGGCGAAACTCGCCAGCGCGTTCCCGCCCGACGTCGCCGCCGGCGGCCGCTATCCGGCGGATCACCTGGTGCATCTCGACAGCGAGAAGCGCAAGACGGCGTAACGACGAGTGCACGTGTCCCGGGCGCGGTGCGGCGCGAAGCGCTGCTCCGCAGGCCCGGGACCGTTCCAAGCGTTGCGTTTCGTAACGGCCCCGGCTCTGCAGCGCACGCCGCCGCAAGAGCGGCGTCGTGCGCCGCGTCCGGGGCACGCATCAAGTTGCCCTCATTCGTGGCCGCTTAAATCCACGATCGTTGGCTGATCGCCGTTCAAGGGATTTTCCGGGTCGCGGTTGTAGCGCAAGGTTTCGAACCGCATCGCGCGGGCGTCGATCATCAAGAGGCGGCCGACCAGGCCTTCGCCGAAGCCGACGATCTCGCGGATCGCCTCCAGCGCCATCATCGAGCCGAGCACGCCTGCCAACGCGCCGAGCACGCCGGCCTCCTGGCAGCTCGGCACCGTGCCGGGTGGCGGCGCTTCCGGAAACAGGCAGCGATAGGTCGGGTTGAGTTCGCCGTCGGCATTCCTCTCATGCGCGCGGATCGTGGTCAGCGAACCGTCGAACACCCCGAGCGCGCCGGTGATCAGCGGCTTCTTCGCCAGATAGCAGGCGTCGGAGACCAGATAGCGCGTGGAAAAATTGTCCGAGCCGTCGAGCACCATGTCGTAGCCGCCGATCAGCGCCAGCGCGTTGTCGGCGTCGATCCGCATCGGGTGGCGGACGAAGCGGACATGCGGATTGAGCGCGGTGATGCGGTCCTCGGCGCTGTCGACCTTGCTGCGGCCGATGTCCGGCGTGGCGTGGATGATCTGGCGCTGCAGGTTGGACAGCGACACGGTGTCGTCGTCGACCACGCCGAGCTTGCCGATTCCGGCCGCCGCCAGATACATCAGCGACGGCGCGCCGAGCCCGCCGGCGCCGATCACCAGCACGGAAGCCGCTTGCAGCTGCGCCTGGCCCGGGCCGCCGACCTCGCGCAGCACGATGTGACGGGCGTAGCGTTCGAGTTCGTCGCCGCTCAGCATGATGGAAGACACCTTGTCATGAACCCGCGCCATGCTGTCGCCGACCAAGCATTTGTGCTTAGCTGCGCGGCAGACGCAGGCAGGAATTGTCATGAGAACGATGCTCGCCGCAACCCTGATGATCGCAGCCGCGGTCGGCAGCGCCATGGCGCAAACGCCGGCGCCGGCGCCAGCCACCAATGGTAGCAAGCCGAAGCCGGTCGCCACCATCGCGATCCGCCCGGGGCTGCAGACCCCGGCCGACACCGCCAGCGCCATGGCGCAGGCCGAACGCACCGCAATTCAATCGGATCTGGCATGGGCCGGGCATTACAACGGCGCCATCAACGGCGAGGTCTCCGAGCGCATGGTCGGAGCCATCAAGGCGTTCCAGACCGACCGCGGCGGCAAGCCGACCGGCGTGCTCAATCCGCAGGAGCGCGGCACCTTGGCGGAAGTCGCCAAGAAGGCGCATGACAATGTCGGCTGGAAACTGGTCAGCGATCCTGTGACCGGCGCGCGGCTCGGGCTGCCGCTGAAGCTGGTGCCGCAGCAGGTGAGCGACGCCAATGGCGCGAAATGGAGCTCCGCGACCGGCACCATCCAGATCCTGCTCAGCCGCCGCAAGGAGGCCGAGCCCTCCACCGCCAAGCTCGCCGCGCAGGAGAAGAAGGAGCCGGCCGGCCGCAAGGTCGAGTACAGCGCGGTGAAGCCGGATTTCTTCGTGCTGTCGGGGACCCAGGGGCTGAAGAAATTCTACGTCCGCGGCGCCTTCAAGGACGCCGAGGTCCGCATCCTCACCATTCTCTACGACCAGGCCACCGAGGGCACCATGGAGCCGGTGGTGATCGCGATGTCGAGCGCGTTCACGCCGTTTCCGGCGGGCGCGCAGGCGTCCGGGCCGCCGCCGCGGAAAGCGGTAGAATATTCCACCGGCGTGGTGGTCGGCGCCGACGGCGCGATCCTCGCCGACCGCCAGGCAGTCGACGGCTGCCAGGCGATCGTGGTCGACGGCCTCGGCCGCGCCGAGAAGGTCGCCGAGGACAAGGCGCACGATCTGGCGCTGCTGCGGGTCTATGGCGCGCAGGGGCTTGCGCCGCTCGGGTTCGGCAGTGGCGCCGCCAAGCCGAGCGTCGAACTTTTCGGCATCGCCGATCCGCAGAGCCAGGGCGGCGGCTCCGCGGCGAGCAGCGTGCGGGCGCAGATCGCCCCGGTCGGTGCCGGCCGAGATCTGGCGCTGACGCCGGCGCCGGGGCTGGGATTCTCCGGCGCTGCAGCGGTCGATGCCGACGGCAGATTCGCCGGGCTTGCGCTGTTGAAGCCGGTGCTGTTCGCAGGCCCGGCGAATGGCGCCGCGCCGGCGCAGGCGATGCTGGTGCCGGCCGATGTGGTGCGCGGTTTCTTGAAGGACAACGCGGTGCCGGCGGCCGCCGCCGCCGCCGGCGACGCCAAGGCGTCGGTGCTGCGGCTGATCTGCGTGCGGAAATAGCGGACGGCAGCGCCATCGAACTTGGCGCAGGCCGGCGAGTTGGGCGGAGCGCTCAACTCAAATAAGCTGTCATCCCGGGGCGCGAGCAGCGAAGCTGCGAGCGAACCCGGGATCTAGTATTCACCGCCCTGGAATACTGGATTCCGGGTTCGCTTGGCCTCTCGCGCCCCGGAATGACAGCTGTTTTTTGGTCGTCCGTGAAGATCCCGGACACGCGCCGATTTAGGCGTATTGCATCGATCCGATGACGCGGCAGAGCGCGGCGAACAGGGCGCGCAAAAGCCGTTCGAACCAGCGCAGCAGCAGGTGGAAGTTGAAGCCGGCGGCGGCGAGCACGGCGTTGGCGCGGTCACCATCGCGTCCCTTGAGATAATTGCGGCCCATGCGGTGGTCGGCCTTGAGATGACCGATCACCGGCTCGACCGCGGCGCGGCGCTTCATCTCGCGGCGGATGGCCTTGGTGACGCGGCGGACCTGGCCGGAGATCCAGACCTTGAAGCGGTTCGGATAGCTGTGGCCGCGATAGCCCTTGTCGACATGGATGCGTTCCACCTCGACGCCGGTCTGGGTTTGCAGATCGGCGATGATCGGCCCCAGCGTGTGGCCGTCGAACGGATTGCCGTGCAGCGCCTTGGCGTGCAGCACGAACTGGCCGCCCTTCGGCGCGGTGACCGGGGTGATCACCGAGACCTTGCAGCCGAACTCGTATGGCTTTCGCGCCTTGCCCTTGCCGATGCATTCGACCTCCGGGGCGTGCAGCGCATAGACCTTCTGGCCGCGCTGGCGATGATCCTGCTGCATCACCCGAACCGCGAGATCGAGCAGCGGCGCGAAGCGATCTTCAAGCGCGGCGTTGCCCTCGATCTTGCGGCGGATGTCGCGGATGATCCGCCCGAGCCTGGTGCGCAGGAATTTCAGTGCGCGATGGGCGCGCTTGAACTGATGCGCGTGGGTGTAGCGCCCGACCATGATCGCGGCGCGCTTGGCGAGCCGCAGATAGCTTTGCCGCAGCGCCACGCCCTCGCGCTTGGCCAGATCGACCAGCTTCTGGATCGCCCGGTGGGTGAGCCGGGCGTCGGTCGGATGCGCGATCGCCTTCTCCTGCACGGTGGTGTCGACCACCACCCGCTGCAGATCCTTGGTCTGCAGCGCGCCTGCGCGATGCGCCACCGAAAGGCTCTCCTGCAACAGCGCCGCGAGTTGCTCTTCGCCCAGCCGCTTGCGCCA